>NZ_JAPWAZ010000002.1:0-546373 GCF_041433145.1 Neisseria sp. 27098_8_158
GACGGCCTTTTGAGGTTTCTATCTTTATATTCTTAGTCGGCGAACTGTTTTTTCATTCGTTCGCGGCGCTCTTGCGCTTCTACGGACAATGTCGCGGTCGGACGTGCCAGCAGGCGTTTGAGGCCGATGGGTTCGCCGGTATCGGCACAGAAACCGTAATCACCTTCGTCAATGCTGCGGAGAGTCGCTTGCACTTTATTGAGAAGTTTACGCTCACGATCGCGGGTGCGCAGTTCTAAAGCGTATTCTTCTTCTTGAGTAGCTCGATCAGCAGGATCGGGAGCGGATTCGTGCTCTTGAAGATGGCCGGTAGTGGTGTTTGCATTTTCAATCAGCTCTTCTTGCATTTTAACCAGTAGTTCGCGGAAGAAGGCCAATTGGTCGCTGTTCATGTAGTCCTCTTCAGGACCATCCCAGTTTAAAATATCTTGTTCTGTCAGCTTTGCCATGGTGTCTGCTTTCGGTTTGTTGTTAATGATTTGGATGCTACGGGTTTGCTTTTATTGGGTTTTCTTGAATTTCCGTTTTGGAAATTGGGCGAATCATATCATGTTTTACCTATTCATTTGTTCTTTATATTTCGATTTGCACTTTTTTGCACTACCTTACACCTAAATGTATTAAAGCGCTTTTTAGGACGTTGTATTTTTGGTCGTTAATACCTGCTGCGCTTTCAGACGGCCTATTGAAGCAACCATAGGTTGGTTTGCTGGATAAGTTGGGGAAACCATCGGGCCAGCCACAACCATAATAAGAGTGCCAATAAACTGCCTGAAAAATCGTATCGTCCTACGCGTAAGAAGGAAAACGGTTTGAGCAATGGCTGCAAGATTCGTTCGATGGCATAAGTCAACGGCGAATAGCGGCCCTGTATACTGAACACCATTCTAATAATCAGACCAATAAGTAATGTATAAGCCGCGGCTTTCAGCATATGGAGCGCGGCAAACCAGAAGTTTGCCAAAATCAGCTTATTGCTGATGGACAGCGCCGGCGAGATGAAAATAATGGCGGTACAGGCAAGGTAGTACACCAGAAAACCTGAAGGCAGGCAGTACCAATCGGTTTTCTCGCCGGATGGAAATGCTTTTTGCCAAGGTTTGGTCAGCCAGCCTGTTGCCTGTATGCTGAATTTGAGCAGGGGTTGTTCTGCTGCCAATCCTGCGTATCGGAGCAAAAAGCGCGTGATACACAGGATGGCAATAGCGTCTGCCAATAATAGGAGCAAGTCGCCGCGCATGTTCAGACGGCCTTATATTGTTGCGCCATTTCTTGCGAACGTTTGACGCAGGCTTCTACACCCTGTTCGATGGCTTCGGCAACGTGACGGACTTTGAAGGTTTCGATGGCTTCGTGTGTCGTGCCGCCTTTGGAAGTTACGTTTTGCTGTAATTGTGCGAATGCTTCGCCGGTTTGTTCGGCCAAAGCCACTGCGCCTTTAAATGTAGCAAGGCTCAGTTCGCGTGCGTCTTGCTCATTGAAACCTTGTGCTAAGGCCGCATTTTGGAGAGCGCCCAACAGATAGAAAACATAGGCGGGGCCGCTGCCGCTGATGCCGGTAATATTGTGGAGTTGCTCTTCCTCGTTCAGCCAAACGGTTGTGCCGACAGAGCGCATGATGCCGTCTGCGGCTGTGCGGTCGGCTTCTGAAACACTTGCATCGGCAAACATACCGGATACGCCCAAACCGATTTTGGCCGGCGTATTGGGCATGATGCGTACGATACGGCGTGTGCCTCCCAGATAATGGCTGAGGGTATCGATGGACAAACCTGCCGCTACGGACAACACCAGCGCACCATTTAAACGGATGTTTTGACAGGCTGCCTGCATGTCTTGCGGTTTAACAGCGAGAATGAGGACATCGTCCGCACTCAATTCGGGCAGGTTTTCAGAAGTGGCTACGCCCAATTCTTGCTCCAGTTGCGCTCGTCTTTCGGCGCCGCGTTCGACAATGTGGACACGATAACCGTCTTGTTTGACCAAACCGCCTGCAATGGCAGTCGCCATATTGCCGCCGCCGAGAAAATAGATATTCATATATATGTCACTCCTTTGTGATATCGATCAGGCCGTCTGAAACTGCTGTCTACCCGGTTCAGACGGCCTATTACTTTTATTGAGGATAATGCCGCTTGCCGAAAATCGCGCTGCCGATGCGGACGTGGGTTGCGCCGCATTCTACCGCAATTGGCATATCGCCGGACATACCCATAGACAAAACATCTGCTTCGACACCTGCCGCATTCAGCTCAGCCAACAGCCGTTGCATGGTGTGAAACTGGCCGCGTAACTCATCGTCGCTGCTGTCAGCCTTGGCCACACACATCAATCCGCGCACTTTAATATTCGGCAACTTGGCCACTTCAAGGGCCAGCGCAACCGCTTCATCGGGCGCCACACCGTGTTTCGCCTCTTCCGCGGCAATGTTCACTTCAATACACACCTGCAACGGCGACATTTCAGACGGCCTTTGTTCACTCAAGCGCCGAGCCGTTTTCAAACGGCCTATCGTATGCACCCAATGTGCGCGCTCGGCCACAAATTTGGTTTTATTAGACTGCACATCGCCGATAACGTGCCAAACAATATCCGGCAAATCGGCCAGCGTTTCCGTTTTCTCAAACCATTCCTGAATATAGTTCTCGCCAAAATCGCGCTGACCGGCCGCATATACTTCGCGGATATCATCTGCCGGAAAGGTCTTGCTGACCGCTACCAGCTTCACCGCTTCCGCAGGCCGTCCGACAGCCTCAGCCGCCTGTTCAACCGCCCGGCATACGTCCTGATAGTTTTGTTGCAATACCGACATGGTTTTCTCCTTTAACCCGTTCATCACTCGGCATTTTGAAAATTTTACTTGGTCGAACGGATTTATCTATTTAAAATAAAGCGATTTTATTATTCTAAACCAAAACAAGGCCACATTATGCAGATTACCGACTTACTCGCGTTCGGCGTGAAAAACAAAGCCTCCGACCTCCATTTGAGTTCTGGCATTTCCCCCATGATACGCGTACACGGCGACATCCGCCGCATCAACCTGCCCGAGATGAGCTCGGAAGAAGTCGGTACCATGATTACCTCGGTCATGAACGACCACCAGCGCAAGCTCTATCAACAGGATTTTGAAGTCGATTTCTCATTTGAGCTGCCTAATGTTGCCCGTTTCCGCGTCAACGCCTTTATGACCGAACGCGGCCCGGCCGCCGTATTCCGTACCATTCCGAGCACCGTTCTGACGCTGGAAGAATTGCGTGCGCCGCGCATTTTCCAAAAAATTGCCGAAAATCCACGCGGTTTGGTCTTGGTAACCGGCCCGACCGGTTCGGGTAAATCCACCACGCTGGCGGCGATGGTCAACTACATCAACGAAACCCAACCGGCCCACATTCTGACCATCGAAGACCCGATTGAGTTCGTCCACCAAAGCAAAAAGGCGCTCATCAACCAGCGCGAGCTGCATCAGCACACCCACAGCTTTACCAACGCCCTGCGCTCCGCCCTGCGCGAAGACCCCGACGTGATTTTGATCGGTGAGATGCGCGACCCTGAAACCATCTCCCTCGCCCTGACCGCCGCCGAAACTGGCCACTTGGTTTTCGGTACGCTGCACACGACCGGCGCCGCCAAAACCATCGACCGTATTGTCGACGTATTCCCAGCCGGCGAAAAAGAAATCGTGCGCTCCATGTTGTCCGAATCCTTGCGCGCCATCATTTCCCAAACCCTGCTGAAAACCCGCGACGGCAACGGCCGCGTCGCCGCACACGAAATCCTGATTTCCACACCGGCCGTGCGCAACCTCATCCGCGAGAACAAAATCGCCCAAATCAACGCCGCCCTCCAAACCGGTCAGGCCCACGGTATGCAAACCCTCGATCAAGCCCTGCAAACCCTTGTCCGCCAAGGCACCATCAGTCCCGAGCTGGCACGCAGCAAAGCGCAAAACATCGAAAACCTCTCTGTTTTCTAAACCATACTCAGGCCGTCTGAACCCCATCATCCCGTTTTCAGACGGCCTTTCAGCCTGACCGAATACCCGTTTTAAAGAGAATCATCATGAGCGACCTCGCCCCTCTGCACGACCTGTTAAGCGAAATGGTGCAAGCCTACTCACAAAAAAACCAAGCACCGCACATCCCGACCCCGGCCGAAATCGGCACGCATCTTCACCCCCTGCTCGACCGTATGTGTGAAGAGGCCGAAAAACGCAACGCGTCCGACATCTTCATCAGCGCAGGCTTTCCCCCTGCCATCAAAGTCGGCGGCACCCTCACGCCCATGCCCCACAAAGCGCTGACCGGCGCAGACACCGCCGCCATCGCCGAGTCCACCATGAACCCCGACCAGCTCGAAGCCTTCAATCGCGACTGGGAAATCAACTATTCCGTCCAATCGCGCAGCAACACGCGCTACCGCGTCAACGCCTACCACGAGCAAGGCCGCGTCGGCATGGTATTGCGCCGCGTCAGCCAAGACATTCCCGAAATGAAGACCCTCGGCTTGCCCGAAAAGCTCCAAGAGCTTGCACTCGCTCCGCGCGGCCTGCTGATCCTCGCCGGCCCGACCGGTTCGGGTAAGTCCACCACCATGGCCTCCATGCTCAACTACCGCAACCAAAAGCTGCCCGGCCATATCGTTACCATCGAAGACCCCATCGAGTTTATCTACAAACCTTGCCGCAGCATCTTCACCCAGCGCGAAATCGGCATCGATACCGACAACTGGAAAACCGCCGTTCAAAGCGCCATGCGTCAAGCACCCGATGTCGTCTGTATCGGCGAAGTCCGCAGCGAAGAAAGCATGGAATACGCCCTCCAACTGGCTCAAACCGGCCATCTGTGCGTTTTCACCATCCATGCCAGCACGGCCTCCCAAACCATCGAGCGTATCATCAACTTCTATCCGGAAGACCGACGCCAACAGGTTTTGATGGATTTGGCGTTAAACCTCGTCGGTATCATCGGCCAACGCCTCACCATCAAGAAAAACCGCCAACGCACGGCCGTTACCGACCTCCTGCTCAATACTCCGGCCATGCAGGACTTGATTTTCAAAGGCGAATTGCTGGAAATCCGTGACCTGATGGCACGCTCCGGCAGCAACGGCATGCAGACGTTCGACCAAAACCTCTTCAACCTCTACGCACAAGGCCAAATCGAACTCAGCGAAGCCCTGCGCCAAGCAGTTTCCGCCAACGATTTGCGCCTGCGCATTCAAATGCACGACGAGGGCAACAATACCGAGCGTCTCTACGACCGCATCAGCGACCTCAACCTGATGACCTGATGGCGCAAGCCAAACAAGGCCGTCTGAACGGATGTGGAAACGAAATCAAGTATTTTCCCGTATCCGTTCAGACGGCCTTATCTCATTTAAAGCATTCTGAAACCGACTGAAAATCCTGTTAAAATCCAATCATTCACCTCATAACGAATAATAAACAACACCATCATGAACACTCCGCCGCTCAAACCTCTGATCATTGCCTCCCTGCCCGTCTTCGCCAGCGTATTCATCGCCGCCACCCTCGTTTGGCACTTCGATACGCCCAAACTAGTTATGCCCTTCGTACTCGGCATTATTGCCGGCGGTTTGGTCGATTTGGACAACCGCCTCACAGGCCGTCTGAAAAACATCGTCATCACCGTTGCCCTGTTTACCCTCTCCTCATTGCTTGCCCAAAGCACCATCGGCACAGGCGTTCCCTTCATCTTGGCCCTGACCCTGATGACTTTCGGCTTCACCATCCTCGGCACCATCGGCCTAAAATACCGCACCTTCGCTTTCGGTGCGCTCGCCGTCGCCACCTACACCACGCTGACATACACCCCCGAAACCTACTGGCTGACCAACCCCGTCATGATTCTGTTGGGCACTGTCCTATACAGCGTCAACACCCTGATCTTCCAAATCATCCTGCCCCACCGCCCCATCCAAGAAACCGTCGCCAATGCCTACGACGCACTCAGCAACTACTTCGATGCCAAAGCCGACTTTTTCGATCCCGACGAAGCCGCATGGTTGGGCAACCGCCAAATCGACTTGGCCATGAGCAACACCAGCGTGATTACCGCCTTCAACCAATGCCGCGGCGCACTTTTCTACCGATTGCGCGGCCAACACCGCCATCCGCGTACCGCCAAAATGCTGCACTACTACCTCTGCGCGCAAGATATGCACGAACGCATCAGCTCCGCCCACGTCGATTACAGCGAAATGGCCGAGCAGCTCAAAAATACCGACCTCATCTTCCGCATCCGCCGCCTGCTCGAAATGCAAGGCCAGGCGTGCCGCAACGTTGCCGCCTCCCTGCGCAACAACAAACCCTACGCATACAGCAAACGCCTCGGCCGCGCCATGGAAGGCTGCCGCCAATCCCTCAGCCATTTTGCCGAGACCCATGCCGACAATGCCAACCTCCACAATATCCGCCGCCTGCTCGACAACCTCAGCAGCGTCGATTACCAACTGCGGCAACTGCAAAACGATGCGTCCCTTGCCGAAAACGACAATGCCGACACCCGCATCGCCGCCCTTGAAAACACCAAGTTCCGCAATATCGGCGAAACCGTCATCAGCCAACTCAATTTCGACTCCGGCGTCTTCCGCCATGCCACCCGCCTCTCCATCGTCGTAGCCGCGGCCTGCATCATTGTCGAAATCCTCCATCTCAACCTCGGCTACTGGATTCTGCTGACCGCACTTTTCGTCTGCCAGCCCAACTACACCGCCACCAAAAGCCGCGTGTACCAACGCATTGCCGGCACGATTCTCGGCGTGATTGTCGGTTCGCTCGTTCCCTACTTCACCCCGTCTGTTGAAACCAAGCTCTGGATTGTCATCGCCAGCACCACCCTGTTCTTCATGACCCGAAGCTACAAATACAGCTTCTCCACCTTCTTCATCACCATCCAAGCCCTGACCAGCCTCTCGCTTGCCGGTTTGGACGTGTACCACGCCATGCCCATCCGCATCATCGACACCATCGTCGGTTCCGTTATCGCATGGGCTGCCGCCACCTACCTCTGGCCCGATTGGCGTTATCTCACCCTCAGTCACACCGCCGCCCAGACCATCACTGCCAACGGCCGCTATCTCGACGCCATCCTCGACCAACTGCAAAACGGCAGCCGTGACGATGTCGACTACCGCCTCACCCGCCGCCAAGCCCACGAAAGCACCGCCGCCCTCAGCAGCACCTTATCCGACATGAGCAGCAACCCGAAAAAATACCAAGACCGCCTGCAAGACGGTTTTACCCTGCTCAAAACCAGCTATGCGCTGACCGGCCACATTTCCGCGCTCGGCGCATACCGCGACCAGGTTCATCACGACGGCAGCGATACCTTCGCCCCATATGCCCGCCTGACCCACCACATCGCCGAACTCCTCAAACAAATGCCGCAGACCGAACCGGCCACCTTCGATGCAAGCATCGAAGCCATCCGACAGGAGTTTGCCGATTTGGAACAGACCGACAAAGAGCAGTCCCAACAAAACCAAATTCTCAAACACCAGCTCGACCTCATCATCCGCCAGCTTGCACCGTGTTATCAGGCATTGCACAGACAGTCGGATACGCAAACCGCCTAAACCGATAACACATTTCAACAAAATAAATAAGGCCGTCTGAAACCCGATTTGGATTTCAGACGGCCTTTATTCAGCCATCGAGATTAAAACTGATTATGCGCCGCGTTTTTCCAAAGCAGCAACGGCAGGCAACTCTTTGCCTTCCAAGAACTCAAGGAACGCACCGCCGCCGGTAGAGATGTAGCTGATTTGGTCGGTTACGCCGAATTTGGCAATCGCCGCCAAAGTGTCGCCGCCGCCGGCAATCGAGAACGCATCGCTTTGGGCAATCGCTTCGGCCAATACTTTGGTACCGCCGGCAAATTGGTCAAACTCAAACACGCCGACCGGGCCGTTCCACACCACCGTACCGGCAGCTTTGAGCAACTCGGCCAAAGCAGCTGCTGATTTCGGGCCGATGTCCAAAATCATGTCGTCTTCGGCAACGTCGGCAATGTCTTTCACCACAGCTTCCGCATCAGCGGCAAAGGCTTTAGCGACAACCACATCGGTCGGCAACGGAACAGAGCCGCCTTTGGCCGCCATTTTCGCCATGATTTTTTTGGATTCTTCCACCAAATCGTGTTCGGCCAAAGATTTGCCGATGGCTTTGCCTTCTGCCAACAGGAAGGTATTGGCAATGCCGCCGCCGACGATCAGTTGATCAACTTTGTCGGCCAAAGATTCGAGGATGGTCAGTTTGGTAGACACTTTGCTGCCGGCAACGATGGCAACCATCGGATGAGCAGGTTGTTTCAGGGCTTTGCCCAAAGCGTCGAGTTCGCCCGCCATCAACACGCCGGCGCAGGCAACCGGTGCGGCTTGGGCAACGGCTTCAGTCGAAGCTTGGGCACGGTGGGCGGTACCGAATGCGTCGTTGACGAACACGTCGCACAAAGAAGCGTAGGCTTTGCCCAGCTCCAAGTCGTTTTTCTTCTCGCCTTTGTTGATGCGCACGTTTTGCAGCATCACGACATCACCGGCGTTCAAAGTCGGTTTGTTTTCACGCCAGTCGTTCAATACTTTCACGTCTTTGCCCAACAGTTTGCCCAAATGCGCGGCAACAGGCGCCACATCGTCTTCAGGATGGAATTCGCCTTCGGTCGGTCGGCCGAGGTGGGTCATCACGATCACAGATGCGCCGTTGTCCAAGCAGTATTTAATGGATGCGAGCGAAGCGCGGATACGGGTGTCGTCGCTGATGTTGCCGTCTTTGAACGGTACGTTCATATCGGCGCGGATAAGAACGGTTTTGCCTTGAACATTTTGTTCGGTCAGTTTCAAAAATGCCATGATGATTCCTTTGTGATGGTTGGAAACGGGAATGTTTGGGATTATCCGCGAATGAGGCGCGACGGTAAAGATTGGCAACGGCCGCGCTTGATGTGAATCAGCAGATAAGGCCTGGGCCGTCTGAAACATTCGGCCAATCTTTCAGATTTTCCGCTATACTTTGGCGATTGATTTTCATTTTACGGATTAAACCATGTTACGCCGAATTGCTTTAATGCTTGCCTTCGCGCTGCCTGCCGCCTCATGGGCGCAGACGCTTTCTGAAACCCTGCCCAACGGTCTGAAAATCATCGTCAAAGAAGACCACCGCGCGCCTGTGGCCGTTTCGCAGATTTGGTACAAAATCGGCAGCGTGGATGAGAAACCAGGCAAAAGCGGCCTGAGCCACGCTTTGGAACACATGATGTTTAAAGGCACGAAAGACGTCCCCTCCGGCGAGTTCAACCGCCGCGTGTCCGAGCTGGGCGGGCAAAACAATGCCTATACCAACCGCAATGAAACGGTGTATTACGAAAACGTCGCCGCCGCCAACCTGCCCGAGATTCTGAAGCTCGAAGCCGACCGCATGCACAACCTCAACTTCAGCGACAAAGAATTCCTCAACGAGATGAACGTCATCCGTGAAGAACGCCGCCAGCGCACGGAAGACACGGCCGACGGCAAAATGTGGGAGCAAGCCTATCTTGCCGCCTTTACCCAACCGTCCATGCGCGCCTCCGTCATCGGCTACATGAAAGATTTGCACACCCTAAAAGCCGACGACTTGCGCGCGTGGTACAAACAATATTACGCGCCCAACAATGCCGTATTGGTCATTGTCGGCGATGTCGATGCCAAACAAACGCTTCAGACGGCCGCCAAACTCTTTGGAGATATTCCCGCCAAAGCTCAGCCGCCGCGCAACAAACTCCATACCGAACCCTATTTGCGCAAGCCTGTTACAGTCAAAGCCACTTCTCCGGTTACACACCAGCCGCTGATTGCCATCAACTTCCGTGTGCCGAAACTCCAAAAACTCGATGACACGATGCCTTTCGCCCTCGACGTCCTCTCCGATATTTTGGCAGGCAACGCGTCCAGCCGTTTTGATAAAAACCTCGTGCGCGGCAAGCAAACCGCATTGAGCGCAGGAACGCATTACGACATCATCAGCCGTGAAATGCCGCTGTTCAGCGTCATGGCCATGCCTGCCGAAGGCGTGAAAACCGATACCCTGATTGCCCAGCTGCGCCAAGAAATCAAAGACATTGCCGACAACGGCGTTTCCGAAGAAGAATTGCAGCGCGTCAAAACCCAGGCAGCGGTCAGCGAAATCTACGCCAAAGACTCCATGTCTTCCCAAGCCTCCATGATGGGCCGCCTCGAAGCGCGCGGTTTCCAATATACCGACGAACAAGAAATCCACCGCCGCTTACAGGCAGTCAGCGCGCAAGAAGTACAGGCCGCCGCCCGGATGTTGACCGACGAGCGCATGAGTACCGTCATCATCGAGCCGCAAAAACCTGCCGCCGCGCCAAGCAAAAAAGCTGCCAAACGCCGATAAACATCAGGCCGTCTGAAAGCCCATACCCTTTCAGACGGCCTTAACAGAAAGCCACAACATGAAACCCACCCTGCTCGCCCTTGCCCTACTCCTGCCCTTAAGCGTCCAAGCCGCCACCGACATCCAACGCTGGCGCAACCGCGACGGCACCCAAATCCTCCTTGTCGAACGCCACGAAAACCCCATCATCGACCTTGAAGTCAGCTTCAAAGGCGCAGGCAGCGTCGCCAATCCGGACGGCAAAAGCCAAGTTGCCGAATTTACCGCCGCCCTTCTGACCGACGGCACCCAAGAACTGGACGAAGAAGCCTTCAATGCCCAAGCCGACAACATCGGCGCACAAATCAGCAGCGACAGCAATGCCGAAAGCGCATCCGCAGGCTTCCGCAGCCTCAGCAAAGCCGACATCCGCGACAAAGCCGCCAACTTGCTCAACCACTCGCTGACCCGTCCGCGCTTTGACGAAGCCGTTTTCCGCCGCCGTCAAATCCAATCCATTACCGGCTTGCAACAACAGGAAACCACCCCCGACTACACCGCCACGCGCGAACTGACCAAGCTCATCTACCCGAACCATCCCTACGGCAGCGGCGCAAACATAACCGTTGACAGCCTCAAACGCGTTAGTCTGGACGACATCCGCGCCTTCCACCGCACCCACTACGGCAAAGACAACGCCATCGTCGCCATCGTCGGCGACCTCAACCGCAAACAGGCAGAGCAACTGGTCGAGCGCGTCCTCAAAGACCTGCCGGCCAAAGCCACCGCAACCCACGCCATTCCACCCGTTCCCAAACAAACCGCCCAACGCCGCTACATCCCCTTTGCCGGTACACAGGCACAAGTCCTGCTCGGCACCTCCCTCATCAAACGCCACGACCCTGACTACTATGCCCTCGTTGCCGGCAACTACATCCTCGGCGGCGGCGGTTTCGACAGCCGCCTCATGAAAGTTTTGCGCGACCGACACGGCTACACCTACGGCGTATACAGCAGCCTCGCCCCGGCGACAGAAGAAGGCACGTTTGCCGTTTCCTACTCCACCCAAAAGAAAAACACCAAAGCCTCACTGGCCGACACCCAAGCCGTCATCGAGCAGTTTATCGCCGAAGGCCCGACCGAAGCCGAGCTGAAACAGGCAAAAGCCAATATCGTCGGCGGCTTTCCTCTGCGCTACGACTCCAACGACAAACTGCTCAACTACCTGAGCCTGATCGGCCTCTACGACCTGCCCAACGACTACTTGGAAGCCTACCCCAAAGCCATTAACGGCCTGACCGTCGAACAAGTCCGCGACGCATGGCAACGCCGCGTTAAATTCAAAGACCTCAACACCGTCGTTGTCGGCGCAGAATAAAACGCTTTAAAACAACAGGCCGTCTGAAAGATTTTTCAGACGGCCTTTAGCTTTGTTTAAAATCAATCAAACCATTTGTAGATAATTGGTAGAATTTAAGTCCTCTTTTTACATTTTCTTTTGATTTTACTTAAGAAATCCTCGCTCCATGTGATTGGGATTGCACGATTTGTTTTTGTTGCTCCTCATATTCAATTTGTTGTGCTGTTTGCTGAATTTGGCTCAAGCTTTCCTCTACCGGCGTCTTAGCCGCTTCCCACATATCTACAGAAGCCATTATTAATCCGGGGGCTCTGTGTCCGACCGAGACTTTCCCATTATCGTTAATATTGATTAAAGACACACCACTCATCTTGTTTTTATAAGCCACTGAAGCTAACGACATCGCAATATTGTCCAAACTATTTGCATCGTAAGCGATGTTTTTCTGGGCACAAAAATCAGCAAAAATCTGTTTCCCTTGATGATAGATTTTTTGGGCGTTTTGCGGCATATCCTCAATAGTTAAAGCCGTTGGTTTATCAATATCCGCCGCGTATTGATCGCGTTCATCCCTTTCATCCAAAGACATCATATTCGGATCTTTTTCGATAAGGTCACGGGTTTTTTGGTACATTTCGTTGGCATTCTGCTCAATGTCTCGCCAACGCCCCAGCAGGCTTTTATCATATAAGGCTGGTGATTTTTTCAGCTTATTAAATAACCCTCCTCCTTGACGAAACAGAAGAATACCTGTTTCTTCCATCAGAATATCTGGTTTTTCTTGGTTCGATTTCTCCGATTGGAGTCTTTTGAAGTCCTTATCCGTAATATTGACAAACGGCAGCTTGTCGGTATCGGTATAGACGAGCGGGACCGATCTGCCTATACCTTTCGGGTCCAATACGGAATTGAACACTGCATTTGCTTTGCCTACCGCCCATTTCTGAAGTTTTCCCGAAGCGTCTTGGGAAGATGAACCGCCGATGAAGTCGAAGTTGTCGTTTTTAGGCGTGATTCTGAGGTTGCGGATTTCTCGACTGCCGTCGGGCCGGACGAAGAATTGGAGTTTGGCAATATCCGTTTGGGTAACGGTTACTTGGGTTGAGCCGAAAATAAAAGCGCGTTCGACGTAATCGGAGGATGAGGTATCTATGCCGTATTGGGAAATAGCTGTAGTAAATCCTCTTTCTGTTTTAGGTAATTCTCTAACTCTTTGAGCAATCTTTGTCTTTCCATAAATCAAATCGATAGCTTCATCAAAAGAGTAAGGCTTATCTCTAACAAGTAGATTTTTAGCATTAAAAAAGTTTTCAAACATTTTAAAATCTGCTGCCGAAGCATATCGTCCTGCACCATTTCTCATATAGTCTGTTGCGTCAATATGAATAGGTTTTCGTTCGGTAGAGGTTGCCGCAGTAAGCATATCTTCTTTCTTTGGAGGGATTGCAGCATTCCACAAATAATGTGATAAAACTTTATCTACTGATACTTCAGATACTTTTAACGCATTACGAGAAATTCCACTTACATTAGGCATGTCTTATCCTTTCAGTTTAGTTTGATGGATATAATATGGTTGCCAGAGTATATCTCCACAATTATTCATAAATAGGATTTCTGAAAATCTACTCTGATATGTTTTTTCTTTTTTCGTTTCATCTTGGCGTAATCCAGGAATAATCTCTTTGATCTCTACATAAAAATTCCCCACACCATAATCCATAATATTAATATTTTTTGGAATTTCGTTTTCCGGAAAAATTCTTGCAAATTCTATATAGGTAACTAATTCACTATTTTTTATTTTTAATATAGCTTCTTTTTTATTTAAGATATTACAGCAGTCCGAGCCAAAAATAACTTCTTCCTCTTCAGGTGCTCTAAACACCAGGGTAAATCCTTTGCTGCCATAGCCGGTTAAATATTTCTCTAAATCTTCAGTTTTTTCTATTTCTTTTTCCTGATATTGTGGTAATAGAGGATGATCTCTTGGGTCTTTCTTTTCTAAAAAAAGGCTATCCCATTTTCCGTTAGTATAATCTTGTGGGACAAACCACACACGGCAAGCTTTTTTATTACGAATACAATCCTCGCTGGTATAAGCATCCCCAGCCAATGTAGTAGTAAAATCTGTCCGATAAGCTTCTGCAACCCCCAACAACCTACCTGCAAAACTGACCATTGCTTTCCTGTGTAATTCTGCGGGCGTATAAAACTTTCTATCCCGCCAGCAATAGCCCGCTCTGAGTTTTTCCCTGTATTCCTGTTCCGAAACCCCGTCAGGCTTTGGGTCTTTGGCAATCAGTTCTTTCCAGTATTGGTATTTGTCGGGTGCGGTATATTCATATATACCGAAGCCTGCTGCCGCCAAAGCAGCGATTACCAGTAGGTATTTGTAGACTTTATTCATTTGCTTGCCTTTAATTAATAACCAAGGTTGTCTAAAACTTTTCAGACGACCTCTTTGCTTGTAAGAGGTTCCAATATAGCATATTGGTTTGCACCATTTTTCATATAGTTAGTTGCATCTATTTTGATAGGATTACGATTTGTAGAAGTTACTAATGAAGCCATATTTTCTTTCTCTGGAAGCATTGCAATATTCCATAAATAATGAGATAAAACTCCATCTATGGTTACTTCTGATACTCTTAATGATTTTCGCTGTCTTACATAACATTCCTATTGGATATAGGTTAATAAATATAATGAGGCTGCCACAATACATCGCCACAATTATTCATGAATAACATATCTGAAAAGTCAATCTGATAAGTTTTTTCTTTATTTTCATCCCATTGATAGAATCCTGGACTAACCTCTGAATAACTAAAATAAAAATTACCAACCCCGTAATTTTCGATATCGATATTCTTTGGTATCTCACTCTCTGGAAACGTTGCCGCTCCCTCTAAATAAGTAATCAACGTATTATTTTTTATTATTGGGGCAGCTTCTTCTATACTTAAAACTTTACAGCAGTCAGAACCGTAAATGCTTGCTCCTCCTTGATTATATCCTCTGATAATCAAAGAAAAACCTTTTACATCATACTGTTCCAAATATTTTTTTAAATCATCCGGTTGTTTTATTTCATATTTTAAATACTTTGCCAACAGTGTTCCATCCGTTGGATCTTTCTCCGCCAAAAACATCCTATCCCATTGCTCGTTAGTGTAATCCTGCGGAACAAACCAGACGCTACAGGCTTTTTCGTGACGTACGCAGTCTGCACCCGTAGAATAATCCCGTCCACCCTGATTGGTGGTCATGTTGGCCTTATAGGCTTCTGTTTCTCCCAATAATCTACCTGCAAAACTGACCATTGCTTTCCTGTGTAATTCCTCAGGGGTGTAAAACTTCCTGTCCCGCCAGCAATAGCCTGCTCTGAGTTTTTCCCTGTATTCCTGTTCCGAAACCCCGTCAGGCTTTGGGTCTTTGGCAATCAGTTCTTTCCAGTATTGGTATTTGTCGGGCGCGGTATATTCATATATACCGAAGTCTGCTGCCGCCAAAGCAGCGATTGCCAGTAGGTATTTGTAGACTTTATTCATTTGCTTGCCTTTAATTAATAATTAAGGTCGTCTGAAACTTTTCAGACGACCTTTTATCGTTCAAGCTAGGCTTTACTCAACCGTTACCGATTTAGCCAGATTTCGCGGTTTGTCCACGTCTGTACCGCGTGCGAGGGCGGCGTGGTAAGACAGGAGTTGCACGGGGATGGTGTGCACAATCGGCGAGAGTACGCCGACGTGGCGTGGGGCGCGGATAACGTGCACGCCTTCGGTGGCGTTGAAGTTGCTGTCGAGGTCAGCGAAGACGAATAGTTCGCCGCCGCGTGCGCCGACTTCCTGCATGTTGGCTTTCACTTTGTCCAACAGACTGTCGTTCGGAGCAATTACGACAACAGGCATGTTCTCGTCTACCAAGGCCAACGGGCCGTGTTTCAACTCACCCGCAGGATAAGCTTCGGCGTGGATATAGGTAATCTCTTTCAGCTTCAATGCACCTTCAAGGGCGATTGGGAAGTGGATACCGCGGCCCAAGAATAGTGCGCTGGTTTTCTTGGCAAATTTTTGCGCCCAAGCGGCGATTTGCGGCTCAAGATTGAGAACGTGCTGAATGCTGCCCGGCAGTTGGCGCAATTCTTCGACGTATTCACGCGCCTGTTCATCGGAAACCAGGCCGCGCTGTTTGCCCAAGGTAACGGCCAGGCCGAACAGGACAACCAGTTGGGTCGTGAACGCTTTGGTAGAGGCAACGCCGATTTCTGCACCAGCGCGTGTGTACAGTACCAATTCGCTTTCACGCGGCAGGGCGGATTCCATCACGTTACAGATAGACAGGCTGTGTTTGTGTCCCAAGGATTGCGCGTATTTCAGGGCTTCCATGGTGTCTAGGGTTTCGCCGGATTGGGAAATGGTGATGACCAGTTGTTTCGGATCGGCAATCACGTCGCGGTAGCGGTATTCGCTGGCGATTTCCACGTCGGTCGGCACTTTGGCGATGGATTCGAGCCAGTATTTAGCAGTCAGCGCGGCATAGTAGGACGTACCGCAGGCAAGGATTTTGATGCTGTGGATGTCGTCGAATACTTCGCGTGCATTCGCGCCGAAGTTTTCAGGTTCGAAACCGCCGTCCAAGAAGACTTCGGCAGTATCGGCAATGGCGCGGGGCTGTTCGTGGATTTCTTTTTGCATGAAATGGCTGTATGGACCCAACTCCAAAGAAGCCAAAGACAACTCGGACACTTTAATCGCGCGTTCGGTTTGCGCACCGGTTTTGTCGAGCAGTTTTTCGATACCGTTTGCGTTCAGCAGGGCAATGTCGCCGTCTTCCAAGTAAGCGATGCGGCGGGTAAAGGCGATTACGGCGGATACGTCGGAAGCGATAAAGGTTTCTTGCTCGCCCAAGGCCACCAACAGCGGGCAGCCCATGCGCGCAACAACCATTTGTTCAGGGTTGTCTTGTGCGATAACGGCAATGGCGTATGCGCCGTGGAAACGGGCAGTCGCGGCTTGGACGGCTTCAAACAGTTTGCCGCCGTTTTGTGTGTATTCGTGGTTGACGCTGTGGGCGATGACTTCGGTATCGGTTTGCGATTCGAAGGTGTAACCCAACGCTTGCAGGCGTTCGCGTTCGGCTTCAAAGTTTTCGATGATGCCGTTGTGGACAACCGCAATCATGCCGCCGGAAATGTGGGGGTGGGCGTTAGGCTCGGTTACACCGCCGTGGGTTGCCCAACGGGTATGGCCGATGCCGATATGGCCGAACACGCCTTTTTCGCGTGCCGCATCTTCCATCAGCTGCACACGGCCGACACGGCGGACGCGTTTGATTTTGCCGTCCATGTTTACGGCAATACCCGACGAATCATAGCCTCGGTATTCAAGGCGTTTGAGACCGTCGGTCAGAAAATCGACTACATTGTGATTGGCGCGAATAGCACCTACGATACCGCACATATAAGTTCCTTAGTATCAAAAGTTTGAGAAAATGACTGCTGCTCCGGCTCCCGAAAGCGGCAGTCGGAAAACGCCGTTTTATATTCATTGAAACGGCAAATCTGGGTTTCAGACGGCCTGTTGTTTCTCAAGGCCGTCTGAAAGTAAATAAAAGACCGGCCTTACTTCTTATCGCCTTTTTCCGGACGCACCCAGCCTTCGATGACGGTTTGGCGCGAACGGGCGAGGACGAGTTTGCCGTCTTCGCAGTTGCGGGTAATCGCACTGCCCGCGCCTGTCGTCACTTTGTTGCCGAGGGTAACGGGGGCAACCAGTACGCAGTTTGAACCGATGCGCACTTCGTCGCCGATGACGGTTTTGTGTTTGTTCACGCCGTCGTAGTTGGCAATAATCGTGCCGGCGCCGAAGTTGGTTTTGCTGCCGATCTCGGCATCACCGATGTAGGTGAGGTGGTTGGCTTTGGTGCCGTTGCCGATGGTGGCGTTTTTGACTTCGACGAAGTTACCAATGTGTACGTCGTCGGCCAGTTTGGCTTGCGGACGCAAACGGGCGTATGGGCCGATTTGGTTGTTTTCGCCGACTTCGCAACCTTCAAAATGGGAGAATGGGGCGATTTTGGTGTTGGCACCGATTTTGGCGTTTTTGATCACGCAGTTGGCACCGATTTCAACGTTGTCGCCGAGTTCGACTTCGCCTTCGATGACGACGTTGACGTCAATCACGACATCTTGTCCGTGTTTCAGACGGCCTCGTAAATCGAAACGTGCCGGATCGCGCAGGGTTACGCCTGCTTTGAGCAATTCTTGCGCCTGTTCAGTTTGGAAAATACGCTCGAGTTCGGCCAGTTGGAGTTTGTTGTTCACGCCGGCGGCCAGATAAGAGGCGCGGACTTGGACGGGATGAACTTTAATACCGTCGGCAACGGCTTTGGCGATGAGGTCGGTCAGATAGTATTCGCCTTGGGCATTGTTGCTGGAAAGGCTGTTCAACCAAGCTTCGAGTTTGGCGTTAGGCAAAACCAAAATGCCGGTATTGATTTCTTTCACGGCTTTTTGGGCGGCATCGGCGTCTTTTTCTTCGACAATGGCAGTTACGCTGCCGTTGCTGTCGCGGACGATGCGGCCCAAACCTGTTGGGTCGTTAGGCACATCGGTCAACAGGCCGACTTCGTCGCCTGCGGCTTCAAGCAGGGTTTCGAGGGTGGCTGCGTCAATCAGGGGAACGTCGCCGTACAACACCAGCGTGCGGCCTTCGGCGGAAAGGTGCGGCAGGGCGGTTTTGACAGCGTGGCCGGTACCGAGCTGTTCGGTTTGTTCGACCCAAACGACATCGCGTTTGACGGTGTCCAAGACTTGCTCTTTGCCGTGGCCGATGACGACGCAGATGTTTTGGGGATTCAGGGAGGCGGCAGTGTCGATAACGCGCTCAACCATGGGAAGGCCGCCGATGCGGTGCAGCACTTTGGGCATTTTGGAGTACATGCGCGTGCCTTTGCCGGCGGCGAGGATGACGATATTTAAAGCTGTCTGAGCCATGATACGGTTTCCGTTGTCGTTGTTTGAGGCCGTCTGAAAAGTGTGGCAACAAGTGTTGATTGTTTTTCACTCCGTTTCAGACGGCCTTGGGATATTGTTATTCGGTTGCTGGCTGTTGGTTGGCAAATTGCGGTTTTTGCCAGTGCTGGCCGCGTTCGCCGTGTTCAGCATGATCCGCTTGATTGGATTGGACGGCGCGGCGCTCTGGGCGGAACTGGTTGTAATTCATGTTTTTAGAATAAGTACCGTCCTGATAAACGATAGGTGTGCCGGTAGCATATTTTTGGCGTACGGCGGTACGGCCGGATTCGTTGGTGTAGGTTTCCCAAGAGCAACCGGCCAAAACGGCGGCGGCGGTCAGAATTAAAGCGAGTTTACGCACGATGTTGTCCTTGTTTTTAAATGTCGGCAATACCGTGTATTGTACTTGATTTTTCAAAACTTCACGGCAGTTTTGTGCAAAATTCAAGCAAGCCCTGCATATCTTTCGCTATGCCGTCGGCAAATGGCAACGGATGGGCTTTTTCGCCGTACCAAACGGTCTTCATGCCCAAGGCTTTGGCTTGGTGCAGATTGTCGGCGCTGTCGTCCACCATAATGCACTGTTCGGGTTTGACGCCCAACAGGCGGCAGACGTTGAGATAGGCTTGCTGATTGGGTTTGTAGAGCAGACCGAAGTCGTCCGTGCCGAACAAGCCGTCAAAATGCGCTTCCAAGCCCAATGCCTCAACCAATGCGCGGACATAAAACGAAGGCCCGTTGGAAAATACGGCTTTTCGCCCTTTCAGACGGCCTAAAACGTCATCAGTTCCATCCATACCCTCCACCTTTGCCAAAATTTGCTTAAGGGGGTGACTTTCACGCAAAAATTCATCGATATCGACTTCGGGATGATGAATTTGCAAACCGGCAAGCGTCGCGCCGTATCGGTGCCAATAATCTTGGCGCAGGTGGGAGGCGGCTTCTTCGGAAAGTTTCAGACGGCCTGCCATGTATTCGGTCATGGCGCGGTTGATGATGTAGAAAATGCCGGCTTCGGCATTGTGCAAAGTGTTGTCGAGGTCAAACAGCCAAATGGGGGAATGATTCATATCGTGCCTTGATATGCAGATTTTGTTATGATATTTCGTATTTTACCCGCACAAAGGAAAGAGAATGAAACTGAAATTGTCCGCCCTAGCCCTGTTGCTGGCTTCGGCAAACCTATACGCCCAAACCGAAGTGCGTTTGGCCGTGCACAAATCCTTCAGCCTGCCCCAATCCGTCATCGCACAATTTGAAAAAGCCAACGATGCCAAAGTGTCCGTCATCAAGGCAGGCAGCGGCAACGAAATGCTCAACAAGCTGATTTTGAGCAAGGCCAACCCGATTGCCGATGCGGTTTACGGTTTGGACAACGCCAACATCGGCAAAGCCAAAGCCGCCGGCATCCTCGCCGCCAGCCAACCCAAATCCGCGCCCGTAACCGCTTCCCTGCCCGATGCGCTGGCCGTCGATTACGCCTATGTCGCCATCAACTACGACAAAAAATGGTTTGAACAGAAAAAACTGCCCCTGCCGCAAACCCTGCAAGACCTGACCAAACCGGAATATAAAAACCTTCTGGTGACTCCGTCTCCCGCCACATCCTCGCCTGGCCTCTCCTTCCTCTTGGCCAACATCGGCGGCATGGGTGAAGAAGGCGCGTTCAAATGGTGGGCGCAAATGCGCCAAAACGGCGTGAAAGTCGCCAAAGGTTGGAGCGAAGCCTACTACACCGACTTTACCCAAAACGGCGGCGCCTATCCCCTCGTGGTCAGCTATGCCACCAGCCCGGCGGCCGAAGTCCACTACTCCAAAGGCAAATACAGCACCCCGCCCACCGGCAACCTCTTCCTCAAAGGCGGCACATTCCGCCAAGTTGAAGGCGCGGCCGTTTTGAAAGGCGCAAAACAACCCGAACTGGCGGCCAAACTGGTGAGCTGGCTGCAAAGCGGTGAAGTGCAAAAAGCCCTGCCTGCCGAAATGTGGGTCTATCCAGCAGTCAAAAACACGCCGCTGCCCAAAGTATTCGAGTTTGCCCAAACCCCGAAACACAGCGATTCCCCCAACCGCGCCGACATCAACACCAAACAAAAACAATGGGTGAGCCGTTGGAGCAAAACCGTTTTACGTTAAACCGAAAAACTTAAAAACACATCAAGGCCGTCTGAAAAAACAAATCATTAGTTTTTCAGACGGCCTTGTTTTACAATGACCTTTTAAACAACTTCACACGCACACACAATTATGAATTTCGATCTTCAAGTCCTCTCCTCCTTCTCCGGCTGGGAACAACTCGCCCAAACCGGCATGTCTTTCGGCATGAACCTGCTGGCCGCCTTGGCCATCTTCTTTATCGGCCGCTGGATCGCCACGCGCTTAGTAACACTGATGAAAGCCGCGCTGACACGCGCCAAAGTCGATAAAACGCTGGTCAGCTTCCTCGGCAACGTCGCCAATATCGGCCTGCTGATCCTCGTCATCATCGCCGCACTGGGCAAACTCGGCATCCCGACCACTTCCGTTACTGCCTTGATCGGTGGCGCAGGCTTGGCCGTGGCTTTGTCTTTGAAAGACCAACTGTCCAACTTCGCCGCCGGCGCGCTGATTATCCTGTTCCGCCCATTTAAAGTCGGCGACTTTATCCGCGTCAACGGCTTTGAAGGCATCGTCCGCGAAATCAAAATGGTACAGACCTCTTTAAGCACACCTGACAACGAAGAAGTCGTCCTGCCCAACAGCGTGGTCATGACCAACAGCATCACCAACCGCTCCTCCCTGCCCCTGTGCCGAGCTCAAGTCGTTGTCGGCGTCGATTACGCCTGCGACTTGAAAGCCGCCAAAGCCGCCGTATTGAGAGCGGCAACCGAGCATCCATTATGTGTTCAAACCGAAGAACGACCTGCCGTCGTATACATTACCAACCTTGGCGACAGCGCCATCGAAATCACCCTTTGGGCGTGGACGCAAGAAGAAAATCTCGGCCCGTTCCGATTCGCCCTGAACGAGCAAGTGGTTGAAAACCTGCGTGCCGCCAACATCAACATCCCATTCCCACAATGTGATGTCCACCTCATTCAGCCGAAAGTCTGATTTCAGCTTTCAGGCCGTCTGAAATCCGGCGGGCCAAGCGCCTGCCCGGTTTTACCCTTTTCCCTAAGGAGCCGCCATGTCCCACCTGCAAACCATCGCCGAACACCTGACCAACCGCCGTCAAACCGTTACCTGCGCCGAGTCCTGCACCGGCGGCCTGCTTGCAGGTGAGCTGACTTCCATTCCCGGCAGCTCGCAGTGGTTTCACCAAAGCTTCGTCACATACAGCAACCAAGCCAAACAAGACCGCCTCGGCGTCATGCCCGACACCTTGCTGAAACACGGCGCGGTTAGCCGCGAGACCGTCTATGAAATGGCACGCGGCGCAAAAGCCGTGGCGCAGGCAGATTACGCCTTGAGTATTTCCGGCATCGCCGGTCCTAGCGGCGGCAGCGCGGCCAAACCGGTCGGTACAGTCTGGTTCGGCCTGGCCACGCCCGAAGGCTCGTTTGAGCAAACCGTACTATTCCCAGGCGACCGCGAAGCAGTAAGGGGGCAAGCCGTCGAATACGCATTGGCTTTCTTGGCGGAACATTTGGTTTGATAGAAAAAACTCAGGCCGTCTGAAATCAGGTTTCAGACGGCCTTTCACAAATTAAGATATTTAAAACTTTAATGGTATATACTTAATCATATTTTTTACTATCAACCGAAAATATAAAGGAAAAATAATGAACAAAACAAAAAAATATACACTAGCTTTTTTAGGTTTTTTTGTAACTTTTTTAAGTGCCTGTTCCCAATATGGCGATCCATATAAAGACGTACCGAAAGAAATTAATGGACATCCTGTATACGAGGTGCCGTTCGAACAGCCTTTGATTATCGACCCGAAGAAGGAGCAGGTGTTTTATTTCAAATTGAAAAAAAAGCCAAAAGCCCTCGAAACGAACTATGCGGTCTATATTATGGCAATGTTTCCATTTGAAGATAAAAAATATTACGATATTGAAAAGGGAGTGGATATGAATGATTATTTAATTGAAAATAAATTGCTAAATTTTGAAACTTCTCTAACTCATTTAGATAAAAACCAGAAAGAAACTCAAATAAGTCTGAGTAATAATTTTATTCATTATGCTGAATTACCAAAAATTAATAATGATTATATGAATGCCGTTAGATTCAAGAATAACCAAACTCAATTTGTTGCTGATGAAAATACTGCGCTCTCATCTCGCACATTTAATGGAGAAGAATTCAGTATCCGAAAAAATGCAATGGCTTGGTTTCTGATACAGGAAAAAGGAGGTTATTACAGACTTAAAATCAGACCGCTGCAAAAATTCCCTAATTATCCAAAGCTCCGTCTGTCTGTGTCCGTCAATACCCAACCGTATCATAAATAATTTAATTCTGAAATTCTGATCAAAGGAAAAATGATGAACAATCAAAAGAAATACACCCTGACAATTTATGTGGCAGGCGCAGGTACACCTCTGTTGAAAAACGGAAAACCTTGGATGGAGAATGGCAAGCAACTAACCTCTGATCCAGGTCATGTTTTCTACGGTATTAGCGAAGATGGTGGTCAAACAATCAAGGCCTACGGTTTTGCACCACCACACGGTTCTGAAAAGTTTAGCTGGACTTCTCCTGACAAGCCAGGCGAGGTTCAAAAAGATGAACATAAAGTTTATAGCAAGCAAGTATATCGAAAAACGGTAGCTATTACAGAAGCGCAGTATAAAACCTTAGAAAATTTTGGAAAAAATCCAAAAAAATATAGTTTTAATTCAGATATCTACAACTGGAACAGCCGAAGCTGCATCGATTTCGTCTATGCCGCATTAAATGCCAGCAACGTTTATTCCACTCACAGCAAAGATTTATACAGGAACGGCCAGAAAATCGGTACGATTAATACTTCCAAAAAAGCGGCAACCAAAGTATTGGGCAATATTCCCGAATTTGAAAAGATCCCGAATACCATTTCCCGTTATCCTGCAGGAAAAAATATCGATGAGTTAATGGAAAATGTACACAAGCTAATGCCTGAGAGAACTTTTACCCAACGATACATTTTAACTGAAAATCAACGCGAACAAGGGCATCAATACGCACAGGTTAGCATCGATGGGGATATTCTAAAAATCAACGATATGCCTAAAACTGCCCAGGCCATCTTCCATCAGTGTAAACAGGCTTTTACTGACTTCTGTGATAAGAAAAATATTGCCTATGATAAAAATGATGTAGATAAAATTGCTATGTCATTAACCTCCGCATACTATGAAAACAATATGCAGGACGTGTCTTTATTCAATATTAACGATAATGGGAAAGTCTCGGTCGGACACAGAGCCCCCGGATTAATAATGGCTTCTGTAGATATGTGGGAAGCGGCTAAGACGCCGGTAGAGGAAAGCCTGAGCCAAATTCAGCAAACGGCACAACGAATTGAATATGAGGAGCAACAAAAACAAATCGTGCAATCCCAATCACGTGGAATGATGCTTTCTTAACTAAAAAGGCCGTCTGAAATCTGGAAATCAGGTTTCAGACGGCCTTTTTATCTATTCAAACCATCGGCGGATTTATACGCCCAAAAGTTCTTTGCCGAGGAAGCTGCCTTTTTCGACACCCGGCAGGACGAAGAAATAGCCGCCGCCAAACGGGCTGATGTATTCCTCCAGCGGCTCGCCGTTAAGCAGGTTTTGCACGAAGATGAAGCCGTCGGCCAGGTTGGCCTGATAGCAGATGAAAATCAGGCCGACGTCGAGCTGGCCGTTGGCGGCGAGGCCGCGCGAGTAGTTGAAGGCGCGGCGGTAGAGCAGGTGTTTTTTCATGAACTCCGGATCGCGCGGATTGGCAAGGCGCATATGGCTGTCTTTGGGCGTGATTTTGCCGTCGGGGTCTTTGGCGAAATCGGCGGTGTCGCCCTCTTTTTTACCGTCCATGGGCGCGCCGCTGTATTTGCGCCGGCCGAAAATATCGGTTTGTTCCTGCATCGGGGTGCGGTCCCAAAACTCGACAAAGTGGCGGATGAGGCGGACGGCCTGATAGCTGCCGTTTTTCGCCCATGCCGGTTCGTCCAAGCTGTTGGCGGCAACGCCCGTCCACAGGACTTGATCGGCGACTTTGGGATCTTCGACTTTGGGATTGCCTGAGCCGTCGCGGAAACCTAAAAGATTGCGCGCGGCAATGGCGCCGGGTTCGGCTTTAGGGAGCCAACCGTCTATGCTCCAACGGATCACGGCAAACTGGGCGGTGTTTTTGATGATATCGCGCAGGGCGGCTTGGCAGGTTTCGGGGGAGAATGCGCAAATTTGCAGGCTGAGGTCGCCGTCGCACCAAGATTTTTGGAGTTTGTCGTTGGGGAAGTCGCGCATTTCCTGCAGGTGTTTCGGCTTTTTGTCTTTGAGGCCGAAGCGGTCGTCAAAGAGGCTGCTGCCGACGCCGACGGTAACCGTCAATCCGTCGGGGCGGAATTGTTTGCCGAGGATGCCGCTGCCCGCAGGCGGGAGCTTGTCGTCGCCGTCTTGGTATTCGCCGCCTTGGGTGAGGAATTCGATGCGGGCGGTCAGGGCGCGGAACAGGTTTTCAAGTTGTTTGGCGTCTTTGGCGGTAACGTCAAAGGCACACATGATGCCGAAGAGCTGGTGTGGCGTGACGATACCTGCCTGATGCTCGCCATAACACGGATAGGCCAGCTCGGAATGTTGGTTGTTTTGGGTCTCGGCGGCGGCTTCGCCTTGTTTTTTACCGGCAAAATAACCGGCAACGCCGATGGCACCGGCGGCAAGGGCAGTTTTGAAAAGGGTTCGTTTTTCGGGTTGTGCCGGTTGTTTGTTTTGGCTCATGGTCTGCTCCTTGGCAGGGAACGGAAAGATTGCAATCGTGTGAAGTAAGGTTGGTTTTCAAGCATATTTTGTGTGGGCGACAATAAGATTCAGACGGCCTTTCAATATCCAAAGGCCGTCTGAAAACGCGTCATCTTATTTCAAACCCAAAATGCCGCGCAGTTTGGCCAAGTCTTCTGCCAAGGCATTAATCGGCGCCTGCAGGGCTTTGCGGTCTTCTTCGCTCAGTTTGTCGTACAGCTCGAAGCCGTCTTGTTTTTTGTATTTCGCCAAAATGTCTTCAACCTGTTTGAAGTTGGCATCGGTTTTTTCCAACAACGCTTTGTCTTTGGCTTCGATCAGCGGACGGAACAAATCAACGATTTTTTTGGAGCCTTCCACATTGGCTTGGAAGTCGCTCAAGTCGGTATGGCTGTAACGGTCTTCTTCGCCGCTGATTTTGCTGCCGGCCACTTCTTCAATCAGTTCGGACGCGCCGCCGACCACCTTACCCGGAGGGAATGCCAATGCGTCGATTTCTTTTTGCAGTGCTTCGACATCGGTCATCAGTTTGGCTGCAATTTCCTTCACGCCGGATACGTCTTTTTCTACCCAAAGGGCGTGTTCGATACGGTGGAAGCCGGTAAATCCGGCATCTTTCGCACCGTCTTTGAAGTCGTCTTCACGCGCATCGATGACGGGGTCGAGTTCGCTGAAAAGCTCGGCAATCGGTTCGATACGTTCGTAATGGACGCGGGTGGCGGCAAACAGGGATTTGGCCTTTTCAATGTCGCCGGCTTTAACGGCTTCGGTAAAGGTTTTGGTTTTCGCCACCAGCTCTTTAACCTCGCCTTGAACGTAAGCTTTATAGTCGGCGAGCGGTTGGGACAGTTTTTCCAAATCCGCTTCGTTGGCAGTGTCTTTGAAGCCGCTGTCGGTAACAATCAGCTTACCGCGCGGATTGGTCAACAGGCCGCAAGTCATTTCGTATTCGCCCGGCAGTAGGGTAACGGTCATTTTGTCGGATAAACCCGGGGCGATGTTTTCACGCTCGTCCACCACCATCACGCCTTTCAAGATTTCCCATTCCAGCTTGCGGCCGCTGTCGTTTTTAATGTTGAACACGACTTGGCCGCTGGGGACGGTCAATTCCATTGGTTCACAAGCAGTATCGTTCACGCCGATATTGACCGAACCGTCGGCATTAGCGGCAGCGGATGCGCCTGAAGCGGCAGGCGCGGCTTTTTCGGCTTCAGGCGGCTGACACGCGGTCAAACCCAGAGCCAACATTACGGACAAAGCAGTCAGATTGAATTTTTTCATTTTCATTCCTTTTTATTTAGTTAACGTTTTTGCTGGCGCACTGCCGCGCAAAAACCAAATCATGACGGGAACCAGATACAGCAGCCAAATCAGGACTTCGCCTTCGGTTGGGTGGTCGGTATAGCCGAAGAAACCGCCGAGCAGCACGCCTAAAGGGCTGTCTTCATGCAAATATTTCGATGTGTCGAAAGCAATATCCTGCATCACATTCCATACGCCGGCCTCATGCAGCGCGCGAAACGAACCGGCCAGCAGACCGGCCGCCACCACAATCAAAAACGCGCCCGTCCAACGGAAAAACTTCGCCAAGTTCAGGCGCATACCGCCCTGATAAATCAGCGTACCGATGACAACCGCCACCAACAGCCCCAATACCGCGCCTATCGGCATAGACCACGTCGGGCTTTGCTGGAACACGGCCAGCAGGAAAAACACACTCTCCAAACCTTCGCGCGCCACAGCCAAAAACGCCATGCCGACCAAGGCCCAACCCTGGCCGCTGCCGCGGTTTAAGGCCGACTGAACAGAATCCTGAAGATGCTGTTTCATCGAACGCGCGGCCTTCTTCATCCACAAAATCATGTACGTCAGCATCGCCACAGCCACCAGGCCGATGGCGCCGACCACCAATTCCTGTTCTTTTTGCGGAATCTCGCCGGTAGCGGAATGAATGCCGTAACCAATACCCAAACACATGACCGAAGCCAAAAACACGCCCAGCCAAACCTTCGGCATCAGCTCGCTGTGTCCCGACTGTTTCAAAAAACTGGCAACAATGCCGACGATCAGGGCGGCTTCGATGCCCTCGCGCAGCATAATCAATAAAGCAATCAGCATAAAAAACTCTAAAGTGAAATGTTCATTTGTTAACGCATTTATAACGCTTTATGCTTAATAACGCAAATTATTTTTATTTTTTAATAACCCCATATTTATTAAGATTTTTTAAAATAAAATAACGGACGTAATCAATAAAAACTAAAAGGCCGTCTGAATAAGGCCGTCTGAATTTTATTTTTTCAGACGGCCTTAATTTATCTAAGCAATTGTAAATAAATAATAAAAAAGTTCCATAGTATAAATTTCCCTATCAGTGATATTTTCAGAATTTATCAAATTTAAAAGGTTGATTTACAACAAAAATTAAAACCGCCTTATCTTTTATAGTTGGCATATTGCTGGTGCAATCAGCAATCCATGACATAACAAACGCATAACAAAGGAACCCTCCTATGCCACGTTTAAAACTCCACCAAATCGCTTTGGCTTTGGCCGTTTCTGCCGCGCTGACCGCCTGCGGCGAGAAAACGGCTCAAACAACCGAAACCCCTCAAGCGGCTTCTGCCGCGAGCACTGCCGATGCTGTCGCAAGCACCGCCGCCGTTTCAGCCCCTCAAAATTCCGCCGATGTTTCTGCCGAAGACAAAGCCCTGTTGGAACGCGCGCAAGCCGTGTTCAAACCTTTGCCTGATGCGGCCGAAATGCAAAAAATCCGTCCGTTTACCGAAGAGCAGGTCAAACTCGGCCAACAACTTTGGTACGAAACCCGCCTGTCCAAAGGTAACACTGTCAGCTGTAACTCCTGCCACAACTTGGCAACGGCCGGCGTGGACAACATGCCGACCAGCGCGGGCCACAAAAGCCAATTCGGCGCCCGTAACCCCCCGACTGCCCTGAATGCCGCCTTGTTGGGCAGCCAATTCTGGGATGGCCGTGCCGCCGATGTGGAAGAACAAGCCGGCGGCCCATTGCTCAACCCGGTTGAAATGGCCAACGCGACCGAAGCCGATGCCGCCGCCAAAATCGCCGGCATTCCCGAATACCAAGAGAAATTCAAAGCCGCATTCCCTGAAGACGGCGCGGTTTCCTTCAAAAACATCACCGCCGCATTGGGCGCATTTGAACGCACCCTGCTGACCCCGACCCGTTGGGACGACTACCTCAAAGGCAACGTATCGGCCCTGAGCGAACAAGAACGCAAAGGCGTACGCGCATTTATGGACAACGGCTGTATGTCCTGCCACAGTGGTGTCAACTTGGGCGGTACCATGTTCCAAAAATTCGGTTTGGTGGACGGTCCTTACTGGAAACACATCGACGATCCTAAACACGACAAAGGCCGTGCGGACGTAACCAAAAAAGCCGAAGACGAATTCTTCTTCCGCGTTCCCGGCTTGAGAAACGTTGAGCGCACCTACCCATACTTCCACAACGGCAGCGTTTGGGAACTGGATAAAGCCGTCAACATCATGGCGAAAGCGCAATTGGGTAAAACCCTGGCTCCGGAAGACACTGAAAACATCGTTGCCTTCTTGAAAGCCCTCTCCGGCAATGTTCCGGAGTCTGCCCGAACCATGCCTGAGCTGCCCATCTCCCACGATGTCAAATCCCAACCTGACAACAAATAAGGGTTAGCATAAAACAAGGCCGTCTGAAAATCCGTTTCAGACGGCCTTTTTGTTGCCGGCCATATGGGCGCCTTTGTTTCACGATTCCACACAATATGGTAATCTTGAGCCGATTTTCACCATACATCCGAAAGGAACATCATGAGCCTGATTATTGAAGACTTGCAAGAAGGCCACGGCAAAGAAGCCGTCAAAGGCAAAGAAATCACCGTACATTACACCGGCTGGTTGGAAGACGGTACCAAATTCGACTCCAGCCTCGACCGCCGTCAACCGCTGACCATCACCCTGGGCGTCGGCCAAGTGATTAAAGGTTGGGACGAAGGCTTCGGCGGCATGAAAGAAGGCGGCAAACGCAAGCTGACCATTCCTTCCGAAATGGGCTACGGCGCACACGGTGCCGGCGGCGTGATTCCTCCGCACGCGACTTTGATTTTTGAAGTCGAGCTGCTGAAAGTGTACGAATAAGCATTTGACGCTTCCAAAGGTCGAGGCCGTCTGAAACCCGAAGTTTGGTTTTTCAGACGGCCTGTTTTTATCAAGATTCGGTATAATGCCTGTTTTACAAACAAACCATTTCCCAAGGAACCCTCATGCTTTTACCCGAACAAGTCAAAACCCTGATTGAAGGCGTTACCCCTTGCGAACACGTCGAAGTCGAAGGCGACGGCCATCACTTCTTCGCCGTAATCGTTTCCTCCTCATTTGAAGGCAAAGCCCGCCTCGCCCGCCACCGCCTGATTAAAGACGGCCTCAAGCCGCAACTCGAAAGCAACGAATTGCACGCGCTGTCTATTTCCGTTGCCGCCACTCCGGCCGAATGGGCGGCCAAACAGGCTTAATTTGGAATCAAACAAAAAGCCGTCTGAAAACTTTTCAGACGGCCTTTTTCATACATATTAATCAGCGCAGGCAATCGATACAAACGCCAAACCGCATTCGACAACACACAATCGCGGCGTAAACCCTACCGGAAACAGCAACCAAACTAGCCCTACCGTTTCGGGAAAAACTGCACCACATTCTCCCCTTGAGGCAACACCAATTTCTTCACGGCATGGCCGTACACGGTTTCAAGCGTGATGTTCAGACGGCCTTCGTTGGCAAAAATCTTATCCACACATTCCTTGGCCGCTTGCGGATTGCTGAACTTCAACGCGTTCCATAATCCCAAGGTTTCCATGTCCTGCCAAAACGTCCCGGCTTTTTTATAGCTCAGCTCAAGCTTGGCCGTATCGGTTACCGGATCGTAAAAGCCGTTGTCGGCGAGCATATCGCCCAAATCGTGCATATCAATCAACGTGGGCGCTTCGCATTCGATGCCTTCATGGTTCAGACGGCCTGTCAGCTCGGTCAGGCTGTCGCGGCCAAAGTGTGTGAAAAACAATAATCCGTCGGTTTTCAAAGCAGCGGCCCAGTTTTTCAATACCGGCAAAATATCATCGGCGCGGCTGAGGCTGAGGTTGGCCCACAACATATCGGCGGATGCTTCGGGCAACGGCGCGGTCAGGGCTTGGCAATGCTGCGGGATGGTTTTGCCGGTCAGCTTCTGCCAGAAACCACCTTTGCGCGTGGCGGCGGCGGTTTTCAAAAAATCGGCATTCGGATCGTATTCTTCAAACACGGCGTCGGGATAACGCGCGGCCAGCAGGCTGCGGCTGATGTCGGCATCGGCACCAATCAGCATGATGCGTTTGGGTGCATTGCGGACCAGTTGCAGGCGCTCGTCGGTGTCTTGGGCGAGATGGCGGTGAATCTGCCAGCGTTTGTCTTGTTCGGTCATGGTGGGTCGTGTCAGCGGGCTTTGCCCGGCAATGTTTTTATGGTTTAAGGCTGTTTCAGACGGCCTTTTCGACAAAATTGCGGTAGATTTCGGCAAATTCGTCGGCATGGCTTAAAAAGGGCGCGTGTGCGGCTTTGTCGATAAGGATCAGCTCGCTGTCGCTCAAATGGCGGTGCAAATATTCGCCCATGCGCGGCGGCGTGATCGCGTCTTTCTGTCCAAACACCAGCAATGACGGCGTTTGAATAAGCGGCAACAACGGACGCGCGTCGGCATGGTTGACGGCTTCAAGCGCGGCCTGTAAGGCAGAAGGCGTGCCGCAGCACGCCAAATCGGGCAATACCCGGTTTAAGATTTCGCCTGAATGCGGCGTGTGCAGCAGTTGCAGTTGTAGAAACTGTTTAATATGTTTGGCATAATCCTGCTGGAATGCGCCGACCATCTTGCCCAAGGCGGGTTGCGCCAAGCCTTCGGGATAATCCGTGTCGGCAGTCAATCGGGCAAAACTTGCCGTCAGGCAGAGCGATTGGATTTTGTCGGGATAAAGCGCGGTCAGATACAGGGCAACCAGTCCGCCCAGCGACCAGCCGAGAATGTGTGCCGGCGTGTCGATTTGTCCGGCGAAGGCTTCGGCAACGGCGGCAATATCAAACGGTTCGGCAAAAGGCGCATCGCCGTGTCCGGGCAAATCAAGCGCGCGGACATCCCAATCGGCAGGCAGGCGCGGTATCAAATCGTCGAATACATGGCGGTTCGCCGCCCAACCGTGTATCAGATAAACTTTTTTGGCGGAGTGTGGCATGAATGTTCTTTCTTGGTGGCGCAGCTTGAAACAGCTCAATGCGCGACGTTGCGTATTATGCCACGATTCCGTTTCAGACGGCCTTTGCCGAGGCTGCGCAAACGATTTGACGGAATATTTTATCGACGCGGCACAAAGCTGCCCTTTGTGTTTCCGCCATGTCGCGGGCGGGACAGTGTGCGGCAGTTGTCAGAAAAAGCCGCCCGCATTTGATAGAATGTGGGCCTCGCTGTATTACGAACCACCCGTCAGCAGCATGATACGCGAACTGAAACACTTAGCGGATTTGGGCATGAGCCGTCCGTTGGCGGATTTGATGAACCAAAACGCACCGGACTGGCTGACGACGGAACACTTCGATTTCGTCCTGCCCATGCCTTTGAGCAAAGAGCGGCGGCTCAAGCGCGGATTCAACCAAAGCGAGGTGTTGACGGATATTTTGGCAAAACGCTACGGCTGGACGCTGCTGCCGCGCCACGCGGTTTTCAGACGGCATGGCGAGCCGCAAAGTACGCTGAAAAGCGACGAACGTCGGCGAAATATCAAGAATGCATTTAAAATCAAAGCCGAATTGCCGAAGGCGTGTAATATTCTGTTAATTGATGATGTCTTCACCACCGGCTCGACTTTAAACGAATTGGCGAAAACGCTGAAAAAATCAGGCGCAGGCCGGATTTGTTGTTGGTCTTTGGCACGGCCGCCAATGAAAAAATAGCTTAAAGTTTTTGACACCCATGGAACATTTCGGCATTATGCCACTCTATAAGTGATTGATTTATATGTTTACCATAGTTTTGTACCAACCTGAAATCCCGCCCAATACGGGCAATATCATCCGCCTGTGCGCCAATACCGGTGCCGATTTGCACTTGGTCAAGCCGCTTGGGTTTCCGCTGGATTCGTCCAAAATGAAACGCGCGGGTTTGGATTATCACGAGTTTGCCAAACTGACGGTACATGAGAATTTCGATGATTGCCTCAAGGCCCTTGAAGGCCGCCGTATTTTCGCGCTGACCACCAAAGGCTCTACCCGCCCCGACGAAGTTTCCTTCCGCGAAGGCGACGTGTTGCTGTTTGGTCCCGAAACGCGCGGCCTGCCTGCCGAAATTCTCGACAGCCTGCCTGCCGGACAAAAAATCCGCCTGCCGATGATGCCCGGCAGCAGGAGCATGAATCTTTCCAATACCGTCGCCGTTATTCTGTTTGAAGCATGGCGACAAAACGGTTTTGCCGGCGGCGTATAACAGGCCGTCTGAAACCGCTGCGTTATCAACTCAAGAACGGAACCCGTTTTGACTTTTACCAAAAAAACCCTCCTTTCCTTAGCCGCCGCCACCATCGGCGTCCTTTCCATCAATGCCGCCGTTGCCGACAGCGTAGTCCGAGTCGAAAAACTGCATCCTTCTGCCAACCGCAGTTACAAAGTTGCCGGCAAACGCTACACGCCGCTGACCCAAGTTTCCTCTTTCAGCCAAACCGGCAAAGCCTCATGGTACGGCAACCAATTCCACGGCCGTAAAACTTCCAGCGGCGAGCGTTACAATATGAACTCCCTCTCCGCCGCCCACAAAACCCTCCCTATTCCCAGCTACGCACGTGTGACCAATATGCAAAACGGCAAAAGCGTCATCGTCCGTGTCAACGACCGCGGTCCTTTCCACGGCAACCGCGTCATCGATGTTTCCCGCGCCGCCGCCCAACAATTGGGTTTCATCAACCAAGGCACGGCCAATGTCAAAGTTGAGCAAATCATCCCCGGCCAAACCGCCGCTCAAACCATTGTTTCCCCAAACAACAAAGAATTTTTTGTTGATTTGAAATCCTTCGGTACCCAACGCGAAGCACAAGCTTATTTGAACCAAGCCGCACAAAGCCTGCCGTCAGACAGCAAAGTCATGCTGGAAAAACGCAACTACGAATACGTTGTCAAAATGGGGCCGTTCAGCAGCCAAGAACGTGCCGCCGAAGCAGGCGAACGCGCCCGTCATCTGAATCTGGTGTCCGCCATCTGATTTCGTCCGCGTTAGCGCTGAAGTTTGATACAATACAAGGCCGTCTGAAACCCGATTGTAAGGTTTCAGACGGCCTTTTTTAATCACAGGGGAACACCATGATCAGCAGGCTCACAGGAAAATTGATTGAGAAAAATCCGCCGCAGGTCGTTATCGACGTCAACGGCGTCGGTTATGAAGCCGATGTTTCCATGCAGACTTTCTACAACCTGCCCCCCGTTGGCGAAACCGTCCATCTCTACACCCAGCTTGTCGTCCGCGAAGACGCGCATTTGCTGTTTGGTTTCGCCTCAGCCGAGGAACGCGCCACCTTCCGTCAACTGGTCAAAGTCAGCGGCATCGGTGCCAAAACTGCATTGGGTATTTTATCGGCCATGAATGCCGACGAGCTGGCGCAAGCCATCGCCGAAGAAGACGTGAAACGCCTCTCCTCCGCCCCCGGCATCGGCAAGAAAACCGCCGAACGCATGGTGTTGGAACTACGCGGCAAACTCGTATCCCATACCGTTTCAGACGGCCTGTTTGCCCCTGATGCCGTTGCCGACGAAAGCCAAGACATCATCAACACCCTGCTTGCCCTTGGCTACAATGAACGCGAAGCCAAAGCCGCCACCAAAGGCATTCCCAAAGGCACGGAAGTCGGCGAAGGCGTACGCCTGGCCTTGAAAAACCTGCTCAAATAAGGCCGTCTGAAACATGAAGGCATTGGCCCTGAGCATCTCCCTCTTTCTAAGTGCGTGCGTCTATACTGAGACTCCGTATGGGCGCGCCGCCGTCTTAGACCTGCCCGTCCACTCGCAAACCACTGTCAACAAAACCGTGACCATCAACGCCCCGCCCGGGACGACCGTCATCTATCAAGACAGTGAACCCGTCCGCAATTACCCGGCCTATCCCGTTTATCCCCGCCGGGTTTATCGTTATCGATAAACAATGCTGACCGTTTGAAACCATAGGTTCAGACGGCCTGTTGAGAGACCAACCATGAAATACATCCTTCCCCTGCTTTTACTCCTGAGCGCCTGCACACCGGACACCAAGACCACCACGGATGCCGCATCCGCCCCCAAAACACACGGCTTCGCACACCGCCTGACCGAAGGTGAAAAACTGCTGACCCAAGCCCTCATCAAACAAGACCTCGCCGCCTACTTCAAACACGAAACCGGCGGCGCATTTGCCGAACAAGCCCCCTTATTCTCGGCCCAGCAACTTGCCGAACAGAAAAACATCCCTAAAAACGATGCCATCGGCGTTTACGGCAAAATCATCAAAACCCAAGGCCGCACCGCCTGGCTGCAAACCGACAAGCAAACCCTCAAACTCGATTTGGCCGAACCGCTGCAAGAAGCTCAAGGCGAAGTTACCCTTGTCTGCCAACACGAAAACACCGCATTCCAAGACTGCCAAACAGAAGAAAACTTCGCCCGACGCTTTACCGAACAAATTTTCTCGGCGGTCGAGTCCGGACGCGTATCTGCCCAAACAGACGCACCGGCCGAAGAAATCATGGCCGGCCGCCTCATCCCATTTTTAAGTGCCGCCAGCGACTTTACCGGCAACTTCAAAGCCTGCGCCACCACCATGACCGAATACTGCACCAGCCGCCTGGCACGCGAAATGCCCGAATCCGCAGTCCGCAAAAAAGCACAGGAATTGGGTTTGACCGAAATAGCATTTAAAAAGAAAAAATAAATATTTAGGCCGTCTGAACCCTATGGCAGCTGTGTTATAATCCGCACCTCATACAGGTCGGACAGACAGTCGCCGCGTATCGCGTAAGGCATACGGGGAGGAAAGTCCGGGCTCCATAGAGCAGAATGCCGGCTAACGGCCGGGCGCGGCAACGCGACGGAAAGTGGAACAGAAAGCAATACCGCCGATGATTGCCTTCGGGCAAAACAGGTAAGGGTGAAAAGGTGCGGTAAGAGCGCACCGTGCATTTGGTAACAAAGCGCAGCAGGCTAAACCCCATTCGGAGCAAGACCAAACAGAACGCGATGACGCTGCTCGCCGAGCGTTCGGGTAGGTTGCTTGAGCACACCAGCAATGATGTGCCTAGAGGAATGACTGTCCGCGACAGAACCCGGCTTACCGTCCGAGCTGTATGTCCCCATACCGCGGCAGGTTTTTAAAACCTGCCGCATTTTTATAGAAATAAAAAGGCCGTCTAAAACCTCAATCTTGGTTTCAGACGGCCTTTTTTAAACCGCTGTTTATGGACGGTATTCCGGTTTCATGCCGTTGGGCAGAAGCTGCCATACATAGCCGGTGGTTTTCATTTTGCCGGCCACTTCGCCTGCTTCGTCGCCATAACCCCAGAAATAATCCACACGGACCGCGCCTTTAATCGCGCTGCCGGTATCTTGCGCCATAATCAAGCGGTTGAGGGCTTTTTTGGTGATCGGATGGGCAGTGGCGACAAATAATGGTGCGCCAAGCGTGATGTAGTGGCGGTCGATGGCACCGGCGTATTCGCCCATCAACGGCGTACCCAATGCGCCCACCGGGCCGGAATCACTGCTGCCGGTCAGCTCGCGGAAGAAGACGTAGCTTGGGTTTTGTCCCAAAACTTCGGCAAGGCGGCCGGGGTTTTGCTTCATATAGGCCTTGATGCCCTGCATGCTGGTCTGACCCAGCGGCAGATAGCCTTTGTCCGCCATATAGCGGCCGATGGAAACATACGGATGCTCGTTTTTATCGGCAAATCCGACACGGATGTATTTGCCGGACGGCGTTTTCAGACGGCCTGAACCTTGAATGTGCATAAAGAAAAGTTCAACCGGATCATCTGCATAACCCAAAATCGGCGCTTTGCCGTTAAGTGCGCCGCCGTTGATTTGGCTGCGGGTGTGGTAAGGAACAAAACGGCTGCCTTCAAAACGGCCTTTCAGCGCAGTGCTGCGTGCTGTAATCGGGAATCTGGACAAGTCGGCCGTGTATGTGCCGCTGTTGTCGATGACGCCGCTGTTTGGGCCGGTTTGGCGGATGCGGACGGTGGCTTTGCTGCCTCTCAAGTTTGCAGCCAGCGGAACGGAAACAAAATCGTTCGGAATGCCGTAAATAGGGAAACGGGATTGGCTTGTGGGCTTGTCGTCGCCGTGCAGGACCGGTTCGTAATAGCCGGTAATGGTGCCGGCAGGATTGCCGCCGTTATCGACGCGCCATGCGGTGAAATAGCGCTCGAAAAAGTGCTTGGCTTGGAAATGGTGCACCGGCGTCTGCATGGCTTGGATACAAACGTCCTGCCAACCTTGGCGGTTTTTGAGTTTTTCACAGCCTAAGCGGAAAGACTGCAGGCTTTTGGTAAAGTGTTGGAGGTCCCAGTGCGGCAATTCGTTGTAGGAAACTACGGTGTAGTTTGCTCCTCCCCCGCTCACTGTCGTACCGACGGGATCGGGCGTACCGGTGGGGCGGTCAGGGCCTTTGATAACGCTGGTGTCGGTTTCGGGAAGGTTTTTAATGCTTTTGCTCGGACAGGCGGCAAGAATGGCTGCGGCAATACTGACGAGCGTGATGCGGTACAGATGTTTTTTCATGGAATCAATAGCGTGTCGAAAGGCCGTCTGAAAGCTATTTTTTCAGACGGCCTATGTTGGAAAGTGCTGATTTTAACACAAAAAAGCGATTTATCGGCGCGGCGGCAATTTGACGACAACCGTATCGGCCAGTATATCGTAGAGCGTGCGGCGGTCGCGTTTGACAGAGAAGAGCATGATGAAGTTGATCAGTGTAATCAGTAGTGAATAAATTAAAATGTTTCCTTTTAATACAAAGTATGTAGCAAACACAATGGCAAGTACAATTAAGCCCCATGCAACTTCTCGTACCAATACCGTACCAAGAAAACCCGGATTGCTGCCATTGCTTTTCAATACTCGAATACGCATGATCTTTTTACCCAAGGATTGACCATAGCGGCTCATGTAATAAAGCTGAACAACACCGACAATTAAATATACGATAGAGGTCAATCCTAGCATCTGTGTCATATCGGCCCGCTCGCTGACACTTATTATAAGCTCTTGTGTAAAAGCAATATTTTTCTGCTTGGCAATTGCTGCTGTCTCAGTATATAAAATATAATAATAGGGTAAAAAAATAATTACATTAAATAAATAATTCAACAAATATGCCGCGACCCGTGACCATACTGAAGCAATATGGACATCCACTATTTCTGTTTTAGGCAAATCCGACAAATTGATTTCGCTCATTTAATCTTCCTCTGTGCTATTTAATGAGATGCAATTTCATTGCCATCTTAACCTATTTTTCCATCATTCTAAAAAATTTCGATAAAAACCTTTACATTTTCCGCAGACAGCGTTAAAACGTTTGTTTTCCCCTTTTTTATAGTGGGTTAACAAAAGTCTGAACAAAGCGCAGGCGATGCCGTTCCGATTTTTGTTAATGCACTATAAACTTATCCGGATTTTCTTTGTAAGGAGTAACACATGAAAGTAGGTTTTGTCGGCTGGCGCGGTATGGTCGGCTCTGTTTTGATGCAGCGTATGAAAGAAGAAAACGACTTCGCCCACATTCCCGAAGCGTTTTTCTTTACCACTTCCAACGTCGGCGGCGCTGCCCCTGATTTCGGTCAGGCAGCCAAAACATTGTTGGATGCCAACGATGTTGCCGAATTGGCAAAAATGGACATTATCGTTACCTGTCAGGGTGGCGATTACACCAAATCCGTCTTCCAACCCCTGCGCGACAGCGGCTGGAACGGCTACTGGGTTGACGCGGCTTCTTCCCTACGCATGAAAGACGATGCGATTATCGTCCTCGACCCTGTCAACCGCAACGTCATCGACAACGGCCTCAAAAACGGCGTGAAAAACTACATCGGCGGCAACTGTACCGTTTCCCTGATGCTGATGGCTTTGGGCGGTTTGTTCCAAAACGATTTGGTCGAATGGGCAACCAGCATGACCTACCAAGCCGCTTCAGGCGCAGGTGCGAAAAACATGCGCGAACTCATCAGCGGCATGGGTGCGATTCACGCTAAAGTGGCGGACGAACTTGCCGATCCTTCCAGCGCGATTCTCGATATCGACCGCAAAGTGTCCGATTTCCTGCGCAGCGAAGACTATCCGAAAGCCAACTTCGGCGTACCGCTCGCCGGCAGCCTGATTCCGTGGATTGACGTAGACTTGGGCAACGGCCAGTCCAAAGAAGAATGGAAGGGCGGCGTAGAAACCAACAAAATCCTCGGCCGCAGCGACAATCCGACCGTAATCGACGGCTTGTGCGTGCGCATCGGCTCTATGCGCTGCCACAGCCAAGCCCTCACCCTGAAACTGAAAAAAGACCTGCCTGTTTCTGAAATCGAAGCCATCTTGGCAGGTGCAAACGATTGGGTGAAAGTTATCCCCAACGAAAAAGAAGCCAGCATTCACGAGCTGACGCCTGCCAAAGTTACCGGCACGCTGTCTGTTCCTGTCGGCCGTATCCGCAAACTGGAGATGGGCGGCGAATACATCAGCGCGTTCACTGTCGGCGACCAACTCTTGTGGGGTGCTGCCGAGCCGTTGCGCCGCGTATTGCGCATTATCTTGGGCAGCCTGTAATTTAGGTTGGCATGAAAAAAGCAACGGTTTGAGCCGTTGCTTTTTTTGTCACAACAAGGCCGTCTGAAATGTTCAGACGGCCTTATTTCCTATTCTTTCTTACCGGCCAAACCGATTTCTTTGGTAGAGTCGCCAACTTTGATTTGCGCCTTACCGGCAATTTCTTCAGCCTGAGGGCCGAAGAGTTTCAAATCATAACGGCCGCTTTCGATACCGTTCAAACTGGTTTTACCGCTGATGGCAGCTTTACCATTGTTATTGGCAATGCCTGCGGCAAGCAGGTCGACATTATTGTGGGAAGCCATGCTGCTGATTTTGCCGTAACCTTGTTTTTTATCGAAATCGACGGTGTATTTCAGACGGCCGCTGCGGTCGTCGCCGTTAAACGCAATACCCGAATACTGATAGCTGCCTTGTTTGGGCAAATTGCGGTAAGCGGTTTCATCGCCTTGGACTTCGCCGACAGTGAATGTGTATGTATCCAGGTTTTGCAGCTTGCCTGCGTCATCGGCTTTTTGTTTGGCGTAACGCGCGGCAACAGTGGAATAATTTTGTTTATACACTTGGAAGTCGCCGGTTTCCAAAGTGATGACTTGGCCGTTTACCTTGATTTTTTGGGCGTAGTCGTAAGAGGATACTTTATCGGTTTTCAAAAAGCCGGTATCGAGTTTGCCGCCTTTTTGCAGGGTTTGCGTTTTACCGTTAGCCGTCAGCTCCAACGTACCGTTTTCAGGGACGGATTCGTTCAATTCAACGGACAACACGCCTTTCGGATGCGGATTGAGCGGCTCGGTCACGGCATTCGACAAGCCGCTTGTTGCGCCGCCGCAGGCAGCCAGCATCAAAGACAGGGAAGCAGTCAAAGCAGAAATGCGGAGGGTTCTCATCATTTTTTCCTTTCCTTTTTTATTTGATATGATATTTATCATATACCTAAAAAAATGAACAATAAATGATTTTTGTCAAAATTAAGTATTTTGAATATTGATTTTATAAATATTGAAACATTTTTAGAATATCGGGCATTCAGTCCTTCCCGCCTCCCTTCCGCTATAATCATTTTATTTTGCAAACGGATTTCATCATGCCGAAAATCACCCTTATCGCCGCCTACGCCGCCCGCCGCTGTATCGGCATCAACAACACCATGCCTTGGCATTTGCCCGAGGATTTTGCCTTTTTCAAATCCTACACCACCGGCAAACCCGTCATTATGGGCCGCAAAACATGGGAATCTCTGCCGCGCAAACCGCTGCCCGGCCGTCAAAATATCGTCATTACCCGCCAAGATTATCAGGCCGAAGGCGCGCAAACGGCGGCTTCTTTGGAAGATGCGCTGGCTTTGTGTCAGGGAGTTGAAGAAGTCATCATCATGGGCGGCGCGCAAATTTATGCACAAGCCCTGCCGATTGCCACCGATTTACGTTTGACCGAAGTCGGTTTGGATGTGGATGGCGATGCGTTTTTTCCTGAGTTTTCCACAGAAACATGGCAAGAAGCCTCTCGGGAAAACCATGTTTCCGCCAAAGGCATCGAATACGCATTTGTGCATTATGTGAAGGCATAATCCGACAACGCAAAGGCCGTCTGAATCCCTGTTTTTCAGGTTTCAGACGGCCTTTTTATTTCGTTTGTTTACGGCATACCGTTTAAGCTGTTTTGTTTTTCAAAGGCAGTTTGATATGCGGTTTGGCCGGCTTGGGTGCTTCTTTCAGTCCAAGTTCGATTTGTTGCTCTTCGCTCAACAAATTGCTCCAGTCGCCTTTTTTATACCAGTCGCGGCCGTCCAACTCGATGGGGTGCTGAATGCGCTCGCAACCGTTGCCGCATTGCAAATCGTCTTCTTTGCAGTATTTGTCGCAACCCCAGCAGATACGCTCGGGATTTTTCGGGAAAATGGGAAATTTCTTGGCCATGATGTTCTTCTTTTGTTTGTGTGCGGTATGGGCAGAATTATAAGTGATTTGAATGGGGCTGGCGGCGGGTTTATCGTGTTTTACGCTGATTTTTTAAGATGTGTTAACCTTTCAGACGGCCTATACTGTAAAAATAATCCCTACGCGGTACAACAAAAGGACCCGATATGAACATATGCCGTCTGAAGCCTGAATTTATCGAGCCTTTAGCCCTCGCGCTGTTTGAGGAGTGGCACGATTTTGCGCCGTGGTCGTCTCTGGACAAAATCCGTGCATATTACGCGCAGTGCCTCGATGGGGATGACTTGCCGCTGGCGTTTGCGGCTGTGGATAAGGAAGGGCGGCTGATGGGTTCGGCGGCATTGAAGCAGTTTGATATGGCGTGTTTTCCCGAATACGAATATTGGCTGGGCGATGTGTTCGTTTTACCGCAATTTCGCGGTTTGGGCGTAGGCAGGCAGCTGGTCTCGTTTTGTCTGGATAAAGCACGCGAACTGGGTTTGCCGCATCTGTATCTCTATACGCCGGATGTGCAGGCCGTGTATGAAAAGTTCGGCTGGAAAGAAATCACGCAGACTTGGCACAACGGGGAAACCGTATCCGTCATGAAATTGGATTTATAGCTTGAAAAGAATAAAAGGCCGTCTGAACATTTGGTTTCAGACGGCCTTTGCCTTTGAATTATCCACAACTACCCTATCCGTTTAAACGGCGGCAAACAGGCCAATAATTGTTGGCCGTAGCGTTGCGTTTTGACGCGGTTGTCGAGGATGGTCACGCGGCCGTAATCCTGTTCGGTACGGATAAGGCGGCCGACGGCTTGAATCAGTTTGATGCTGGCTTCGGGTACCGTAATTTCGATAAAGGGATTGCCGCCGCGTTGTTCAATCCAACGGTTTTGGGTTTTCTCGATGGGATTGTCCGGCATGGCAAACGGCAACTTGGCAATAATGACTTGCACACAGGCCGTGCCGGGCAGATCAAGGCCTTCGGCAAAACTGTCGAGGCCGAAAATAATGCTGGCTTTGCCTTCGGCAATGGCTTGATGGTGCCTTTGTAAAAGAACGGCCTTGGGCAACTCGCCCTGCACAAGCAGAAGCGGCAAGTATTCGTCAGGCAGTCGTAAGGCGACATCCTGCATTTGCTTGCGCGAGGAAAACAACACCAGCGTACCGATGGCTTCAACCGGCGAAACCAGCTTCGGCAACCATTCGACAATGGCGGCCGTGTGCGCATCAGGGTCTTTGGGGCTGGCGTGTACGGGCGGAATATACAGCTCGCCTTGCGTATCGAAATTAAACGGGCTTTCCAATGCAAGCGTGGTGGTTTCAGGCAGCCACAGCAGGCCGGTTTGGCGCAAAATCAGGTTGAAGCTGCCGAGCGATTGCAGGGTGGCCGAAGTCAGCACCGCGCCTGCCGCGCGCCGCCACAGGCTATTGGCAAGGTGGGATGCGCTGCTAATGGGGCTGGCATTGAAAATGTAGTCGTTTTTGTCATCGGCACGGCGGGTTATCCATTTCGCCAACGGCTCTTCGCCCTCAATGGGAACGGTGGAGAGCAAATCCCAAACCGCGCTGATTTGTTCGATACGGGCGATAAAAAGGCCGAACTCGCTGGTCAGGCGGTCAATGAGCGCACCGTCCTGCTCTTTTTCGCGGCGCGCGGCGGAAAGCGCATCGTTCAGCCCAACAACGTGTTTGAGCAGGCTGCGTGCAGCAATGGCCGTATTGGAAACTGTGGTTTCCAGGCCTTCGGGGATTTTGCCGTCTTCCCACAGCCAAGTCGGTTCGTTGTGTTTCCGCCTGTCGTTTTCAGACGACCCCAGACTTAAAGACGGCTCTTCCGCCAAGTGAAACTGCCATTCGTGCAGGCTGTCGAGCAAGGATGTGGCAGCTTCGTCGGCAAGGTTGGCAAGTTCGGCTTTATCGGTCAGCGCGGCAATTTTGCCGGTCAGCTGCGGCAGTTTTTCCAGCGTCCAAACGGCAATATTCCATGAATGTTCGGCGGCAAAACGGCTGAGGGCTTTTTTGGGCAGGTGGTGCGCTTCGTCTATGCAATAGAAACTGTTTTCGGGCGCAGGCAGAATCACGCCGCCGCCCATGCTGATGTCGGCAAGCAGAAGATCGTGGTTGGCAACGACGACATCGACGGTTTCCAAAACATCGCGTGCCAGGTAAAACGGGCATTCCGAACGGTTAGGACAGGCGGATTTCAGGCAGCCGTGGCGGTCGTTGGTCACTTTGAGCCAAATCGCGTCATCGATTTTTTCCGGCCAAGTGTCGCGGTCGCCATTAAAGCGGCGGGCGGAAAATTCATCGGCAATGTCGCGCAGCAGGTTCAATTCTTCCGGCTTGGGTTTGCTGTCCCACAACACTTCCGGTGCTTCAAAACCAAGCAGGTTTTGCTGGGCGTTGTTTTGTGTCAGTTGATAGAGTTTGTAAGGGCAAAGATAACGGCCGCGCCCTTTGGCAAGCGCAAAGGTCAGCTCCAAACCGCTTTTTTCGACCAGAAACGGCAAATCGCGGTCGACCAACTGCTCCTGCAAGGCCACCGTCGCACTGCTGACAATCAGCCGTTTGCCGCGCGTCTGCGCCATGATGCCGCCGGCCAAAAGGTAGGCCAACGATTTACCCACGCCAGTCGGCCCTTCGATCACGGCAATGCTCTCACCCTCGCGTTTGGGCGCTTCTTCGCCTTCTTCACGCGTCAACGTCCGCGAAAAAGCGTTGGCAATCGCCGCAATCATTTCCCGCTGCGAAGCGCGCGGACGGAAACCGGGCAGGTTTTTGCCGATGTTTTGGTAATGGTCGCGGATGGCGTTTTTTTCTAAATCGGTGAGCATTGAGGCCGTCTGAATGGGTTTGCAAGAATAGCGTATTTTAGCATTTTTACCTTCATGAAGCCTTCGTAAAGTCTTACTCTATTTTAGGGTTTGGCATTTTGATGGCGATGGCTAAACCGAAAAACCATAATCGGTTTTAATCAAGCAAAAGGCCGTCTGAAACTTTAGCCGCACTGATGCAGAGGCACCCACAATTTTTGCTTCTCGGATTTGTTTTTCTCGTAGCGGTTCCACGCTTTTTCGTGAAAATAAAAGACGACGGTATTGACGATGGGTTCGACCAAAGCCACCGCGCTGGAAACGCCGATACTGCCGGTCAGAATATAGGCGACACTAAATGCAACGCTGAAATGCAAAATAGCAAATGTAATGGTTTTAATCATGCTGTTTTCCTGATACATTGATGTTTTAATCGCTACATAATAATTATTATCAACTAACGCGTATATTTTAAATCCTTTATCCTGATTTAGATTTTATAAATCGATATTTTATTTTTGATAGGAATTTTATGAACCCGCTCCATATTGTCGTCCTCGACCGCGATACCCTCGTCAACCGCCCGTTTGACTTTGATTTTCCACATACATTGAGCAGCTACGGCACAACCGAAGCGCACGAAACGCTGGAGCGCATCCACGGAGCGGACATTGTGATTACCAACAAAGTCGTGATTTCCGCCCAAGCATTTGCCGAAAATCCACAACTCAAGCTGGTTGCCGTTACCGCGACCGGCGTCAACAATGTGGACGTTGAGGCCGCCAAACAAAACGGCACGGCAGTGTGCAATATCCGCGCTTACGGCAATGAATCTGTGGCGGAACACGCGTTTATGATGATGATTACCCTGATGCGCAACCTGCCTGCCTATCAGCGCGACGTTGCGGCAGGCTTGTGGGAAAACTCGCCGTTTTTCTGCCACCTCGGCGCACCGATGCGCGATTTAAACGGTAAAACGCTGGCGATTTTCGGTCGCGGCAATATCGGTAAAACGCTGGCAACTTATGCACAGGCTTTCAAAATGAATGTCGTATTCGCCGAACATAAATATGCCCAAAATGTCCGCGACGGCTATGTTTCCTTTGACGAAGCCATCCGCTCCGCCGATGCCGTGTCGCTTAATTGCCCGCTCACGCCGCAAACGGCCAACATGATAGGCGAAGCCGAATTGCAGCAAATGAAACCCGGCGCCATCCTCATCAACTGCGGGCGCGGCGGCTTAGTCGATGAAGCCGCTTTGGTTGCGGCGTTGAAATACGGACAAATCGGCGGGGCAGGTTTTGACGTGTTGACACAAGAGCCACCACGCGACGGCAATCCTCTGCTGAAAGCCCGACTGCCCAACCTCATCGTCACGCCACACATTGCATGGGCAAGCCAAGAGGCCGCCAACCGCCTGTTTGACATCCTTTTGGACAACATCAACCGCTTCGTGGTCGGCAATCCGCAAAATCTGGTTTAAGCTATGGAAAACCTGTTGATAAGGTTGTGAACAATTTTAAAGGCCGTCTGAAACATTCAGACGGCCTTTATTAATCTTTATTTATTTCATAAAGTTATCTATCAAATACTATAAATTGTTTCATTCTTCATTGTGGATAACCCTATAAAAAGGCCGTCTGAAATACTCAGACGGCCTTTTGTTTGCCTGGGCAAATTAGATATCGTATGTGGTTGAAGCGGTATCGCCGCCCTTACCTGTCCAGTTGGTATGGAAGAACTCGCCGCGCGGTTTGTCGGTACGCTCGTAGGTGTGCGCGCCGAAGTAGTCGCGTTGGGCTTGCAACAGGTTGGCCGGCAGGCGCGCGGAAGTGTAGCCGTCGAGGAAAGTAATCGCGGAAGCCATGCAGGGCATAGGGATGCCGCATTCGATGGCTTTGGCAACGACTTTGCGCCATGCAGGCAGACAGGTTTCCAATACGCCTTTGAAATAAGGATCGGAACCCAAGAACACCAAATCGGGATTGGCTTCGTATGCGTCGCGGATGTTGCCCAAGAAGGCGCTGCGGATAATGCAGCCTTCACGCCACAAGAGGGCGGTGTTGCCGTAATTCAATGCCCAATCGTTGTTTTCGCTGGCTTCGCGGATCAGCATAAAGCCTTGTGCATAAGAAATGATTTTGGATGCCAACAGGGCTTGGCGCAAAGCATCTACCCATGCGGCTTTATCGCCTTCAATCGGGGTAATGGTTTTGCCAAACAGGCTGTTTGCTTGGATGCGTTGGTCTTTAAACGCGGACACGCAACGTGCAAACACGGCTTCGGAAATCAGGGTCAACGGGATACCCAAATCGAGGGCATTGATGCCGGTCCATTTGCCTGTACCTTTTTGACCTGCGGTATCAAGGATTTTTTCAACCAAAGGTTCGCCGTTTTCATCTCTGTAACCCAAAATCGCGGCGGTAATTTCGACCAGATAAGAATCCAGTTCGGTTTTGTTCCATTCGTTGAAAATGCGGTGCATTTCGTCGTAGCTCAGACCCAAGCCGTCTTTCATGAATTGGTACGCTTCGCAAATCAACTGCATATCGCCGTATTCGATGCCGTTGTGCACCATTTTGACGAAGTGGCCCGCACCATCGCGACCGACCCAGTCGCAGCAAGGCTCGCCTTGAGGCGTTTTGGCGGAGATGGCTTGGAAAATCGGCTTAACAGCAGGCCATGCGGCTTCATCGCCGCCAGGCATGATAGACGGACCGTGACGCGCGCCTTCTTCGCCGCCGGACACGCCCGCGCCGATAAAGCGGATGCCTTTTGCCGCCAGCTCGTGGGTGCGGCGGGTGGAATCGGGATAGTTGGCGTTGCCGCCGTCAATAATAATGTCGCCTTGGTCCAAAAGCGGAACGAGTTGTTCGATAAAGTCGTCAACGACAGAACCTGCGCGAACCATCATCATGATTTTGCGCGGTTTTTCCAGTTTATCCACTAAATCTTGCAATGAATAGGCACCGATAATGTTGGTGCCTTTAGCTGCGCCGTTGAGAAAATCGTCTACTTTAGCGGTGGTCCGGTTGTACGCCACGACTTTGAAACCGCGATCGTTCATATTCAAAATCAAATTTTGACCCATAACGGCCAAGCCGATTACGCCGATATCGCCTTTCATTGATGGAAGCTCCATTATTAATTTAATTTATCAACCGTAACTCTATCTGATTTACAGAGATTTAACAATCCTTAACTATCTAATTTTTTGAAAAGATGCCTTTACGTTTCAGACGGCCTTTACCTTTGGGAAAACAAACTATAAATTAGATTTTAAATAATAAATAGAAGATGATATTGAGTGCTGCCACAGCTTGTTGATAACTTTGATTATAAAAATTTTTCAAATACTTAGCTGATATTTTTTGATGAGGATAAAGTATGGTCGGCCTTGTTTGTAGGTGTGGATAAATTTTTTCTGCTGCTCCATTCTGTGGGTAACTTTTTGCCTGTGCACAATCTTAGCTTGTTTTATACTTCTCCAATTGGAACTGATTGACTGGAGAAATAGTCAAATAGTTTTTTATTTCAAGCTATTTTCATATTTCCTTTTGTTTAAGCTGGGAAAAGGCCGTCTGAAAATATGTCAATAAGGGTATGCATATGAAGTTTTCTTTTAGTATTAACCTGTTATCCGTTTTGATTTTGGCCGCTTGTGCGCAACAGCCAGTTCAAAAGCCGGTTCAAAAGCCTCAAGTTTCCCTGCCCTCCGTATCTATGGATAACCATGCGCCGGAGCAAGGGACGGGGCTGACGGAGCAGAAATTAATCCGCGCCAAACATTATATGGCGGCGTCTGCCAATCCGCTGGCAACTGAAGCCGGTTATGAAATTTTGAAGCGCGGCGGCAGTGCGATAGATGCGATGGTTGCCATGCAGACAACTTTGGGACTGGTTGAGCCGCAGTCTTCCGGATTGGGCGGCGGCGCGTTTTTGGTGTATTGGGACAATAAGGCGAAAAAGCTGACAACGTTTGATGCCCGAGAAACGGCGCCGAAAGCGGCAACGCCGGGGCTTTTCTTGGACGAAAACGGCAAACCGATGGGCTTTATGAAAGCTGTGGTCGGCGGCCGTTCGGTCGGTGTGCCGGGGATTCCGAAGCTGCTCGAAGATGTCCACAAGCGTTACGGAAAATTGCCGTGGGCAAGTTTGTTTGAAAAACCGATTACTTTGGCGGAACAGGGTTTTGCTGTTTCTCCGCGTATGGCGAAATCCATCGAACAAAATTTGGAACCCTTGCAACGTTATCCGCAAACTGCTGCCTATTTCTTACCCGACGGCAAACCTTTGGCTACGGGAACGGTTTTGAAAAATCCTGAATTTGCGCGTTCTGTGCGCCTGTTGGCGGAAAAAGGCAGTGCGCCGTTTTATCAGGGAATGCAGGCGCAGAATATTGTTCGTGCCGTTACCGGTGCTGTGGATAATCCTGGCAAAATCAGCATGGCGGATTTGAAAAACTACCGCGTTATCGAGCGTGAACCGGTTTGCGCGCCGTATCGTGAATATGAAGTTTGCGGTATGGGCGCACCAAGTTCGGGCGCGATTGCTTTGGGGCAGATTTTGGGTGTATTGCAGAATCAGGATATGAAGGCGTTGGGTGTGGAAAATATCCACAGTTGGCGCTGGATAGGCGATGCGTCGCGGATTGCTTTTGCCGACCGTGATTATTATGTCGGCGATCCTGCGTTTGTGAATGTTCCGACCCGTGCCATGATTTCTCAGGCTTATTTGAAACCGCGTGCTAAAGAAATCCGCCAATCCGACAAGGCATTGGAAACTGTTCAGGCAGGCAAGTTCGGCAAGGTATACGCGCAAGGCATGGCGGTCGAGCTGCCGTCCACCAGCCATTTGGTGGTTGTGGATAAAGACGGTAACGTTGTATCGATGACGACTTCGATTGAAAACGCGTTCGGTTCGGGGCTGATGGCAAACGGCTATCTGCTCAACAACGAATTAACCGATTTTGCCTTCAACCCTGTCGGCGCGGACGGTAAAACGGTGGCAAACAGCGTGGCAGGCGGCAAACGTCCGCGTTCTTCGATGGCGCCGACCATTGTGATGAAAGACGGAAAACCTTATATGGCGGTTGGTTCGCCGGGCGGCAGCCGCATTATCGGTTTCATTGCTAAAACACTGGTGGCGCATATCGATTGGGGTATGGACATTCAGACGGCAATTTCACTGCCGAATATGCTCAATCGCGGCAGCCAGTATGAAATCGAGGATAAAACAGCGGCTGCGGATAAAGCGGCTGCGTTGGAAAAACTGGGCTACAAAGTCCAAATCCGCGATTTGAATTCCGGCGTGCAAGGCATTGTGATCGGCAAAGACGGTTTGCTCGGTGGCGCCGACCCGCGCCGTGAAGGCAAGGTCATGGGCGATTGATATTGTCAGTTTGACTGAAAAAGGCCGTCTGAAACCTAGTTGTTCAGACGGCCTTTTAGTTTTAGAAAATATATGGATAAGTTGTGTATAAGAATAACGTTAAATTTTAATATTTTTATTTTTCAATAGGATAAAATGGATGAATATGTGGATAATTACTTGTGGAAAATGACATGAAAAAGGCCGTCTGAAAGGTTCAGACGGCCTTTTCATTGGACTGCTTTATCTATTTTCTATCAGGCTGCCGGCAACTCGTGAAAAGCAGTGGGCAAGTCTTCGTCATCGGCAAACTCAACCCATTCGTAAGCGCTTTCATCTGCCAAAACGGCACGCAACAATGCATTATTGATGGCATGGCCTGATTTGTAACCTTCAAATGCGCCGATAATCGGATGGCCGACAATGTATAAATCGCCAATAGCATCAAGGATTTTGTGGCGGACAAATTCATCGGGATAGCGCAAACCTTCCGGATTCAAAACATCCATGTCGTCAATCACGATGGCGTTGTTCAAATTGCCGCCCAGTCCGAGATTGTGGGCGCGCATCATTTCCACTTCGTGCATAAAGCCGAAGGTACGGGCACGGGCAATCTCATCAATATAGGATTTTCCTGCAAAATCAATCTCGAAAGTAGGTGCGCTGCGATTGAATACGGGGTGGTCAAATTCGATGGTTAAAGTAACTTTAAAGCCATCGTAAGGCGTAAAGCGCACCCATTTTCCGGTTTCTTTGATTTCAACAGGTTTGAGGATTTTTAGAAAACGTTTTTGGGCTTTTTGATCGACAACGCCTGCATTTTGTAAAAGGTAAATAAACGGCAGGCTGGAGCCGTCCATAATCGGAATTTCGGGTGCGTTCAATTCAATCAAGGCATTGTCGATGCCATAGGCAGACAGAGCCGACATAATGTGTTCAATCGTGCCGATGCGCACGCCTTTATCGGTAACGATGGTTGAAGAGAGGCGGGTATCGTTGATCAAATAAGGATTCAATTTGATTATTTCGCCCATTTCCCCACTTAAATCGGTACGGCGGAACGAAATACCGCTGTTTTCTTCGGCAGGATGCAAAGTCAGAGCGACCCTTTCGCCCGAATGCAGGCCAACGCCAGTAACGCTTACTGATTTGGCTAAAGTCCGTTGCAGCATAATTGCTTCCTTTTAAAAAGTCTGATGGGCAAATGATACGTTAAAAAGGAAAAAACAAGCCATCATTTTTAATAGTATTTGCCAATATGGATGTTTTGCGGGTGTGAATTTCAAAATTTTAATTATCCACAATAGCATGTGAAATTGAAGTGGGTAATTTGGGTTTTATCCACAGAAAAATAGAAGAACTAAGATTCTATCCTTTTTTATTCCGGCATTCAGTTGGGGTTGGCCTCAAAGATAAAAAGCGACTATCAAATTGGTTTTAAAGAAAGTTATTCCGTTATCCACAGATGGTTTGGTTCTTCATCAAAATCATCATTTTAAAAATTAAAATATTATAATTTGAAGAAAACACTGAATTATCAACACAAAAATGGCAAAATACGGAGGAAATAGAACTAAGTTTATGATTTCCATAAACTTATGAAACTTTTAAGATTGTAAAAAGGTTTTTATGAAATAAAATATCAAAATTAAGGACTGATTCGATTTACCTGATATTTTCCTACAAACAAGAATTTCATGTTTTCTTTATTTAAATCAAACAACTTAAAAGTAATTATCTATAATCCTAGAAAGTAATTTTATTTCAGGATACAATGGCTTTACTGAAAAATTTTTCCCATTCCATCTAATAGGAGTAGCAAAATGAGTATTAAAGTAGCGATTAATGGTTTTGGCCGTATCGGTCGTCTGGCATTGCGTCAAATTGAAAAAGCCCAAGGTATCGAAGTCGTTGCTGTTAACGACTTGACTCCTGCCGATATGCTGCTGCACCTCTTTAAATACGACAGTACTCAAGGCCGCTTTGAAGGCTCTGCCGAATTGAAAGATGATGCGATTGTTGTGAACGGCAAAGAAATCAAAGTATTTGCCAATCCTAATCCTGAAGAATTGCCTTGGGGCGAGCTGGGTGTGGACGTTGTTCTCGAATGTACCGGTTTCTTTACCAATAAAACCAAAGCTGAAGCCCATATCCGTGCCGGTGCGCGCAAAGTTGTAATTTCTGCACCTGGCGGCAATGATGTGAAAACCGTTGTATATGGCGTAAACCAAGATATTTTGGACGGCAGCGAAACTGTTATTTCAGCCGCTTCTTGTACGACTAACTGTCTGGCCCCTATGGCTGCGGTATTGCAAAAAGAATTCGGTATTGTTGAAGGCCTGATGACTACCATCCACGCTTATACTGGCGACCAAAACACCCTTGACGCGCCACACCGTAAAGGCGACTTCCGCCGCGCCCGTGCCGCTGCATTGAATATCGTACCGAACAGCACCGGTGCCGCTAAAGCCATCGGCTTGGTTATTCCTGAGTTGAACGGCAAACTTGATGGTTCTGCCCAACGCGTTCCTGTTGCTACCGGCTCTTTGACCGAACTGGTTTCTATTCTCGAACGCCCTGTTACCAAAGAAGAAATCAATGCAGCCATGAAAGCCGCCGCTAGCGAGTCTTATGGCTACACTGAAGATCAAATCGTTTCTTCCGACGTTATCGGTATTGAATACGGCTCACTCTTCGATGCGACTCAAACCCGTGTGATGACTGTTGGCGACAAACAATTGGTGAAAACCGTTGCTTGGTACGACAATGAAATGTCTTACACTTGCCAATTGGTTCGTACCTTGGAATTTTTTGCCAGCAAAATCTAAAGGATAACGGGCTGAATCAATCAGTCTATGGATAATTAAAAGGCCGTCTGAACATTTCAGACGGCCTTTTGTTTGTAGATAGATTCAATTTGCAATCAGATTGTGGATAGTTTAATCACTGTGGCACATTTGTTTTCTATCCTAAACTGCACTTCATAATCTGCAATATTCATTACATAAACCCGTTCGGGAATATCTTGATAGGCAGGACGGGGATCTTGGGCGATGCTTTGTTCAATGAGATGTTTTTCTTCTGTGGATAAATGTTCCGCAAGCGTACTTTCTGCCCAGACTACACTCAATTCTTCAGGTTTGCCGCTGACAAAGCCTGATGATGCGTCAGGTTTGGATTCCACAAACGGGATGTAGGGTTTGATATCCACTACCGGAGTACCGTCCAACAGGTCTGCACCGCTGCAATAGATGCGGACAGGTTTGCCTGATTCGATGCGTTCGAGTTTTAGCAGGGATAAACCGAGATGATTGGGGCGGTGCGGGCTGCGTGTGGCAAATACGCCCATTTTTTGTTTGCCTCCAAGCCGTGGCGGACGCACCATTTGCGCCCAACCTTCATCCAATACGCCGTGGAAAATAAAACTTATCCACACATAGTCGAAATCTTCCAAGCCCCGAACGCTGTCAGCGGTAAATTCAGGAGTGAGTTCAATGCAAATTTCTGCCGCAGGAACCAAACCTGGTTGGCGGGCAATGCCGAATTTTTGTTTGTAGGGGGAATGAACGGTTGCAATAGGCGTAATCGAATAGGACATAATTTGTGGATAAATATTCTGTGCAAACTGTCATCATATCACAGATGTTTTCCCACATTTTGCAGTAGTAATTTGTTATAATACAAAGCATTTATTCCAAATGTCCGTACATTGGCAATAAATGAATAATTTAAATTATTTAAAATAAAATCAATAGGTTAAATTAATACATGATTGTTTCTATCGATGTAGATGCACAAAAAACGTTTACGCCTTTGTGCCCGAAAGAATTACCTGTTGCCGAAGGTCATCTGATTGCGGATGAACTCAATGTCCAAGCCGCATTGGCGGATTTACGCGTTATGACGAAAGATGCGCATCATGTCGCGGCAAAATGGCTTGTGGATAATCCTGTTGATATGTTAAAACCGACGGGTTTACCCGATGCGGATTTGACTTGGGTGTCACATGCGATGGTTGGAACATATGGCTATGAGTTGTTGGATGGCCTGCCTTCAGCCAAGGAATACGATTATTGTGTTTGGAAAGGCGTCGATCCTGAGTTACATCCTTACGGCGCATGTTTTCACGATATTGAGGAAAAGCTCAGTACAGGTTTGATCGAATGGTTGCGCTGTCAAAATGCAGATACAGTTATTGTCGGCGGTTTGGCAACGGATTATTGTGTGAAGACAACGGTTTTACAGTTGCTTAAAGGCGGGGCTTGGAAAGTCATTGTCAATCAGGCTGCTTGCCGTGGCATTGCTCCGGAAACGGTTGAATCTGCATGGCAGGAAATGCATTCTGCCGGGGCTATTATTTTAGAAAACGCCGAAGAAATAAGAAAATACATTAATAATCAATAAATTATATTTTTAAATTCTGTTGTTTCACGTGAAACATTTTCCAAAATATGAAGATTTTACTTGTCCGCTTGTCCAGTATGGGCGATTTAATTCATACGTTGCCCGCAGTTGAAGATTTAGCGCGACAATGTTCTGATGTGGAGCTCCATTGGCTGTGTGAGGCAGGATTTGCAGATATCGCCCGCTTACATCCTTTTGTCAAAAAGGTTCATGTAATGAAATGGCGGCAGTGGCGCAAACACCTTTTTCAGGCTGAAACGTGGCGTGAAATAGGCCGTCTGAAAACGGATTTACAGGCTGAATCTTTTGATTTTGTTTTAGATAGCCAAGGACTGATTAAAAGCGCATGCTTTGCCAAAATGGCGAAATCCTCTATTTACGGCTTGGATAAACACAGCGCGCGTGAAAGTTTGGCTGCCCTTGCATACAGTAAAACGTTTGCCGTACCGAAAGGCAAAAATGCGGTCTGGCGAAACCGTGAATTATTCGCCCAAGTATTTGGTTATACAATGCCTGAAACGCAGGTATTTGGTTTGTCGGTTCCTGAATCAGGCCGTCTGAAAAATTTGCAATCCCCCTATTACGTTGCTTTGCATGCAACCAGTCGTGACAGTAAATTATGGCCGGTAGAATACTGGCGTGCATTATTGAAAAAGTTGAATGAAGAACAACAATGCAATGTATATCTGCCATGGGGAAATGAAACCGAAAAAATGCGTGCCGAACAGATTGCAAGCGATTTACCGTTTGCTTCGGTTTGCGACAAAATGAATTTATTACAGGCTGCATTTTTATTGAAAAACGCAGAGGGTATTATTGGTGTAGATACCGGACTACTGCATCTTGCCAATGCGTTGGAAAAGCCTGTTGTAGGAATTTATACAGATACAGATCCGGCCAAGACCGGCGTTCAAGTTTCGGCTTATGCAAAAAATTTAGGCGGTATTGCTCAAATTCCCAATGTTGACGAGGTTTATCAAACCTTGATGGATTGTGTTGCAGCATACGGTAAATAATTGCTGGGGAGCTGGATTTATTTTCTGAGTAAATGCTTTAGAAATGATATAATTCCGCTCTATTTGCCAAGATTTATACAAATTTGGTTTTATCATGTTGGTAAAAACCAAATTGGATTTTATATAAAGAATGTATCAAAAGCAGTATGCTAGATTTGATGGACATTCTTTTTAGGAGAATTGAATGAAAGCACTGGTCGCAGTAAAGCGCGTAGTGGACTATAACGTCAAAGTTCGTGTGAAAGCCGATGGTTCTGATGTGGATATCGGTAATGTCAAAATGTCGATGAACCCGTTTGATGAAATTGCGGTAGAAGAAGCTGTCCGTTTGAAAGAAGCCGGAAAAGTAAGCGAGATTGTTGCTGTTTCTCTTGGCGAGAAAAAATGCGAAGAGACGTTGCGTACTGCTTTGGCGATGGGTGCCGACCGTGCGGTTCATGTTGAAACTGATGCGAAGTTGGAGCCTTTGGCCGTTGCGAAATTGCTGAAAGCTGTTGCGGATAAAGAAAATCCGCAAATTTTATTGCTGGGTAAACAGGCAATTGACGATGACGCCAACCAAGTTGCCCAAATGCTGGCTGCGTTGTTGAATGCGGCTCAAGGTACTTTTGCATCAAAAGTGCAAATTGAAGGCGAAGAAGCATTGGTAACCCGCGAAATTGACGGCGGCGAAGAGACTGTTGCATTGAAGCTGCCTGCGGTCATCAGTGCAGATTTGCGTTTGAACGAACCACGCTTTGTCAAACTTCCTAATATCATGGCGGCAAAGAAAAAGCCTTTGGAAAAATTAAGTCCTGCCGATTTGGCTGTGGATATTTCTCCGCGTTTGAATACCGTGAAATTTGCCGAACCTAAAGCACGTCAAGCCGGTGTGAAAGTGGCTGATGTTGCCGAGTTGGTTGAAAAGCTGAAAAACGAAGCCAAAGTGATCTAAGGAGTATGAAATGAGCGTATTGATTATTGCGGAACATAATAACCAACATTTGAATCCTGCCACTTTGCATGCGGTAACAGCTGCCGCTAAATTAGGTAATGTAGATTTATTGGTTGCTGGCAGTAATGCTGCTGCGGTGGTTGAAGAGGCAAAACAGGTTGCAGGCATAGCGAAAGTTTTGGTAGCCGATGCGCCCTATTACGCTGAAGGCTTGGCAGAAGAATTAGCGCCTTTGGTTGTTAAACTGGCTGCGGATTACCGTTATGTGGCTGCAACTGCAACTGCGTTTGGCAAAAATCTTCTGCCCCGAGTAGCCGCCCTGTTGGATGTGCCACAAGTTTCGGATTTAACTGAAGTTGTGGATAACTCGACATTTGTCCGTCCGATTTATGCTGGTAATGCATTTGAAACCATTCAATCCAATTCTGAAAAACTGGTACTGACTTTCCGTGCGACAGCATTTGATGTTGCCGGACAAGGCGGTAATGCAGAAGTGGTCAATGTTGAGGCAACGCCTGCTCAAAACCTGAGCCGTTTCGTAAACCGTCAACTTTCCCAGTCTGACCGTCCTGAATTGACTCAGGCAAAAGTGATTGTTTCCGGTGGTCGTGCATTGGGCAGCGCTGAAAAATTCAATGAAGTATTGACTCCTTTGGCTGATGTTTTGGGTGCGGCGATTGGGGCATCCCGTGCAGCAGTGGATGCCGAGTATGCGCCAAACGATGCCCAAGTCGGACAAACCGGTAAAGTGGTTGCGCCGCAACTGTACTTTGCTATCGGTATTTCCGGTGCTATCCAACACGTTGCCGGTATGCAGGACAGTAAAGTAATTGTTGCCATCAACAAAGATGCTGACGCTCCGATTTTCAATGTGGCAGATTACGGCTTGGTTGGTGATTTGTTTGAAGTTGTACCTCAACTGACTGAAGCACTGAAAAACTAATGTTTCACGTGAAACGTTCAGACGGCCTTTTATAACAAAGGCCGTCTGAAAATATTTTGGCATGATTACGACCTATAAAACCATTACCACACCGACACAGGCTGAATTTAAAGATAAAGGCAGTCGCTTCATTGCATACGCCTATCCTATCCGCACTTTGGCCGATGTGAAGAAATATCTCGACCCATTAAAGGAAGAGCATCACAAAGCACGACATTGGTGTTACGCCTATCGATTGGGTGTGGACGGAATGCAGTTTCGCGCAAACGATGATGGAGAACCGTCCGGAAGCGCAGGCCGCCCTATTTTGGGGCAAATTGATTCTGTCGGCGTAACGGATGTGTTGGTTGTGGTTGTGCGCTATTTTGGCGGTACGCTATTGGGTGTTCCCGGTTTGATTCATGCTTATAAGGAATCAACGGCTCAGGCATTGGCGATAGCTGAAGTTGTTGAAAAGAATGTCGAAAAGACAGTTTGGTTGAAGTGTGAATATCCTGTTTTGAATGAGACTATACGGATTGCCAAACAATATCAGGCCGATATTGTGGAACAGGATTTGCAGCTGGATTGTAAGTTGACAGTGAAAATAGCGTTGGCCGATTATGAAGCCTGTATTGCCGCCTGGAAAAATACGCGCCAAATTGAAGTAAATACTGAGAAGCCGTTTGAATAAAAGGTCGTCTGAACATATTTGATCAATCAAAAGTTTCAGACGGCCTTTGATGTTTTAGCCTTGGTATCTGTCTAAAGCATTTACGCTTGAGCGCAGGTGTTCCCAAGCCAGTTGATGAAATTCTCCCAGTGCGTTCCATAGGGCATCTTCGCTCATAATGCTGTATTCGCCCTGTGTGTGTAAATCAACATCTGCACCTTCTTCAATGGCTTGATAACACGCTTGGTATTCGTTGGTATAGAAGTCATCCATGTCTTGCATGAGGCTTGCAGCATGTTTCCAGCGGGCGATATCTGCTTCCAGTTGTGGTAGTAATTCGCACCATTCACGGTATTTACTTTGAATTTCGTCAATACGTTTTTGCATGATTTTCCTTTCGTTGTTTGAAATTAGAGTATGGTTGTCTTGGTGCAATATTATTCTTAATTTGAAACAGCTATGCAAGATGGAACAATATTCCATCGATTGAATTTTATTTACAACATCTATTCTTGAAGGAGACGGTATGAAATTGCTCGTTATTGGTAATGGTGGACGTGAACACGCACTGGCTTGGAAATTGGCGCAGTCGTCTAAAGTAGAAACTGTCTTTGTTGCACCTGGTAATGCCGGAACGGCAATTGAGCCTAAACTGCAGAATGTGGCGTTGACGGCGCATCAAGATTTGATTGATTTTTGCCGTAATGAAAATATTGCCTTTACCGTAGTCGGCCCTGAAGCGCCTTTGGCTGCGGGTGTGGTGAATGACTTCCGTGCTGCCGGATTGAAGATTTTTGGCCCGACTCAATACGCGGCCCAGTTGGAGAGTTCAAAAGATTTTGCTAAAGCGTTTATGGCAAAATATAACATTCCAACCGCGCAATACCAAACCTTTGAAAATGCCGATGCGGCACATGATTACGTCAACCAAAAAGGTGCGCCGATTGTTATTAAAGCGGATGGTTTGGCTGCCGGTAAAGGCGTGATTGTCGCCATGACTTTGGATGAAGCTCATGCCGCTATCGACGATATGTTGTTGGGCAACAAAATGGGCAATGCAGGCGCGCGCGTCGTGATTGAAGATTTCCTGCAAGGCGAGGAAGCAAGCTTTATCGTTATGGTGGACGGCAATCATGTTTTGCCGATGGCAACCAGTCAAGACCATAAACGCCTGTTGGATGACGACAAAGGCCCTAATACCGGTGGTATGGGCGCATACAGCCCTGCTCCGGTGGTGACGCCTGATGTGTACGAGCGCGCGATGAATGAAATTATTTTGCCGACCGTGGCCGGTATGAAAGCAGAAGGTCATGAATTTACCGGCTTTTTATACGCGGGCTTAATGATTGATAAAACCGGTGCGCCTTATACCATCGAATTTAACTGCCGTTTCGGCGACCCTGAAACCCAGCCGATTATGAGCCGTTTGGATAGCGATTTAGTGGACTTGGTTGAAGCGGCAATCGACAGCAAACTGGATAGTGTTTCTGCCGAATGGAATCCGCAGACTGCAGTAGGCGTAGTGTTGGCTGCACAAAATTATCCTGATTCTCCAAAAAAAGGCGATGTGATCTTCGGCTTGGATAAGGCCAATCAAACTGGTAAAGTTTTCCATGCCGGTACTGCAACGAATGAAAAAGGCGAAGTTGTAACCAACGGCGGCCGTGTGTTGTGTGTAGTCGGTTTGGGCGATGATGTTGCACAAGCTAAAAGCAAGGCTTATGAGGCATTGGAAACAATCCATTTTGACGGTATGCAATACCGTAAAGACATTGCCGATAAAGCCATCAACCGTTAATAATGAATAGAAATAGGCCGTCTGAACACAGATTGTCCGACAATCGCAGTTTCAGACGGCCTTGGTATTATGATGATGTTCCCCAGAATTTTATCGGCTGCAGCCCAACGCAGGCTGCAGGCGCATCTTAAAAAAGGCGGTTTGGTCGCCTATCCTACCGAGTCTTGCTATGGCTTGGGTTGTATCCCTACTTTGCCCAAAGCGCTCAATCAACTGATTCATCTGAAAAAACGACCGCAACACAAAGGCATGATTGTCATTGGACATAGCTTGGAACAGTTGCAACCTTTGCTGCAAAGGCCGTCTGAAAATATCCAAACCATGCTGCATGAAGCATGGCCGGCTCCGAAAACTTTCTTATTGCCGGCCGGCAAAAAAGTATTGTCCTCATTGCGGGGGAAAGGACGCAGTAAATTGGCTGTCAGGGTTCCTGCGCACGCAGGTGCAAGGCGTTTGTGTCAGGTTTTGGAAAAGCCTTTAGTCTCTACTTCATGCAATCGTGCAGGAAAACGGGCGTGCAAAACGGAAAGGGAAGTTAGAAGACAATTTGGCAGGAAAGTCTGGGTTGTAGGTGGATTGATAGGTAAGCAGAAAACGCCTAGCCAGATTATTGACGGAGAAACAGGGGTAAGGCTGCGTTAAAGAAGGGCTGTATCATTAAAGGAAAGGCATTTATTTGAGAAGCAAATTTTTTCCAAGAGATTGGAATACTTTTGTGAAAAGCATTAAGTGCAGATCCAGTTTGATGCATAGCAGTCTGTAAATACAGATCGATTAAGCAGATAGTAAGTCAGTAAATAGAGTAGAAAGCAGTATTTTGTGAAATACTCTTGCAAAGAATGAAGCAAATTTTGAGCGTAAATGAATCGCTGTAATAAATTATTTTTGAATAAACAAAATTTGTGGATAAATTTGAAGATAAATTTCCATAAAAACATAAAAAGGCTGTCTGAAACTTGATATTCAAAGCATTCAGACGGCCTTTTAAATATTTAAACTGTGGATAACTTTGTGAATAAGTGTGGATTAAAGCTTATGTCCGCACACAGTTTCGTATTGTTTTTCAGTAATCGTACCGCTCATGACGCTCATTGGGCGGATGCTGGTCGGCGTATAGCTTTGGTTGGAAATGACCCGGCCGTGTTCGTCCATCAGTTGTAGCGCTGCCAGACGATAGGTTTTGTTTGAGCAATGAATTTCCCAGCTGCCGATGGCTGTTTTATAGGCCGGCGTATTGACGAAACGTTCCTCTTTCAGTTTGGAAACGGTTTTTTTATCGCGGAAAGTAACCAGTGCGCCATTTCTTTTAATGCTGCTTCTATCAATGGCCACTTTGATATTGCCTTCAGAGATGGTGCCGATATTGGTCCAGCTGCCGCCGCTGCTCGATGTGGTTGTTGTTTCACAGGCACTCAACATCAAAGCCGCAAATACGGTTGCAGCTAGGGAAAAACGTTTGATATTCATAAAACCTCATTATTTACAGAAAGTCAGTCGATATTATCCGTGAAGATGGCATATATCGTAAATCGATTTTGCAAAGTTGAACCTCTGAAAAGAAATTTATGAAAAATACGCTGAAAAGGCCGTCTGAAACCTGTTTTTCAGACGGCCTTGAAGTGTAAAATCATGTATAATTGCAAACAATTTGGTTTTCATCCCATAGGAAGATCCGACATGATTAACCCTATCGCTGCACTTTCCCCATTAGATGGCCGCTACGCCAAATCCGTTGAAGCATTGCGTCCGATTTTCTCCGAATACGGCCTGATGCGTGCGCGTGTCAAAGTTGAATTAAACTGGCTCAAAGCTCTTGCCGCCGAGCCTAAGATTGCAGAAGTTCCTGCTTTCAGCGATTTTACGCTTGCCGAAATCGACAAAGTGATCGAAAACTTCTCGCTTGAAGATGCCGCTGCCGTCAAAGCTATTGAGGCGACCACCAATCACGACGTCAAAGCCATCGAATATTGGCTTAAAGAACGCTTCTCCGGCGTACCTGAAGTGGCTGCTGCCAGCGAGTTCATCCACTTTGCCTGCACCAGCGAAGACATCAACAACCTGTCCCACGCTTTAATGCTGCAAGAAGCGCGTGAGGCTGTTTTGCTGCCGAAACTGGCCGAAATCATCGAGAAGTTGACCGGCATGGCGCATGAGTTGGCTGCCGTCCCTATGATGAGCCGCACGCATGGCCAGCCTGCTACACCAAGTACACTGGGTAAAGAAATCGCTAATGTTGTGTACCGCCTGCAACGTCAGTTTAAAAACCTGCAAGCGCAAGAGTTCCTCGGCAAAATCAATGGCGCAGTCGGCAACTACAATGCTCATATGGTCGCTTATCCCGATGTGGATTGGGAAACCCATTGCCGCAACTTCGTTGAAATCAGCCTCGGCTTGACCTTCAACCCCTACACCATTCAAATCGAGCCGCACGACTATATGGCGGAATTTTTCCAAGCCATTAGCCGTGTCAACACGATTCTGATCGACTTCAACCGCGACGTTTGGGGCTATATTTCTTTGGGTTACTTCAAACAAAAAGTCAAAGCAGGCGAAGTCGGTTCTTCCACCATGCCGCACAAAGTCAATCCGATCGACTTTGAAAACTCCGAAGGCAACCTCGGTATGGCCAATGCCGTATTGGGCTTTTTGTCTGAAAAACTGCCGATTTCCCGTTGGCAGCGCGACCTGACCGACAGCACCGTATTGCGCAATATGGGCGTGGGCGTGGGCTATACCGTATTGGGCTTTGCCGCCCATCTGCGCGGTCTGAACAAGCTTGAGCCGAATCCTGCCGCCCTTGCTGCCGATTTGGACGCCACTTGGGAGCTGCTGGCCGAGCCGATTCAAACCGTAATGCGTCGTTACGGCGTGGCCAATCCTTACGAGAAGCTGAAAGATCTGACACGCGGTAAAGACGGCATTACGCCTGAAGTGTTGAAACTCTTTATCGAATCGTTGGAAATTCCGGCAGAAGCCAAAGCCAAATTGCTTGAGCTGACCCCTGCGTTGTATGTGGGTAAAGCCGAAGAGTTGGCAAAACGAATTTAAAAGGTTTTTGTAGGGCGCACGTTCTTAGTTATTGAGATTTTTTGATAGATAAGAACCAGCTTTCTACATTCGACAAATTAAAAAGGCCGTCTGAAATCTCTTTCAGACGGCCTTTTTCGATTCAAACCGTTATTTCACTTTGTCTTTCAATGCGTCGTAGCCGGCAGCGTCCATTTCTTCCAAAGGAATGAATTTCAAACTTGCGCCGTTGATGCAATAGCGCAGGCCGCCTTTGTCTTTCGGACCGTCGGCGAAGACGTGTCCCAAGTGCGAGTCGGCGGCATGGCTGCGCACTTCGGTGCGGCGCATGTTGTAGCTGAAATCGTCGTGTTCGGTAACGGAGGAGGCGTTAATCGGGTGGGTGAAGCTCGGCCAGCCGCAGCCGGAATCGAATTTGTCGGCAGAGCTGAATAGGGGTTCGCCGCTGACAATGTCCACATAAATACCGGGTTTGAACAAGTGGTCGTATTCATGACTGAAGGCGTATTCGGTCGCGCTGTTTTGAGTAACTTGGTATTGCTCTTCGGTCAGGAGGCGTTTGAGTTCGGCATCGCCGGGTTTTTTATACGTTGCCGCGTCAAAGCCTTTGCCTTGCGGGGCAGCTTTGGTTTTGCCCGGCAGCGGTTCGTCGGCTTTGCGTATGTCGATGTGGCAATAGCCGTTGGGGTTTTTAATCAGGTAGTCCTGATGGTATTCCTCAGCGTCGTAGAAGTTTTGCAGCGGCTCGTTTTCGACGACGAGGGGCTGTTGGTATTTTTGCTGCTCGCGTTTGAGGGCGGCGGCGATAACGGCTTTTTCGGCGGGGTCGGTGTAGTACACGCCGCTGCGGTATTGCGTGCCGATGTCGTTACCTTGTTTGTTGAGGCTGGTTGGGTCAACGACGCGGAAATAGTATTGCAGGATGTCGTCGAGGCTGAGTTTGTCGGCATCGTAGGTCACTTTGACGGTCTCGGCATGACCCGTGTCGCGGTAGGACACGTCTTCGTAGCTCGGATTTTTCGTTTTGCCGTTGGCGTAGCCGGATACTGCGTCAATCACGCCGTCTATGCGTTGGAAATAGGCTTCCAAGCCCCAGAAGCAGCCGCCGGCAAGGTAGATGGTGCGCGTATTCATGATTGCTGAATCCTTTTTCTGTGTGTCGGGTTTGTAGAACGAGTTTTTCAGACGGCCTATATCGGCATTCGGGTCGCGGATTAAAGCCAATGCCTGCGCTTCGTTGATACTGCCTTTGACGATGCGCTGCACGTCGCCGTCTTTGCCGATTAATGCCCATGAAGGGTAAACACTGATATTCAGGCTTTGGGCGATGGAGCCGCCGTTGTCGGTAACGACGGGTAGCTTGGGATAATTCAAACCGGCATACCATTTTTGAAAGTCGCCGTCTTTTTTCTCGTGTAGAAAACCGGGTGAGGCAACGGTAATCAGGTTGGCAGAACCGAATTTTGCATCTTGCGCCCATTTTTCGGTTTGTCCCAATTCGGACAAACACAAAGGACACCAACTTGCCCAAAATTTAATCAGGGTGGGTTTGTCTTTTTTCAGGAAAACACTGGCAGGGCGGTTGTCAGGGGTTTTTAACGAGGATAATGCCTGCGGTACGGTTGCGGCTTCGGTATCCATCATTTTGGATGAGCAGGCGCCAAGCGCAAGCAGGCAACCGAACTTGGCGCAAAGGGAAAAGAAGGTACGGGGTTTCATCTTTATGTTTCCTGTATGGATGGTTTGCCTTGTTAGACGTTGGAAATGCCAAAACCTGACAACCTTGATTTTCAGACGACCTTGCCACGTAAAATACGCTACAATACTCCCTATTTCAAGTTTCTAAAATTAAAAGGAAAATTTAATGTTCAGCTTCTTCCGTCGCAAGAAAAAACAGGAAACTCCGGCTCCTGAGGAGGATCAAGTTCAGGAAAGCGCAGCAAAAGTAGAATCTGAAGTTGCTCAAGTAGTTGAAAATATTAAAGAAGATGCCGAATCTTTAGCAGTAAACGTCAAAGGACATGTTGAATCAGTTGTCGAATCGGCTGTAGAAACTGTCAGCGAAACCGTCGAGCAGGTTCGGGAAGCTTTGACCGAAACGCCGTCTGAAACAGTGGAAAAAGTAGAAGAACACCTTGAAGCGGAAAAAGAAGCGGTTGTTGAAACCGTCAGCGAGGCTGTTGAACAGGTTCAAGAAACCGTTACCGAGATGCCGGCTGAAGCGGCTGAGGCTGCTGAAGAAGTCGCGGAACAGGCTGAAGTGGTAAAAGAAGTGGCTGTTGAAACTGTTAGCGAGGCTGTTGAACAGGTTCAAGAAACCGTTGCCGAGATGCCGTCTGAAGTGGCTGAAACTGTTGAGGAAGCAGCGGAACAGGCCGAAGCAGTCAAAAAAGAAGCTGTTGAGGCAGTTAGTGAGACTGTCGAGCAAGTTCAAGAAGTTGTTGCAGAGGCTTCAGCCGAAGCCCCTACTCCGGTAGAAGAACCCAAGCTCGGTTGGGCTGCGCGTTTGAAACAAGGCTTGACCAAATCACGCGACAAAATGGCAAAATCATTGGCCGGCGTGTTCGGCGGCGGACAAATCGACGAGGATTTGTACGAAGAGCTGGAAACCGTGCTGATTACCAGCGATATGGGCATGGAAGCCACCGAATACTTGATGAAAGACGTGCGCGACCGCGTCAGCCTCAAAGGCCTCAAAGACGGCAACGAATTGCGCGGTGCGCTGAAAGATGCGCTGTATGACTTGATTAAGCCTCTGGAGAAACCTTTGGTCTTGCCGGAAACCAAGGAGCCTTTCGTGATTATGCTTGCCGGTATCAACGGCGCAGGCAAAACCACGTCTATCGGCAAATTGGCCAAATACTTCCAAGCCCAGGGCAAATCTGTATTGCTGGCGGCAGGCGATACTTTCCGTGCCGCCGCGCGTGAGCAGCTTCAAGCTTGGGGCGAGCGCAACAATGTGACCGTGATTTCGCAAACTACGGGTGATTCCGCAGCCGTTTGCTTCGATGCCGTCCAAGCCGCGAAAGCGCGCGGGATCGACATCGTGCTGGCCGATACTGCCGGCCGTCTGCCGACCCAGCTTCATTTGATGGAAGAAATCAAAAAAGTGAAGCGCGTGTTGCAAAAAGCCATGCCGGATGCGCCACATGAAATCATCGTCGTGCTTGATGCCAACATCGGTCAAAATGCCGTCAACCAAGTGAAAGCCTTTGACGAAGCGCTGGGTCTGACCGGCCTGATCGTCACCAAGCTAGACGGTACGGCCAAAGGCGGTATCCTTGCCGCCCTTGCCTCCGACCGCCCTGTTCCTGTCCGCTACATCGGCGTAGGCGAAGGCATCGACGATTTGCGTCCGTTTAATGCCAAAGCGTTTGTAGATGCCCTATTGGATTAAACAGACAGGCTGAGGCTTGTAAATGCAGTTTGCGGGGGATTTCTGAGCCGTATTTTGAAAGGCTTCGCATTCGGTTGGTACCAGCCAAACAGGCTGTTAAAAAGGCCGTCTGAAACCTAAAATCAGGTTTCAGACGGCCTTTATTGATTTGCAGGTTTAGTTTTTCCGTGCAGTAACAAACTCGGCCAGTTGGCGCAGGCGCAGGGCTTTGTCGCCGAATGGCTCGATCAGGGCAACGGCTTCTGCAATCAGCGTTTCTGCATAAGTACGCGCGGCGTGCAGGCCCATCAGTTTGACGTAGGTCGGTTTGTCGTTGTCCGAGTCTTTGCCGGCGGTTTTGCCCAAGGTGGCGGTATCGGCTTCGCAGTCCAATACATCGTCGATCACTTGGAAAGCCAGGCCTAATTTGGCGGCGTAGTGGTCTAAGGTTTGGATTTGCGCCGGTGTTAAGTCCGGGCAGGAAAGTGCGCCTAAGGCCACGGCCGCGCGGATGAGTGCGCCGGTTTTGAGGCTGTGCATCTGTTCCAATTCAGCCTGATTCATGGCTTTGCCGACATTGGCAAGGTCGATGGCTTGTCCGCCCGCCATGCCGAGGCTGCCGGACGCCTGGGCCAGCGTGGACAACATGGCAAGCTGGCGTTCGGCAGGCAGGCCTGTCGGACGGCTCAGTACATCAAAGGCTTGGGTTTGCAGCGCATCGCCGACCAAAAGGGCGGTTGCTTCATCGTATTGCACATGGCAGGTCGGTTTGCCGCGGCGCAGGCTGTCGTTGTCCATCGCCGGCATATCGTCATGAACCAACGAATAGACGTGCACCATTTCGATGGCCGCCATCGCCTGCTCGACGGCATTTTGGTTTGCTTCGCCCAATTCGGACGCGGCAAGCACCAAGAGCGGGCGCAGCCGTTTGCCGCCGCCGAGGGTAACGTAACGCATGGCTTCGTGCAGCGTGTGCGGCACTTGGCTTTCAGACGGCAAGAAATGCGCCAGCAGCAATTCGGTTTGCGCTTGGGCTTTTTGCTGCCATGTTTTGAGTTCATTCGCCGGGTTCAAGGTTCAACTCCTTCAGTTCGCCGGCATCCAAGACTTGCAGTTTCTGCTCGACTTCCGCCAATTTGGTTTGGCAGTATCTGACCAATTCGTTGCCTTCCTGATAGGCGGCCAGAGCGTCTTCCAGCGGCATTTCGCTGCTTTGCATGGCCTGGGTCAGGGTTTCGAGGCGGGATAAAGCTTCTTCAAAGGATTGGGGGGCGTTTTTTTTCATGGTTTGAAATGATGGGCAGAAAAGGGGAATTGTAGCATTTTTAGATGATGAAGGCCGTCTGAACTGGGATGAAAACGAAATCAAAGATTTCTGTTTCTTTGTTCAGACGGCCTTTTTTCAAACGGAATAACGTTATCAGCCCGGTAAAACGGCTTTTTGATAGTTGAGCGCGATAAACTGCTTCTCGGCATCCAATTCAGTGATTTTGAACAATGCCTGCGATTTGGGCAGCGCGTCAAACGGAATACCGGTCGCACGCGTTACCAGCGGCAGGCCTTCAATGCGGACGAGGTCTTCTTTGAGGATGGTGGCCGTCAGCTCGCTCGTGCCTTGCTGTTGCAGATAGACGAGGCTCCAGTAGGCTTCCATTTGGCGTTGGAAGTCGGCGTAGGCTGTATAGGCGGCATCAAAGTCGCGCAGCGCGGCGAAAAGCTCGGCATCGCTGTTTTGATACAGCGGCTCGGCAGTGTCGTCGATCAGGCTGATCAGCTGCTTTTGGTTGATGTAGTCGGCGGCGCGGCGCAGCGGCGAGGTAAACCAGCCGTAATGCTGCACGCCCATGCCGATGTGCGGCTCGGATTTGGTGCTCATGCGCACTTTGCCTGCCGGTTGGACGCGGAAAAGGCCGGGCAGCTCGTTTTCGTCCAGCATTTGCGCCCAAGTGCTGTTGGCAAGAATCATCATCTCGCTGACCAGCGTATCGATGGGCGAACCGCGTTCGCGGCGGACGACGGATACGTTGCCTTCCTCATCCAATTCGATGCTGTAATCGTATTGCGGCGCACGGTCGGGTTCGTATTTGCCGCGCGCTTTTTGCAGGGCGATGGCAAATTGATAGAACCAAATCAGGTCTTGATGGTGGGCGAACATCATTTCGCCGGCTTCGTCCAAGCCGGTTTCGGCGTTGAAATGCGGCTCGATGGTCTGAATGCGCAGGTTTTCAGCGATGTTGACGGCTTCGATTTTGCAGGTCGGCTCGCCGACGTTGAACTCGCCGTCCACATCGAAATAAATGCTGACGGCAGGGCGGTACGCGCCCGCATCAAGGCTGAACGCGGCAATCCAGTTTTCGGGCAGCATGGTGATTTTGCCACCGGGGAAATAGACCGTGCTCAAGCGTTCCATGATGTTTTTTTCCATTTTGTCGCCTTGAGCGACAGCGAGAGACGGTGCGGCGATGTGGATACCGACGCGCTTCGTGCCGTTGCCCAAGTCGGTCAGGCTCAAGGCATCGTCCACTTCGGTGGTCGATTCGTCGTCAATGGAAAAGGCGGTAACGTCGGCCTTGGGCAGGTCGGGCATTTCGGGAAGGGAGAGGTCGGGGAAACCTGTTCCTTTGGGGAAATATTTGATTTCAAACCCGTCTTGCAGGTATTGGGGAATGGACGTAATGCCGCCTGTTTTTTTCGCCAGTTCGTAGGCGGAGGTTTTCAGCGCATCGGCGGCTTTGGTAAAGGCTTTGTAGGTCAGCGACTGCTTGTCGGGCGCGTGCAGGATGGTTTTCAGATCCGCTGCGATTTCAGACGGCATCTCGCCGCGTTTCAAGGCTTCCGCCCAAGCGTCGATTTGCGCGTCTTGTTGTTTTTTGCGTTCGATGGCGGCAAGCGCTTGTTTTAAGGTTTCTTCGGGCGCGGCTTTGAACACGCCTTTGGCTTTTTTGTAGAAATACATCGGCGCGGCGTAAAGCGCAATCAAAGTCGCCGCCAGCTCGGTTTTGGTCGGCGCATGGCCGTAATATTCTTCGGCGATGGCTTCGGCGGTAAATTCCTCTTCGCCGCATACTTCCCACAATAAATCGGTGTCGATATCCGCCGCCTGTGCCTGCGCGTTTTCCAAAAATGCCGCCATATCGCCGTCAAACTCGGCAAAGACATTGTTTGCCTTCACTTTGGTGCGTTTGCCGTGTTGGGTATCGACTTGGTAGGTGGCGTCGTTTTTTTGGACGATGGAGGCAACTTTGAATTGGCCGGACTCTTCGTAAAAGATATTCATTTTTTTCGGATTTTATGATTTGTAGGAAACGCGTGATTTTAGCAGATTTGCACAAGAAAGGCCGTCTGAAAAACATACTTTCAGACGGCCTGTTCAAACGGCGGATGATTAATACTGATATGCCGCCAGTTTGCGTTTGATTTCAGGCAGGGCTGCGCGTGCGGCCTGTTCACCCAGTTGGATGGCGCGTTGTTTTTGGTCGAAGCCGCCAACCGAACCCAGCTCCAAAACCTGCGGTTTGATGACCACATTGGCTTGTCCCAATTCTTGATGCAACGCAGTTTGACTCATCACGTTGAAGGTTTGGTCAAGATAGGAGAACATGCCTTGGCTGACATTTTTGGCCGGACGGGCGGAAATATCGACGGCAATGATGAAGTTTGCGCCCATTTTTTTCGCCGCGCTGACCGGTACGGGTTGCGACAGGCCGCCGTCTACATATTTGCGGTTGCCGATGACGACAGGCTGGAATACGTTTGGAATCGACGCAGAAGCGCGGACGGCCTGTCCGGCATTGCCTACGTTGAACACCACCGGTTTGCCGCTTTCAAAATCAGTCGCAACGGCGGCAAACTTGATGGGGAACTGCTGCATCGGGCGGTTGCCGACTTTGCGGTTGATGTAGTTTTGCAGTTTTTCGCCTTTGATGAAGCCGCTGGTGGACAAGGTCAAATCCACCAAATCGGTTTTACCCAAAATTTCCGCTTCCAATTCGAGGCGGTCGGGCGACATTCCCGAAGCGTACATACTGCCGACAATCGAGCCTGCGGATGTGCCGGTAACAATTTTGACCGGAATATTGTTTTCTTTCAAAACCTTAATAATCCCAATATGGGCAAAGCCTTTGGACGCGCCGCCGCCCAAAGCCAGCGCAACTGTGGCTTTCGGTTTGGGTGCAGGATGCGAAACCGTATTTTGACCCTGCGTAGAAGGTTTGGATTGCGGTGCGTTGCCGTTCGGACAGGCAGCCAATACCAAGACGGACGAAGCGGCTAAAAACGTTTTAAATGTGGAAAAAAGTTTATTCATGTTCAGACAGCCTTTAATATGTCGAAAGAGTTATTTTACTCTGAAATTAAGTCGAAAGGCCGTCTGAAATCAGGTTTCAGACGGCCTTTTAAATCAAGCTTAAGCCAATTCGAGCTGTTTTTCCAAGCTTTCGACCAGCTGGTCGTCCAAATTCAAAGCTTGGGACAAACGGCTCAGGAACACAATTTCCTTGCGCGACAAGTCCGCGCAGACCAATCTGGCCGCCAGATAAGTTTCGGCTGCCAAAGCCTCGTCGCTGCCGACTGAAGCGGCAATTTGCTCGATGGAGGCCGGTTGCGCATATTCCGCCTGCAGCCATGCCGCCGTTTCCGCATCGCTGCCGCTTTCACGCTCAATCGCCGCGCGTTCTGCATCATCAATCAGGCCGTCTGAAGCCGCCGCCGCAATCATCGTTTGCAAAATCACACGGCTGTGGTTTTCACCAATCAGACCGGCAGGTTGGAACGCACTTTGCGGCAATTCGTCCTGCTGGCGGTTTTGTTTCCAGTTTTGATAGCCTTTATAAGCCAGAAAACCCAAAGCGGCGACCGAGCCGGCCTTGACCAGCTTCTTCGTGTTTTTCTTTTTCAACAGCATCGATGCCAAAGCACCCGTCAGCGCGCCGCCGCCGAAAGAATTGAGCGGACTGTCCGCCACCGCTTTGCCGCCTTTTTGAGCCGCACCCAAAACCTGATTGAGCAACTGACTGAAATCCATAAAAAATCTCCTGAAAACAAATACATTGCAAATATAGAGTAGAAACATCCAAAAACCAAGCCAAAGAAAGTTAAAAGGTGCAAACAAGTTTTCAGACGGCCATAGCCGACTTTCGGTACAATCACAACATTCCAAACAATAAGCCCCATCATGACCGATACCGCCCAAATCATTACCAGCTATGGCCGCCGCTATATCGTCCGCACCCCCGACGGCCAAACATATGACGCCACCACCCGCAAAAAACGCGTCGATTTCGCCTGCGGCGACCAAGTCCGCATCAGCCCCATCAACGGCGAACAAGTCGTGATTGAAGACTACCTCCCGCGCGAAAGCCTGCTCTACCGCCAAGACGCGTGGAAAACCAAACTGATTGCCGCCAACGTTACCCAACTCCTCATCGTCACCGCTGCCAGCCCCTCACCTAGCGAAGCCCTGTTGCAACGCGCCCTCCTCGCAGCCGAAGCGGCCGGCATCGACGCCGTCATCGTCCTCAATAAAGCCGACCTCCCCGAAACCGCCCAATGGCGCGAGAAACTCAAATTCTACGAAACCCTCGGCTACTCCGTGGTCGAAACCAACGCATTGGAAAACGCCGACATCCTGCGTCCCATTTTAGAAGGGCAAACCAACATCCTGCTCGGACAAAGCGGCATGGGCAAGTCCACCTTGACCAACGCCCTACTCGGCAACCAAGCCGCCCGAACCGGCGACATTTCCACCGCGCTCGACTCCGGCAAACACACCACCACCCATGCCCAACTGTACGATTTAAACGCAGAAACCCGACTCATCGACTCCCCCGGCCTGCAAGAATTCGGCCTGCACCATCTCCAAGCCGCCGATTTACTGCAATACTTCCCCGACCTGCGCCACCTCATCGGCCAGTGCCGTTTCCACAACTGCACCCACCGCACCGAACCCGGCTGCGCCGTCAAAGCCGGTGCCGAATCAGGCGAAGCCAAACCCGAGCGTATCGAATTTCTGCAACGCGTTACCGATGAATTATTGAGATAAAGTTTTAACGGAAATAAGCGTTTGGATAAATAAAAAGGCCGTCTGAAAGTTTCAGACGGCCTTTTGTTGAAGCATAACCAAATTTACCTTTCAACCGGTATTGCTACCTTAGCGGGAAAGAGACGGTGCTTTTCGCGGCGGATTGTTCATGAGAAGAACGGCTTCTTCAATTTTCTTGTCCTCCCGATCATGGAGCTCTACCGGAAACTTCAAACGCAACACTGCAACAATAGCGCCAACCGATAAGCCTGCATCATGAAGCAACTCAATTTCTTTAAGTACCGGTGCGGAAAGGTTTAACATGGTTTCTCCTTAAGATTTGATACTTAGCCCACTTTATCCCCGGGCTGTGCGCCTGCGTCAACGTCGAGGAGCTTCAGTTTGCCCTCTGCGGTGGCGGCGGAGAGGATCATGCCTTCGGATACGCCGAATTTTGCCATTTTACGTGGGGCGAAGTTGGCGACGGCGATGACCATGCGGCCGTTCAATTCGGCAGGATTTGGGTAAGATGCGGCGATGCCGGAGAAGATGATACGTTTTTCAAAACCGAAATCGAGGTCGAATTTCAAAAGTTTGGTGCTGCCTTCGACGGCTTCGCAGTTCAATACTTTGGCGACGCGCATGTCGATTTTCATAAAGTCGTCAAAGCTGGCCTGTTCGGCGACTTTCTCGTATTTACTCTCTTCGGCGGCAGGCGCGGCTGCGGCGGCGATACTTTGTTTGTTGGCTTCGATTAAATCGTCCACTTGTTTTTGCTCCACTCGTTGCATTAAATGTTCGTACTTATTGATAGCGTGTTCGCCCAAGGTTTCGCGTGTGTTTGCCCAAGTGATGGCTTCCAAATTCAGGAATTTGGCGGCGTTTTCGGCTACTTTCGGCAATACGGGGGCGAGGTAGGCGGTCAACATGGTAAAGGCGTTGATGAGCTCGCTGCATACTTCGTGCAGGCGTGCGTCTTGGCCTTCTTGTTTGGCGAGTTCCCAAGGTTTGTTGGCATCAACGTATTCGTTAACAATGTCTGCCAAGGCCATGATGTCGCGCAGGGCTTTGGCGTATTCGCGGCTTTCGTAGCATTCGGCAATGGCTTCGCTTTGCGCAGTCAGTTTTGCCAGCAATTCGCTGTCGGCAACGTCTTTCAGACGGCCTTCAAAGCGTTTGGCGATGAAACCTGAAGCGCGGGCGGCGATGTTGACGTATTTGCCGACGAGGTCGCTGTTGACGCGGCTGATAAAGTCTTGCAGGTTCAAATCGATGTCTTCGATTTTGCTGTTGAGCTTGGCAGCGATGTAGTAGCGCATCCACTCGGGGTTCAGGCCTTGTTCCAGATAGGATTTGGCGGTGATGAAGGTGCCGCGCGATTTGGACATTTTTTGTCCGTCCACGGTCAAAAAGCCGTGTGCGTACACGCCGGTCGGGGCGCGGTGGCCGGAGAAATGCAGCATGGCGGGCCAGAACAGGGCGTGGAAATAGAGAATATCTTTGCCGATGAAGTGGTACATCTCGGTTTGGCTGTCGGCTTTGAAGTATTCGTCAAAATCGATGCCGATTCGGTCGCACAGGTTTTTAAACGACGCCATGTAGCCGACGGGCGCGTCCAGCCAGACGTAGAAGTATTTGCCCGGCGCGTCGGGGATTTCAAAACCGAAATACGGCGCGTCGCGGGAGATGTCCCAGTCGGACAGCGTGGTTTCTTCGCCTTCGCCCAGCCATTCTTTCATTTTGTTGAGGGCTTCTGGTTGCAGATGGGGCTTGCCGTCGTGCGGATTGTTGCCGGAAGTCCATGCTTTGAGGAAGTCGGCGCATTCGCCCAGTTTGAAGAAGAAGTGTTCGGATTCGCGCAATTCGGGTTTGGCACCGGAAACGGCGGAATACGGGTTAATCAGTTCGGTCGGGGAATAGGTGGTGCCGCAGACTTCGCAGTTGTCGCCGTATTGGTCTTGGGCGTGGCATTTGGGGCATTCGCCTTTGACGAAGCGGTCGGGCAGGAACATTTGTTTTTCAGGGTCGAAAAGCTGCTCGATGACGCGGCTTTCGATTTTGCCGTTGGCTTTCAGTGCGCGGTAAATATCTTGGGAAAACTGTTTGTTTTCAGGGGAGTGGGTGCTGTAATAATTGTCGTAACCGATGTTGAAACCGGTAAAGTCGGCGAGGTGCTCTTCGCGCACTTTGGCAATCATGTCTTCAGGCGCAATGCCTTGTTTTTGCGCGGCAAGCATTACGGGCGTGCCGTGGGTGTCGTCGGCGCAGCAGTAGTAGCATTCGTGGCCGCGCAGTTTTTGGAAGCGTACCCAAACATCGGTTTGGATGTGTTCGACCATGTGGCCGAGGTGGATGCTGCCGTTGGCATATGGCAGCGCGGAAGTGACAAGGATTTTGCGTGTCATGGTTTGTGCTTTTAAAAACAATGGATAAAGATGTCGGGAATTATACCGCAAAACAATACGCAAAGGCCGTCTGAAACCTGATTGCCGGTGTTTCAGACGGCCTTTTGAGATGTTCTAGAAAGGTTTTGTTACCCAATACTCATTCCACGCGATTGAGATTGTGCCAATTGTTTTTGTTGCTCTTCATATTCAGAGAGTTGTGCCGTTTGCTGGATTTGATTAAAGCTCTTTTCCGCGGGAATAGATGCAGATAGTCCTATATCCATAGAAGCAAGATTTAATGTAGGATTTCGGTTTCCGATTAGATACTGGTCGTTTTTTACACTAAATAAAGTAAGATCAGTTATATTTTTTGACTGAGCCAAGGCGGTAAGTGCCATCGCGGAATTTTGCAGTTTTTCCTCATTAATAGACAGATTGTTTGTCTTATGATATGTCGTTAGGTGCACCATTGCAGTATTGAAGATCTTTTGGGCTTCGGGGGAAAGGAATTGCGGTTTGGATGAAGAAGCTGCCTGCGTGTATTGAGGTACATCTTCAATGTTTTTTATAGAAGGCAAAATATCATCAGTTTTACTTAGAATATTTTTTTGGCTCCAACTTTGCTTCGGTAAAGGTCGTTCGATTGTTTTATTCAATGGGCTGTGAGGAATAGGATTAGAAATATCTTTTAACTCTTTAATATTTCGAGGAACGCGAATAGCACCTTCATGGTCAACCAGCCCAGTAATATCATTACCATAAACTTGTTTATGGTAAATATCCCCTTCTTTTAAAGCAGTATAGAGAAAATCTACACAGCTATTACTAAAAGCATTATAAAATGAAGAATTAAATCCATGTTTATCAGGGTGTAATCCAAAATCTTTTAAAGCATCATATTGCTTTTTTGTAATTTCCATAGTACGTTCAAGAACAGGGTTTTGATATATATTAAACTCATTATTTACGACTTTTCCTTTCCAAATAGGGAAAGAACTAGTAGGAGCAAACCCCCATCCCATCTGACGATTTCCATCACTTATTGAATAATATACATGCCCTACAGTTGACGTATCTTTTTCTCCACCCTTCAAAGTAGGCGTACCAGGCGCTGCAACATAAATCGTTAATGTATAACGATTTTCCATTTTTTACTCCTAAGATAAAAGTTAGTTAATTTCACGAAATATTTTTTTCAGCCAATATATCTGAAACATGGAGTTGATTATAATTGGAATTCCGCATAAAAAATATATTATTGATATTCCAATAAAGCAGGCATCTTCTTTTTGGAATACACATGTTGTAATCCATATAATTATAGATGGTATTAAAAAAGTTATTAGGAATACTACTTTTCTACCTATAGAATTATCTCTTATTTTAAATATTGAAACAAATATAGCCGTTATTATAGTTGGAATAAAAAACAAATACAGAAAATTTTCTCCAAGGCTAATTAGAAAGTCATGTAAAGCAAGCCGACTACTGGAGTCAAAATTTAATAAAACTGAAATAGATGCTGCCAATAAAAAAGACAATATTGCATTGAATAATACAAAATGCGTAATTACAGCTTTGTACGGATAGTTCTTTAAATCAAGCATGCTGTTATCCTAATAATCAAAAATTTAACTAAATAAGCACTATAATATACTTCGATTTCAGATTGGTTCTTACTCAGTCTTAGTAGTCCTTTCTTTTAACAATGAAGTTACTTTCAAATATTGTTTCAATAGATTCCTCTCTGTTTTATCTTGTTTTTGAGCGGCAAGCATCACGGGCGTACCGTTGGCATACGGCAGTGCGGAAGTGACAAGGATTTTGCGTGTCATGGTTTGTGCTTTTAAAAACAATGGATAAAGATGTCGGGAATTATACCGCAAAACAATACGTAAAGGCCGTCTGAAACCCGATTGCCGGTGTTTCAGACGGCCTTTTATTTATCGGCTGCGTATGGGATTAACCGCGTACGCGTTCGATTTTTGCGCCTACGCCGCCGAGTTTTTTCTCGATGTATTCATAGCCGCGGTCAAGGTGGTAGATGCGTTCGACGATGGTTTCGCCATCTGCGACCAAACCTGCCATGACGAGGCTGGCGGAGGCGCGCAGGTCGGTTGCCATCACGACGGCACCGGAGAGTTTTTCTACGCCTTTGATGTAGGCGGTGTTGCCTTCGGTGGTGATGTCTGCGCCCATGCGGTTGAGTTCGGGAACGTGCATGAAGCGGTTTTCAAAAATGGTTTCCACCACGCGGCTGCTGCCTTCGGCAATGGCGTTCATGGCCATAAACTGCGCCTGCATGTCGGTTGGGAAGCCTGGGTGGACGACGGTGCGTATGTCCACGGCTTTGGGGCGTTGCTGCATGTCGATAGAAATCCAGTTGTCGCCTGCTTCGATGATGGCGCCGGCTTCGGTCAGTTTGTCCAATACGACTTCCATGGTTTTGGGGGCGGCATTGCGCAGGACGACTTTGCCGCCGGTCATGGCGACGGCGCAGAGGAAGGTACCGGCTTCGATACGGTCGGGAACGACGCTGTGTTCGCAGCCGTGCAGCTCTTTTACACCTTCGATGGTCATGGTTGCTGTACCGATGCCGCTGATTTTTGCGCCCATTTTAACGAGGCATTCGGCCAAATCGACGACTTCGGGTTCAATGGCGCAGTTTTCGAGGATGGTGGTGCCTTCGGCGAGCGTGGCCGCCATCAGCAGGTTTTCGGTACCGCCTACGGTCACGACGTCCATGGTGACACGCGTGCCTTTCAGACGGCCTTTGGCTTTGACGTAACCGTGTTCGATGGTGATTTCCGCACCCATGGTTTCGAGGCCTTTGAGGTGTTGGTCAACCGGGCGCGAACCGATGGCGCAGCCGCCGGGCAGGCTGACTTGGGCTTCACCGAAGCGGGCGAGGGTCGGGCCCAAAACCAAGATGGATGCGCGCATGGTTTTTACCAGCTCGTAAGGTGCGCAGGTGTTGTTGACAGTGCCACCGTTGATTTCAAATTCGGAGATGTTGTCGGTCAAAACACGTGCGCCCATGCCTTGCAGCAGTTTTTGGGTGGTTTTGACGTCGGCGAGCATGGGTACGTTTTTCAGGCGTAAAGTGCCGGAAGTCAGCAGGCCGGCACACATCAGCGGCAGGGCGGCGTTTTTTGCGCCGGATACGATGATTTCGCCGTTGAGGGGGCCGTTGGCAGAGATTTTGAGTTTGTCCACAGGATGTCTTTCGTTATTTGTCTGCACGGTTTATGCCGCACAAATGAAATGAGATGGATAATAAGCCACCAATTATAAGGGATTATGCCCTTGCTGTTAGATTTGGCAGTATTAAATTTTCACAAGGTTTGTTTAAGTTGCGAAAGGATAAGATTTCAGGCCGTCTGAATGGTTCAGACGGCCTGTTTGCTTATTTTTTGGCTTTGAAGCCCAAAAGGTGTTGCGTGGTGGCCAGCCATGCGCCGAATACGCCCAGCGCGATGACGAAGCCGAATACCAGCGACACTTCGCTAAATGTGAAGAAACGCCAGCCGATGTTCAGACCGTAGGGTTTGAAAATCGCGTCCACCAGCGGCCGTACTTCGGCCAGCAGCCAGGCCGACAAGCCCAAGCTGACGGCGGCGGAGAAAATACTCTGCCACATTGCCTGATAAAGGAAAGGACGGCGGATAAAGGAAGCGGGCGCCCCCAACAGCTTGGTGATTTCCAACTCTTCTTTGCGGCTGAGGATTTGCAGGCGGATGGTGTTGTGTGCCACCAAGACAAAGGCCATGCCCAAAGTCAGCGAGAGGAACCACAAAATCTTACGGATAAATTCGTTAATACGATAAAGGGTCTGTACCCATTCCGTATCCATGGTTGCAGATTCAACGCGCGGCAGTTTGGTAATGTCTTTATAGATGGCCTGCATCTGATCCGGAGAAGTGGCAGGGTCGGGCGTAACGATAAAGACATCAGGCAACGGGTTGCCATCGAGCATGGAAACGAGGTTTTGGTCGAGATTGGTCTGTAATTCTTCCAAACCTTCCTGCTTGCTGATAAAGCGGACTTTATCGATACGGCTGTCGCGTTGGAGCAGGTTTTTTACCGTATCGGCATCAGAACCTGCCGCATCGGTGTCCATATAAACCGTAATTTGCGGCGACTCGTTGAGTTTGCCCAATACGCTTTGTCCGCTTTGGATGCCCAAATACATGAACAGCGGCAAGGTCATGGCAACGGCAAGCATGAGCAGGGTCAGTAGCGTGCCGATGGGTTGGCGCAGAAGCTCTTTGAGCGCGGCGCGCGCCGATTCGACGTGTAACGAGATGTAATGAATCATGCTCATGCGAGGCGTCCTTTCTGCAGGCGCAAGACACGGTGGCCGTAATCCGTCATCAGCGTTTCATCGTGCGCCGCAACAATCACGGTTGTGCCTGCTTCATGGAAGGTTTTGAACAATTCCATAATATCCAGCGCATAGGCGCGGTCGAGACTGGCGGACGGCTCGTCGGCAATCAGCAGGCTGGGTTGGTGAACCACTGCGCGCGCGATGCACAAACGTTGTTGTTCGCCGCCGGACAAAGTGATGGGCATATCGTTTTCGCGGCCTTTCAAGCCGACTTTCTCAATCGCAATACGCGCGCGCTCTTCAGCTTTGCGCGGCTGGTAGCCGCTAATCCGCAAAGGCAGGATAACGTTTTGCAAGACATTGCGGTCGTAGAGGATTTTGTGGTCTTGGAAGACAATGCCGATATGTTGGCGCATAAAGCCGATTTGATTGTCGCTCAAGGTGCCGAGGTCTTGATTGTTGAACCAAACCTTGCCTTTGGTAGGCTTGGTAATGCCTGAAATCAGCTTCAAAATGGTGGATTTGCCCGAACCCGAATGGCCGGCGATAAAAATCATCTCACCTTTGTTAATCTGGAAACTGACATTTTTCAGGGCTTCGAAACCGCCGGGATAGGTTTTGGAAACTTGTTCGAAACGGATCATGGGTTTTCCTGAAAATAGGGATTCAGACGGCCGGCGTCATCGATAGGGCAACATGCCGTCTGAAAAAATGGGGATATTCACAGATTATAAATATTTCGGCTGCTTTTTGATAGTGAAACCCCGGTTCTGCCTGTGGAGACACTGTCGGTTTGCAACACAAAGTAATATGGTTTGAAAAAAGGCCGTCTGAACGGTTGGGTTTCAGACGGCCTCGGTATCAGCAGCGTAGGTTAAGCACCCTATCCGCTGTTTTATTTACATTTGGTTTTGGCCAAATTCACGGCGGCGGTCAGGCTTTTTTCGTTGACTTCGCCGGTGATGGTTTGTTTGTAGCCGCATTTCGGCGCTTCGACGACAGTAAAGGGCAATACGCCGACGTTGTTGCCGTGGGCTTTCATGAAGTTGCGGCTGTTGGCACCAGTGTAACGCCAAATCGGGTAGCTAACCGGCGTTTGTTTCAGGAACTTGCCGATGTTGTCGGTCGTATCCAGCGCGATGCCGACCATATCGACGCTGCCTTTTTTCTGCGCTTTGTACCATGCGGACATGGCGGGCATTTCTTTACGGCAGGGGCCGCACCAGGTTGCCCACAGGTTGACCACGCGCACGGGGGCTTTGAGCGATTCCAGACTTTGCGGTTTGTTGTCCTGCCAACCTGCCGTTTCGTCGGCGGCAAAGGCCGGTGCAGCGGTAAAAACGGTGGCGGACAGTAGAAGGGCGGTTAAGGCTTTCATGGTTGTATCCTTGAGGTTGCCAATCGAAATTGTGTTTATTGTAAAACGGTTTGGTGGGCATGCCTACCGATTCGTATCAAGATATCAAGTAAAAAGTTTGAGTAAAAATCAGTTGCAGACGATAATAACCGCCATCATTGAATGATTTTGCAATAATACGGAGACTTTCATGCCGTCTGAATTCACACTTTATCACAACCCGCGTTGCAGCAAATCGCGTGCCGCGCTGGCTTTGCTCGAAGAAAAAGGCGTTGCCGCCGACGTGGTCAAATATCTGGATACCGCGCCCGATTTGGCGACTTTGCAGGATATGTTTGCCAAACTCGGTATCGAATCGGTGCGCGGCATGATGCGCACGAAAGATGACTTGTACAAAGAATTGGGTTTGGACAATCCCGATTTGGACAATGCCGCCCTGCTTCAGGCAATCGCCGAACACCCCGCCCTGCTCGAGCGTCCCGTTTTGGTAACGCCTACGCGCGCAGCCATCGGCCGTCCGTTGGAAAACATTGCCGCCCTACTCGGCTGACGGGGTTGGATAAGGCCGTCTGAAGATGATTTCCCTGCTTAAAAGCCGCAATGGTCTGCGATATTACCTGTTTCGCGGCCTTGCTTTGAGCGTTTTGCTGGTGTGCGGTATTTTTTTGAGCGGCACATGGCAGATTTACCGGACAGGTTTGCAAACCTTGCCGAAGGACGTTCATGCCGATGCGGCGGTGGTGTTAGGTGCGGCGGCGTGGGACAAACGCCCGTCGCCGGTGTTCCGTGAGCGTATCAACCACGCCATCACGCTCTACCAAAGCCATCGGGTCGGCAAAATCATTTTCACCGGCGGTACGCCCAAAAAAGGATTTATGACCGAAGCCGAAGTGGGGCGCCGATACGCGCTCAAGCAGGGCATACCGGCGCACAATATCCTATTTGAAAACACGTCGCGCAACACTTACGAAAACCTGCGCAATATCGTCCCCATCATGCACGCCAACGGAGTCGGCAGCATTATCGTTGTCAGCGATCCGTATCATTTGGCGCGCGCCGAAGAAATGGCCGCCGATTTGGGCTTGTCAGATGCGCAGTTCTCCGCCACACCGACCACGCGCTTTGATGAGCGCAGCAAGAAAGCCAAGTTCCTGATGCAGGAGAGCTATTCTTTGTTTCTCTACCGTATCGGCAAATGGAGCGATGCGGTTTGGAATTGGATAAGCAGTTGAGCCTTGGGCAAGCCATACAAAAGGCCGTCTGAAGCCTTTTAGGTTTCAGACGGTCTAAATGTATTCTTACTTATTGATATTGATTTGTAGCTATACTGCCCAAAAAGACTACGGCCAGCACCAGATAAATTGCCATTACGATGGCAAACAGAATCAAGGCAGCCTTGAAATAATTGGCTTTATTCGGATTGGTGTTTGAGCTGAATGCCCACACAAACATCATGATCAGATTGACCAGCGGAATCATCATAATCAAGCTGGTTACCAACCAACCATTCGCTGATGCTGACGACCGGAGCCTGAGGCCGGTCGATTTGGTTTTGTCCGTTCATACGTACCCAGTAATTTTGTTGAAAGAACGGTAATTATACTCATTAAATATTTATCGGCATAACATGTTCAGGCCGTCTGAATCTTCAGACGGCCTGAGCCTATGATTTTTGCAGCCGCTATTTCAATCGGATGTAAAACGTACCGTCCGGCACGACGGGCAGGTATTTGCGGTAGAAGTCCAGATAGGTCTTGTTTGGGTCTATGTCGGCAAACTGCTGCGGATACAGGGTTTTGGCGATAAATTGCGCGCTGGCCAAATCGGTGAGCGAGCGGGAGGCGGTGTGGTAGATGCCGTAAACGCGTTTGTTTTTGACGGCAGGAATGTCTGCCCAGCCTTTGCGTTTGACAAATCCGGCCAGGCGGCGTTGCGCATCGGCCTGGCTGATGCCTATGCCCATCGCCATAATGCCAGGCTTGTCTTTATGGCCGTTTTCCGTCCCCGAAATGACGATGACGTCGGGTTTGGCCGTCAGGAATTTTTCAGGGTTTATCGGTCCCCAGTTTTTAACGTAAGGCGCGGCGATATTGTTGCCGCCTGCTGTGTCGGCAATCGCGCCCCACATATCTTTGCCGAAGGTGTAGCTGTATTCGGACGGGCCTTTGTCGCCGAACTCGATATAGATTTTCGGTTTGGACTGCTTGGCGCGCGCGACGCGTTTTTGGATGTCGGCAATGCCTCGGGCGTATTCGGCGGCAATTTTTTGGGCGCGCGCCTGCGTACCGTTGAGTTCGCCGAAAATTTCCGCACTGCGCGTGTGCCGCGCGACGGTTTCGGCGTTGAAATCGACCACGACGACGGGTATGCCTGCCGCTTTAATGCGCGGCAGATGGGTGGCGATGGCCTTATACTGCCAGTCGGCCAGAATCAATACGTCCGGCTTGAGCGCGAGCGTTTTCTCCAGTGAAAACGTGCCGGTGCTGATGTTGCCGATGTCTGCAATGTTTTGCAGCGTAGGCAGCTTCTGTTTGAACATCACCCAGCTGCCGGGATTGAATTTCTCCCAAAACTCACGCGAAATGCCGATGACGTTTTTAAATTTGTCCGCGCCCGTTACCGCGATATAGTCGGGATAGTAAAACGCCAAAACCGCGCGTTTGACAGGGACATCGACTTTGACTTCGCGTCCCAATACGTCTTTGATAGTTTTGATTTCGGCTTGGGCAAAAAGGGGCAGGAGGGCGAGGGCGGTAAATAAAGCGCGTTTGTTCATGAGCGGATACTTTCAAAGAAATGATTATCATTAGTTTTGTTTTCAGGAGAAAAGTTCCCAGACGGTCCTTCTGCGCCGACATTATTTTTAGACGGCCTTACATTGTTTAAACCTTGCCGAAAAAGTAAAATACCTGTTTTCAAAGACTTTGGAGCCATCATGACCGTCAAAACCCGTTTCGCCCCCAGCCCCACCGGCTACCTGCACATCGGCGGCGTACGCACCGCCTTGTTTTCATGGGCGTTTGCCCGCCATCATAAAGGCGAGTTCCTATTGCGTATCGAAGACACCGACTTGGCGCGCTCTACTGCCGAATCTGTCAACATCATCCTCGACGGCATGAAATGGGTCGGCCTGAACTACGACAACGCCGACAACATCGTGTACCAAACCCGCCGTTTCGACCGCTATAAAGAAGTCATCGCCGAACTCTTGGAAAAAGGCGCTGCCTACTACTGCTATTGCAGCAAAGAAGAGCTGGAAGCCATGCGCGAGAAAGCCGAAAAAGAAGGCACGGCAACTTACGACCGCCGCTGGCGCCCTGAAGAAGGCAAAACTCTGCCCGAAATCCCTGCCGACGTGCAACCTGTTGTCCGTTTCAAAACGCCTTTGGACGGCGTGACCAAATGGACGGACTTGGTCAAAGGCGAAATCTCCATCCCCAACGAAGCGCTCGACGACCTGATTATCGCCCGCGCCGACGGCACACCGACCTACAACTTCTGCGTCGTGGTGGACGACTACGACATGGGCGTTACCCACGTTATCCGCGGTGACGACCATGTGAACAACACGCCGAAACAAATCAACATCTTAAAAGCCATTGGCGCCACCCTCCCCGAATACGGCCACCTGCCCATGATTCTCAACGAACAAGGCAAAAAAATCTCCAAACGCAGCGGCGATACCGTTGCCATCACTGATTTTGGCGCAATGGGCATCCTGCCCGAAGCCATGCTCAACTATCTGGCACGCTTGGGCTGGGCGCACGGCGACGACGAATTCTTCACGATGGAACAATTCATCGAATGGTTTGATTTGAAAGACGTTTCCCCATCCCCAAGCCGCATGGATTTGAAGAAACTCTACTGGATCAACGGCGAACACATCAAAATCACCGCCAACGAAAAACTGGCCGAAATGGTGAAACCGCGCCTCGCCCTGCGCGATATCCACGAAACAAGCAAGCCTGCTTTGGAAGATGTGTTGGCATTGGTCAAAGACCGCGCCCAAGACCTGAACACGCTTGCCGACGAGTGCCTCTACTTCTATGTCAAACAAACCCCTGCCGAAGCAGACGTGCAGAAACACTGGGACGACGAAGCCGCCGCCCGTATGCTGCGCTTTGCCGAACGCCTCGAAGGGCTGGAAGACTGGACCGCCGAAGCCATCCACGACCTCTTCAAACCTTTCTGCGACGAAGAAGGCATCAAAATGGGCAAACTCGGTATGCCCCTGCGCCTCGCTGTCTGCGGTACGGCGAAAACCCCAAGCGTCGATGCCGTATTGGCATTAATCGGCAAAGAAGAAGTGTTGAAACGGATCCGTTCGTAAGGCATGAATGATAAAAGGCCGTCTGAAAATTTTTCAGACGGCCTTTTGGGTTGTCAAGATTTAGTCTTCAGACGTATAATCATTATGTTTTTATAATGGTATGATTATGAAAAATATTTCTTTTAAAGTTATTCTAATACTCATATTTATAATAATAGTGTTTATTTGTCTATTTTTTAGATTTTTTAATAGGAATAATAACTTATTTCCATTAATTCAAGGAAAAAATAGTATCCCTTTAATCGAGATTTTTAATGGGTATGATGAAGTTTGTATTCAAAAACCTTATGTATTGGAAACTGATTTTGAGAATAAATTAGGACAAGATTTATTTTTTTACAAAATGGCCGAAGATAAAACAATATTTTGGGGTAAAAAAAATGGAAAATTTGAGAAGGTTTATTACATTGAATCGTGGCCTATGAACAGACAACCCGAAGTTTGTTATCCTGTAAATGAAAATATTTGTTTACAGGCAGAAATATCAAATAATTCAAATTTTTCTAACTTTAATTTAGGGAAGTGTGAAAATGAGTGATTACTATTTTAGTCCTAGTACTGTTAAGGAGTATGTAGCTGGTACTTTTGTGTCGCATGCAGTAAAAAAGGCTAATGAATATGGTGGCTTTGCAGGGGAAGATGATATAGACCCACATAATAATAGCTATGATGCATATAGACATGCTCTTTTAAGTGCAGTTATTACTCAAAATATTCAACAAGTAGCTGAAGATATATTAATATCTGATTCTGGTATTGCTTACTCTGTATCTCAGGATCAATTTCATGAATTATCCAAGGTAATAGGACGTGATCAAGCTAAAGCAATACTTGATGATCATGAAGATATTTCTAAAAAGCCTGCTAACATGAGTATGGAGGATTGGCGAAAAGAAGTTAACATGGATAAATGGAATAACGCCGTTGGACAAAAGGAATATTTCAAATGGGAACAAGCAATAATCAAAGGAGAAACTAAAGATCCATTGGAAAAATGGATCTATGATGCAGTAAAAAGAGGAGAGACAATAAATAATTTGGATGATAATCGCGTTTTTACTGAGGAAATGAAATTATCATTTAAAAATGAGAAAGAACAGCTACTACAATATTCACAGTCCTTTTTTGTATCCAAACTACAATCCCTTGCTCCTGAAACCCAAAATCTTTTCAATGCAGTAAAAGGACATCTAACCGAATACCATGAGAAAAATGGGATACCGATTGAGGAAGCAAAACTGCAAAACTCCGCAATGGCTCTTACTGCGTTGGGTTATTCCAAAAAAATGACAGATGTCACGCTGTTTAATGTAAAAGACGGACAGTATCTGATTGGTGAGCGTAATCCCATATTGAATCGAGTATCTATGGATATGCAGACAGCAGCCTATATTCCGATAGAAGAAAGCCTTGCAAAGGTTCAGGAAGCGACGCAGCGTTTTGAGTATGAAGAACAGCAAAGACAGTATGCGCAGTCACAAGCACAGGGGATAAGTCGTTCTTAAAACGTAATTAAAGGGAAGGCCGTTTGAAAATTTTTCAGACGGCCTTTTCTAATAAAACCAGAAAATAATGGAATAAGGCGGAGAATATGAGAAAATAATAGCCGCCTGCCTGTCACAACAGTTGATTGAATTAACTTTTATCGGCAGCCTGAATGTCCGGATTGGATAAAATAAACCATCAAGAACAAAGACCAACAAGCATATTATGTAAACTTGGCGGCTGAAAAATCGGCTCTGCGCTTTACTTTACAAATCAAACAACTTTAAAGGAAAACCCATGAAAAAAACCTTACTTGCCCTGATGATGTTATCCGCCGCCGCTGCGTATGCCGGTGAGGCGGAAGACCGTTTGCTGTCCGTCCAATCGGTTTACCGTGCCGCTTTGAATGAGCAAAACAGCAACGACAGCAAAATCATTTCCCTGCAAAGTGATTTGGAAAGCGCGCAGCGCCGTTTGCAGGCAGCGCAATCCGATATTGACCGTTTGAAAGGCGAAATTCAGACGGCCTTGGCTCAGAAAGAGCAGCAAAATGCCAAGCTGCAACAAGCCGGCCAGATGTTGGACGCGGCTTGGAATGCCGTCTACGGCGCAGGCGGCAGCAAGGCGACTCAATAATTTAGACATTGTATTATTGAGTTTTACGCTTCTTTTATCATATTTATAAGGAAACCTCATGTCCCTACCTCCCTGCCCGAAATGCCACTCGGAATACACTTACGAAGACGGCGCTCAATACGTTTGCCCTGAGTGCGCCCATGAGTGGAACGAGGCCGATACTGTGGCTGCCGGCGATGATGCCTTGGAAGTCAAAGATGCCAACGGCGCGGTATTGCAAGATGGTGATACGGTTGTCTTGATTAAAGATCTGAAAGTCAAAGGCAGCTCTATGGTCATCAAGCAAGGCACCAAAGTCAAAGGCATCCGCCTGCAAGAGGGCGACCACAATATCGGTTGTAAAATCGATGGTAGCGCGATGAACTTGAAATCTGAGTTCGTCAAAAAAGCCTAAAGATTTTATTTTTGAAAGGCCGTCTGAAACCCTAATATCAGGTTTCAGACGGCCTTTATACATTTATTCAAAATAAAATAAATCTTTATTTAAAATTAAATAAATTAAATAGAGTTGAATTTCAGGCCATCTGAAAAAGCGGCGGAAAAATGTTCCGCACATACGCGGGTGTAAAACCGTTAAAATAACGCTTTCCCCTATTCTACGGAACCATTATGCCTCAGCCGGCCGCCAAACAGATTTTGCACGAAGTATTCGGTTATCCCGAATTTCGTGGCAAGCAGGAGGCTATCGTCAATGCTTTGGCTGGCGGCGAGAGTTTGATGGTGTTGATGCCGACGGGCGGGGGCAAGTCTTTGTGTTACCAGATTCCGGCGCTGATGCGCGAAGGCGTGGCGGTTGTCGTATCGCCGCTGATTGCGTTGATGAACGACCAAGTAGCCAGCCTGCATGTGGCCGGGATTGAAGCGGCGGCAGTCAACAGCAGTACATCGGCAGATGAGGCGCGCGAGATTGCCGACAAGCTTGCCCAAGGCCGTCTGAAACTGCTTTACGTCGCGCCGGAACGCTTGGTTACCGACCGCTTTTTACGTTTCCTCGACCAACAAACCGTCAGCTTGTTTGCCATTGATGAGGCGCATTGCGTCAGTCAATGGGGACACGATTTCCGCCCCGAATATCAACAGCTCGGCATGCTTGCCGAACGCTATCCAAACGTCCCGCGCATCGCCCTGACTGCTACCGCCGATGCGGCCACACGCGCCGACATCAAGCATTATCTGCACTTGGACAATGCGCCCGAATTTATCTCCAGCTTTGACCGTCCGAATATTTATTATCAGGTTATCGAAAAAAATAATGGCAAAAAACAATTACTGGATTTCATCCGCAAGCAGATGCATGGGCAAAGCGGCATTGTGTATTGTTTGAGCCGCAAAAAAGTCGAGGATGTGGCGCAGTTTTTGTGTGAAAACGGCTTGGAGGCAATTCCGTATCATGCCGGTTTGAGCATGGGCGTGCGCGAGGAAAACCAACGCCGCTTTACGCATGAAGACAATATTATTGTGGTGGCGACCGTGGCGTTCGGTATGGGCATAGACAAACCCGACGTGCGCTTTGTCGCCCATCTCGATATGCCCCAGAGTGTCGAACATTTCTATCAAGAATCGGGGCGCGCCGGTCGGGACGGGCTGCCTGCCGTGAGCTGGCTGTGTTACGGCTTGAACGATTGGGTGTTGCTGCGCGAACGGATTGCCGAAGGCAACAGCGACGAGGTGCAAAAGCAAATCGAAATGCAAAAACTCGATGCCATGCTTTCCGTCTGCGAAACTGCCGCCTGCCGCCGCGTACTGCTGCTCAAACATTTCGGCGAAGAATCCGAACCTTGCGGCCATTGCGACAACTGCCTGCATCCGCCTGTGCGGTTTGACGGCACAGTGTTGGTGCAAAAATTACTCAGCTGCGTGTACCGCGCCGGACAACGTTTTGCCGCCGGTTACATCACCAACCTTTTGCGCGGCAAAAGCGACGATTGGATACAGCGCAACGGCCATGACAAGTTATCCACATTCGGCATCGGCAGCGAACAGACCGACAAGGAATGGCGCAGCGTCATCCGCCAGTGCATCAGCTTGGGCTATCTCACCGTCAATGTCGAGCAACATCAAGCCCTGCAGCTGACCGAAGCGGCAAAAAAAGTCCTCAAGGGCGAAACCGAAGTCATGCTGCGCCCCCTGCGCCGCGAAAAAACGGCCACCCAAAAACCGAAAGACGATTGGTTGCGTACCGAGCGCGAAGAGCGTTTGTGGCAGGCATTGCGCCAATGGCGGCAACAACGCGCCCGGGCAGAGGAAGTGCCGGCCTATGTGGTTTGCGGCGACAAAACCCTGCGCGATATTGTCGAAAAAATGCCCCGAAGTTTGGAAGATTTACATCAAATCTACGGCTTGGGCGAGGCGAAAATCAATAAATTCGGTTTGGAGATACTCGACGTTTGCGAAACGGCCGAAGCCGGTACGGTTTCCACAGACAGCGCCCAAGTTATCCACAGCTTGGGCGAGCGCGAACAGGCCTTAAAACAGGCTTTGGAAACTTGGCGCGAGCAGCAGGCAAGTGCCGATCAAGTAACGCTGGGTACGGTATTCTCCAACGAAAGCATGGACGATTTGTTGACCAATACGCCTGCCGAACCCATCGACCTTTTAGGCGTGTATAAACTCGGAGAAAAACGTATCGAGCAATACGGCGAGGGCATTTTAAACATCTGCCGGCCGTTTTCAGACGGCCTAAGCGAAGAGGACAAACGCAAACGCCGATTGATGCGCCGTCTGCTTCAGTGGAACATCGATACTGCCCGCCATGAAGGCCTCGAAGCCTATCAGATATGCAGCAAAGTTACCCTGCGCGCGATTGCCGCCCGACGGCCGCAAAATTTGGCGGAGTTGGCGGAAATCCACGGTATGAATGAGGAGAAAACCGACAAATACGGTGCGGAAATTGTCGAATTGTGCAAACAAGCGGATTAATGGATTGCGATTATCATCAAAGGCCGTCTGAAACCCAATTCAAGTATGGTGTTTCAGACGGCCTTTTTGAATTTTTAATCTTTATAAAACAATGAATAAGAAGATATCTTCATTTGTTTTGTCAGTTTTTTAAAGCTGCCACGTCTAAACAGGCATGAAAGATGGGATGGTGCCGATGGATTTTTCGTCCCATCCCATTCGACACACACATCGATAAGGAAAATAAATGAACACCTCATCCAACCCCTCTTGGCAGGCCGCTTTCGGTTTGTTGGCACTCAGGCTTTTTGCTGCGTATGAATTTCTTGAGGCCGGCCTGGAAAAATGGAACGGGGAAAACTGGTTTGCAGATATCAACAGTCAATTTCCCTTTCCGTTCAATTTGTTGCCGGATACGGTCAATTGGAATTTGGCCATGTGGGCGGAACTGGTTTTGCCTGCGCTGCTCATCGTTGGCTTGGCAACGCGGCTGTCCGCGCTGGGATTGATGGTAGTGACGGCTGTCGCATGGTCTGCGGTACATGCCGGCTTGGGGTACAATGTGTGCGACAACGGTTATAAAATGGCACTGATTTATTTGGTGGTTTTATTTCCTGTCCTATTGCAGGGCGCAGGCCGTCTGTCTTTGGATGCCCTGCTGAAGAAACACTGTTGTCGCATCAAGCATTTTCTTTAATGATTCACGGTCGCGGGCCGACTTTAAATGCCCGATATTATCCCTTGATTTATTTAAACCCATATTTTAAAAAGGAAGTTAAAATGAAAAAAAATGTAGCTGCTGCTTTGGCCGGTGCACTGTCCCTGTCTTTGGCTGCCGGCGTTGTTGCCGCTGATAAACCGTTAAGCAGCAAAGCAGGTGTTCAAAAATCTGCTCAAGGCTCTTGCGGTGCGGTTAAAGCCGGTGAAGGTGCATGCGGTGCAAGCGCTGTTTCTAAAGCAAGCGAAGGCAAATGTGGCGAAGGCAAATGCGGTTCAACCGTGGAAAAAACTCACGCTAAAAAAGGCAAAGCATCTAAAGCCAAAGCTGCCAAAGTAGTAGAAGGCAAATGCGGCGAAGGTAAATGCGGTTCTAAATAATCCTGCAACATACCTTTAACAAAGTCGCATTTTATAAATGAAAATGCGACTTTGTCGTTCATACGGCACCATAACAGGACATCACCATGATTCAACACGCAGGCTTGGGCTACCGCCGCGACTTGGCGGAAGACTTCCTCTCGCTTTCAGATGACAGCCCGATACGCTTTATCGAAGCCGCCCCCGAAAATTGGCTGAAAATGGGCGGCAGGGCGCGCAAACAGTTTGACCGCGTGGCGGAACGGCTGCCGCTGGCGTTGCACGGATTATCCATGTCATTGGGCGGACAAGCACCGCTGGATACCGATTTGATAGACGGAATCAAAGAAATGATGCGCCGTTATGACTGCACGTTTTTCTCCGACCATTTGAGCTATTGCCACGACGGCGGTCATCTTTACGATTTGTTGCCGCTGCCTTTCACTGAAGAAATGGTGCAATATACTGCGCGCCGTATCCGCGAAGTGCAGGATCGGTTGGGCTGCCGCATCGCCGTAGAAAACACCTCCTACTACCTGCATTCTCCGCTTGCCGAAATGAATGAGGTCGAGTTCCTCAACGCGGTTGCCCGTGAAGCCGATTGTGGCATTCATTTGGATGTGAACAATATCTATGTCAACGCCGTCAATCACGGCCTGTTGTCGCCTGAAGCCTTTTTAGAGAATGTGGACGCAGAGCGCGTGTGCTATATCCATATTGCCGGACATGACGTGGAAACGCCGGAATTGTTGATTGATACGCATGGTGCGGCGGTATTGCCGACTGTTTGGGATTTGCTCGAACTCACCTATGCCAAGCTGCCGACGATTCCGCCCACCCTGTTGGAACGCGATTTCAATTTTCCGCCTTTTGCCGAACTCGAAGCCGAAGTCGCCAAAATCGCCGACTATCAAATGCGTGCCGGAAAGGAATACCGCCGTGCAGCCTGAAACTTCCGCCCAATACCAACACCGCTTTGCCAAAGCCATACGCGAAGGCAAAGCCGCAGACGGATTGCCGCGAGAGCGCCTGAATGTCTATATCCGACTGATACGCAACAATATTCACAGCTTTATCGACCGTTGTTATACCGAAACGCTGCAATACTTTGACAGCGAAGAATGGGGCCGTCTGAAAGAAGGTTTCGTCCGCGACGCATGTGCCCAAACGCCCTATTTTCAAGAAATCCCCGGCGAGTTCCTCCGATATTGCCAAAGCCTGCCGCTTTCAGACGACCTCTTGGCCTTGATGGACTTTGAACACACCCAGCTGCTCGCCGAAACCGCTCAAACCGACAGCGAAGCCTCGCCTGCCGATTCAGACGATTTGGCTTACACCCTTTCTCCCGCCGCCTTTGTGCGCCGTTATCAGTATGATGTGACGGACGAATTGCAGGAGGCGGAAACCGCCGTTTTGGTGTGGCGCGATAAGGAAGACGACGTGATGTATCAAACGCTCGACGATTTCGATGCCTTATTGCTGGAAACGCTGGCAGAAACGCCCACTTCCCTAAACGGCCTGCAAACCATGCTGGCAGAGTTCATGCCGTCTGAAAACGTTTGGCAGGACGCATTAAGGCAGAAATGGGCGGAATGGCTGGAACAGGGCATTTTGGTTGCGGCATAAACCAAGGCCGTCTGAAACGGGCGCAGTCGGTTTCGGCGAAACAAAAATACTACTGAAATCGTTTATAGATTCAATCGCATGCTCTTTCCGTATCAGCGTAAAATCAGAAGCATATTGATCATTCATTTCATACTGATACATTATGGCCCTACCCGAACTGACCGATGCCGAGCTTGCCGAATCCCGTAAACTGCTACTGCGCTTTGCCCATATCCAGCTGCCCGACCGCCCCGATTTGGCGGAAGACCTCGTACAGGAAACCATGCTTTCTGCCTACCGTGCAGCCGAGGGTTTCAAAGGCGACGCCCAAGTGAGCAGCTGGCTGTTTGCAATCTTAAAAAACAAAATTACCGACTGCCTGCGCCAAATCGGACGGCAACGCCAAGTTTTCGTCACGCGCGACGAGGAAGCCTTGGATGAAGCCTTTGAAGGACATTTTGCCGCTGATGGGCATTGGACGGATGAAGGACAACCTCAGGGTTGGGACTCGCCCGAAGCCAGTTTGAACAATAAAGAGTTCTACCAAGTTTTACAGACCTGCCTCTACCATCTGCCGGAAAACACCGCTCGCGTGTTTACCATGAAAGAAATTCTCGGTTTTTCAAGCGATGAAATCCGCGAGCAATGCGGCATCAGCCATGCCAACTATCACACCATCATGCACCGCGCGCGCGAAACCTTGCGCCAGTGCCTGCAAATCAAATGGTTCTCCCATGCCTGACAGGAAAACGCCATGAAAAAATGCCGCAAAATAACCGATCTGATTTCCAAACAGCAAGACCAAGTGCGTCTCAGTCTTTTTAACCGCATTGCCCTTGCCGTGCACCTGTCGCTCTGTCCCCGTTGCCGCGAATATAAGAAACAGCTCGAATTAATCAGCAACGCCATGCACAAGATGTTTCGATGATTCAAAAAAGGCCGTCTGAAACCTGCCCCTGTCAGTTTCAGACGGCCTTTTTGTATCTGTTTGATTTATCGCTAACCTTGAATAAGCTATGGTTTGCCGTTCACTTTTTTAGCTGCATTTATTTTTAAACTTGCGCCGTTGACCTTTGTTTTTTGAGGCATGGCTGAAGATTCTAATACGGTAGAACAAGATAAAGGCCGTCTGAAAGATGAATTTCAGACGGCCTTTTTCACGGCTTTTAGTGTTGTTCTTCCGGCTCGGGTTCGTCTTTGCCGAACCAGTTGTCAAAGCGGATGGTGTATTTCAACTCGCCGCCGGAGGAGCGCGTGCCGATGCGGGCAACGGCTTGGATGGCGCGGGTCAGTTGGTACACGAGTTTGACGGATTGTTCGGCGCTAGAGATGCCGTATTCGTAACCTGCGTAGAGGTTGTTGGTGAGCTGTTTGCCGACGGTCAGGACTTGTTCGGCAGGGTTGAGCTCGCCTGTTTGGGCATTGCGGCTGCGTTTGCTGGTAAAGCCCAAATCATCGACAAGGCCGATGCGGTCGTTGACTTGGCCGGCAAGCAGTGCGCTGGCGGCCGCAGAGAGCGTGGCATTGTCGCCGTCGCTGCCGCTGCTGGCACGGTTGAGGATGAGCCAGGAGAGTTTGTCTTTTTCACTCATGGCTTCTTTGGCAACCAAGGTTACGCGCGGATTGTTGAGGCTGCCGAGGACTTCGACACCTGCACCGACCGGGGAGAGACGGCGTTCGGCACGGATGTTGAGGTTTGGATTGGTCAGCGGGCCGACAAAGGAAACCGATCCTTTGGTGATGTCGAGGTCTTGGCCGTAGGCTTTGTAGCGGCCTTTGACAACGCGCACGGTACCGACGCCTTGGACGGCTTCGCCCGGACGGGACGTGATGGCCAGTTTGCCGCCGATGGTAACGTCTGCGCCGTAGCCGACAAAACGGACATTGTCGTTGATGTTCAAGACAAGGTTCATATTAATCGGCGTGGTGGCCGTTGCTTCTTTTTTGGTTTCGCCCAGTACAACCACGTCGTCATCGAGGGTCGGCATGGAGGATTTTTGCGAACCAAACCTGCCGTAGTCGGTGTTGAGCGTGCCGTTGAGCGATACGCCTTTTTCCGGATTGTAGAGGACTTTGGCCGCGCCGGAGAGCTGCAGTTGGCGGTTTGGACGCGAGAGGGTGCGGTATTTGTCGAAGACGATGTCCACGTCGACATCGGGGTTGGCATTGGCAAGGTTGACCGCGCCTTTGAGCTCAATCGTGCCGCCGCGGTGGAATTTGAGGCTGTCGATGACCCATTTTTGACCTTGCAGGCGTGAACGCAATACGCCGTTATCGAGAATCAGGCCTTGGGTTTGATGGCGGTAATAGAGGTTGTCGCCGTTAATCAGGCCGCTCAGTTGCGGATCGTTCAGACGGCCTGCCAAGTTGACGGCGGCGTTCAGACGGCCTTTGAGGGTTTGGCCGACGGGCAGGAAGTTGCGGAAGACTTCGAGGTTGGCAACGTTCAGGTTGAGCTTGCCGCTCAGAGGGGCGGTATCGAAGCTGGTGCCCTGACCGATGTTGACGGTACCGTCGGCACGGCCGTAATTGGTTTGGAGGTCGAGTTTGCTGTTGACGATAGGTGAACCGAGTCGGCCGCCGATGGTGGCGGTCGCGTTCAGACGGCCTGCAATGCCTTGGGCTGTCGCCGGCATAAAGGATTTGAGCGAGCCCAAATCGGGAACGCTGATATTGACCTTGCCATTGACGGGGGCGTTGTTGATGTTGTTGCCGAACTGCTGGGCGATGCCGAGCGTGCCGTCAACTTTGCCGAAGCGGGTGTTGCCTTCCAGCGTGCTGTCGATGCGGCCGTTTTGGAAACGGGTGCGCAGGGCGAGCGCGGAAAGTCCCAAAGGCTGTTTGTTTTTCGGGTCTTTGCCCGGCAGGATGATGTCGCCGCTTTGACGGTTGATGTTGAGGAAGCCGCGCGCGTTTTGACTGTACGCCAAATCCCAGTCGCCGCCCAAGACGAGGTTGTGTTCGATGGGCGGAGTGTAGAAGTTGTGCAATTCGGTAATGTGCAGATTTTGTGCGCTGCCTTTACTGGTAATGCCGGCTTTCTTGTCCCAAACGAAATTTTGCAGGTTGAGGTTGCCGCCCATGGCCGCCCAGCGCGCGCTGCTGAGGGAAACACGTTCGCTGCCGGCTTCGAGGTTGAGGCGGTTTTGCAGTTTGAGGTTGAACGCGCCGTTGATGTCGAGCGTGTCAACCGTGCCTTTCCATTGGGTTTGGTCTTTGTTGAGGCCGCCGGTGGCGTCGAGGTCGAGCTTGTAGCGTTTGTTGTCCACCGCCATGCTGCTGTTGCCGCGGATGTGGTGGTGCGAACCTGTGCCGTTGATGAGCAGATTGACGTTGTCAATCATGGCCGCGCCGCCGGAGACGGCGATGTGTTCGCCTTTAATATCGGCACTCAACGGACGGTTGGTATCTGGCGAACCTTTAAGCTTGAAGTCGAGGGTGCGGATGTTGATGGTATTGGCGACTTTGAAGTTGCGCGCTTCACCGTTCAAATCGGCTTCAAGGGTTTTCAGGCCGTCTGAAAAGCTGCCGGAGATGTAGCCGCGCGCGTTGAGCAGGCCGCCCAAGCCGAAGCCGAAACGCGACAAATCGGGGGCGGTAATGTTGAGGTTGAGGCGGTCGCCTTTTTTGCCGAAGCTGCCGTTGGTTTTGACGATGTTGCTGCCGAGGGTCAGGTCGGTCAGGGCGCGAGAGAGGTGTTTGTTTTCATAGGCAACGTCGGCTTTGCCGCTGAGCGGAACGCCGTTGAGCGTACTCGGTGCAAACTGCATTTTGCCGGCAAATTTTTCTTGCGCCAGTATGCCTGTTAAGTTGATGTTGCCGTTGACGCTGCCTTGCGGAAGCTGCGGATCGATGCGCGCAGGGTTGAAGGCTTTGCTGACGATGTCCAGTTGCAGTTTACGGTCTTTGAAGAGTTCGAGCGAGCCTTTGGCGTTGAGCTCGCCGCCGTTTTGCGGAACCAGGCGGACTTTGTCGAGCTTGAGTGTGCGCTGGCCGAGCTGTTTGTCGGTTTGGAAAAACAGCATGCCGTCTGTACGCGCAAATCCGCTGTCGAGATTCCAGTTGATGACAGGGGAGGAGGTTTCGCCTTTGACGTCGATACTGCCGTTCAGACGGCCTGCGATGTTTTGACGGACAAAGTCGTCTGCGCCAGTATTGTTGATGCCCAGTGCGAGTTTGAGCTGGTCTTGGGCGGTGTCGATAGTGCCGGATACGTCTATGCTGCCGTCTTTGAGCAGGCCGACGCCGATGTCTTCGATTTTGACCGTGCCTTTGTCGTCGACAATGAATTCGCCGAGGATGCGTTTGACGGGGATATAGTTTTCATCGGCAAAACCGGCTTGGTCGTTTTCCAAGTCTATCGAGCCTTCCAGCGCAACGCCGTCTGTAAAGGACGGAATAGTGGTGGCGTCGAAATTCAGGCGCGCTTTGGGCAGGCTGGGCAGGAAGGCCTGCGGATTGATGTTGGAACCTTTAACCAGGATTTCGCCGACGGTTTCGTTGAGGCTGTCGGCGAATGGGTGGATGGTGGATTTGGCAGACAAATGAACGTTGTCGCCGTCGAGCAGCAGGTCGGTGGATACGTCTTGCAGGCTGCCCCATAGGCGCACCGTGCCGTGTATGGTTTCGCCCTCAAGCTGGCCTTTGGTGTAGATGGCGGTATTGAGGACGTAGGGTTTGTTCAAACCGAGCACCACCGCGCCTGTCGAGCTGCTCCAGGGCGTATCGGCGGTTTTGATGTGGAGGCGGTGTTCTTTTTTGTCGTAATGATAGGCCGCATGCAGATGGTCGAGATAGACGGTCTGCTTGTCAAAACGCTTGCCCACGCTGATTTTGCCGGTTTCCAAACGGTCGAGATAGGCGGTAACGGGCAGGTCTATGCTGTCGGGCAGGCCTTTTGAAGGCTCTTCTTCTTTGGGCGGCGTGCGCTTGGTCACAATGGCGATGTCGCCGGCCACGACTTCGGTAATGTGCAAGGACGGACGGAGCAGCTCGGACGGTTTCCAATCAAAGCGGAAGCTGCTGATTTTGATGTCCGCACCGTCTGTTTCAATCAACCATTTGTCGCCTTCAAAACCTTCAATCAGCGTGCCCTTCAGCGTATCGGAAGAGATTTTGACGCCGAACCATGACGGGATTTTGTACAAACCGAAACGCAAACCCGATTCCGTACCGATCAGCCAGCCGATTGCGCCGGCGGAAACGGTCAATACGCCCAGGGTGGACAGGACAAAGCCGCGCAACAGGCGTTTTTTGCGCTTTGGTGGGGCGGGCTGTTGTTCAGACGGCGTGGAAGTGTTTGCAGTATCGGTCATGATATTTTTCTGTTTGTCTGTTGTTCAGACGGCCTGAAATGGCTGAGGCCGTCTGAAAGAATGGATGGTGAGTATGTTTTTTAAAACCTTGTGCCCAAGCTGATGTGCCAGCGGATTTTTTTGTCGTGGTGGCCGTAGGCAATGTCAAAGGAGAACGGCGCAACCGGGCTGAACCAGCGCACACCCAAGCCGGTACCGTGTTTTAAGGTCATGTGTTTGAAGTTGCTCGCCGCATCGCCAACATCGTGGAAGATGGCGCCGGAGAAGCTTTTGGTAACCGGGAATTGATATTCGAGGCTGCCGACCACCAAGGCGCGTTGCGGCAGAACGGAGCCGTTGGGGCCGGCCAAGCCGATGCTGTCGAGTTCGTAACCGCGTACGGAAGTCGCGCCGCCGGTGCGGAACATCAGGCTGGACGGCACTTCTTCGCCTTCGCGGGCATAAACGTAGCCTGCCTGTCCGCGTACGATGAATGTACCGATTTTTTTGTTTTCAGGTGTGAAGAAATAGCCTGCCCGTGCCGTGGCGCGTGCCATTTGGGTGGAGGAGAGGAGTTTGCCCAAAGTTGTACCGATTTTGCCGTCGAGGTAGTAGCCGTTTTGAGGGTGCAGCTCGGTTTCGATGCTTTGCCGTTTCCATGAGGCGGTCAGCATGGTGGCATGGCTTCGGCCTAAATCGTAGCTGGTGTCGGGGACTTTGCGGTCTTCGGTAATGAATTCGAGGCCGAAGCGGGCATCGATATTGTTGCGGTCGCGGACATACCAAATACCGCTGCTCAGGGCGCGTTTTTCAAGGTTTTGCGTGGTCGAGCGGTTGTAGGAAACGTTGCTGGTCCAGTAGTTACCGCGGTTGTTGCGCGGTTGGCTGATACCGGCGGCCAGCGTGGTTTCGTATTTGTCCATGTCCCAAACGATGGAACCGATGTAGCCTTTGTTAAAGAGGTTGTAATAGTCGTAGGCGATGCGGCCGCCGATTCCGTATTCGGAGTCGTAGCGGATACCGGTTTCCAGTTTGTGGCGTTTGACTTCGGTCACGTTGATTTTGACGGGAACGCGGTCGCCTTGCAGTTGGTCGAAGTCGGCTTGTACGGACGCACCGGAGTAGTGGCCGTTTTGTTCGAGCGCCTGTTGCAGGTCGAGGATTTTGTCTAAGTCGTAAGGCGAACCGGGTTGGAAGCGCGCCATGCCGGAAACCACGCTCTCAGGGTAGCGGCGTGTGCCGGTTATTTGGAAATCGCCAAAGTAAATGGGACGGTTGCTCTCTACGATGACGTTCAAATCGGCTTTTTGGGTATTGGGATTGATGGTGGCTTGGGTGGTGGTGAGTTTCGCCAACGGATATTTTTTGCGTGTTACCGCGCTGAGGACGGAGGTTTTACTTGCACTCCAGCCGTCTTGGTCGAAGTTTTCTCCAACAGGCTGTTGCCAGTTTTCCATCGCATTTTGGTAGTACTCGGCCAAGTTGTCGTCATTCAATACGTCGCCGAGGATGGCCACGCTGACGTTGTCGACTTTGGTGCGCGGGCCGGGGGTAACGTTGACGGTGTAGCTCTCGCCGTGGTCTTGAATATTGACGTTGCTGTTGAAGTAGCCTTTGGTCCGGAGCATGGTTTTGACGTTGTCGGGTGCCTCTTCAGCGAGGAAGCCGACCTGCTCTTTATCCAGCTCTTCGTCCTGCTGCTGGGTAATCAGCGGCAGGTATTCTTCAAGCATTTCTTTGATTTCGCTGTCTTGGGTGTCGATTTTGACGGGGAATTTGGGCTTGAGTTTGCCTGTTTGGTCGTCTTTGGGCTGCTTGGGCATTTCGGATTCGGGAACAGCTTCGTAGTCTTCCGCTTTGGGAACGGAAGTATCTACTGCCAACGCGTGTCCGTAGGCGAGCGCCAATGATGCAAATAAAACAGGGTAGGTCAGTTTGGTCATGATGTGTGTTCGACAGCGACAATTCTTCAGTTTGGGGATTTTAACATTATTTCTGCAAGGTTTCAGGCTATGGTTATAAACGGAAATTTAGCGCGATAATGTTGCAAAATGTGACGTAAGGGCGGATTTTGGTTTGTTTCTATCTGATTGTAATATTTATGTTTTGTGTTTTGACTGATGAAGTTACCTTTATATTCGGCTCTATGGCGCAGATTTCAGGCCGTCTGAAATCAAGATTATAGAGGGATAAGGCAACGGTATGGGTATGCTTGAAAGTAGGATTTGAGCGGGTTTGATTGTATTTTTGGCATAAAGTGCCAACTGTGTCATAAATGCTAAACTTTAATGCTGTTTTTGTGAGGTGTGCATGAAAACCTCGCCGACAAATGATTTTTTATTTTAGAATGTAAGACTTTTTTAACATATCTTTAAATTGAAGGAACGGATATGGCAAGTGGCAATCCGCTTTTAAACGCGATCAACAGCGTCAGCCTGGTGGTGCAAATCGCCATCGGCTTGGTTTTAGGTATTCTTGTGGGCGCAGTTGCGCCGCAAGTCGGTATCAGCGCAGGACTGCTGGGCAGCCTGTTTGTCGGTGCGCTTAAGGCTATTGCACCGATTTTGGTATTTGTTTTGGTGACTGCCGCCATTGCGCAACACCAAAAAGGCAATCAGGCCCACATAAAACCGATTTTGATTTTGTATATTTTCGGTACGTTCGCAGCGGCTGTGGTGGCGGTTGTCGCCAGCATGGCATTCCCGACCACGCTGATTCTGCGTGCGGCCGGCGATGTGTCCGTTGCGCCGCCTTCCGGCATTGTCGAAGTGTTGAAAACGCTGCTGATGAATTTGGTGGCCAACCCGATTAATGCGCTGGCCAATGCCAACTATATCGGCATTTTGGCTTGGGCCCTGATATTGGGTGCGGCTTTGCGCCATCACGGTTCGGATACGACCCGCCAAGTGGCGGCCGATTTGGCTGATACCGTTTCGACCGTTGTGAAATGGATTATCCGTTTTGCGCCGCTGGGTATTTTCGGCTTGGTGTCTTCTACCATTGCCGAAACCGGTTTTGAAGCGCTTGCCGGCTATATGCAGCTGTTGGCCGTATTGCTCGGCTGTATGCTGTTTATCGCGTTGGTGGTCAACCCGATTATTGTGTGGACGCAAATCCGCAGCAATCCTTTCCCGCTGGTGTTTACCTGCCTGCGCGAAAGCGGCGTGTATGCCTTCTTTACCCGTTCTTCCGCCGCCAATATCCCTGTGAACATGGCATTGGCGAAAAAACTTGGCCTGCACGAAGACACTTACTCTATCTCCATTCCATTGGGTGCAACCATCAATATGGCCGGTGCGGCAATCACCATTACCGTTTTGGCGATGGCTGCGGCGCACACGCAAGGCATTACGGTTGACTTCGCCACCGCCCTGCTGTTGAGCCTGGTGGCTACTGTCAGCGCGTGCGGTGCATCCGGTGTGGCCGGTGGCTCGTTGCTGCTGATTCCTTTGGCGTGCAGCCTGTTCGGTATCGATAACGATGTGGCCATGCAGGTGGTTGCCGTCGGCTTCATTATCGGCGTGATTCAAGACTCTGCAGAAACTGCGTTGAACTCTTCCACCGACGTTTTGTTTACTGCCGCTGCCGATTTGGGTCGTCAACGTAAAGAGTGATTTTTAAGGGCAACCTAAATCCAGCAAAGGCCGTCTGAAAAGTTTTAGACGGCCTTTGTTTTATGCAAAGCAAAGGGATTTTTAGATGGTCAAGCCAATAGATTGGTTTGGTCGGCCTGACGGTATCCGCTGTCATCAGTTGGATTTTTCCCGTAAAATACAGTCTTGAATGTATTTGAACACCTCTTTTCAGACGGCCTGACCGTCTTATCACATTTGCAAAAACAATGATTAAAAAAATATTCTCGTGGTTCGAGTCTCGCATCGACCCTTATCCCGAAGCCGCTCCGAAAACACCAGAAAAAGGGTTGTGGCGGTTTATTTGGAGCAACATTGAAGGCGTGCGCAAATGGATTGCCGTGTTGGCTGTGTTTACGGTCGGTGTCGGCATCATGGAAGCCTTGATGTTCCAATTTATGGGCAAGGTGGTCGACTGGCTTGGCACGTATACACCGCAAACGCTTTTTGTTGAAAAAGGCCACGCATTAATCGGCATGATGGCTATGGTGGCATTTTTTGCCGTTTGGACCTTTTTCGCGTCCAGTGTGCGCCTGCAAACCCTGCAAGGCGTGTTCCCCATGCGCCTGCGCTGGAATTTCCACCGCCTGATGCTGGGGCAGAGCCTGGGCTTTTATCAGGACGAATTTGCAGGACGCGTGTCCGCCAAAGTCATGCAGACCGCGCTGGCGCTGCGCGATGTCGTGATGACCGTTGCCGATATGGTTGTGTATGTGCTGGTGTACTTCATCACTTCCGGCGTGATTCTATCCTCATTCGATGCCTGGCTTATCGTGCCGTTTATCTGCTGGATGATTGGATTCGCGATGATTATGCGCTTTCTGATTCCCAAACTCGGCAAAACCGCTGCGCGTCAGGCCGATGCACGCTCGCTGATGACCGGCCGCATTACCGACGCCTACTCCAATATCGCCACCGTCAAACTTTTCTCCCACGGCGCGCGCGAGGCCGCTTATGCCAAGCAGTCGATGGAAGAGTTTATGGTAACCGTCCATGCCCAAATGCGTTTGGCAACGCTGCTGCACACCTGCAGCTTTATCGTCAACAGTTCGCTGACCGTCGGTACGACCGCCTTGGGTATTTGGCTTTGGTATCACGGCCAAGTCGGCGTAGGTGCGGTAGCCACGGCCACAGCCATGGCATTGCGTGTGAACGGTTTGTCGCAATACATCATGTGGGAATCTGCCCGATTGTTTGAAAACATCGGTACTGTCAACGACGGCATGGCCACCCTGTCCAAACCCCACACCATCCTCGACAAGCCGCAAGCCTTGCCGCTTAAAGTCACCCGAGGCGAAATCAAGTTTGATCATGTCGATTTCTCCTACGAAGCAGGCAAACCGCTTCTTAACGGCTTTAATCTGAACATCAAACCCGGCGAAAAAGTCGGCTTGATCGGCCGTAGCGGCGCGGGTAAATCCACCATCGTCAACCTGCTCCTACGCTTTTACGAACCGCAAAGCGGCACGATTTCGATCGACGGCCAAAACGTGGACAGCGTGACCCAAGAAAGTCTGCGCGCCCAAATCGGTTTGGTGACACAAGATACCTCCCTGCTGCACCGCTCCGTCCGTGACAACATTATCTACGGCCGTCCCGATGCAACCGAAGCCGAAATGATTTCCGCCGCCGAACGCGCCGAGGCCGCCGGTTTTATTCCAAACTTAAGCGATGCCAAAGGCCGACGCGGCTATGATGCGCACGTTGGCGAACGCGGCGTGAAACTTTCCGGCGGCCAACGCCAACGCATCGCCATCGCCCGCGTCATGCTCAAAGACGCGCCGATTCTGTTGCTTGACGAAGCCACCAGCGCGCTCGACTCCGAAGTCGAAGCTGCCATCCAAGAAAGCCTCGACAAAATGATGGAAGGCAAAACCGTGATTGCCATCGCCCACCGCCTCTCCACCATCGCCGCGATGGACCGCCTCATCGTCTTGGACAAAGGCCGCATCATCGAAGAAGGCAGCCACACCGAGTTGCTCGAGAAACAAGGTCTGTATGCCAAACTTTGGGCGCACCAAAGCGGCGGCTTCTTGAGTGAGCATGTCGAGTGGGAAAACAATTAAACGCTTTGAAAGAAGATAAAAGGCCGTCTGAAAACATTTTCAGACGGCCTTTATTAATGAAGCAAAGGACAGGTGGGATAACCGCTTTTTTGTTGAAACCTTAGTTTTTTACAGCCCCAGCGACCAAGCATTTTGGTGTTCGGACAAGTCTTCCAAGCGGTTTTCGTAATGGGCGAAGATTTCTTCGATGATTTCGTCTTCGTCGTCGATGGTGCGGATCAAGTTCAAATCCTCTTCCAAAATCAGGTTTCTGCCCAGCAACTGCTCGCGTATCCAGTCCAACAGCCCTGCCCAAAATGCTTTGCCTACTAAGATAATCGGGCGGTCGGGCGTTTTACCGGTTTGCACCAAAGTCAGGCTTTCAAACAATTCGTCCAATGTGCCGAAACCGCCGGGCATGACGACATAGGCCACGGCGTGTTTGACGAACATGACTTTGCGCGGGAAGAAGTGTTGGAATTTAATCGACAAATCCTGATACGGATTGGCTTTTTGCTCGTGCGGCAACACGATATTCAGCCCCACCGCCGGACTTGCACCTGCAAACGCGCCTTTGTTGGCCGCTTCCATAATGCCCGGACCGCCGCCGGAAATGACGGAAAATCCGGCATCCGACAGCTTGCGTGCCAAGCGCAATGTGAACTCGTAGTCGGGATGGTTTTCGGGCGTACGCGCGCTGCCGTAAATGCTGACGGCTGGCTGAATGGCGCGCAATTCTTCGCCGGCTTCGACAAATTCGGAAATAATTTTCAATACATGATACGACTCGCGCGCCTGAATATCGCGGCGTGTTTCGTCGGGCAGCATGGGTTTGGGCAGTTTTTTAAGCAGGCTCACGGCTTTTCCTTCATGTTTTTATGTGCAGTATTGTAACCCGAAAGGGGCAGGCCGTCTGAAAGTTGGGTTTCGGCGGCAAGTGTGCCTGCCACATTTTCAAAAGCCCGTTACAATATCTGCTTTTATTTTTACTGCTTTGCCATGCTCGATATTATCCACCGCGACAGCCGCACCATCGCCGTCAACAAACCTGCCGGAATGCTGGTGCACCGAAGCTGGTTAGACAAACATGAAACCCGTTTTGCCGTGCAGACCCTGCGCGATCAAATCGGGCAGCACGTTTATCCCGTCCACCGCCTCGACCGCCCGACTTCCGGTGTCTTGCTGTTTGCCCTTGATACGGAAGCCGCACGGTTATTGACGCAGCAGTTTGAAAACAAAGCCATCGAAAAAACTTATTGGGCCATCGTTCGCGGTCATCTGCCTTCAGACGGCCTGATTGATTACGCCCTCAAATATATGCCCGACAAAATTGCCGAAGCGCAGACCGAAGCGACTTTGCAGGAAGCGCAAACCGCCTACCGCTGTCTGGCACAAACCGAGTTGCCGTTCCAATCCGCCCTGCGTTATCCGACCTCGCGTTATTCTTGGGCCGAACTCACGCCGCACACCGGCCGCAAACACCAACTCCGCCGCCATATGAAACACATTTTCCACCCCATCGTCGGCGACACCAACTACGGCGATTTGCGCCAAAACCATGCCGTTGCCGAACATGTCGGCACGCAACGCCTGATGTTGCACGCGCGAAGCCTCAGTTTTCAAAGCATAGAAGATGGCAGCCGGATTACTGTAAACGCGCCGATAGACAACGACTGGCGGCTTTGGATGGAAAAATTTAAAACCGAGGCCGTCTGAAAATCCAAACTGCACATTTTCAGACGGCCCGGTCATGGAAAAAAACAGGCAAATCCCTTACAATACGCCCCTAAAATTTTGAAAGAACACAAGAATCATGGAAGCCGAAGTAATCAACCAGCTTAACAACACCCTAAACGACTTGGAGAAGCGCAGCGAAGACATCCGCGTCTACATGGACTACCAAGGCAAAAAAGACCGCCTTGAAGAAGTCGTCGGCCTCTCCGAAGACCCGGAACTGTGGAACGACCCCAAACGCGCCCAAGAAATCGGCAAAGAGCGCAAAATCCTCGAAGGCATCGTGGTAACCCTCGACAACATCGCCACAGGCATCGAAGACAACCGTATGTTGATCGAAATGGCTGTTGAAGAAAACGACGAAGAAGGTTTCGCCGCCGTGCAGGAAGATGTGGCCGGTTTGGAAAAACAAATGGCCGACCTCGAATTCAAACGAATGTTCAACCAGCCTGCCGACCCGAACAACTGCTTTATCGACATTACCGCAGGCGCAGGCGGTACGGAAGCCGAAGACTGGGCAGGCATGCTGTTCCGCATGTACAGCCGTTACGCCGAGCGCAAAGGCTTCAAAATCGAAATCCTTGAGGAAGACGACGGCGAAATCGCAGGTATCAACCGCGCCACCATCCGCGTGGAAGGCGAATACGCCTACGGCTTGCTGCGTACCGAAACCGGCGTTCACCGCTTGGTGCGATACTCGCCGTTTGACTCCAACAACAAACGCCATACGTCTTTTTCATCCGTGTTCGTGTACCCCGAAATCGACGACTCCATCGAAATCGAAATCAACCCGGCCGATTTGCGTATCGACACCTATCGCGCATCCGGTGCCGGTGGTCAGCACATTAACAAAACCGACTCTGCCGTGCGTATTACCCACGAGCCGACAGGGATTGTAGTGCAATGTCAAAACGACCGCTCGCAACACGCCAACAAAGCTGCCGCGATGGAAATGTTGAAATCCAAACTGTACGAATTGGAAATGCGCAAACGCAACGAAGAGAAACAGGCGTTGGAAGAAGGCAAATCCGATGTGGGTTGGGGCAGCCAAATCCGCTCATACGTTTTGGACTCCTCACGCATCAAAGACTTGCGTACAGGCTACGAAGTCGGCAACACCAAAGCCGTATTGGACGGCGACTTGGACGGCTTCATCGAAGCCAGCCTGAAACAAGGTGTGTAAACCGTAAGAGATAAACAGGCCGTCTGAAAGGTTCCAGACGGCCTGTTTGTTGTTGAATATGGCAGTAACTATATCCACTCCGATGATTTATATTTCCAGCGGGTAAAAGGTTTTATCTATTTGAATAAGCTAAAGTCTTATCAGTCTAAATGGAATGCCGAACGCCGTAAATATATCCGTTTTCGGCCGCATGAAAAATACAATATAGCAAATCTAAAAATTAATAGGTTTTTGAATATGTAGGGCATGACGGAGATGGCCGCGATATGCTTGTTATGTAGCTATTGAGTTCTTTTTTAAATGCGAATATTAATCTTTCTGTAAGAATATGCTTTTTAATGTTTTGCAAATGCAAAGATTGACGGTAATATATGGCTTCCATAAAAATGATTGGTAGGTATAACAGGCCGTCTGAAGCCTGAGCCTGTCTAATATATAGGAGAACTCATAATGTCCGGTCAAAAGCCATCTTCTGCCGAGAAAACTTTCTTCGGCCATCCTTTGCAATTATCCACCCTATTCCACATTGAGCTGTGGGAACGTTTTTCCTTCTACGGTATGCAGGGCATCCTGCTGATTTATCTGTATTACACCGCGAATCAAGGCGGTTTGGGTATGGATAAAGCCTTGGCTGGCGGCATTGTCGGCGCGTACGGCGGCAGCGTTTACCTGTCCACCATTCTCGGTGCATGGTTGGCCGACCGCATTTGGGGTGCGGAACGTACCCTGTTTATCGCCGGTATCGTCGTGATGACCGGCCATATTTTATTGGCGATTGTGCCGGGTTTGATGGGATTGCTGTTGGGCTTGGTGTTTATCGCGCTGGGCAGCGGCGGCGTGAAATCGTCTGCCGGTTCGATGGTCGGCTCTTTGTATGAACGGGACGACCTGCGCGAATTACGCGATGCCGGTTTCTCCATTTTCTATATTTCCATCAATATCGGCGGTTTCTTAGGCCCTTTGTTGACCGGTATTTTGCAAGACAGAATGGGATTCCATTACGGTTTCGGCGCGGCGGCCGTCGGTATGGCATTTGGCCTGCTGTGGTATTCGCGCGGCCGTAAAAACCTGCCGCATACGCCGGCTCCGAATCCGTTGCGCCCTGAAAAGGTTCAGACTGCAATAGCTGTTGGCGTGTTGCTGGTTTTGGTGTTGGGCAGCGTGATTGCTTCCGGCGTGCTCAATCTTGAGAACTTTTCACGCTGGCTTTTGGGCGTGGTCATTATCACCGTTATCGCTTATTTTGCACGCTTGCTGGGCAGCAGCCAAGTTGAGGCAGCCAATAAACGTTACATCATGGCCTATATTCCGCTGTTTTTGACTATTTGTATGTTCTGGGCGGTTTGGTTTCAGGTGTACACCGTTGCAACGGTTTATTTTGACGAAACGGTTGACCGTACTTTCTTCGGCTTTACCGTGCCTGTTTCATGGAAAGATTCGATACAGGCCATGTGGGTGGTTCTCTTTTCCGGCGTGATGGCCACGGTGTGGACGAAAATGGGCAAACGCCAACCTAAAACACCGTTGAAGTTTGCGCTGGCCATGTTGGTAACCGGCGTCTCTTATTTGTGTTTCATCCCATATATTTCATCCGGAACCCCGATGCCGATTATCGTGTTTATGCTGGTGTTGCTGGCGATTACGATAGGCGAGTTGATGCTGTCGCCGATTTCGCTGTCGTTTTCCACTAAAATCGCACCGAGCATGTTTAAAACACAAATGGTTGCGTTGAATTTCTTAGCATTGTCCATCGGCTTTACCTTGGGCGGAGTGTTGTTTAAAGACTACTACAATGCTCAGTCGCCATTGGATTTCTACTGGATGCTGGCCACCATCGGCGCAGTAACCTGCGGTATCCTGCTGGTACTTACCCCGGTATTGAACCGCATGCTCAAAGGTGTCGATTGATTTTTCTATTTAAAATAATGTGATGTACGCAGGCCGTCTGAAAAGAATCAGTTTTCAGACGGCCTGATGCTTTTATTGAGGTTTGGGAAAGGACGGTTTTCCAGATTTTTGAAGTAAATCGGACAGGCGGAAAATCCGAATTAAATGATACATGATTAAAACGAAATTAAAATTTGGAAATATTAAATAAGAATAAGAATTGTTCTCATAACTTTATTGAATTTATTAGGGTTTTTTTGCTGATTTGCTGATATTTACCTTTAAATGGCTTTTGAAATTCGATAAAATGGTAATCTATTTTTAAGATTTGTCTGTCAACCAGTTAGGTACGACCATGTTGGCCAGTTACTTTCCCGTCCTCGTATTCATCCTCGTCGGCCTTGCGGCCGGCGTACTGTTTATTCTGCTCGGCACAATTTTAGGCCCGAAACGTCACTATGCCGAAAAAGACGCGGCTTACGAATGCGGTTTTGAAGCCTTTGAAAACGCAAGGATGAAGTTCGACGTGCGCTATTACCTCGTCGCCATCCTCTTTATCCTGTTTGATTTGGAGGTCGCGTTCATGTTGCCGTGGGCAGTCGTGTTCAAAGATTTGGGCGCGTACGGCTTCTGGTCTATGCTGGTGTTTATCGTCGTTCTGACGGTAGGCTTTATTTACGAATGGAAAAAAGGTGCGCTGGAATGGGAATAGAAGGCGTTTTGAAAAAAGGTTTCATCACCACCAGCGCGGATACGGTGCTGAACTATATGCGTACCGGTTCGCTGTGGCCGGTTACTTTCGGCTTGGCCTGCTGCGCCGTGGAAATGATGCATGCGGGTATGGCGCGTTATGACCTTGACCGTTTCGGCATCATTTTCCGTCCGTCCCCCCGTCAGGCCGACCTGATGATTGTGGCAGGTACGCTGACCAACAAAATGGCGCCCGCCCTGCGCCGCGTATACGACCAGCTCGCCGAGCCGCGCTGGGTATTGTCTATGGGCTCGTGTGCCAACGGTGGCGGCTATTACCACTATTCTTATTCCGTTGTGCGCGGTGCCGACCGCGTCGTGCCAGTAGACGTTTATGTGCCGGGTTGTCCGCCGACTGCGGAAGCCCTGATTTACGGCCTGATTCAGCTCCAACAAAAAATCAAGCGCACTTCCACCATCGCGCGTGACGAGTAAGGAGAGGACGATATGGCAAGCATTCAAAACTTATACGAGACCGTCGTCGGCGTGCTTGGCGATCAGGCAAGCAAAGTCATTTCAGCTTTGGGCGAGATTACCGTCGAGTGTCTGCCCGAGCACTATATTTCAGTCATGACCGCATTGCGCGACCATGAAGAGTTGCATTTCGAGCTTCTGGTCGACTTGTGCGGTGTCGATTACAGCACTTACAAAAACGAAGTATGGCAGGGCAAGCGCTTTGCCGTCGTCAGTCAGCTGCTTTCCGTTAAAAACAATCAACGCATCCGCGTACGAGTCTGGGTTTCAGACGACGACTTCCCCATAGTCGAATCCGTAGTCGATATTTACAACAGCGCGGATTGGTACGAACGCGAAGCTTTCGATATGTACGGCATCATGTTCAACAACCATCCGGACCTGCGCCGCATCCTGACCGATTACGGTTTCGTTGGACATCCGTTCCGCAAAGACTTCCCGATTTCCGGCTATGTGGAAATGCGTTACGACGAAGAGCAAAAACGCGTGATTTACCAACCTGTTACCATTGAGCCGCGCGAGATCACGCCGCGTATCGTCCGTGAGGAGAACTACGGTGGCCAATAAATTAAGAAACTACACCATCAACTTCGGCCCGCAACACCCTGCGGCGCACGGCGTATTGCGTATGATTTTGGAGTTGGAGGGCGAAACCATCGTCCGCGCCGACCCACATATCGGCCTCCTGCACCGCGGTACTGAAAAACTGGCTGAAACCAAAACCTATCTGCAAGCCCTGCCCTATATGGACCGCTTGGACTACGTTTCCATGATGGTCAACGAGCAGGCGTATTGCTTGGCAGTAGAAAAACTTGCCGGTATCGATGTGCCTATCCGCGCCCAATACATCCGCGTGATGTTCGCCGAAGTAACGCGCATCCTCAATCACTTGATGGGCATCGGTTCGCACGCCTTCGACATCGGCGCGATGACCGCCATCCTTTACGCCTTCCGCGACCGCGAAGAGCTGATGGACTTGTACGAAGCCGTTTCCGGCGCGCGTATGCACGCCGCCTACTTCCGTCCCGGCGGCGTTTACCGCGACCTGCCCGATTTCATGCCTAAATACGAGAGCAGCAAATTCCGTAATGCCAAAGTATTGAAGCAGCTCAACGAATCCCGCGAAGGCACCATGCTCGACTTCATCGATGCCTTCTGCGAACGTTTCCCGAAAAACATCGACACACTCGAAACCCTCCTGACCGACAACCGCATTTGGAAACAGCGTACCGTCGGCATCGGCGTCGTCTCTCCTGAGCGCGCCATGCAAAAAGGCTTTACCGGCGTCATGTTGCGCGGTTCCGGCGTAGAATGGGACGTGCGTAAGACACAGCCTTACGAAGTGTACGACAAAATGGATTTCGACATCCCCGTCGGCGTCAATGGCGACTGCTACGACCGTTACCTCTGCCGTATGGAAGAAATGCGTCAATCCGTGCGCATCATCAAACAATGCTCCGAGTGGTTGCGTGTCAATCCGGGTCCGGTCATTACCACAAACCACAAATTCGCTCCGCCCAAACGTACCGAAATGAAAACAGGTATGGAAGACCTGATTCACCATTTCAAACTCTTTACCGAGGGTATGCACGTTCCTGAGGGCGAGACCTACACCGCTGTCGAACATCCGAAAGGCGAGTTCGGCGTTTACATCATTTCAGACGGCGCAAACAAACCCTACCGCCTGAAAATCCGCGCACCCGGCTTCGCCCATCTGCAAGGCATGGACGAAATGGCAAAAGGCCACATGCTGGCCGACGTCGTTGCCATCATCGGTACGCAGGACATCGTATTCGGGGAGGTTGACCGATAATGTTATCCGCAGAATCCTTAAAACAAATTGATATTGAGTTGGCAAAATACCCTGCAGACCAACGCCGCTCCGCCATTATGGGCGCATTGCGTATTGCCCAGACCGAAAAAGGCTGGCTCGCTCCCGAGATCATCGCTTTTGTCGCAGACTATATCGGCATCTCGCCTGCACAAGCCTACGAAGTCGCTACTTTCTACAATATGTACGACCTTGAGCCTGTCGGCAAATACAAACTGACCGTTTGTACCAACCTGCCCTGCGCCCTGCGCGGCGGTATGGCTACCGGCGAATACCTCAAACAAAAACTCGGTATCGGCTACGGCGAAACCACGCCTGACGGTAAATTTACCCTTGTCGAAGGCGAATGCATGGGCGCATGCGGCGACGCTCCGGTTATGCTGGTCAACAACCACAGCATGTGCAGCTTTATGACCGAAGAAGCAATTGACAAGAAACTTGCCGAACTGAAATAAAAGGCCGTCTGAAAACAACGGCTGCAACCGATACGAAAACGAACAGGCACACCAAAAATGGCTATTTACCAATCAGGCGTGATTTTTGACCAAGTGGATACCGCCAATCCCGATTGCTGGACATTGGACGAATACGTCAAACGTGGCGGCTATACCGCCCTGCGTAAAATCCTGTCCGAAAACATCTCGCAAACCGATGTGATTGACGAAGTCAAAACCTCCGGCTTGCGCGGTCGTGGTGGTGCGGGCTTCCCGACCGGTTTGAAATGGAGCTTTATGCCCCGTTCCTTCCCGGGCGAAAAATATGTGGTTTGCAACACCGACGAAGGCGAGCCGGGTACATTTAAAGACCGCGACATCATTATGTTCAATCCTCATGCCCTGATTGAAGGCATGATTATTGCCGGTTACGCGATGGGCGCGAAAGCCGGCTACAACTATATCCACGGCGAAATTTTCGAAGGCTACCAACGTTTTGAAGCTGCTTTGGAGCAGGCGCGTGCCGCAGGCTTTTTGGGTAAAAATATTTTGGGTTCGGATTTTGAATTTGAACTCTTTGCCCACCATGGCTACGGCGCATATATTTGCGGCGAAGAAACCGCATTGCTCGAATCGTTGGAAGGCAAAAAAGGCCAGCCGCGCTTTAAGCCGCCATTCCCTGCTTCATTCGGCCTGTACGGCAAACCGACTACCATCAACAATACCGAAACGTTCTCCTCCGTCCCCTTCATTATCCGTGACGGCGGACAGGCATTTGCCGATAAAGGTATTCCGAATGCAGGCGGTACTAAATTGTTCTGTATTTCCGGTCATGTCGAGCGTCCGGGCAACTATGAAGTGCCATTGGGTACGCCGTTTGCTGAAGTCTTGAAAATGGCGGGTGGTATGCGCGGCGGTAAAAAACTTAAAGCCGTTATTCCCGGTGGTTCGTCCGCGCCCGTGTTGCCTGCCGATATCATGATGCAGACCAATATGGACTATGACTCGATTTCCAAAGCCGGCTCGATGCTGGGTTCCGGCGCGATTATCGTCATGGACGAAGACGTGTGCATGGTTAAAGCCCTTGAGCGCCTGAGCTACTTCTACTACGACGAGTCTTGCGGCCAATGTACGCCTTGCCGAGAAGGTACGGGCTGGCTCTACCGCATCGTCCACCGCATCGTAGAAGGCAAAGGCCGCATGGAAGACTTGGATTTGTTGGATTCTATCGGTAATCAAATGGCAGGCCGCACTATCTGCGCCCTTGCCGATGCCGCCGTCTTCCCTGTCCGCAGCTTTACCAAGCATTTCCGTGATGAGTTTGTGCATTACATCGAACACGGCGGACCGATGAAACCGAATAAGTGGTGCTAAGTTTTCAGACGGCCTCTAAAAGAATTATTTATTAAATACCCGTAACTAGGAACGAACCATGTTACAAATCGAAATCGACGGCAAACAGGTATCTGTGGAGCAGGGCGCGACGGTAATTGAAGCCGCGCACAAGCTCGGTACTTATATCCCGCATTTCTGTTACCACAAAAAACTTTCCATCGCTGCCAACTGCCGTATGTGTTTGGTGGACGTGGAAAAAGCCCCCAAACCCCTGCCCGCCTGTGCCACGCCGGTTACAGACGGCATGATTGTGCGTACGCATTCGGCAAAAGCCCGAGAGGCGCAAGAAGGCGTGATGGAGTTCCTGCTCATCAACCATCCGCTTGATTGTCCGACCTGTGACCAAGGTGGCGAATGCCAGTTGCAGGATTTGGCGATGGGCTACGGCAAAACCACCAGCCGTTATACCGAAGAAAAACGTTCCGTCGTCGGCAAGGATATGGGTCCTTTGGTTTCCGCCGAGGAAATGAGCCGTTGTATCCACTGTACCCGTTGCGTCCGTTTCACTGAAGAAATCGCCGGCGTGCAAGAAATCGCCATGGCCAACCGCGGTGAACACTCCGAGATCATGCCTTTTATCGGCAAAGCAGTGGAAACCGAATTGTCAGGCAACGTCATCGATTTGTGTCCTGTCGGCGCATTGACCAGCAAACCGTTCCGCTTCAACGCGCGTACTTGGGAATTGAACCGCCGCAAATCCGTTTCTGCCCATGATGCTTTGGGCAGCAACCTGATTGTGCAAACCAAAGACCATACCGTCCGCCGTGTGTTGCCGCTGGAAAACGAAGCCATCAACGAATGCTGGCTGTCCGACCGCGACCGTTTCGCCTACGAAGGCCTGTATCACGAAAGCCGTCTGAAAAACCCGAAAATCAAACAGGGCGGCGAGTGGATGGACGTAGATTGGAAAACCGCACTGGAATATGTCCGCAGCGCGATTGAATGTATCGCCAAAGACGGCAACCAAAACCAAGTCGGCATTTGGGCGAACCCGATGAATACGGTTGAAGAGCTGTATCTGGCCAAAAAACTTGCCGACGGCTTGGGTGTTAAAAACTTTGCCACCCGTTTGCGCCAACAAGACAAACGTCTTTCAGACGGCCTTAAAGGTGCGCAATGGTTGGGACAAAGCATTGAATCTTTGGCTGACAACGATGCCGTATTGGTAGTCGGCGCGAACTTGCGCAAAGAACAGCCGCTCCTGACCGCCCGCCTGCGCCGCGCCGCCAAAGACCGTATGGCCTTGAGCGTATTGTCCAGCAGTAAAGAAGAATTGTTTATGCCGCTTCTGTCTCAAGAAGCCGCACATCCCGACGAGTGGGCAGGCCGTCTGAAAAACCTGTCTGTTAATGCGGAACACGCCGTTACCGCCAGCCTGAAAAACGCTGAAAAAGCAGCGGTGATTTTGGGCGCGGAAGTGCAAAACCATCCTGATTACGCCGCCATTTATGCCGCCGCGCAAGAGCTGGCAGACGCGACCGGCGCAGTGCTGGGCATTTTGCCGCAAGCCGCCAACAGCGTTGGTGCGGATGTTTTGAATGTAAACTCCGGTGAGAGCGTTACCGAAATGGCAAACGCGCCGAAACAGGCAGTCTTGTTGCTCAACGTCGAGCCTGAAATCGATACGGCGGACGGCGCAAAAGCCGTAGCCGCGTTGAAACAGGCAAAAAGCGTGATGGCGTTTACACCGTTTGTCAGCGAAACGCTGCTGGACGTGTGCGACGTATTGTTGCCGATTGCGCCGTTTACCGAAACATCAGGCAGCTTCATCAATATGGAAGGCCGTCTGCAATCTTTCCACGGCGTGGTACAAGGCTTCGGCGATTCGCGTCCGATGTGGAAAGTGTTGCGCGTATTGGGCAACCTGTTTGACCTGAAAGGTTTTGAATACCACGATACCGCTGCGATTCTGAAAGATGCGCTGGATGTAGAAAGTCTGCCGTCCAAACTGGACAACCGCAGCACATGGACAGAGGAGGGCATTCAGACGGCCTCAGACCGCCTCGTCCGTGTCGGCGGCGTCGGTATTTATCACACTGATTCTATCGTACGCCGTTCCGCACCGTTGCAAGAAACCAGCCATGCCGCCGTGCCTGCCGCGCGTGTAAATCCAAACACTTTGGCGCGCTTAGGCCTGCAAGACGGACAAACTGCTGTCGCCAAACAAAACGGCGCAAGCGTATCGGTTGCTGTCAAAGCCGATGCCGGTTTGCCTGAAAACGTGGTGCATCTGCCGCTGCATACCGAAAATGCCGCGCTGGGTGCGTTGATGGACACTATTGAACTGGCGGGAGCTTGATCATGCAAGAATGGTTCCAAAACCTCTTTGCCGCAACGCTCGGTCTGGGCGATTTGGGTATCACCGTAGGCTTGGTGGTATCCGTCATCGTCAAAATCGTGATTATCCTGATTCCGCTGATTCTGACCGTTGCCTACCTGACATATTTTGAACGTAAAGTCATCGGCTTTATGCAGCTTCGCGTCGGCCCGAACGTAACCGGCCCGTGGGGTCTGATTCAGCCGTTTGCCGACGTGTTCAAACTCTTGTTTAAAGAGGTAACCCGTCCGAAGCTGTCAAACAAGGCCCTGTTCTACATCGGTCCGATTATGTCGCTTGCTCCGTCTTTCGCGGCGTGGGCGGTGATTCCGTTCAACGAGGAATGGGTGCTGACCAACATCAATATCGGCCTTTTGTATATCCTGATGATTACTTCGCTGTCGGTTTACGGCGTGATCATCGCGGGCTGGGCTTCCAACTCCAAATATTCGTTCTTGGGCGCAATGCGTGCTTCCGCGCAAAGCATTTCCTACGAGATTGCCATGAGTGCCGCGCTGGTGTGCGTCGTGATGGTATCGGGCAGCATGAACTTCTCCGATATCGTTGCCGCTCAAGCCAAAGGTATTGCCGGCGGTTCGGTATTCTCTTGGAACTGGCTGCCGCTCTTCCCCATTTTCATCGTCTATCTGATTTCCGCCGTTGCCGAAACCAACCGCGCGCCGTTTGACGTGGCAGAGGGTGAGTCTGAAATCGTTGCCGGTCACCACGTCGAATATTCCGGCTTCGCATTCGCGCTGTTCTTCCTCGCCGAATACATTTTCATGATTCTGATTGCCGCGCTGACATCGCTGATGTTCCTCGGTGGCTGGTTGTCTCCGTTCCCACAAAGCTGGGGCTTTATCGGCACGCCTTCCGCATTCTGGATGTTCGTGAAAATGGCGGCTGTGCTGTACTGGTATCTGTGGATACGCGCAACCTTCCCGCGCTACCGTTACGACCAAATCATGCGTTTGGGCTGGAAAGTGCTGATTCCGATCGGCTTCGCCTACATCGTGATTTTGGGCGTGTGGATGATTTCACCGCTGAATTTGTGGAAATAAGTTTCAGACGGCATCTTGAGGCCGTCTGAACAAAGTGATTTTGAATACCTAACGAAATCCCTGTTTTGAGGGAACATAAATATGGCTAACTTAGTAAAAACCTTTCTGCTTGGCGAATTGGTAAAAGGCTTGGGCGTAACGCTCAAAAACTTTTTTGCCCGCAAAGACACAATTTATTTCCCCGAAGAGAAAACGCCGCAATCCGTGCGTTTCCGCGGCCTGCACGCGCAACGCCGTTATCCGAACGGCGAAGAGCGCTGTATTGCGTGTAAATTGTGCGAGGCAGTTTGTCCGGCAATGGCGATTAACATCGAATCGGAAGAACGCGAAGACGGTACCCGCCGTACCAAACGTTACGACATCGACCTGACCAAGTGCATCTTCTGCGGTTTCTGCGAAGAGGCCTGCCCGACCGATGCGATTGTGGAAACCCATATTTTTGAATACCACGGCGAGAAAAAAGGCGACTTGCACATGACCAAGCCGATTCTTTTGGCCATTGGCGACAAATACGAAGCTGAAATCGCCAAACGCAAAGCCGCTGACGCGCCGTATCGTTAAGGAGCAGACGAATGACTTTTTCCGCGATTCTGTTCTATATTCTTGCCGCCATCGTTTTGTACGGTGCGGTTCGTACCGTTACCGCTAAAAACCCTGTACATGCCGCTTTGCATCTGGTGCTGACCTTCTGCGTGAGCGCGATGCTTTGGATGCTGATGCAGGCTGAGTTTTTGGGCGTTACGCTGGTGGTGGTTTACGTCGGCGCTGTAATGGTGTTGTTCCTGTTCGTCGTGATGATGTTGAATATCGACATTGAAGAAATGCGCGCCGGTTTCTGGCGTCATGCGCCTGTTGCCGGTGTGGTCGGCACATTGTTGGCGGTTGCCCTGATCCTGATTCTGGTCAACCCGAAAACCGACCTGGCCGCATTTGGTCTGATGAAAGACATTCCGGCCGATTACAACAATATCCGCGATTTGGGCAGCCGTATTTATACCGACTACCTGTTGCCATTTGAATTGGCGGCGGTATTGCTGCTGTTGGGTATGGTGGCCGCGATTGCGCTGGTTCACCGTAAAACGGTTAATCCGAAACGTATGGACCCTGCAGACCAAGTTAAAGTACGCGCCGACCAAGGTCGTATGCGTCTGGTGAAAATGGAAGCGGTCAAACCGCAAGTCGAATCTGCCGAAGAAAGTGAAGTTTCAGACGGCCTCAAGCCGGAAGGGGAGGGCAAAGCATGATTACCTTGACGCATTATTTGGTATTGGGTGCGCTCCTGTTCGGTATCAGCGCAATGGGTATCTTTATGAACCGCAAAAACGTGCTGGTATTGCTGATGTCCATCGAGCTGATGCTTTTGGCGGTGAACTTCAACTTTATCGCCTTCTCGCAACATTTGGGCGATACTGCCGGACAAATTTTCGTATTCTTCGTATTGACCGTTGCCGCTGCCGAATCTGCCATCGGTTTGGCGATTATGGTGCTGGTGTACCGCAACCGACAAACAATCAACGTTGCCGATTTGGATGAGTTGAAAGGGTAATCATGAACGATATGACTTTATATTTGATAATTGCCCTTGTTCCGTTGGCAGGCTCGCTGATTGCGGGTTTGTTCGGCAACAAAATCGGACGTGCCGGTGCGCATACCGTAACAATACTCGGTGTGGCGGTGTCTGCCGTGCTGTCGGCTTATGTGCTGTGGGGATTCCTCAATGGCAGCCGTGCCAAGTTTGACGAGAACGTCTATACCTGGCTGACAATGGGCGGCTTGGATTTCTCCGTCGGCTTCTTGGTCGATACGATGACGGCGATGATGATGGTCGTGGTTACCGGCGTGTCGTTGATGGTGCATATCTACACCATCGGTTATATGCACGACGAAAAAGTCGGCTACCAACGCTTCTTCAGCTATATTTCTTTGTTTACTTTCAGCATGTTGATGCTGATTATGAGCAACAACTTCATCCAGCTCTTCTTCGGTTGGGAGGCTGTGGGCTTGGTGTCGTATCTCTTGATCGGTTTCTATTTCAAACGTCCGAGCGCAACATTTGCCAACCTGAAAGCCTTTTTGATCAACCGTGTCGGCGACTTCGGCTTTTTGCTCGGTATCGGCTTGGTGCTTGCCTATTTCGGCGGCAGCCTGCGCTATCAGGACGTATTCGCCTATCTGCCCAACGTACAAAATGCCACCATCCAGCTTTTCCCCGGTGTGGAATGGTCTTTGATTACCGTAACCTGCCTGCTCCTGTTTGTCGGTGCGATGGGTAAATCGGCACAATTCCCGCTGCATGTCTGGCTGCCCGATTCGATGGAAGGCCCGACCCCGATTTCTGCATTGATTCACGCCGCTACGATGGTTACGGCGGGTCTGTTCATGGTGTCGCGCATGTCGCCGATTTACGAAATGAGCAGCACTGCGCTGTCGGTGATTATGGTGATTGGCGCGATTACCGCCCTGTTTATGGGTTTCTTGGGCGTAATTCAAAACGACATCAAGCGCGTGGTTGCGTATTCCACCCTGTCGCAACTGGGTTATATGACCGTGGCTCTGGGCGCGTCCGCCTATTCTGTGGCGATGTTCCACGTCATGACCCACGCCTTCTTTAAGGCCTTGCTGTTCTTGGCGGCGGGTAGCGCCATTATCGGTATGCACCACGACCAAGACATGCGCCACATGGGCAATCTGAAAAAATACATGCCGATTACTTGGCTGACCATGCTGGTCGGTAACTTGTCGCTGATCGGTACGCCGTTCTTCTCCGGCTTCTACTCCAAAGATTCGATTATCGAAGCGGCGAAATACAGCACCCTGCCGGGCAGCGGATTTGCCTATTTTGCCGTCCTCGCCAGCGTGTTTGTTACCGCGTTTTACGCGTTCCGCCAATACTTTATGGTGTTCCACGGCGAAGAAAAATGGCGCAGCCTGCCCGAACACCATTCAGATGGCCATGGTGAAGAACATCACGGCTTGGGCAAAAACGACAATCCGCACGAAAGCCCGCTGGTCGTTACCCTGCCTTTGATTTTGCTTGCCATTCCGTCCGTCATCATCGGCTATGTTGCCATCGAGCCTATGCTTTACGGCGATTTCTTCAAAGACGTGATTTTTGTTAATGCCGACGCGCATCCGACCATGCACATCATGAAGGAAGAGTTCCACGGCGCATTGGCAATGGTGTCGCACAGCCTGCATTCACCTGTACTCTACCTTGCTATCGCAGGCGTGTTGAGCGCATGGCTCTTGTACGTCAAACTGCCGCACCTGCCTGCGAAAATTGCACAGACGTTCCGTCCGATTTACGTTTTGTTTGAAAACAAATACTACCTCGACGCCCTGTATTTCAACGTCTTTGCCAAAGGCACGCGCGCATTGGGTACTTTCTTCTGGAAAGTCGGCGATACCGCCATTATCGATAACGGTATCGTCAACGGCTCTGCCAAACTGGTCGGCGCGATTGCCGCGCAAGTGCGTAAAGCCCAAACTGGCTTTATCTACACCTACGCCGCCGCTATGGTATTCGGCGTATTGGTATTGCTCGGCATGACCTTCTGGGGATTGTTCCGATAAAAGCGGGATTTCAGACGGCCTGTTTATAGTTGGTGTATAGGGCCGTCTGAAAAAGAAAATTTGAGCAACAATGATTGAAGACAAATTACCACAAACCCTGGACGAAGTCCGCGAAGCCATTGATGGTTTGGACAAGGGATTAATCGAATTACTCGCCCGCCGGCAGAAATTGGTACGGCAGGCTGGTCGTCTGAAACCTAAAAACGATGTGCGGGCGGTTTCCGCGCCTGAACGGGTGGCTCAAGTGATTACCTCGCGCCGCGCTTATGCCGAAAAGGCCGGTTTGTCGCCCGAAGTAGCAGAAGCAGTTTGGCGCAGCATGATTGATGCGTTCATTAAACTTGAGATGGACACCAACCGTACCGATGGAGCGTAGTCAAAATCTTCGGATAATGGTTTTGACAAGAAAAATATGGAAGAGGCCGTCTGAAAAGAAGGTTTTAGGCGGTTATGGAATAAAAGAATAACGGTAGATATACGTTTTTCTTGATTTTGCCATATACAAAATACACAATCTTTTTCAGACGGCCTCCTGAAATGGTGTCTGAAAACCAACCCATACAACTATATTTTTTATTTTAACCACAGGTTAACCACTATGTTTTCCAACTACCTACTCAGCTTGGCAATATGGATACCCATCGCCGCAGGTGTGCTGGTTTTGGCGACCGGTAAAGACAGCCGTGCGCCGCTGGCGCGTGTGCTTGCCTTCATGGGTGCGCTTGCCGGTTTCTTGGTAACGCTGCCCCTGTTTACCGGTTTCGACCGTTTGAGCGGCGGCTATCAGTTTACCGAGTTCCACGAGTGGATTCCGCTTCTGAAAATCAACTACCAGTTGGGTGTAGACGGTATTTCAGTGCTCTTTATCATCTTGAATGCGTTTATTACGCTGTTGGTGGTATTGGCCGGTTGGGAAGTCATTCAGAAACGTCCGGCGCAGTATATGGCGGCTTTCCTGATTATGTCGGGTTTGATTAACGGCGCGTTTGCCGCGCAGGATGCGATTCTGTTTTATGTGTTCTTCGAGGGTATGCTGATTCCGCTGTACCTGATTATCGGTGTATGGGGCGGCCCGCGCCGTGTCTATGCGTCGGTCAAGCTGTTCCTCTATACGCTGATGGGTTCACTCTTGATGCTGGTTGCCATGGTTTACCTGTACTATCAAACAGGCAGCTTCTCTATTGTCGATTTCCAAAACATCAAACAAATTCCGTTGGGCGTACAACAGCTTTTGTTTGTGGCGTTCTTCCTGTCATTCGCTGTAAAAGTGCCGATGTTCCCTGTGCACACTTGGTTGCCGGATGCCCACGTTGAAGCGCCGACCGGCGGTTCGATGGTGTTGGCGGCAATTACGCTGAAACTGGGTGCGTATGGTTTCTTGCGCTTTATCCTGCCGATTATGCCGGATGCGGCACGCTATTTTGCCCCCGTGATCATCGTATTGAGCCTGATTGCCGTGATTTACATCGGTATGGTGGCTTTGGTGCAAACCGATATGAAAAAACTGGTGGCGTACTCTTCCATCAGTCATATGGGTTTTGTTACTTTGGGCATGTTCCTGTTTGTGAACGGCCAACTGAATGACTGGGCATTGAAAGGTGCAATCATTCAAATGATTTCCCACGGTTTTGTGTCTGCCGCGATGTTTATGTGTATCGGTGTGATGTACGACCGCCTGCATACCCGCAATATTGCCGATTATGGCGGCGTGGTCAATGTGATGCCTAAGTTTGCGGCGTTTATGATGTTGTTCGGTATGGCTAATGCCGGTCTGCCTGCAACTTCCGGCTTCGTGGGCGAGTTTATGGTGATTATGGGCGCGGTTAAAGTGAATTTCTGGGTGGGCGCGTTGGCTGCTATGACCCTGATTTACGGTGCGTCTTATACCCTGTGGATGTACAAACGCGTTATTTTTGGTGCGATCCACAATCCGCACGTTGCCGAAATGAAAGACATCAATTGCCGCGAGTTTGCGATTTTGGCGATTTTGGCGGTTGCTGTTTTGGGCATGGGTCTGTATCCGCAAGCGTTTATCGAAGTGGTGCATCAAGCGGCAAACGATTTGATTGCCCATGTGGCACAAAGCAAGATTTGAGGTGTGTAAATGAACTGGTCTGATTTGAATTTAATGCCCGCCATGCCCGAAATCGTGCTGCTTGCGCTATTGGGTGTCGTATTGCTGGCAGACTTGTGGATTTGCGATAAAAACCGCTATCTGACCCATCTGATGAGTTTGGGAACGGTCATTATTGTGGCCGTCACCCAATTGGCAGTATGGGAGCAGGGCAGTGTCGATGCCTTTCACGGTATGTATATTGCAGACGGCATGTCCCGTTTGGCAAAACTGGTGCTGTATGCACTGACGTTTGGTCTGTTTATTTACAGTAAACCGTACAACCAAGACCGCCAAATTTTTAAAGGTGAGTTTTACACCCTGTCGCTGTTTGCCCTGTTGGGTATGAGCGTCATGGTCAGCTCTGCACATTTCTTGACTGCGTATATCGGTTTGGAATTGTTGTCTTTATCGCTGTATGCCATGATTGCCCTGCGCCGCGATTCCGGCCGCTCTGCCGAGGCTGCGCTGAAATACTTCGTATTGGGCGCGTTGGCCTCCGGTTTGCTGCTCTATGGTATTTCTATGGTTTACGGAGCCACCGGTTCCCTTGATTTTGCTTCCGTCTTGGCTTCTGCTTTCAATGAGCAGGCCAATGAATGGTTGTTGAAATTGGGTATGGTGTTTATTGTAGTCGCCATTGCATTTAAATTGGGTGCGGTTCCATTCCATATGTGGGTGCCCGATGTGTACGATGGCGCGCCGACCTCTGTTACCGCCTTTGTGGGTACGGCTCCGAAAATTGCCGCCGTTGTCTTCGCGTTCCGTATCCTTGTTACCGGTATGGGTACCATACATTCAGACTGGGCGCCGATGTTGGCCATCCTTGCCGTTGCTTCTTTGGTGGTCGGTAACCTTGCCGCCATCATGCAAACCAATATCAAACGTATGCTTGCCTATTCTACCGTATCGCACATGGGTTTTATCCTGTTGGCGTTTATGGCAGGCGCAGTCGGCTTTACTGCAGGTTTGTATTACGCCATTACCTATGCTTTGATGGCGGCAGTCAGCTTCGGCGTTTTGATGGTATTGTCCACCAAAGACATTGAGTGTGAAGACATCAAAGACCTCGCAGGCCTCAACCACCGCCATGCATGGTTTGCCTTCCTGATGTTGCTGTCCATGTTCTCCATGGCGGGTATTCCACCGCTGATGGGCTTCTACGCTAAGTTTGGCGTGATTATGGCGCTCTTGAAACAAGGCTATGTATGGTTGTCAGTGTTTGCCGTCATCATGTCTCTGATTGGCGCGTTCTACTACCTTCGCGTGGTCAAAGTCATCTACTTCGATGCGCCTGATCATGATCAGCCGGTCGGCAGCAACTATGCCGCCAAATTTGTCCTGACGGTCAATGCCTTCCTGCTGCTCCTCTGGGGTATCATGCCGCAAACCGTTATCGACTGGTGTGCCAAAGCATTGGAAAATACCCTGTAAGCTTCAAACAAAACCAACGGCGGCTGTTCCAAAGTCGCCGTTTTTGTTAGGATTCGCATTCGGATGAAATATACCCAAAGTTCAGACGGCCTCAAGCCTTTGAACAATCATCAAGCGGGTATCATCAAGATATTGAATATTCCAGGGATAATGATGGGCAAGAATGCCCATTTAACATGTTAAAATCACACACAGGCCGTCTGAAAACAGAAAGACCACCATGACCGCATCCATGTACATTCTTTTGCTGTTGGCGCTTATCTTTGCCAACGCACCATTTATTACCACCAAATTTTTCGGCATCATCGCCCTGAAACGCAAACACATCGGTCATCACTTGATCGAATTGCTGGCAGGCTTCCTTCTTACCGCGATCCTCGCCTATATCCTTGAATCACGCGCCGGAGCCGTACATGCCCAAGACTGGGAGTTTTACGCGACCGTTGTCTGCCTCTACCTGATTTTTGCCTTCCCATGCTTCGTATGGCGTTACTTTTGGAATGAGCGGAATAGAGAGTAGGATTTGAATAAGGGAAAGGCTGTCTGAAAGATTTTCAGACGGCCTTTATTTTGTTTGATGTTAAATATCGGTTAGAAAACAAGGCTGTTGGGGCGTAAAGCCTTGTCGTGAGGGCGGTTTAACGGTACTATTCTCGGTTAATCCTGTTTTATTCCTATGAAATTGAAAGTATAAGATGATTAATGATATTCAAAAGACAGCTGAAGGCAAAATGCAGCGTTCTCTGGAAGTGTTGAAAGAAAACTTGGCTAAGGTGCGTACCGGCCGTGCGCATACCGGCCTGCTTGACCAAGTGGAAGTGGAATACTGGGGCAGCATGGTGCCTGTGAGCCAAGTGGCAAACGTAACGCTTTTGGATGCGCGTACGATTGGTGTGAAACCGTTCGAGAGCAATATGGCTGCAAAAGTCGAGAAAGCGATCCGTGATTCCAACTTGGGCCTGAACCCTGCTTCTGTCGGCGATTTGATCCGTGTCCCTATGCCTATGTTGACTGAGGAACGCCGTAAAGATTTGATTAAAGTGGTACGCGGTGAGGCAGAAGAAGGCCGTGTGTCTATCCGCAATGTACGCCGTGATGCAAACGACCACATCAAAAAACTGTTGAAAGACAAAGAGATTTCTGAAGATGAAGCACGTCGTGGCGAGGAAGCGGTTCAGAAGTTGACCGACAAATACATTGCTGAGGCAGACAAGCTCTTGGCTGCCAAAGAAGAAGATTTGATGGCGATTTAATTCTGTGTGCAAACCGTTCAGACGGCCTTTGGACGGTTTGCTCCCTGAAAGGCAGACATGAAAAGCAGTACGCAGACGATTTTGGAACACTCTGCCATCCCCCGACATATTGCTGTGATTATGGACGGCAACGGACGTTGGGCAAAGAAGCGTTTTCTTCCCCGTGTGATGGGGCATAAGCGCGGCTTGGATGCGCTGGAGAACATGGTGAAGCATTGTGCTGAACTGGGTGTGCGGTATTTGACCGTGTTTGCTTTTTCGACTGAAAACTGGCGACGCCCCGAGGAAGAGGTTTCTTTTCTGATGGGGCTGTTTTTGCAGGCTTTGCAAAAGCAGGTGCGCCGTTTGCACGATAACAATATGCGCTTGAGAGTCATCGGCAGCCGTGAGCGGTTTAATGCTGAAATCCTGAAGGGGATTGAGGCGGCAGAGGCGTTGACGGCAAACAATACCGGTTTGACTTTGAGCATTGCCGCCGATTATGGCGGCCGCTGGGATATTTTGCAGGCGGCAAATCAGTTGATTGCCGAGGGTGCAACTGAGATTACGGAAGAGGCGTTGTCGCGTTATTTGATGTTGGGCGATGCACCCGAGCCGGATTTGTTTATCCGCACCGGCGGCGAGACGCGCATCAGTAATTTCCTGCTGTGGCAGATGGCGTACGCGGAATTGTATTTTACGGATACGCTGTGGCCTGATTTTAATGAGAAATCGCTGAACGAGGCGATTGCTTCGTTCCAAAAACGGGAGCGCCGCTTCGGGCGGACTTCCGAACAGCTGCCGGTTGAGCAGCAACGGGGTTGAGAACTATGTTGAAACAACGGATTTTGACGGCGCTGTGGCTCTTGCCGCTGATGCTGGGTATGCTATTTTATGCACCTATGTGGCTGTGGGCGGCGTTTTGCGGCCTGATTGCCATGCTGACTTTGTGGGAATATGCCCGCATGAGCGGCTTGGACAAGCTGAAAATCAATCATTATTTGGCTTCAACGCTGGTGTTTGGCGTGATTGCCTATGCCGGCGGTTGGCAGTTGCCTGATTTGGTTTGGTATGTCGTATTGGCGTTTTGGCTGATTGTCATGCCTTGGTGGCTGAAGGCGAAATGGAAGTTGAACGGCGGCTGGCAGGCTTACACGGTCGGTTGGTTGTTGGTGATGCCGTTTTGGTTCGCACTGGTTTACCTGCGCCCTCAGCCTGAAGACGCGCTGTCTTTATTGGCAATTATGGGTTTGGTTTGGGTGGCCGATATTGGCGCGTATTTCTGCGGCAAGTCGTTTGGCAAGCGCAAAATTGCGCCGACCATCAGCCCGGGTAAAAGCTGGGAAGGTGCGATCGGCGGCGCATTATGCGTTGCCGTGTACATGACCATCGTATGGAAAGCCGGTTGGCTGGCTTTTGAAGCCGGTTGGTTAAAAACTATTTTGATCGGCTTGATTCTGACCATTGTCAGCGTGTGCGGCGATTTGCTGGAAAGCTGGCTCAAACGTGCGGCTGGTATCAAAGACAGCAGTAATCTGTTGCCGGGACACGGCGGCGTGTTCGACCGTGTGGACAGCCTGATTGCCGTTATCAGCATTTATGCCGCCTTTGTATATTTGTTTTAAACCGCCTGTCTGACGTGGTTGAGGAAGCTGATTATGTCCGAACAAAAACAGATTTCATCTTTATCAATCTTGGGCGTATTGTTGGCACTGGGATTGATGGCTGCGGCGTTTATTTTGGGTGTGCAGTTTAAGAATCTGCGTCAGCCGGGGACGATTACCGTAAAAGGTTTGGCGGAGAAAAACTTCCAATCCGACAGCGCGACGTGGAATACGGGCGTAAATGCGCACGGCGAGAGCTATCAGGAAGTTTTGGATTTGCTGACGGCAAGACGCAAGAAGCTGTCTAAGTTTTTGGGTGAGCAAGGCTTTGCGGCGGCTGAAATGAAAGTGGGCCTGCCCGAAGTGTCGCGCGTTTTCAATGAAACCCGAGACGAACTGGGCAACGTAACCCGCACGCCCAACGGCTACGACGGCGACCTCAATATTGTGGTCAACACCAAAAAACTGGACAAAATCCAAGCCGCCCAGCGCGCCATTTTGAATTTCCGTGCGCAAAACGAATTTATCCGCTTCGACAATCCGCAATATTTGCTGGGCAATTTGGAAACCATCAAACGCGATTTGATTACGCAGGCGACTGAGGATGCGCAGAAACGCGCGGCCGAATTTGCCAAAACCGGCGGTGGCAAAGTGGGCGCCATGCGTTCTGCTTCGCAAGGATCGTTCAACATCTATGCCGACACCGGCAGCAGCGAGGATGACGAATACGGCGGTTCTTACGATAAAAGTACCGTCGGCAAACAAGTCCGACTGGTTGTTACCATCGAATACGGCATTGAGTAATTCTTTCAGACGGCCTGTTTAGCCGGGAGGTAAAAGGCCGTCTGAAAATTGGAAACGGCAAAGAAATCTATTTCAAACACAATGAATACCGTTTGCACAGCACACAAAGAACACACCATGACACAACAAGTTCTGACCATATTAGGCAGTACCGGCAGCATAGGCGAAAGCACTTTAGACGTTGTTTCCCGCCATCCCGAAAAATTCCGCGTGTTCGCGCTGGCAGGGCATAGGCAGGTGGACAAGCTGGCGGCGCAATGCAAACAGTTCCGTCCGGAATATGCCGTTATCGGCGATGCCGGCCATGCGGCCGAGCTGGAAAAGAAACTCAAGCAAGAAGGCATCAGTACGCAGGTTTTATATGGTTCTCAAGCCCTGATTGATGTCGCCTCTGCCGATGAAGTCAGCGGCGTAATGTGTGCCATTGTCGGCGCGGCCGGCTTGCCGTCGGCTTTGGCCGCCGCTAAAAAAGGCAAAACCATTTATCTGGCAAACAAAGAAACACTGGTGGTTTCCGGTGCATTGTTTATGGAAACCGCCCGTCAAAACGGCGCTACCGTCTTGCCGATTGACAGTGAACACAATGCCATCTTCCAAGTATTGCCAAGGGATTACACAGGCCGTCTAAATGAGCACGGTATCAATTCGATTATCCTGACTGCATCGGGCGGTCCTTTCCTTAACACTGATTTAAGTACATTTGACAGCATTACGCCCGAACAGGCGGTCAAGCATCCGAATTGGAGCATGGGCCGCAAGATTTCCGTCGATTCCGCATCAATGATGAATAAGGGCTTGGAGTTGATTGAGGCGCATTGGTTGTTTAACTGTCCGCCGGAAAAACTGGAAGTCGTCATCCATCCACAATCCGTGATACACAGCATGGTGCGTTATCGCGATGGTTCGGTATTGGCGCAGTTGGGTAATCCCGATATGCGTACGCCGATTGCTTATTGCTTGGGCCTGCCCGAACGTATCGACTCTGGCGTGGGCGAGCTGGATTTCGGCGCATTGTCCGCATTGACCTTCCAAAAACCTGACTTTGACCGTTTTCCATGCCTGAAACTTGCCTATCAGGCCATGAATGCAGGCGGCGCCGCGCCTTGCGTGCTGAACGCCGCCAACGAAGTTGCCGTGGCCGCTTTTTTAGATAAACGCATCAAGTTTACCGATATTGCCAAAGTCGTTGCCCACTGCCTTGCCCAAAATTTTTCAGACGGCCGTCACGATATCGAAGGCCTGCTGGCGCAAGACGCGCAAACACGTAGACAGGCAGAAGCCTTTATCGGCAAACAATAAAGCTTCAATGACAGGCCGTCTGAAACGTCAACCGCTTGGCATTTAGGCAGACAAAATGGAACAACTGCCTTTATAATCGGTTTTCAGACGGCCTTATCCGTTGATTATCACATTCCACTCAGGGGGATTTTTTTGCAAACCTTTTTAGCCTTTATCGTCGCCATTCTGATTTTGGTCAGCCTGCATGAGTTCGGACACTATATTGTTGCCCACTGGTGCGGCGTTAAAGTCGTGCGCTTTTCCGTCGGCTTTGGTAAGCCCTTTTTCACCCGAAAACGCGGCGATACCGAGTGGTGTCTTGCCCCGATTCCGCTGGGCGGTTACGTTAAAATGGTCGATACGCGCGAAGGAGAGGTGGCAGAGGCAGATTTGCCGTACGCCTTTGACAAGCAGCATCCGGCCAAGCGCATCGCCATTGTCGCCGCCGGCCCTTTGACCAATTTGATTTTGGCCGTTTTGCTTTATGGTTTGAGCTTTTCCTTCGGCGTAACTGAGTTGCGCCCCTATGTCGGCATGGTTGAGCCTAGCAGTATTGCCGCCAAAGCAGGTTTTCAGGCAGGCGATAAGATTGTATCGGTCAACGGAATCTCCGTAAAAGACTGGAGTGATGCGCAAACCGAGATGGTGCTGAACCTTGAAGCCGGCCCTGTAAAAGTTGCTGTTCAGACGGCCTCAAATACCCAAGCCATCCGCATAATTGATGCCGCCGGCACGCCTGAAGCAGGTAAAGTTGCGAAAAGCCAAGGCAACATCGGCCTTTTGCCTTTTAGAATTACTAACCGCATCGGCAAAGTCTTGGCCAATAGTCCGGCCGAAAAAGCAGGTTTGAAGGAAAACGACAAACTGCTGACCGCCGATGGGAAGCCCATCGAGAGCTGGCAGGCATGGACGGAACTCTTCCGCGCCAGCCCCGGTAAACGAATCGAGCTGACTTACGAGCGCGACGGCAAAATACTGGCGACCGCTATCCGACCGGACAGCGTCGAGCAGTCGGCAGGCGTGCTGGTGGGTAGAGCAGGGCTTGCCGCTCAGGCGGATAAAGAGTGGGATAAAACCATCCGCTACCGTTATACGCCTTCCGTTGCCCAAGCCTTTGAATTGGGTTGGAACAAAACCGTCAACTATTCGTGGACGACCCTCAAATTTTTCGGAAAACTGGTTACAGGCAATGCCTCTTTGAACCATATTTCCGGTCCCCTGACCATTGCCGATGTCGCCGGACAGTCCGCCAAACTCGGATTGCAGAGCTACCTCGAATTTCTGGCCTTGGTCAGCATCAGCTTAGGCGTGTTGAACCTTTTGCCCATACCCGTTTTAGACGGCGGACATTTGGTTTTCTATACCGCCGAATGGATACGCGGAAAGCCTTTGAGCGAGCGCATACAGGCAGTCGGCCTGCGCTTCGGACTGGCAGCCATGCTTTTGATGATGGCTGTGGCTTTCTTTAATGACATCAACCGTTTGTTTGGATAATTTATGAAACTGAACCAGATTGCTTCCGCTTTAATGGTATTGAGCCTGTCGCCAATGGCATTGGCTGACTTTACCATTCAGGACATCCGCGTCGAAGGCCTGCAACGCACCGAGCCGAGTACCGTCTTCAACTACCTGCCCGTTAAAGTCGGTGATAATTTCAATGATGCACGCAGTGAAGAAATCATCAAAAAACTCTATGCAACCGGTTTCTTTGACGACGTACGCGTCGAAACCATGGACAATCAAGTCCTGCTGACCGTGATTGAGCGTCCGACCATCAGCTCGCTCAATATTACCGGCGCGAAAATGCTGCAAAACGATGCCATCAAGAAAAACCTTGAAGCCTTCGGTTTGGCGCAATCCCAATACTTCAACCAAGCAACGCTGAACCAAGCCGTTGCCGGTTTGAAAGAAGAGTATTTGAGCCGAGGCAAACAGTCTGTCCAAATCACTCCGACTGTAACCAAACTCGCCCGTAACCGCGTATCTATTGATATCGCCATCGAAGAGGGCAAATCTACCAAGATTACCGATATTTCCTTTGAAGGCAACGAAGTTTATTCCGACCGCCGCCTGCTGAAACAAATGTCCCTGAGCGAAGGCGGCATGTGGACTTGGATTACCAAGAGCAACCAGTTCAATGAGCAAAAATTTGCTCAGGACATGGAAAAAATTACCAATTACTACCAAAACAACGGCTACTTCAACTTCCGTATTTTGGATACCGATATCCAAACCAACGAAGACAAAACCAAGCAAACCATTAAAGTAACCGTCAGCGAAGGCGACCGCTTCCGTTGGGGCAATGTACGCATCGAAGGCGATACGCTGGAAGTGCCGAAAGAAGATTTGGAAAAACTGCTGACCATGAAGCCGGGCAAATGGTACGAGCGCGCGCAAATGTCCAATTCGCTCGAAGCCATCCAAAACCGCATGGGTCAGGCAGGTTACGCATTCAGCGAAATCAATGTCCAACCGATTCCAAATGCCGAAACGCATACTGTTGATTTTGTGCTGACCGTTCAACCGGGCCGCAAAATCTATGTAAACGAAATCAACATTACCGGCAACAACAAAACCCGTGACGAAGTCATCCGCCGCGAGTTGCGCCAAATGGAATCAGCGCCTTACGACTCTGCCAAACTGCAACGTTCTAAAGAGCGCGTTGAGTTGTTGGGCTACTTCGACAACGTTCAATTTGATGCGGTTCCTGTGGCCAATACGCCCGACCAAGTTGACCTGAACATGAGCCTGACCGAACGTTCTACCGGCTCGCTCGACTTGAGCGCAGGTTGGGTTCAGGATACCGGTTTGGTAATGTCTGCCGGTGTGGCTCAAGACAACCTGTTCGGTACGGGTAAATCCGTTGCCCTGCGCGCTTCCCGCAGTAAAACCACAGTAAACGGCTCATTGTCGTTTACCGACCCATACTTCACACCTGACGGCGTAAGCTTGGGCTACGACCTTTATGGTAAGACTTACGACCCGCGTAAAGCTTCTTCCAGCGCGAAACAATATAAAACCACAACTTTCGGCGGCGGTTTGCGTATCGGTATTCCGGTTACCGAATATGACCGTGTGAACTTCGGTTTGGCCGCAGAGCGTTTGACCGTGAACACCTACAAAGGCGCGCCTAAACGCTATGCCGACTTTATCAATCAATACGGTAAGGGCGACGGTAGCGGCGTGGGTAGCTTCAAAGGCTGGTTGTACAAAGGTACCATCGGCTGGGGCCGCAACAAAACCGACAATGCCTTGTGGCCGACCCGCGGTTACCTGACCGGCGTAAACGGCGAAATCGCCTTGCCGGGCAGCGACCTGCAATACTACACTCTGACCCACAACCAAACTTGGTTCTTCCCGTTGAGCAAAGATTTCACATTGATGCTGGGTGGCGAAGTCGGTTATGGCAACGGCTACGGCAAAACCAAAACCATGCCGTTCTTTGAAAACTTCTACGGCGGCGGCTTAGGTTCTGTCCGCGGCTTTGAAAGCGGTACGCTGGGCCCGAAAGTCTATGACGAATACGGAGAAAAAATCAGCTACGGCGGTAACAAAAAAGCCAACGTTTCCGCAGAGTTGCTCTTCCCGATGCCGGGTATTAAAGACTCGCGTACTGTCCGTCTGAGCCTGTTTGCCGATGCAGGCAGCGTGTGGGACGACAAAACCTACAATGACAGCAGCAGCAATTCTTATTACACCAATGGCGCGTTCCAAAACGTGTATGGCGTAGGCACTACGCACAAATCGACATTCAAAAACGAATTGCGTTACTCTGCCGGTGCTGCCGTGACTTGGCTCTCTCCGCTGGGTCCGATGAAGTTCAGTTATGCTTATCCGATTAAGAAAAAAGAAGGCGACGAAATCCAACGCTTCCAATTCCAACTCGGTACGACATTCTGATGATGTTTAGGCCGTCTGAAACCGGGTTTGTCCGTTTCAGACGGCCTCATGGCAGATTGGCGGCAAGCTTATTGCAAACCGCCTGTTTGTTTTCAAGCAAGGATTTTTATTATGAGTAAAATAGCCGACACCCTCCGTGTCCTCGCCGTAGCCCTGCCGGGTTTCGTGCTGTTGCCGCAAGCGGCGGCGGATGGCGTGCAGAAAATCGGTTTTATCAATACCGAGCGCGTTTATCAGGAATCCAAGCAGGCGCAAAACATTCAGATGACTTTGGAAAAAGAGTTCAAAAGCCGTCAAACCGCCTTGCAAAAGTTGCAACAGGAAGGCGAGGCTTTGGAGCGAAAACTGAGCGGCGACAAGCTCAACGACAGCCAAAAGGAAGCGGAAACCCAAAAATGGCGCAATCTGGTACAGAAATTCCGCAAGCAGCAGGCCGAGTTGGCAGAAGACTACAATCTGCGCCGCAATGAAGAATTTGCCGCGCTCCAGCAAAATGCCAACCGCGTCATCGTCGATTTGGCCAAGCGTGAAGGTTACGACTTCATCTTGCAGGATGTGATTTACGTCAACGGCCGCTACGACATTACCGACAGCGTTATCAAAGCCCTAAATGCACACTGACCCTGCTCGGCAGCGAATGTAACCATACAGACAAACCTAAGGCCGTCTGAAACCCAAACCGGCATCTTTCAGACGGCCTGACATCTTGACGGCAGATTATCATGACTTCACAAGCATACACCCTGTCCCAAATCGTTTCCCAACTCGGCGGCGAATGGAAAGGCGAAGATATCGCCATTACCGCCGTCCGTCCGTTGGATCAGGCGCAGGCAGAACACATCAGCTTTTTGGCCAATCCGAAATACAAAGCCGAAGTGCACGACAGTCAGGCAGGCGCAGTGATTGTGTCGCCAAAAGCCGCGGACGAATTTGCGGGCCGCAACCTGATTGTGGCTGCCGACCCTTATCTTTATTTTGCCAAAGTGGCACGATTGTTCTCGCCGATTGTCAAAGCACAGGGTGGCGTACATCCGACTGCCGTTGTCGAGGCCAGTGCCAAAGTGCCGGCAAGCTGCGAAATCGGCGCGAATGCCTATATCGGCGCGAATACCGTATTGGGCGAAGGCTGCCGTATTTTGGCCAATGCCGTTGTTCAACACGATTGCACGTTGGGCGATGAAGTCGTGTTGCATCCCAACTCCGTCATCTATTACGGCTGCACTTTGGGCAACCGTGTCGAAATCCACAGCGGCGCCGTCATCGGCGCGGACGGTTTCGGCTTAGCCTTCGCCGGCGATTCATGGTTTAAAATTCCGCAAACCGGCGCAGTCACGCTGGGCGATGATGTGGAAATCGGTTCGAACACCAATATCGACCGTGGCGCAATGAGCGACACGACCGTCGGCAACGGCACCAAAATCGACAACCAAGTCCAAATCGGCCACAACTGCAAAATCGGTGCGCACACCGTTATCGCCGCCAAAACCGGTATTTCCGGCAGCGTCACCATCGGCAATTATTGCATTATCGGCGGCGGCGTCGGCACGGTCGGACACATCGAAATCGCCGATAAAACCACCATCGGCGGCGGTACATCCGTTACCCACAGCATTACCGAAAGCGGCCAGCATTTGGCCGGTATTTTCCCGATGTCGGGCTACAAAGACTGGGCGCGCAATGCCGTTTATATCCACCGTTTGAGCGAAATGAACAAACGCCTCAAAACGCTGGAAAAACAGCTTGCCGACAGCGACGAAGCCTAAAGGCGGCGCAAACAGTCCGCGCCCCGCATCCGAATACGTTTAAACCCAATACAAACAAGGAAAGACGAACATCATGGACGTACAACTCCCGATCGAAGCCAAAGACATTCAAAAACTTATCCCACACCGTTATCCGTTTTTGCAACTCGACCGCATTACTGCGTTCGAACCGATGAAAACCCTGACTGCGATTAAAAACGTCACCATGAACGAGCCGCAGTTCCAAGGCCACTTTCCCGACCTGCCCGTGATGCCTGGCGTGTTGATTATCGAAGCCATGGCGCAAGCGTGCGGCACACTGGCCATCCTCAGCGAAGGCGGCCGCAAAGAAAACGAATTCTTCTTCTTCGCCGGTATCGATGACGCCCGTTTCAAACGCCAAGTTATCCCTGGCGACCAACTGGTTTTTGAAGTCGAGCTGTTGACCAACAAACGCGGTATCGGCAAATTCAACGCCGTTGCCAAAGTCGACGGTCAAGTTGCCGTTGAAGCCGTGATTATGTGCGCCAAACGCGTGGTGTAAGAATGGGACGGGCCGTCTGAAAGTTCAGACGGCATCTTGCAGGCAATACCTGTATCAGACAGCAAGGAGACAGCATGACCCTTATCCATCCGACCGCCGTTATCGACCCTAAAGCCGAACTCGACTCCAGCGTCAAAGTCGGCCCATACAGCATCATCGGCCCCAATGTGCAAATCGGTGCGAATACCGAAATCGGCCCGCACGTCGTCATCAACGGCCATACGACCATCGGTGAAAACAACCGCATTTTCCAATTTGCCAGCCTCGGCGAAATTCCGCAGGACAAAAAATACCGCGACGAGCCGACCAAGCTGATTATCGGCAACGGCAACACCATCCGCGAATTTACGACGTTTAACCTCGGTACGGTCACCGGTATCGGCGAAACCCGTATCGGCGACGACAACTGGATTATGGCCTACTGCCATCTCGCCCATGACTGCGTGGTCGGCAACCATACCATCTTCGCCAACAACGCCTCACTCGCAGGCCACGTTACCATCGGCGACTACGTTGTCTTGGGCGGCTACACGCTGGTGTTCCAGTTCTGCCAAATCGGCGACTACGCCATGACCGCGTTTGCCGCCGGCGTACACAAAGACGTACCGCCATACTTTATGGCTGCAGGTTACCGCGCCGAACCGGCCGGCCTCAACAGCGAAGGTATGCGCCGCAACGGTTTCACTGCCGAACAGATTGCCTCCGTCAAAGATGCGTATAAAACCATTTACCATCGCGGCATTCCATTTGAAGAAGCCAAAGCAGATATCCTGAAACGTGCCGAAACCCAAAGCGAATTGGCAGTATTTAAAGACTTTTTTGCACAATCCACACGCGGTATTATCCGTTGATTGATGGATTGAAGGCCGTCTGAAACTGTTTCAGACGGCCTTTGGATTGCAAAAATCCGCGCATTGGGGCAGTTTTCCTGTCTGTTTGCTGTCGATGCCGTCTGAAAATGGGCGGACAAATAACCGCCCCAAAATCTTTTAGCTTCCGAACCTTAACACATGAATCCCAATCCTTCCCCCCTTATCGCCATCAGCGTCGGCGAAGCTTCCGGCGACTTGCTCGGCGCACACTTAATCCGTGCCATTAAGGCGCGTTGCCCGAATGCGCGGTTTACCGGCATCGGAGGCGAGCGTATGAAGGCGGAGGGTTTCGAGAGTTTGTACGATCAGGAAAAGCTGGCGGTGCGCGGTTTTGTTGAAGTTATCAAACGCCTGCCGCAGATTTTGAAAATCCGCAAAGGGCTGGTGAGCGATTTAATCCGCCTCAAGCCGGATGTGTTTATCGGCATCGATGCGCCGGACTTCAATCTCGGCGTGGCGGAAAAACTCAAGCAGGCAGGCATTCATACCATTCATTACGTCAGCCCATCGGTGTGGGCGTGGCGGCGCGAACGAGTCAATAAAATCGTACATCAGGTCAACCGCGTGTTGTGCCTGTTTCCGATGGAGCCCCAGCTTTATATCGATGCCGGAGGCAAGGCCGAGTTTGTCGGCCATCCGATGGCGCAAACCATGCCGGTGGAAGCGGATAGGGCGGCGGCGCGGCAGAAGCTGGGCGTGCCTGCGGACGTGCCCGTGTTTGCCATATTGCCCGGCAGCCGTGTGAGCGAAATCGATTACATGGCGGCGGTGTTTTTTCAGACGGCCTTATTGCTGCTGAAACGTTATCCGCAGGCACGGTTTTTACTGCCTGTGGCAACGGCCGCAACGCGCAAACGCATTAGCGAAATTTTGGCGCAGCCTGAATTCGCCGCCCTTCCCATCACGCTGACCGACAAGCAGTCGGATACGGTTTGCGCCGCTGCCGACGTGGTATTGGTCACCAGTGGTACGGCGACTTTGGAAGTGGCCTTGTGCAAGCGGCCTATGGTTATCAGCTACAAAATTTCGCCGCTAACTTATGCGTATGTGAAAAACAAAATCAAAGTGCCGCATGTCGGTTTGCCCAATATTCTGTTGGGTAAAGCCGCCGTTCCCGAGCTGCTGCAACACGATGCCGTCCCTGAAAAACTGGCACAGGCCGTGGCAGACTGGTATGACCGCCCTGAAGCCGTGGCCGCGTTGGAACAGGATTTTCACGCCTTGCATCTGCTGTTGAAAAAAGATACGGCGGCATTGGCTGCGGCGGCAGTATTGGAAGAAGCCGGATTTTCAGACGGCCTGAAAGACAAGTAAGGAAAATACATGAATTTATTGGGAGCATTGGCCAAGGTTGGCAGCCTGACGATGGTGTCGCGCATTTTAGGCTTTGTGCGCGATACGATTATCGCCCGTGCGTTTGGTGCAGGCATGGCGACGGATGCGTTTTTTGTCGCGTTTAAACTGCCCAACCTGCTGCGGCGAGTGTTTGCAGAGGGCGCATTTGCCCAAGCCTTCGTACCGATTTTGGCGGAATACAAAGAAACCCGCTCGCCCGAAGCCACGCAGGCGTTTGTGCGTCATGTGGCCGGCATGTTGTCGTTTGTGTTGGTCATCGTTACCGCGCTGGGCATACTTGCCGCGCCGTGGGTGATTTATGTTTCCGCGCCCGGTTTTGCTAAAGATGCCGATAAGTTTCAGCTTTCCATCGACCTGCTGCGGGTAACGTTTCCTTATATTTTATTGATTTCACTATCCTCTTTTGTCGGTTCGATACTCAATTCCTATCATAAATTCGGCATTCCCGCCTTTACGCCGACATTTTTGAACATCTCCTTTATCGTCTTTTCCCTGTTTTTCATACCGTATTTTGATCCGCCTGTTATGGCGTTGGCGTGGGCGGTATTTGTCGGCGGCGTGTTGCAGCTGGTGTTCCAACTGCCTTGGTTGGCAAAACTGGGCTTCTTGAAAATGCCCAAACTCAGCTTTAAAGATGTGGCGGTCAACCGCGTAATGAAACAGATGGGGCCGGCTATTTTGGGCGTGAGCGTGGCGCAGATTTCCTTGGTCATCAATACCATCTTCGCCTCGTTTTTGCAGTCCGGCAGCGTGTCATGGATGTATTACGCCGACCGACTGATGGAATTGCCGACCGGCGTTTTGGGCGTGGCACTCGGTACGATTTTGCTGCCTACCTTGTCCAAACACGCCGCCAGTCAGGATACCGAGCAGTTTTCCGGTCTGCTCGACTGGGGTTTGCGCCTGTGCATGCTGCTGACCCTGCCTGCCGCCGTCGGCCTTGCCGTGTTGTCTTTCCCGTTGGTTACGACCTTGTTCATGTACCGTGAATTTACGCTGCACGATGCGCAAATGACCCAATATGCGCTGATTGCCTATTCCTTCGGCTTGATCGGTCTGATTATGATTAAAGTGTTGGCGCCCGGCTTCTACGCGCGTCAAAACATCAAAACTCCTGTTAAAGTCGCTATTTTCACGCTGATTTGCACGCAGTTGATGAACCTCGCCTTCATTTCGCCACTCAAACACGTCGGCCTGTCCCTCGCTATCGGTTTGGGCGCGTGTCTGAATGCAGGTTTGCTGTTTTTCCTTTTGCGCAAACACGGCATCTACTGCCCCGGCAAAGGTTGGGCTGCGTTTTTGGTCAAAATGGCCATCTCTTTGGTCGTCATGGGCGGCGGTTTGTGGCTGGCGCAATCTTATCTGCCGTTTGAATGGGTGCACGTCGGCGGCTTTAAAAAAGCAGGCCAACTCTGCGTCCTGATTGCCTTGGGCGGCGGCCTCTACTTCGTTTCCCTCGCCGCGCTCGGCTTCCGTCCGCACCATTTCCGCAGGGTAGAAAAATAAGCAGCCAGAGGGCGTATTGCTTTGGCTTAAAGGCTATTCGCTAAAAAGGCCGTCTGAAACATTTTCAGACGGCCTTTTCTTGCTTTATGTTTTAACTGTAAAGCTTCGCCCCTTTTTTGACGAACTCAATCGCTTTTTCTTCCATGCCTTGCTGCTTCGCTTTTTGTTTGTCAGCGTAGTCACGCACTTCCTGCGTGATTTTCATCGAGCAGAATTTGGGACCGCACATCGAGCAGAAGTGGGCGATTTTCGCGCCTTCGGCGGGCAGAGTTTCGTCGTGGAAGCTCTCGGCGCGTTCGGGGTCGAGGCTTAAGCGGAATTGGTCGCGCCAACGGAACTCGAAACGCGCCTTGCTTAGGGCATTGTCGCGTAATTGTGCGCCCGGCCAGCCTTTGGCGAGGTCGGCGGCGTGGGCGGCGAGTTTGTAGGTGATGATGCCGGTGCGCACGTCTTCTTTGTCGGGCAGACCCAAATGCTCTTTCGGGGTAACGTAGCAGAGCATGGCTGTGCCGTACCAGCCGATGTTGGTCGCGCCTATGCCCGAGGTGATGTGGTCGTAGCCGGGGGCGATGTCGGTAACGAGCGGGCCGAGGGTGTAGAAAGGTGCTTCAAAGCAATGTTGCAGCTCTTCGGTCATGTTTTCTTTCACGCGTTGCAACGGTACATGGCCGGGGCCTTCAATCATGACTTGGACATCATGCTCCCACGCTTTGGCGGTCAATTCGCCCAAGGTGTGCAGCTCGGCAAATTGGGATTCGTCGTTGGCATCGGCAATGCAGCCGGGACGAAGGCCGTCGCCGAGGCTGAACGATACGTCGTAGGCTTTCATGATTTCGCAGATTTCGTCGAAATGCGTGTAGAGGAAGTTTTCCTGATGATGGGCGAGACACCATTTCGCCATGATGGAGCCGCCGCGTGATACGATGCCGGTGAGGCGGTCGGCCGTCATCGGTACATAACGCAGCAATACGCCTGCGTGCAGGGTGAAATAGTCCACGCCTTGTTCTGCCTGCTCGATTAAGGTGTCGCGCACCAAATCCCAAGTCAGGTCTTCGGCGATGCCGCCGGTTTTTTCCAAGGCCTGGTAAATCGGCACGGTACCGATGGGGACGGGCGCGTTGCGGATAATCCATTCGCGCGTTTCGTGGATGTGCGCGCCTGTGGATAAGTCCATAATCGTGTCCGCGCCCCAACGCAGCGACCACACCATTTTTTCGACTTCTTCGGTCAGGCTGGAAGTGACGGCGGAGTTGCCCAAGTTGCCGTTGATTTTGACGCGGAAGTTGCGGCCGATAATCATCGGTTCGAGTTCGGGATGGTTGATGTTGGCAGGGATGATCGCGCGTCCGGCGGCGATTTCTTGACGCACGAATTCGGGCGTGATTTGGTCGGGATGGGTCGGGATATTCGCACCGAAACTTTGCCCTGCATGTTGTTTCAAGAGCTTGGCGTATTCAGGCCGTCTGAAAAGCTCGTCCAGCTTCATGCGTTCGCGTATGGCGACAAACTCCATTTCCGGCGTAATGATGCCTTGGCGGGCGTAGTGGAGCTGGGTTACATTGCGGCCTGCTTTGGCGCGGCGCGGGCGGGTGATTTGGTTGAAGCGCAGATGGGCGGTTTTCGGATCGTGCGCGCGTTCGGTGCCGTATTCGCTGGAAAGCTTGGGCAGGATTTCGGTATCGCCGCGTTCATCCAGCCATGCGGTGCGGACGTGCGGCAGACCCTGTTTTAGATCGATGTGTGCCGCCGGATCGCCGTATGCGCCGCTGGTGTCGTACACTGGAATCGGCGGATTGGCTTCCGTACCTTGCGCCGTGTAGGTGTCGTCCTGACGGATTTCGCGCAAAGGCACGCGGATGTCGGCGCGGCTGCCCGGGATATAGACGCGGTAGGAATTGGGATATTGGAAGCGGATGCCGATGTCTTCGCTCAAGTCGGAAAGACGGCGTGCCTCATCGCCGGTTTTTTTAGCGGTAGTCATAAAAAATTGCTCCTGTTTCTCGGTTATGAAATGGAAACAGGAGCATTGCTTTTTTTCAGACGGCCTTTGGATATCTTCAATCAACCGTCTAAAAATACCTTTGCCGAAACTCCCCACGCAGGTATTATCCTGTTCGGGTGTAAAGGGTATTTCTCAGCCGCTCGATTTGAAAGCAGCACCCCTGTTTCTTTATTAACGAAAAATTAAACCATGCGGATGGTTTTTTGTAAAGCGGCGTTTTTCGCATTTTCTGTCAAAAACGCTTGACAGCGATTACGTCTTTCCGTATAGTTACAACTTCTGACGCGGGATGGAGCAGCATGGTAGCTCGTCGGGCTCATAACCCGAAGGTCGTAGGTTCGAATCCTGCTCCCGCAACCAAATATAAAAATCCCCTGCAATCGCAGGGGATTTTGCTTTATGCGGCATTTATTGTTGCTTGGATTGATTGAAAGGCCGTCTGAACCATTGAGTTTCAGACGGCCTTTTTATTGGCCGATGTTATCGGCGGCTAATTCGTTTTTGTCTTTTATTTTGAGTTTGTGTTTTTCAGACGGCCTATTGTTGCTCTGGATCGGTATCGTTGCGCAGGTGTTCTTTGAGGCGTTGCAATTCTTTTTTGTCCAACCATTTATTGCGCGAACGTTGCAACAGGATCACCAAAGCGGCGATTTCGTTGCGCATATTGGTGCTGAGCCAGAGGAAGCCTTGCCAGTCGTAATGCAGGCGGGCGGCCGGTTTGCTTAGTTCGGTATTGAGCGAAGTATCGATGCGGATGCGGCGGGCGTAGTGGCCTTTGATGAGGCGGACGGTCAGTCGCAGCTCGCGTTGGAGCTGGTTGAAATGGCGGTCGAGCAGGCGGATTTCGCTTTCGTTGAGCGTGGGCGCGCGCAGTTTGGCGGCGGTGGTCAGGAGCAGCTCGGTGGTGTTGACGATTTTGCGGTGGGCATGCTGCATGGCTTCCATCATATTGTTGCTGATGTGGCTTTCACCGGATGTGGCGGCCAGATGGCTGCGGCTTTTGACCATACGGGCGTTGATTTGGCGCATTTTAATCATGTTTTGTTCCAAACGCTCGCGCGTCATGCGCTTGCCGTTGCTGATTTCAGCAATCATTTTGGCGCAGTCGGTGAGGTTGTCGGCAAGCATGAAGCGCCACATCAGGGTGGAGCGCAGGGGCAGGAGTTTGGCGGCGGCAATGGCGATGGCGGCACCAATCAAAACGTTCATGGCGCGCATCAGGCCGCTGTCAAGCCAATGGTGGCTGCTGTCGCCGATGAGCATGCACATGGTCAAACCGGCAAGCATGGCGACATAACCGTTTTTGCCGACCGCAGACCAACCGGCCACCGCGCTGGCGGCACCGATAATCAGATAGAAGAAAACGCCGTCTTGCAAATAATGTTGGTTCAACCATAAAACGGCCAAACCGACACCCAAACCGATGGCCGTGCCGAGCATCCGTTCGACCGCTTTGGAGTAAATCGCGCCTTGGAATTGCAGCATGCCGAGGACGACAAAGACGGTCATGCCGATCCACTCGCCGTGTTGCAGGTGGAAGACTTTGGCCAACAGGGTGGAAAACACGATTGCCAAGCCGAGGCGGAAGGCGTGGATATGGCGGCGATAGCGGTAGCGTTCGTAGGCATTGAGCCAGCGTTCGGAAAAATGGAGGCGTTCGGATTGGGCAGGCATGTTGTAAGACGTATCGGTATGTGGGGATGTAAATTATAACTGATTGGTAAAGCAGATGAAATTTGAACTGCTCTCCAACGGTTTGAACTATTGCAGAATTTCTCTGCCGCAAGCAGATATAATGGCGGCTTTGAATCAGACAGGCGGTGAAGAAATGGCGACGGTTTTTAGCGCAGGCGTGGACGAAGCGGGACGCGGCCCTTTGGTCGGCAGCGTATTTGCGGCGGCAGTGATTTTGCCGGAACATTTTGACCTGCCGGGTTTAACCGATTCAAAAAAACTGAGCGAAAAAAAGCGCGATATGTTGGCGCAGATGATTAAGGAACAGGCGGTTGCATGGAGCATTGCCTTTGCCGACCCCGACGAAATCCTGCGACTGAACATCCTGCACGCAACCATGGCGGCAATGAAGCGAGCAGTCGAGGGGCTGTCGGTTGTGCCCGACAAAGTGTGGATAGACGGTAACCGCGTGCCGAAAGATTTGAATGTCCCTGCCGAAGCCGTGGTCAAAGGCGACAGCAAAATCATCGAAATTTCCGCCGCTTCGGTTTTGGCCAAAACCGCGCGTGATGCGGAAATGTATGAATTGGCGAAACGCTATCCGCAATACGGGTTTGACCGCCATAAAGGCTACGGCACGGCGCAACATTTGGCCGCGTTGAAACAATACGGCGTATTGCCGGAACACCGCCGCGATTTTGCACCGGTCAAAACTTTATTGGCACAAGGCAATCTGTTTGAAGAATGAAAGCATATCAAAAGGCCGTCTGAAAGATTTCAGACGGCCTTGTTTTTTAGAAAAGTATCATTTCAACGCAGCCAAACACTCTTTAATCAACTCAGGGCCGCGATAAATCAAACCGCTGTACACCTGAACCGCACTGGCGCCCAAGCGGATTTTTTCTGCCGCGTCCGCGCCGTTCATAATGCCGCCGACGCCGATAATCGGCAGTTTGCCGTCAATGCGTTCCGCCAAAAGTTTCAACACCTGATTGCTTTTCTCGCGTACGGGCAAGCCGCTCAAGCCGCCTTGTTCGCCTGCGAGCGGATGGTTGCCCAAGCTTGATTTATCGATGGTTGTGTTGGTGGCGATGATGCCGTCCATTTCCACAGATTTGACCACATGGGCGATGTCGTCGATTTGCGCTTCGTCCAAATCCGGCGCAATTTTGACCGCCAGCGGCACATATTTGCCATGCGCGGCCGCCAGTTGCGCCTGTTTGTTTTTCAAGGCTTCCAACAATGCGCTCAACTCGTCGCCGCCCTGCAAGGCACGCAGGTTTTTCGTATTTGGGGAAGAAATATTGACCGTGATGTAGCTCGCGTGGGCGTAGGCTTTTTCCAAGCAAATCAGATAATCGTCGGCCGCGTTTTCAATCGGCGTAACGGCATTTTTGCCGATGTTGATGCCCAAAATGCCTTTAAAGCGGCTGTTTTCAATGTTGCGGATCATCGCGTCGATGCCGTGGTTGTTGAAACCCATGCGGTTGATGATGCCTTGGTGTTCGGGAACGCGGAAAAGGCGTGGCTGCGGATTGCCCGGCTGCGGCTTGGGCGTTACCGTACCGATTTCGACAAAGCCGAAACCCAAAGCGGCAAACGCATCGATACACTCGCCGTTTTTGTCCAAACCTGCCGCCAATCCGACCGGATTGGGCAGCTGCAAACCCATCAGCTCGGTTGGTCGGGTGTGGCTGTCCACCTTGGGCAGCAGGCCGAGTTTTTCGATGGAACGCAAACTGTTGAGCGTGAAATGATGGGCCTTTTCTGCATCGAAACGGAACAGTATGGGGCGGACGAGTGAATACATGGCGGCGGCTTTCTGAACAGTTGATGAATTTGGCGTTATTTTACCTGAAACCGTCAAACTGCCCCAAACGTCTGTATCGATATGATTTTATTGTTTGGCGTCAAATGAAAATAAATAGGGTTTTTGCGTGTAATCGGATAGTTCATTAAAATGGTAAGAGAGAGGCTTTTCAGACGGCCTGATGGATGTATCAAAAGGCCGTCTGAAAAGTTTTGATTTGATTGTTTACCTGATACAGGAAGATTTTTTATGAAACAGGCGGTTGATCCTTATGCGAGTTTCCGTGAACTGACGCTGCGGGGGATGATACTCGGTGCGTTGATTACGGTGATTTTTACGGCATCCAATGTGTATTTGGGCTTGAAGGTGGGTCTGACTTTTGCGTCTTCGATTCCGGCTGCGGTGATTTCGATGGCGGTTTTGAAGTTTTTTAAAGGCAGCAATATTCTGGAAAATAATATGGTGCAGACTCAGGCTTCGGCTGCGGGTACGCTCTCCAGTATTATTTTTATCTTGCCGGGTTTGCTGATGGCCGGTTATTGGGCGGGCTTTCCGTTTTGGCAGACTACGCTGCTGTGTATGTCCGGCGGTATTTTGGGCGTGATTTTCACTGTGCCTTTGCGTTATGCGATGGTGGTGAAGAGCGATTTGCCTTATCCGGAAGGCGTGGCGGCGGCTGAGATTTTGAAGGTCGGCGACCATGATGCGGATCAACAGGAAGGCGGCAGCGGTATCAAGGAATTGGTGTCGGGCGGCGCTCTGGCGGGTTTGATGAGCTTCTGCGCAAGCGGTTTGCGCGTGGTGGCGGACAGCGCGAGCTTTTGGTTTAAAGGCGGCGCGTCGGTGTTCCAAGTGCCGATGGGCTTTTCTTTGGCCTTGCTGGGCGCGGGCTATTTGGTCGGTCTGACCGGCGGTATCGCGATTTTGCTGGGTATTTCGATTGCATGGGGTGTGGCCGTACCTTATCTGTCGGCGCATATTCCGCAACCTGCCGATATGGAGATGATTCCTTTTGCGATGTCTTTGTGGAAGGAAAAGGTCCGTTTTATCGGCGCGGGTACGATCGGTATTGCGGCTATTTGGACGCTGTTGACTTTGGTGAAACCGATGGCCGAGGGTATGCGCCTGTCTTTCCGCAATCTCGGCGGCGCGCAGATGACTGAGCGCACGGAACAGGATTTGTCGGCTAAGGCGATAATTGCCTGGGTGTTGTCGATGATGCTGGTGTTGGGCGTGTCTTTCTTCCACTTTATCGGCGACTCGCATATTTCCGGCGGTTTGGCTTGGTTGTTGGTGGTTGTATGTACACTGCTGGCTTCAATTATCGGCTTTTTGGTGGCCGCGGCTTGTGGTTATATGGCTGGTTTGGTCGGTTCGTCTTCCAGCCCGATTTCGGGTGTGGGCATCGTCTCTATCGTCATTATTTCGCTGGTGTTGCTGCTGGTCGGCGAATCCGGCGGCTTGATGGCGGACGAGGCAAACCGCAAATTCCTGCTGGCGTTGACGCTGTTTTGCGGCGCGTCTGTGATTTGTGTGGCTTCGATTTCCAATGACAACCTGCAGGATTTGAAAACGGGTTATCTGGTAAAAGCAACGCCTTGGAAACAGCAGGTTGCGCTGATTATCGGCTGCGTTGTCGGTGCATTGGTGATTTCTCCTGTGTTGGAGCTTTTGTATGAAGCCTACGGCTTTACCGGTGCGATGCCGCGTGAAGGAATGGATGCGGCCCAAGCTCTTGCCGCTCCTCAGGCAACTTTGATGACCACCATCGCCCAAGGTATTTTCTCGCACAATCTGCAATGGGATTATATTTTCACCGGCGTGGCCATCGGCGTGGCGTTGATCGCGGTCGATTTCACATTGCGCAAATCCTCCGGCGGCAAGCGTGCTTTGCCGGTATTGGCCGTGGGCATGGGCATTTACCTGCCGCCGTCTGTGAATATGCCGATTGTGATCGGCGCGGTATTGGCGGCTGTGTTGAAATCCATTATTTCCCGCCGTCAAGAAAACCGTGAAGGCCGTCTGAAAAATGCGGAACGTATCGGTACGTTGTTCTCCGCCGGTTTGATTGTCGGCGAGAGCCTGATCGGTGTGATTATGGCGTTTATCATTGCCTTCTCGGTAACCAACGGCGGTTCGGATGCGCCTTTGGCCCTGAACCTGGAAAACTGGGATACGACCGCCAAATGGTTGGGCTTGGCATTTTTTGTTTTCGGTATGTTCGTGTTTGCACGTCGCGTGTTGAAAGCAGGACGTTAAGTTTGTAGGTTGAGAAAAGGCCGTCTGAAACCCAAAAAATTGGGGTTTCAGACGGCCTTTTTAGTGGAAATTTGTTGGGAATGATTTTAGGAAGTTTGGGTATAATTATCGTGGGGCTGGTAGCAAAAAAGCCCCATTGCAGTGGGGCTTTGTGCTGAAACCGCCCTAGAAAGGATGGTTTCAATCATGAAACATACCACTCGCACGGGTCGTTCATGGCTGAGACTGCGGACAGTCGTTAGGATTATCTTAACCCTGTTCCTGCTCTTAGTCAATTAAACGGCTGAAAACAAAAAACTGTTTTTCATTTTCCGCCTGTTTGTCATGAACGGGCGGTTTTTTGTTGTTTAACGCTGATTTAAACAATCTGCAATCGCTTTGGCAATTTTGGGACTGGCGCCTTGGTGTTGCGAAATGAATTGCTCGGTGTGGCTGATCAGCTGTTGGCGCAGCGTTTCGTCGTCGAGGTATTGGCGCGTGGTTCTGTACCAGGCTTCGGCGGTTTCTACGCGGACGGCGGCTTTGGCTTCGACTGCGCCTTTGCAGGCTTGGGCGAAGTTGTAGTTGGAGTAGCCGAAGAGGGTGGGGACGCGACAGGAGATGGGTTCGATGATGTTTTGGCAGCCGGCATCGACGAGGCTGCCGCCGACGAAGGCAATGTCTGCGCTGAGGTAGTAGGCGGCAAGTTCGCCCATGCTGTCGCCTATCCAAACCTGTGTATCGGGGGAAACGGGTTGTCCGTCGCTGCGTTTTTGGACGGTATAACCAAGCGATTTGGCGGTATCGTAGGCCGTCTGAAAGTTTTCAGGGTGGCGCGGTACGATGACCAGCAAGGCATTGCCGCGGTAGCCCTGCCATGCTTTGAGGAGCAGTTCGGCTTCGTCTGTGCCTTTGTATACGCGCGTGCTGGCGCAGACGACGACAGGGCGTGCGCCGATGCGTTCTTTAAAGGCGACGGCAAGCGGGCGCGAATCGTCGGGGGGCGCAATGTCGTATTTGGTGTTGCCGCAGACGTGGACGTTGGATGCGCCGATGAGGTGCAGGCGTTCGGCATCGGCGGCGGTTTGGGCAAAGCAGCCGGAGAGGCTCTGCATGGCAGGCTCGACCAGTTTGCGGATTTTGAGGTAGCCGCGTTGGGATTTTTCGGAGAGGCGCGCGTTGGCCAAAAAGAGGGGAATGCCTGCTTCTTGGCAGCCGTGCATCAGGTTGGGCCAGATTTCGGTTTCCATCAAAATGCCGCAGATGGGGCGGTGTTCGGCTAAAAATCGGGCGACCCATTTGGATTTGTCGTAGGGCAGGTAACGGCATTGCGCATCGGGGAACAGGGATTGTGCGGTGGCGCGGCCGGTCGGCGTCATTTGGGTAATCAGAAACGGTGAGTCGGGAAAATGACGGCACAATGCCTGCACCAAAGGTTCGGCCGCACGCGTTTCGCCGACGGATACAGCGTGTATCCAAATCGGGCGTTGCACGGGATTGGGATACGCCTGCCCGAAACGCTCGCCCCAATGCTCGAGATAGGCTGGGGATTTGAGGGCGCGGCGGCGCAGGTGGCGGCGGATCAGGAAGGGGGCAAGGTGCCACAGCGTGGCGTAAAGGCGGCGTATCATGCTTACGGATCTTGTGTCGGAATAGGCCTATTTTATCGGAAACTGAAACGGAAGATATAGCTTTGATGCGTGTTTTACGCAAAGGAAACAGGCCGTCTGAAAGGTTTCAGACGGCCTTTAATACAGGCATAAACGCGTTTACTTCACTTGCGCCATGTATTTTTTCAGACGGCCTTTGCTTTGCATGGCGCGGTTTTCCATTTCATCGACAACGGCTTGCGCTTTGGCTTTGTTCACCGGTTTGCCGACCTGAATCACGCCGCTCATGTTCATCATGCGGTGCGGCGGGCAGGTATAGACGTACACGCCTTCTTTGTCGAGTTTGAGGGTGAAGTCTTTGCCGTCTTCGGACAGGAAGTCGGCAACGCCGTCGGGCAGGGCTTTGCTTTGCACCCAGTGGCCTTTGTTGGCGGCTTTGAAGGTTACGGTGTCACCGACTTTGGCGTTGACGTAGCCGGGTTCGAACACCATGCTGCCGTCTTTGCCGTTGTCGAGCATTTTGATTTCGTGGTTGGCGGCGTATGCGCTAAGGGAAGCGGTCAGCATGAGGAGGAAGAGGGATTTTTTCATGGGGGAGTCCTTTCTAAGGATAAAAAATATGGGACGGGCTGATGAGTCGAAGAGGTAAGCCTTGGGCTTACCGCCCTCTCCCTAACCCTCTGCTGCGGGAGAGGGGATAAGTTGCAGGGAGAACGCAGGCCGGATGCTCAAATCCGACATTTCAGGAGCGGTCAAGTTACGCACTCTGCCGCATCGGGCGAATAACGGGCAGGCCTTTGCTGTCGTATAAAAGTTCGATGTCCACTTTGTACAGCCTGCCTATCATGTCCGCCTGCAACACGTCCTGCGGCACGCCCTGCGCCTGTACTTTGCCTTCTCCGAGCAGAATAACGCCGTCTGAAAACTGTGCGGCGAGGCTCAAATCGTGCAACACCATCAGCGTAACCAGATTGTGTTCGTGCGTGTATTGCGCCACGCGCTCCAAGAGGTTCAATTGGTGGTGCATATCCAGCGCGCTGACCGGTTCGTCCAGCATCAGGATTTCGGGACGGCGCAGCATGACTTGGGCAAACATGACGAGCTGCCGCTGTCCGCCGGAAAGCCGCATGACGTCGCGGTGCGCCAGATGGCCGATGCCCAGCTCCGCCATGATACTTGCGGCTTCGTGCAGCAGTTCGTCGCCGACGTGCATGTGCAGCGCGTCCATGCGGCCGAGCAACACGACTTCCAACGCGGTCAGCGAGGCTTCGGCGGCGGTGTCCTGCGGCATATAGCCTATGCGTTTGCGCCAGCTTTGCAGGTGGATTTTGCTCAACACTTCGTCGCCGTAGCGGATGGTGCCTTTGTGCGCCACTTCGCCGAAAATCGTTTTCATCAGCGAGGATTTGCCCGTGCCGTTGGGGCCGAGCACGGAATAGACTTTGCCTTGTTCCAGCGTCAAATCGATATTGTCGGCGACCACATAATCGCCGCGCCGGATGTGTACGTTTTCAAGTTTCAACATTTCAGACGGCCTATCGTTTCGTTAATACAATCCAGAAGAAGAACGGCACGCCGACAAACGACGTAACAATCCCCACCGGAAACAGCGCGCCCGGGATAATCACCTTGGACAACACGCTCGCTACCGATAAAAACGCCGCCCCTGCCAGCATTGCGCCGGGCAGGAAGAAACGTTGGTCTTCGCCCAAAAGAATCCGCGCCACATGCGGCGCAACCAAGCCGATAAAGCCGATGACGCCGACAAAACTGATGGCCGTCGCCGTCATTACCGCCACCAACACCAGCGTTTTCAGACGCAAAAATTGCAGATTGATGCCCAGCCCGACGGCGCGTTCTTCGCCCAAGCGCAGCGCAGTCAGCTTCCACACATCGCGCGAAAGCAGAAACACGCATACCGCCGTAACCGCCGCCGTAACGATGACTGTTTCCCAAGTCGCCTTGGTCAGGCTGCCGAACAGCCAAAACAGAATCTGCTGCGAAATCTCAGGCGCGGCGATAAATTGAATCAGCGACAAAATCGACTGAAACAGGAACAACAGCGCAATCCCCACCAGCACCAACATCGCCGAGTTGAAACGGCGCGCTGAGGCAAACAGAAACAAGATGCCCGAAGCCAGCATGGTCATCACAAACGCGCCGATGGGAACGGCGACCGTTTCAGGCAGCCCGAAACCGCCGAACGCAATCACCGCCGACGCGCCCAAACCCGCCGCCGCCGCCAAGCCCAGCGTATAAGGGCTGGCCATCGGGTTGTTCAGGAGCGTTTGAATTTCCGCACCGCCGACACCTAAAGCCGCGCCGACCACCAAGGCCATCACCGCAATCGGCAGGCGCAAATCCATCACAATCAGGCGGTTCATTTCATCGACTTCGGGTTTGCCCAGCAAAACATTGACCACTTCGCCGACGGGCAGCGTGTCCGTCATCGCAGGGCCGGTGGCGATGTCGAATAGGAAACTGACCGCTGCGATGACTAAAAACATCAACACAATCAACCAACGCTTGCCTTCCAACTTGCGCTGGTTTTTCACAATCTCGGCGACAACCGAATCATTCATGTTTCAAACCTTTAAAAAAGAGTGTTGTGAAAGGGGAGAACAGGTTTGCCTTTTTCTTCCGCAAAAATTTCAGACGGCCTTCCGATTTAAAAGGCCGTCTGAAAATCTAAATTACCTTATTGTCCTTTCGGATAGAGGTAGAACGTGCCGTTCGGTACGACGGGCAGGTTTTGGCGGTAGAAGTCCAAATAGGTTTTTTCAGGGTTGAAATCCTTAAACAACTGCGGATAAATCGCTTTGGCCATAAACTGAATCGATGCGCTGTCGGACAGCGTGCGCGAGTTAGCGTGGTAGGCGGCGTAGAGGCGGTTGTTTTTAATCGCAGGCAGGTTTGCCCAGCCGGCGCGTTTGGCAAAGCCTGCCAGGCGTTTTTCCGCTTCGGCTTTTGGAATGCCCCAGCCCATGACCATGGCGGCAGGGTTTTTCTTCAATTCGGTTTCGCGGCCGGTAATTACGATCACGTCGGGTTTGGCGGCGAGGACTTTTTCAGGATTGATCGGGCCGTAGAATTCGACCGAAGAAGCGGCGATATTGTTGCCGCCGACCAGTGTCGCCATCGAACCCCACATGCTCTTGCCGAAGGTAACGCTGTGTTCGGCAGGGCCTTTGTTGCCGAACTCGATATAGACTTTAGGCTTGGGCAGGTTGGCTTTTTTCACGCGCGCCTGGATGGTGTCGGCAACGCGTTTGTAGTCTGCCGCCAGTTTGTCGGCTTTTTGCTGCTGGCCGGTCAGCGTGCCGATGAGCTTGGTCGATTGAACGTGTTTGGCCACTGTTTGCGCGTTGTAGTCCAACACGACGATGGGGATGCCGGCTTTGTTGATGCGGTCGAGATCGGAACCCAAAGCCTTGTATTGCCATTCGGCCAAAACCAGCAAATCGGGTTTCAGCGCCAATACTTTCTCAATCGAGAAAGTGCCGACTTCCACTTCGCCCACGTCGGTCAGCTGATTCAGTTTAGGCACGGCTTTGCTGAATACCGCCCAGCTTGGCGGTGCCCAGTCGGCCCAAACTGCTTTGGAAAAACCGACGACGTTGTCCAGCGCGGTTTTGCCGCCGATGGCCATGTAGTCTTGGTAGTAGAAGCCCAACACCACGCGCTTGGCAGGCAGGTCGACAGTTACCTTACGGCCGAGGATATCGGTCAGCTGAACGGGTTTGGCAAAAGCGGATACGGAGCCGACTGATAAAGCGGCGGCGGCAATCAAAGCAGAAAGTTGCGTAAATCTCATGAACCATTCCTTTAAAATATGATGATAATCACTATCATTTATAAGTTTATAAGGTATTGAATCTTTTTTCAAGTGAACGAGTGAGTAGACATATTTCGAAATAAAAAGTTTCATCATTAAAACGAAGGGATAGTGTTTATATAGGGCTTGGGTGTAAAAAGGAATGATATGGGGTACCTAAAGCCATAGTGGGCAGTAGCTGGAATGGATCGGTAAAGGGTTTTTTATTGCAAAAAAATAAAAGGTATTTGGTTGAAAACAAGGCCGTCTGAAACCTTGCAATCAGGGTTCAGACGGCCTTTGGTGGAGGCATAAAAGTTTTATTTCACTTGCGCCCTATATTTTTCAGACGGCCTGTAATTCCGCCTGTTCGCTTTGGTTGAGGATTTTAATCAGTTTCTCGGCTTTTTCCGGGTCTTCGCAGCGCAGGATTTTGGCGGCATCGTTTTCAAGATGGCCGGTGTGGCTGTGCAGGATGATGTTTTTAACCGAAAGCAGGTTGTTGGGGTTCATGGAGAATCGGCGCAGGCCCATGCCGAGCAATAGGCGGGTGAAGACGGTATCGCCGGCCATTTCGCCGCAGATGGAGACGCCTTTTTCCATACGGTTTGCCGTGCGGATGATGTGTTGCAGCGTTTTGAGGACGGCAGGGTGGCCGGGTTGGTAGAGGTGGCTGACGCTGTCGTCGCCGCGGTCGACCGACAGGAGGTATTGAATCAGGTCGTTGGTGCCGATGGAAACGAAATCGACGAGCTTGAGGATGCTGCCGACGGTCATGGCGGCGGACGGGATTTCAATCATGCAGCCGATGCTGACCGGGCCGAAGATTTCGCCGCGTTCGGTCAGCTGGCGTTGGGCCGTGTCCAGATGGATAAGGCATTGGCGCACTTCGGAAATGGATGTAATCATCGGCCACATCATGCGCACGGGGCCGTGGGCGGCGGCGCGGAGGATGGCGCGCATTTGGGTGCGGAACATGACCGGCTCGGCGAGGCACAAACGGATGCCGGTCAAGCCGAGCGCGGGGTTGAGGCTGCCGTTGGGCGTGCTGTTTTGGCCGAACCAGCGCGGATTTTTATCGACACCCAAATCGACGGTGCGGATGGTGATGTTTTTGCCTTTGAGTTTTTTGACGATGCCGGCGTAGACTTCGTATTGTTCGTCTTCGGTCGGCATGTTGTCGCGGTTGAGGTAGAGGAATTCGCTGCGGAACAGGCCGACGCCGTCTGCGCCGAAGTTGTGCAGGGCTTTGATGTCTTCGGCGGATTCGATGTTGGCCAAAAGTTCGATGTTGATGCCGTCGGCCGTGGTGGCGGCGGTTTTTTTGATTTTGTTGAGTTCGCGCTTGTGGCTGCGGTATTCGCGGGCGAGGCGGCGGTATTCGTTGAGGACGACTTCGTCGGGATCGATGATGAGGACGCCGTTGATGCCGTCGACGATGACGATTTCGTTTTCGGTGATGAGTTTGCGGGCGTTGTGCAGGCCGATGACGGACGGGATGTCGAGGCTGCGGCCTAAGATGGCGGTGTGGCTGGTCGGACCGCCGGCATCGGTCACGAAGGCGGTAATGTGCTGCTCTTTGAACAATACGGTATCGGCAGGCGAGAGGTCGTGCGCGATGAGGACGGTGTCGTCAAACAGGTTGCCGGCGAGGTTGATTTCGTTGCTCTGACCGACAAGGTTGTTGTGGATGCGGCGGACGACTTGGAGCATGTCCTGTTTGCGTTCGCGCAGGTAGTCGTCGTCGATGCTGTCGAACTGGGCGGCGAGCTTGTCGCTTTGCAGTTTCAATGCCCATTCGGAGTTGATTTTCTGCTCGCGCAAAATGTCGATGGGTTCGCGCGAGAGGGTAACGTCGGTCAGCAGCATCAGGTGCAGGGAGATGAACGCGCCCAATTCGGTCGGGGCATTTTCGGGAATCGCGCCGCGCAGCTGTTCCAATTCTTTGCGCGTGGCTTTGATGGCGTTGTCGAAACGGGTAACTTCGGCATCGAGCTTGTCGGGATCGATGTCGTATTGGGGAACTTCCGTTGTGCCGCGCGTGATGAGGTGGGCGTGGCCGATGGCAATGCCTTTGCCCGCGGCTACACCGTGTAGGACGATGCTCATTATTCGCCCTCGCCGAAGTAGTCGTTGATGAGGTCGGTCAACGCCTGCATAGCGGCGGCTTCGTCTGCGCCTTCTGTTTCCAGCTCAATCACGGTGCCTTTGGCTGCGGCCAGCATCATCAGGCCCATGATGCTTTTGCCGTTGACGCGGTTGCCGTTTTTGGTGACCCAGACTTCGCTTTGGAATTGGGAGGCAGTTTGGGTGAATTTGCTGGAAGCGCGCGCGTGCAGGCCGAGTTTGTTGATGATTTCGATTTCTTGTTTGAGCATGAATGTCCCCTAAATGTAATGTTCGTAAAGTGAATGTTTTCAGACGGCCTTAGCCGTGTTCTTTGCACACCAGGTCTTCAGGTGCGGATGTAATGGCGAAAATGCCCCGGATGGCGGCCTCTTTGACGGTTTCGGTGAAGTCGGAGAGGTTTTCGGCTTGTGATGAGTATTGGATGGCTTTAATCATCATCGGGGCGTTGAGGCCGGTCAGGATGGCGGATTTGTTTTCGCGCACCAGCCGGCGTGCGGCGTTGCACGGGGTTGCGCCGAAGATGTCGGTCATGATCAGCACGCCGCGGTTGTCGGGAAATTCCTGCAACGCGGCGATGGCGTTGTTGATGATGTCGTTTTGATCTTCGTCGGGCTGTACGCCGAGGATGTGGAGATTTTCGGGGAAGCCGTTGGGAAAGAAATGGTCGGCCAAACCGCGATAGGCTTCACCTATGGTTTCATGTGTAATGATTAACAAACCTATCATGATGTGTTCCTATTATTGGGGTTGAGGCCGTCTGAAGATTTTTCAGACGGCCTTTGTTTTATTTATTGTTTAAGGCGTAGATTTCGCCGAGGTTGCGCCAACAGCCGGCGGCATCCATGCCGTAACCGAAGACGTAGCGGTTGGGCACGTCCAAACCGACATAATCGGCTTTGGTTGGTTTTTCTTTGTCGATCAGTTTGTTGGCAAACACAGCCGCACGGCAGCTTGCCGCGCCCATTTTCAACAGTTTTTCCTGAATGGCGGCCATGGTGTGGCCTTCGTCCAGGATGTCGTCCAAAACGACTACATGACGGCCTTTGATTTGCTCGGGGTCGGGCATGCGTTTCCAGTTGAACGCGCCGCCTGTGAGTTTGTCTCCGTAGCGGGAAACATGGACGTAGTCAAAGTCCAAAGGGAAGCGCAACAGCGGCAGCAGCTGCCCTGTAAACACCACCGCACCACCCATGACAGGCAAGAGCAGGGGGTATTTGCCGCCCAAGTCGCGGGTAATGTCGTCGGCAACTTTTTGCAAGGCCGCGCGGCATTGTTCTTGGTCAAACAGCAAGTCGGCATTGTCCAGCATGGCTTGGGTTTCAAGGCGTTTGGTTTCTAAGTCGGTCATGATAGGTCGTGTTGAGTGCGGTTAAAAACAAATTATATAGCGGATTCAATCAATTTTCGACACAAGGCGCGGCAATAGTGTAGTGAAAGTGAAGGGAATTTGAGCCGACTACGTTCAGACGGCCTTTTGCCCTTCCGCTTCGTCCACCAGCAAAAATGCCGTCAAAGCCAAAGCGGTCAATACCGCCGTCAACACCATCGCCCGTCCGTAATTGTCCGCACCGGCGCGCCCGAGATAATCGTAAATCAAAGTAGTCAGCGTCTGCCATTCGGGGCGCGACAGGAATAATGTGGCCGCAAATTCTCCGATACACGTTGCCGAAGCCAAAGTCAGACCGCGCCGCAAGGCCGGTTTCAATAAAGGCGCGGTTACATAACAGGCCGTCTGAAAACCGTTTGCGCCCATGGTGCGCGCCGCCGCCGCGTAATCTTTGGGCAAACCGTCCCACGCGGCCAGTACGTCTTTGGCCACAAACGGATACGCCAACAGCGCGTAAGTCGCCGTCAACAGCCACAGCGAAGCCGTCCACTGCGGATAGAGCAGCAATACGCCGAACGCGATGCACACAGGCGACACCATAAACGGCAAAAACATCAGCGCGCGCAACCACGCCATTTGCCGTGCCGCCGCCGCATACAGCACGCCTAAAACCGTTGCCGCCGCCACCGCTGCCGCAGAGAAACGGACGGTATTCCACACCGCCGCCCACGTTTGCGCTTCCAGCAAGACTGCCCACGAAGAGCCTGCCGATACCGCCTTGAGCCACACCGCCGCCAAAGGCAGCAGGCAGCATACTGCCAACATGGCCAATACCGTTGCCGTCAGCCATTTTTCCCAAGCCCATATCGGCGCACGCGGAGGCAAAGGCGAGACCGACTTATCCACAGTCACGCGCCTGCTCCAATACGCATACAAACCGCCTGCCGCCGCTGTAACCGCCAGCACCAGCCACACCAACACCGACGCACGTTCCATGTCCAACTCGTACGCCACCAGCCGGTAGATTTCCACTTCCACCGTCGCAAAACGTTCACCGCCGAGCAGCAAGGCCAGTCCGAAGCCTGAAAAACAATATAAAAACACCAAGCACGCGCCGCCGGCAACCCACGCGCGCACCACCGGCCATTCGACCCAGACAAACCGCCGCCACGCGTCCGCGCCCAAAGATTGCGCCGAGAGCAACCGCGCCTGCGGCACACGCACAAATCCCTGATACGCCGAGCGCACCAAAACCGGCAGGTTGAAAAACACGTTGCCGTAAATTAGCAGCCACGGCGTGTCCTGCCAACCTGCCGCCAGCATACCGTGTGCGCCAAACAAGGCCAGCACGCCCATGCCTGCTACCAAAGTCGGCATCACAAAAGGCAGCATCAGCAGGCGTAAAACCGTGCGCCGTCCGGCAAAGTCCATCCGCGCCAGCACCCACGCCGCAGGCACGCCCAAAGCCGTGACCAAGACGCAGGTCAAAACCGCCTGTGCCACCGTCCAGCCCAAGCGCAGGCGCATATAGTCATCAGCCACCATTTCCGCCCAAGCGCCTTCGCCGTCGTAAAACGCCAGCGACAGCAAAGGCGCGGCCACCATGACCGCTAAGAAACTTAAAGGCAGAAGCAACAGCGCAAACCGCCGAATCCAAACCTGCATCGATGCGTACCCGAGAATAAAAACGCCTATTTTAGCCCGAGTTCGGCATAGAAGGTGGTATTCCTGCCCTTGTTTTCAGACGGCCCGGGCAGCCTGACGGATAAAACCGCCGTTTCTTCAAATTTTCCAAACATTTACGAAGTCTCTTCAAAAAGGCAACATAATTGGTTGGACATTTTTGTTACAATGCCGCCGATTCAAAAAACCAAACAAATCAAAAACAAGGAAACATTATGACCGCTACACGTCCACAAACCTACGATGCCGTCGCGCGCGCGTTGCACTGGCTGACCGTACTCGGTTTCATCGGCATCCTCTCCACCATTACCGTTTGGACCATCTACGATGGCGAAGAATGGGTCAAATCGCTCTTCGGCGTGCATAAATCCATCGGTTTCATCACGCTGCTGGTGATTGCCATGCGCATTGTTTGGGCTTTGCTCAATGCGTCCAAACGCCCTGCCGCCGACAGCTTTGCCGCCAAAGCAGGCCACCTTGCCCTTTACGTTCTCATGCTCGCCGTTCCCGTTATCGGCATGATCCGCCAATACGGTGGCGGCCGCGGCCCATTGAAAGTATTCGGTGTCGAAGTGATGCAGGGTTCGCCTGAAAAAATCGAATGGATGTCCAACCTCGGCAATATGGCGCATGGCAAACTCGGCTGGCTGCTCTTCGCGCTTGTCGCCGGCCACATTGCCATGGTCGTTGTTCACCGCATTCAAGGCCACGACGTTTTGTACCGCATGATCGGCCGCCGTTCTTAAGTATAAAACGGTAAACAGACAAGGCCGTCTGAAAACAGTTTGACCAAGCAAAAACTGTTTTCAGACGGCCTTTTTGTATTTGTGTTAATCTGAAAAAAGTAGGGCAGGCATTTTGCCTGACGTTGTCCAAATACTGTAAACCATACCGAGAAACACCATGACTGCTCCCATTCTCGCCATCACTTCCGGCGAACCGGCCGGCATCGGCCCCGACATCTGTCTTGATTTGGCTTTCACCGATCTTCCTTGCCGCCCCGTTGTTTTGTGTGACAAAAACCTGTTGGCGCAAAGGGCCGAACAGCTTGGCAAATCCGTCATCCTGCGTGACTTTCAAGCCCAAGCGGCCGATCTGTTGCCCAAGGGCGAACTCGAAGTCCTGCATATTCCCTTAGCTGCCGAGTGTCGGGCGGGCGAACTCAATCCTGCCAATGCCGCGTATGTGCTCCAGCTGCTGGATACGGCGTATCAGGGCATTTCAGACGGCCTGTTTGCAGGTATGGTGACCGCGCCGCTGCACAAAGGCATCATCAACGATGCCCACGCAGGCAACGGCTTTTTCAGCGGCCATACCGAATACCTCGCCGAAAAAAGCCATACAGAACAAGTCGTCATGATGTTGACCGGCGGCGGCCTGCGTGTGGCATTGGTCACCACCCATCTGCCGCTTAAAGACATTTCCGCCGCCATCACGAAGCCTTTAATCGGGTCGGTTGTCCGCATTCTTGAATACGACCTGCGCCATAAGTTCGGCATAGCCAAACCGGTCATCCTCGTTACCGGCCTCAATCCCCACGCCGGCGAAGGCGGTCATTTGGGACACGAAGAAATCGACACCATTATTCCGGCGCTTCATGCCCTGCAGGCCGAAGGCATAGACGCACGCGGCCCTTATCCGGCCGATACCGTGTTCCAACCCTTCTTGCTCAAAGATGCCGATGCCGTCCTTGCCATGTATCACGACCAAGGACTGCCGGTGCTCAAATACGCCGGTTTCGGCGAAGGCGTGAATATCACCCTCGGCCTGCCCTTTATCCGCACCTCCGTCGATCATGGCACGGCTTTGAGCTTGGCCGGTACGGGCAAAGCCGATTCCGGCAGCCTGATTACCGCCGTCCGCGCCGCGCTGGACATGGCGCACAATATGCAGAAACAGGCCGTCTGAAGCTTGGAGGTTTAATCGTTTGTCGGCGTAAAGTGTTCTCTTGTAAGAGCATCATCAGGAAATATTTGCCTGCTGATTTGATGAGGTCGATGAGTGTTTGGACAATAATCAGCGTTTTATTTTAAAAACCATATAAAAAGGCCGTCTGAAACCCCGATGTTTAGGGTTTCAGACGGCCTTTTGGTTTTTTGGTTTACCAAATTTCAGACAAAGTTTCTTTGACTTTGGCCTTCACTTCCGCACCGAAGCGGCGGCTGAGCATTTTGCTGAAATCGTCTTGCGGCGTGTAGTTGACCAGCTCGGGTGCTTTGACAACATCGCGGGCAACGCTGTAAATGCTGCCGAAGTCGTCAATCAGGCCTACCTGTTTGGCTTCTTTGCCGGTGTAGATGCGGCCGCTGAAAACGTCTGGATACTGTTTGTCTTTCAACCTTGCGCCGCGGCCGAGTTTGACGGCTTTGATAAATTCTTGGTGGATATCGCCCAACATGGTTTCCCAAATTTGGGTTTGTGCCGGTGTTTCAGGCGTGAAAGGGTCGCCCATGCCTTTGTTGCTGCCGGCGGTTTTCAGACGGCGTTTGACACCGGCTTTGTCCATCAGGCCGGTAAAGTCGAAACCGCCGCCGATCACGCCGATGCTGCCGACAATGCTGGAAGGGTCGGCGTAGATTTTGTCGGCTGCGGCGGCAATGTAGTAGCATCCGGAAGCGCACATGTCTTCGGCAACGAGGTAGACAGGGATGTCTTTGTGTTCGGCTTTGAGGCGGCGGATTTCGTTAAAGGCGGTGTTGGACACAACAGGCGAACCGCCGGGGCTGTTGGCGCGAATGATGATAGCTTTGGCGTTGCCGTTGTTGTAGGCGGCTTCCATACTGTCGCGCAGGATTTGGACTTGGTCGTCGATGTCGTTGCCGATTTCGCCGGTCAGGTCGATAACGGCGGTGTGTTCGCTGCGGGCTTGGATGCTCGTGGTTTTTCCTTCTTCTTCCGCAAGTCCGAAGATTAGGCTGAGGAAGATGAGGACGGCGACGCCGCGCCAGATATTGCGCCAAATGCGGGCGCGGCGCTGTTCTTGGTAGGCGGCGAGGAGGACTTCGCGCAGGGTGTTGCGCTCCCAGTTGTCGACGGGGGTGGAGGCTGAAGAGGGTGTGTTTTGGGCATCGCCTTCACGGTGGATTCGGTATTGCATGATGTGATGTGCTTTCTTGTAGGCCGTCTGAATGTTCAGACGGCCTTATCGGTTTTAGTTGATGGAATAGCCGCGCAGGTATTGCGTACGTTCGCGGGTCATGCGGGTTTCACACTGCAGGCGCAGGTATTCTGCTTGTGCGGCGTTATCTGCGGACGCGGCTGCTTGTTGGCAGTTGAGTTTTTTGCTTTGAATCCAGGCGCGTTGTTCGCCGAGGATTTGTTGTTTGACATCGCTGTCTAAGCCGCCCCAGAGGTCGTTGATTTCGCCGTCCGCCTGACGGTTTTGTGCGCGCGCGTTGTCGAGTTCGCTTTGGCTGAGGCCGGGCGGCTCGTTGCGCGGAGTTTCACGGTCAGGGTGCAGGACTTCGTAGTCTGAATCGTCGTCATCATCGGTCAAACCGACGGCTTGGCTGGCGGCGTTGTTTTCAAGGATGTCTTGCGGATTGACAGTCGGCGGTTCTTCCGTGTTTTGGTTTTGCAGCAGCTTGATGGCCTGCTCTTTAGATACTGGTTTGCCATCTATCATGACGATGCTTTTCACGCCGTAGGGCAGCAGGGTGGCGGAAAGGGTTTGGGCGGTGGAACTCAGGGTATTGTCTTCGAAAACCGGTTTGCCGTCTTTGTCGGGGGTGTAGAGCAGGGTGGTGCTGAACGTGTTGTTTTCAAAGGTCAGGTTGCTGCCCATCAGTTTTTGTTCGAGCATGTCGGACAACGGGGTGCTGCCGTAAATCAGTGGGCTGTTGTCTATGGCCGTCTTGAGGATGGTGTCGGGAATGCGGATTTTGAGGTTGGCGCGGCAGATGGCTTTGCCGTTATCTTCGGTTTCTTTGGGGTCTTCAAGCAGGGTTTCTAATTCGAGGCCGGCGGCGATGATTTTGTCGGCATCGACGAATTGGCGGTTGTCATTGCGGGCAAAGGAGCGCGCTTGTTGTTTGAGGGTGTCTTCGATGGTGGTACGGATGTTTTGCAGTGTGGCCGGTTGGGCGCAATCAAGCGCGGCTTTCGGCTCTTCTTTGCTGCATGCGGCAAGAAGAATCGTGCTTAAAATCAATACGGAAGCGGTTTTTTTGTACATGGGTACTCCTGAAGATGACGGCCTTTCAGACGGCCTGACGTGCTTATCATAACAAAAGCACTTGCAGCAAGTAAATGCGGCAAGTGCTTTTCTATGTTAGACGTATCAGCCTTTGATGACGCTGATGAAGCCGGAGAGGATGGCGGCGTTGAGCAAGTCAACGAAGAACGCACCCACCATAGGCACAATCAAGAAGGCTTTGTGAGACGGGCCGAAAGTTTGGGTAATGGACTGCATGTTGGCAACGGCGGTCGGGGTGGCACCTAAACCGAAGCCGCAGTGACCTGCCGCCAATACGGCAGAGTCGTAGTCGCGACCCATGAAGACGTAGGTAACGAAGGTTGCGTACAGAATCATCACAACGGTTTGTACAGCCAAGATGATGGTCACAGGGCCTGCCAGACCGGTCAATTCCCACAGTTTCAGGTTCAGAAGAGCCATAGACAGGAAGAGGGACAGGGAGGCGTTACCGAATACGTCGATGGCACGGTCAAACATATTGACTTTGAAGGCGGCAGTCAGGACGTTGCGGATGACCACGCCTGCAAACAGACACCATACGAATTTAGGCAAGTCGAAGAAAGCTTTGTCGTAGCCGTCGACAATTTCGGCAAAAGCCAAACATGCGGCAAACATCGCGAGCGTTTCGACAGCGGAGTCAGCCGTAATCAAGCGGGTGCGCTGTGCTTGTTCGAAGATGTCATCAGTAGCATCGTTGTCGTCGGATTTGGCAGTTTTGACGATAGGTTTACGGCCCATTTTGTTGATCAGACGGCGTGCAACAGGACCACCGATCAAACCGCCGAATACCAGGCCGAATGTTGCAGAAGCCATACCTAAGCCGGTTGCGCCGGTCAGGCCGAATTTGCTTTCAAAGTCAGGACCCCATGCACCGGCGGTACCGTGACCGCCGGTCAGGGTAATCGAACCGGTAATCAGGCCAATCAGCGGATCCAAGCCCAATGCGCTCGCCAAGCCGACACCGACGAAGTTTTGGACGATGATGAATGCACCCACTACGGCGGTAAAGATAACCAAAGGCAGGCCGCCCGCTTTCAAACGGGAGAAGTCGGCGCTCAAACCGATGGATGTAAAGAAGATGAGCATGAATGCATCTTGCAGCGGTTTTTCAAATTTGAAGCTGACGCCGTAGGCTTCGTGCAGGGCGAACAGGACGATAGCGGCAATCAAACCGCCGGCGACCGGTTCGGGAATATTGAAGTCTCTTAAGAATTTGATTTTTTGAACCAGAAATTTACCAACCAGCAACACGAGCGTGGCGGCAATCAGTGTGTAATAACTGTTGAATTCCCATTCCATGTTGTTTCACCTCCTAGAAATGTTTTTCCGAGTATCCGTTTTCGTTCCGGATGTAGTGTGTTTCAACGCTTGGCGTTATCCGCCGAGTGTCATGGTATTGATGCGCGGACAAGGTGTTTTCAGAAAGAAATGAAAACGATGACGTGTCCGTGAAAAATAACTGGCAAATATTAGGGGAATAGTTAAAGATTGTCAAAAAATGCGAGTGTAAATATTTTCAGACGGCCTTTTGCCCGATGGCATGGTGTGCTTCGCGTCGCCATTGTTCTAATAGGGATGTTAATGATTCGGCCGAAGTGTGGCCGTTGCTGATGGCGGCCTGCAGCCAGTAGCAGGCGGTCGGAACATGACAGCCGATACCTTGACCGTGATAGTAAAAACAGGCGAGGCGGTATTGGGCGGAAGGGTGGTTTTGTTCGGCAGCGATGGCGTACCAGTGTGCAGCCGCCCGAGGGTCTTGCGCTGTACCGAGGCCGTAATGGTAGATGCGGCCTAAGGCTGCCGCCGCGTTTTTATGGTGGAACTCTGCAGCTTCCATGTAATTCTTGCGCGCGGCATTGTAGTCGGCGGGACGGCCGATGGCGTGGGCTTGTGTTTCTGCCAAACGGTATGTGGTCTCGGTTTGTTGCTGTTGCAGGGCGGCAGTTTTGATTTGTTCGTATTGTTGCGGATGGTACAGCGCGGCGTCGCTGATGAGTTTTTGTGCCGCAGCGGCAGAACCCAGTGCGGCGGCCCGATGGTAGTAATCATGCGCGATATGGTTGTCGGCTTTGATACCGAGGCCGTAGCGGTAGAGGTCGCCCATGATTTTCAGAGCTTCGGGATGGTCTTTCTCGGCAGCAGCTTTGGCATAGCGCGCCGCTTGGAACGGATCGCGTTCGGAAAGTTCGCCGGTCAGGGCGTATTGGGCCAGCTTGGCCTGTGCTTCCGCCTGCTCCTTATCGGCGGCACGACGATACCATTCTAAGGCTTCGGGTTTGCGTTGGGCGGCAAGAAGGTCGGCCAGCAGGATTTGTGCGGCGATGTGGCCGGCTTGCGCGGCTTGTTCGAGGTATTGTTCGGCTTGTCCGTGGTTGGGGTTGACACCTGTGCCGTAGAAGTAAATTTGACCGAGTTGCCAGTAGGCGACAGTCACGCCGAGCGCGGCCGCTTTTTCGTATTGTTCGATGGCTGTTGCAACGTCGCCTTGGCGTTGATGATGACGTGCCAGATGGTAATATGCAGGCGCGGCATATTGCGCGGCGGCAAGCTCTGCCCAGTAGAGCGATTGTGGATCGTTGCGTTGCGCATGGTAACGCATGAGGATTAATTGGGCTTCAAGGTGACCTTGCTCACCCAGCCAGGCGTATTCGTTAAGAAGATGTCCAGTCGGGGTACCGTTGCGTTCGCGTTGTTGCAGCAGGATAAAGAGTGCCTTGGGATGGCGTTGGGCCGCGGCGGCTTCCAGCCATGGAAGTGCCTGCTCCGGATGACCGTTTTGCAGCAGATGGTCGCCCAATACGAAAGCAGCTTCCGTATATCCCTGCTCTGCGGCCTGTTGCAGCAGGGGCAGGGCTTGGGTAGTATTGGATTGTTCCAAAAGGGCGGCGGCTTGCCGGTAGAGGATTTCAGGAGCAGCGGTCATGGTTTGCGGGCGGATATAAAGTGGAAGACGGATGTTGCGGCATATGGGCGGCGATACCGGTTGAGAGCTTTGTAAAAATTTTGCTCGGCATAGTTTTGTAGAGTGTATTGTCTTGCTGGCTTATCTTTAGGATGTTTGGCTTGTTATATTGTTTTGCCTAGGGATACATCCATATTTTGTGTGTTACAAAAGGCTCAGCTTGAGTCGGTATGCGCTCATGACAGCTCGGTCATTATACTGTCTTTGTAATTTATTGTTAATGATAAATGCAGGTTTTTGTGTTTTATTTACATGGCAGTAGCTAAGGTATATTGATTGCTTCAGGCCGTCTGAAAAACATTTCAGACGGCCTAAACTTTTCTTTCGCTAAGTCAGGTTGTTGGAGTGGAAGAGTCGGAGGTTTTTTTGTTAGGGAAAAAGACCTGACTGTAGAAATTACCGTTAATTTGGGTCACGTTGAGGTGGTACATTCGGTAGGTATGGAACAGCTCTTTGTCAGGCGGTGTCGGATGATTCCAAAATTCCGCCAAGGTATTTTGGTCAGTAATGCCGGGAATATCATAATAGGCACGGCCGAGAACCTTAACTGGCATATTGTGAATCAGTCCGGACAGGCCGCTGGTACTGTTGATAGTGACCATACCGAGGCCATGGCGCAGGAAAACGGGCAGGGGGACATCATGGACGTAAGTGATACGGCCTTTGAGTTTGGGGTGTTTTTTGATAAAGCGTTTGATGTCGCACGAGTAGTCGATAAAGCCGCGGTCCATCGGATGATGCTTGATGATGAGGTTGGTATCGGCAGGCGCGTGCGCGGCAAAGGAGGCCAAAATATGGAGCAGGAAGCTGCGGACGCTGGAAAAGTCACAATGGATGCGGACTTGGCTGTCGTTGAATACCTGCAAGGGAACAATAAAAAATTTGCCGTATTTGCCCGCCTCCACGCGTTTGGCGATTTGGATGTCTTCAATGTAGTAGTTCAAACGCTTGAGGATGGAGATTGACCACAGTTTGAGGTAATGGCCGGCATTGGATGCGCGGTGGTGGATGTAGTTTGGGTACTTGTTCGGGTTGCGGAACAATTCGATATAGTAACGGACGGCATTTTTGGCCATGGGCATAAACCCGCCGCGTACCGGCGTCGGCGCTTTGTATTCCTGCTGGGCAAGCTTAGGGAATTGTTCCAAAAAAAAGTCGGCACGGCGCGGTAATAGGGAAAATGCGTTGACGCCGTCTTTTTCTAAGGTGATGTAGTAGGGGCGGAAATAGCCTTCTTCAAACGCCCAGAAACTGGCTTGGTTTTCGTTTGCAATGCGTTTTGCAATGACGTGATAAGGGCGTGTGTCACCAAAGCAGACAACGGCCTGGATGTGATGTTGAACGATGTATTCTTGCAAAAATTCAGGAAAGGCATCGTAGTTGTCGTTAAAAACAACGGTATGCGCTTGAGTGGGCGGATAAAAATAGTCGTCGCCTGCATTAAAGTTGAATTTATGTACAGTTTTGCCATTTTCAGTCAGCCAATTGGCAAGACGCAGAAAAAAATTGCCGACAGGTCCTTGAAGCAGCAGGATATTTTCTGCGCTTTCAAGCAGGTTTTGCAGGTTGTTTTTGAGGACGGTCTGTTTCATGTCGCAATGTGGTTTTGTTTTTTATGTAATAGTTTTAGGTTGAACTTTCAAGCATACGCCAAGAGAATTAACGATGCAAAGGCAATGATGCCGCAATAGAGGCAAGTTTATGACGTGTCGTTAATTTAGATGGTGTTTATTTGAAAGATCGATATAGTTGTTTGATTTTACCTAATTTTTTAGCAAAGTACCCGCGATGTAATCCGTTGTTGTTTTTTTGCATATTTTTTTGTCGTATCAGGATTTGGGCAGCGGTTTCCGCATTGATGGCCTGATGGGTTTCGGGATGGATATAGTCGGGATAGTGTATGAGCGTACCGGCAATCAGCTGCCAAAGCTCAAGCCTGCGGCTGCGGCGCGGAATGGGGAGCAGATCTTGGGTAAGCCCCCAGCCTGCATAGAAAGGCAGGCCGTAGCAGCTGACTTTTTTGCCACGCAACAAGGCTTCAAAACCGGTCAGCGAAGTCATGGTATGTACTTCGTCTGCGTATTGGAGACAGGTCAGGATATCGGCTTGTTCGGCGGTTTGGTCGGCATATCGTGCAGCATCTTCAGGAAAAATCTGGCCGATACGGTTACCGCTGACTACATCGGGATGCGGTTTGTAGATGATATAGGCATCGGGATTGCATTCGCGTACAGTACGGAGCAGATCCAGATTGCGATAGATTTGGGGCGAACCGTAGCGGATAGACGCGTCATCCTCAACTTGGCCGGGAACGAGGATTACGGTTTTGTCGGTTGATGGGGCGGTGAAGTCTGAGCTGCCGACGTTGTATTTGCTGATGTGGTTTTCGGTCAGCATTTTTTGCAGCTTCAAGGCCGTCTGAAAGTCTTGATCGTTGAAGTTTTGGTTTTGCAGGATGTGTTCAAGACGTGACGGGGTTTCGGCATTGAAATAAATGCCCATATCGTCGGTAACGAGCGACAGCGGCGGGACTAAATTAGAACCAAGCCCGACCGAGCGGATAAAGCCGTCTTCCATGCGCAACAGGGGGATGTGGTGTTGTTCGGCAAAACGGACGATGGTCTCTTTGCCGTTGCCCCAAGCTAGGATGCGTGCATCATCGGACAGTTTGACCCCTGCCAGTTTTTGGGTAGAGGAGATAAATTTCAGACGGCATGAAGGTACGTTAAAGAACGGTTTGGCAACCGCGCGTTTCCACAAAGACATGCTGACGCAATATAACTCACCACGTAATTTGTCGTTTTTGCGTTTGACCGTCGCCAGATAGTCGATGACATCAAAGAGGCTGCCTGCTTCGCCGGTATTGGGGTTGAGGTAGCGGCTGTATTGCAGATAGGCTGCTGCGAAGAGTTGCAGCAAGTTGCGGCGGGCGCGGCGTTGGGTTTGAACAAGGCTGTCGATTTTTGGATGGCGGTCGTCGCTCACGCCCCATCCGGCATACCACGGCAGGCCGAAGGTGGTCAGTGGTTTGCCGCACAAAAGTGCCTCAAAGCCCATTTGTGAGGTAACGCAATAAACTTTATCGACGTTTTGCAACAAAGAAATCGGATTGATGTCTTCTGCCAAAAGATGGACGCGGTGTTGCTGCGCCAGCTGGGTCAGATAGCCTTGTTTTTTGCCGCACAAAACATCGGGATGGGTTTTTACCCAGATATCGGCTTGCGGATTTTCATTCAAGGCCGTCTGAAACATCAGTTCAAACGTAGAGGCATCTGCGCCGCCATATTGGATGGCCATATCGCCGAAGGTTTGATCAATGATAAGGACAGTTTCGGGTTTGGATGGGGAACGCAAAGGATGATCGTCTGAAAGTTCGGGCGCGTGGTTGTATTTGGATAGATGATGTCGCAGGATGAAATCCATCGCCTGTCGCGCCTGAGCCAAGGTTTCAGACGGCATGGTATCAGCGGCGAGAATCAGTTGTTCCAAACGCGAAGGACGCGTGGTGTCGTAGTAGATACCGATGTCGTCATAGACGATGGAGTAGGGCGGATAGCCGGCGACGCCCAGGCCGAGCGAACGTAAAAAACCGTCTTCCAAAGCAATAAAGGGAAGCTGGTGTTCAGCGGCAAAAGCACGCGCTTTGTGTGTCGTTGGGCGCAAACCCCAGCCGACAACAGCCTCTGCTCCTTTTCCGTCTTTGCAGATATGAAATTCAGGCAATAGGATGGAGAGATGGGGGATTTTGCGGATGCCGCGAGAGGGGATGTAGGCGTTTTTCACAATGCGTTTTCGTCGATTATTGTTATTAATGGATTGTAGGCCGTCTGAAAAGAGGAACATTCTTTCAGACGGCCCGAATTATTTTTTAAAACGTGACGGCTTCGGCCAATACTTTGCCTGCCAAGTCTTTAGGCGACAGGTTCGGCTCGCCTTGCAACGGCCAGTCAATGCCGACGGTCGGATCATTCCAAATCAGCGAGTGTTCGGCTTTGGGATTGTAATAATCCGTGCATTTATAGACGAACTCGGCTTCGTCGCTCAGTACATAGAAACCGTGTGCGAAACCTTCGGGTACCCACAGTTGGCGTTTGTTTTCTGCGGACAGGATCTCGCCTACCCATTTGCCGAAAGTGGGGGAGCCTTTACGCATATCGACGGCTACGTCGAATACTTCGCCGACAACCACGCGCACGAGTTTGCCTTGTGTGTTTTCAGTTTGATAGTGCAGGCCGCGCAATACGCCTTTGCTGGATTTGGAGTGGTTTTCCTGCACAAAGGTGCGGTTGCAGACTTGGGTTTTGAACCACTCGTCGCGGAAGGTTTCCATAAAAAAGCCGCGCGCGTCGCCGAAGACTTGCGGCTCAAGCAGTTTTACGTCAGGAATGGCGGTATCAATGATGTTCATCGTTTTATCTTTCATCTAAAGGCCGTCTGAAAAGTTTCAGACGGCCTCAAACATTATTTTTTCAACAGGCGCAGCAAATATTGGCCGTATTGGTTTTTCGCCATCGGGTGCGCCAGCTCTTCCAGTTTTTCATCGGAAAGCCAACCGTTGCGCCAAGCGATTTCTTCCAGGCAGGCGATTTGCAGGTCTTGGATGTTTTGCACGGTTTGGACGAATGAAGCAGCTTCGTGCAGGCTCTCGTGAGTGCCGGTGTCCAGCCATGCAAAACCGCGTCCCAAAAGTTGTACCGACAATGAACCGTCTTCCAAATACATTTGGTTGAGGTCGGAAATTTCCAATTCGCCGCGGGCGGACGGTTTGATTTGTTTGGCGAACTCGACGACGCGGTTGTCGTAGAAGTACAAGCCGGTTACCGCCCAATCGGATTTTGGCTGTTGCGGTTTCTCTTCGATAGACAGGGCGTTGAAGTTTTCGTCAAATTCAACCACGCCGAAACGCTCGGGGTCTTTGACCTGATAACCGAATACGGTTGCGCCGTGGGTCTTGGCGGCGGCCTGTTTCAATGTTTGCGTAAACGATTGGCCGTAGAAAATATTGTCGCCCAAAACCAAGCAGACATTATCATTACCGATAAATTCTTCACCGATGATAAATGCCTGTGCCAAGCCGTCCGGAGTGGGTTGCACGGCATAACTGATGGAAATGCCGAAATCGCTGCCGTCGCCGAGCAGGCGTTTGAAAGAGGCGTTGTCTTCAGGCGTGGTAATTACCAAAATATCGCGGATTCCTGCCAGCATCAATACGGACAGGGGATAGTAAATCATGGGCTTGTCGTACACGAGCAGCAGTTGTTTGGATACGCCGCGCGTGATGGGGTAGAGGCGTGTGCCGCTGCCGCCGGCAAGGATGATGCCTTTCATGGGTTTTCTCCTGAGTAGTGTGTGTTTGCATGATTTTCAGACGGCCTAATATGGGAACAGGCCGTCTGAAAACTTATTTTCCGGTGCCTAAACGTTCCAAACGGTAGCTACCGTTCAATACGTTTTGCCACCAGGTTTTGTTGTCCAAATACCATTGCACTGTTTTGCGGATGCCGGATTCGAATGTTTCTTGAGGTTTCCAGCCCAGCTCCCTGCCGATTTTGGCTGCATCAATGGCGTAGCGCACGTCATGGCCGGGACGGTCTTGTACGAAAGTAATCAAATCTTCATAACGCGCCACGCCGGCCGGTTTTTCAGGAACAAGCTCTTCCAGCAGGGCGCAGATGGTTTTGACGACTTCAATATTGGCTTTTTCATTGTGGCCGCCGATATTGTAGGTTTCGCCGACAACACCTTCGGTAACAACCTGATACAGCGCGCGTGCGTGGTCTTCGACAAACAGCCAGTCGCGGATTTGCATACCGTCTCCGTAAACGGGCAGCGGTTTGCCGTCAAGCGCGTTCAGAATCATCAGCGGAATGAGTTTTTCCGGGAAATGGTAAGGGCCGTAGTTGTTGGAGCAGTTGGTTACGATGGTCGGCAAACCGTAAGTACGCAACCATGCGCGGACGAGATGGTCACTGGACGCTTTAGAAGCAGAGTAGGGGCTGGACGGCGCGTATGGCGTGGTTTCGGTGAACAAATCGTCCGTACCGTGCAAATCGCCATAGACTTCATCGGTAGAAATATGGTGGAAGCGGAAGGCTTCGCGCTTTTCAGACGGCATTTGTTGCCAGTAGGCGCGGGCCGCTTCAAGCAGATTGAATGTGCCGACGATATTGGTTTGGATAAATTCGCCTGCCGAATCGATAGAGCGGTCGACATGGCTTTCCGCAGCCAAGTGCATCACGGCATCTGGCTGGTGTTGTGCGAATACGCGGTCGAGTTCTGCACGGTCGCAAATATCTACTTGCTCAAAAGCATAGCGAGGATTATTGGCTACCTCAGTCAAAGATTCCAAATTGCCGGCATAAGTCAGCTTATCGACATTGACGACAGAGTCTTGGGTGTTTTGGATAATATGACGGACAGCGGCAGAACCGATAAAGCCCGCACCGCCGGTAACAAGGATTTTTTTCATAAGTTTCATAGGATAGTCAAAATAATATAAACGGATTATAGCAGACAGAATGTGTGTTTTTCAGATAAAGAGGCCGTCTGAAAACATCTCTTTCAGACGGCCTGTATTAAGTCAACTTAATCGTCGTAGCCATTTGGGTTGTTGCTGACCCAACGCCATGAGTCTTCCATCATCTGCGCCAAATTGCGTTTGGTTTCCCAACCGGTCTGCGCTTTGGTGTAGGCAGGGTCGGCGTAACAAACAGCAATATCACCAGGGCGACGGTCTTTAATTCGATAAGGAACTTTCAGGCCTGAAGCAGTTTCAAAGGCTTTGATCATATCTAGTACGGAATAGCCGTTACCTGTGCCTAAATTAAATATATGTACACCGGACTTGGTTGAATGGCTTTGCATAGCTTTCAAATGGCCATCGGCCAGATCAACAACATGGATATAATCGCGCACACCTGTGCCATCAGGGGTAGGGTAGTCGTTTCCGAATACTGACAACTCTGTCAGTTTACCCAAAGCGACTTGGCAGATATACGGTAAGAGGTTATTTGGAATACCATTTGGGTATTCTCCGATTAAACCACTTTTGTGTGCGCCTACAGGATTGAAATAGCGTAGCAGAATCACGCTCCAGCGTGGGTCGGCTTTTTGAATATCAGTCAAAATACGTTCGACTATATATTTTGATGTGCCGTAAGGATTGGTTGTACCTCCTACTGGCATATCTTCGGTAATTGGCGTACGTGCAGGGTCACCATATACTGTAGCAGATGAGCTAAATACAATACTAAATACTCCTGCCTTAGCCATTTCTTCTGCCAAAATCAAGCTACCCGATACGTTGTAATTGTAATATTTCATAGGTAGTGTATTGCTTTCGCCTACCGCTTTCAAACCGGCAAAGTGCATCACAGTTTGGATTTTATGTTCGGCAAAAATCTTTTGCAGCATAGCGCGATCTCGGATATCTCCTTGATAAAAAGGAATATCTTTGCCAGTGATTTTTTTTAGACGTGGCAGAATGTTGATACTGGAATTGCACAGATTGTCAAGAATTACGACATTGTAGCCCGCTTCAATCAGCGAAATAGCGGTATGCGAGCCGATAAAACCGGTACCGCCGGTGATAAGAATAGTCATTGGTTTTCCTTAATTAAAATTGTGTTTGGAAGTCGTGAAACCGGTTGGCTGAAAATACAAACGCTTTCAGATGGCTTGGTGTAAGTGTTGTCAAAGAGGGATTGCTTTATTTGGTTATTGTATATTTAGTTACCTGAAAAGTAAAAAAATATGGGATAATCACAATGTTATGCACAGGGTGCAAAGCGTTATCATTTCAATTTTAATAAAAGGATCTTACCATGTCAGTATCTAACGAAGTTTTGGCGTTGATTTCACAAGTTGCACAAAAACAAGTGTCAGCAAATGAAGAATTGTTGTCTACGGGACTTATTGATTCTGTGAGCGCAATGGATTTGGTTATGGCCATCAAACAAAAATTTGATGTTGATTTGCCGTTTGAGCAACTGGTTGATATTTTGGCAAACTCAGCCAATATCATTCAATATGTTGAAAATAATTACAAAGGCTAAATCATGAAACAATTAAATGAATTCCAAAATCTTGATGATTTTTTGGAATACCGTTTCAGCCAAACTTCGGGAAAAGCGTTAGTTAATGATACTCAGGAATGTTCTTGGGAAGAGTTGCGCGTAAAAATAGCCGCATTTATCGAGGCTTACAAAAGCATAGCAGATATTACCAAAAACATTCCTTTGGTGTTGCACGGCCATAAAGAAATTGATTTTGCAGTGGCAATTTATGCCTGCTTATTAAACAAAATCCCTTTTATTCCGGTGGATAGTATTTATCCTGAAAGCCGTTTGAACAATATCTGCCAACTGTCGAAAGCACGTTTTGTGTACCGTTCGGCAACGCAAACTTTTGAAAAGCAGACTGATGAAGAAGTAGAGTTGGCTGAAAAAGATTTGGCTTACATCATGTTTACTTCAGGAACAACCGGCGCACCTAAGGGGGTGCAAATCGGTCGTGAAGCTGTATTCAACCTGATGAAATGGATGAAAGAGCAGCTTAATTTAGCCGCACCTAATGTGTTTATGAATCAGGCTCCGTTTGCGTTTGATTTGTCAATGTACGAAATCTTTGGCAACTTGGCTTACGGTGGTTGCATTGTCATGAACAGTCGTGATGCTATTTCTAATCCTGCCACCTGGATTGATTTTTTGGTCAAACAACAAATTACTACTTGGGTTTCCACGCCTTCTTTTGCCATGCAGCAGCTGCTCAACCCTAAATGTAGTCAGGCTACTTTACCGAGTTTGAAGGAATTTTTGTTCTGTGGCGAAAAACTTGGCAAACCTGTAGTAAATATGATTTTTCAAAAATTTCCCGGTGTCCGTGTTATCAATACCTATGGTCCGACTGAGGCTACTGTAGCAACAACTTACGTTGATATTACGCCTGATATGCTGGCGGCAGAAGAAGAGTTGCCTGTAGGCATTGCCGTGCTTAATTCCAAATTAGAGATTGTTGACGAAGAGATTTGGATTAGTGGTAATCATGTGATGCGTGGCTATCTGAACAACGAAACTGAAAATGCCAAACGCTTGGTAGTACACAGTGCAGATAACCGCACTTATAAAACAGGTGACTACGGTTTTGAAAGAAATGGATTGTTCTATGTACAAGGCCGTAAAGACGAGCAGATTAAGCTCAATGGCTACCGTATCGAACTTTCAGAAATTGAAGAAAAAATCCTTAACCTTAAGGAATTTGCCTTTGATAATGTGGCAGTAGTGGCGTTGAAGCGCAACACAGGCGCAGTATTGCGTTTGGTGTGTTTCTATACAGCCAAGCAAAGTGCAGATACTCAGGCGATCAAAGACGCATTAGTACAAAATTTACCGTCTTACATGATGCCGTCTGAATTTATTCACATTGATGAAATTCCAGTCAGCACCAACCACAAAACCGACAAAAAAGCATTGTTGGAAAAATATCAACAGGGTTTATAAAATGGATTTATATAAAATTCAGCAAAACATCTTACGAAAAGCCAAGATTGATCCTCAAAAGGTTAACGCTTGGATTTATAACAATCAAAGTATAGTGTTTGATTTTCTGTTGAACGACTATTTTGTCAGCGTCAGTTATACGGTAGTAGGACAAACCTTTAACTTTATTGAGCGTAATAAGAGCAAGGTTTCTCAAATTTCTGATTTTCCAAAATTTTTGAAATATATTTCAGAAGTCTATGGAAGTTACCCGCAATCGGTTAATCAAGAAAAGACAGTATTGTCTTTTAAATTTGCTGAAGCCGATTGGGCAAAAATTGAGGATAAATTTAGTGAGATTTTAGAAGTTACTTCCATTTATCTTGGCAGCGAACTGTGCTACATCCTGAATGTTGAAAAAAATAAAGGCATTAATTTAGCCGAGTACTTGGATAAGCCGGAAGTTGAATACATTGGTGTTAAAGGCGACAGTAATGAGTTTTTCCTAAGCTATGCTCGGAATCATGGTCTAAGTGATTATGTCTATGAGCTAAATAATAGAGGCTTTTTAGCTGTTGAACACAAAATGGGTGTAAGTGTGTTCCGTCGTGTGAACAAGCACAGTTATAAAGATCTTTTGGCTTATTTCCCAGACTCTTTCCATGAGTTGGAAAATGTTATTTATACTGTTGAAGCACCGAAAGTATTGAGTGCCAACAAGAAAAATCTATTGGTGTTGTTCTCTTATACCAATAAGAGCAATGAGAATATGGTTGACCGTTATTATAGCCACCCATTTCCATTTATCAGCAACAGCATTATGCCAAATACTTATATCATCCGTATGGCTGATGTATCAGACGCGTTTGGCAGTCACGGGTTGAATACAAAGTTTGATGAAAATATCGAAGACAATATCCAGCGTTTCATTAAGAGCCTGATGAATATTTATGGCGTAGATAAGAAAAACGTAGTCATTTGCGGTGCATCATCAGGCGGTACAGGAGCGGTATATCACGGCTTAATTGGTGGGTACAAAACCTTTGCAATCGACCCATTTTTGGGCAACCATAAATACTATGGTGGCAAAGATCCATTGTATCTGCACTCTATCCGTACGCCGATTTTGGAGACTTTCAAAAAGCTACCGGATGTAATTGATCATAACCTTGAAAATCAAGTGGTCATTTCATCGGCTAAGGTATCAGAGTTTTATCCGGATATTAAAGAGCTGAAAGAAGCATTGCCTACAGTTGTATTATGTGAATTTGACTTTGAAAAAATTCAAAAGCACATAGATTTTTCAGGCAACACAGTATTCTTGTCCAATACCATTATCAATAATTTGCTGTTGGACATCCATATCACTGATTCGGACATTAATCTGAACTAAATGCGAAGTAAATAGACAGTAAGTTTAAAATTTACTGTCTATTTTTTTAATATTTGAACCATATTTATCATGTTTGGGGAATGTAATGATAGATAAAACGACTGAAGAATTTCAGCAAGAAATTCTTAAAAATATCAAATTAAAAAATACGTCTGTTGATATTTATTATCAGCAGAATGTGTACTGCAATTTCAAATCTGACCGTGAAACACCATTTTCTGTCAGTTTAAATTTAGTTTGGCAGAAGATTTTCCTGTTTTATCGTAATAAAAGTGAGATAGATAATATCGGAGAAATGTTTCCAAACTTCAGTTTATCTAAGCAGGATGGGGATAATGTATACATTTATGATGTCAGTGCTTTGGATTTTGCCCAAACCTGTGCAGTCTTTATCAAATTGGCCGAACGTGCGGAACAATATTTTTCTGAACGGCCAGTAGTTAACAGCCGTAAAAAAGAAGTGATGTCAGGCAATTATATTGATACTTCCGGAAATAAAATTACTGCACCTGATAATCTGCGAAACTGTCATTTCCAATTTCTAGGAGGAGGTGGGAATGAAGTTGTTATCCACCCTAATGCAAACTTGCGTAATGTGTTTTTGGAATTTTTAGGCAAGGACAGCAAAGTCTATATTGGCGAGAATGTTTCTATGCAAGGCCAATGGTGTTTGGGAGTAGGCTGTACGATTAACATCGGCAGTAAAACTACCAGTACCAATCCGGTTTATATTACTGTTGCCGAACATACAACCTTGTCCATTGGTGAAGATTGTATGTTTGCCACGAATAATCAAATCCGTACTGATGATGCACACCCGATTTATAATGTTCATACTGGCAAACGTTTAAATGTTTCTAAAGACGTTACCATTGGAGACAGAGTGTGGGTAGCCTATGGCGCAACAATTTGGGGTGGTACAAAGATTGGTAGCGGTAGTATTGTTGGTGCATTTTCGGTAGTGAAAAAACATTTTCCTAATAACTGTGTTATTGCAGGCGTGCCGGCTAAAGTCATACGCAAAGATGTATTTTGGGAACGCAATAATGTTTTATACACAGATATAGATGAAGGTAAGGATTTGGCAGAAATGAATCATGTTACCTATATCAATTCAACAGTAGAACTTGATTAGTGCATCTAATAGTAAAGGCCGTCTGAAAACATAAAAGTTTTCAGACGGCCTTTTTTAAGATAAGACAGAGATTACTCTAAACAAGCCAATTGTTTTTTCAGACACTCAGCCTGTAATGCCTTGTCACCTTTCGCTTCGGCTATTTCAGCTGCCAGTTTCCAATATGCTGCTGTGTCTTGTAGAGAGAGACTGTCAAAATAACGTTGTGCTGTTTGATGGTTTTTCAGACGGCATAAAGCAGTTGTATAAAGATACATCGTTTCCGGTGAGGTTTGTGCAAAATCAGCCAATATTTTGGTGACAGACTCCCAATCTTGGTTTTGGGCTAGTTTTTCAGCTTCATACAAGGCCAAAGACGGATTCTCAGGATATTTTTGGCGCAGTTGAGCCAATAGATATCCTTCGCCGTCAGTGTTGCCGGTAGCGTACATTTTTTTCAGATAATCGACTGTTAAATCTTCAGGAATGAAGAGCAGATTTTCTTCAAAGGCACGGTTAAGCTGGGTAAATAGTTTTTCAGAATCACCGCGTAATTTTGCCAGTCTTGCAATGGCGATACGGCAACTTGGATCATTCTGAGTATGGTTTTCAAAAGAAACCAAATACTGATGCGCGCCTTGTAAGTTACCAAGTTTCATGCAGAGGTAAGAAGCCAATAGCTCGGGTTTTAGATAACCTTTTGTGCGATCGTCCAAGCTATCAATATACGTTTTCAGTAAAGCCAATGCTACAAAATAATTCTGCTCCGATAGCTTTTGTGCTACGGTCAACAAAGGTTGATATGAGTCGGATAAGTCTGTACCTATCCGGGCAAACAGTTTTTCAGACAGCCTTTTTGCTTGATGAAACGAGGCTGCAAGTAATGCTATAAGTAAATCATTTTGCGTTCCTATATGCTCGTTTTCAGCAAAAAATTCCGCCCCTTTAACGGCATTACCGATATATAAGTCCATTTTCGCATTCCAGTAACCTGCGGTATCGGGATAATCAGGTAACAGGTTTTGCAAAGTATCAAACTGTTTGCTCTCAAATAAAGCGTTCAGATAACGATGGCGATAATCAGCTGTTTCTTCCGCATTCAGACGGCCTGTATCAAGCAGAGTTTGAATACGGCTTGCAGCCAAGTCCCATGCCTGATGATTTTCTGCTTGCTCAATCATATCGACCAGAATCGGTAGGTTGTCGACAGTTTCGGCATGATCAAGGGCGATAATAGCTTGATACACACGTTCGCAGTTACCACCTTTTTGAAATGGGAAGGTAGCACGGATACGTTCAAGATATTTTGGTTTTAAACCCGTTTTGAGAATATTTTCTAGTTCATTAAATGTTTCTTGTTCAGTTAACGTGACTGGCCCAAAGCCAGAACTTTCATAGTCAAACCATCCCCTTTGAAGGGTATGGGCTCCAGAGAAAAATTCTTTTTGATCAAATTGATAATAGATAATAGATTTATTCAGATATGCCATATCAAAGGCTACAGAGGAATAGTCAGTAATTAAAATTGATGATTGGCCAAATAAGGTTTGTATACTTTCTATAGCACTTGATCCTTTCCAAACCTGAATGTAATTAGGAATATCAAAGAAGTCTAAATAAGGCTCAATATTCGGGTGTGGAGCAAATATAACTTCATAGTTAAACTTTTCTGCTAATTGTCTTAAATTTATAGAGTGCAAAAAATTAAACCAATGTTGCGCATAGGAAGTTTTCATAAAATCACTATTTAACGCACGTGTGTTGCTACCGCGACCAATATTTTGTCCTACAATATTGTTTCTCCAAGTAGGCATAATTAGGATTTTTCTACTTTGATCAATATTTTTTGATACTAAACTATCATAACGAGGAAAGCCTGCTAACACTGTTTCTTTTTTTGTTAGCTTATAGCGGCTAGGGTTAGCTATGATTGTTTGATATTCAGGGGTGGCAGTAGTAATAAAACAATGTAGATTAGTTTTAGTATTGAACCATGCAGAAAGGTCGTTTTGGGTGACTCCATGTTGAAGGAAGACGAATTTTTTGCTGTGTTCGTACAAATCACCAAAATAATTGTTAATGTGTTTTTCTAGATGGCTGGAAATGATTTTTTCAGCTTTACGCAAACGTTGTTCGTATTCTCTACCACCAAATTCTACAAGTTTAAAGCCTTCTTGTTCGAGACGGTTCCAGTCAGAGGCGGTTCTGTTGAGTGCGAAATAACAAGTTTGTTCAGGGTGGTTCTGCATCATATAACGATAAAAATGCTCAGCGTTGTCGTCAGCTTTGGTTTCCCTGTCCATCAAGAGCCAACTGCCGTCTGAAAGGTATTTTTCAGACGGCGTAAATAAACCGATAAGTTCATTTAATGCGATGCCGTGCATAAAGGTTTTACCTTTAATCGAAATTCGCATTGCTTTTTTGTTAAGTAGAATATTAATTTTGGCGTTGTCTGCAACATCCCCATAGGGAACCCACAAACGTTTTTCGTAAACAAATAATTGTTCATTTAGCTTATTAACTACGCTTTTTACATAGACAGGAATAAGATCATGCCCATCAGCCTGCACAGAATATGGCTGGTCGAAATAGGTAAAATAGCTGATAAGGAACTGTTTGCGTTCACGATCAATGTTTTCAATATAGGCGATTTGGAATGGTGGCTCGCTCTGTTTGAACATTCCAAGCATACCAACTTTATGGAATAGCCATACTCCCGCTAAGCCAAATTCCATAATATTTTTTTGATCAATATAATTAAAAACCTGCTGCATTAGATCATAAAAATGTGATTTTTGTTTGGCATCCAACAAATCTAGACGTTCAGGTCTATTAAGCAATTTTTGGATATACCAAGCCATATCATATAATGCGGTTTTTTGTATTGAGGAGGGTACATGCCCTAAGCGGTTTTTATAGTTTTGAAGCATAGGCAAGAAGCCATACTCAAAAACATTAGAAAACTTTTCTACTTTTTGCCAAGAAGTATCTAAAGTGGATGTGCCACTTTCACGTTTGCGATAGAAATAGACGGCATCTCTGTCAAACACAGCTTTTGCATCCTGCAAATCTAATAAATAGTCTGCAATAAATTTGCCATCTTCAAAGTTTGGCTTAACATTGTGGTCAAACACCAAATTCTGTTTTTTAATATGGCTGACTCTGAAAAAGGTGGAGGCAGCTGACATATTGATAAATTTATCGAGCTTAGCAACATCAATAACGTGGGTTTTATCAAAACGGAATTTTAAAGGATGATTATCTTTTATAATATTTTGATTTTCAAAGAAAAAAATCATATTGGTAGCTACGGTTACTGCCGACGGATGTTGGCTAATTTGAGTATCTACTGATTTGAAGTAGTCAGGGTGAAGATAATCGTCAGGGTCAGTAAATACTACCCATTCCGTTTGTGTATGTTGTAAACCTAGATTGCGTGCCGAGGCCTGGCCGCCATTTTCTTTGTAAAAATAATGGATATTTTTAGGAAATTTGGCTTGCCATCGTTTGATGATTTCTGCTGAATGGTCGGTTGACCCATCATCTACTAGAATGATTTGAATGTGTTTTTTGAAATTCAAGCTTTGTTTGACGATACTGTCAAAGTATTCATCAAGGTATTTTTCGACGTTATAAACGGCTGAAACGATTGTAAATTGATTATTACCTTCGTATTTTAAGGGAAGGTATTTTTTGAGTTTCATTACGCGTTTGGCGTACATGTCGCGGAAAAAGAGTTTAGGGTCTCGTAAGAGCTTCCGAAATTTTTTATTGTTCATTTTTTTGACCTTTTATTTTTATTTGGTTTTGAAGTAATTTTCCAGCATTTGAATCAGTTTGTCCTGGTAGTTTTCAATCTGTTGCTGGCTGTGAAAATCGTTGGCACAAAAAGAGTGTGGCTGCCGCCCATTTTTTTTATTTTCTAAGAGCTTGATATATTGGGCAGGCGCTTTGTTGGAGCGGATATTAAAATAATAACATATTTCATTACCTACTGTAGATTTCCTGTTTAAAAACATCAGCCAAGGTACGAGGAAGGTGGCAAGGTTGAGATCGTGGTTAGAACGGAAACGGTTGGATAAAAAGGCTTCAATCTCAGTACGGTAGTGCTGCCAAGCAAATTGAAAGCTGCTTTTATGCAGTGGGATATAGGTGTGTACTAACGGACGGTCGATGTGGCAGTCGTAGTGCTGTTGTAATAGTGCGATACAGTTTTTTGAGGCGGAAAGAGTGGGTGTGTCGGTTCCTCTTTCGGACATTTGTTTTAGGCTTTTGTCTGCAATAAAAAGTGAAGCAATCCCGTTGGCGTGAAAAAAATGTTCCTTCGGTAATGGTCGGGCAACAAATACATCATCGTTAAAATAGATGAAGTGCTCATTTAGATTGGGAATGTTGTGCAAGTGTGCTTCGATTACATGCGAATTGAAGGTGGGCAGGTATTGTGGGTCAATGATTTGACTGTGATCTATTATGCTGACATTGGGATAGTCGGCAGGGTTGAGCCAATCGGGGCGTTGGTTGTCGGTAATGATGTAGATATGGTTAACCCACGGCAGGAAGGTACGCACGCTGTGAAGTGAATAGTAAAGTTCGTTGTGGTTGCTGAAACGAGCTTCGTCATTATTGTGAAGTGCGTTTTTTTCGGCAGTAGGGCTATATTGGCGGCGGTGTTGCTGCCATTTGGGATCTTGGTTATTTACCCATGTGAAAACGACATCAACTTTAATAGGGGGAAGGTCGATACTATTTTCAATTTCGGCTAAATACAGGCTGTTGTCGATAATGACCGGTTCGTCAGACTCTGTTGTACGCTGTTCGGCGTTTCGGACAGGGTATCTTTTGTTGAGATAGTCGCGGAAGAATACACCTGGTTGTTGAATCAGTTTTTTAAGTTTTCTCATGACGGTATTCGCTGTAATGTGATGTCTTTTGATGCTTATGTCAGGTTTTCAGACGGCCTAATATTTCATCAGGTGTTATAATGGCTGTGCGTAATTAAAAGTATAGTGAGATTTAATCAATGTTGAAAGCAGAATGTCTTACCCGCAGGGGCATGTTATTGTTGTGTGTCAGTCTGTTGGCTGCATGCTCTTCTCTTCCTACTTCCGGCCCAAGTACACGAAATGTTGTTGCTTTGGGGCAACAGCAGGCTACAGCCGAAGTACCGGAGGTGGAATTGATTGATGTGAATGGTGCGGTAGCTCAGTCGCTATATCAAGCGCAAGTTAATCAGTCATTTGCTCAGTTGGGCGATGGTACGTCATCAATAGGGGCTATCAATATAGGTGATGTGCTGGACATTACGATTTGGGAAGCTCCTCCGGCTGTGTTGTTCGGCGGAGCTTTGTCGTCTACCGGTTCGGGTAATGCGCAGCAAACGAAGCTGCCTGAACAGATGGTCAGCTCTTCAGGCACGATTTCTGTGCCGTTTATCGGCGATGTGTCTGTCCTTGGTAAAACACCGGTTCAGGTGCAAAACATTATTAAAGGCCGTCTGAAAAAAATGGCGAACCAGCCGCAGGTAATGGTGCGCATGGTGCAAAATAATGCGGCGAATGTATCGGTTATCCGTGCGGGCAACAGTGTGCGTATGCCTTTGACGGCTGCAGGCGAGCGTGTGTTGGATGCGGTGGCTGCGGTGGGCGGTTCGACTGCGAATGTTCAGGATACGAACGTACAGCTGACACGCGGTAATGTTGTCAGAACGATTGCTCTGGAAGATTTGGTGGCGCATCCGCGTCAAAATATTTTGTTGCGTCGCGGTGACGTGATCACGATGATTACAAATCCGAGCACGTTTACGTCTATGGGTGCGGTTGGTCATACGCAGCAGATTGGTTTCTCTGTGAAGGGCTTGTCTTTGGCTGAGGCTGTGGGACGTATGGGCGGTTTGCAGGATTATCGTGCAGATGCGCGCGGTGTATTTGTATTCCGTTATGCGCCTTTATCCGAGCTGCCTCCTGAGAAACAATCTAAATGGGTTGAAAAGGGTTATGGCGATCGTGCGGAGATTCCTGTGGTCTACCGTTTGAACCTGGCAGATGCGAATTCTATGTTTTGGATGCAGCGTTTCCCTGTGAAGGATAAGGACGTGGTGTACGTATCGAATGCGCCGATGGCTGAAGTACGCAAGTTCTTGTCATTTGTGTTCTCACCTGTGGTGAGCAGTGCGAACAGTATTAATAATTTAGTGAACTAATGGGGAAAATAATGTCTGAGCAAGTTTCTGCAAATGTGGATGTGAAACCGGAACAACCGGCTCCCGAAAAGAAAAAGGCCAAAAAGTCTTGGTTACGTAAGATTAATCCGTTGCTTTGGGTAACGGTTATCGTGCCGACTTTGTGTTCCGGTGTGTATTACGGAATATTTGCTTCCGATCAGTTCACATCCCAGTCCAGCTTTGTGGTGCGCTCTCCTAAGAGCCAATCGTCTTTGAACGGCTTGGGTGCCATTTTGCAGGGGTCTGGTTTCTCTCGTGCGCAAGACGATATTTATACCGTGCAGGAATATATGCAGTCGCGTTCAGCTTTGGACGCGTTGCGTAAGAAAATGCCCGTTCGTGATTTTTATGAAAAAGAAGGCGACATCTTCAGCCGTTTTAATGGTTTTGGCCTGCGTGGCGAGGATGAAGCGTTTTATCAATACTACCGCGATAAGGTATCCATCCATTTTGACTCTGTCTCAGGCATTTCCAATTTGAGCGTTATATCGTTCAATGCCGGTGAATCTCAAAAGATCAATGATGCTTTGCTCAAACAGGGCGAGGTATTGATCAACCAGCTGAACGAACGTGCTCGTCAGGATACGATTCGTTATGCTCAAGAAGTGGTCAATTCGGCTGAGGAGAAAGTTAAAGAAGCTTCTGCCCAATTGACAAAATTCCGTGTTTCCAACGGTATTTTCGACTTGAAGGCGCAATCCGATGTGCAAATGGGTTTGGTATCCAAATTGCAGGATGAGTTGATTGTCATTCAAACCCAGCTTGACCAGGTAAAAGCTGTTACGCCTGAAAACCCGCAAATTCCAGGTTTGATTGCGCGTGAGAAGAGCTTGCGTAAAGAAATCTCGCAACAAATGAAAGCGATTTCCGGCGGTGGCGAGGGATCATTGTCCAATCAGGCGGCGGAATATCAGCGCGTGTATTTGGAAAACGAATTGGCTGAGAAACAATTGGCTGCGGCGATGACTTCTTTGGAAAGTGCAAAAGCGGAAGCAGATCGTCAGCAATTGTATTTGGAAGTGATTTCCCAGCCGAACAAACCTGACTTGGCACATGAGCCAAACCGTTTGTACAACATCGTGGCAACGTTTGTCATCGGTTTGATTGTCTATGGCATAGCCGTGTTGCTGACGGCAAGTATCCGTGAGCATAAAAACTGATGAAAGAGCTACATAAAACATCGTTTTTGGAGTCGCTGCTTATTCAAAAAAGGGTAATCGGCGCACTCTTAATGCGTGAAATTATTACTCGCTACGGTCGTAATAACATTGGTTTTTTGTGGTTGTTTGTCGAACCTTTGCTGCTGACTTTGGTTATGGTGTTGATGTGGAAATTTTTCCGCATGCACAACGTGTCAGCTTTGAATATCGTTGCATTCACGCTGACAGGCTATCCGATGATGATGATGTGGCGTAATGCTTCTAATCGTGCCATCGGTTCGATTTCGGCCAATACAAGCTTGCTGTATCACCGAAATGTACGCGTTTTGGATACCATTTTTGCGCGTATGTTGTTGGAGATTGCCGGCGCCACCATTGCGCAGGTCGTGATTATGTTCGCATTGGTCATCATCGGTTGGATTGATGTACCGGCAGATATTTTCTATATGTTGTTGGCTTGGCTTTTGATGGCAATGTTTGCCGTTGGATTGGGGCTGGTCATTTGTTCGGTGGCGTTTCACTTTGAACCGTTTGGTAAGGTTTGGAGTACCATCAGTTTTGTGATGATGCCTTTATCCGGCGTGTTTTTCTTCGTACACAACCTGCCTCAGCAGTTACAACACTATGTGCTGATGATTCCGATGGTGCATGGTACAGAAATGTTCCGTGCCGGATATTTTGGCGACAGCGTCACGACTTACGAAAATCCTTGGTATATTTTGTTGTGTAACTTGGTTTTGCTGCTGCTTGGTTTGGCGATGGTGGCGAGATTCAGCAAAGGGGTTGAGCCGCAATGATTTCAGTTGAACACGTTTCCAAACGGTATCTGACCCGCCAAGGTTGGCGGACAGTCTTGCACGATATCAACTTCAAAATGGAGAAGGGCGAGAAAATCGGTATTCTTGGCCGCAACGGTGCAGGTAAATCGACGCTCATCCGTTTGATTAGTGGCGTTGAACCGCCGACCACGGGAGAAATCAAACGTACGATGAGTATTTCTTGGCCTTTGGCATTCTCCGGTGCGTTTCAAGGCAGTCTGACCGGTATGGACAATTTGCGTTTCATCTGTCGGATTTACAACGTCGACATCGATTATGTGAAGAACTTTACCGAAGAGTTTTCCGAGCTGGGTCAATATCTTTATGAGCCGGTCAAGCGTTATTCTTCAGGTATGAAGGCACGTTTGGCATTTGCTTTGTCGTTGGCGGTAGAGTTTGACTGCTATCTGATTGACGAAGTGATTGCAGTTGGCGACTCGCGCTTTGCCGATAAATGTAAGTACGAGTTGTTTGAAAAGCGCAAAGACCGTTCCATCATCTTGGTATCGCATAGCCACAGCGCCATGAAGCAATATTGTGATAATGCGATGGTGCTGGAAAAAGGGCATATGTACCAGTTTGAAGACATGGACAAAGCCTACGAATATTATAATTCGCTGCCTTAAAGCGATTGTTTTTAAATCAGGCCGTCTGAAATTTCAGACGGCCTGTCCGTTGGAATTCTATTGATGAACATTACTCAAATTCTTTCCCAAGAACTCTCCGCCACTGCCGCGCAAATCAGTGCCGCCATTGAGCTTTTAGATGATGGCGCGACCGTCCCCTTTATCGCGCGTTACCGTAAAGAAGCCACGGGCGGGTTGGACGATACGCAGTTGCGCCAGCTTGCCGAGCGGCTGCAATACCTGCGCGAATTGGAAGAGCGCAAAGCCGTTGTGTTAAAAAGTATTGAAGAGCAAGGCAAGCTTTCAGACGACCTCAGGGCGCAAATCGAAGCCGCCGACAACAAAACCGCGCTGGAAGACCTGTATCTGCCCTACAAACCCAAACGCCGCACCAAAGCACAAATCGCACGCGAACACGGTTTGCAGCCGCTGGCGGATGCGTTGCTTGCCGAGCAGCCGCAGGACGTGGAAGCCGCCGCGCAGGGCTACCTGAACGAAAATGTCCCCGACGCCAAAGCCGCGCTGGACGGTGCGCGCACGATTCTGATGGAACAGTTTGCTGAAGACGCGGAACTCATCGGTACGCTGCGTGACAAGCTGTGGAATGAAGCCGAAATCCACGCGCAAGTCGTTGAAGGCAAAGAAACAGAAGGCGAAAAATTCAGCGATTATTTCGACCATCGCGAACCCATCCGCACTATGCCCAGCCACCGCGCGCTGGCGGTATTGCGCGGCCGCAACGAAGGCATTTTGAATATCGCGCTCAAATACCAGCCCGACGACACGCCGATTACGCAGCAAAGCGAATACGAGAAACTCATCGCCCGCCGTTTCAAGATTTCAGACGGCCACAAATGGCTGCGCGATACCGTGCGCCTGACTTGGCGCGCGAAAATCTTTTTGTCGTTGGAGCTTGAAGCACTAAATCGTCTGAAAGAAGCCGCCGACACCGACGCGATTACCGTGTTCGCCCGCAATCTCAAAGACTTGCTGCTCGCCGCGCCCGCCGGACGGCTGACCACGCTGGGTCTCGACCCCGGCTACCGCAACGGCGTGAAATGCGCCGTAGTGGACGACACGGGCAAGCTGTTGGATACCGTCATCGTCTATTTGCATCAAGAAAACAATATGTTGGCAACGTTGTCGCGCCTGATTAAACAACACGGCGTGAAACTTATCGCCATCGGCAACGGCACCGCCAGCCGCGAAACCGACAAAATCGCGGGCGAACTGGTGGGCGGAATGCCGGAAATGGGGCTGCACAAAATCGTCGTTTCCGAAGCCGGCGCGTCGATTTATTCCGCGTCCGAACTGGCGGCGCGCGAGTTCCCCGACTTGGACGTTTCCCTGCGCGGCGCGGTGTCCATCGCCCGCAGGCTGCAAGACCCGCTCGCCGAGTTGGTCAAAATCGACCCCAAATCCATCGGCGTGGGGCAGTATCAGCACGACGTGAACCAAAGCCAGCTCGCCAAATCGCTGGACGCGGTGGTCGAAGACTGCGTGAACGCCGTCGGCGTGGACGTGAACACCGCCTCCGCCCCGCTCTTGGCGCGAATTTCCGGCTTAAATCAAACCCTTGCCCAAAACATCGTCGCCTACCGCGATGAAAACGGCGCGTTCGACAGCCGCAAAAAATTGCTGAAAGTACCGCGTTTGGGCGAAAAAACCTTCGAGCAGGCGGCAGGCTTTTTGCGGATTAACGGTGGCAAAGAGCCGTTGGACGCGAGCGCCGTCCACCCCGAAGCCTATCCTGTTGTCGCCAAAATGCTGGCGCAACAAGGCATTACCGCCGCCGAACTCATCGGCAACCGCGAGCGCGTGAAGCAAATCAAAGCCTCCGACTTCACCGACGAACGCTTCGGCCTGCCGACCATTCTGGACATCCTGTCCGAGCTTGAAAAACCCGGTCGCGACCCGCGCGGCGAGTTTCAGACGGCCTCATTCGCCGAAGGCATCCACGAAATCAGCGACTTGCAAGTCGGCATGATACTTGAAGGCGTGGTCTCCAACGTCGCCAACTTCGGCGCGTTCGTGGATATCGGCGTCCATCAAGACGGTTTGGTGCACATCTCCGCCCTGTCCAATAAATTTGTTCAAGACCCGCGCGAAGTCGTGAAAGCCGGAGATGTGGTGAAAGTGAAAGTGCTGGAAGTCGATGCTGCGCGTAAACGCATTGCACTCACCATGCGTTTGGATGACGAACCGGGCGGCACAGTCAAAGGCAACAGGCCGTCTGAAACCCGACATCAAGAACGCCGCGACCGCAAACCCCAACGCAACGACCGCGCCCCAACCAATTCGGCAATGGCGGATGCGTTTGCGAAGTTGAAGCGGTAAGGTAGAAAACCAATTGAAGGCCGTCTGAAAAGTGATGTTCAGACGGCCTTTATCGTATGAGGCGAATTAGATAATTAGTGGAATGGATATACTGATGCGCCCATTGAATGTTAACGATACATTTTGTAGTAGGCACATGCAAACAAGCGTATAGTTCCAAATATCACAAACCCATCATCACAACCTTAGGAGTTCAAACCATGAAACCTGTTTTGTTTGCCGCGCTGATTTCCTGTTTCTCCGTTGCTGCGTATGCAGCCTGTACCGACAGCCAGCAGCAGTGCGTGATTTATAAAAACGGCAATGTTGCGACAGAAGGCGGCTGTACGGTCAGTAAGTGCCAAAGTGCCGATGCGCAAGTGTTGAAATGGAAGCTGAAAAACGGCAAAGGCGTAACCGTGGAAATCGGAAAAAACGGTAAGGTTTTGGTGAACAAGAAACCGGGTGCGAAAGCGAACAACAGTAATGCGTCAGGCATGGGTTTGACATGCTATGCCGCCGATGCGGACAAACGCGAACAGTTCTGCTCGACCAATTATTGATTGGATTGTTGCTTTGATTAAAGGCCGTCTGAAAAGTGTTTCAGACGGCCTTGATGTTTATCTTTCCGATATTTTTTCATTGAGAAAGTCGATAAAGCTGCGTACTTTCGCACTGAGAAATGCCCTGTCGACATAGGTGGCGTTCAGTTGGTCTGTCCAGATGGTGTAATCGGGCAGAAGTTGGATCAATGTACCATCCTTCAATTCCTGCTGAACTGCCCAAAGGGGCTGATAGCCTATGCCTGCGCCTGCTTTAATCAGCTCGCGTATCATCAGTGTGTTGTCGCTGCGGATAACCGGGGAGAGATGGAGAATGGCTTTTTCTCCGGTAATGCGGTGGGTAATCTCCCAGTTTTGTTGACTGGTATAGGAAGGCAGGATGGCTTGATGCTGAATGACGGCTTCGGGCGTATCGGGTGTGCCGTGTCGGGCCAGATAGTCGGGAGCGGCAAGCAGGACGAACTCGATTTTGGCCAGCGGTTTGACGATCAGCGAAGGGGAGGGGGTTTTGGAAACGCGTAAGGCGAGGTCGAAACCTTCGGCAATGAGGTCGATATGGCGGTTGTCGAGGACGAGGTCAAGCGTGACTTTGGGATAACGCTGGCGGTATTCTGCTAGCCATGCGCTCATATTGCCACCTGCAAACCATAGGGGCATGGTAACGCGCAACATACCTTGCGGCGTGTCGGTACCGCCTGCCGCTTTTTGGGCAGCGGTGTCCAAGGTATCCAGCGCGTAGCTGCACTGGCGGTAGTATTCTTCGCCTGCTTCGGTCAGATGAAGGTTGCGGCTGTTGCGGTGTAAGAGCTTGGCTTGAATGGTGTTTTCCAGATGGCTGACGTGTTTGCTGGCCATGGCGGTGGAAATGCCGATCTGATCGGCGGCACGGGTAAAACTGCCGCTTTGCACCACTTGGCGGAAAACTTTTAGGCTGAATAGGGTATCCATGATTTCTTATTAGGAAACGTTGTGTCAATAATTCGAGTATATATCTCTTACTGGGAATTATCTATACTGCACTTATTGAAATTGCTCTCTACCTCTTTCAGGTAGCCATTAAAATAAGGATTATTAAGATGTCAGCCCTCAAATCATTCCAACCTGTTGTATTGTCTGTCTTGCGTATTGTTACGGCATATTTGTTTTTGCTGCATGGTACGGCCAAGTTTTTCAGTTTCCCAATGTCCATGGGCGGCGCGCCCGAAGGCTTGATGCTGGTGGCCGGTATTTTGGAAATTGTCGGCGGTATCTTATTGATATTGGGCCTGTTTACGCGTCCGGCCGCGTTTGTTTTATCCGGTCAGATGGCAGTCGCCTACTTTATGGCGCACGCGTCTTCTGGTAATGTTTTGTTCCCATTGGCTAACCATGGCGAATCTGCCGTTTTGTTCTGCTTCGTGTTTTTGTATCTGGCAGTAGCCGGTGGCGGAGCGTGGGCTTTGGATAACGTTTTTGGTAAAGATAAAGATTAATTTAAGGAAAAGATCATGACTTATTCTGTTTTGCAACAAGCTGCTGAAACCCGTCGTTCTATCTATGCATTGAACAATACCCTGCCTCTGTCCAATGAGGAAGTAACCAAAATCATCGAACACGCCGTTTTGCATACGCCGTCTTCTTTCAATTCGCAATCTGCCCGAGTGGTCGTATTGTTTGGCGAAGAACATGCCAAAGTGTGGCATTTTGTCGAAGAAGCGTTGCGTGCGGTTGTTCCTGCCGAGCAGTTTGAAGCCACTGCACAAAAACTGAACTTGTTTAAAGCAGGCGCGGCGACAGTTTTATTCTTTGAAGATCAAGATGTTGTCAAAGGCTTGCAAGAGCAGTTCCCATCTTATGCGGCCAACTTCCCGATCTGGGCGGATCAGGCAAATGCCATGGTTCAATATGCTGTTTGGACAACATTGGCGGCTGCCGGTATCGGCGCCAATCTGCAACACTACAATCCGCTGCCTGATGCGGCCATTGCCAAAGAATGGAATCTGCCGGAAAGCTGGTTGTTGCGTGCGCAAATGGTGATTGGCGGTATCGCGACTTCAGCCGGTGAAAAAGCCTTCCAACCAATCGAAGGCCGTCTGAAAGTATTTGGCGCATAAATGAAATGATGTTTTAAACAAAGGGCGCGATGTTTGCGCCCTTTTTGAAATACCAAAATTAAAAAGGCTGTCTGAAAAACAGTTTCAGACGGCCTTTCATCTATGCCATGAAATCAACCACGGCGCCAAGTCGTACCGCCAGCGTTGTCTTCCAGAATGATTTTGTGTTCGTTCAGAAGGTCGCGGATACGGTCGGATTCCGCCCAGTTTTTATCCGCGCGTGCCTGTTTGCGTCGGGCGATCAAATCGTCGATTTCCTCGTTGGACAGGCCGTCTGAAACAGCACCGCCTTGCAGGAATTCAATCGGGTCGCGTTGCAGCAGGCCAATGATGCCGCCCAAGGCTTTCAGGCAGCCGGCGAGGTGTGCATCATTGGTTTTGTTCACTTCGCCTGCCAGTTCAAACAACACAGCAACCGCTTCGACCGTACCGAAATCATCGTTCATGGCGGCGTAGAAGCGGCGGGTGTAGTCGTTGGCGTTTTCAGATAAATCAAACTCAGCCGCTGGTGTGTTTTTCAATGTAGTGTACAGACGGGTCAGCGCACCTTTTGCGTCGTCCAAATGTGCGTCGGAGTAGTTCAACGGGCTGCGGTAGTGGGCGCGCAGGATGAAGAAGCGCACGACTTCCGGGTCATATTGTTTCAACACTTCGCGGATGGTGAAGAAGTTGCCCAGCGATTTGGACATTTTTTCGCCGTCCACACGGATGAAGCCGTTGTGCAGCCAGTATTTGACGTGGCTGGCGATGCTTTGACCATGATGGGTTTGAGCGTGGTCGTGGCCGCAGGTATGGCCGCTGGCACCGACGCTTTGGGCAATTTCATTTTCATGGTGCGGGAACTGCAAATCCGCGCCGCCACCGTGGATGTCGAAAGTATCGCCGAACAGGTTTTCACTCATGGCAGAGCATTCAATATGCCAACCCGGACGGCCGTTGCCCCAAGGGCTTTCCCATGCAGGTTCGCCTGCTTTGGCCGCTTTCCACAACACAAAATCAAGCGGATCGCGTTTGAAACCGTCCACTTCTACACGCTCGCCTGCGCGCAGGTCGTCCAACGATTTGCCCGATAATTGGCCGTAAGCGGAAAACTCGCGCACGGCGTAGTAAACGTCGCCGTTGGTGGCAGGATAGGCTTTGCCGTTTTGAATCAAGGTTTCAATCATGGCAATCATTTGCGGAATGTTTTCCGTCGCCTTAGGCTCGATGTCGGGACGCAACACCCCCAGAGCATCGGCATCTTCGTGCATAGCCTGAATGAAACGCGCGGTCAGTTCACCGATGGTTTCGCTGTTTTCTGCCGCACGGGCAATGATTTTGTCGTCGATGTCGGTGATGTTACGCACATAAGTGAGCGGATAACCGCACTCGCGCAGCCAGCGGGCAATCATGTCGAACACAACCATTACGCGGGCATGGCCTAAGTGGCAATAGTCGTAAACAGTCATACCGCAAACGTACATACGCACGTTTTTAGGGTCGATGGGGGCAAAGGGTTCTTTTTGGCGGGTCAGGGTGTTGTAGATGGTGGTCATGGGATTTTCAAAATTTGTGTAAACTGGGGTTATTTGGACTTCTTGTGCAAGCAAAATTCAAATACGTTTCGTTCTGGGCCATTATTAGTTGCATGTGCTTTTTTAACTATATAAGGCTGATGCTCATCTAATGTAAATTCACCGATGTATCGGACATGAGCATTTAGTGTGTCATTAGCAAAAACACGGATGGCTTTTCCTGTCTGTTTATGTTCCAAGAGAGCTTTATTCCCATTGATCATACGCTGATCGCCACGTTGCCCTTCGCCACAATAAAACAGGGTGGTTCCCTTCTCATCCCAGCGATCATAATAGCCGTGGTCTTCGCCTTTTTCTGGGTGAGTAAAGAGGAAGATATTGGGCGTTTTTGCCGAAGCAGCAATGCCACTTTGTCTATTGCCACCGTATTGGTCATGTAATTCTGAACGTTTAATAACATCGTTTTCTCGTAAAGAGAAAGAGTTGGAAGACATGCGACTCTCCATTTTATTAAAAAGGCCGTCTGAAATTTTTTACTCCGGCTTAAACACGCCAGTATCCGTTTTAGGCTGCTGCTCGGCAATTTCGGCTTTTGCCGATGCCTGCTCCGCTTCGGCTTTTTCGGCTTCGATGCGTTTTTTCTCGGTCAGGTATTGGTTGATTTGGTGTACCAACTCCTGCGTACCTTGGTGGGTCAACGCACTGATTTGGAAGAGGCGCGGGGTTTCCATGTCGAATTGGAAGCGGTCGTCTGGTTTCGGGTAGTCCCAGCCGATGGCTTCGAGGAAGGCGGCGGTGCGCGTTTGGGCTTCTTCTTCGTCGAGCATGTCGAGTTTGTTCAGCACCAGCCAGCGCGGTTTGCCGTAGAGTTCTTCGTCGTATTTGCGCAATTCGTTGATGATGGCAAGGGCTTCTTCGGCGGGATTGACGGTTTCGTCGAAGGGGGCCAAATCAACAACGTGCAACAGCAGGCCGGTGCGCGATAGGTGTTTGAGGAAGCGGTGGCCGAGGCCTGCGCCTTCTGCTGCGCCTTCAATCAGGCCGGGGATGTCGGCCATGACGAAGCTGTGGTTTTCGTCGATGCGCACGACGCCTAAATTCGGATGCAGGGTGGTGAAGGGGTAGTTGGCGATTTTGGGGCGTGCGGCGGATACGGCGGTAATCAGGGTGGATTTCCCAGCGTTGGGCATGCCTAACAAGCCGACATCGGCGAGGACTTTGAGCTCAAGTTGCAGGGAACGGGTTTCGCCTTCTTCGCCGGGCGTGGATTGTTTTGGCGCGCGGTTGACGGAGGATTTGAAGTGGATGTTACCCAAGCCGCCTTTACCGCCTTTGGCGAGGCAGACGCGCTGTCCGTGATAAGTCAGGTCGGCGACGATTTCGTCAGTGTCGAGGTCGCGGATAAGGGTGCCGACGGGCATTTTGAGGACGATGTCGTCCGCACCTGCGCCGTAGCGGTCGGAACCGTGGCCTTTTTCGCCATTTTTGGCTTGGTAGCGTTTGACGAAGCGGTATTCGACGAGGGTGTTGGTGTTTTCATCGGCTTCTGCCCAAACGCTGCCTCCTTTGCCGCCGTCGCCGCCGTCAGGGCCGCCGCGGGGTACGAATTTTTCGCGGCGGAAACTGGTTGCGCCATTACCGCCTTTGCCTGCGGCGACTTCGATTTTTGCTTCGTCGATAAATTTCATGATGTTCTCTTATGGGTATTCGGTTGTTTCAGACGGCCTTTGTTAATAGAGGAGCTTGGTGTCTGAACGGATAAAATGTTGCTTATTATAAAGGATATTTCGGTTTTAGGCCGTCTGAAATGTGGTTTCAGACGGCCTTGGATTTATTGGGCGAGGGCTTGGTCGATTTCTTGGTAGAGTTGGGTGAAATTGGGTTCGCCAACGTAGGTTTTGAGGATGTTGCCGTTTTTGTCGATCAGGACGGAAGTCGGGTAAACCTGTGTGCCAAAGGCTTTTGCGGCAGTTTTGTCTGCATCGTACATGACGGTGAAAGGAAGCCCGTATTCTTTGACGTACTGATGGACGCTTTCAATGGGGTCGATGGGTTGGGCAATGCCGAGGACTTGGAAGTTTTTGCCTTGATAGTCTTGAGCGGTTTTGATGATTTTAGGCATCTCGCTCACGCAGCCGGGGCAGGAGGGAAACCAGAAGTTAATGAGGGTAACTTTGTCTTTTAAATCGGTGTTGGTAATGGTTTTGCCTTGCAGGTCGGGCAGGGCGAACTCAGGGGCGGCTTTGTTGCTGGGGATAAGGACGAAGGCAAGAAGCGCGCCAATTGTGGCAATGACAAGGAGTGTGAGTATTTTTTTCATGATTCGAGGTTTTGAATGGCGTGTGCTAAGGTTTGGGGAACGCTGATGCTGCGGCCGCTTTCGCTGCTGACGGGCATAAGGGTCACTTCGGCTTCGATGGCGGCTTTGCCGTTGGGTAGGGTCGCGGTTTGGCTGAGGATGATGTGGCGTGTGCCGATGTCTTTCAGACGGCCTGTGAAGGTTAAAACATCGCCTTCAAGCGACGGGCGGCGGTAGCGGATATCGACGCGTGCAACAACGAGCATGATGCCTTTGAGTTCGGACAGAAGGTCATGCTCTTGGAAAAACGTCCAGCGCGCTTCTTCGAGAAATTCAAGATAGCGCGCATTGTTGACGTGGCCGTAGCCGTCGAGGTGGTAGTTGCGGACGGTCAGTTTCATCAGTTGAGATTGATGGGTTGGAACTCTTCGCGTGCGATGGGTTCGTGTTCGAGGTCGGTAATCACGGTGGAGAGTTGGATGTCGAACCATTCGTTGAAAATGTCGGCGTCCAAATCCGGCCATTCGCTTTCGTCTTCGCACCAGTCGGCCAATTCGGCAGCAAAAATGTCTTCAAAACGCGCTTCGATTTCGTCCCATACTTCGTCGGCAGTTTCGCATGGGCGAACGAGGTAGGAATTGGCATCGGCTTGGATATCTTCAAGCGTCAGGCCGTCCAGGTGATTGCCGGGCAGGGATTTCAGCCAGTTCCAAAAAGGATCGAGGGGGATAAGCAGGAAGACGCTGCGGTTGACTTCGTACATGGTGTTTTCCTTGGTTTCTGTATAGTTGAATGATATAGCAAAGGTGGTGGACTGGCTATCTTTTGGGGGATAAAGGCCGTCTGAATTTCAGACGGCCTTTATTTTTGGGAATAATCAGGGGTTTTCTGATGGTGTTTGATACAGGGTTTGGGGATTGGCTGTATCGGGGATTTCTGCCGGAGCGGATTGTGGTACTGCTACCGGTTCGGAAGTGGTGTTGCTGTCCACCAAGTCATCGATGTCGATATTGTCGTCTTCGCTTTGAGGGAGCGTGCCGCCGGTTTGTTGGGTGCGGACTTTCATGTAAAGGTCGCGTGTGTAGCTGTATTTGTCGATGGCTGCGCCTTCGAGGCTGTCGGTCAGGTCGAGCAGTTCTTCACGGGTGTTGATGGCCTGCAGGCCGATTGTGCCCCAGCGTCCTGCTCTGGTGTGGAAGACGGCGTTTTTAACTGGGTAGACGGTGGTAACGGCGTTGCCAATGGTATCGCGTACGGTAGATGGGCCGAACAGGGGGACAACGAAGTAGTTGCTGTTTTTCCAGCCCCATGAGGCGAAGGTGTCGCCGAGGGTGTTTTTATTGCTGGGTACGCCGCCTGCACCGGCTACGTCGATTAAACCGCCAAGGCCGAAGGTGGTGTTGATGCCGACGCGGACGAGGTCTTCGCTGGCGCGTTTGACGTCAAGGCGCAGAACATTGCTGCCGAAGCTGACGACATCGCGCAGGTTGTTGAAGAAGTTGATCACGCCGGTACGCACTGGTTTGGGCGTTACTTTGCGATAACCGCGTGCGACAGGGGAAAGGACGTATTTGTCTGCTTTGTCGTTGAACTTGGAAACGGTACGGTTGTAGCCTTCATAAGGGTCGGCCGGATTGCGTTCGGCCAGTGCGGGCGCGGAGGCAAGGCTGATGAGAAGGCAGAGGGAAGCGGTGGTTTTTTTCATGATTGCAACCAGTCTTTGATTTCGTAAAGTTCGGCCAGTGCGCGGACGGAATCGGGAATATTTTGAATGGTCGGTTTTTTGTCTGTCCGGCGCAGAGCGTTGAGCAGCAGGGAAACGCAGGCTGAATCTGCTTTGCCTACTTGGCTGAAGTCTATGCTGTCTGTTTCTTTCAGACGGCATTGTTGTTCGTAGCGCGCAAAGGCGGAGGCAGTCAGGGTTTTGACGGTAACGTCGCCGCTGATGTAGAGCGTGCCGTTGCGGATTTCTGTTTGCATGGTGTCTTTATGATGTAAGGCACCATGCCGTCTGAACATCAGGCGGCATGGTGTGTGGGTGGATTATTTACCGCCGTTTTTGGCTTTCAAGTCGGCAATCAGGCCATCGATGCCTTTGGCCTTGATGGTTTCGCCAAATTGGTTGCGGTATACGGTAACCAAGCTTGCGCCTTCGACTGCGACATTGTATGCGCGGTATTTGCTGCCGCTTTGGTAGGTGGTGAAGTCCATGTTGACCGGTTTTTGGCCGGAAACGTTGATTTCGGCGCGGACAACGATTTCTTTACCGCCTTTGTTTACGACCGGGTTGTCTTTGATGTTGACCTTGGCGTTTTTGAATTTCAGCATGGTGCCGGAGTAGGTGCGGATCAGCAGGGTTTGGAACTCTTTGGTCAACGCTTGTTTTTGTGCGTCAGTCGCAGTACGCCATGGGTTGCCGACGGCCAAAGCGGTCATGCGTTGGAAGTCGAAGTAAGGGATGGCGTAGGCTTCGGCTTTTTGGCGTGCGGTGTTGGCATCGTCGCTGTTGAGGATTTTCAGCACTTGAACGGAGTTTTCACGGATTTGGTTGACTGCGTCGGCAGGAGAGGCAAATGCCATGCTGATGCTCAATACGCCGATGCTCAATGCGCTGATGAAGGAAGTTTTTTTCATGGGAGTGTCCTGAATATTGGGTTGATATGTGTTTATTGTTCGTTTTGACCAGCAGATTCACTGTCTGCGTTTTTTTCGGCAAAGCTGGTCATGAATTTGCCGATAAGGTTTTCCAAAACCATGGCGGAGCTGGTGACGGTAATGGTGTCGCCTGCCGCCAAAGAATCAGTATCGCCGCCTTGTTGCAGGCCGATGTATTGTTCGCCCAACAGGCCTGAAGTCAGGATTTGTGCGGAAACGTCGCTGCTGAACTGATATTGGCTGTCCAGATTAAGGGCGACTTTTGCCTGATAGGATTTAGGGTCGAGCTGAATGGAGGCAACGCGGCCCACCAGTACGCCTGCGGATTTGACCGGCGCGTTGGTTTTCAAGCCGCCGATGTCGCTGAAATCGGCATAGACGGTGTAGGTTTGTGATGATTTGCCGAACGATTGTCCGCCGGCGGCACGGAAGGCGAGAAAGCCGATAGCGGCTGCGCCCAGTAAGACAAACAGTCCTACCCAAAATTCCAAAGCATTTTTTTTCATGTGCTATTGTCCTTGTTTCATTCTTTTTAAGTGTCGTTTCAGATGGCCTTTAGTCGGTAAACATCCACGCGGTCAACATAAAGTCGACGGCAAGGATGGTCAGGGCGGAAGACACTACTGTGCGTGTACTGGCGCGCAAAATACCTTCGGAAGTCGGTACGCAGTGGAAGCCCTGATGTACGGCGATCAGCGTAACGGCTACACCGAAAGCGGCGGATTTGATTAAGCCGTTGAGTACGTCGTAATGGAAGGTAATGTTGTTTTGCATTTGCGACCAGAAAATACCGCCGTCCAAACCCAGCCATTCGACGCCGACCAAATACGCGCCGTAAATACCGGCAACGTTGAAAATCGAAGCCAGCAAAGGCATGGAAAACACGCCCGCCCAAAAGCGCGGCGCAACCACGCGTGCCACAGGGTCGACCGCCATCACGTTCATTGCTTCAAGCTGCTCGGTGGTTTTCATCAAGCCGATTTCGCTGGTCATGGCACCGCCCGCGCTGCTGGCAAACAGGATGGCCGCCAATACGGGACCTAATTCGCGCAACAGGGAAGCGGCAACCATATAGCCCAAAATATCGGCGGATTTGAATTTTGCCAGCTGCGTATAGCCTTGCAAGCCCAATACCATACCGACAAACAGGCCGGACACGGCAACAATCAGGACAGACAACACGCCTGCAAAGTAAACCTGGCGGATGCTCAGGCGCGGGCGGGCAAACGCCGTACCTGATTTGGCCAGGATCTGCAGGAAAAACAGCGTAATGCTGCCCAGCGATTGGATGAAGCCGAGGGTTTTTGCCCCGACGGAACGGATAAAATTCATAGGTTTCAGTTGATTGGTTAAATGGTTTTCAGACGGCCTTGTTTAAGTTTCAGGCCGTCTGAAATTAGCCCAGCAAGTCTTGTTTTAAAGTCGTTTGCGCCGGATAGCGGTATGCGACAGGACCGTCTGCCAAACCGCCGACAAACTGGCGTACCCAAGGCGAGTCGAGTTCGCGCATTTCTTTGGGCGAGCCGGAGAACATGATTTCGCCGTGTGCCAAGAAAATCACTTGATCGACGATTTCCAGCGATTTTTCGATGTCGTGCGTTACCATCACGCTGGTTGAGCGCAGGGCTTTGTTGGCACGGCTGATGAGGTGGGCGATGACGCCCAGCGAAATCGGGTCGAGGCCGGTGAAAGGTTCGTCATACAACATGATTTCAGGGTCGAGCGCAATCGTACGCGCGAGGGCGACGCGGCGCGACATACCGCCGGAAAGCTCGGAAGGCATCAGGTTTTCAATGCCGCGCAAACCGACTGCATTCAGTTTCAACACCACCAAATCGCGGATGACCGCTTCGGGCAAATCCGTCAGCTCGCGCATAGGGAAGGCGATGTTGTCGAAGACGGATAAGTCGGTGAACAATGCGCCGTGTTGGAACAAAACGCCCATGCGGCGACGGTGTTCGTACAGCTCCTGCGCCGAAAATGCGGCCAAATCTCGCCCTTCAATCAGCACTTTGCCCGATTGCGGGTGAATTTGACCCGTAATCAGGCGCATCAGCGTGGTTTTACCGCTGCCCGAACCACCCATTACGGCGGCGAAATTGCCTTGTGGAATGCTGAAGTTGATGTTGTTCAGAATAGGACGGTCGCCATATGCGAAGGCAACGTCTTTCATTTCGATGAAGGGTGTGGAACTCATGCAGGAGAGGGGTGTCGAAAAATGTATTTTAATTACGAGTATTGTAAAGGGTATTGGATATTCGGGCAATTTTCAGACGGCCTGCGCTTAGGAATAACGGGTAAAAACGTGTGAAAGAATGCAGAAGCGTTGGTGCTACGGTCATTTTGTCGTATGTTGTGTCAAACATACAGACAGATGTGTAGGTAAATAAAGAGGCGGGCAAACATGCCCGCCTTATTTTTAATATTTCTGCAAACCTTCTACCTTGATTTCTTTGGCATTGGCATTGATGAAGGCTTGAGTTGCTTTCATCGTGGCTTGAATGCGCGGATCGTTCCAGCGCACGATTTGGTTGTTTTCATCGCGCTTGTCCGACCAGATAATCACGCCGTCGGTGTATTTTTTGCTGATTTCGAGCATTTTGCGCCAGCGGACGGGGTCGATGAACTGCTTGAAATAAGGGCTGTTGGTGGCCGAATAATATTGCGGCCAGATGTAGCCGATGATTTTTTTGTTGGGAAAGCGTTGATGAATGTCGTCAACGGCGATTTTCACGTCTTTTTCCCATTGCACCAAATCGGGGGAAGTGATGTAGAACACAGGATTGGCATAGTCGCTGATGGCGGCGGTGGGCGCACGGCGTTTGCTGACTTGCCGCCATTTGGCCAAGATGGCTTCGTTATCAACGTTGGGGCGGTAGTGGCGGATGCCGTGCAGGTGTTCGGAGGGCATGCCGTAGTTGCTGATGACGGCGCGCGGATTTTCTTCTCTGAAGATTTGGTACATCCGCGCAAAGTCGGTTCTTAATGCGTCGGGAGTCAGCAGCTGGCCGTCTTTTTCGGCAAACCAGCTTTCGATGTCGGTAGAAATGGTACGGTAGCCTTCGCGACGCGATTGTTTGGCCAATTCGCGGATACGCGCTTCGTTGAGTACGCCGTGTTTGCGTTTGCCCGTCGGATCGGGTTTGACCAGCTCGCTTTCGTAAACCAAGAACACTTTGGAGAGTTTGTCGGCGGTCAGGTCGGGTTTGCCGACGTAGTCCATGCGGTCGTAGATGATGAAATCTTTGGCATGGGCGGAGAGGGCGGTCAATAAGAGGACGAGGGGTAAAAGGCGGTTGGGTTTCATATTTTTAGGCAGATAAGGGAAAAGGGCCATTGTACGGGAAGCGGTGTTAAAGTGAGTCAAAGGCCGTCTGAAAGGATAAAAGTTCTTTCAGACGGCCTTTGTTGGACTGGGAATGTTCAGTTTTGAGGCTGGTATGGCTTACTGCGCCGCAGTTTTTTCCAGTAATAGGAAAGTCTCGGCTTTGTTGCGCGGTCTTGCGCCTTGCCACAAGGTTTGCCAACCCGAAGGTGCACCGACATTGGCGGCTTGGCGGATGAGGCGGTAGCGGCAGGATGGGTTGTCGGTCGTGGTTTTAATATGGCTGTATTGTGTCCATGCGATTCGTGTGCGCTGGTCTTGGCTGTCGATGCTGATACATTCGAGGCCGTCTGAAAGCTGCTGTTTCAATTCGGAAGAAAGTGCGGTTTCCATTTGGTGTACCACCGGCGCATGGCTTTTGGCGGCGTTGAGCCACGGTAAAAACAGGGTCATCAGCAAGGCCCAGGCCAAGGTAACGCCGGCTGCCCAGTTGGTTACGGCTTGGCGGCCACGGATGTTTTTACGCGTAATCGCCCAAAGCCATAACGGGGTAAACAGAAGGGCGACGGCCATCGGAATCGGATCGATGTCGGGGATGTAATACGGGCTGAAATAGGCGGCGCGTTCGGCCAGTTTGGCAGGCCAGCCGTAGTTCATGGCGAAGAAGCCCAGCCACAGGAACACGGCAATCAAACCGAATGCCATGATGCCGAACCAGTTGATAAATGCCGCTGCACCGCGACGCAGGCCGTCCAGTTTTGCCGCGCCGAGCAGGGCAAGCGGCGGCAACAGCCAAACGAGGTTGTCTTGCAGGCGTTGCGGATTGATGGCGAGTAGGGCTGTCATGATAATCAGCCACGACAGGCTCAGAATGCCCCAGTTTTTATCGTGGATACGCGTGCGGCTGAGTGTCCATGCCGCCAGCGGCCAAGCAGGCAAGGCAAACCACAGCAGGTTTTTCAGATAATAGGGTAGGTTGAAGGCCGTCTGAATCTGATGGAAACCGCCGAATACGCCTAAGGAATAATGGTTGAACCAAATATCAAACCATTCGGGATTGGTTTTTGATAAAACCAGCGGATACAGAATCAGCAGGGGCAGGGAAACGACGATGGCGCCAATCAGGGTCAGCAGATAGCGTTTGCTTTGCCAAGTAGAATGGAACGACAGGGCAAGTGCCAAAAACATCATGGCCGCGGTCAGCAGATAGCCTGAGGAAAGGGAGAGTAAAACCCAACCGCCGCACAACAGCAAAATGGCAATAATGACGCGGCGGCGTGCCAGTGAAAAGCCGCACAGAATCAATCCAAATGCGGCAAAAGCGGCCGACATGGGATTGAGGAAGTGGGCGATGGGCAGCAAACCGATGCTGCCGATAAGGATTAAGACAACGCTGCGGCCGTGATGTCTGCCGAGAAAGTTGAAACCAGCAAATCCGCAGGCGGTCAGTCCGATGGCAGTGAATACCACGCCGGCAAAACGCGCGGCATCATAGGTATCGGCCGCCCAAGGCGAAAACAGGGTTTGGAATGCGGTTGCCGCCCATAAAAAAGCAGGGGAGAGGGTGAAATCGGGTTGGCCGAAGATTTGTGCAACCAACAGGCTGCCGCCGTTTTTCATGGATTCGGAGGCGGTAAAGAGGGAGGGTTCGGCAGGATTCCACAAGTCATGCGAGAACACGCCCGGCCACAGCCAGGCAAAGGCCATCAGCAGCAGAAGCCATGGTTTTTCATGGGTTTTTTGGGGGCGGTGCGGATCGGGCGGTGTGTAAGTCAGCATGGAAGGTCAAAAAACGGTTGGTTTGAATAGCAATGGTACAGGGTTTGACGGGTTTGCGCGATATGCCGGACCGGAGAGCTTTGTAAAATAATGCTTACGGCTCGTTTTTATCGGGTGTTTGGAAGGATATGGCATTCGGTTGACGACAAAAAGCTCAGGCTGTCTGAAAGAAATGTTTCAGACGGCCTGAATGCAAAAAAGACTGCACGAAGCAGTCTTTTTGACAAAGCGGCAATTAGCGTTTGAACAGGTTGCCGAATTTGTTGTTGAATTTGTCCACACGACCGGTAGTGTCGACGATTTTTTGAGTACCGGTGTAGAAAGGGTGGCACAGAGAGCAAACCTCAACGTTGAAGCTGTCTTTCTCCATTGCGGATTTGGTTACGAATTTGTTGCCGCAAGAGCAGGTAACGTTGATTTCGTGGTAGTTCGGGTGAATACCTTGTTTCATTTGATTTCCTTTCGATTAAGCGGGCACAGGGGTTTTGCCTGTACTTCAGTTAAGCGTGGAATTTTCGCTATTTTTGGCTGTTTCGTCAAGCGGATATTTTGCGTAGCGGGCAGTTTCGCAACAGGCGAGAACAGTTTAGAATAGAGTTTCAAACCAAATGTTGTGTAATCGGGCTGTAATCTAACTGAAAAGAGGATGTAAAACCTCTTCTAGATGTGAAACTTTAAGAAGAATAATAGTCTGAATAATATTTACGCTTGTACGAACAGGAGACGGAATCAATGTGGAAAAGGATATTGACGTGCATTTTGCGTGTTTGGGGAGGAATGTTGCCTCCGTCTTATTGCAAACCATTCGGCAGAATTGCGCAAAAATTCCGTGCTGCTTTGGCTGCGTGCATTTCTCCAAACATTGGTAAAAACGTCAATATTGAAAAAGGCGGATACGTCTTTCCGGATACGGTAGTCGGCGATAATTCGGGTATCGGCGTAAACTGCGAAATCTGCCACGGTTTGACCCTCGGCAAGAACGTGATGATGGGGCCGGAATGCCTGTTTTATTCGACCAACCACAAATTCAACCCTGAAACCCGCCGCTTTGAAGGCTATACGGACATCCGCCCGATTGTGATTGAAGACGATGTCTGGATTGGTCGGCGTGCGATTATCATGGGCGGCGTTACCATCGGCAAGGGCGCGGTAATCGGCGCAGGTTCGGTGGTTACTAAAGATGTACCGCCTTATTGCGTGGCTGCGGGCAATCCTGCGATTGTTCGGAAAAATCTGCTCGATGAGCAAGAGCTTGCAGCCGAATAGCGTGAACGAAACCATAAACAAAAGGCCATCTGAATTTCAGACGGCCTTTTTTTAATATTGATTAAGCGGCAATTTTTTCACATTCTTTAATGCAAGCCAAGCAAGATTCGTAGCAGGCTTTGCATTCAGCGTGGTGGCCGGCGTGTTCTTTGCAGGCGGCAGCACATTGTTTGCAGGCTTCGATGCACACTTTTGCCAAAGACGGAGTCAAGCGTGAATTTTGGGCGGCAAGGTTTTGCAAGGTGCCGCACAGTGCCAACATTTGATTGACGCCGGCTGCGCAGTCTTTCATGGAGGTATCGCCTTCGCTCAACAGGGCAATGCAGTGTGCCAAACAGATTTGACCGGCTTCAACGCAATGTGCGGCCGCTTTGCGCGCAGCTTCGTAGGCGCGTGGTGCAGAATGCGCGTGACCAGCATGACCGGCATGGTGTGCATGGCCGGCATGGTCGTGAGCGCGGGCGAAAGAAGCGGCGGCGGTGAGGGAAACAGCAGCAGCGCTGCCGATAAATTGACGACGGTTCATAAGATAGAGTCCTTTTTGCTTTGTAGAAATATCGGACGAATTATTTCATCCGTTATTAAAAGGTTATCATGTTATTCGTTTTTAAACAATGGGCCGTCTGAAGGTATCGATAACACGTTCAGATGGCCTTGAAATGTCAAAGTTTCCGTGTCAGACGGCAGCCTCTTTCCGTTCATGAATCAGTAAATTCAACAGGGCGGCCGCGCCTGCCAAGACTGCGTCGGCGTACCACATCCAGCCGTAATCGTTGAAGCGCGTGATGACGATGCCGCCGATGTATGAACCCAAAAAGCCGCCGATTTGGTGGCTCAACATGGTCAACCCGAAGAGGGTGGCCAAGTAGCGCGTGCCGAAAAGTTTGCCGGTGATGGCGGCGGTGGGGGCGACGGTTGCCAGCCAAGTGAAACCGAGTCCGGCGGCGAAAAGATAGAAGTTCAAATCGGTTTTAGGTGCGGCCAAATAAATCAATATCATGGCGACACGCGAAGCATATAAACCGAAGAGGACGTATTTGCCCAAAAATCTGCCGGTACACCAGCCTGAAAAAATACAGCCGGCAATGTTTGCCAAACCAATAATGGCAATAGAGGTTGAAGCGACCGTAGCGGGGAGGCCGCAAAGTGAAATTTCGGTCGGTAGGTGGGTAACCAAAAAGGCGATGTGGAAGCCGCAGGTAAAGAAACCCAAATGCAGCAAGATATAGCTGCGGTTGGCGAAAGCCTTACAGACGGCCTGCTTCAAGGTTTGGCCGTCGTCGTCGGTATGGACGGTGTGAGAAGCATGTTTGCCGCCGGCCAGCCACCAAGAAATCGGCAAAATCAAGATGGCAATGACTGCCCAAACATAAAATGTCCCCGTCCAGCCGATGTGGGGCAGTGCAATCAAACCTTGAACCAGCGGCGCGAACAAAAATTGCCCTGCGGACCCGCCTGCATTGACCAGGCCGGAAGCCAAGCCGCGCCGATGAGGCGGTGTTTTGGCGGCGACCTGTCCCATAATGATGGAAAATCCGCCCGAACCCGTACCGAATGCCAACAATAAACCGATACCCAGCATCAGCCCCCAATAAGTCGGCATTTGCGGCACCATCAGACAGGCAGCAATCAATAGAACCGTACCGCCGGCTAAAACCTTAAACGCGCCGAAACGGTCGGCCAACGCGCCGGACAAGGGTTGCGATATGCCCCACATCAATTGGAACACGGCAATAATCAGGCTGAACTGGGTCATGCTCAATTCGGTCGAGTTGACGACGGGCAGGACAAAAAGCCCTAAAGTCATTCTCATGCCGATGGTAATCAACAGGATGGAGGCGGCAGCGGCAATCAGCAGCCACAAATTGGGTAATTTGGCAGAAGAATCGGTCATGATGTTTGTGTGTAAGGGGGCAGGGAATAAAAGCTATTCCTGCCACTATATTATTTATTTGATTTCTCGGCGAGCCGATATATAAACGCGCGATTCTAGCATTGGGCGGGAAACGGCATAAATAACCGTTGGTTCTTTGGATATGGTAAAAAGTGATATGGCTTGAGGACGAATTGAGGATGAAGCGGTCAAATATTCTTCGTTTGGTACTGACGGAGCAAGCAAATTGCCGTTGAATTTTCGTTTGAGAAGAAAGGCCGTCTGAAAAGTTTCAGACGGCCTTTGTTTGACTGACTTACATCAGATGATTTCCAGAATGAAATACTGACGCAGTTTTTCGTACACATTATTTTGTACGTTGATACAACCATTGGTTATGATGCGGTCGGCCACGTGAGGGGAGGCGATGCGTTCCATGCGTCTTTCCTGCGGCTTGAGCGTCCATACCCTGTGTAACGCAAACAGAAAGTCATTTTCTTCTTTGAAGCCGATAACTTCGCCACCGTAACCCGGTTTGCTGGTCATCATCGGCGTCATATTGAATTTGCCTTTCGGAGTGGTTTTGCCAATCAGTACCGGATGGCACTGACCGTCATCGGCAAAGCAAAGCTCCGCCTTAGCTGTATTGACCACAACTTTTTTACGCTGGATATAGTCGCTGACAGCATCGGCAGCGGCCAAAGAATTCAGACCTGCTGCCAAGGCTATACCCAATAGGATCCGTTTCAAATTTGTCCTTATTGACGGATGCGTTTAGGAGCTTCTTTAATGATCTCGCGGATGATCACTTGAGGCTCTTGTTTAGGTGCTGGAGGAGGACATACGGCATCTTTAGGGAATACTGGATTCCAGAAGAAGCTGCGTGCAAATTTGTCTTTGTCGAAGATCACTTTGTATTGGCAAGTAGTGATGCCTTCAACGCCGGAAGTGTTTTCAGGGTCAACGCCTACGCCTGGGGTGTAGAAGTGGAACAGGTAGTCCCATTCACGCACGCCAACCATGCCTTCGTCGTAGTGAGGACGGCCGAGGATTTTGTAGATGTCGTCTTTGGTCAGACCAGGACGCATTTGATCCAGCTCGTCAAAAGTCGGGAATGTACCACGGTCTTTGTTGAAGGTCAGGGAGTAAGGTTTAGGGAAGCGTGGCTCGTCGGTAGTGCCTTCAGGAGTGATTTTGCTCTTAGTAGCACAGGCGGCCAGCAGGCCGGTAGCCAGCAGGACGAAGCCTACTTTTGCGATTTTTTTCATTTGATAATCCTTTTATTGATTTTACCGGCCGAACTTTTCAGACGGCCTGTTAGTGCCGGCAGCGAGTTTGCCGGTTTACCCAAATAATGTTGTGCTTCTTAAAGATGTACCCGACGGTTTGACAAACAGAACATTGGCACATTCCGGCAGGGCATTGCGCCTCATCTCCGTTGTATCCGCCTGAGTCGGCAGAACCGTTCAGACGGCCTGACTGACATTTATTGTCACTTTGTAACAATTTCACTGCGAGTAAGGCTTGGGGTTTAGAGATGTCCGGTTTTCGATAAATCAGGTTGTATTGCGTAATACCTTGTTATCTTTGTGCTTTAGTTCTTTTTGGCATTTGCCGGAGATTAGGTACTTAATCTTTCGGGTATTATCCCTGCAAATTGTATGCCAGTTTTCCTTTATACGCATAATTTGCGTATGCCAGAATGTTGGCTTTATACAACATTCATATTAACGAACCAGAAACGGATTGTACCTTTTCTCATGCCCGATGCTGGTCATGCGGCCGTGTCCGGCTATAACTTGCGTGGTTTCGGGCAGGGTTAATAGTTTAGCGCAGATATTGTTTATGAGGTCATCATGATTGCCGCGCGGAAAATCTGTGCGACCAACGGTTTCATAAAATAAAACATCGCCTGCGACTAAAAGTCCGTTTTCGGCGTTGTAAAAAACGACTTGGCCGGGGGTATGGCCGGGAATGTGGAGGACTTGGAAGCTATGGTTGCCGACTTTGAGCGTTTCCCCTTCTTCCAGCCAGCGTGTCGGCGTGAATGACGGAGAAACAGGGAAGCCGTATTGCGCCGTTGTTTGCGGAAGGGCTTGGAGCAGGAATTCGTCGTCTTTGTGCGGGCCGAGAACGGGTACGTCGCAGGTTTTCAAAAGTTCAACCACGCCGCCTGCGTGGTCAAGATGGCCGTGGGTCAGCCAAATGGCGGTCAGCTTGAGGCCTTTGTTTTGGACTTGTTGCAATAAATAAGGGACGTCGCCGCCTACATCGGTCAAAACGGCTTCTTTTGTTTCGTCATCCCAAATCAACGTGCAGTTTTGACGGAAGGGGGTAACGGCGTTGATTTCAAATTGGAGTGCCATAGGTGTTCCTGGGAAATGCTTATTTAATGGTTGTTTACGTTTTAGACGGTCTTTTGTCTATTTAGAATCTAGGCATTGAGCAACCTTCGTTAGCAATAATAGAACATTGAGAGCTGCCAGAAGCTTGACATTTCCTTAAGGCGTCAGCCTCTGCAAGACCAGGGCCTTGTATACTGGGAAAGGCAATCCATTTTTTACCAGACTTGCCTTGGGCAACAGCAATACAGCTATTTTTTGCCCATGCTACTACTTTGCATGGCGCGTTACGTCCTCCTCGTTCACACGTCTTAATAGCTTGTTTTTTAGCCGCTTCAAGTGACTCCATATCAATTGCACCACCTGAAACACCAGTTTTTGCATTAGCAGCCCATGCACCGTATCTTGAAGGTACATCAATATTGATAATTTCCGTAGTCCGTCTTTGTTGACGTTGACTAGACGAGCCACAATTGGAGTTATAGCCGTATTGGCATAAGCTAGAGTCATTTTGCAATGCACCTCTAGTTGCATCATAAGTAGGGTTGGCAACGCAGACATTAAGGCCGGCCAGCCCTAATAACACAAAAAGCATTTTTTTCATTTCAAGTCCAATCTGTTAGTTAGCTAAATCTTTGTCAGTTGACGCACGCCGTCATTTATAAGGTTTCCAATACATCAGGCAATTCGGCCAGGCTGTTGAGCATGGCGACATGGGGTAGGGCGGAAAGCTGTTTGGCGGTGTGCGCGCCGGTGGTGACTGCGATGGCGTGGATTTTGGCGTTGGCGGCCATTTCTAGGTCGTGGGTGGTGTCGCCGACGACGACGGCCTCTTCCGGCTCAACACCCAGTCGGTCGCAGAGGGCGAGTACCATATCGGGCGCTGGTTTGGACGGATATTCGCTAGCGCAGGCGGTTTCCAGCCAAAAGGCTTGGGTATCGGTTTGTGCGATGGCTTTGTCCAAGCCGCTCCGCCCTTTACCGGTCGCTACGGCGAGCCAATAGCCTTGTTGCTTCAAGTGTTGCAGGCAGGGCAGGGCTTCGGGGAACAGGGTCATGTTGTGGTTGTTGGGATTGAGGTAGTGCGCGGCATAGGTCTCAATCAGGGTTTCCTGAACGTGTTCGCTGACGTTGTGGGCAAGGCGGCGGATGATGCCGGAGAGACTGTATCCGATGAGCGGGCGGATTTGGTCGGCTTCGGGAACGGGCAGACCGCAATCGGCAAAGCTTTGTTGGAAGGTGTGGATAATGGGGTTGGTGGTGTCGGCAAGCGTGCCGTCCCAGTCGAAAATAATGAGTTTGGGTTTCATGGGTTTCCTTTCAGACGGCCTTTTTCTGATTTTCCAACATTACAATGAATTGCGCCAATTCTTGCGGCAGGGGGGCTTTCAGGATTAGTTTTTCGCCGGTCAGCGGATGGGCGAGGTGCAGCTCGGAGGCGTGCAGGAACATTCTTTTCAAACCGAGTTTCTGCAGGCGTTTGTTGGCTTGATAGTCGCCGTAGCGTTCGTCGCCGGCAATGGGGCAGTCTTGCGATTGCAGATGGACGCGGATTTGGTGGGTGCGACCGGTTTTTAGGGTGGCTTCGACAAGGGTCAGGTCGGATAGGCCGACTTGGTGCAAAAGGCCGTCTGAAAAACGGTTTAACACGCGGAAGATGGTGTGGGCGGATTGACCGTCTTCGCTGACGCGCACCATTTTTTCGCCTTGTGCGCCGGTGTATTTGAACAGGGGGAGCTTGACGTGGAAGCGGTCGTTCGGCAGCCTGCCGACACCCAGCGCGAGATAGATTTTTTTCGGATGGTCGTTGCGGATGGCTTCGTGCAGTTTCACCAAGGCGCTGCGTTTTTTGGCTATCATCAAAAGGCCGCTGGTGTCTTTGTCGAGGCGGTGGACGAGTTCGAGATAACGCGCTTCGGGACGGGCGCGGCGGATTTGTTCGATGACGCCGAAGCTCACGCCGCTGCCGCCGTGGACGGCAACGCCGGACGGTTTGTTGATGACCAAAAGCGCATCGTCTTCGTAAACGATGTCAAACTCGCGTGCTGGCGCGGCCTGGTTTTCAGCCGGCCTTTGTTTTTCTGCGATGCGTATCGGCGGAATGCGAATAGTATCGCCTGCCTGAATGCGGTTGTCGGGTTTGCAGCGTTTTTTGTTCAGCCGCACTTCGCCGGCGCGGATAATGCGGTGGATATGGCTTTTCGGGACGCCTTTGAGGATTTTTATCAGATAGTTATCAAGGCGTTGGCCTTCCTCGTGTTCGGCAACGGCAATCAGGCTGACTGAATCTTTGCGTATTGCGTGCATTTTCTCTATAATCCCAAACGTCCATTTCGGGACTTGAACCTGCCGTCGCAGGCCGTCTGAAACGGATTTATTGTTAAAACGAGATTTTATATTAAAAACGCACTCCGCAAAGCATTTCCTTGTGTTTGTTCAAAGCCGGCAAACGCAATCCCGTAATTAAGTTTGAATTGAACCTGCCGTCCGGCCGGGCGTAAGACGCAGTCCGCGCAGCACCGTCCGAAATTACCGGCGCTACGATAATAAGAAGATGTAGGCTGCCTTAATTTTGTCCGAAGCATCAGCATTCGGACGGCAGCGGAACCATCAACCTTTCCGCCGCATTGTTCTTTATTTCCTTCTTTATCCGAATCCGTCCGCACATGGCTTGAGTTCAAGCATGCAACCTTGCGGATTTCAAATCAAATACTGGTTACACGGGGATTTTCCCATCTTGCCTTTGAAGAGTGCCAACCGGACAGACAGGCCGTCTGAAAAAGATATTCACAAATCAAACGGCCGCTGTTCACGAGGTGACTATGAAAAGAATGTTATTCAACGCAACGCAGGCCGAAGAGCTGCGCGTTGCCATTGTCGATGGCCAAAACCTTTTGGACTTGGACATCGAAACGCTGGGCAAAGAACAGCGTAAAGGCAATATCTACAAAGGTATCATTACCCGCATCGAGCCGTCGCTGGAAGCGTGTTTCGTCGATTACGGAACCGACCGCCACGGCTTTTTGCCGTTTAAGGAAGTATCGCGTTCATATTTCCGCGACTACGAAGGCGGCAGGGCGCGTATTCAGGACGTGCTCAAAGAGGGCATGGAAGTTATCGTCCAAGTCGAAAAAGATGAGCGCGGCAACAAAGGCGCGGCACTGACCACCTTCATCAGCCTGGCCGGCCGCTATTTGGTATTGATGCCGAACAACCCGCGCGGCGGCGGCGTATCCCGCCGTATCGAAGGCGAAGAGCGCCAAGAGTTGAAAGCCGCCATGGCCGAACTCGACATTCCGAACGGTATGAGCATCATCGCCCGCACCGCCGGCATCGGCCGCAGCGCGGAAGAGTTGGAATGGGACTTGAACTACCTCAAGCAACTCTGGCAAGCCATTGAAGAAGCAGGCAAAGCACACCATGACCCTTACCTGCTCTTTATGGAAAGCTCGCTGCTGATTCGTGCGATTCGCGACTATTTCCGTCCCGATATCGGCGAGATTCTGGTGGATAATCAAGAAGTTTACGACCAAGTTGCCGAGTTCATGAGCTACGTTATGCCGAGCAATGTAGGCCGTCTGAAACTCTATCAAGACCACACGCCGCTATTCTCCCGTTTCCAAATCGAACACCAAATCGAAAGCGCGTTCTCACGCAGCGTCAGCCTGCCATCAGGCGGCGCGATTGTGATTGACCACACCGAAGCCTTGGTTTCCATCGACGTCAACTCTGCGCGTGCCACACGCGGCTCGGATATTGAAGACACCGCGTTTAAAACCAATATGGAAGCCGCCGAAGAGGTTGCCCGTCAAATGCGCCTGCGCGACTTGGGCGGTTTGGTCGTCATCGACTTCATCGACATGGAAAATCCGAAACACCAACGCGATGTTGAAAACGTCCTGCGCGACGCGCTCAAAAAAGACCGCGCCCGCGTGCAAATGGGCAAACTTTCGCGTTTCGGCCTTTTGGAATTGAGCCGCCAACGTTTGAAACCGGCTTTGGGCGAAAGTAGCCATGTTGCGTGTCCGCGCTGTGCCGGTACCGGCGTCATCCGCGGTATCGAATCCACCGCCCTGCACGTTTTGCGCATCATTCAAGAAGAAGCGATGAAAGACAACACCGGCGAAGTACATGCACAAGTGCCTGTCGATGTCGCCACTTTCCTGTTGAACGAAAAACGCGCCGAGCTGTTTGCGATGGAAGAGCGCTTGGATGTAAACGTCGTTCTGATTCCAAATATCCACTTGGAAAATCCGCACTACGAAATCAACCGCATCCGCATTGATGACGTAGAAGAAGACGGCGAACCGAGCTACAAACGCGTCGCCGAGCCGGAAGAAGACGAATCCGCCAAACCTTTCGGCAGCGAAAAAGCCAAAGCTTCCCGTCCTGAGCCAGCTGTCAAAGGCGTACGCCATACCCAGCCTGCACCGACTGTCGCCCCTGAGAAAAAAGCCTCTTGGTGGGACAGCTTCAAAGCTTGGTTGAAACGCATTTTCGGCGGCAATACCGCAGCCGAAACCGCGCCTGTTGCCGAAGTGGCAGAAAAACGCACTTCGGGCAGCAACAACCGCAACAGCAATTCCAGCAACCGCCGCGCAAACAGCCGCCGTCAAAATCCACGCCGCAACAACAAAAACGACGGCAGCAAAGTTGAAGTGCGCGAAGTGAATGCCGAAGCTGCCGACAGCAAGTTTGAAGAAAGCAAATCAAACGAAAGCCGCAACGACGAGCGTAAAGACACTCGCCGCAACCGCAACCGTAACAACCGCCGTGATGATCGCAACAACGAGCGTAACCGTGTTGAGGAAGTGGTTGAAGACGTAAATGTTCAAGAAGTGGCTGCACTGGCTGAGATGCCGTCTGAAAACCAAGCGGAACAAAACGGCAATAAACGCCGCCGCAACAACAGTCGCAACGAGCGCAACCGTAATCAATCTGCGGAAAACCGTGTTGAGGACGTGAACGTTCAAGCCAATGGCGAACAGGTGCAAGTTGAAACGGACGACAACGCCCGCAGCGAAGAGGGTGTGAAAAACAACGGCCGTCAAGGACGCGACCGCAACAACCGTCAGCGCAGCAATCGCAACGACCGCCGTTCCAACAGCAAAAAACGCAATATCCCGTCTTCGGCAAAAATCGAGCAATACCTGAACATTACCGATACCGCCGACAAAGTCCTCTTTGCCGTAGCGCATGTTTTGGGTTTGAATGAAACGGTTGAAGCTGCAAATGCGACATTGTCTTCTGAAAGCGACCAAGCCGAGCCGCTGGTGATTGTGGTATCCGAGCCTGAAGTGACCAGCGCAGAGCCATTCGTATTTGCGATTGAAAGCGAAGACGAGCCTGCCGTAGCGCAAACTGAAGGCGCTGATGCCGAACAAGCCCTGCTTGCATCTGCGGTCAACAACGTCAAAGAAGCCATTTCTGCGGTATTGTCTCCGAATGCAACGGCTACTGTTGCACCGGTTGAAGCACCAGCCGAAACTGTTGCCACACCAACTGAAACTGTCGCTGAAGCAGCGCCTGTCGCAATCGTTGTGCCTGAGAGCTTGGGCAATTTGATCTTCGTTGAAACCGATCCGCAAGCCGTTGCTGCTTTTGCCGCGCAGCCACAACCTGAACCAGTTGCTAAAACACGCCGTTCGGATGTGCCTAAAGTAGAAGTGGAAGACGTAGCAGTCGAAATGATTTTGGTGGAAACACGCAAAGACTAAGATTGGTTTTCCAGTTAAAAGCCCGATGTTGAACGCATCGGGCTTTTTTATTGGCAAGGAGATGCACTACTCATTTGCTTTGTGTTTGCCACGAGGGTTGCTTCATGGTTAAAAAAGCAGAATAACTTGCTGAGAAAGGGAAGGACGTGATTCTTTCAATGGGAAGGACTTAACGAAATATTGGTATGAGAAAAGGCCGTCTGAAATGGTTTCAGACGGCCTTGGTTTGTGTGTATGTTTAGGTATTGTGATTAGTTTTTGTTCAGAGAGTCACGGATTTCGCGCAACAACAGAACTTCTTCGCTAGGCTCTGCCGGTGCTTCTTCAGCAGGAGCTTCGGTTTTTTTCACAGAGTTGATGGCTTTAACCACACAGAAGATGGCAGCGGCAACGATCAGGAAGCTGATCACAGTATTGATGAACAGACCGATGTTCAGGGTAACGGCACCGGCTGCTTGAGCGGCTGCTAGATTGGCGTAACCTTCTGCAGGAGCGGCTTGTGCGCCGTCTTTCAGGGTGATGAACAGGTTGGAGAAATCAACGCCGCCGATCAGCAGACCGATAGGAGGCATGATTACATCGTCAACCAATGATTTGACGATGCCGCTGAATGCTGTACCGACAACCATACCGACTGCGAGGTCGACAACGTTGCCACGCATAATAAATTCTTTAAATTCTGAAGCGATTGACATAATTAATCTCCTGTATGTGTTTGAGTCAAAATCAGATGTAGTTCAATAAAACGGCAGGCATATTAACGCTTTATCGGTTAAGAAAAATTCATTAATGTTAAATTTTGTATTTCATGCTAAAAATACCCGGCTTCTATGCCTTCTGTATGAAAAACAGGCCGTCTGAATTTTTTCTGTTACTTTTTTACACCACTTTTATCAGCGGCTAAGTATCAGATAACATGAATGTTATCTTTAGAATCAATGCTCTATCTTGTATTTTAAATGAGATGAAATGATAATGTTGTAATGTTAGTAACATAATTCGCCAAAGTATATGACAATTTATGTTTCATGCTTGTATTTGAATTTCAGACGGCCTTATCGGTTATGCCATCATTCAAACCATAATGTAATGGACATAAAAAACGCACTTTCATGATGAAAGTGCGTTTTGCGTGAAAACTGTTTAGTTCTCTTCGTCGTTCAGCGCGTTGATGCTGTAACCGCCGTCAACGTAGGTAATCTCGCCGGTGATGCCGGAAGCGAGGTCGGACAGCAGGAAGGCGGCTGTGTTGCCGACTTCTTCGGTGGTCACGTTGCGGCCCAATGGGTTGTGGGAAGCGACGTGACCCAAGAGTTTGCTTAAATCGGCGATGCCGGAAGCGGCCAGGGTTTTGATCGGGCCTGCGGAGATGCCGTTGCAGCGGATGCCTTCTTTGCCCAGGCAGGCGGCGGTGAAGCGGATGCCGGCTTCAAGGCTGGCTTTGGCCATGCCCATAACGTTGTAGTTAGGAATGGCACGAACGGCGCCCAAGTAGCTCAGTGCAACGATTGCGGCGTTGCGGCCCTGCATCATCGGACGGGCGGCTTTTGCCAGCGCGGGCAGGCTGTATGCGGAGATTTCGTGAGCAGTGTTGAACGCTTCGCGGCTGATGCTGTCGAGGAAGTCGCCGCTCAAAGCTTCTTTCGGGGCAAACGCGATGGCGTGCACCAAACCGTCGAGGCCGTCCCAGTGTTTGCCCAAGTCAACGAAAACTTGGTTGATTTCGTCATCGCTGGCAACGTCGCAGCGGAACACGAGTTCGGAGCCGAGTTCGGCCGCCATTTTACGGACGCGCTCTTCCAGTTTGTCGACAACATAAGTAAATGCCAATTCCGCGCCTTGTTCGCGGCAGGCTTTGGCGATGCCGTAAGCGATGGAACGCTCGGAGATCATGCCGGTAATCAGAATTTTTTTGCCTTGCAAAAAGCCCATTTTCTTATCCTTTAACAGTGGTATTGCGGTTGCATTAAACTGCGCATTATAGCAAAAAACGCTGTTTCGGCATAGAAAACAACGGATAACCCTTTGTCTTGCCTCAAATAGGGATAAGGTTTTCTGTCAAGGCCGTCTGAAACCTGACGGAACAGCGGCAAAACGTTATACTTGATCATCTTAATGACCGATGTTTCAGGAGGAAACCATGCCCGAACAAAACCGAATTCTTTGCCGGGAACTCAGCCTGTTGGCGTTTAACCGCCGCGTATTGGCTCAGGCGCAGGATGCGAATGTTCCTTTGTTGGAGCGTTTGCGTTTTTTGTGCATTGTTTCTTCCAATTTGGACGAATTTTTTGAAGTCCGCATGGCGTGGTTGAAACGCGAAAACAAACTGCGTCCGCATCAACTGCTCGACAACGGCAAAACCGCAGCCGAAACCATTGAGGCGGTGGCAAAAGAGGCGCAGGCGCTGATCCGCGAGCAATATGATTTGTTTAATAATGTGCTTCAACCCGAACTTGACCGTGCAGGCATCCATTTTTACCGCCGCCGCAATTGGACGGCCGCGCAAAAGAAATGGATTGAAAACTATTTCGACAACGAGCTTTTGCCCATTCTCACCCCCATCGGCCTCGATCCTTCGCACCCGTTCCCGCGCCCGTTAAACAAATCGCTCAACTTTGCCGTCGAACTCGAAGGCACGGATGCGTTCGGCCGTCCGTCCGGCATGGCGATTGTGCAGGCTCCGCGCATTTTGCCGCGCGTCGTCCCCATGCCGTCTGAAATTTGCGGCGGCGATGCAGGCTTTGTGTTCTTGTCTTCGATTTTGCACGCCCATGTCGGCAAACTTTTCCCCGGCATGAAAGTGAAGGGTTGCCATCAATTCCGCCTCACGCGCGACAGCGATTTGACGGTGGATGAAGAAGATTTGAAAAACCTGCGTGCCGCGATTCAAAACGAGTTGCACGACCGCGAATACGGCGACGGCGTGCGCTTGGAAGTGGCGGACACTTGCCCGGCATACATTCACGATTTCCTGCTCGCCCAGTTCAAACTGACTTCTACCGAGCTGTATCAGGTCAAAGGGCCGGTCAATTTGGTGCGCCTCAATGCCGTCCCCGATTTGGTGGACAGGCCGGATTTGAAGTTTCCACCGCGCAATGCAGGCCGTCTGAAAGCCTTACGTAAAAACGGCTCCGTGTTCAAGCTGGTCAAACAGTCGCCGATTTTGCTGCACCACCCGTATCAGTCTTTCGATCCGGTTGTCCAAATGATACGCGAGGCCGCTGCCGATCCGGATGTGTTGGCCGTCAAAATGACCATCTACCGCACCGGCAGCAATTCCGAGCTTGTGCGCGCATTGATGAAGGCCGCGCTGGCGGGTAAACAAGTTACCGTCGTCGTTGAACTGATGGCGCGTTTTGACGAAGCCAACAACGTCAACTGGGCGAAACAGCTGGAAGAGGCAGGCGCACACGTCGTGTACGGCGTATTCGGCTACAAAGTCCATGCCAAAATGGCTTTGGTTATCCGTCGCGAAGACGGCGTGCTCAAGCGTTATGCCCACCTCGGTACCGGCAACTACCACCAAGGCACATCGCGCATTTACACCGACTTTGGCATCATTACCGCCGACGAACAAATCACTGCCGATGTGAACACCCTGTTTATGGAAATCACAGGCTTGGGCAAGCCGGGCTGTCTGAACAAGCTCTATCAAAGTCCTTTTACCCTGCACAAAATGGTCATCGACCGCATCAAGCAGGAAACCGAACACGCCAAAGCCGGTAAACCGGCGCGGATTACCGCCAAGATGAATTCCCTCATCGAACCGAGTGTGATTGATGCGTTGTATCAGGCCAGCGCGGCAGGCGTACAAATCGACCTGATTGTGCGCGGTATGTGTACTTTGCGCCCGGGTGTAAAAGGCTTGTCCGAAAACATCCGCGTCCGCTCCATCATCGGCCGCCAACTCGAACACTCGCGCGTGTATTGCTTCCATAACAACGGCGCAGACGATACCTTTATCTCCAGCGCCGACTGGATGGGTCGTAACTTCTTCCGCCGCATTGAAGTCGCCACGCCGATTACCACGCCCGAACTCAAAGAACGCGTGATCCGCGAAGGTTTGGAAATGGCCTTGGAAGACAATACCCAGGCTTGGCTGATGCAGCCTGACGGCAGCTACGTCCGTACCCATCCGCAAGACGGCGAGCCTGCGTTTGGTTTGCAGGAAGGTTTGTGGAAAATATACGGACGTTAAATTGAATAATGTCTCAGGCCGTCTGAAATGCAGGTTTCAGACGGCCTTTTTTGATTTTGCCGTTATAATTCCGTTTCCCAATCTTTCAGACGGCCTTTTCTTATGAAATCTTACCCCGATTCCTATCTTCATTTTGAAAACCTCGAATCTCCCGAAACGCAAGATTTTGCCGCTGCGGCGCATGCCGAAACGCGTGCGCGTTTTTTAGAAAACGACAAGGCGCGCGAATTGTCCGACGGTATTTTGGCGCAGTTGCAGGACACGCGGCAGATTCCGTTTTGTCAGGAACACCGTGCGCGGATGTACCATTTCCATCAGGACGCAGAATATCCGAAGGGCGTGTACCGCGTGTGTACAGCGGCGACGTACCGTTCCGGCTATCCCGAGTGGAAAATCCTGTTTTCAGTGGCGGATTTCGATGAATTGCTCGGCGACGATGTGTATTTGGGCGGCGTGTCGCACTTGGTGGAACAGCCCAACCGCGCGTTGTTAACACTGAGCAAATCGGGCGGCGATACGGCGTACACGCTGGAAGTGGATTTGGAAGCAGGGGAATTGGTAGAAGGCGGTTTTCACTTTCCGGCAGGCAAAAACCATGTGTCGTGGCGCGATGAAAACAGCGTGTGGGTGTGTCCGGCCTGGGACGAGCGGCAGTTGACCGAATCGGGCTATCCGCGCGAAGTGTGGCTGGTGGAGCGCGGCAAGAGTTTCGAGGAAAGCCTGCCGGTGTATCAAATTGCCGAAGACGGCATGATGGTGAACGCGTGGCGTTACCTCGATCCGCAGGGGTCGCCGATTGATTTGATTGAAGCGTCAGATGGTTTTTACACCAAAACCTATTTGCAGGTGTCGTCTGAAGGCGAGGCGAAACCGTTAAACCTGCCCAACGATTGCGACGTAGTCGGCTATTTGGCCGGACATCTTTTGCTGACGCTGCGTAAAGACTGGAACCGCGCGAACCAAAGCTATCCGAGCGGTGCGCTGGTGGCTGTGAAACTGAATCGGGGCGAACTCGGGGCGGCGCAGCTTTTGTTTGCGCCTGATGAAACGCAGGCATTGGAAAGCGTGGAAACGACCAAGCGTTTTGTCGTGGCGAGCCTGTTGGAAAACGTACAAGGCCATCTGAAAGCATGGCGCTTTAGCGACGGCAAATGGCAGGAAGTCGAACTGCCGCGCTTGCCTTCGGGTGCGTTGGAAATGACCGACCAACCGTGGGGTGGCGACGTGGTTTACCTTGCCGCCAGCGATTTCACCACGCCGCTGACGCTGTTTGCGCTGGATTTGAACGTGATGGAACTGACCGTCATGCGCCGTCAGCCGCAGCAGTTTGATTCAGACGGCATCAACGTGCAGCAGTTTTGGACGACTTCGGCCGACGGCGAGCGCATTCCTTATTTCCACATCGGCAAAAACGCCACGCCCGACACGCCGACCTTGGTTTATGCTTACGGCGGTTTCGGCATTCCCGAATTGCCGCATTATCTGGGCAGCGTCGGCAAATATTGGCTGGAAGAGGGCAATGCCTTTGTATTGGCAAACATCCGCGGCGGCGGCGAGTTCGGTCCGCGTTGGCATCAGGCGGCGCAAGGCGTGAGCAAACACAAAAGCGTTGATGATTTATTGGCAGTCGTGCGCGATTTGTCCGAACGCGGCATGAGTTCGCCCAAACACATCGGTTTGCAGGGCGGCAGCAACGGCGGCCTGATTACCGCCGCCGCCTTTGTGCGCGAACCGCAAAGCATAGGCGCGCTGGTGTGCGAAGTACCGCTGACCGACATGATCCGTTATCCGCTGCTGTCCGCCGGTTCAAGCTGGACGGACGAATACGGCAATCCGCAAAAATACGAAGTCTGCAAACGCTGGCTGGGCGAATTGTCGCCGTATCACAATCTTTCAGACGGCATCGATTATCCGCCAGCGCTCATCACCACCAGCCTCAGCGACGATCGCGTCCATCCCGCCCACGCGCTCAAGTTCTACGCCAAACTGCGTGAAACCTCGCCGCAATCTTGGCTCTACTCGCCTGACGGCGGCGGCCATACCGGCAACGGCACGCAACGCGAATCCGCCGACGAACTTACCTGCGTCTTGCTGTTTTTGAAAGAGTTTTTAGGGTAGAAGTAAGCAGCAGGACTGACCGTTTTGTAAAGTTGAGAAACAAAATACTCTTGTTTCGGCAAGTGAAAAGAAGGCCGTCTGAAAAACGAATATTAAAGTTTTTCAGACGGCCTTCTTTTCTTTTAACTTTCAACATATCCCGATAAAATGGACACTTTGTAAGTAATCATTGATGGAAGACGCAATTATGGCAACCGAACTGAAAAATTATACACGATTTAGAAAATAATTTCAAACAAAACAATATATTAAAACTCAAACAAATCTTTCCCGAAGTCTTTTGCGAAGACCAAATCGACTTTGAGAAACTCAAACTCGTCCTTGGCGCAGAAAACCTTGCCGGTGTGGGCGAACGTTATCAACTCGATGCTGTAGAAACTAGTAGCGTTGTTTACAGTATTTCCAGGAGAATACTGAAACATGAACATGCACAAAAACACCCGTCTCACCCCGTCTCTGGATTTGGATATCCTCAACGGCATCATGCGCCAAGCCGTGTTGCAGCAGCTGCAAACCTACTTGGGCGCGGACACCATCATCGAAACACACATCACCCGCGATATGCTCGAACGCGTAGAAAAAATCCGCCTCTCCAACGCCTTGAGAGGCGTGTTTGAGGCGGATTTGGTGTACTAGGAACAATCAATGATTTCTCGGAAATGGATAAAGCCTGAAGGCGATTATTCGTTAGACGGTTTATCTGTCTGAGACTTGTGCGTTTGCAATATGCGCACTACCTTACCCTCATAACGCTGGTTTAACCACGCCTGTATCCGCTCGTGATCTTTGGCAGGTAGTGGCTGCTCCAATTCGAGAGAGACAACGACGATATCGTCATATGTATCTGTCTTCGGTTCTGCGTTTTTTTGGCTTTCAGACTGTTCGGAAACAGGCGTTGTTTGCGCTTTATCCCAAGCCAAGCCGCGTCCGACAACGATTTTTTCCGCTTCCGGATATTGGGCTTTTAATTCCTTAAGTACCGCTGCATCGTCGATATCGGAGGCTTTGCCTGCCAGTACGGTATCGATATAGGCCTGTTGCTCTTTCAGCTCATTTTGCTGCTGAACCGGGTTGTTTTGGCTTGCCAGCAATTCTTCGATTTTGGCATTGTCCCCTCCCGCATAGACCACGTTGACCTTCGGCTCTTTCACACCTGACGCTTCAAGGCTTTTCACCAGCAAGGCGGAAATTTTCTCGGCATTGCCCGTTCCATTGACAACCAGACTGACTTTATTTTCTCTATGGTTCAACATCTTACGCAGCACGAAAAAACCTTCCTGTTGCTTCGCAGTGGCAATGGCAGCATTGGCTCTGGTGTTGAAGATTTCCTGACGCACCAGTCCTGATGCCATATAGCCGCTCGGAATCATGACAGCAAGTACGACGGCAGTAATAATGATGCTGTGCAACCGGCGTTTGGATTCCTTTACCAACCCCCTGCGCGGCAGCTTGAGCAGCTTGGAAAACAACAAGGTCGCAAAAGCGATGAACACGCAGTTGATGGCAAAAAGATATGAAGCACCGAGAAAGTAGTGCCAGTTGCCATGTGCCAGTCCGTAGCCCGCAGTACACAGGGGCGGCATCAATGCGGTAGCAATCGCCACACCCGGTATGGCATTGCCTCCCTCTTTTCGGGTCAGCGCCACAATACCCGCACTACCGCCGAAGAAGGCAATCAACACATCCCAAAGGGTCGGCTGAGTACGCGCCAAAATCTCGCTTTGCGCCTCTTTAAGCGGGGTTAACAGGAAATACAACGTAGCGGTAATCAAGCTGATGACGACGAATATAATAATATTGCGCACGGCTTGACGGATCAGCGCAGTATCCCCTACCGCCAAACCGTAACCCATACCGACTATCGGCCCCATCAACGGCGAAATCAACATCGCTCCGATCACTACTGCCGTGCTGTTTACATTCAGACCGATACTCGACACGGCAATGGCAAACATCAATACCCACATACTGGTTCCGGTCACCCGAGTATTGGCGCGGATGGTGGCATCGATCTTATCGGGATGAGCTTGGTCATGCGCAAGATTGAACACATCTTGCAACTTGGTCATGGCACCATTGTCTTCTTGTTTCTGCTTTTCTTGTATTTCCTGATTTTTACTTTCTTCCTGATCTTGCATATGCGTATCCTAAAGTTTTAATAGTTTATTTTAAACATCTAATTCATAAAGAATTTTTGAGTAATGAAATAATGCCTTGCCATTACGGCTAAATCTGACAGGCACACTTCCCGCAATATACTATATTAGCATACGTCCTCAAACTTCTCCTCCGTTAGATGAAGGAAGGGCAAAGTTGCCGTTACAGCAAGCCGTAACGTGGGCTTTACCCACGAGATGAATGCCAAAATGAAAGTCTATGTGACTGTTGTCGGATTTAGTTGTTGGATGGTGGATTTCGTGGGCAAAGCCCACGCTACTTGGGTTATCCCAAATCTGCCTTGATTGAATAAAAGGTCGTCTGAAAACGGGGAAATCAGTTTTCAGACGACCTTTCCGCTTATTAACTTATTGATACCAAGGAAAAACAAATTCCCGCTTGTAGGTTAAAATCAGCATATGCTAATATGCGCAACAACAGGTTTTTCCAGAATAATCTGTGCTAAAATGCAGGATTAGATGGAAAACTCTATCCGAATTCGGTACAATACCGACGAATTATTTCCCTTAAACAACCTGCCGCAAGGCGAAAAGGAACGACTGACATGTCAAACATCGAACAACAAGTTAAAAAAATTGTTGCTGAACAACTGGGCGTAAACGAAGCCGAAGTGAAAAACGAATCTTCTTTCCAAGACGATTTGGGTGCTGACTCTCTGGACACCGTAGAACTGGTGATGGCTTTGGAAGAAGCTTTCGGCTGCGAAATCCCTGACGAAGACGCTGAAAAAATCACTACCGTACAATTGGCTATCGACTACATCAACGCCCACCAAGGCTAATCGGTCGCACCAAACATCCAGCCTCTGCTGCGCCATCGCAATAGAGGCTTTTACCTTATTATTAAACCCCTGAAATTTCAGACGGCATGAGTTTTGCCCGTTTTCACGAAGAAAAAGAGCAAGGCTGCCGCGAAAATCCCGACAACCAACAGCGAGATTATCATGAGTCAGAGAAGAGTAGTCATCACAGGTCTTGGCCAAGTATCACCGGTCGGCAACGACGTCGCCACCGCATGGAGCAATCTGCTCGCAGGCAAAAGCGGCATCGGACGGATTACCCGCTTTGACGCATCCGACATCAACAGCCAAATCGCCGGCGAAGTGCGTGATTTCGACATCGGCCAATACATCAGCGCGAAAGAAGCGCGCCGCATGGACGTGTTTATCCATTACGGTATCGCCGCCGCCCTGCAAGCCATCAATGATTCAGGCTTGGACGATTTGGAAACCCTCGACAAAGACCGCGTCGGTGTCAACATCGGCTCCGGTATCGGCGGCCTGCCCAGCATCGAAGCGACCAGCAAAGCCGTTATCGAAGGCGGCGCGCGCAAAATCAATCCTTTCTTTATCCCAGGCTCGCTGATTAACCTGATTTCCGGCCACGTAACCATCCTCAAAGGCTACCGCGGCCCGAGCTACGGCATGGTGTCTGCCTGTACGACTGGCGCACACTCCATCGGCGACTCTGCACGACTGATTAAATACGGCGACGCAGACGTGATGATTGCCGGCGGTGCAGAAGGCGCGATCAGCACTTTGGGCGTTGGCGGTTTTGCTGCTATGAAGGCACTTTCCACTCGCAACGATGATCCTGCTACCGCTTCCCGTCCGTGGGACAAAGGCCGTGACGGTTTCGTCATCGGCGAAGGCGCTGGCGTGCTGGTGTTGGAAGAATTGGAACACGCGAAAAAACGCGGTGCGAAAATTTACGCCGAAATCGTCGGCTTCGGTATGAGCTCCGATGCTTACCACATTACCGCGCCTAACGAAGAAGGCCCTGCATTGGCCGTTACCCGCGCCCTGAAAGATGCCGGCCTGAATCCTGAAGACGTTGATTACGTCAACGCACACGGTACATCGACTCCTTTGGGCGATGCCAATGAAACCAAAGCCATCAAACGCGCTTTGGGCGATCATGCCCGCAAAGTCATTGTTAACTCCACCAAATCCATGACCGGCCACTTGCTTGGCGCGGCAGGCGGCGTGGAAGCGTTGTACAGCGTGTTGGCGGTACACGAGCAAAAATCTCCGCCGACCATCAATATCTTTGAACAAGACGTTGAAGCCGGTTGCGATTTGGACTACTGCGCCAACGAAGCACGCGATGCGAAAATCGACGTTGCCATCTCCAATTCCTTCGGCTTTGGCGGTACCAACGGCACATTGGTATTCAAATGCTTCAAAGACTGACAGAAGGTTTTAAGTAGATTAAAAGGCCGTCTGAAACTAGGTTTCAGACGGCCTTTTTTATTTTAAAATACAAATATTCTTGATAATCTGTATCATTTATATAAAAATATCGACTCCAATCAATATTGCCCGGATTTTATCGGGTAATCAACCCAATTACATTTTTATCAGGAGTCTGCAATGAAAACTATCCGTATTCTAGCATTGGCCGCTGCACTGGCCGCCGTGCCTGCATTTGCGTCTGATTTCGGCCATGAACAGGCATTGACCATAGACGGCAAGCCTGCCCATTTGGCAGAAACTTCAGCCCGTATTTTGGCAAACGAAACCCTGACTGCGCCGCAACTGGTCGAAGATATCACTGATGGATTCGGTTCGAAAAAAATTCCAGGTTATAAATTGATGATTATGGGTCGCACTTATTCGGTGGCGGCAGAAACCAAACCGCCGAAAGAGGGCCAAACTCAGTGGCGGGACAATACGTTTATTCATCGCGGCGTAAAACTATTTGTCGGTATTCCGGTCAAAAACGGCAAGATGGATTTGGCGTCTGCCAGATTGATTAATATAGGCGTGGTTGACGACAACGGTGGTGCCGCGCCTCATGATGAGGGTGAAAAAATCCGTCCGGTCGGCAAGCAGCTGATGTCTCCCGATACCAAAGTGGAAAATGTGAAACTCAATATTGCCAAACTGACGTTACCAAATATGAAATTGGGCGAAACCAGTGGTGGTGGTGTGAAATTGGAAGCATCGGCAACATTGGACGGTAAGCCGATACAGACTAAAATCGACAGCACTTTCTCCCGCTTCTATTCCGCTAAACCAGCCGCTACACGGCCGTTTATGGCAGATGCACGGTTTGTGAAATAATCGTAAAGGCCGTCTGAAATCCAGTTTCAGACGGCCTTTTATATAGCGAAACTGCATAAGTTTAGTTTTTCATAGATTAAAGGTAAGGAGTTAAAAAAGCGTAGAATGGCGATTTTAAAAATTCATCATTGGAGGTCGATCATGACGGTAACGATTTTAGACGGTGGAATGGGGCGTGAACTGCATCGGCGCGGCGCACCGTTTCGCCAGCCGGAATGGTCTGCTTTGGCTTTGATGGAAGCACCGGATATTGTGCGTGAAACGCATTTGGATTTTCTCCAGGCCGGCGCACAGGTGATTACGACCAACAGCTATGCGCTTGTACCGTTTCATATCGGGCAGGAGCGCTTTGATGCTCAAGCTGCCGAATGGGCAAGGCAGGCCGGCCGTTTAGCGCGTGAAGCAGTGGAACAAAGCGGGACTACTGCAAAAGTGGCCGCAAGCCTGCCGCCGTTGTTCGGTTCTTACCGTCCTGACTTGTTTGACAAACAAGTCGCACCTGCTTTGGCTCGCCCTTTAATATCGGGTTTGATGCCGTTTGCTGATATTTGGTTGGCAGAAACCGTATCCAGCTTGGAAGAAGCGCGTTTCTGGCGCAGCAGTCTGCCTGATGACGGTAAGCCGTTTTGGGTGTCGTTTACTTTGGAAGATACGATGCCGCATGATGTACCGGTGTTGCGTTCGGGAGAAAACGTGCACGAGGCGGCGGATTCCGCGGTAGAAATAGGTGCGGCGGCAATGTTGTTCAATTGCAGTCAGCCTGAAGTAATGGCGGAAGCTTTGAAAGTGGCACATGAAGCCCAAAACCGTCTGAAACTGGGTGTTTACGCTAATGCATTTGAACCGGTGCAAGGACAGATGAACGAGGCCAACGATGGTTTGGATCCGATTCGCGCTGATGCCACGCCGGAAAATTATTTGGCGTGGGCGAGAAAATGGGCGGATTTGGGTGCTGAAATCATCGGTGGGTGCTGCGGTATCGCACCTGAACATATCCGTGCGTTGGCGCAAGGATTTAAGGCCGTCTGAAAGCGGCTGCATAATATTTTGATACGGTTAGAACAGGCTAAAAAAGCCGGTAATGCCGTCGCTTCACAAACACATAATGATAAAAATCAGGAATAAACATGTCGCAAAAATCTCAAATCGGTCTGGTTGCGCTGACGGCCTTGGTTATCAGTTCCATGATTGGTTCGGGTATTTTCAGCCTGCCGCAGAATATGGCTGCCGTTGCAGGTTCGCAGGCTTTGCTGTTGGGTTGGCTGATTACCGGTGTGGGCATTATCTTTCTCGGCCTGTCATTTTCAGCCTTGTCCAAACTTAAGCCCGAATTGGACGGTGGTATTTATACGTACGCCCGCGACGGCTTCGGCGATTTGATGGGTTTTTTCTCGGCGTGGGGCTATTGGCTTTGCACCACGGTCGGTATTGTCGGCTATTTGGTGGTTGCGTTTGAAGCAGTAGGCGGATTTGTCGATACGCCGGACAACGTGATTTTCGGTAAAGGCAACACATTTGCTGCTTTTGTTGGAGAGTCAGTAATTGTGTGGCTGATTTACTGGTTGGTAGTGCGCGGTATTAAAGAAGCGGCAGGAGTGAACCTGATTGCGACGGCAGTCAAAGTATTTCCGCTGATTTTATTTATCGGTATGGCAGCCTATTTCTTTCAAATCGAAGTGTTTATGTCCGATTGGACAGGGGCGAGCCTTGCTACGCCTGAAAATCCTGATGTCAGCCTGATGACGCAGGTGAAAAACACAATGCTGATTACGCTGTGGGTGTTTACCGGTATTGAGGGTGCGGCGGTTTTGTCTAAGCATGCGCGAAGTCGTGCTGATGTCGGTCGAGCAACCATTATCGGAGTCAGCTTGACGCTGGCAATGTATGTGGCAATTACCGTCTTGGCTCAAGGCATTTTGCCTCGTGCGGATATTGCTGCAATGGCTAATCCGTCTATGGCAGGCGTGTTGGCGCACATGGTCGGCCCTTGGGGTAACGTGCTGATTTCTTCCTGCCTGATTGTGTCTGTGCTGTCGTCTTATTTAAGCTGGACGCTGTATGCGACCGAGATTCCGCACATGGGTGCGAGAAACGGCGCATTTCCAAAATCGTTTATCCCGTTGAATAAAAACGAAGTGCCGCAGGGTTCGTTGATGTTTACCACCTTGACCGTGCAGTTTTGCCTATTGTTGGTATGGTTAAAAGGCGAGGATTATTCTGCCTTGCTGATGGTATCGACTTCCATGATTTTGATACCATATTTGTTAATTGGTGCATATCTGCTCAAATTATCGCTGACACAAAAGGCCGCGGCGAAATACCGTCTTATCGGTGCGGCAGCAACGCTTTATGCAGCTTGGATTGTCTATGCGGCAGGCACGGAATATTTGCTGCTTTCAGTCTTGCTCTATTTGCCAGGCGTATTGCTATTTCTCTATTCGCAAAAGAAACACTACGGAAGTTGTCAGTTCAACCGTATGGAAAAAGCCGTATTGGTATTGCTGTTGATTTTGGCTGTGCCGGCCGTACAGCAGTTTGTCGCTAGCTTGCAAGCGTAAGCAGAAAGGTTTGAAAAAGGCCGTCTGAAATCCAGTTTCAGACAGCCTTTTATTGATAAAACCGATTCAGTACCGCATCATTTTGCTGTCCACCTGCATTGCCCAAGCATCAATACCGCCTTGCAGGTTATAGAGGTTTTCAAATCCGGCGTCTTCTAAATACATTGCCGTGTGCAGGCTGCGGATGCCGTGGTGGCAGTAAACGACAATGGGCAAATCGTCGTCGGGCAGCTCGTTTTGACGCAGGGGGATGAGGTTCATCGGGATATGAATGGCGGCGGGCAGGGTGCAGATGGCGCGTTCTTCATCGGTGCGGACGTCGAGCAGATGAAATGCGCGGCCTTCGTCCTGCCATTGTTTCAATTCGGTGGGCGAGAGTTGGATAATGTCGGTCATAGGGTTGGGTATAAAAGTATGAGGCCGTCTGAACTTTCAGACGGCCTGTTGTTTAAAAATCGAAATTGCCGAACGGATTGGCCGATTTGTCTTCCAAGTGTGCTACGACGGTGTCGAACAATACTTTTTCGGAAAACTCATTGCCGTTGCGCGTCAGCAAAAGCGCGTGTTGTACCGGTTTGCGGCCGACAATGACCACCATACGGCCGCCGTCTTTCAGTTGCTCTTTCAGAATTTCAGGTACGCTGTCTACTGCGCCGCCTACATAAATCGCATCAAAAGGCGCGCCTTGCGATGCTTCGGTCAGGCCGTTGTTTTGCACATAATCGACGTTGGCAAAGCCCAATTCGTCCAAAACTTTTTTGGCGCGTTGCTGCTGCTCGGCATCGATGTCGTCGGTTACGACTTTGCCGGCCAGTTTGGACAGCAGGGCGGTCGCATAGCCTGAACCTGTACCGATTTCTAAGACGGTTTCGTCTTTTTTCAGTTTCAAGCCTTGAGCCAGGCGGGCAACGACTTTGGGTTCCAACATCTTATGGCCGTTGGCCAGCGGCAGCTCCATATCCGCATAGGCCAAACCTTGAAAAGCCTCGCCGACAAAATGTTCGCGCTCGATCTCCTCCAAAGCATCCAAAATGTCGAAGTCCAAGACATCCCACGGACGAATCTGCTGTTCAACCATATTGAAACGCGCTTTTTCAAAGTCCATATTTGTGCTCCGTTCAATTCTTAATTTTATCGAAGCATACATTATAAATCCTTGTCGGAGAGTGTGCCATCTTTCAGACGGCCTCGGAGGCCCGTTAATAATTGCCAAGCGCACATATATCCACTAAACTTTCACATTACGCGACGCTATAACAAGCAACAACCAACACACGGAGCAATAAAGATGTATCACCAAATCGGAATGTGGGACCAAAAATGGGTTATCGGCAACTGGAAAATGAACGGCCGACTCCAAAACAACAATGCGCTTATGCACCGCTTCCGTGTCATGCCAACCGCAGAACGCGTGTTAATCGGCCTGGCCGCTCCGACCGTTTATCTGTTGCAACTGCACAACGCCATGCAGATTGTTTTGAACAACCGCATCTTGACCTGCGCGCAAGACGTGAGCCGTTTCCCCAATAATGGCGCGTACACAGGCGAAGTGTCCGCCGAAATGCTTGCCGACATCGGTACAGACATCGTCCTCATCGGTCACTCCGAACGCAGCCTTTATTTCGGCGAGAAAAACGAAATCCAACGCCGCAAAATGGAAAACGTCCTCAACGTCGGCCTGATTCCATTGTTGTGCGTCGGTGAAAGCTTGGAAGAACGCGAAGCCGGTAAAGAACATGAAGTCATTGCCCACCAGCTTTCTATCCTGCAAGGGTTGAACACCAAAAACATCGCCGTTGCCTACGAGCCGGTTTGGGCGATCGGTACAGGCAAAGTCGCCACTGTCGAACAAATCGCCGACATGCACGCATTTATCTACAAAGAAATCTTGTCTTTGTGCGGAAGCGATGTTAAAATCCGCGTTCTTTACGGCGGAAGTGTGAAAGCGGATAACGCGGCCGACATCTTCGCAGTACCTCATGTAGACGGCGCATTGGTTGGTGGCGCGTCATTATCATATGACTCCTTTACCGCCATCATCAACGCAGCACAAGCCTCGTAGAAAACATATGGAAGCCTTTAAAACCCTTATCTGGATTATTAATATTATTTCCGCTCTATTCGTAATCGTGTTAGTATTGCTGCAACACGGTAAAGGTGCGGATGCCGGCGCAACATTCGGTTCCGGCAGCGGTAGCGCGCAAGGCGTATTCGGTTCTGCCGGTAATGCCAACTTCCTCAGCCGATCGACTGCCGTTGCTGCAACATTTTTCTTTGCGACCTGCATGGCAATGGTGTATATTCACACCCACTCCAATAAGCACGGTTTAGACTTCAGCGATGTGAAGCAGACCCAGCAAGCTCCTAAGCCTGCAACGCCTGCACAAAACAATACAACTCCTGTTGCACCGAATCCTCAGCAGCAGTAAGACAATTTAATTTATGCCGACATGGTGGAATTGGTAGACACGCTATCTTGAGGGGGTAGTGGCCGTAGGCTGTGCGAGTTCAAATCTCGCTGTCGGCACCACATTAGAAAATCTAACCGCTTTTTAGCGGTTATTTTTTCGTCTTGAGAATCTGCCTTTCATTTATTTTTAGGCCGAGACAGGGAAATACAATGAAGCGTTTGGTTGTCGGCATCAGCGGTGCCAGCGGTTTTCAGTATGGCGTGAAGGCTTTGCAGCTTTTGCGTGAGCATCAGGTAGAAACGCATTTGGTGGTTTCGCAAGGGGCGGAGATGACCCGTGCTTTGGAAACGGATTACACTAAAGAAGACGTTTATGCTTTGGCGGATGTTGTGTATTCTATCCGTAATGTCGGGGCAAGTATTGCCAGCGGTTCGTTTTTGACGGATGGAATGTTGATTGCGCCGTGTTCAATGAAGACCTTGGCTTCGGTTGCTCATGGATTTGCCGATAATTTGCTCAGCCGTGCGGCGGATGTAACGTTGAAAGAGCGGCGCAAGCTGGTGTTGATGGTGCGTGAAGCGCCGTTAAACTTGGCGCACATTGAAAATATGCGCCGTGTGACAGAGATGGGCGGTATCGTGTTTCCTCCCGTTCCGGCTTTATATCAGAAGCCTGAATCCATCGAAGATATGATTACACACAGCGTCTCTCACGCTTTGGACTTGTTCGGTATTATTCAAAACGATGTGCCGCGCTGGCAGGGCTGATATTTCAGACGGCCTGAAAATAAATTTAATACACTGAGAAAGAGGATAAAAAAATCATGCAAGCGATTCCTGCCAATATCGTTAAATTTTTGAGCAATCATCATGTCGTCAGTATTGCCGCTGCGGCAGACGGCGAAATTTGGGCGGCTTGCTGTTTTTATGTGTTTGATGAAGCCAATACCCGCCTAATTGTGCTGACTTCTTTGAAAACAAAGCATGGCGGACTGATGAGCCGTTCTGCCAAAGTAGCCGGCACCATCGCCGGTCAGCCTGACAGTATCACGAAAATCAGTGGTGTTCAGTTTGCGGCGACTGCCGCCTTGATTGAAGATGAAGCGGATTTGAAAGCGGCGCAGTCTTTATTTTACAAAGCGCATCCTGCTGCTCGAGTGATGAAAAGTGATGTCTGGGCGTTGAATTTGGACAGTGTGAAATTCACTGACAATAAATTGGTATTTGCACAAAAAACGTACTGGAATCGCGAGGATTAAGAAAAGGCCGTCTGAAAGATGAAATTTCAGACGGCCTTTGGTAATGTTACAAATTAATCGTGTCCGAGCTCGACAGTTTTGTCTTTGTAACGTGTATCAGGAACCAAAACGATTTTCTCGTCCACTTTGCCGATGGCTTTCACGTCTTTGCCCGGATAGTCCAGCTGGTGCAGGAAGTAGCGGATACAGTTCAAACGTGCACGTTTTTTGTCGTCGGAGCGGATGATGACCCAAGGCGCGTCGCCGGTATGGGTGTGGAAGAACATGGCGTTTTTGGCTTCGGTGTAGTCGTCCCAGCGGTCGAGCGACTGGATGTCCACAGGGGACAGTTTCCAGTGTTTCAGTGGGTCGTCACGGCGGGAGATGAAGCGACGGAGTTGTTCTTCACGGGATACGGAGAACCAGAATTTGAACAGGTGGATGCCGCTGGCAACAAGCATACGTTCCAATTCAGGGGTTTGACGCATGAAGAGCAGGTATTCGTTAGGTTCGCAGAAGCCCATTACGCGTTCTACGCCGGCACGGTTGTACCATGAGCGGTCGAAGAATACCATTTCGCCTGCGGTCGGCAGGTTTTGGATGTAGCGTTGGAAATACCATTGGCCGCGTTCGGTAGTGGTTGGTTTCTCCAAAGCAACCACGCGCGCGCCACGCGGATTCAGGTGTTCCATGAAGCGTTTGATGGTACCGCCTTTACCGGCTGCGTCGCGGCCTTCAAACAGGCTGACAATACGCTGACCGGAATCTTTAACCCAGCTTTGTACTTTCAACAATTCGATTTGCAGCTTCTGTTTTTCTTTTTCGTAAACAGAGCGGCGCATACGTTGTTTGTACGGGTAGTTGGCAGGAAGCGGTGCGCTGCTGGAATCTTCGTCAGTGCCGCGTCCTTCGTGTTCCAAAACAGCCTTTTCGAATACTTGCAGCTGGTCTTGTTTCTCGCCCAGTTCAACATTCTCGAACGGTTCTAATTGGTGGTCTGCCATAAAGTCTCCTTATCGATTAAGTTTTAAATGATATGGTGTGGTATGACTTGATTTTACCTCTTTATGCTGTGTTAGCCTACATAAAATTACACATAAGCGATTTTTTCCGACTTATTTGATAATTTTTGTAAAACCAGCGTATAATCAGCCTATTTGTATCATACATCATGCCTTATTTCGCCCTGTTCGACGATGCCGTGAGCGGCCGAGCAAAACTCTATCAAAATCATGTAGAAAGCCATCGGTTTTATCATAACGAACTGGATTCGTTAACAAGTATTTTGCAAGCCGGCTGGAAAAAGGGTTTGCATGCAGTGTTGTTTGTAGACTACGAATTTGGGTTGCCGCTGATGGATATTCCATCTGGCCGCAGTGGCAGTCTACGTTTGCACTGGTTTGCCGATTGTTCTGAAATCGATGCCGAAAGCTGGTTGGCCAATCATTCAGACGGCCTGGCGGCAGGTATCTCCACTCCCCGATTCTCCGTATCCGAAGCCGATTATCTCGAGCATATCAACCAAATCCACGAGGCCATCCGCCGTGGAGATACCTATCAAATCAATTACACCGAGCGCCTACACCTGCAAGCTTACGGCAATCCGATTCAGCTTTACCGCCGCTTGCGCCAGCCTGTGCCATATGCCGTTTTGTCTTGTCTGCCCGACGGGGCAGGGCAGGAAGCGTGGACTTTGTGTTTTTCTCCCGAACTTTTCCTCAAAATCGATTCAGACGGCCTGATCACAACCGAGCCGATGAAAGGCACTGCGCCGATTCTTCATGACGGACAAGATGAACGCCGCGCCGTTGAATTGCAAAACGATCCGAAAAACCGCGCCGAAAATGTGATGATTGTCGATTTGTTGCGCAACGACCTCGGCAAAATCGCGCAAACGGGCAAAGTACGCGTGCCTGAACCATTTAAAGTTTCACGTTTCGGCAGCGTTTGGCAGATGACCAGTGCCATCGAGGCACAGGCGCTACCTGATGTTTCGGTTGCCGATATTCTTCATGCAGCCTTTCCGTGCGGCAGTATTACCGGCGCGCCAAAACGCATGAGTATGCAGATTATTGAGTCTCTTGAATCCGAACTGCGCGGTTTGTACACAGGCAGCATCGGCTTTTTGCATCCGTGTGATACGGGTTTGGGATTTGAAGGCGTATTTAATGTTGTGATTCGTACCTTATCCCTGAAACCGGTTTTAGACGGCCTTTATCAAGGCGTTTATGGCGTAGGTTCGGGGATTGTGATTGATAGTGATCCTGAAGCCGAATATCGTGAGTGCGGTTGGAAGGCGCTTTTCCTCAATGACTTGCGGCCTAATTTCGGTATCTTTGAAACCATGCGCGTGGAAGATAAACAATGCCGTTTGCTCGATTTGCATTTAGGCCGTCTGAACAGCTCGGCACAAGCGCTCAACCTGCCTTGGCATCAAAATACGGCAGAGCAAATTCAACACTATATAGATGCGTTGCCAAGTAGGTTATTTAGAGTCAAAGCCGCCTTGTTTTCAGACGGCCTTGTATTGAGTCATGCGGCTGTTTCTGAATTAGATGGGCAGCAATACGTCATCTTGAGTGAGCACACATTAAGTCAACGCGATTATCTGCGCCGCTTCAAAACCACACGCCGTGAAATTTTTGACCAAGCATGGAAAACGGCAGAAGGGCAGGGCGCATTTGACAGCCTGTTTTTCAATTCAGACGGCCTTTTGTTAGAGGGTGGAAGAAGCAATGTGTTCGTCAAATATCAAGGACAATGGTTCACGCCGTCTTTGGATTTGGATATTTTGAACGGGGTAATGCGCCAAGCGGTATTGAAGCAGCCGCAGCTATATTTAGGTGTGGATACAATCAAGGAAACCCACATCACGCGCGCGATGTTGGAAAATGCGGAAGAAATCCGTTTGAGTAACGCTTTAAGGGGCATGTTTGCGGTTTCGCTCCGTAAATAAATGGCAATAGTCAAATCATAGTGATTCAAATTGTCGTAAAGCGGCAATATCCGATAGAATACGTCATTTCAACAATGAGGCCGTCTGAAAGGGAAAACAATATGGCAAAAGCAAAAGGTGGATTGGGGCGCGGTTTGGATTCGCTGATTTCCAATGCGGTGGACAGCAGCAGTAGCGACCGCCTGACAACGGTTGCCATCGCCGATATTCAGCCCGGCCGCTATCAGGCGCGTGTGCAAATGGATGACGAAGCCTTGCAGGAATTGGCCGATTCCATTAAAGCGCAAGGCATTATCCAGCCGGTTATCGTACGCGAACGTGGTCTGTCTCAATATGAATTGATTGCCGGCGAACGCCGTTGGCGCGCTTCCCAGTTGGCCGGTTTGACCGAAATTCCCGTCGTCATCAAAACCATCAGCGACGAAACCGCGTTGGCCATGGGTTTGATTGAAAACCTGCAACGCGAAAACCTCAATCCGATTGAAGAAGCGCAAGGTTTGAAACGCCTCGCCGACGAATTCGGCCTGACTCATGAAACCATTGCAAAAGCCGTCGGTAAAAGCCGTAGTGCCATCTCCAACAGCCTACGTCTGTTGAGCCTGCCTGAGCCGGTTCAGGAAATGCTTTACCAACGCCGTCTGGAAATGGGTCATGCCCGTGCGTTGTTGACCTTGCATGTGGTCGATCAATTGGAATTGGCGCAAAAAGCCGTCAAAAACGGCTGGTCGGTGCGCGAGGTAGAACGCCGCAGCCAATTGGCGCATCAAAAAGCCAAGCCCGAAGCGGCTAAAACCGTCAGCCCGGATATCCGCCGCATCAATGATGCATTGACCGAGCATTTGGGCGTTAATGCCGAAGTCAAAACCAGTAATCAGAAAAAAGGCAAAATCGTGCTGCATTTTGATACGCCGGAAACATTCGAATATTTGCTGAAGCAGTTGGGCATCAATCAAGCGTTCTAACGGCTTTATAAACAGAACGGGCCGTCTGAAAAAAGTTTTTCAGACGGCCTGAATTTTTGAAAAAGCGTAGAGCGTATAAATGTTTACAATACAAATCAAAATCTTCTGTAAAATCTATGTAACAACATGTAATTTGTGTTAAACTCCGTTCCAGCAAAGATTTGTTTTATATGTGTTAATCATTTATTTGTGAAAGGTTCACAAAGATTAACATATTGCTTGACGTTAACAAACTTCTTGATTATATTAGCCTGCCTTGCTTTTTGGGGTACAAAGTACAATGAATCAGATAGTCCCATTGCAAGTGATTGTATTATTAATAATTTCAGTTGTTTGTGCGTTATTTTCCGGATTGCCCGGCTTCCTCTCTGCTTTGGCGGGAGGATTTTCGTACATTTTGCCTACCCTAGTTGCAGTTTTACTTTTAAAGTTTTCCCGACGAAATCCCGATCTGCAAAGTTCGATGTTTATCGGCGGAGAGGTTTTAAAAGTAGTGCTGTCGCTGGTATCTATGTTGGTCGTTTTTGCGATATGGCATCGATCACTGGTATTTTACCCATTTTTATTGGCGTTTCTTGGCGTCAGTCATTTGGTTTTTTTAGTATTGTTGAGAGTAAAACACTATGGCAGGTGAAACTATGACCGCTGCCGACTACATCAAGCACCACTTGCAAAGCTTGACCAGTATGTCGGATGTTACTCAGGGTCAAGGACTGAAAAACATTGCTGATTTTTCGTTCATTAACCTTGATGCAATCTTTTTTGCTGTTCTGTTGGGCGTAATCGGCAGCTTCCTTTTGTGGCGCGGTGCCAAAAAAGCGACGGCCGGTGTTCCCGGTCGTTTCCAAGCGGCTGTTGAAATTCTGTTCGAATTCGTGGATGACATGTGTAAGAGCATTATCCATAACGAACAATCGCGTAAAGCCGTTGCCCCATTGGGTCTGACCTTGTTTGTCTGGATTCTCTTGATGAACGCCATGGATATGCTGCCGGTTGATTTGCTGCCGATGGCATGGCAAGGCATTACCGGTAATCATCATGCCCTGTTGCGCGTCGTGCCGACAGCTGACTTGAATACGACTTTGGCTCTGGCGATTGGCGTATTGCTGATCTGTATTTACTACAATGTCAAAATCAAAGGCCTTGGCGGTTGGATTCACGAGTTGTTCTGCGCACCTTTCGGTCCGTGGCTTGCTCCGGCCAACTTCCTGCTGAACTTGGTAGAGTTTTTGTCCAAAACCGTATCCCACGGTATGCGGTTGTTTGGTAATATGTATGCCGGCGAGCTGGTGTTCCTGTTGATCGCTCTGTTGGGCGGTGCATGGGCGTCAACCGGCAGTGTCGAAACTTTGGATCCGATTTTATTTGTGTTCCACCTGATTGCCGGTTTGGCTTGGGCGATTTTCCACATTTTGGTCATCACCTTGCAGGCATTTATTTTCATGGCGTTGGCGTTCGTATATATCGGACAGGCGCATGATGCACACTAATCAAGTAGTTTTTTTGTAGTTTGTTTTTTGTAGTTTAACCTTTACTATTTTAAGGAGTTTAAAAATGGGTTTGATTGCTATCGCATGTGGTTTGATCGTTGCCTTGGGCGCATTGGGTGCCTCTATCGGTATCGCAATGGTTGGTTCTAAATACTTGGAATCTTCTGCTCGCCAACCTGAGCTGATCGGTCCTCTGCAAACCAAACTGTTCTTGATCGCTGGTCTGATCGACGCGGCTTTCTTGATCGGTGTGGCTATTGCCCTGTTGTTCGCCTTCGTTAACCCGTTTAGTGGTGCGTAATCAAGACGGAGCGATCCGTTCAGATACAGGCTTGCCGTCTGTTTGATTAACCCAGATACGAAGGTTAAGTAACGTGAATATTAATGCAACCTTATTTGCGCAAATCCTAGTTTTCTTTGGCTTGGTATGGTTTACGATGAAATTCGTATGGCCTCCGATCGCCAAAGCATTGGATGAGCGTGCCGCAAAAATCGCCGAAGGCTTGGCTGCTGCCGAGCGCGGTAAGAGCGATTTTGAGCAGGCAGAGAAAAAAGTTGCAGAACTTATGGCCGAAGGGCGTAATCAGGTAACCGAAATGGTTGCCAACGCCGAAAAACGTGCTGCAAAAATTGTAGAAGAAGCCAAAGAGCAAGCTTCTCATGAAGCAGCACGCATTGCAGCCCAAGCAAAAGCTGATGTAGAGCAAGAAGTTAACCGTGCACGCGAAGTGTTGCGCGAACAGGTCGCTTCATTGGCTGTTAAAGGTGCGGAATCTATCCTGCGTAAAGAAGTCGATGCTTCCAAACATGCAGATCTGCTCAGTGCCTTAAAACAGGAGCTGTAATCTTATGGCAGAGTTCGCAACGATTGCCAGACCTTATGCGAAAGCATTGTTTAGTCTGGCTCAGGAAAAAAACCAAATCGAGTCTTGGTTGGGCGAACTGAAAGAACTCGCAGCGGTTGTTCAAGATGAGAAAGTCATTGCTTTCATCGAGCAACCGGAAACGGGAGCTTCCGAAAAAGCAGAAACGCTCAAAGGTCTTGTCGGTATCAAAAATGTCGAATTGGCAAATTTCATTACCGTTTTGGCCGAGCAAAAGCGTTTGCTGGTATTGCCGGAAATTTATGCCCAATATCAAGATTTGACCTTGATACACAACAATACGAAATCGGCAGTAATTTACAGCGCGTATGAGCTCAGTTCTCAGCAGCTGGCCGATGTTGCCGATATCCTGACAAAACGCTTTAACAGCAAATTGGATGTGGTAGCTAAAGTTGCCCCTGAATTAATCGGCGGCATCAAAGTAGAAGTGGGTGATCAGGTCTTGGATTTGTCCGTACAAGGCAAACTGAATGCTTTGTATGCGACTATGACAAATTAGGAGAGTTTTCATGCAGCTTAATCCTGCTGAAATTAGCGATTTGATTAAAGCCAAAATCGAAAATCTGTCCGTCAATGCAGAAGTGCGTACCCGTGGTACCGTTGTTTCTGTTACAGACGGCATTGTGCGCATTCATGGCTTGTCAGACGCGATGCAAGGTGAGATGCTCGAATTCCCCGGTAACACTTTCGGTCTGGCCATGAACTTGGAGCGTGACTCCGTCGGTGCCGTAGTGTTGGGTGAGTACGAACACATTAAAGAAGGCGATACAGTTACCTGTACCGGCCGTATTTTGGAAGTGCCGATCGGTCGCGAACTGGTTGGTCGCGTGGTTGATGCATTGGGTCGTCCTATCGATGGTAAAGGCCCAATCAATACAACATTGACTGCTCCAATCGAGAAAATTGCACCAGGTGTGATTGCGCGTAAATCGGTTGACCAACCAATGCAAACCGGCCTGAAAGCCATTGACTCTATGGTTCCGGTTGGTCGTGGCCAACGTGAGTTGATCATTGGTGACCGTCAAACCGGTAAAACAGCCGTAGCACTGGATGCCATCGTCAACCAAAAAGGTACAGGCGTTATCTGTATTTATGTGGCTATCGGTCAAAAAGCATCTTCTATTGCCAACGTAGTACGCAAATTGGAAGAGCATGGCGCGATGGAACATACTATCGTAGTTGCTGCAACTGCTTCTGAAGCCGCTGCACTGCAATACATCGCTCCTTACTCCGGTTGTACTATGGGTGAATTCTTCCGTGACCGTGGTGAAGATGCGTTGATCGTATACGATGACTTGTCTAAACAAGCCGTTGCATACCGTCAAATTTCTCTGCTGTTGCGCCGTCCTCCTGGCCGTGAAGCATATCCTGGCGACGTATTCTATCTGCACTCCCGTCTGTTGGAACGTGCGGCCCGTGTCAGCGAAAACGAAGTTGAAAAACTGACCAATGGCGAAGTAAAAGGCAAAACCGGTTCTCTGACTGCGTTGCCAATTATTGAAACCCAAGCTGGTGACGTATCAGCATTCGTACCAACCAACGTAATTTCGATTACAGACGGCCAAATCTTCTTGGAAACCGACTTGTTCAACGCCGGTATCCGTCCTGCAATCAATGCCGGTATTTCCGTATCGCGCGTAGGTGGTGCAGCACAAACCAAAGTCATCAAAAAACTGGGTGGCGGTATCCGTTTGGCGTTGGCACAGTACCGTGAATTGGCGGCATTCTCGCAATTTGCTTCCGATTTGGACGAAGCAACACGCAAACAGCTGCAACACGGTGAAGTGGTTACTGAATTGATGAAACAAAAACAATTCAGCACATTAAACACTGCCGAAATGGCATTGACTTTGTGGGCGATCAACAACGGTTCTTACGCAGATGTTCCGGTATCCAAAGCCTTGGCTTTCGAAGCAGAATTCTTGAGTTTCGTACGTACGCAACATCCTGAGGTTCTGGAAGCGATTAATGCATCAGGCGCAATGTCTGACGAAAGCGAAAAAGCATTGACCGAAGCCATGAAATCTTTCAAATCTTCTTACGCTTACCAAGCATAAGTATTGAGATGAAAGGAGTCTGAAATGGCAGTTGGAAAAGAGATTCTCACCAAAATCCGTAGTGTTCAAAATACCCAAAAGATCACTAAAGCGATGCAAATGGTGTCGACCTCTAAAATGCGGAAGACTCAAGACCGGATGCGCTTAGCGCGTCCGTACGCCGAAAAAGTGCGTACAGTGATGAGCCATCTTGCACAGACTAATGCCGATCATGGTATCAAATTGTTGGAGCCGCACCGCGAAGTGCGTCGTGCCGGTTTCATTTTGATTACCTCGGATAAAGGTTTGTGTGGTGGCTTGAACGCAAACGTACTGAAAAAGTTTTTGGCGCAAGTTCAAGAGTATCAGGAACAAGGCATCGAAGTCGAAGTCGTGTGCCTGGGTAGTAAAGGTTTGGCTGCATGCCAAAGCATCGGTTTGAATGTTATTGCCAGCGCAATCAATTTGGGCGATACCCCAAAAATGGAATTGCTGCTCGGCCCTCTGACCGAAATCTTCCAACGTTATGAGAAGCATGAATTAGACCGTATCCATATGGTTTACTCACGTTTCGTCAATACAATGCGCCAAGAGCCGCGTATGGAAGTTTTGCTGCCTATCGGTGAAAACGTTATTGACGACGGAACAGGTCATTCTTCATTTACTTGGGAATACCTCTACGAGCCGAGCCCTATCGCCGTATTGGAATATTTGGTTCGCCGCTATTTAGAGTCTGTGGTTTATCAGGCATTGAGCGACAACATGGCATCTGAACAAGCCGCACGTATGGTAGCGATGAAAGCCGCAACCGACAACGCAGGCAATGCCATTAAAGAATTGCGCTTGGTGTACAACAAATCGCGTCAAGCCGCGATTACCACAGAATTGTCAGAAATTGTAGCAGGTGCAGCGGCAGTTTAATGCCGTCTGAAGCCTGAACAGGAAATTAGGATACGATAATGAGCCAAGGCAAAATCGTACAAGTTATTGGTGCGGTGGTTGACGTGGAATTTCCACGCGACGCTATCCCGCATGTTTACGATGCCCTGAAATTGGACGAGAACGGTCTGACTCTGGAAGTTCAACAGCTTCTAGGTGACGGCGTTGTCCGTACTATTGCAATGGGTAGTTCAGACGGCCTGAAACGCGGCATGTCTGTAAGCAATACTGGTGCGCCAATCACTGTGCCGGTAGGTAAAGGTACATTGGGTCGTATTGTCGACGTATTGGGTACGCCTGTTGATGAAGCAGGTCCGATTGATACCGACAAGAGCCGTGCCATTCACCAAACTGCTCCGAAATTCGACGAGTTGTCTTCAACTACCGAATTGTTGGAAACCGGTATTAAAGTGATCGACTTGCTGTGTCCGTTTGCTAAGGGCGGTAAAGTAGGTCTGTTCGGTGGTGCCGGTGTGGGCAAAACCGTGAACATGATGGAATTGATCAACAACATCGCCAAAGCGCACAGCGGTCTGTCCGTGTTCGCAGGTGTGGGTGAACGTACCCGTGAAGGTAACGACTTCTACCACGAGATGAAAGATTCCAACGTATTGGATAAAGTAGCCATGGTGTATGGCCAAATGAACGAACCTCCAGGCAACCGTCTGCGCGTTGCTTTGACCGGTTTGACTATGGCCGAATACTTCCGTGATGAAAAAGACGAAAACGGTAAAGGTCGCGACGTATTGTTCTTCGTTGACAACATCTACCGTTACACTCTGGCCGGTACCGAAGTATCTGCACTGTTGGGCCGTATGCCTTCTGCAGTGGGTTACCAACCGACATTGGCTGAAGAAATGGGTCGTTTGCAAGAGCGTATTACCTCTACCCAAACCGGTTCCATTACTTCCATCCAAGCCGTATATGTACCTGCAGATGACTTGACTGACCCATCTCCAGCGACAACTTTCGCCCACTTGGACGCGACCGTCGTATTGAGCCGTGATATTGCATCTTTGGGTATTTACCCGGCAGTTGACCCGCTTGACTCTACTTCACGCCAATTGGATCCGATGGTATTGGGTCAAGAGCACTACGACGTAGCGCGCGGTGTACAGTCTACTCTGCAAAAATACAAAGAATTGCGCGACATTATCGCCATTCTGGGTATGGACGAATTGTCTGACGAAGACAAACTGACTGTGATGCGTGCCCGTAAAATCCAACGCTTCCTGTCTCAACCGTTCCACGTTGCCGAAGTATTTACCGGTTCTCCAGGCAAATACGTTTCATTGCGTGACACCATCGCCGGCTTTAAAGCCATCTTGAACGGCGAATACGACCATCTGCCTGAACAAGCGTTCTATATGGTAGGCGGCATCGAAGAAGCGGCTGAGAAAGCGAAAACCTTAAACTAAGGAGGCCGGCATGAGCACCATGCAAGTTGAAGTGGTTAGTAGCGAGCAAAACATCTATTCGGGCGAGGCCAGCTTTGTGGTGGTTCCGACCGTTCAAGGTGAGCTTGGTATTTATCCACGACACGAGCCGATTATGAGTTTGGTACGCCCCGGCGCATTGCGTTTGACTGTTCCGGGTGAAGCTGAAGAAGTGCTGGTTGCTGTTTCCGGCGGTGTTTTAGAAGTACAGCCTGACAAGATTACCGTATTGGCAGACGTTGCCGTCCGCAGTACCGAAATGGATCAGGCGCGTGCTGAAGCAGCTAAAAAAGCAGCCGAGGCAGGTGTTTCTGCAGCCAAAGATGATAAATCTCTGGCCGAAGCGCACAAAGCATTGGCAGCAGCCATTGCCCAGCTGAAAACTTTGGACTACCTTCGTTCGCAAAAAAACAAGTAATGTGGGTTCATCAAGAAAAAGCACAACAAAATGTTGTGCTTTTTTATTTGCCTGAAGATAAGCGGTTTGATATTAAAATGTCGATAGATGAGTAGATGGCAAGCTTGAAATCGAAACGGTAGAACCGGCTTTTATGACTAAATTGTTGGTGGATCATTATTGAAGCAGTTAGCCTTGTGATTCACATTTAAAATAGCCCCCAATCTTTTAACCTCAAAAACAGATTGGATAATTCCTAATTTATTGCAACCGCAATAGTATTGAATTTATCAGTATTGAAAATATTAGCGTTTTTCTGAGCTTGTATACAAAAAAGGCCGTCTGAAAAGTTTCAGACGGCCTTTAAATCATTATTGCGGCATTCGTTTATGATTGGTCGATGGTTTTATCCAGTCCTTGGGTCAGACCGTTGATATCGCCACCATTCAGTCCCAACTCTTTCAAGAGACCGTCGACCAACGGGGCTTGGCTGCGGTAGCGCAGGGCGCTGTTGACCATTTGGTCTGCAAGGCTGGCTTGTGTGGTTTGGCCGTCTGAAACACCTTCCGCACCGTTTGCACCACCGGCAAAGCCACCCAGACCATTGACTTGCAAGATTTTGATGTCTTCGATTTTTTCCATTGGGCGGACGGATTCGCGGATGATGTCCGGCAGGTGTTTTAAGAGGGCAAGGCGGACTTGCATTTCAACCTGTTCAACGCTCAGGACGTTGGCAGCTTCGTTCACAGCGCGGGTACCTTCTGCATCAACCTTGTATTGTTGCTCTTGCGCTTGCGCCAACAGAATTTTGGCATCGGCCTCACCTTTGGCTTGCAGGCGTTGTTTCTCGGCTTCGGCTTCGGCGGCGATACGCACGGCTTCTGCGCGGTCTTGTGCAGCTTGTTTTTCAGCTTCAGCGGCAACGGTGAGCGAAATTGCGTCTTTTTGCGCGGCTTCTTCTGCGGCAATCAATTCAACCGCTTTGGCACGCTCGGCGCGTTCGGTTTCGCGTACGGTAATCACGCTTTCTTCTTCACGAACGGCGGCGGCGCGGGCTTTGTCGGCTTCGGCTTTGGCTTCGGATTCGGCACGGGATTTTTCAGCAACGGCGATGGCGCGGTCTTGTTCGGCCAATTCGATGGCTTTGCGGCGTTCAACCTCTGCCTGCTCAACGGCTTGGGCTTTTCTAATGTCTTCGTTTTTAATGTCGCGTTCGGCGGCAATACGTTTCAAATCCACTTCGCGTTCAGCGGCAATTTTGGCTTCTTCCGCTTCACGTTTTTTCTGAGATTCTTGTTCGGCAATGCTGGCCTCTTGTTCGGCGCGGCGGACAGCAATTTCACGCTCTTGTTCAAGTTTGGCGTATTCTTCTTCGCGCGAGATTTTCAGGCGTTGCTGCTCGGCTTCGAGGTTTTTGGTTTTGATTGCCAAATCGGTGTCTTGTTCGATTTCGTTACGTTTTTTGCGGCGGCCTTCGATGGTTTCGGTCAGTTTGGTCAAACCTTCCGCGTCAAAGGCGTTTTGCGGGTTGAAAAATTCGAAGCTGGTTTGGTCGAGGCCGGTCAGGGAAACGGTTTCGAGTTCGAGACCGTTTTTGAACAAGTCTTCACTCACGACTTGTTGCACTTTCTGTACGAAATCAACACGTTTTTCATGCAGTTCTTCCATCGCCATTTCGGCGGCAACGGCGCGTAGGGCGTCAACAAATTTACCTTCGACGAGGTCTTTCAACTCATCGGGAGACATGGTTTTCATACCCAGTGTTTGTGCGGCGGTCGCAATGCTCTCGGCGCTGGGTTTAACGCGGACGTAAAATTCAGCCATCACGTCAACGCGCATCCGGTCGCGGGTAATCAGCGCTTGTTGGGCTGCGCGGCGCACTTCAAGGCGCAGTGTATTCATGTTGACGGGGATGATTTCGTGCAATACAGGCAGCACCATCGCACCGCCGTTCATGATGACTTTTTCGCCACCAAAACCGGTGCGGACAAATGAGACTTCTTTGCTGGCACGGCGATACAGACGGGTCAGGATGAGGCCGAGTACAAACAGCGCGACGAGTATGACGCCGGCGATAGTGCCGATGGAGACCAAATTCATGGTTTTTCCTTTCTTCTTGTTAATATGCCTTTGGGGCGGTGGATTCAGAAGGCTTTGAGAGAAAGAGGCCGTCTGAAAGGGTTAAAAATATGTGAAATAATAGGGGGTGTTTTTTCTAATTTTTATCTCAAATTTCTAGATAGTGAGAATAGGGCGGTGAAGTATCTATTTTTCCCGTATCGATAAATCAGCGGTTTCAGACGGCCTTAATCAACCAAGCTGCCGCTCGGATTCAAAATCGCTTTAAATGTATTTCCGTTCAACGACACCAGCAATACTGCATCACCTTGTTTTAATACATCTTCAGAGTCAGGCTCTACCATCACATAATGCTGTTGGCCGTAAGCATCTTTCACGCGCACCTGCGCCGCATTGCCTACCCGAGCTTCGCCCAATACCACCGTGCCGACGCGGCCGATTAAACTTTCCTGCAAAACGGCAGTGGTTTCATCTTTCGGCATAATTTTGTACAAACCGCTAGCCGTCACGCGCACCAAGGGTAGGGAAATAAACCAAACAATGACTGCTGCCAGCGTGCCATTCAGATAACTGCCGAATACAGTGGCAAAGGCCGTCTGAAACAGATAACCCGTCAGTCCGTATACGGCAAGAAACACCACCATCAACATCAACACCGGGATACGTCCGACATACAGCCAGCTCAGGAAACGCACGAATATGCCTGCATCCGCCACATCCAATCCGACCTCGGCGTGCGCAGTTTCGGTCAGGCTGTCGGGCAACAGGTTGTCCAACCAGTCGCTGATACCGCCTGCCAGCATGGAAATGACTTCCAACACACCGAGCAAAACCATCAGCGCAATGGCAATGCCGAAGATTTCAGTTTCGGGGGCGTTGATTAAATTCCACATATTGCATTTCCTTATTCTTTTTAATTTTTCTTTATTGGAGTTGTATTTGGAATAATACATTTTTAATGTTGATGGGGTTTATTTGGATTTTATCTATTTCATCTAAGTAAATCTAAAAGCATCCATCCCCAAAAGATATATGCAATCCAAAATAAACGGTATTTGAAGAAGTTTTTAAACTTTATTTGAGTTAGGCATTTCTTCTCCAATAAATCTAAGAGTTTTTGCTGCTCTTGTTTGTCACAGTTTTCCAAGATTTCGGTTTTTAACAATTTTATGGCTTTTTTAATAGAAACTTTCCATCCATCTGCAATTAATTTGTCTCCATATTTTGCCTTCACGTCATTCATAATGATAACAACATAGAATCCCATGATTAAAATAGCAGCAACTATTGCGGGTATGGGGTGATTATCACCAAGAGACCAAACCGCGATAGTTGATAACAGCAACCATGCAGCATGGTGATTCAACATCTTATGGTAGTAAGCAATCTGATCAGCAAGCTCATAAATCTTATTAACAAAATTCATCTTATTTCCCTGCTTTCAATGCCGCCAATCGTTCGGCAATACGGTTGTTGCGGCTCAAGTCTTCCAATTCCTTCAATTTTGCCAACTGCGCCGCATCAGTACTACTGTGTATTGAGTTTTGGCGACCCATCACACGGTCGAAGGCATTGCCGCTTTTTTCGGCATCACGGGCAATGCGGTTGAGGTCGCTGCCGTTGCCACCGGCTGTTTTGCCTGTCCCCATGCTTTGCTGTGCGGCACGCCAGTCTTGCAACTGCTGCTGCATCTCGCGTTTTTTCGCCTGCAGGGCGGCAATAAAGCCTTCGAGCTCTTTTTCTTGTGCGGCACAATCGGCGATGGTGTTTTCCAAGATGGGCAGACGCGCTTCGATGTCCATCTGCTCGGCGATACCCGCTTCGGCAAGATCATCGCGACCGGCATCTACGGCAGCTTGCAGATTGGCATCGATGGCTTCGTGGCGGTTGCTTTCATCGGCCATTTTCTTGGCGGCAAGGTGTTTCTGCGCCAACACTTTGCCCAATTCGGCACGCACTTCATCTACTGCGCGCTCGATTTCGCGGATGCTTTCGTTCATGATCGCTTCAGGCGCGAGGTTTTCCGCTGCATCAATCAGGGCATGAAAACCGCCGCTCACCAGACGGCCTACTCGGCGGGATAGGGTTTCGCTCATTTGGATTTTCCTTTCGCTAAAATGTGTTTGTCTCATTTGGTATGGAGGCAGTCTTAAACTTCATTTGCCTGCTGTACAATCTTTGCCAGTTTCAATGTGTTTTCAAGCTGTTGCAATACGCTGTCGTCGTATGCCGCGCCTTTGCCGGTTACGGCGAGTTGCAGGATGCTGTCGGTGAGTCGGACGATGCGCCACATCAGTTCGCGCTCGTATTTTTTCAAATCGTCGAGGTCAGTTTCTTCGGGCAGGTCGGCAGCGAGTGTTGCGCCTAAGTCGGGCAATTGTTCAAACAACCTCGCCACGATATGCGAATGCACTCCGGCCTGTTTTTCAGCGTGCAAGATTTCGTGTTTCGCCGCTTGGAAAAATTGCTCCTGCGCCGTCAGTGCGGAGCTGTAATCGCGTGTCTGCGTATGCGCCAAGCGCGCCAGCTTGAGCAATTCGCGGATTTTTTCAGATGGTGTATTCGCTCCTTCGATTTTAAGTTCAGCAATAAAATCAGCATCTTCCTGAGTGATGCGCACACTAATTGGGATACGGTTCGTTGCATTCATATTCATTTGCTTTGGTTTGTATTCATTTAAATACAAATATACAAGATGGGATTCTGAGGCGCAATACCTGAAACCGTATATTTATGTAAACATCAGGCCGTCTGAAACTTGATTTTCGGTTTTCAGACGGCCTTTTCCTTTATAATCCGTACATTATTTTCATACACACAGCAGGTTCTCCATGTCCAACAAACCCACACTCCTTCTCGTTGACGGCTCTTCTTATCTTTATCGCGCCTATCATGCTATGGGGCAGAATTTGTCCGCGCCCGACGGTGCGCCGACTGGGGCGATGTATGGCGTGTTGAACATGCTGCGCCGGCTGCGGGCGGATTATGTGCATGACTATTGCGCGGTGGTGTTTGATGCGAAGGGCAAAAATTTTCGCCACGAGATGTTCCCCGACTATAAGGCGACGCGTCCGCCGATGCCGGACGATTTGCGCCCGCAGGCGGAAGCCTTGCCGGATTTGGTGCGCCTGATGGGCTGGCCGGTATTGGTGATTCCGCAGGTGGAAGCGGACGACGTTATCGGCACTTTGGCTAAGATGGCTAGCGAAGCAGGGTGGAACGTGGTGGTATCTACCGGCGATAAGGACATGGCGCAGCTGGTGAACGAGCGCGTGACGCTGGTGAATACGATGAGCGGCGAAACGCTGGACATTGAAGGCGTAAAGGAAAAATTCGGCGTGCGCCCCGACCAAATCCGCGATTATCTCGCGCTGATGGGTGACAAGGTGGACAACGTGCCGGGTGTGGAAAAATGCGGCCCGAAAACCGCGGTGAAGTGGCTGGAAGCCTACGGCTCGCTGGTTGGTGTAATGGAACACGCTGGCGAAGTCAAAGGCAAGGTCGGCGAAAACCTGCAAGCCGCTTTGGAACAACTGCCGCTGTCGTATGATTTGGTAACGATTAAAACCGATGTGGACTTGCACACCGAGCTTTCAGACGGCCTCGAAAGCCTGCGCCGCACTTCGCCGAAATGGTCGCAGCTTGCGGTCGATTTCAAACGCTGGGGCTTCCGCACTTGGTTGAAAGAAGCGGAAAGCCGTATGCACGAAGTGGCGGACGGTGATTTGTTCGGCAGCGATACGATAGGCGAACAGGCGGCGTTGGACATGGAAACGTCGTCTGAAAAAATCATAGAACATGCCCCCGCCCCCGAAAAGCTGGATTATCAAGCCGTTACCACCGAAGCACAGTTTGCCGCCTTGTTGGACAAACTGGCTCAGGCGGACAAAATCGGCATCGATACGGAAACCACGTCATTAGATGCGATGAATGCCACGCTGGTCGGTATCAGCATTGCGTTCCAAGCAGGTGAAGCGGTTTACATTCCCGTAGGACACAGCCTGACTGCCGCACCTGAACAACTTGATTTGCAAGACGTATTAGGCCGTCTGAAACCGCATTTGGAAAACCCAGCCCTGAAAAAAATCGGGCAAAACCTCAAATACGACCAACACGTTTTCGCCAACTACGACATCGCCCTGAACGGCATTGCCGGCGATTCCATGCTCGCTTCCTACATCATCGAGAGCCACCTTGGACACGGCTTGGACGAATTGTCAGAACGCTGGCTCGGCTTGGAAACCATTACCTACGAATCGCTGTGCGGCAAAGGTGCGAAGCAAATCAGTTTTGCTGATGTCGCTATCGGGCAGGCGACCGAATACGCCGCCCAGGACGCCGATTTCGCCCTGCGCCTCGAAGCGCACCTGCGCGCGCAGATGGATGCCAAACAGCTTGAAATGTATGAAAAAATGGAGCTACCCGTCGCGCAAGTATTGTTTGAAATGGAACGCAACGGCGTGCAAATCGACCGCGCCGAACTCGCCCGCCAAAGCGCCGAACTCGGCGCCGAGCTGATGAAGCTCGAACAAGAAGCCTACGCCGCCGCAGGCCAGCCGTTCAACCTCAACTCGCCCAAACAGCTGCAAGAAATCCTGTTCGACAAAATGGGCATCCCCACCAAAGGCCTGAAAAAAACCGCCAAAGGCGGCATTTCCACCAACGAAGCCGTGCTCGAACAGCTTGCGCCCGACTACCCCCTGCCCAAAATCATCCTGCAAAACCGCAGCCTAGCGAAACTCAAATCCACCTACACCGACAAACTGCCCGAAATGATTTCACCCAAAGACGGCCGCGTGCATACTACTTACGCCCAAGCCGTCGCCATTACCGGCCGCCTCGCCAGCAATAACCCCAACCTGCAAAACATCCCCATCCGCACCGCAGAAGGCCGCCGCGTGCGCCGCGCCTTTACCGCACCGCAAGGCAGCGTCATCGTTTCCGCCGACTATTCCCAAATCGAGCTGCGCATCATGGCGCACCTCTCCGGCGACAAAACCCTGATTACCGCGTTCCAAAACGGCGAAGACGTACACCGCCGCACCGCCGCCGAAGTATTCGGCATCGTCCCCGAAAACGTCTCGTCCGAACAACGCCGCTACGCCAAAACCATCAACTTCGGCCTCATTTACGGCATGGGCCAATATGGCCTCGCCAAATCGCTGGGCATCGACAACATCTCCGCCAAAAACTTTATCGACCGCTACTTCGCCCGCTATCCCGGCGTCGCCGAATACATGCAGCGCACCAAAGAACAAGCCGCCGCGCAAGGCTTTGTCGAAACCTTGTTCGGCCGCCGCCTCTACCTGCCCGACATCCACAACAAAAACGCCAACGCCCGCGCCGGAGCCGAACGCGCCGCCATCAACGCCCCCATGCAAGGCACCGCCTCCGACCTCATCAAACGCGCCATGATAGACGTATCTCGCTGGCTTTCATACGACCTCCTGCAAAGCAAACTGATCATGCAGGTGCATGACGAATTGGTATTGGAAGTACCCGAAGCCGAGCTGGATTTAGTCAAAGAAAAACTGCCGCAGATTATGGCGAAAGTGGATGAAGGGATGTTGAACGTGCCGCTGGTGGCGGAGGTTGGTGTGGGTATGAATTGGGAAGAGGCGCATTGAGATTGTGTGGCAGTTAAGAGATTGTTTTGATAAAGGGGTAAAGTGATGAAAGTTCAAGCTTTAATTAATGAAGGCTTTGAGTTATTAGGGAGCAAAAAATTTGACGAGGCTATTGAGAAGCTGAATCAGGCTTTAGATGGAATTGAAGATAAAAGTAGTCAAATTCAATGGCAAGACCGTATCCAGTTTTTGCTTGGTCGTTGTTATTTAGAGCAGGCGCAAAAAGCCAAAGGGAAGGCTTCGGAACAGTTATTTGAACAGGCAATTGAGCATTTTCAACAGAGATTGCGTCTTATCAAGCGACTGAGGGACGAAGACGGTATTCAAAAACAGTGCAGTACTGAATCTTTGCTAGGAGGTTGCTATTTTGAACAAGCAATGAGAGCTGAAGGCAAGGTTGCGGCTACGTTGTTTGTGCAGGCAGTTGAGCATTTCCAACAGTGGTTGAGTCTTGCTAAACAGTTGAAGGATAAAAACAGTATTCAGAAAGCCTTATCTTGGCTAGGCCGCTGTTATTTAGAGCAGGCGATGAAAGCCGAAGGAGGGAATTCTGAAAGATTGTTTGAGAATGCCATAGAACAGTTCAAAGAGAAATTACGTCTTGCTGAACAGCTGGGGGATGACAACGGTACTCAGAAACAGATCAATGCCCTATCTTGGCTAGGCCGCTGCTATTTAGAGCAGGCGATGAAAGCTGAAGGAGGGGGTTCTGAAAGATTGTTTGAGAATGCCATAGAACAGTTCCAAGAGGGATTACGTCTTGTTGAACAGCTGGGGGATGAAAACAGTATTCAGAAACAAATTATTGCCCTATATTGGCTAGGTCGTTGCTATTTAGAACAGGCCATTTCAATTAAAGATAAAAAAACTTCTCAAGCTAAAATATTGTTTAAGCAAGCCGAGGGATATTTTTCATCTGTTGACAAGCGTTTATCACAATTGATTGATAAGTCTGAAAGAGAAAAATTAAAAAAGAGAATTAATGAATTATTACGAGAGTCTTATTTTCTTCAAGAAAAATGGCAACATTATTTTGATCTGAAAAAGAAGGGTATACGGGAAAAACTATTCGAAAATATTGAAAATAAAAAAGATAATTTAACCGATGCTATCTCGACCATTCTGGCGGTTTTAAATATTCCGCCTTTAGAATTGAGAGAGATTCCTCTTGCCCATTACACTTCACCTTCAGTATGCGAAAGATTATTCGGTATTGTCAGTGATAAAACTAATGATAAAACCGATGATAACTATCCTGTTGACAATAGCAAGGTTAGTCCGATGAGAATCGGTAGTTCTACTTATATGAACGACCCGACTGAAGGGGAAGGGCTATTGGAGTTGTTGAATCTGCAGGATTTGGAATTGGAAAACAAGGCCGATTGCCCCGTCTATAATGCTTTCTTTACCTGTTTTTCCAGTCGCGTAAATGACTTGAATCAGTTCCGTCTGTATGGCAAAGAAAATGGCGTGGAAGCATCGGGCTGCTGCTTGGTATTTAATAAAAGCGAGGATTGGTTGAAAGATCCTGATATTTCTGCTTCGTTCGGAAGTTTTACAAATAAGCTGAATGAAGATTTTGAAGAATCAGTAGAGGCAGATGGAGCGGATTCAGAAGATGAAAACCTACCGCTTTATCAGGTAGCTTATATCGCTTATCAAGATGAATATGTTGCTAAAGAAAAATGCAGTATATGGTTGCAGAATAAAAATAACTCAAAATTTGGCATCCGTTTAAAATACTTTGGAAATAAGGGTTGGCATGAGTGTCGTATCGGTAAGCTTGAAGAAGCATTGAAGCAGTTAATTAAAATTTTCAAGGGTAAAGCTAAAATCGATGATGAAGACAGAAAAGCTTTGGAATACATCCGCTATCTGTTTAAGGATTTTGCATTCCGAGATGAAGAAGAGTTCCGCCTGCTGAAAATCGAACAAATCGGCTCGGATAAAATCGAATATTGCGAAGCCACAAAATCTATTTATCTGCCTTATGCCGATGTGCGTGATATTGTGGATGAAGTGATTTTGGGAACGAATTACGAAAAGAGTGGAAATCATCGCAAGGCTGAAGTGTTTCAGCACTTAATGCGGAAATATTATCCAAATGTTAAAGTGTCCCGCTCATCGTTGCCGATCAATGCGAATCCGCCGATTAAGAAGGATTAATCAATCTCATGTCGTCTGAAAATCCCTAAACATTTTCAGACGGCCTTTTTTATGCTGATTCTCTATATTCTATTCGCCGTATGCTTTTGTTTGCGGCCTTTTATCTCTTTTTTTCATGAATAATGTTGCCGGTGTTACAATCGGCATATTCTTATTGTTATCAAACAGGTGTTTCATGCAGTTTTTCGGCCTGCTTATTCCTATTATTATCGGCTATTTTCTTGATGAGATGGCCACGGGCGTCATTATTGGGTCGTTGTTTTGGCTGGTTGCTTGGTCAATCGCCAAACAACGCCAAGAAGAGCGTTTGGCTGAATCTGCTACGGCAGGCGACAGGATGCAGAAGCTGGAGCAGGAAATCGAGCTGCTGAAACGGCGTTTGTCGGTGTTGGAGCATGAGGCTATCCGTGATGAGGCGAAGGTAGGGCAGGGGCTTGAGGCTTTGCCTGTTGCCGATGTTCAGACGGCCTCAGAGCCGCTTCATGTTCGGGTTGAAGCGGAAGCTGCGCCGGTTAAGCATAAGATTGAAGAGGCGTTTGCCCCTTCTTTTTCTATACCTATTGATCCTGTTTCTGCCAAGGCTGCTGCTTCGTCTGAGCCTGTTGTGGAAGAAGTTGTCGAGGCGGTTGCTCCGGTTGCTGCTGAACAAGAAGAGCAGTCTAAGGAAGAGGCTGTTGTTGCTTCGATGCCGTCTGAAAGCGAAGAAGCGCCAATCGCGTCAATTCGTTATCCATAAAGATAAGGTGGAAGGCGGAGAGTATAAGTTTTCCGACAATCCGATTGTTGCTTGGTTCTTGCGCGGCAATCCGTTGTTGAAAACCGGTATTGTGGTGCTGTTCCTCGGCTTGGCGTTCCTCTTGCGCTATGCCTCTGAGCGGGTTCATGTGCCGGTGGAGCTGCGTTATCTGACTGTGGCAGGCGCGGGTTTGGCGGCGGTGGTCGGCGGCTGGAAGCTGCAAAGCCGTAAGCGTGAATATGGCTTGGTGTTGCAGGGTTTCGGCGTGGCGGTGATGTATTTAACGGCCTTGGCAGCGTTGAAACTGCATCCGCTGCTGCCTGTGTCGGTCGTGTTCGGGCTGATGGTGACGATGGTTGTGCTGATGGCGTGGCTGGCGGTAAGGCAGAATGCGCAAATTATGGCGCAGGTTGCTTTAATCGGCGGTATGGCCGCGCCTTTGCTGACTTCAGACGGCAGCGGCAATTATTTGGTGCTGTTTTCTTATCTTGCCCTGCTCAACGGCGGTGTGGCCGCGATTGCTTGGTTTAAGGCATGGCGTCCGCTGAATCTGACGGGTTTTGCCGCTACTTTTGCGATTGCTGCGTTGTGGGGCATGCGAAGTTATACGCCGCAACATTTCGCCACTACCGAGCCTTTCCTGATTTACCACTGGCTGCTCTATACCTTTATCGCTTATCTGTTCGCACGCCGTAAGCTGACGGAAAACAGCGAAGACAGCGTTACGCCGATTGCAGACAATGCGACTTTGGAAGAAATCGGCAAGAGTATTTATACACACGGCCTGCGCGTGCATGTCCTCGACCATACTTTATTGTTTGGCACGATGGCGGCGGCGTTCGGCCTGCAATACCGCATGGTGGAGCATTGGCCGTCTGCGGATGCGCTTTCCGCATTGGGTTTTGCCGCTGTTTACGCACTGGCCGCGCTGCTGCTGAAACGCCAGCAGGGGCTGTATATTTTGCGTCAGGCGTTTTTTGCGTTGGCGGTGTTGTTCCTCACGATTGCCGTTCCGCTTTATTTTGAACCGAGCAATACGGTCATTTTGTGGAGTGCTGAATCCGCATTGGTTTATTTCTTCGGTTTGCGCCAACAGCGTCCGCATATCCGTTTGGGTGCGCTGATGGTTTATCTCTTGGCGGCACTGATTCAGCTGGGCAATTATCAGGGCTTCGGCACGGATACCGTTCTGGAAGGGCAGTGGTTTACAACGGTTGTGGTGTTGCTTGGCGGAGCGGCGATTTACTTGCTGTGGTATTTCTCGCGTCGCGAAGGTTCGGCGCAATGGGAAAAATCCGTTCAGACGGCCGTCTTGTCTGCCGCCTTGCTGTACATCTCTATTTTGCCTTTGCTCTTCTTGGCCGACCAAGGCAGCATTGTCGCTCTCTCCGCTTTGGCGGCGGCGTGGGCATTCTGCCGGCGCAAACATGAGCCGAATGTATTTATCACATTTGTCTTGGGCAATGTATTGTTCGCCCTGTTGCTGCAAGCCGGTATTATTTATGAATCCCAAGGCTTCCTGAGCCATCTGTACCTTATTGCCGCTACGCCTTTGCTGTTTGCGGCTGCCTACGCGCTGCAATATCCGCGTATGCCGGTTGCAAGCGAAAAGCCGGAAGGAAACGAGGTTTACTTTGCGCAGATTTCAGGCTGGATCATCCTGCTTACTGCGTTGGCAACAGGCAGCTACGCCCTTTATATGCAATGGACAGGCGAGGAAACCCTGTTTATCGAGTTGTGGATGTGGCCGATATTTGCCGGCTTGCTGCTGTTTGCAAAACGTTTGAAATGGGAAGAGTTGCTGCAGGCAAACTTGGCATTCCTGCCCGTGTTTGCCATGCATTTCGTCTTCTACCATACCGAACACGCATGGACAGCCGCCGCAGCCTTGCCGCTTGTGGCCGCCACCGTGTTGAACTTCATTATTTTGAACAACTATCCGCGCCATGATCTGATTTGGTTGCACAAACTCAATATCACAATACTCGGCGTACTTTGGACGCTTTGGACGGCGCTGTATGTCGGCGGCCTCCTCTCCGGCGTTTGGTCGCAGCTCTCATGGCTGGTTGTGCCTTTGGCGATGTGGATTGTTTTCCATACGCAGCGCCAACGCGAATTTTTCAGACGGCATCAAGCCATTTATCAGCATTTTGCTATGCCGTTGTGCGCCCTTGCGGCTGCCTGTTGGATGCTGTGGACCAACTTCTCCACGCCGTTCCAACCTTCGCCGTTGCCGTATGTTCCCGTGCTCAATCCGGTGGAACTCGCCAGCGCCGGCATGCTTTGGTTTGCACTGAAATCCCTGCCTGAAGCCTTACCGCCCGACCTTCGCCGTACCACGGCAACCACAGTTTCCGCCTTGGCATTTATGCTGATCAGCGCAGGCGTGATGCGCGTATGGCATTTCTACGACGGCATCACTTGGCGTCTCGACATCATGCTCCAATCCTTCGGCCTGCAAGCCAGCCTCTCCGTCGTTTGGGCAGTAACCGCCATCATCTTGATGGTACTCGGCAACCGCCGCAAACAGCGCTCCTACTGGATGACAGGCGCGACGCTGATGGGCATCGTGGTCGTCAAACTCTTCCTGATCGAGCTTTCCAACAGCGGCGGTATCGAGCGCATTGCCTCCTTCATCATCGTCGGCCTGCTGCTGCTTCTGGTCGGCTGGTTTGCCCCTGTTCCGCCCAAAGCAGAGAATGATGGCGAATCTAAAGCCTAATCATTAATCTCAAATAAAAAGGCCGTCTGAAAAAGCAGCGTTATCTGTTTTCAGACGGCCTTTATTTTTTAGAAGGTGCAATCTGCTTTGTTCTAGAATGTCTAATCGTATTGAGTTATGATGCCTTTTAATATATAAATGGATAAGCCGTAGGCCGTCTGAAAAAAAGAAAATGGGTCTGCATACCACGCATGATGCACTCGACAGACTGACCATGGGTGGACACATAAAGATAAAAACCGCTACCGAAGGAAATAGAAAATGCCCAACCGTAATGAGCTTCCCTTGATTTATTCTTGTTCCGGATGCTCCGATGTGGCGCAGCTGGCCAATAACACTGCCGTAGCGCTCGACCATGCCGGAGAATTTGAAATGTCGTGCATTTCCGGTGTGGGCGGCAAAGTCGCGCCGTTGGTTCGCAAAGCGCAGTCCGGACGGCCGATGTTGGTTATTGACGGCTGTCATCTGCATTGTGCCAAATCGTGTTTGGAAAATGTGGGCGTCGAAATCCCGGAAGGGCATCATGTGAAACTATACGAACTGGGCTACAAAAAACGCTTTGGCAAAAGCTATGACGAGGCTACGGTAGAAGAAGTTTATCAATATGTTTTGACGAAGAAGAAAGATACCTTCAGCAGCTAAATGCCTTGATTTGCGATTGTTATTTAATATGAAGGTATGATTTAAAAGTGGTTTGAATGTAACAAAGGCCGTCTGAAAACGGATAGCAATTTTGAGCTAAAACGTTTTCAGACGGCCTTTATCATTCCAAGCATTCTAATTTCTACATCTCTTCCAATTTTGCAAACTTGGTGTCCAGCTCTTTCACGCCCTGTTTGCCGAAGTTGATGGTCAGTCGGGCGGATTCGCCTTTGTCCACGGCATCGATGATGACGCCGGTGCCGAATTTGGCGTGGCGGACGTTTTGGCCGATGCGGAAGCCTGCGTAGGTTTGCGGCTGTTTGAAGTCATCGATGATTTTGTCCCGTTGTACGGTAGTTGGGCGTGTATTGCCGTAGCTGTCGTAGGCGGGTTTTTTGACGGATAGGTAGTGCAATACTTCGGGTGGGATTTCTTCGACGAAGCGGGAGACGATGCCGAATTGGGTTTGTCCGTGCAACATGCGTTGTTGTGCCATGGTGATGTAGAGGCGTTTGCGGGCGCGGGTGATGGCGACGTACATGAGGCGGCGTTCTTCTTCGAGGCCGCCGCGTTCGGCGAGGCTCATTTCGCTGGGGAAGCGGCCTTCTTCCATGCCGGTGAGGAAGACGGCGTTGAATTCCAAGCCTTTGGAGGCGTGGACGGTCATCAGTTGGACGGCTTTTTCACCTGCGCCTGCTTGGTTTTCGCCGGATTCGAGGGCGGCGTTGCTTAGAAAGGCGAGGATGGGGAAGGCGGGGTCGTCTGAAATGTTTTCAGGCAGGGTTTCAAAGTTGCTGTCTTCGGGTTTGAACTCGATGGCGGCGTTGACGAGTTCGTCGAGGTTGTCGAGACGGTCTTGGTTGTCGCCTTTTTGGGTTCGGTAGTGTTCGGTCAGGCCGCTGTCTTTGAGGATGCCGACGATGATTTCGGACAGGGGCAGTTGTCCGACTTGGTTGCGCAGGGCTTCAATCAGGCGGACGAAGGCGGCGATTTTGGTGGCTTTTGCGCCGGCGTTGCAGGCTGCCTGCCAGAGGGTGATGCCTTGTTCGTTTGAGGCCGTCTGAAGGTTTTCGATGCTGCGTGCGCCGATGCCGCGCGGTGGGAAGTTAATCACGCGCAAGAGGGCGTTGTCGTCGTCGGGGTTGACGGCGAGGCGCAGGTAGGCGAGGGCGTGTTTGATTTCTTGGCGTTCGTAAAAGCGCAAGCCGCCGTAGATTTTGTAGGGGATGCCGCTGCGGAACAGGCTTTGTTCGATAACGCGGGATTGGGCGTTGCTGCGGTAGAGGACGGCGATTTCGTCCAAATCCCAGCCTTCGCGTTCGAGGGCTTTGGTTTCGTCCACGATGAATTGGGCTTCTTCGAGGTCGGTAAAGGCGGAGTAGTAGCGGATTTTGTCGCCAGCTTCGGCGTCGGTGCGCAGGTTTTTGCCGAGGCGTTCGTCGTTGTTTTCGATGACGGCGTTGGCGGCGGCGAGGATGTTGCCGACGGAGCGGTAGTTTTGTTCGAGTTTGACGGGCGCGTCGATGTGGAATTCTTCCATCAGCGCGGTCATGTTGCCGACGTTTGCGCCGCGGAACCGGTAGATGCTTTGGTCGTCGTCGCCGACGGCAAAGACGGCAGCATTGTTGCCGGCAATCAGTTTCAGCCAGGCGTATTGCAGCTTGTTGGTGTCTTGGAACTCGTCGACCAGAATGTGATTGAAGCGGTTTTGATAGTGTTGGCGCAGGATTTCGTTGTTTTGCAGCATTTCGTAGCTGCGCAGCATGAGTTCGGCAAAATCGACCACGCCTTCGCGTTGGCAGATTTTGTCGTATTCGGCGTAGCACTCAATCATGCGGCGCGTGTGCGGGTCGGGCGCGCTCAAGACGGAAGCGCGCAAGCCGGATTCTTTTTGCGCGTTGATAAAGCCTTGCAACGAACGCGGCGCGATGATTTCTTCGGCGATGTTGAGGCTTTTGAGCAGGCGTTTGATCAGGGAAAGCTGGTCGCCGCTGTCGAGGATTTGAAAGGAAGACGGCAAACCGGCATCGCGGTGGTGCAGGCGCAAAAAGCGGTGGCAGAGGCCGTGGAACGTGCCAAGCCACATGGCGCGGACGTTGACGGGAATCATTGCGCCCAAACGGGTTTGCATTTCTTTGGCGGCTTTGTTGGTAAACGTTACCGCCATAATGCTGTGCACACTTGCCTGACCGGTTTGCAAAAGCCATGCGATGCGCGTGGTCAGTACGCGCGTTTTGCCGCTGCCTGCGCCTGCCAGAACGAGGGCGGATTGCGGCGGCCAGGTTACGGCGGAGAGTTGTTCGGGGTTTAAGCCTTGCAGGAGGTTGGGGGCGGATTCGTTGGGAAACATGAAGAGGCCGTCTGAAAATAAATGGGAATGCGATATTTTAAAGGAAATACAAAAGGCCGTCTGAAAAGATGTTTCAGACGGCCTTTGTGTTAGAAGCCGATTAGAACGGACGTACTTCCAAACCGAACATACGGCGCGCGGTGTTCAGCATTTGGCAGCTGAAGCCCCACTCGTTGTCGTACCATGCGAACACTTTAACCATTTTGCCTGCGGTGACTTTGGTCAGCGTAGAGTCAAATGTGCTGGCTTGGGTAGTGTGGTTGAAGTCCATGGAAACCAGTGGTAGGGTATTGTAGGCCAATACGCCTTTCAGACGGCCTTCTTCGGAAGCGGCTTTCATCAGCGCATTGATTTCTTCGACAGAAGTCTCGCGGCTTGCTTGGAAGCTCAGGTCAACCAGGGAAACGTTGACGGTCGGTACGCGGATGGCGAGGCCGTCGAGTTTGCCTTTCAGGGCAGGCAATACCAAGCCGACGGCTTTTGCCGCGCCGGTTTTGGTCGGAATCATGTTTTCCACGCCGCTACGCGCACGGCGCAGGTCTTTGTGGCGTACGTCGGTTACGGTTTGGTCGTTGGTCAGCGCGTGGATGGTGGTCATCACGCCGTTTACGATACCGATGTTTTCGTTCAACACTTTGGCCACAGGTGCCAGGCAGTTGGTGGTACAAGACGCGTTGGAGATAACGGTCATGTCGTCGGTAATCACGTCGTCGTTTACGCCGTAAACGATGGTTGCGTCAACGTCATCGCCGCCGGGAGCGGAAATCAGCACTTTTTTCGCGCCGCTTTCCAAGTGGATTTTGGCTTTCTCTTTGCTGGTGAACGCGCCGGTACATTCCATGACCAGGTCAACGCCCAATTCGCCCCATGGCAATTCGGCAGGATTGCGGGTGGAGAAGTAAGGGATTTTTTTACCGTTGATGATGAGGTGTTTTTCATCATGGGAAACATCGGCGTCAAAGCGGCCGTGAACAGTGTCAAATTTGGTCAGGTGGGCGTTGGTCTCGATGCTGCCGCTGGCGTTGATGGCAACGATGTCGAGTTGGTCTTGCAGTTTGTAGTCGAAAATAGCGCGCACTACTTGGCGGCCGATGCGGCCGTAACCGTTGATGGCAACTTTGATACCCATGGCTTTTCCTCTTCTTTTGGGTTTGGGTTGTGGATTGAATGGCGGCAATTATAGCAAAAATGTAGTGTTGTGTAATTAATGTTTTATTGAAATTTTTTGGTTTGATTATTTTTGATTGTAGATGATTAGAGTAGAAATACAGGTTTAAATTTAATGTTATTTAATATTTTCTGAAATTTTATTTTTATTAATTCCATTTTTTGGTGTTTCATGTCTGTTTTAAATCATGGTAATGAAGAAAACGGGAAAAGGCGGATTGTTTTTGTTTATATTAAACGGAATTTTGGGACGGTTTCTTGATTACAACATGCAACAGTGAAATTTTCAGACGGCCCGGATTGGACGGAAGGAAAACAGGCCGTCTGAAACATTTTGATGACGGGGGATTTGAATGCGTTGGGTTGCCGCTTTTCCTTACGGGATAAGGGAAAGGCGGTTTGCGGCGAGGGCGGTTGTCAGTGGGAAGGGAGGGAAAAACGGGGCTTAGGTGTTGCGTTTGGCTTGTATATAAAGAAGTGTATGAAGATTTTAGTCGTAGTGCATGAAGATTTTCCTTGCGATTTTAATGCAATACTGACTTGCCAACAGTGTTAAATTTTTTTACGATAAGGTCAGATTATGTTTGCATGGCCATAAGCGGTGCATTCTTTAAATACCGGATATTATCCTTGTCCGAATATCTATTTTAACCGGCCGGTTTGTCCGACCTGATTCCTAAATATATACGCGCAAGGCCGGGAGGCCTTGACGACACTCGATTTTTAAGAGGTTCATTGTGTCAAATTCTCAATCCAGCGAACGCGCGACGTTTAGCAGTCGCCGTGCCTTTATGTTTGCCGCCATCGGCTCGGCCGTGGGCTTAGGCAACATTTGGCGTTTCCCTTACATCGCCTTCGACAACGGCGGCGGTGCTTTCGTCCTCCCTTACTTGGTTGCGCTGTTGACGGCAGGTATTCCGCTGTTGCTGCTCGACTACGCCATCGGCCACCGTTACCGCGGTTCGCCTCCTTTGGCCTTCCGCCGCCTCGGCCGTTGGTTTGAGCCGGTGGGTTGGTGGAACTTCCTGACCAACGTCATCATCTGTATCTACTACGCCGTGATTGTCGGCTGGGCGGCAAGCTATGCCTATTATTCTTTGACTTCGGCATGGGGTACGGATCCGCAGGCATTCTTCTTCAAAGACTTCCTGCAAATGGCCGATGCCAAAGACTTGGGCTTGGATTTTGTCGGCAAAGTGGCCGGCCCACTGATTGCCGTTTGGGTGTTTACGCTGGCGATTATGGCTTTAGGCGTGCAAAAAGGCGTAGCCGGTGCGTCCACATTCTTCATGCCTTTGTTGGTAGTGATGTTTGTCATCATGGTGGGCATCGCCCTGACCCTGCCGGGTGCGGCAAAAGGTTTGGACGCTTTGTTTACGCCTGATTGGAGCCGCTTGGCGGATCCGAAAGTCTGGGTAGCCGCATATGGCCAGATCTTCTTCTCGCTCTCCATCTGCTTCGGCATCATGATTACTTATTCTTCTTACCTGAAGAAAAAAACCGACTTGGGCGGCACTGGCTTGGTTGTCGGCTTTGCCAACAGCAGCTTTGAGTTGCTCGCCGGTATCGGCGTATTTGCCGCATTGGGCTTTATGGCTCAAGCCGCAGGCAAAGAAGTCAGCGAAGTGGCATCCAACGGTATCGGTTTGGCGTTTATTGCGTTCCCGACCATCATCAACCAAGCCCCTATGGGTGCGTTGATCGGCGTGTTGTTCTTCGGCTCGCTGGTGTTTGCGGGGGTAACTTCTATGATTTCCATCGTTGAAGTGATTGTGGCCGCAATTCAAGACAAAATGAACATCGGCCGTGTCAGCGCAACGATGATTGCAGGCGTTCCCATGGCGATTATTTCCACCTTGCTGTTCGGTACGACCACCGGCCTGCCTGTGTTGGACGTGTTGGACAAATTCATCAATACTTACGGCATTGTGGCTTCCGGTTTTGTTTACGTTTTGGCGATTGTCTTGTTGAACAAGCTGCCGGAACTGCGTAATCACTTGAACGCGCTGTCTTCCATCCGTGTCGGCAAAGTGTGGACCGCCAGCGTGGTGGTTACCGTTGCTATGCTCGGCTATATGCTTTATCAGGATACTGCCGGCCTCTTAAAAGAGAATTACAGCGGTTATCCTGACAGCTTCCTCAATATCTTCGGTTGGGGTATGGTGGGCGCCATCCTCGTATTGTCGGTCTTGCTGTCGTTCTTGCCGTGGAAACACGGTCAGGGCTTCAACGTCAAAGACGAACATGAACACGAACGTGAAGGAGAAGAATAATGAGCACTTCAGCTATTGTCATGATGCTTGTCGCACTGATTGTCATTTGGGGCGGATTCATCGTCTCCGTCCTGCGCCTGCCTAAAGAATAAGACTTGAGCAAATGAAAGGGCCGTCTGAAAGTCATTTTTCAGACGGCCTTTTTGCCGCATAGCAAGGGGACGGAAGAGGGTGAATCATCTTGGTGGACGGCATGGGCGAGATTTTTGATAATGGATGACCGGGTATGATGTATAAATTATATCTATTTGTTTTAAAAAGATTTAAATCCGATTATCGTGTTAATAAACCGTTGTTCCCTTCAATCTTTGCCCACTGTTTTCTTTATTCTAGAATAAAGTCCGCAATGCCTTTTATGAGGCATTAGGTACAGTATCCGTTTATTTGTTAAGGAGAATTTCATGGCTAAAGTACATCAACCAAGTAAAGAAAGTGATTCTGAAGATTTTGTTATCCGCCTCGATCCGCGCGAGTGGGACGGTACTTTTTCAGGGGAAGGCAAAGGTCCTAATGACGGTTATGATGATGACCATATCATCCGCCTTGATCCGCGTGAGTGGGAAGGTTTTGAGCCTGCACAACCGGCCGCGAAGCCGATATTGGAATCCAAAGCTTTTGATGGCGATGAACTTTTGAGCCGTGTGTTTGGTGAGGCTGATCCTCTTGATTCTTCTGCCGGTCTTTCCTCAGACAATGCGACCTATTCAAGCAATGGTACAGGTTCATCTGCGTTGGATACCATTCATGATTTAGCAGAGGCTTCTATTTTTAAACTGTAATCGTTCCATAATATAAAAGGCCGTCTGAAACCGATATGTGTTTCAGACGGCCTTTTTGTGTATGGTCATCGGGACGAAGCCTAACTCATCATCCAAATTACCAAATGCACCATGGTTGGTCCAAACAATACCATAAACAGTCCGGCCAAAATCATGGTCAGACTCGCCATGACGCCTTCGGTTTCGTGGCGTTGTCCGGCGCGCGATGTGCCGAAGCCGTGGGCGGCATTGCCGAATGCCACGCCGTTGGCAGTGTGGAAACGGATGCGGGTAAAGGCCAAAAACAGGTCGCCGAATATCATGCCGACAAAGCCGGTGATGATGGTGAACAGGGAAACGAGCGAAGCGGAGCCGTGGATTTCGCTGGCGAGGACGACGGCAAACGGCGTGGAGATAGAACGCGCCATCAGGCTGTTGGTCACTTCGTTGTTGAAGTGGAACATATGGCTCATGAGGAATGCGCTGACTACGCCGACAAACATACCCACCATAATGGCGATGGAGAGGATGGGCAGCTGGTGGCGGATGACTTCGCGGTTTTCATAAATGGGGACGGCAAAGGCAACGGTAACCGGAGTGAGCAGGAAGACGATGCCTTGGGTATATTTGTGGTAGGTGTCGTAATTGATGCCGAATGCCAGCAGCAGGAGGATGGTGCTGACGGAGACGGTAACGACGGGGGAGAAAATCATTAAGGGTTTTTTGCGGTGGATTTTTTTGGCAACGACATAGGCAAAGCAAGTCCAGATGAAGCAGGCAAGGGCGGTGTAGTCCATTTTTATTCTCTATTTTTAGGAGTGGAGTTTTTTGTAGAGGCGGCGTTTCCAGCGGTAGCAGAAATCGAGGGTCAGGGCGGTGCTGATCATCACGAGCGCGGTACCGACGGCGATGGTCAAAATCAGCTGCCAGCCTTCGGACATCAGCAGGTCTTGATATTGCAAGACGGAAACCATGATGGGGATGAAGAAAAAGACGAGTTCGCCCAATGCCCATTTTGCGCCGCGGTCAACCATGCCCGGGCGGATGATGCCGAGCCCCAAAAGGGCGAGCATGAGGAACAAGCCCAATACGCCTGAAGAAATAGGCAGATGCGTGAAGCGGACGATAAGGTCGGAGACGCCCCATACTGCGCCGATAATGGCAAGCTGCAAGGCCGTCTGAAAAAATCTGGTGAAGGAATCCATGATATGGGTGTGTGTTGAATGAAAGGCTTGATTATAGAAACCTGGTTTCTGCATAATATGAATTATTAAACGAATAATCATGCCTTAGAGGAATAATGGATTTCAAAAGCCTGTATTGTTTTGCCGAACTCATCCGCCTGCAAAGTTTTTCGGCCACGGCTTCAGCGTTGAATTTGACGCAGCCGACGGTCAGCAAAATCATTCAGGCTTTGGAAGAAGAATTGGGCGTGCCGCTTTTGTGCAAAGAAAACGGACGCAAAAAGCGGCAGGTGCAGCCGACCGCAATCGGCGAAGAAGTCTATCGCCACGCTTTAAACCTTTTGCACGAACGCGATTTATTACTTGCGCGCATTGACGATTACCGCCATGTCAAAAGCGGGACGCTGCGTTTGGGTTTGGCCTTGTTCGGCAGCGATTTGCTCGGGCAGGCTTTGTTTGATTTCCACCACAAATGGCCGGACATCGAATTGTCGTTTTTGGAACAAGGCTCACTCGCCATCGAGCAATCCCTGCGCAACAACGAACTCGATGCCGGGCAGCTGCTTGCGCCGGTTCACGAAGACTTCGACAGCATTACTTTATGCGACTATCCGTTGGTGGTTTTGATGCCGAAAAATCGGGCGAGACACGCTGCGCTGACGCTCAAAAGCCTGCAACACGAGCCCTTCATCCTGTTCGGTGCAGGGTTTTCCCTCAACGAAACCATTCAGACGGCCTGCCGCAATCAAGGTTTTACGCCCAACGTTGTCTGCCGTACCGGACAATGGAATTTGGTCGCCGACATGGTGGCGCACAATATGGGCATTGCCCTACTGCCCGAATACTATGCCCGAAAAATCAATCCCGATGTCTTTGCCGCCATTCCTTTGGTCGACCCCGAGATCCGCTGGCAGCTCACCATGGCATGGAAAAAACACCAACGCCCGACGCCGGCCTTAAGGGCTTGGTTGGACGTGGTCAGGGAAGCGTTCGGCAGGCGAAACAAATAAAATCAAATCATCAGGCCGTCTGAAAAAAAGGGTGTCGTTATCACCCGGTTTCAGACGGCCTTTCCCGTTAAAAATGGTAAAACGGCCTAAAAAAGAGTAGAATATGCACCGTTTACAACTCTGCGCCTCTCAGCAGGCTCGAATTATGGACCTTCCCAGTTCGCCTTTGAACTTCCCATCTGATACACAACAACAATAATCATCCCGCCGAAATGCCTTCCCGCGTCCGGCGGGCGGAGCATTTATGAGCATCGAACAAACCCCTCCGAATCTCGACAATACCCCCGACAATGATGTGGTAGAAGACCGCATTTCTGATGATCGCATCTCTGACGATATCGACCGCATCCACGTCTTATGTGAAATCCTCGAGCCGTCCTTTGAACAAATCGAAGCAGGCGTGCCGATTGAAGACGAAAGCCTGCGTGACAAGTTCACCGAGCTGACCGTCCTCTTGGCCGAGTTGCACCCTGCCGACGTGGCCGCCGTCTTGGAATCCCTGCCGCCGCGCGAGCGTAACATCGTCTGGCTTTTGGTCGCCCCTGAAGACGACGGCGAAGTCTTGCTGGAAGTATCCGACGCCGTACGCGAAACGCTGATCGAGTCCATGGACAAAGACGAGCTGTTGGCCGCCGTCGATGATTTGGACGCAGACGAATTGGCAGAACTGGCAGACGACCTGCCGCACCAAGTGGTGTACGAAGCGCTGCAAACGCGTGATGAAGAAGAACGCGAGCAGGTCAAAGCGGCGATGTCTTACGAAGATAACCAAGTCGGCGCGATTATGGACTTTGAATTGGTCAGCATCCGCGCCGATGTGGCGTGTGAAGTCGTGTTGCGCTACTTGCGCCGTTTCGACAGCCTGCCCGACCATACCGACAAGATTTTCGTGGTCGATGAAAACGACGTGTTGCAAGGCGTGCTGCCCATCCGCAAACTCTTGGTCGCCGACCCCGAAGACATGGTGGCGGACGTGATGGCCACCGATGTCGTGCGCTTCCGTCCCGAAGACGACGTGGAAGAAGCGGCACAGGCGTTTGAACGTTATGACTTGGTCACCGCGCCGGTTGTCGATGAAAACAAAAAGCTGATCGGCAGGATCACCATTGACGAAATGGTGGACGTGATCCGTGAAGAATCCGAAGCCGACATGTTTAACATGGCCGGTTTGCAAGAAGAAGAGGACTTGTTCGCCCCGATTTGGGACTCGGTGAAAAACCGCTGGATGTGGCTTGCCATCAACCTGTGTACCGCCTTTATCGCCAGCCGCGTAATTGGCGCATTTGAAGGCAGTATCGAGAAAATCGTCGCACTGGCTGCGCTGATGCCCATCGTCGCCGGCATCGGCGGCAACTCCGGCAACCAAACCATCACCATGATCGTCCGCGCCATGGCAATGGGACAAATGACCAGTACGCAGGCAGGCCGCCTGCTGAAAAAAGAAGTCGGCGTCGCCCTCGTCAACGGCATTATTTGGGGCACGGTAATGGGCGTGATTTCATGGCTGCTCTACGGCAACATCGGCATCGGTTTGGTCATGGTGGCCGCGATGACCTTGAACCTTTTGCTGGCCGCGACCGTCGGCGTCCTCATTCCCGTCATGATGGACAAAGCCGGACGCGACCCGGCATTGGGCAGCTCGGTGCTGATTACCGCGGTTACCGACTCCGGCGGCTTCCTGATTTTCTTGGGATTAGCAACCATGTTCCTGTTGTAATAGGAAAAAAAAGACGTGTTCGATACGTCCTTTTCAAACCGTTTAAAAGGCCGTCTGAAATTTCAATTTTCAGACGGCCTTTGCTGTTTTTTAAAGCTTTACATCATGAGGGCGTTTAGTTTTGGGGCTGACGTAGATTAGCCCCTTGTTTAAAGCGAAGTCAGAAAAGTCAGAAATCCCAATATCACGCCGACTGCGTTGGGTATAATCAGAATCCAGTCTTTCCGGGGTTCTTTGCTCCAACCGTACAAAACCCAAATCAGACAGGATACTGCTGCAAACAGGGGTTGCCACGGCTGCGCCTTTGCCCCTTGCATATTGGCGATAATTTGGGGGATATAGGCGACAAATACGAAAATACCTATTGCCGCTCCTATGCTGCCGACAACGGTATTGAATTTTGCTTTGCTTATCATGCTGGTAAGTCTCCTTTTAATATGAAAATCGAGGCGGTAGATAATATGGGCAGGCTGACTCAGCCGAGGGAACAGCCGCAGCCGCAATGATGTTCGTGGCCTTGGCCATGTTCGTCCGGATCTTCGGCAAGCAGGGCTTCGTAGTCGCCGCTTTCAATCAGGCTGACCAGTTCTGCCGGACTTTCCGCGCCTTCTACCTAGTCGCAGGATAAATAACTCTATTCTACCGCAAAATATGTATGTCATCATCCATCATTTGGCCTTGGCTGCCGATGAGGTTTTCGAGGGCTCTGTCGAGCTGGACGAAAGCTATTTCGGCGGACAGCGTAAAGGCAGACGTGGTCGAGGTGCGGCAGGAAAAGTGGTTGTCTTCGGCATTCTGAAACGCAACGGACGGGTCTATACCGTTGTGGTGGATAATGCCAAGTCTGAAACGTTATTCCCTGTCATCAAAAAGAAAATCATGCCGGACAGCATTGTTTACACGGATAGCCTGAGCAGCTATGATAAGTTGGACGTGAGCGGTTTTATCCATTACCGCATCAACCATTCCAAGGAATTTGTCGACCGTCAGAACCACATTAACGGCATTGAGAATTTTTGGAATCAGGCAAAACGTTTCTTGCGAAAATACAACGGAATCGATCGCAAATCTTTCCCGCTGTTCTTGAAAGAATGCGAATTTCGATTTAACTTCGGCACACCGTCTCAACAGCTTAAAATCCTGCGAGATTGGTGTGGAATTTAGGGCTAATCTACGTCAGCCCCTTAGTTTTTGATGACGTTTACGGCGTAATGGGCAGTAGTGTTACGGCGGGCTTGGGCGCGCATCATATAGACCTGCACTTTATATTTGCCCGATTGGGTAGCGATACCGTCAAATTTATCGCCTTGTGCCGAACCGTTAAATACGGCTTCATCGTCTTTGGGTGCCCATACGTTGAAATAGGCGTTAGGGCTGCCGGTTTTACTGATGCGCAGGCGGTCGCCCTTGCGTACGGAGAACAAATGCTCGGCGGTTTGATAGCCGGTGATTTTGCCGGAAAAACGCTGCTTGGTTTGTTTGTGTGCCGAAGCTGGTTTTGAAGCTTCCGCTTTAGGCGTGGCGGCATTTGAATAAGTGGTAAACAGTAAGGGAAGGGCGGCTAACAAGAGAAATTTTTTTCATGGGTTGGGTCTCCGAATGTGGGGCGCCAATATGGCACTCATTTTGATAACCCATCAGTATGTTCATATTTTTATAAAGCCAAAGCCGAATAGGGCAATATTCATTTTTTCAATCAGGCCGTCTGAAAACAAATATTATTCAGACGGCCTTTTCTGATAATATAACAACGAATTATTCCTTTCGGAGCCGTTATGACCTTCCCGCCACTCAAATCTCCCCTGAAATTTTACGCCGTTGTTCCCACTGCTGACTGGGTCGAGCGCATGGTCAAAGCAGGTGCCGACACGGTGCAACTGCGCTGTAAAACCCTGCATGGTGACGAGTTGAAACGCGAAATCGAACGTTGCGTCGTAGCCTGTCAAAACAGTGCAACCCAGCTTTTCATCAACGACCACTGGCGCGAAGCGATTGCCGCAGGTGCATACGGCGTGCATCTCGGGCAGGAAGACATGGACACTGCCGACCTAGCCGCGATTGAAGCTGCCGGTTTGCGCTTGGGCTTGAGCACCCATTCCGTTGCCGAACTCGACCGCGCCTTGTCCGTATACCCCAGCTATGTCGCCAGCGGCGCGATTTTCCCGACCACGACCAAGCAAATGCTGACCGCCCCGCAAGGTTTGGATAAACTGCGCGAATACGTCAGACAGGCACGCGGCACGCCCGTCGTCGCCATCGGCGGCATCGATTTGAACAACGCCGAAGATGTGCTGGCAACAGGCGTTTCCTCACTTGCCGTCGTCCGCGCCGTGACCGAAGCGGAAAATCCCGAAGCGGTGGTTAAAGCATTTCAGGCTTTGTGGAATGAATAAGGCCGTCTGAAAATAAGAAGTCTGACAAGAGGAGCAAACATCATGAAGATCATATTAAACAATGAAGCCATCACATTAAACGGCACAACCGTTGCCGACCTTATCGCCCAAACCGCGCCGCAAAAACCGTTTGCCGTTGCCGTCAATACCCAATTTGTCGCCAAAGGCGCGTATGCGGAAACGGTTTTGAACGAAAACGATAAAGTGGACATTGTGCGCCCGGTAGTCGGCGGATAAGCGGTTTTACTGCGTGTATAGCTGCGCTATTGGTTTAATGCTGAGAAAAGGAAAAGAAATGTTTATCGCATCGTTGGAATATATGAAAGACTTGGCTGCGGTTGAAACCTACCTGGCCGAGCATATTGCGTATCTCGAACGGTATTATCAAGCAGGTGTATTTGTGATGTCTGGACGCAAACAGCCGCGGACGGGCGGCGTTATCCTGATGAAAGCATCAGGTAGGGAGCAGGTGGAAAAGTTAATTGCAGAAGACCCGTTTCACCGAGAAGGCGTGGCGAAATACACGATTACCGAGTTTATTCCGACCAAGGTCGCCGAAGGACTTGAAAATTATTTGGAAACTATCTAAACCGATTTTTCAGAAGGCTATTGCCCCAAAAATAATATTACAAAGGAATCCATCATGTTTACCCTATATGGAGAAACTTTCTCTTCACGGCTGCTGCTCGGTACGGCTGCTTATCCGACGCCGGAAATCCTCAAGCAGTCTGTCCAAATCGCGCGACCGGCGATGATTACCGTTTCATTGCGCCGTGCCGGCAGCGGCGGCGAAGCGCACGGGCAGGGTTTTTGGTCGTTGTTGGAAGAAATGGGTGTGCCTGTGTTGCCCAATACAGCAGGCTGTCAAAGCGTGCAGGAAGCCGTGACTACTGCGCAAATGGCACGCGAAGTGTTTGATACCGATTGGATCAAGCTTGAACTTATCGGCGATGATGACACGTTGCAGCCCGATGTGTTCCAGCTTGTCGAAGCGGCGGAAATCCTGATTAAAGACGGCTTCAAAGTGCTGCCTTATTGCACTGAAGACCTGATTGCCTGCCGCCGCCTGCTCGACGCAGGCTGTCAGGCGTTGATGCCGTGGGCGGCGCCGATTGGCACGGGTTTGGGCGCGGTTCATGCTTATGCGCTGAAAGTCCTGCGCAAACGCCTGCCCGACACGCCGTTGATTATTGATGCCGGTTTGGGTTTGCCTTCGCAGGCGGCACAAGTGATGGAATGGGGCTTTGACGGCGTGTTGCTGAATACCGCCGTTTCCCGCAGCGGCGATCCGGTCAATATGGCACGTGCTTTTGCGCTTGCGGTCGAGTCGGGCCGTCTGGCTTATGAGGCGGAACCTGTGGAGGCGCGTGAGAAAGCGCGCGCCAGTACGCCGACGGTGGGCCAGCCTTTCTGGCATTCGGCGGAATATTGATAAACATTAGGGCGTGTCGAACACGCCCTTTTTTATTGGTGGAAAACCTGATTTTAGGTTGAACAGAATGTTCAGACGGCCTTGGCCAAAAGCTGTTTCAATGGCTTTAAGATTTGCCATGCCTGCGCTTTGAGTTGCGGCTGCATCAGCAGGCGGGCGGGGTGGGGAATGACGAAATGCGGCCGCTTCCCGCACAATTCGTTCATCAGTCCGATCATGTCGGGGCTGTCGAAGATTTTGCCGAGAAACAAGACTGCGCGCGCTTGCGATGCGGTCAGCTCGTTTTGCATTTCGGCAAGCTCGGAGCGGATGTGTTCGGCATCGGGCAGGGCGGTGAACACGGGCGCGGTTTTGACCCATGCGGTTTTGTGCGCCTGCTCGGGTTTGAGGCCGATGGCGGCGAGGATGTTGTCGAGAAGCGTGCCGACGTCGCCGCTAAAGAGCGTGCCGTGCAGGCTGTCTTCGGTGGACGGACAAATGCTGACCACCATGATTTCAGACGGCCTGATGGTTACGTCAAGACGGGGCAGATTGTCTGAATGCGCGGCTTTTTCTGTTTTTGCCGGTGTTTCGGCCATGGCTTTGGGCGTCGCTTCGGGAACGCGGACAGCAGGTTTGGCCGTTTGCGCAGTGGCAATGGCGGCGGTGCGTGCCTGATGGGAGCCTGCGGATAAAGTGCGCACGGCTTGCGCGGTATCGGCGGCAATGGTTTTGGGGCGGACGGGCGCGGCTGCGGCTTGGGGCACGGCATGGATGATTTTGGCGTTTCGGTTCAGCCACATCGGGCCCAAGCCCAAGGCTTCGTGCAGGTGCAGGTAGCGGCTGCTTAACATGATTTCTCCATCAATACGGCATCTTCGCTGCCACCGTCGGGCAGGGCGTAGTAGTTTTTGCGGCGGCCGCAGGTTTGGAAGCCGTGTTTTCGGTAGAGCTGTTGCGCGGTTTCATTGCTTGCGCGGACTTCCAATAATAATCGGGTTGCGCCTTGCTGTTGCACTGCGTTTTGCCAGTGTTGCAGCAGGGCGGACGCAATGCCTTGGCGGCGGTATTCGGGCGCGACGGCAATCAGGTGCAGCTCGGATTCGTCAAACACGGTTTGCCATACGATAAAGCCGGTAATTTGGTGGTCAGTCTGGCTGAGCCAAACGCTGTCGGGATGGTGTTGAACCGCCGATTCAAACTGCTGCGCCGTCCACGGCGAAGGATTGCCTTGTGCGTCGATGGAGGCAAGGGTGGGGCAGTCGGCAAGTAAGGCTGGGCGCAGGTTCACGGTTTGGCCTTTTGTTGGGCTTGCTCTTGCGCGGTCAGGGCAATTTTGTTGCGGACGTAGAGCAGCTCGGCGTGCGCCGCGTCAGTAGCAAGATAGCGGCCGCTGCGGGCAAGTTTGAGATAGTCGGCGGCGGTCGGCATATCGGCTTGACCGTCAAAAGGCGGTTTGTCGGCGAGGGCAAAGGCATTGCCGATGCCGCCGCTAGGCGTTTTGCCTTCGGGCGCGTTAATGGCGGCGGCTTTGCCAACCGTGTAATCGCTCAAGCGGACGTGGTTTTGCGTATCAAACCATGCGTAGAACACTTCGCCCATACGCGCATCGGTGGCCGCCAGTACGCAGCTTGATGGCGGCAGCAGTGAAGCGGCAGCGTCGAGGCAGGGAATGCCGATCATGGGCGTGTCAAACGGCGTGGCCAGACCTTGTGCAACCGCCGCGCCGATACGCAGGCCGGTAAATGCGCCGGGGCCTTGTGCATAAACGATGCAGCCCAAATCGGCGGCCGTGATGCCCGCTTCTTTGAAGAGGCGTTCGATTTGCGGCAGGATTTGTTCGGATTGCTTGGTGCCGACGTTTTCGTGAAACAGGCAGATTTCGCCTTGATGTTCCAATGCGATGGACAGAAAGGATGTGCTGGTGTCGATGGCAAGAGTCGGGCGGTTGTCGGTTGGCATGGTGTTATTTTTTAGAAGGATATAGGTTGCCATTATAGTGGAACGGCGAGGGGGAACAAAACATTCGGGCGGCGCGTTGGTAAAAACGCCGTTTGCCGCAAAGCTATTCGATAAGTGAACCAAGGTTTCAGGCCGTCTGAAAATATTTCAGACGGCCTTGTTTTATTTGTCGAGTTTCAATAAAGGCGAACCTGCTTTTTCAACGGCGCGGCGGTAGGCTTCATGCGCCTCGATGCGTTGCAAATAGGTGCGGATATTGGGGTAGTCGGCAAAATCGAAGCGGTCGGCCGCGGCTTGCAGCGGATAGCTCATCATGATGTCGGCACCGCTGAGACTGTTGCCGACCAACCATTCGCGGTTTTCCAACTCGCTGTTGATGTGGGAAAGATGCAGCGCGGCTTGCGGATGGATAAAGCTGCTTTTGACGCTACCGCTGATTTTGCGGGCAATCGGTTTGATGAAAAACGGCATGGGCGCGCTTTCAATCCGGCGGAACACCAGCCCGAGCAGCAATAACGGCATCAGCGAACCTTCGGCGTAATGCAGCCAGCGTTGATATTGCCAGTATTCGCGGCTGCCGCGTTCGGGCATCAGACGGCCGTTGCCGTAGGTCTGAATCAGATAGTCGGTAATCACGCCGCTTTCCGCCAAGATAAAGCCGTCATCATTCAATAAAGGCGATTTGCCCAAGGGATGGATGGCCTTGAGTTCGTCAGGGGCGAGCAAAGTGTCGGGATGACGGCGGTAGGTTTGCAGGCGGTAAGGCGTACCGAGGATTTCAAGCAGCCAAACAATGCGCAGGGCGCGGGATTGGTCGAGCGAATGCAGGGTAATCATGAGGGACTTTAAATATCGGTTTGTTTGAGGCCGTCTATGCTGATTTGGCAGGCATCGGCGTATTTTTGCAGGGTTTTAGCCGGTAGTTTGGCGAATACTTCGGGACGGAAATGCCGACGAAGCTGCCATTTCCATACGCCTGCCGCCATGGACAAGCCGGTTTCATCATAACGGCAGCGAAACATATGGTAGTACAGCGGCGAATATTCGCCTTTTTCGACAGCTTCGCGCGCGGCCTGCGTTTGGGCATCGAGTTCGCACACCGCCATTTCGGTGGCGTAGGATTCGTCCTGCCAACCGTTGCTGGTGGCTGCTTCGTAGTGGCCGTCGCGGGTGCCGTAGATGACTTTGCGGTGGCCGTGGTAGCTGGCGCTGTTGTCTTGAGGGATGTCGTCAATCTTCATTCAGACGGCCTTTACTGCTTCCAAAAGCATGAAACATGTTGAAAAACGGCCGCTTTCTGGAACGTAACACAGGATTTTTTGGCCGTGTTCGATGGGGAAAGTGCGCAAAAATTCTTCAAGGATGATGTAAATCGAGGCCGAACCCGTGTTGCCTTTGTTGTGCAGATTGGTAAACCATTTTTCCTGCGGAATATCGAAGCCGATGTTTTTCAGGCCGTCTGAAAGGCGGTCGCGGAAAAAGCCGGAAGAGTAGTGGGGCAGGAACCAATCGATTTCTTCGGCGCGGATGCCGTGTTTGGCGGCGATTTGGGAGAGAGGTTTTTCCACTGTATAGCGGACGATGTTTTCGTTTAGCAGTTTGACGTCCTGCTTGACCGCCATCAGGCTGTGGCGGCGGCCGTAATCGGCATCGGTGTGTTTCCAGCCTTCAAATACGCCGTCGCGGAATTCTGCGCCGGCATACATGCAGGGCGGCATTTCGTTGGCGTAGGAAAGCAGGTCTATCCAATGGATTTTCAGGCTGAGGCCGTCTGAATTGGGGCGGTCGGACAGATACACCGCGCCTGCGCCGTCAGACAGCATCCAGCGCAAAAAGTCTTTTTCAAAACCGATTTCGGGAGAGGCGTTTTCCAGTTTTTTATGGTCGGTTTCACTTTGGAACACTTCGCCGCGCATGACCGCCGAGGCGTTTTCGGAGGCAACGGAAACCGCATGTGCGTGTTCGCCGGTACGCACGGCATTGTAGGCGTGTTTCATTGCCGCCATCCCTGCCGCGCATACGCCTGCCATGCTGAACACTTCGCAAGGCGGCATATCCAGCAAACCATGCACCATTACGCCGTGTCCGGGCATGGTTTGGTCGGGATAGGAAGTGGCGCAGGCCAGGCTGCCGACGGCTTCTGCTGGAACGCCTTGGGCAAACAGGCCGTTGACCGCTTCGGCGGCCAACTCGGCATTGGTGTGCGTCGTGCGGCGGCTTTCGGGATTGATGGCGTAATGGCGCGACAAAATGCCGTTGGAACGCAAAATCATGCGGCGCACGCGTGAAGGCACATCGCCTGCCATGCCGAGGACGGCTTCCATTTCGTCGTTGCCGACGGGGGCGTTGGGCAAGAAGGCAGAAACGCGGTTGAGATAAACGTCTTTGAGTGTGTTATTCGATGTCATGATGTGTTTGTCAAAATAATCAACCGATAAACCGCGCCGCGTAGTCGCAGCTTGCAGTCAACGGGATATGGTGTGTTTCGGCATATTCCATCAGCGCGTCTACCAGCAGTTTGGCAATGCCGCGATGACGGAAGTTGGGCGAGACCTCGGTATGGTTTACGTCCCAGCCGCCGTTGTGTTCGGTATAGCTGATATAGCCTGCTTCCAAACCGTCAATATCGATTTGAAAGCGACGGCGTTCGGGGTAGTGGATTACTTCGGGCATGATGGGTTCCTGGTTTGAGGCCGTCTGAAACAGATTATCTGCCTGACGGTTGCTCATAATAATCTGCCAGCTTTTTCAGACGGCCTTTGAGCAGCGGATGCAGCAGTTTTTTCAAAATCACGCTGACAGGCAAAACCACCAAAATCATCACCAATAAAAAGACGATGTAGAAGCACAGCAAGGCACGGCGCAAAAGTGGAGAAATACGGCCTGCCGCCATCAAAAGCCTGCCCCAGACGAAGAAGCTGCGGCCGGCGGCGCGTTCGCTGAAAATCAGTTTTTCATTCACTGTCACTGCGCCCATGTTTTGAAACAGGGTTTCGTCCAAAGGCTGTTGGTTTAACAGCGCATCGCGCAATTTCGTCCCAAACCGCGCCGTATCCGCCAATTCTTCTTCAGCAATGCCGGCGGAGGGCAGGGAGCGGAAATAGCGTTTGTCGCCGGTCAGCATCCAGGCAGGCGTGGTAATGAAACTTGCCGCGCTGTTGCAGGCATCGATTTTTACGATGTTGCCGATGAGTTTGGCGCCGTTTTGTTTCAGCAAAGATTTCATTTTTTCCTGCGCGCCCAGCCACATATTGCGGCAGCCGATAAGCGTGATGACCGGTTTGCCGTCCAGCAGCCGGCGCGTTTCTTCGCGTTGTAAAAAGGCGGTCATCGGTTGCGAAGGGGAGAGGAACCAAACAGTGTAGGCAATAACCACCACATCGTAATTTTCGGACGGAATGTGCGGCGGCAGAATCGGAGCGGGTTTTAAATGGACGGTTTCCGGAAAGGTATCGAAAAAACGCCAAAACGGCCACGGAAACGGAAACGCCTGCTCCGGTACGATATTGACGCAATCGACCTGTATGCCGGTTGTTTGCAACGGCGCGGCAAAATTTCGCGCCAGGCTGGAGAGCTGCCCCGTTTGCGAGTAATGCACAATCAGCACTTTTTTCATTATCTTCCCTGCAATGAGTAAGTTATGGTTGGTTTGGACGGTATTATATAGTAAACCGACCGGCCTTGAACTTTATTCATATTCAGTATGTTCGCGAAGGTTTCAGCCGATTTGGATGGAAGCGCCGTATTCTGTCGGAATGGGGCGGTAAAGCGGATTTTTATGCCATGCCAACATGAACAACGGCCGTCTGAAATTTTTCAGACGGCCTTGTGTGGAAATCGGGACGCATGGTCTGGGACGTGATTTGCGCTAAGTATGGCGTGCAAATCGTATAGATAAAAAAATAACCGCTTCAAGGCGGTTGGTGGTGGCCAGAGGCGGAATCGAACCGCCGACACACGGATTTTCAATCCGTTGCTCTACCAACTGAGCTATCTGGCCTTCGCGTGTTTCGTTGCGAGATGTGAATTAAACCAAATTTCGTTGCCTTGTGCAAGCGTTTGTAGGCTTTATTTTTGAGGCGGTAAATTAAGATTTTGTTTTGTATTGAATTATTTTTCGTTGTAATTGGCGGTTTTTAGGTTTGCCGGTTTGATTTTCAGACGGCCTAAGATACAATCGGCTTTTTTGCTTTGGATTTATGCCATGCTGTATGTGTTTGTTCGTGATATGTGGGATGTTTTGCGTTTGCGCTATCGTTCGCCGGAGACGTATTTGTATTCGCCTTTGGTGATGGCGGCGGTGTTGCTGCTGTTGGGTGTGGTGAACGCGGCCAACATGTCGCCTTTGTTTGGCAGCGGTGCGGCGGCGGTGTGCCTGTCGGTGATTTTGGTGATGGTGAAATGGTTGGTGTTGAGCCGCTCGATGCGCAAGGTGCTGCATTATTACGGTGCGCCCCGGCTGCCTTTGTGGGGCTTTATTTTGGTGTCTGAGGCTTTGCTCTTGCCGCTGTTGCTGGTGTTGTATGTGCCGGCGTTGGCTGCGTTTGCGCTGTTGTGGCAGGCTTGGGTGTTTGTGGTGCAGGTACGCGGTTTGATGTGGATGGGGAATGCAACGGTAGGCCGTGTTTTGGTGGGCTATGTGTTGTATGGTATCGGCGTGCTGTGCGTGGGTACGGTGATTTTGATGCTGTTTATTGCCGCCGGTTGGTTGGACATGGAAACGTTGAATCAAAACCTGCAGGCGTTGACGTCTGCCCGTAAATAATCAATGAAAATTGGAAGGCCGTCTGAAATGTTCGGACGGCCTTTGTTTTATGTGTTTGTTTCGTGGTCTTGCAGGATTTTTTGATAGACGGGGTCGGGGAGGTAGCGGCCTATCATGTCGCGCCAGCCTTGTGGGCCGACCAGGCCTTTGACCATGGTGGAGGATACTTCGGCTATTTCGCGCGGCGGCATCAGGAAGACGGTGGAGATTTCGGGGGCGATGTCGCTGTTGATGTAGCGCATCGAGCGTTCGTATTCGTAGTCGGCGGCGGAACGGATGCCGCGGACGATAAAATTGGCTTTGGCTTCGCGGGCATAATCGACCAAAAAGCGGTTTTCAAACACGCTGATGCGGACGTTGGGGAAGGGGTGGGTAATGGCATCGAGCATGGCGCGGCGTTCTTCTATGGTGTAGGTGTTGCGCTTTTCGGGGTTGGTGCCGATGGCGACGATGAGTTCGTCAAAGAGGGATTGGGCTTCCTGTATCATCCACAGGTGGCCGAGGGTAGGAGGGTCGAAGCTGCCTGCGTACACGGCACGGCGCGGAGTGGTCGTGGTCATTTTGAGTTGGGAATGGGGTTTGTGTACGTTCAGGATAGGGGAGTTTGCCGGTGATGTCAAAAATCAAAAAGGCCGTCTGAAATTTCAGACGGCCTTTGTGGCTTTATCAGTCGTCACCGCTAATAGAGATGAGGATTCTCAAGAGGCTGCTGAAAATGTTGTAGATGGAGATGAAGATGGTCAGCGCCGCGCTGATGTGGCTGTCTTCACCGCCGTCGATAACGGCACGCACCTGCCACATAATCATCAGGGAGCTGAAGACAACGAAGCCGGCCGCGATGGTCAGGCTTAGGGTAGGGATGTTGAGGAAGATGTTGGCCACAACGGCAATCATGAGCACGATCGCACCGGCACCGAGGAAGCTGCCGAGTTTGTTCATGTTCATTGTGGTGCGGCGTGCCATGGCGGACATGGTGAAGAATACACCGGCGGTCATGGCGGCGGCCGTACCGACGATTTGCGCGCCGTTGTTAATCGCCAGGGCGTATTGCAACATAGGGCTGATGGCAAGGCCCATGCCGAAAGTGAAGATCATCAACAGGGCTACGCCGACGTTGCTGTAACGGTTTTTCTCGATCAGGAAGGTCATGCCGTAGAAGAAGCCGAAGAAGGCAGCCAGGGCAATCCAAGATGAACCGAACATGGAGAAAATGTTAAAGCCTGTTTTGGCGGAAAAGAATGCGCCGGCAACGGCAGGAATGAAAGACAGGCCGAGCAGGCGGTAGGTTCTTTGCAGGACGGTATTTTTGGCAACCGAGCCTTGCGAGGTATAGTCGTAAACGTCGTTTTGCATGGCGTTTGCTCCAATATAGATTGAGAATGAATGAAATTTGGATTCTAACAGAGAATCATGGGTTTGTATGATTTATCTGTTCTATTTGCCTAATATGCGGGGCAATCGGGAATTTTAAAGGCCGTCTGAAAATCGGGTTTCAGACGGCCTTGGCTTTTCAATGCTTATTTAGGCTCTTGCGGAACATAGCCTTGTACGGCATCTGCTCCGTCGCCGAAGAAGTATTGTTCCATCTGCTGTGCGAGATATTCGCGTGCGCGCGGATCGGCAAGGCTTAAGCGGTTTTCGTTGATCAGCATGGTTTGGTGACGGGTCCAAGCCGTCCATGCTTCTTGGGAAACGTTTTCAAAAATGCGTTTGCCCAATTCGTTGGGCAGCGGCGGAAATTTCATGCCTTCGGCTTCTTTGCCGAGTTTGACGCAGTGAACCATACGGGTCATGGCGGTTTCCTTATGATGGGTTGCAAAGGTTGGTATTTTAGCCGATTGCACGGATAGGGGAAAGCGTGGGTTTCAGACGGCCTGAAACCTTGCTATGATGGTCTTTTCTGTTTATTCAGGCAAAGATTATGAACCGCCTCGATACTGCCCGCCGTTATTCCCTTTTTCTCGCTCGCAACCTTGATTCCGGCAAACTCAAGCCCGAAATTTTCCTGCCCATGCTGAACAAGGTGTTGACTGAAGCTGATTTTCAAGCCTTTGCCGACTGGGACAAAATCCGCGCGGAAGAAAACGAGGAGGAATTGGCACGGCAGTTGCGCGAGTTGCGCCGCTATGTCGTGTCGCAGATTATCGTGCGCGATATAAACCGCATCAGCGATTTGAACGAAGTAACCCGCACGATTACGCTGTTTGCCGATTTTGCCGTCAATACCGCGTTGGACTTTTCATACGCCTATTATCAGGACATGTACGGCACGCCGATCGGGCGTTATACGAAATCGCCGCAACATTTGAGCGTGGTGGCGATGGGTAAGGCAGGCGGCTATGAGCTGAACGTGTCTTCCGATATCGATTTAATTTTCATCTATCCCGAATCGGGCGATACCGACGGCAGGCGAGAACGGGGTAATCAGGAGTTTTTCACCAAAGTCGGGCAGAAATTGATTGCATTGTTGAACGACATTACCGCCGACGGGCAGGTGTTCCGCGTCGATATGCGGCTGCGGCCGGACGGCGATTCGGGCGCGCTGGTGTTGAGTGAAACCGCGCTGGAGCAATATCTGATTACACAGGGGCGCGAATGGGAGCGCTATGCGTGGTGCAAAGGCCGCGTGGTTACGCCGTATCCGAACGACATCAAATCGCTGGTGCGCCCCTTTGTGTTCCGCAAATATCTGGATTACAGCGCGTATGAGGCGATGCGCAACCTGCACCGCCAAATCCGCAGCGAAGTCAGCAAAAAAGGCATGGCGGACAACATCAAACTCGGCGCGGGCGGCATCCGCGAAGTCGAATTTATCGCCCAAATTTTCCAAATGATACGCGGCGGACAAATGCGCGCGCTGCAACTGAAAGGCACGCAGGAAACGCTGAAGAAACTTGCCGAGCTGGGCATCATGCCGTCTGAAAACGTCGAAACCCTGCTGGCCGCCTACCGATTCCTGCGCGACGTCGAACACCGCCTGCAATACTGGGACGACCAGCAAACCCAAACTCTGCCCACCTCGCCCGAACAGCAACAACTGCTCGCCGAAAGCATGGGTTTCGACAGCTATGCTGCTTTTTCAGACGGCCTCAATGTGCATCGGAACAAAGTCAATCAGTTGTTCAACGAAATTTTGAGTGAACCCGAAGAGCAAACGCAAAGCAACAGCGAATGGCAATGGGCATGGCAGGAAAAACCCGATGAAGAAGAACGGCTAGGCCGTCTGAAAGAATATGGGTTTGATGCCGAAACCATCGCCACGCGGCTTGACCAAATCCGCAACGGCCATAAATACCGCCACCTTTCCGCCCACGCCCAGCCGCGTTTCGACGCCATTGTGCCGCTGTTGGTACAGGCGGCGGCCGAGCAACCCAACCCGACCGACACATTAATGCGGCTGTTTGACTTTCTCGAAAACATCAGCCGCCGCTCCGCCTATCTCGCCTTCCTCAACGAACATCCGCAAACCTTGGCTCATCTGGCACAAATCATGAGCCAAAGCTCATGGGTGGCGGCGTATCTGAGCAAATATCCGATTTTGCTGGACGAACTCATCAGCACGCAGCTTTTGGATACCGCGTTCGACTGGCCGGCCCTTGCCGCCTCACTTTCAAACGATCTCAAAGCCTGCGGCGGCGACACCGAAGCACAAATGGACACACTGCGCCATTTCCAACACGCCCAAGTCTTCCGCCTAGCCGTTCAAGACCTTGCCGGATTGTGGACGGTAGAATCACTTTCCGACCAGCTCTCCGCACTTGCCGACACCATCCTTGCCGCCGCCCTGCCGTGCGCGTGGGCGGATATGCCCAAAAAACACCGTGATGCGCCGCAATTTGCCATCATCGGCTACGGCAGACTGGGCGGTAAAGAGCTCAGCTATTCCTCCGATCTCGACTTGGTCTATCTTTATGACGACCCTCATCCCGATGCAGGCGACGTGTACAGCCGCCTCGCCCGCCGCCTAACCAACTGGCTTTCCGCCGCTACCGGCGCAGGCAGCCTCTACGAAACCGACCTGCGCCTGCGTCCCAACGGCGATGCAGGTTTCCTCGCCCACAGCATCGCTGCCTTTGAAAAATACCAACGTGAAAACGCATGGACATGGGAACACCAGTCCCTCACCCGCGCCCGTTTTATCTGCGGTACGCCTGATGTTCAGACGGCCTTCGATCGTATCCGTACTGAGATGCTGACCGCTGAACGCGACCAAACCGTTTTAGCAGGCGAAATCATCGAAATGCGCGAAAAAATGTTTCCCATCCACCCGCCTGCCGACAGCAACGTCAAATACGCGCGCGGCGGCGTGGTCGATGTTGAATTTATCGTCCAATATCTGATACTTGCCCATGCCCGCCAGTATCCGCAACTCCTCGATAACTACGGCAACATCGCCCTATTGAACATCGCCGCCGACTGCGGCCTCATCGACAAAACCCTCGCCGAACAAAGCCGCACCGCCTACCGCTTCTACCGCCAGCAGCAACACAACACCAAACTGCGCGATGCCAAAAAAACCGAAGTAACGGACGAGTTGCTGACCCACTACGGCAATGTGCGAAAACTATGGCAGGAAGTATTCGGGGCAGAAGTGAAGTTCGGATAAGCAGGCAGGCGTATTTAACGCGTCAATATAATTTGATTTGCCGTCGCAACACACTCACTTCAAATAGTAGGTTTTATGTAAGGAAGATATTTTTATAAAAGCTGATTGGCAGCTTGAAGCGGTAACTGTCGGGTATAGAGGGAAGCTTTTTGTTTGCGTATTACTGATTCAGTTTGAGCATGGTATGCAAAAACTGTTCTCATTTTGTGTCGATATTGTGATATAGCAAAACAAGTTCTAAAATATGCTGCTTATTTATATATTAAAAACAAGGAGAAACTGATGTCTAAGGTTACGGTACTCGGTGGCGGTCTGTCGGGCCGTCTGATGGCGTTCCAACTGGCAGAGCAGGGCATTTCGGTCGAGTTGTTTGAGAAAGGCGAACGCAACGGCGCGCAAGCCGCCGCTTATGTTGCCGCGGCCATGCTGGCGCCGTCTGCCGAAGCGGTGGAGGCAACGCCCGAAGTCATCCGTTTGGGCAAACAAAGCATTGCGCTTTGGCGCGCGATTGTCGGCCGCCTGAATACGCCGGTGATGATGCAGGAAAACGGCAGCCTGATTGTCTGGCACACGCAGGACAAGCCGCTTTCTGCCGAGTTTGCCCGTCATTTGAAGCGCGGCGGCGTGGCGGAACATGAAACCATACGTTGGAACGCGGATGAAATCGCAGCCAACGAGCCGCAACTGGCAGGGCGGTTTTCAGACGGCCTGTATCTGCCGACAGAAGGGCAGTTGGACGGACGGCAGGTATTGAATGCGTTGGCCGATGCTTTGGAGTCGATGAATGTAGCGTGTCATTGGTCGTGCGAACGCGAAGTCGAAGATTTGGCAGCGCAATACGATTGGGTCATTGACTGCCGCGGTTATGGTGCAAAGAGCGCGTGGAACAGGCCGTCTGAAAGCGTTTTGCGCGGCGTTCGCGGCGAAGTGGCGCGCGTTTACGCCCCCGAAATTGAGCTGTCCCGCCCCGTGCGTCTGCTGCATCCGCGCTATCCTTTGTATATCGCGCCGAAGGAAAACCATATTTTTGTGATTGGTGCGACCCAAATCGAAAGCGAAAGCCAAGCGCCGGCCAGCGTGCGTTCCGGTTTGGAACTTTTGTCTGCGCTGTACGCCGTGCATCCGGCATTTGGCGAGGCAAACCTTTTGGAACTGGCCACCGGCCTGCGCCCGACTTTAAACCACCACAATCCTGAAATCCGCTTCAACCGCGAACGCCGCCTGATTGAAGTCAACGGCCTGTTCCGCCACGGCTTTATGATTTCCCCGGCCGTGACCGGTGCGGCCGTGCGTTTGGCCGGCGCGCTGTTTGCCGGAAGCGACATTCCCGAATACGACGAAACCAGCGGTTTGCCGTATATCCGCGCTACGAATTGAAGCCGTTGCGGACGAAGTGGCTTGAAAATCAGGCAAATTGTTTGTGAAAGACAGCCACAGGCCGTCTGAAAATGATAAAATCGCCGTCAATTCAATTAACCTTGCGTCTGAAAACCGCATGATGCCGTTTTCAGACGCCAACCAATTTCCTATTTAACGATAAGCACATGACAACCCAAACCCTCTTAATCGAACTTCTCACTGAAGAACTCCCGCCAAAAGCCCTCAATAATCTGGGCAACCATTTTGCTGCTTCCGTTGCCGAAGGCTTGGAAAAAGCGCAACTGATTGACGGCGCAGCCGAATACACTGCCTACGCTTCTCCGCGCCGTTTGGCCGTTCAAGTCAAAAATGTGAAAGCCGTTCAAGCCGACCAAAAAATCGTGAAAAAAGGCCCGGCCGTGGCCAATGCCATGAAAGACGGTGCGCCGACTAAGGCTTTGGAAGGTTTTGCGCGCGGTGCGGGTGCGAAAATCGAAGACTTGACCGTCATCAACGACGGCAAGCAAGACGTGTACGCCTACGAATACGTCCAAACCGGCAAACCGCTGGGTGAGCTTTTGGAAGACATCATCAATGCCGCAGTGAAAAAACTGCCGATTCCTAAAGTCATGCGTTGGGGCAGCAGCACATTCACCTTCGTGCGCCCGGTACACAGCCTGATCGTGCTGCACGGCGGCGACATCGTCAACGTCAGCGTTTTGGGTCTGCAAAGCGGCAACAAAACACTGGGTCACCGCTTCCTCTCCAGCGGCAAAATCGCTATTGAAAACGCCGACAGCTACGCCGCACAAATGCGTGAGCAAGGCAAAGTGGAAGCATCGTTTGCCGAGCGCAAAGCCGCCATTCAGACGGCCTTGAACGAGCAGGCAGGCCGTCTGAACGCGACCGTTGCCGCCGATGAAGCATTGTTGGACGAAGTGACTGCATTGGTCGAATGGCCTGTGGTATTAGAAGCTGGTTTTGAAGAACACTTCCTCGCCGTACCGCAAGAATGCCTGATCCTGACCATGCAGCAAAACCAAAAATACTTCCCGCTGCTCGACCAAAACGGCAAGCTGATGAACCGTTTCCTGCTGGTTTCCAATCTGCAAACCGAAGATCCGTCACACATCATCCAAGGCAACGAACGCGTCTTGCGCGCGCGCCTGTCTGATGCCGAGTTCTTCTACAAACAAGACCAAAAAGCGACTTTGGAAAGCCGCCTGCCGAAATTGTCCAGCGTGGTTTACCACAACAAAATCGGTTCGCAAGCCGAGCGCATCGAGCGTCTGCAAAGCATCGCCGCCCACATCGCCAAAGCTTTAGGCGCGGACGCTGCCGCAGCCGAACGTGCCGCACGTTTGGCCAAAGCCGACTTGGTCACCGAAATGGTCGGCGAGTTCCCCGAATTGCAAGGCACTATGGGCAAATACTATGCCCGCTTGGACGGCGAAACCGAAGAAATCGCCGAAGCCATCGAGCAACACTACCAACCGCGTTTTGCCGGCGACAACCTGCCGAACGGCAAAGTGGCAACCGCCGTTGCTTTGGCCGACAAATTGGAAACCTTGGTCGGCATTTGGGGTATCGGCCTGATTCCGACCGGCGACAAAGACCCATACGCCCTGCGCCGCGCCGCCTTGGGTATTTTGCGTATGCTGATGCAGTACGGTTTGGATGTAAACGAACTGATTCAGACGGCCTTCGACAGCTTCCCCAAAGGTTTGCTCAACGAGAAAACGCCGTCTGAAACCGCCGACTTCATGCAGGCGCGTTTGGCCGTGTTGCTGCAAAACGATTATCCGCAAGACATCGTTGCCGCCGTACTCGCCAAACAGCCGCGCCGTTTGGACGATTTGACCGCCAAACTGCAAGCCGTTGCCGCGTTCAAACAGCTTCCCGAAGCCGCCGCGCTCGCCGCAGCCAACAAACGCGTGCAAAACCTGCTGAAAAAAGCCGATGCCGAGTTGGGCGCGGTTAACGAAAGCCTGCTGCAACAAGACGAAGAAAAAGCCCTGTATGCCGCCGCGCAAGGTTTGCAGCCGAAAATCTCTGCTGCCGTTGCCGAAGGCAATTTCCAAACTGCTTTGTCCGAACTGGCTTCCGTCAAACCGCAAGTCGATGCCTTCTTCGACGGCGTGATGGTGATGGCCGAAGATGCCGCCGTGAAACAAAACCGCCTGAACCTGCTGAACCGCTTGGCAGAACAAATGAACGCAGTTGCCGACATTGCGCTCTTGAGCGAATAAGGCCGCGTTTCAGTTGCCCCTCTTTTCAGGCTGCCCGATGATTCAGGCAGCCTGAAGTTTTTCGGGCGTATCCCTTACATGGCGTTCAAGGGTATAATTCAGCAGATTTGTCAGGCAGGCAAATCGCGCACATCAAACAATTTCCCACATTCAAGAGGCAGATTATGAATATTCCAGCCATCCGAACCGCACTCGATGCCGTGTTGATTCCCACCACAATACGCACTTTGGGCAGCGAAAAAGCCGTTTCGCTTCTGGAAGAGCGTTCAGACGGCCTGCATATCGGTCTGAAATTCGCGTTCCCGGTTGCCCATATTGCCGCAGACATTGCCAACGCCGTTCAAGAAGCCGTCATTTCACATACCGGCGATACCCACATTCACTTGAGTATCGATACCGAAATCGGTACGCATAAAGTCCAACCCGGCGTAGCAACCATCAAAGGCGTGAAAAACATCATCGCCGTTGCATCGGGCAAAGGCGGCGTCGGCAAATCAACGACCACTGCCAACCTTGCCACCGCAATGGCCAGAATGGGCGCGCGCGTCGGCGTACTCGATGCCGACCTGTACGGTCCAAGCCAGCCCACCATGCTCGGCGTACAAGACCGCAAACCCGATCAACAAAACAAAAAACTCATTCCCGTTGAAGCCGAAAGCGGCATTCAAGTGATGTCCATCGGTTTCCTGGTCGATACCGACCAAGCCGTCGTTTGGCGCGGCCCGATGGTCAGCCAAGCCTTGCAACAGCTTATGTTCCAAAGCGAATGGGACAATGTCGATTATCTCTTCATCGACCTGCCGCCCGGTACCGGCGATATCCAATTGACCCTGTCGCAAAAAATCCCCGTGACCGGCTCCGTTGTCGTCACCACGCCGCAAGACATCGCCCTGATTGATGCACGCAAAGCCGTGGATATGTTCAACAAAGTTAATATTCCGATTTTGGGCGTTTTGGAAAACATGTCTGTCCATATTTGCACCAACTGCGGCCATGCCGAAGCAATCTTCGGCGCAGAAGGCGGCAAAAACTTGGCAGAGCGTTTGAATGTACCGTTGCTCGGCCAACTTCCCTTGAGCCTGCCTGTACGCGAAGCCATGGACAGCGGCACATCTTTAGCCTTGTTTGAAAACAACCAAACCATCGCCGACATCTACACCGAAGCCGCCTTCCAAATCGCTCTGGCCATTGCCGATAAAGGCAAAGACTTCAGCAGCCGCTTCCCAAAAATCGTCGTCGAATAAAAAAGTTTAAAAAAGGTGTTGACAGCTGTGTGACCTGTCTCTATAATGCACAGCTTATCGGGTCGTTAGCTCAGTCGGTAGAGCAGCGGACTTTTAATCCGTTGGTCGAGCGTTCGAATCGCTCACGACCCACCAAATATAAAAACCTGCTTTGAAAAAAAGCAGGTTTTTTTACGTTTGGATTTTAGGATTTGTTGAAAATATTTTGTTATTGAAACAATCCATAGCGCATCAAGCTTCAGGCCGTCTGAAAATATCTTTCAGACGGCCTGAAGTTTTATAGGAATGGTTTTGAGAAATAAGTTTTCTACCTAGGTTTAAAACCTTACCTGCGTCTGCAACTGCCTCCGATAAATCAATACGGCAGCAGTCAGTGTGGTAAAAGAGAATGCAGACAATAAGAGCAGATACTGGCCGATTCCATTCAAGCCGCTGCGGTTGAGCAGTAATTCCTGAAAAGCCTTCAAGCCCCAAGCCATCGGGGAAATCCAAGTAAGTTGCTGCATGGTTTCGGGCATGACGTGTGCAGGCACCATAATGCCGCCGATTGCCGCCATCAGGATAATGCCGCCGCCGCCGAGGACGACGGCGTGTTCGGTGGATTTGGAGCAGACGCTGATTAATAGCGCGTAGCCAAGGGCGGAGGCACTGACGGCAGCGGACAGCAACGCGTAGGGAACAAGGCTGCCGTTGAGTATGAGGGCGGGTACGCCGATTTCGGGTAATAGGTAGCGGCCGAGCAGCAGCATTCCGACAAACTGAAGCTGGTTAATCAGGAAATAGGGAACGAGTTTGGCGGCAATCAGGCCGGACGCGGAGGCGCGGGCGAGACGCAGGCGGGTGATGGTGTTGGTCTGGCGTTCCAGCGCCATAACGTTCGACAGCGGTATCATGATGAAAAACATACCGAAAATCAGCCATGCGGGAACGCTGTGTTGTACGGCGTTGGGTTTTTCCACCGTGCCGCTGCCTGCACTCAGATAGTGTTCTTCCAGCATTTTTTTATCTAAAAAGCTGCGCACGGCGGCGAATTGTTCGTCGTTTTTTTCATCGACTTTTTTCTGGATGTCTTTACGGATGGAGCGGGGCAGTTTTTTGTTGTCGATTTTGATGCCGTCGTTGTTGTCGAAATAGGCGTCTAGCCGCGTTTCGGTGTAGTGCTGCTGCAAAACGCCTTTGACAGCCGCCAGCCATGAAGGCTCGGTATCGGGCGGTACATAGATTTGCAGGGCTTTGTCGTCGGCGATTTTGCCGGAAGCGGGGTTCGGGTTGTGCAGCACCAGTTGAAAACGCTTGTCGTGTAGGCCGTTTTGCGCGTCGGTCAGTTTTTCAGACGGCGTCCGCGTAACATGAATCTGCTCTTTTTCCAGAGCGGCGGCCAGCGCGGTATTGATACTGTCGTTTGTTGCACCAACCAGCGCGATACGGCTGTCAGTGTGCGGATCTTGGTCGCGGCTTAGCGCCAACGACATAATCAGCATGAAGGCGATGGGCATCACAAACAACACGGCCAAACCGTGCAGGTCGCGGCAGAGCAGTTTGAGTTCTTTGAGGAGGGAGGAAATCGTCATTGTGGATTTTGCTTATCTGTTGCCGGTTTGTCTTTGCGCAGGAAATCAAGGTAAAACGTTTCCAGCGAACCGTGTCCCTGCTGGAAGTAGCGGATTTGTGCGCCGCTTTGTTGCAGGGCGGCGTAAACGGCGGCGGCATCGTGCGTCGTTTCCATCATGCCGCGGCTGTCCACTTGCTTGGCACCCAAAGCAGTCAGCGTTTGAGGCGGCAGTGGCGGTTCGACGGTAAAGAGCACGACACCTGTTTGCGTACTTAAAAGCTCGTCCAAACCGCCGTGGTACACCAGCTTGCCGTGCTGCAGCAGCGCGATTTTGTCGCAAAGCTGCTCAATTTCCGACAGATAGTGTGAGGTATAAACCACGGTTACTCCCTGCCGTGTCAAATCCGCCACGCTGTCGAGGATAAAGCGGCGCGACTGCGGGTCGATGCCTACCGTGATTTCGTCGAGGAACACCAGTTGTGGAGAGTTAATCAGGCCGATGGCAAAATTCAGACGGCGTTTAAGCCCGCCCGAAAGATGCTTTGCCGCTTTGTTTTTGTGGGTGGTCAGGTCGGTCTGCTCCAACAGCGTGTTCAGACGGCCTTTGTCGCGCACTTTGTAAAGTGAGGCGAAAAACAGCAGGTTGTCCCACACCGAAAGCTGCGGATAAAACGCGAAATCCTGCGGCACCAAACCGATTTTTTGCCGCTCGTTGCGGCTTAACAGGCGCAACGGCTTGCCGTCAAACAAAATTTCGCCCTGCCGTACTTCCTGCAAGCCGGCCAAAAGCGACATCAGCGTCGTTTTCCCCGCACCGTTGTGGCCGAGCAGCCCCAAACATTCGCCGTCGGCAATATCGAACGACACATTGTCCAGCGCGGCAGTTTCGGCTTTGGGATAATGGTGGGAGAGGGATTGGATTTGAATCATGGTTTCAGACGGCCTTTCGAGCGATATTTAAATCGCAGCACCCCATAAATAACGGCGCTGGAATTTGCTGTCCTTAAATATAAAGCAGACGCCGAAAGGATCACCGTCCGAACCTTGTCTGCCGAACAGGTAAAGCGTCTTATCGCTGTGGCGGTAATAGGCTTTCCAGCCTTGATATACATTGCTGCCGCGTGCGGTGGCGGCAAAATCGGGCGAGAACAGTCCTTGCAGTTCGGCAGCGGGAACCGCTTGACCGTTTAGCGTGATACGCTCAAGCGCGAACACGCTTTTGGGGATGACGTAGTCTGTACCATAGAAAGGTTTGCCTTGATAGAATCGCGCGGTGTATTTGTCTTTGCTGATACCCGAGAAATCACTGCGTTTTGGGTGAATGCGGCGGGCTACGATGTGTACCTTTTGACCGTTGCCGGACAAAGTCAGTGTATCGTCATGACCAGATTGTTCGCGCAGGCGGACGAAGTTTTTGTCGGAGGCGGGAAATGTTAAACGGCTGTAATGGATAAAGCCAGAATCGTCGGCGTTTGCCTGTTGCAGCTGAACAAAACAGAAGTCCGACCTGTTTTCACTGAGTTCTTCTATACATTCCAACGGTGTGCCGTTGGGAATTTTTGCCAAGACTTTGGCTTTCAAATCGGGGCGTTCGCGTAAGTTGGTGTGTCCGTCGGCATCATGAACCAAGGCAAAGCCGTTTTGCGGCGCGGCATGGGTTAAGGCGGAACACAATAATAAGAGGGAAGCTAAGTAACGCATTTTTTTATTTCTTTTAGTTTTTAGACGGCCTGAATGTCAAAATAATTCACGGTAGATTAATCGGGATCGAATAAATCCTGATTATTTCAATAATCCCCGCCATAACGCTTCTTCATCATCCGCAATTTTGCGCAGAAATTCGGCAATGTTGCGGCAACCATTTTCAGACGGCTTTTTGCACTGTTTCACACACATTGCTGCGAATTGGCGCCATTGGTCGCCGATGGCGGTCATTTGTTCTGAGGCCGTCTGAAACGCAGGTTCGTTGCAGATATGAGCGGCTTGTTCGAGGAAGTAGGCGTAGATATAGCGGAAACCTGCGCCGCCGGTACCGATTTCTTCCTGCATCCGCACCAAATGGCCAAGAAACAGTTTTTGGTATTTGTCGTTTTGTTTGGCAGGCAGGGATTCGATTTTTTTTGCCAGCGTGCGGATGCCTTTTACGCCGATGAAAAAGACCGGCGCGAGCATATGTTTGGCGTTTTTGCGTATGGCTTTGCGGATAATGGCGGGTAAGTCTGCCATGATTTTTTCAGACGGCCTGTTATCTTCCAAGGTGTACATCATGCCTTTTGCCGCCAATACACCTTTGGCGAAGCGCGCACGCTGCAAATCTTCGGCGGCGCAGCGTTGCACGGTTTCAAATACGGGGTCACTGATGAGGTAGTCGTTGCCGTCTTTGCCGTACACTAAAAGATTGTGTGCGTTGAAATGGAAGCGCATTTGCGGCGGGAAGTAGGGCAGCCAAAAGACGGAGGTTTGCAAACCGGCCAGTTTGCCTGAGGATAGCGCGGCATCCAATGCGGCTTGTCCTCTTTGTGCGTCGGAAAATTTGCGGACAGACAATTTCAGCCCCAATGCCTTGCAGGTGTTTTTGATGATGCTGCGCGGCGCGGTACGGTAAGAAACCAGCGGCATGCCGTTTAATTTGATCAGCGGCATCCAGACAAATGTCAGCGCATGGGCAATGCCGAAAATCATGGCTTCATCTAAATTGTGGCCATGGTATTTGAGCAGGGTGGACATCACACCGCTTTCGCAATGGGCGGTATGCTGGTGTGGAAATTCTTGTGTGGTCATAAAGTTATTGGTTTTCGTGCAATGTTTTCAGATGGCCTGATGCGGTCGGAATGGTTTGTTGTTTTGGAAATCAGCGGGCTTCTTTGGCCGCTTCCTGCTCGGCTTTGTGACGGCGCAGAAATTCGATGGCGGCGGCTTTTTCGGCTTCGTTGCCGTATTTGGCATCACGTTGGGCGCGGCGCAGTTCGGCGCGTTCTTTAGCTTCTTCGATTTGTCGCGCTTTGAAGTCTTCGCGGTTGTCGGAGGAGACGAGTTTATCCTGTTGTGATTGCGCTTTTGCCATGGCTTTGGCAATCAAATCCATGGGGTTGAATGCGGCGCTTGGTGCGGCTGTTTGGGTTTGTGCCTGTGCGGCCTGTTTGGCTTTGACGGCGGCTTCGCGTTGCGCCAGCAGGGCTTTGCGTTCGGCATCGTCGCGCTGTTTGCGCGCGGTATGGCGTTCGAAACGGCTTTGTGCGTGTTCGGCGGCGGCAAAGCGCGGTTCGGCAGAGGTGCTGAAACGGCGTGCGGACGGCAGGAAGGGCTGCGATACGGGAACCATGTCGATGCAGTCGACGGGGCAGGGGGTAACGCACAAGCCGCAGCCGGTGCATTCGTCGCTGATGACGGTGTGCATCAGTTTGGACGCGCCCATAATGGCATCGACAGGGCAGGCGCGGATGCAGGCGGTACAGCCGATGCAGACGGCTTCGTCAATCAGGGCTACGGCTTTGATTTGTGTTTTTGCCGGAGCGAGGTATGGCTTGCCCAACAGGTTGGCAATGTCTTTCATGACGGTTTCCCCACCCGGCGCGCACAGGTTTACCGGCGCTTCTCCTGCCGACAGGGCGCGCGCATAGGGTAAGCAGCCTTCATAGCCGCACTCACGGCATTGGGTTTGCGGCAACAGGCGGCTGATGCTTTGGATGGGAATGGTCATCATGGATAGTCAAAATCGAAAAGGTGCATTATATCAGATTGTTGCGTTTATTTTGGCGAAACCCGTTTTGCTTATTTTAGTGAACCTTTCCACGCTCGTTTTGGTAAACTCGTTACACTCGTTTTAGTGAAACGCGCTACGCCCATTTTCAGACGGCCTGAGTCGGGTTTGCGTTATAATTTTGAAATGGATTTATTCGGGTAATTAGGAATGACGGCTACACTTTGCCCCTGTCAGTCGGGGCGCGGTTATACGGAATGTTGCGCACCGTTTCATGCGAGTGAGGCGACGGCTTCAACGGCGGAAGAATTGATGCGTTCGCGTTACAGCGCGTATGTTTTGCAGGAAATCGACTATATCTTGGACACGACTGTCCCTGCGCAGCAGAATTTGTTGGGCAAGCAGGATTTGGCGGCATGGAGTAAGCAGACGCAGTGGTCGGGATTGAAGGTTATCCGTCATGTGCCGTTTGGCAAGCTGCATGCTTTGGTTGAGTTTGAGGCGTATTTTGAAGAGAACGGGCAAACTGAGTGCCATCATGAATTGTCGGCGTTTGTGAAAATAGATGGGCGTTGGTACTTTATTGATCCGACCGTTGCTTTGCCGACGATGAAACAGCCTTGTTTGTGTGGCTCGGGCAAAAAGTTTAAGGCGTGTTGCGGACAGTTTTTCAAATAGTAGTGTAAACAGGCCGTCTGAACGTTCAGACGGCCTGAGCTGTTTTTGCAGATAAAAAAAACCATTCATACTAAGGGAGAAGTATGAATGGCCAATACATTGCGGGAAAACGTCTTACTTGCTGCACCGCCCAAAAGGGATGAAAGAGCGGTGTTGTGTCAGCGATTGATATTCTACCGTTTTTAGTATTAAATGCTGTTAAGAAGTGAAATAATTTCAATAAGTTGCAAGATAATCGTGATTTTTTGAAGATAAACGGTATTTTTACTGATTTTCTCGAATCCATTTTACCCATTGCTGAAACAGCTCGGGTTGCAATGCGGCAATGACGGAACGCTTGAATACATGTTCGCCGCTCCAAAAATCGTCGCCTTCCAGTGTGGTCAGGCAGCCGCCGGCTTCTTCAAAAATCAATGCGCCGGCAGCGTAGTCCCACAGCTTTTGTCCGCCATGGATGTAAATATCGTAGCGGCCGCTGGCGAGGTAGCACCAATCGAGCGTGCTGCTGCCCATGCTGCGGATTGTGCCGAATGGGGCAAGGGTATTCATGCGGCTGGCGAGTTTGCCCGAACGCAGGTATTTGATTTCTACGCCGGCAATGGATTCGTTGAGTTTTTTGTTTTCGGAGCGCAGCGGCAGCGGCGTGCCGTTGAGGAATGCGCCTTTGCCGCGTTCGGCATAGAAACATTCGCCGCTGACTGGATTGTAAATCACGCCCAATTCGGCGTGGCCGTTTTTAACCAGCGCGACGGATACGGCAAAATGCGGCAAACCGTTGACGAAGTTGTTTGTGCCATCGATAGGGTCGACAATCCACAGGCCGTCTGAATGTTCGTTCCACAAACGGGTTTGCTCCTGAACGCTCATCTCCTCGCCCAACATCGGACAATCCTCCAATAAGGGCAGGGCGGCGGCAAAAGCGGTTTGTGCGGCCAAATCTGCTTCACTCAAAACCGAGCCGTCTTCCTTGCGTCGTGACGGCGTGTTCAGAAAACGCGGCATGACTTCGGTTTGGGCGATGTGGCGGACGACTTTCTGTAAACGGTATAGCACGGCGTATCCTTGTTTTTTGCAGTTTTGCGTGACAGTGGATTAAAATTCGGGAAGTTTTCAAATTATAGTGGATGCAATCGAAATCAGGCAGGAGTATGTCGCCGTGTTTCAACTTCATTCATGAAATTTTAAATTTAAATTATATACATTAAATTATATACATGAATAAAGCAGGAAACCATGCCCCGATTTTATGTTGATTTTGCCTTAAGCCCCGACAGCGTGGTCGAATTACCCGATAATGTGGTGCGCCATCTGAATGTATTGCGCGTGAAAAATACGGAAGAAATCGTGTTGTTCAACGGCAATGGCAAGTCATATCCGGCTTTGCCCGAAGTTTTGGAAAAACGCCGCGCCAGCATGCGGATTTTGCGTGAAGAGGCAACGGACAACGAATCGCCGCTGAACATTACGTTGGTACAGGCGGTATCCGCCGCCGAGCGCATGGATTTCACTTTGCAGAAAAGCGTGGAATTGGGCGTGGCAGAAATTCGTCCGGTCATCAGTGAACGCTGTGTTGTCCGCTTGAGCGGCGAACGCGCTGAAAAGCGGGTGGCGCGTTGGCAGGAAATTGTTGTTTCGGCGTGTGAACAAAGCGGCCGCAATATTGTGCCGAAGGTTTTGCCGCTGTCGACTTATGCCCAGGCATTGCAACAGTTGCCGCAGGAAACGGCCAAACTGTTAATGAGCTTAAACCGCGCACAAAAACTGAGCGATGTTCAGCCGCAATTCGGCAAAGTCGTGTTTATGGTCGGCCCGGAGGGCGGCTGGACGGAGAAGGAAGAGCAGCAGGCATTTGATGCTGGTTTTCAATCCGTTACGCTCGGCAAACGGGTGTTGCGTACCGAAACCGCCTCACTTGCGGCCATTGCCGCCATGCAGACGCTTTGGGGCGATTTTGCATAAAGTTCGGGCCGTCTGAAAACGAGCGTAGCGAGTTTCGCTAAAACGAGTGTAACAAGTTTCGCTCAAACAAGCTGTTGCTTCATGAGATAAAAATGGGAGTTTAAAAAATGTCTTACACCTTTACGCTGGCCGAGCACGAGCTGGAAGCGGAATTGAAAAAGTTAATCGTGCAAGAGGCCGATAAGGCCGACGATGTGGATATGGATGATTTCACCGACGATGCGCTTTTGTTTGGCGATGACAGTCCGGTCGGTTTGGATTCGCTTGATGCACTGCAAATCAGCGTTGCCTTGCAACAGTATTTTCAAGTGCGCCTGCAGGGCGACCGTATGGTGCGCAAACATATGATGTGCGTACGCGATTTGGCGGCGTTTATCCGCGCGGAGCATGGCGCGTGAGTTGGGTTTGCGGTACGGCGGCCACGTCTGCCTTGAATCCGCAAACGGATTTCAGACGGCCTGATGCGGTGTCTTATACGTTTTTAAACCAGCCGCAGCAGGCTGCTTATTTCCGTGCATTCGCCGGCAACCACTTGGGGCGGAAGAAACTTGCGGATATTGCTGAACAACATTTGCGCCTAGCTGCCGAAAATGCAGGCTGGCCATCTGAAAGTTGGCATGATGCGCCGGTGTTTATCGGGTCTAGTTCCTATTCCATCTCCGAATATGAAAACTGCCATTTTGTGGGCAATAGGGCGGAAGAAGAACACAATCTGCTTTATCTCGCCGAAGATTTGCGCCGGCGCAGCGGCAATCGGCAGATTTTCAGTTTCGCTACTGCCTGCACTTCATCCGCCCATGCGCTCATTCAGGCGGATAACTGCTTGCGCGGCGAGGCGGAGCGTGCCTTTGTGCTTGGGATTGAAAACCTCAACCGACTGACTTTGCTGCATTTTCACAGTTTGGGTTTGCTGGCAGAACACTATCAGCCTTTTGGCGGAAACGGTTTGATTTTAGGCGAAGGTGTTGCCGCACTTGCCTTATCTTCCGTTGCTCCCGAATCTTCTTCAGGCCGTCTGAAACTTATCGGACACGCTGCCAATACAGGCAATGACCTGATTCAAAGCGATGGCCAAGCGCAAGAGCAGGTGATGCGCCGTGCGTTAGATATTGCAGGCATCGCTCCTGAAAGCATTGCAGCCGTTAAAACACACGGCATCGGCACGGCTGACAGCGATGCCGCTGAATTGGCCGCACTGGAAAATATATTCGGTGCACTGCCGCCTCTGATGGCGTTTAAGCCGCAAATCGGACACACGCTTGGCGCAACGGCAGCCCTTGAAACAGCCCTGCTTTTATCCGCTTTAAAACAAGGTGGAAACAGCGATTATCAGGGGCGGGAAATTCGTTTTTCCGAGTGCGCAGCTTCACAAAAAGGCGGTTTTTTCTGTTTGGCCAATCAGTTTGGTTTTGGCGGCAGCAACACATCTTTGGTATGGAAATGGCAACCGTAAATCCTAATATCCGCATTACCGCCGCCGTGCGTTTTGATACGGACGCTGGCACCGGTGGTAAAATTCTCAAACAAACCTTAAAGCAGCAAAACGGTATAGATACCCGCCGCCTCAGCCGCTTGAGTTTGATTGCCGCGCTTGGTGCAGGGCAACTGAAGGAACAAAGCAAAATTTGCCCTGATTGCACCGTTTTTCTCGGTACGCTGTTTTCTTCGCCATCCGTGTTTGAAAAAATGGCAGACAATGTACTGAACCATCACGCTGCGATGCCGTTTGACTTTATTGCCAACCTGCACAACGCTCCCGTTTTTCATGCTGCTCAAGCGTTAGGAACGCATGGTGCAACTTTGGTCGTAGCTGTCGACAACAATATGGATACCTGCTTTCATCCATTGTTGCTGGCGATGCAATCTGTGCAAAATGGCGGACAGGCTGCGGTTGGCTGGGCATATGAACATCAAGCAGCACATGCCGATACCCATGAAGGCAGTATTTGGATTGTGCTTGAAGCCGGTGCAGAGCAGGGTGTTCCCGTTGTGTTGAATGATGAAGTGATGCAGACTGATAGGTCGTCTGAAAAGCCGCAATATTATTGGCAAAATATCGCCGATTGGATAGAAGCAGTAATGGCGCACGAGGGTAGGGATGTGAAGAAATGTACTTTGGCGTGATCAGCAAATGATTTTAGAGAAAGTATTTGTCTGTTGAATAAATAAGGTTTGTACCATTAAAAAGGCTGAAACCCAATGAGATAAATATATAGAGTCTCTGAGATAATTGGGATTATTTTGGATAGAGCGGGATTTGGTGGGATTGGTTTTGTGAAAAGTAGTTTCATAGAGTGCAATAAAAAGACGAGTATAATTTGCTCGTCTTTTTTTTGTTTACAGGCCTGAACTGAGTGACTCGATTGCAATGTCAAGGATGCGTTTATCTGCTCCGTTTTGAAGTTGACCACTGCCGTTGATTGGTAGATAGGGTCGGGCTGGAAGTTGGACGCTATGGTTTCTGCCTGCGGAGCCACCCAAGTGGTGGATTGCCGCATATGGTTTGTTGCTTCCGATACGTGCAAAGTCGTTGCCTACTTGTGTGGAGATGCTGGCTGCAAGTTGGCCGGTCAGTTGCAGAGTCTGCCCGCCTTGAGCTGCGCGTTGGCTTTGTTTCCATCTGTTGCCACCGAAACTTTCGCTTTCGAAGTTTTCTTCGGTTAATGAAGTCATTTCGGTCGCGATGGCTTTCATCATTTTGCGCGGATGGCTTACGTTTTGTAGAAGCTGGCTCAAGCCGCGATCTAATGATGAAGTATCAAGATTAATTTCAAGCATATCTAACCTTTGATTAATTTTAGTACCCATGCCAAATCGACAGCAGATAATGAGGATTTGAATTTGCTGTCGGTCATCATGGTTTTTAAGGCTACACGTGCAATATCGGGATGAACGGATTGTGCTTTTTGGACGGCTACGGAAGCCATTCGCGAGAGCATGGCTTTTCCTTGGTTGGCATTGAAGCCTGCGCTTGGGGCAACAAACTTTCCGTCAATCCGCAAGCCGGTGCGTTGGGCATAGCGGGCTTCTCCGGTGTATTCGTTGCTACCGATGTCGACGGTTTGAGTCTCAAGTGTCGGACTAGGTAAGGCACGGCTTTCTCCTGCGGCGCGTGATAATGGACGCACGCGGCAGCGGCAGCGGAAATCCAACGGCGGATACATGGTGTCCCAAACCGGGTCGGCTGCTGCATAGACACGGCCGTGCATTCTACGGTGGCTGTCACGGGTGCGGCTGTCGTTTATAGCGACGTATTGCCAATACGGGTGGGTGTCGACAGAATCCATCATTTCAGCGTAGCGTCCAGCCATGTAGGCTGACTGCATATTGGTCAGATAGATGGTTTTCAGGCGGTGCGGGCTACCGAGTTGAACAGTTTGGGCTTCGCCAGTGTCCGGATTGGTTGTTGGGGTGCGTCCCCACCAACCTTTGCTTTGCAATACCGGCGTGAGTGTTTTCTGAAACTGCTCCAGCGTTTGTCCGGTCTCTGTAGCTTTGACGACTGCGCGATAAATGTCGTTGGCCACGTCCATGCCTGCGGTTTTGGCCACGGTAAAGGCGGTGGCGTGGGCATCGTCCAGCATGTCCTGCCAATCCCACGAAACGGCCACACCTTTCTGCTTCAAATATTCGACCGCTGCTTCCGGCTCTAGGCCGAAAATTGCCTTGATGTCTTCCGGATTCATCAGCTCATCTCCTGCGCCGCTTCAATGCGGCCGACCAAACCGGACAGGAAAATCACACGCGCCAGCTCGTTTTGCAAGGTGGTGTCATCCATATTCGGGAACTGCTCGGCCAAGCGGTCGAGAATATTGTCTTCGGTTTCGCCGCGCTGCAAATCCTGCACCAATAAGGCAGTCAGGTCGCGGCCTTGTTGGTTCAGACGGCCTGCATTGGGCGCAAGCGTATCTAAAATCAAGCCTGCATCGGTTTCTGTGCCATCCCAACCTTCGGCAAAGTCAGCAGCGGTCGGGATAATGGCATCTTCTTCAACGATATCGCCGTCTTCCAAACCATAAGTGCGTTTCCAATATTGCGGGGTGAATTTCACACCCGCACTGAACAGCATACTGTCACGCTCGGCACGCTCTTTCGTCCCCGCCTCCTCGTTTTCAAACAGTTCGAATTTCGGACAAGCCACATCGCCGAAATTCAGTTCCACCACCCATTCAATCAATTCGTTAAACGCCGCTTCGACAATACGGCGGTCACCGTCACGGATATCGTCGGCAATTTCCAAGCCCGCGCTGGCACTGGCATGGTTGGTTTCTTTGTCGGTGGTTTGGTCTTGGCCAAGCAAGGCAATGTTGATGCCGGACTTACACTCTTTCAGCAGCTTGTCGAATGCATCTACTGATGATGACTTGCCGCTGGCTTCGTGGATTTCGACGCTGGAATCATTCGGAATCGTGCCGACCGAATTACTTATTAAAGCTTCCAATGCGTCGAGCAACTTTTCGGTGTCGCTATGGGTATTGGAGCGTGGCTCTTTGCCAATGAGCCAAGGTGCGCCGTATTTTTCGGTGAAACTTACCCAAAATTTCATGCCGCCGCGTTTGAAAGTTACCAGCCAAAACACCAAACCCAAATCACCTAGGCCATAAGGGTTAAGATAGTCGTCCTCATGGCGCGGACACAGAAATTTATAAGGCGGTAGCGGTTTTTGGCTCAAGCCGTTTTCGGTAAAAACCAACTCACGCTCATCATTGAATCCGAACCATTCCTGCGGCTTGGCCACAATTTCAGACGGCAGCCATTGACTGCCTTTTTGCCAGATAATTTCGATAGGCTGATAGCCGAAAAATGCGGCATTCATGATGTCTTTGCAGATCTTATAAACATCTACATCAGCAGCCAGCCAATTTTCGACAAAATCCAATACACGATCTTCGACTTCATCGCCGCTGAGTTTCCAATCCAGCCTTGCCACAGCGGCTTTGCGGCGGCGCACGAAGCTACCGACCAGCTCGTCGCGCAACAATTCGCGGTAAACATGGATTTGCTTACCCATCTTACGCAAAATCGGGTCCGGATTAGGCAACCAACCGCCGAAACCGCCTAAAAATTGGCGTGAGACGGCGATATGGCCGGTCAGATCATCGGGTTTGAAGGTGATGTTGCCATGATTGGTTTTGAGTTTGAAATGCGGTTTTTTCATGGGATTCTCTTTTCAGACGGCCTAAAAGCCATGCGTTGTTCTGCTAATTCGACGCACGCGGCGGCTGGCCACGCGTACCGGTCCAGCATTGAGTTCGCGGCTAGCGTAATGGGCAAGGACAAAGGCAATCGCTGCGTCGCCGTGGCGTTTTTTGCCGTCTTGACCTTTGGTTCGGGTGTCCGGAATACGAGGCACGCCTTTGACTAATTCGAACGCACGTAAATCGGTGAGGATGTCTTCATCTCGCGGCAGGCCGTCGAGTGTGCCGTCTTCAAGGGCGGCTTTGAACGGAGCGGTATGGGTGCGGTACCAGTTTTCCGACAGCATCACGGCTTCCACCACTTCTGCGCCGAACGCATCGCGCATGGCTTCTGCCAGAGATTGACCGTTGCCTCGTGCATCCAAGGCCGCGCCGCGCAGATTGGGTAGCTTGGCCAACAGGTGCTGCATAATTTGCTCCTGCTGGGCAAACGGCATATTGCCCAGCTCCAAAACAAACGGCGGTTTTAAAATCAGGTCTTTGCTTTGTAAGAGCGGCACAATCACGGTGCGGTCGCCCGAGCGGGCAAAGTCTTCGCCTACAAAAGAAACACAGGTTTTGTCCAAACTGTCGAGCAGCGGCTGCAGGGTATCGGCTATCCAGTCCGCCACTTCGGCAGCACGGCGCGGTTCGGGCAGCAGGCCGAAGTCGTCGGTCTGGTCGTAGCGGATAACCGGCGTGTATGGGGTCATACGGCTTTCGATTAAGGCACGGTTCAGCCATTTGCCGCCGCCGTTTTTCGGGATACAGTCCAACTCTTCGCTGGCATCTTCACCGTAGAAATCGCGGATTTCCTTACACCACGAGGCTTCGCCTTGGGGTGTCCAATCCTTGCCCAAACGCAGACAGATGCGGCGGTACAAGCCTTGTTCGACCGCTTCGTCAAAGGTAATGCGGTGGACGGAATAAGGTTTTTTCCCTGCACGTACATCGTTAATCAACTCGTTGAACGGGTTGTCTACGCCGTCATGCGTAGAGATGATATGCACCTGGCCGCCCCACATCAGCAAGGCCATTGCCGCTTTAAGCAACTCGCCAAGCTGCTCGTGGAACGCCGCCTCATCAATGATCACACGGCCTTGTTTACCGCGCAGGTTAGAAGGCCGGCTAGATAAGGCTGTAATGCGGTAGCCCGAGGCAAAACGGATGACAAACGCCAGCACCGACTGGCGGTCGTCGCCTTCGACAAACACTTCCTCGGTTTCTTCGATTTCGCCTGCCGCCAGCTGATAATGCTTCGCCCAGCCTGCACAGTCGCGGATAAACTCCAAGGCCATGTCTTTGTTATAGCCGATATACCATGCATCCATACCTTTGGCGGACGCGGCCAGCAGCGCGGTGTCCGCTGCTTCGCCCCAGCTCAAACCGATACGGCGCGATTTTTCGCATAGTTTCACGGGCGACTGGTCGGCGCACCAAGCCTGCTGATACGGCAATAAGACCGTAGGGGTACGGTCTTCTGATGGGCGGGTATTTCGGATTTCAGACGGCGTCATGATGCAATCCCTAAAATATGCTTGCGGATGGCCTCGATCGATTCTTCAGACAAGCCGCCTTTCTTGGCCTGCTTGGCTACATCTTCGGCGGCCGCCTGTACTTTGGCTTTGACCTTGGCCTGATACTCTTTCAGGCGTGTGCTGGCGGAAATCAGACCGCTAATTTTCTTCGCACCCTCGGCCATCACGCCGAAACGGTCGAGCGCGTTTAATTCTTCGCTGTCCATCTCGCCTATGGCTACCAATGCGTCGAACAGTTCGGTTTGCAGCATGGCCATCAGGGCTTCGCTACGGGTATCGCCTTCATCGGCTGCGCCTTCGGCAATCAGTCGCGCGGCTTCGGTGCTGGATTTGATGGCAGCGAAACGACGTTGCACTTTTTGGCCGTAGCGATGGGCGGCTGAGCGGCTGATTTCATAGCCTTGGTCTTGCAGCCATTCGGCAATGGCTTGGTAGTCTGAAAAACCGTTTTCTACCAGCTTCCGTTCAAATTCATGTCGGATGGCTTCGGGGAGTTTTTCAATGCTGCTGCGTTGCGCCATGCCTAGCTCCATACTTTCTCAGGCCGTGCAATACCGGCACGGCACTCCACCGTATATTCGGCAATATCGACACCTAAACTGGTCAAGTCGGCAAACCACAGGCCGTGCGGGGCTTTATTGAGGTCTACCATTTTGCGGTCAGACAGATAATCAAGTTGTTGGCGTAGCTCCAGTGCGGTGGTTTGCGGGTAAATCGCGTTCATGATGTCCAACAAGAAGGTTTCGCTTGTCGTGTGCGGTCGGGCTTTATTAAGGGTGTTGATAATGTTCCAACGCATACCCTCGCGCCGTTGTTTGGCGATCAGTTCCTGGCTAATCATTTTTTTACGCTTTCCATTTTGTAGATTTCAGTGAGTTTTTCTGCGACGTTGTCGAGTTTGGCTTCGAGGACGACTTGATTACGGATGTAGTCTTCGCGCAGGACGTATGTGAGCGGCAGGCCGGCATTGAATTCCGCCAGTTTGTTTTCCATGATTTCGACTTTACCCTGTAGGCGTTCCTGCTGTTTTTGGCGTTCGTCCTGCTGCTCGCGGAATTGCGCCAGCAGCATTTTGCCGAAGGTGAAACAGATGCCGAGGAATGAGAGTAAAAAGCCGACAAGTTGCCAAAACTCGATGTGAATAAAGGTTTTTTCCATTTTTATGGCCATCCGTGTTCAAAATATTCTTGGCAGACAACGCAGCGTGTACAGCCTTTGACTGCCTGTTGTCTTGCTTTTGGTATCGGCGCACCGCAATCTTCACAATGACTGAGGCTGGCGGTGGTTTCAGACGGCGGTTGATGCTTTGCCAGTGATGCTGCGAGAAAGATGGCTTCGCGTTCGGATGCGCGGTCGGCAAAATCAGTCATTTTTCAGACGGCCTTTCTTGTACCATGTCTGCCAGCCAGAAATTTGTTTTTCCAGTTTTTGGCAGTATTCGCCATAGCGGACGGCGTGGTTTAAAAGTTGTTCGGGAGAGCCGCCACTCAGACGCTCGGGGCGTTCGTGAACGAGCAGCAGCTCGGAAGAGACGGGGGGGATTTCCGCTACGGTAACGGTTTTAATCGTGGCCGAGGGCACGGTTGTAGAGTTGCACGCTGTTAGTGCCAAGGCCGTTAAAACGGTTGCCGTCTTTTTGTACAGTTTCATCAATCTGCTTCTCCAATTGAGCCGCTTGGCGGCCGATTTGCTGATAGGCGGTTGCCAAATCGCGGCTTTGTGCTTGTGCGAAATCAAACCAACGCTGTTTTTCTTCATTAGCCGCTTTGAGCTTTTCGGTATAGAGCTGCTCGGCGACCAAGGCTGAAGCCTGATAAGTAGCAATGACTTCGGCTTTTTCAGCTTCCGCCTTCTTTGCCGAGGACTTATAGCCGCAGAAATAAATCGTTGGTACTGCACCTGCTATCAGCAAAATCAGAATCAGGGTCTGCCAAATAGGGTTAAGCGTTTTCCACATCGTCTTTTCCTTTATGGATTTCAGCGACCTGCGGAATCGCCGCGATGCCGCGTTTGATTAATGCATACCCGCCGACCAATGCGCCATAAGCCCACCAGAGCCATTCCGGCGCATCCGCTGTTTGCGAGAACTTATAGGTCATAGAGGCGGCTGCCACGTTTGCCCATAGTTTGGTATGGCTGATTTTCCCTGTGGCCGGATTAGATACCAAGCCGCCCAACCATTTGAAAAAGGCGGTTATTTGCGACGCTTTTTTTTGGCTGCGCGTTTCGCGGCGGCTACCCCGCTCTTGCGGTGGGCTTGAGTCCAACACCCCTGAGTCGGCATGGCGTAGCGAATGCCCAGGTCGCTGTGGCTGAAATCGGGCAGCATGGCTGCGGTCATTAGGGCGATGAGTGACTTTTTTGACATGGTTTGTCTCCCTTTAATCGGTGTTATCTGCAGACGCATGAATCAGGTTTTGTGCCACGCGGCGAATCCAGCCTTTGCCAAATGATGTGAACGTGCCGAGCTTGGTATAAAACACCAAACGTTCGGCATTGAAACGGAGCAGAAGGTCATTCTCCGGAAGTGAATTGATGGCTTTGAGGCTGACTGCTCCGATAACGCCGTCGTCCGGCACGCCTGCGGCGCGTTGCAGCATACGGGCAGCATTACCATGGCCGTGGTTGATGCAGGCATCGAAGAATTGGAACGCAACCGCTTCCGGCATTTGATCGGCGTGATAGCGTTCCCAAAATGCTTGACGGTAAATGCCGATAGCTTGTTCGCGTGTCATGGCACGCATGGAGCCGTTGTAGCCGTTTGCCTGTGCGGTGCGCTTGGTGATGCCCCAGTTGGTTTCTCCTCCGGGGTCTTTGGGATGATTGACGTAGCCGCCCTCGTGGGAGAGGACGCGTTCGATGAATTGGTTGAATTTGTCTGACATGGAAAAATCCCTGTATTGAGTTGGAAATCAATACAGGGATTGTAGGAAAGGCCGTCTGAATGGGCTTTTAAAGGGGGTTAAAAGAGTTCATGGGATGGTTGTTTATCCAAATCAGTACAAATGAATTTCAGGTTTTTGTTGTATGCAGGCAAAGGCCAGTTTTTACATACTTCATCTGCACCAACTTTCTCAATCAGCCAATAAACCAACAAAGCTGCTGGCTGACTGAAAAAATACATTTCTTCAGCATTTTCTTTTATCCGATTAGCAAGATATTTCTTCTCATTCAAAAGTGACCGGATATTAGCAAGAATATTTGAAGGGTCAATGCTGGATTGAAATGTTTCTAGAAAAATCATATTGGTTTTTTTATCAACTTCAGGAACAAGCCCTATTTCCTCTTGATAAAGCTGTGATAATTGGGGAAGAAGTTCTTCTTGTGGTTGATTTGCTTCTTTCAAAATTGCCAGAGTACGACTAAATAAGTCATCTGTAGTTTCCATCAAAGCCATGCTCTTCGCGACTTCGCGCTCTGCTTTCTTTGGAACATTGCCGTCAGGCTTGTATATATTGTCATGAACCAGCTCTGCATAAGCATGTTGGAGTAAAGAACGCACCTGAACTTCACAGCACAAATCAGCAGGGATGCTGACATTTTCGGGTGTAATGAATGCTTGTTTAGGACGAATCTCGTAATGTTTGGATTGATAGTCAAATGCTTTGGGATTTTGCTGAATTTCATCTGCAAAATCTTTCGAAACTTTAGCATTCCACTGAGATGAGGATTCAATGATTTCACAAACTATTTGAATATGTTCCGCAAGCAATACCACAAAACGTACGCCGACCAAGTCAGTCATTTGAGTTTGAGGTGAAGTGTAATTTTTTCGGCCAATCTTGGCCAGAGCTGAAGAAATCTCTTTGACTCTAGGCTTTGCTTCAATTTTTAGAAAATTGGCAACCGGAACAGGAGAAATGACATTGGATAATTGATTTTGAATTTCTTCAGCCACAAATCTACCCCAAGCGGCAAATGCCGCTTGATGGCTTTCTAAATAGTTTTTGAAATCATCAATATCACTCATTTTTGTTGTTGTAACTGTCCTTTAATTGTGACAACAGTATATTCCCCATCTTCCGTTGGCGCAATTTCCATATAGTCTTGAGTATGCTCGGGAGGAGTCAAGATAACTACACCGTTACTAAATCCGTAAGACCTCCGTTTGCGTAAACGAGTTTTAATATATTCAATATCTTTACTTACGGCATTTTGAGGAAAGTCCTTTGCCACCATAAAGTCTGTATAAGCTGTTCGTTTTTCTTGAGGTAAATGATTTTGGGCAAAATTATTTACACTAATGGTTGCTTCCGCACTTTTCAATGTAACGCGCAATGCTTCATGCGCATCTAATTTTGCATCATCACTTAAATCAGAGTTATCGATAAAATTGCGTGTCCACTCAAAAAAATTCTGCGTCAATTTACGGGAAGAAGCAGCTATACTCATACCCAAGAATACTTGATAGAAATAGGAAGCTGCCGGTTTAGTTTCCGTTTGTGTCATCAGATGGTCATACAAAAAAGCTCGATAATTCTCAGATTGTATTTGCTCTAGCGGCCTTACTGTTTCAGCCACCAAAAAACCTATCTTGAATAATCTTGCTGAATCGGTCAGTAATAATTCTTCTAAGAATTCAATCGTGATAAAGTCATCCTCTTCTTTGGTCCTGAACCCATCTTGAGGCTCAGCCTTAATCACACATAAAAATGGCTTACCAGTATCTCCAACTCTACCTTTTAAAACCAACAAAATACCACCCGGTGCATTTGTATTCAGTTGTGCATCGGTCAACATGTGAGCAAATTGTGCGGAATCTTCAATAAACTCTGCTTCGTCTTTGAGTTGTATGGCTGCTGCTATCTGAAAAAAACTATTTTCAGCCGTATTGGCAATAGACATTTCAATGCCATGAGATTTATTACCCAAAGCTTTGGTCAGCCTGTTTTCCAATGTTCTTCTTGCCGTAATAGGCAAATTAATCAACTGTGTACTGATTTTAGGTTCTACACGCTCTCTATTTTCATTTTTCGGATAAATACGATGGGTAATAATTTTTTCAATTACCAGCCCTTCAAAAGAGTAATTCGTTTCTGTCATCATTTTTTCCTATTGTAAGTTAATTAAGGTCTTTTGAGATTTGAACCACTTGGCCGATGACCTGAATATCGGGGTGGTCTGCCAACATCAATGACATCGGCGGATAGGTTTCGTTGTCCGAAATCAGCAGCAGGCTGCCGTCAATCTGTTTTTGGATGCGTTTGACCCAAAGCGTTTCTCCTGAGCGGATAACGTAAATTTGTCCGTCTCGCGGATTGTTTTTTGAGGTATCCACCAAGAGCATGTCTTTACTATGGATGGTGGGCTCCATACTGTCTCCACGTGCGGTGACACAGTTGAGGTCTTTGGCAAACAGGCCGCGTAACTTAAGCCAGTCTTTGCGATAAGCCAAGTGGTTGGCCGGCTCTGCCACTCCATAGGCGGCCGCGCCATTCCCTGCGGACACTTCTACGTCATACATGGGAATGTATGCGTATTCATCTTTGTCAATTTCCTCTATTGGGTGGAAATTCCCTCCTTTTCCAATCAGCCAATTTGCATCTATTTGAAAATTTTCCACTATGGATTGGATCATTTCTAGCGGTGGACGCTGCTTTCCTCGCAGTACATCCTTCAATCTGGTTGGTTTTTCTCCAATTTTTTCGGCAAATTCATCAAGTGTAATCTTATTAAATTCAATAACCTGCCTAATTTTCTCCAAAACCATGCCTAAAATTCCTCAAATAAGTGGAAATAAACCTTGCAATAGTGGGATATTTCCACTATTATTTACACAACATTTAACCAAGATTGTTTAAATCTTTAAACAATCAGGAATTTTAACACGAGAACGAAACAGGAGATATTCCGTGAAAGCAGAAAAAATAAAAGCAGGTTTCCGAGAGCGCGGTGAAACGATTAAGGATTGGTGCGATGCGCGTGGCTATGACCCGACTTATGTGTCTCGGATTTTGAATGGAAACGTTAAGGCAAGCCGTGGTAAGGCGCATGAAATCGCGGTTGAGTTGGGGATGAAGTCCAAATTGGATGAAGTGAAACGGAGTGCGTGATGAGTGCCAAAGGCGTACGACTTTTAAAAGTCTTTAAGGCATTGGAAGCCCATCCGATTATCGGCATCAGTAACAAGGAAATTTCAGACGGCCTCGGTATTTCGCCGGTACATGTCAGCCGGGACTTGGAAGACTTGATTGCCGAGGGCTTAGTGGTCAAGCTGGATAACGGAAATTTTGCTTACAGCATTAAAACCTTGCAAATCGCGGAACGTTTCAGACAGCAACAAGAACGTTTGACTGCACGTTTGCAGGAAATTGAACAACGAGTTTATTAAATGCGACGACGTCGTCGCATTTGCAGGAGATAAAAATGGAAGTATTAGGACACGCGGTTGGCGCAACGGCAAACGAACTGGCAATACACAGCATGGCGGTTATGGATCGTTTTTCAAATGGCGAGGCTTACAACGAGGCTGTTTGGATTGAACGTGGACGTTTTGCGGTACGCCAAACAATGGAAGGTATGTTTGAGCTGGGTCGCGCACTCATCATCATCAAAGAGCATACGCCGCATGGCCGTTTTGCTGAGATTGCCGAAAAAGAGTTTGGCTTAGGCCGACGTGAATCGCAACGCTTAATGAATGCCACGTTGCGCTTTATTGACCCAAAAATGAAACAGGCGCAGCCACAGCTGATGAAACTTGGAAAGTCCAAACTGCTGGAGCTACTGGTGGAAGATGACGACACCTTGTTGGAGTTTGCCGAAGGCGGCGAAATCAACGGCAATACGCTTGATGATGTTGACCGTATGACTGTTAAGGAGCTGCGTGTGGCCTTGCGCGAGAGCCGCGAGACGGCGGAAGCGAAAGACAAAGTCATTGCCGACAAGAACAAGAAGGTCGACGAGCTGGCCGAAAAGCTGGCTAAGAAGCAAACCGGTGTAAGAGAGCCGAAGGCGGAAGATGTGGGCAGTGAATTGACGATGCAGTTATCAAGTCTTGAGGTCGGTATCCGCAGTCAAGTTAGCCGTCTGAAAGATTTGTTCGACCAACTTAATGCGCACAGTGAGGCGCACGGGATTAGTCATCAGGCAAAAATGGTCGGGGCGTTGAATCAGATTATTTTGGATTGCAACGGCATCCGCGAGAGCTACGCTCTACCGATGGAAGCCCCTCAAGATGAGACGCCGGAGTGGTTGGGAGAATAAATCATGAACGCCGGATTGGTAGAAAGACTGACTGAAATCGAGGCTCAAGCCGCTTTGCTTGGACGGGGAGAACGGTCGGAGTATCTGAAACGGTCGGCACAGGATTTAGGGGTATCGCTCGCTACGCTCTATCGGAAATTGGAGTCTGTGAGTGTTAAGCCGAGCCGAAAACGGCGAAGCGATGCCGGTAAAACGGAACTGAAGCTGGAAGAAGCCAAACTGATTTCGGCTGTACTGGTGGAGGCCATGAGGCGCAACGGCAAGCGGTTGATGTCGGTCAAGCAAGCAGTGGAGATGCTGCGAGCCAACGGCAAAATCGAGGCGGCGCGGATTGATGAGGAAACGGGGGAAGTAAGTCCTCTTTCTGAAAACACCATTACCCGGGCTTTACGAGAGTACAAGCTACATCCCGACCAATTACTTCAGCCTGATCCTGTCAGCCGTATGAAATCTGAACATCCGAATCATTGCTGGCAAATCGACCCTAGTTTGTGTGTTTTGTATTACCTGCCGCGACACGGCAAGGATACGGGGCTTAGGGTGATGAAAGAGGAGGAATTCTACAAAAACAAACCTAAAAATGTTGTGAAGATTGAGCAAGACCGCGTGTGGCGTTACACCGGCACCGACCATGCCAGTGGAACGATTGTCGCCCGGTACTACTTCGGTGGCGAGACGAGTGCGAACTTGTGCGATTTCTTCATCTTCATGATGCAAGCCAAGGAGGATGTGCATAAGGATCCTATACGCGGTGTGCCGCGCATGGTCATGCTTGACCCGGGAAGTGCGAATACGTCGTCTGCTTTTAAAACGCTGTGCAAGTCGCTTGATGTGCATGTGCAGATCAATAAACCCGGCAACCCCCGTGCCAAAGGTCAGGTAGAGAAAGCCAATGACATTGTGGAAACATCTTTTGAAAGCGGTTTGCGCTTTACCGAGGTGCACGATATCGACCAACTGAATGCCCTGGCAGAGCGTTGGATGCGTTACTACAACGGTACGCAGATTCACAGCCGTCACGGTATGACCCGCTATCAGGCGTGGAACAAAATCAAACCGGAGCAGCTGATCCTGCCGCCTCCTGCGGAATATTGTCGTGAGCTGGCAATCAGTGCGCCAAAAGAAGCCAAGGTATCGGCTGATTTGGAAATACGCTTCGGCGGTCGTTTCTACAGTGTGAAAGCCATTCAGGGCATATTAGTTGGGCAGAAGGTTTTAGTAGCCAAAAACCCTTGGGAAGAGAACGGAGCGCGAGTGGCAACGTTTGATGCAGACGGCCGTGAAACATGGGTGGCTGTGCCGGAAGTGGTGTTTGACGATATGGGCTTCAGAGCCGATTCGGCAGTCATCGGTGAGGAGTACAAGGCACCGGGGAATACCGATGCCCAGCAATATGCTAAGGAACTCGACAAGATGGCTATGGGAGCGGAAACGCTGGAGCAGGCGGCAGCCAATCGAAAAGGCAAGGCTGTACCGTTCGGCGGATCTATAGATCCATTCAGACACCAGGAAGATACGCTCGCTACACGCAATACGCTCTATTTGGATCGTGGCGGCCAGCAGATGGAATACAACCGGATGGAAGTCGCCGAGCAGGTATTGAGCAAGGTGGGAATAGCGAAGCTGTTGAAGCCGCGTATCGAAGCCGAAGGTGGAGACTGGAAACAGGCTGTTGTGCTCATTACCAAACATTATCCGGACGGTGTGGCCGCCAGTCAGTTGGAAGCGGTTTTTGACAAGCTGAAAACGGCAGGCCGTCTGAAATTACATAAAACCGGTTAGGCAAATGCGACGACGTCGTCGCATTTGCGGAAAGGAAACGATGAAACAAAGTTTTCAAAAAATCGGCAAATCCTATGCCGCCGTCGCAGCCGAAATCGGATGCAGCAAGCCAATGCTGGTAGCGGTAGTCAATCACGGGCAATGGCCGAAAAAAAACGCAGCCGAGCTGCGAAGGAAATTGAAACAATTTTTTGAAAAGAATGGTGCGGAAATCCCAGCGAGCCTGAGAAACGAGCCGGAAACCGCACCTGCCCAAGCAACTTACGAAGACAAGGACAATGAGATGTTACTACGAAAAGCAACCCTGAACCAAGCCGCAAAACAGCATTTTGGATTATTCCGCGACCCGTTCAACGATGAAATCCAGTCGGCAGACGATGTGTATATGACGTCAGATGTGCGTTATGTACGTGAGGCAATGTTTCAGACGGCCTGTCATGGCGGTTTTGTGGCAGTGGTCGGTGAAAGCGGCGCGGGTAAATCTACACTGCGCGAAGACCTGCAAGACCGTATCAACCGCGAAGGCCGTCAGATTGTGTTGATTGAGCCTTATGTGCTGGCAATGGAAGACAACGACCAAAAGGGCAAGACACTCAAAGCGGTACATATCGCTGAGGCAATTTTGGAGGCGGTTGCGCCTGGAACAAGCCCGAAACGCAGTCCGGAGGCTCGTTTCCGCCAAATCCATCGCGCTCTGACTGAAAGCGCAAAAGCCGGTAACAAGCACCTGCTGCTGATTGAAGAGGCTCATGGCCTGCCTCTGCCGACCCTGAAACACTTGAAACGCTTTTTTGAGCTGAAGAACGGTTTTGAACGACTGCTCGGCATCGTCTTAATCGGTCAGACGGAGTTGGCGCAAAAGCTCAGCGAAAACAATCCTGCTGTGCGCGAGGTGGTGCAACGTTGCGAGGTAGTTACCCTCCTGCCTCTGACTGACGGCAAGCTGGAAGGCTATTTGAAACACAAGTTTGCCCGGGTCGGTGCGGATGTTTCAAAAATTTTGAACCAAAGTGCGGTGGATGCGGTTGCGGAACGTTTGACTGTGAAGAGCAGAACGAGCAAAGGGATTGAACAGAACAGCCTGCTCTATCCGCTGGCCGTCAACAATCTTGTGGCTGCGGCGATGAATCAGGCGGCGGAATTGGGGTTTGAACTTGTTGACGGCGATGTGGTACGGGGGGTGTGAGATGAATATGCGTACGAAAATTAAAGTTATCTGTTTGTGTTTCATCGTTGGGGCTGGTCAAGCTTTTTTGTGGGAAACCATTAGCAGTAAATCTGTACAGCCAAACTGCGATAAAGAGGTTGCCGACCAGTTATGGGAGGCGGTGTATGGCGGAATGAGCGATACGGACAAAATGGCAGGCGTAGTTTTGGAGCCCATCGGAGCGGAAAAATGAACAGGGATTACAGCAAAATCAAAGTGTCGGTATGGCGCGAAAAAGGCGGTCATCTTGTCACTGAGCTGACAACGGTGTCGGGTAAGTTTGTGATGATGTATGTGTCGTCTCGGCTATCGGATGAAATTGAGGATGTGGTTCAGACGGCATTGCGGTGTTTGAGCCGTAAGGATTTGGAGGCAGCGATATGACAATTTATCTAAATATAGCCCGTGACGGCATTATCAAGGTTACTCAGGATACTGCTTTGGGAAACCAAGAAGGCGATACAGATTACCTAAGTAAAGAGCTGAATGAGGGCTGTACGCTTGAAGAAGTTTATGCGGTTGTCGCTGCAAATACATCTTGGAGAAACGGGTTGTTTTATTTCCCTCCGGTGGATGTAGAAGATGGTGATCAGGCATGTGATGCGGCTATTGATTTTTCCGACTTGGTTTATTGCAGCCTCAAAAGGCTGATGGAGGCAAGAACATGAAAGTACGCTGCCCTACCTGCGGTGCGGTGATGAGCTTGGATGTATTAATCGCCCATGATGATGCCCGCGAAGCCCTGATTGCCCTGACCGGCATTTCGGACGAGCTGGTCAAAGCGATATTGCGGTATTTGACACTGTTTCGTCCGGCTGAAAAGGATTTAAGTTTTAACAGAGTTTCAAAGCTATTGGGAGATTTGCTGCCTATGATTCAGGCAAGGATGGTCGAGCGCAACCGTAAGCAATATGCAGCTCCCCGTGAAGCATGGATTTGGGCTGCAAACCGGTGTATTGAGGCGCGTGACTCAGGCCGTCTGAAAACTCCACTGACAAGTCACGGATTTTTACTGGAAAACATTACATTTTGGCAGCCGGAAAGAATGGCTTCAACTCCTGCTGTCTGTAATGCGGCTGAATCAGGGACAAAGCTTCGTACCGGTGTGGGGAATTTGATGGAGTGGGCAGGAAATGGAGAACCAGCATGAATGGTTGAAAAAGGAAATCGCCAAAGGGTTTATGTTGCTATCTGCCTTAAATCTAAAAGGCCGACCGGCTGCTAAAGACCTGACGGCGGTAGCCCAAGTGTGGTACGGCCTTCTGCTCAAACAAAAATGGCAGCCTGATCGTGATGTATCAAGGGTAAAAATGGCGTTTGAGAGTATCGCTGTCTCACAGAACGAATGGCCGAATCCATCTGACTTAATCCGCTATCTGCCGCCTTTGGAAATAAAGATGGCGCCTAGGTTGGATGAAAAACATACTCCTACTACATACGGTAAACAGCAAGCAAAAGCATTGAAACAGAAGTTGGCAGTATTGAAAACTGCACCCTGTATGAACAGGGATTGGATACACGGCCAACGCCACCGGACGGTGGATGAATGTAGAAAGATATATGCCGACAGGCAGAAAGGTATTAAAAATGAATGAACTGGATTTGAGCAAATACCGCAAAGATGCAAAAGGTAATTTGGTGCCGGTAGACAATATTAAGGAAATGGATTTATTGCGCGACGAGCTGGTCATGGAGCTGGCAGGAAAGGCTCGGTCGGTACAAGAAAAGATTGTGGATTTCAAACGTGGTGCTGTCGAGGATATTGCGGCGTTTGTACAGCTCTCCGCCGACCGTTACGACGTATCGTTGGGCGGCAAGAAAGGCAATGTCACTCTTCACAGCTTCGACGGGCAATATCGTGTAAATCTTGCTATGCAGGACACGCTGGTCTTTGATGAAGGTCTGCTTGCCGCCAAGGCTTTGATTGATGAGTGCATCAATGAGTGGACTGAGGGCAGCCGGACGGAGTTGAAAACGCTCATTAATGCGGCATTCCAGGTTGATAAAGAAGGCAATATCTCTACTGCTCGTGTTCTTGGGCTGCGCCGGTTGGCAATTAAAGATGAGAAATGGCAACGCGCTATGGATGCTTTGAGCGATAGTTTGCAAGTTCATACAAGCAAGCAATTTGTACGAATTTACGAACGTGGTCAAGACGGCGAGTATCAGCTGATGAACTTGGATATTGCGAAAGTGTGATTATGCTGCTGTTTTTATTTTCTGCCTCAATCTTCGTCTATTGGTTAATCCACTTGGTATTTCGGGTAGACGATTGGAAAGACCAAGATGAAGACAACTGGCTGGACGGAAAAGATTAAAGAGTTTAACCGCGCGGCACGGTCTGCCGTTTTTATTAAATCATTTGGAGTTAATCATGCATAAAACTGAATTGGTGGCCGCATTGGCCGAAAAAGCAAACGTAAGTAAATCTACTGCAGCTGATGTCTTGAATGCCTTTGAGACTGTTGTGACTAACGAGCTGATTGCCGGTGGCGAGGTTCGATTAACCGGTTTCGGTACGTTCTATGTTGTAGACAAGGCAGAACGTCAAGGTCGTAACCCTAAGACCGGCGAGGCATTGGTCATCGCTGCCCATACTACGCCTAAATTTAAAGCCGGTACGGATTTGAAAAAAGCAGTCAATCCATAGCCAGGCTATAAAAAAGGCCGTCTGAAACTTTCAGACGGCCTTTTTTATTTGCCAAATGACTACCGGCAAATGTAGAATCATGCATAATATATTGATTTATTTAAATATATGAAACAGCGTTTCAGTATGTGAAAAGAAAGGATTAGCATGGAAACGGCAAAAGCGAAAAAACAGCGTTTAATCCGTCTGATTCACGTCGGTAAAACGCAGTTGATGATGGCCGATAGCGAGTACCGTACGCTATTGGCCAATATTTCGCGCGGGAAAACGAGCAGCACTAAGTTGTCGGTCGATGAGTTAGAACTGGTGGTAACGGCTCTGAAGGCGCGTGGTTTTGTAGTAACGACAAAAGCGCAGGCTAAAAGTGACAAGCTGGATATTAAAGTCCGGCCTGCCCATCCTGCGGTTGATGGCCAAATTAAAAAAATACGTGCGTTATGGCTTGAGCTACACGGTATCGGTGCAGTAAGAAATCCGTCCGAGCTGGCTTTGGGTAGGTTTGTAAAGCGTATGGTCGGCGTTGATTATCATGGCTGGCTTGATATTGATAATGCACAGAAGGTCATTGAACACTTGAAACAATGGTTGTTACGCGAGGAAAGAAAACTGGAGGTGCTAAGTGGCTGATGAACGCGTACCCGAGCTGGTGACCGATTTGGAAGACCAAATGTCTGCCTGTTTATGTTCTGAGCTGCCGATGTTGGATAAAACTCAGGCGAAGGTGGTAAGTAAGAAGGTGGCAAGATTCATTACGGATAACTGGGGAGGCCAATTGATTTATATCCCGAAGAACCATATCGGCAAGGTATCGGAAAGAGACCAACAGGTATATCGGGAATTTAATGGTAAGAATCATGCAGCGTTAAGTAAGAAATTTGATTTAACTGTTCAACAAATCTATCGCATTGTGAAAGCAGTCGGAGATGCGGAAAGGTCGAAAAGACAGACTGATTTGTTTGGATAAGTCTCGTAATAAAACGGAATGGCGGTCAGGTTTTGTCCTGACCGCTTTTATATCGCGTTTCTCGGCTCGGTCGGGGGTTTGCCTACACTGAGCCATAAACTCGCTAAAAATGCCGTTTTTGCGCATTTTGAGGAAAACATGTTTTAAACCGCATTAAAAGCCGTTTCAGACGGCCTTTGTCAAAATAGCCTCATCAATCCGATGGGGCTTTTTTTGTGAAAAAGTTGTTTGAAATTTTTAAATCCGGCACGCGTACTGACAATAACGGCCGAAAAGTGACGATTACCGATGCGGATGTGGCTCAGGCAGCTGCTGCATATGATCCAAAGCTGCATGAAGCACCACTGGTTATCGGCCATCCGAAGACCGATGCTCCGGCCTATGGCTGGGTGGGCAGTCTGCAAGCCGATGGTGGTGTGCTGTCGGCCGATTTTGCGCAAATGGACGATGATTTTGTCAGTCTTGTACAAAGCGGCCGTTACAAAAAAGTGTCGGCCAGTTTCTATCCGCCCGACAGCCCGAGTAATCCGAAGCCAGGCTCTTGGTATCTGCGCCATGTCGGTTTTCTCGGTGCGCAACCACCTGCGGTAAAAGGTTTATCCGCCATTAATTTTGCTGAAGACGATGAGTATGTCGAGTTTTCCGAATATGCACACCGCCGCACGGCCTCGATTTTCCGCCGTCTGCGTGAGTGGCTGATTGAGCAGTACGACGCGGCCACCGCCGATAAAGTCGTTGCCGATTGGGGAATTCGCGACATTGAAGAATCGGCAGACTGGCAGCCCGAACCGCCCACACCGGCATTTGCCGACCCTGTAACCCCAAACGAATCTCAAACCCATGAAAACAAGGAGACCTCTATGTCGCCCGAAGAACAACTGGCAGCCGAAAAAGCCGCCCGTGAAGAAGCCGAAGCTAAGGCAGCCGCTGCGGAAGCAGAGCTGAAACGCTTGCAAGACGAGCAAGACCAAGCCTTGCGTGAAGGTCAACATGATCAGAATGCCGAATTTGCCGAAGCCTTGGTAAAAGAAGGCCGTCTGAAACCCGCTGATAAGGATTTGGTGGTGCAGGTATTGGACTTCACGGAATACCCCGAACATACCAGCGTCGATTTTGGCGAAGGCAGCACCATTGGCGAAGCGTTGCGCCAATTCTTGCGCAACCTCCCGGAAGTATTGCCAAGCGGCCACTATACCAAAGGGACTACTCCTATGGCCGCCGCTGGACTGCCAGCCGATTTTGCCGAAGCGGCTAATCCTGATGCGCTGAGCCATCACGAACGTGCTGTGGCTTTGGCAGCCAAAGAAGGCATCACCTACGAAGAAGCGGCACGTCGTACCGCCGTTTAACCCAAAAGCGACGATGTCGTCGCATTTCAATTTGAAAGGATGAACGATGAGTTCTCATTTGCGCCGCCTTCGCGGTCAGGTCGATCCAGTTTTAACCAATCTGGCAGTCGGTTATAAAAACGCGGAATTTATTGCCGAGAAAATTTTCCCTCAAGTATTCACTGATAAAGAAGGCGTACAGGTGCCGGTGTTCGGCAAAGGCTCTTTTGTCGAATACGACACCAAGCGTGCCGTCGGCGCAGCGTCTAACGTGATTACTTTGGATGCGCCGAACTATCTGCCGATTGTGTTGGAAGAACACGATTTAGCGGCTGGTGTGGATTACCGTGAGCAAGCGGAATCGCTGTTTAACGAGCAAGCCAAAGCTACCCGTCGCGCTACCAAGGGTGTGCAACTGCGCCAAGAAATCGAAACGGCTGCTTTGCTGCAGGCGAAATCTGCTTATCAGAGTGGCCACACTAAAGATTTGGCGGCTACGAAAAAGTGGAGTGCCGATAATTCAGACCCGTTGGCCGATATTGAAAGTGCACGTGAAACCGTCCGTGCAGCTTGCGGTGTGCGCCCCGGCGTATTGGTAGTAGGTGCCAGCGTGTTGTCTCAACTCAAGCGCAATAAGGCTCTCCTCGCTTCTCTGTCCGCCAATGACCGTAAATCTCTCTTGACTGTTGAACAGTTGAAAAACCTGCTGGAACTGGATGACATCATTGTCGGTCAGGCTGTTTCATCTGTTGCAACCGGCAAACCCACCAAGGACGTTTGGGGCAAATTTGCCAGTCTGATTGTTCGACCCGAATTGGTTTCAGACGGCAATGACGAAGGCGAACCTGCATTCGGCTATACCTTCCGCCGCCGTGGCATGCCTGTGGTCGACCGTTATGAAGAAGTTGGCGGCAAAGTCGAATATGCTCGTTATACCGATATCCGCAAAGCGGCTGTGGTGGGTAGTGCGTGCGGTTTCTTGTTTGAAAACACCGTAGATTAATTGACAAGGCCGTCTGAAGTGCCTAGACGGCTAGGGAGAAAAATATGAGCTTAAAGATTACACCTCAAGAAATCGAAAACAAGATTGATAAGGCTGATTATCACCGTGTGGGTGAGACAACTGCAATCGTTTGCTCGTTGACCCTGAAATCGGGTTTTGTCGTGATTGGTAAGGCGGCTTGTCTTAGCCACGATATTTTTGATGAACAGATGGGCTGTGAATTGGCATACCAAGATGCTATTCGCCATCTGTGGGAATTGGAAGCTTATCGTTTGAAAGAAAATGCAGTTATGCAGAAAGTAGAGGTTTAAATGGCTCAAACCAAACAAGTGGTACTGGTAACTACCATTACCGCGACAGGCGCAATTGTGAAAAACCGCTTTGTTAATTTTAAAGGTGCACAGGCTAAAGCCGGCGAGGCCGTTTTGGGTGTCGCTCCATATGATGTTGAAACTGGTGATACTGCTGCAGTCGATGTGGTCGGTATTGCTGTTGTCGAATCAGGTGGCGCAGTGGCTATCGGTGCCGAAGTAGGTGCAGACGCACAAGGCTGTGCAGTATCCGGTGCGGCAAAAATTGCCGGTACGGCTCTGACTGCTGCAACCGCCGCAGGTGAAACTGTTCGTGTATTGTTGAAAGGTTAATCATGGCTAAGGTTTATATCGCAAACACTGCATTGATTCTTGAAGACGAAGCCGGTAAGCAATTCCGTGTGGAAGCAGGTGAAGCAGTTGAGTTGACACCTGAACAATACGAATCAGTGGCCGCTCATGTGACGCCGACGGCAACTACAGGCGAAGAGCTGGATGCACAACAGGCAGAAGCTCAAGAGAAAACGCCGTCTGAATCTAATCCGACTGAAGATCCTGAGTCCAAAACCAAAACGCAACGCAAAACAAAGGCGGACGCGTAATGTACTACATCAACGCCGAAAATATGCTCAAGGCTATGAGTAAGCCGGAATTGGTGCAGTTGACCAACGATGAGCCGCGCGCGACTGACCCTGACTGGGATGTGGTCGATGAAGCGATTCGGTATGCCTGTGATTTGGTTGACGGCTACTTGCGCGGACGCTACCCGCTGCCGCTCAAGTCAGTGCCGACTGTGTTGCCGCCATTGTGTATCAACATTGCCCGCCATTTCCTGCACTCGCGCCGCATCAATCGGGCGGATTTTCCGAAAACGTTGGAGACTGCCTACAACGCGACTCTGAAAACGTTAGAAGCCATCCGCGACGGAAAAATACATATCGGCGTTGATACTTTGGACAAAGAGGCGCAGCCGGAGCCAGGTGCGTACCACACGCGTGGCGGTTCGCGTATTGACATGACGGGGTATTGATTGTGAGTGCGACACGTCCTGTTATTGACGCGGTAGTTGAGCATTTGCAGACGGCCATTCCATGGGTCATCGTGGAAGCGTTCCCCGAAAGGCCGTCTGAATACCAGTTTATCCACCCGACCGGTGCGATTTTAGTGGGCTACGGTGGCAGTAAGTTCACTGATTTGGAACATTTGGGCAACATTGCCCAGCAGCGCGACATGACGCTGGTGTTAACCGTTATCGGCAGCAATCTGCACGGCGATGAAGGCACACTGGCAATTTTAGACGAAGCTAGGTTGGCGATTGTCGGCTTCCGCCCTCCAAACTGTCTTCCGTGTCATTTATTGCAAGAGCGTTTTTTAAACGAAGATGCCGGTGCATGGCAGTATGAGCTGACCGTTCAGACGGAAACTCAACAAGTCGAAGTTTGTAAGCCCAATACCAATCCCTTGCTCATTAAGGTGCATGGCCGCTTGAATGGAAATGCATTAAACCCTGATTTAAAAACTAAGGAGAATTCATAATGGCAGCAGCCTATCATCATGGTACGGAGACCATCCGTATTGACGGTGGTTCTAATCCTGTCTATACCGTTGACGGTGCGATTACGGCTATTGTCGGTACTGCACCAGTCGGTGCGGTCAACGAATTGACTGTGTGTCAAACCAAGAAAGACTTTGCACAATTTGGCGGTGAGCTGACCGGTAAAGGCTTTACATTGCCTGACGCGGCCAATATTTGGACACGTTATGCTTCTGGTGTGGCTTATGTGATTAACGTGTGCGATCCCGCACGCCATAAGACCCAAGTACAGGACGAAGTATTGACCGTCGACAGCAATACCTTGACGGCCTATACCGACAAACCTGCACTTCTGATCGGTTATGCCCTGACTGACGGCGCAGCCGCACTGATCGAAGGCCAGCACTACACCATCAACGCGCTAACCGGCGAGATTGTGTATAAAACCAAACCGACCGCCCCGAAAATCAGTTACAGCTACGTAGACCCGACCAAAGTAACAGAGGCCGACATCATCGGTGCATATGTCGCGGCTACTGGACAGCGCACGGGCTTGGAGCTGCTCTCAGAAGGCTACAATCGCCAAGGCGCAGATGCCAAAATCATTATTGTGCCGAATTACGACAAAACGGCTACCGTCGCCGCCAAAATGATTGCCGTGGCCGACAACCTGAATGCAATTGCCTATATCAACGCACCTGAAGGCACGACCTTGAGCAAAGCTCTCGAAGGCCGTGGGCCATTGGGTACGATTAATTTTCAGACATCAAGCGACCGTGCCGAGCTGTTTTTCCCGCATGTGATCGGTCTGTTGGGTATGGAATCACTGGCTACCCACGCTGCCGGTCTGCGCATGAAGACCGATGTTGAGCAGGGTTATTGGTTCAGCAAATCTAACCGCGAACTCTTGGGCGTAACCGGCGTGGGAATCGGTCTGACTGCTCGCGCCGACGACCCGCAGTCCGAAACCAACCGCCTCAATGAAAAAGGCATTACTACCGTCTTCAATAGCTATGGTACTGGGTATCGTATGTGGGGCAACCGTCTTGCCTGTTTCCCAACTACTTCTCACATCAAGAACTTTGAGGTAGCCCAACGTACCGGCGACTTGATTGACGAGTCCATCCGTCGCGCTGAGCTGCAATATGTCGACCGCCCGATTGACGAAGCCTTGCTTGACAGCCTGCTGGAAACCGTCCGTACCTACATGAGTACGTTGCCATCCATCGTCGGCTTCTCTCTGAGCTTGGACTACGACTACGATTTAGTCGACGCATTCAGCAAAGGCCAAGTCCCCATCGTATATTCCTACACACCGAAAATCCCGGCCGAACGTCTGACCAATACCTCGGTCATGACCCGAAAATATCTGGCCAACTTGGTCAGCGGCAATTAAGGAGCTGAAACATGGCGCAATTAAATGCAATCTACAATGCCAACGTCTATATCGACGGCAATAATCTGTTGGGCAAGGCCTCTGAAATTACCGCGCCCGAAGTCGAGTACACCATGGATGAAGTCACTGGCTTGGGTCTTTTCGGCACCATCAAGCTGCCTAGCGGCATGGAAGCATTGGAATCCGAAATTAAATGGAACAGCTTCTATCCCGAAGTGGCTGCGCGTAGTAAAAATCCGTTTAAAGCGGTGCAGCTGATGATTCGTTCCAACCTGCAAACATTCGACGCAGCAGGTTTGCAGAAAGAAGTGCCGATGGTCACTACCATGACCGGCACATTCGGCAAAGATGCGTTGGGTGGCTTTAAACCAAAAGAAAAGGCAGAGTTTTCCAGCACCTTCCATGTAAATGAAGTACGCCAAGTCGCTGATGGTCGAGAGCTCTTCTACTACAACTCCTTCAATAATATTCTGCGCGTGGACGGCGTAGATGTATTGGCACAGATGCGTAAAAACATCGGTGCATAAGTATTAAAACACATTAAAAGCCGGTTCAGACGGCCTTTGGCAGAATTGCTGTATCTTTCTTGGGTACAGCAATTTTTTATTGATTTTCAAAAGGATTAAATGATGACTGAAGCACAAAAACTGCAAGAAAACTTGGGTGCAACCAAAACTGTAAAGCTTAAATATCCTGTACGTTTGGCGACGGGCGAAAACCTGACTGAACTGAAACTGCGCCGTCCGCGTGTGGGTGATTTGCGTGCTGTGGCGCACTTGAGCAGCGATGCCGAGCAGGAGTTGACGATTTTCGCGCGCATCACAGGTTTGGTGCCTGAAGATTTGGACGAGCTGGATTTGTATGACTATAAACAGGTGCAAGACTGGTTTCGTCGCTCACAAGAAGACGAAGCCGCTGCTGAGTAATGAAGAAGCTGATGAGCAGCTTTTGAATGCTGTTGCTGATTTGGCTTGGTGGTTTGGCTGGAGCGTACAAGAGGTGTATGCCATGCCGCTTGATGAGTTTGAAGACTGGCAAAAAGAAGCAGCCCGCCAAATCAAGGCGGGCTACAGGAAGTCTTCAATTTAGTTTCGGGTAAAAAATTTATAGAGAACACCCAAAAAGGCGATGAGTAATATTACTGGGATTAAAGTGAGCGGAGCGAAAATGCCGTAAGCAATCCCCATCGCCCAATTTCCTTTAATGCTACCGATTATGAATCCTAGAAGGATTGCTGCTGAAACCAGTTTTTCAGCTGGGAAGTCGATAGCAAAATCAAAAAATTTATTCATTTTTAAATCCCTCAATATCTACTTAGGATAATAAATCATGTCCGCAGATTTGGCAATCGGTGTAAAGGTCGGTTTTGCTGCCGGTGCAGCGATTTCAGGTCTGAAAAATCTTAAAGGTTCAATCAAAAGTCTGAATGACGAACAACAACGCTTGTCTGCACGGCAACGTTTGATTGGTCAGACTTTGCAAAATCCGCTGCGGATGTCACGGCAACGCGTAAATGAATTACGGCGTGAATATACCCAACTTGGCACAGCTATCGATAAAGTTCGTAAAAAACAACTCAAACTTTCCAATATTGATACAAAACTTGGTCATCTGAAAGAACAGCGTGGAAAAATGCGCGAACAGGTAATGTCAGTTGTATCAATTGGTGCGACGGCTGTTGTCCCGGTCAAATTGGCCATGGACTTTGAATCTTCAATGGCTGATGTGAAAAAAGTTGTGGACTTTGATACACCACAGCAATTCAAGCAAATGGGCAATGATATTCTCGCCCTAACCCGCAAAATTCCAATGGCGGCAGAAGAATTGGCCGCTATTGCTGCTTCGGGCGGTCAACTTGGTATAGCTCGGAACGATATTATTGGCTTTACGGAAACGATTGCCAAGATGTCGGTTGCTTTTGATATGTCCGCAGATCAGGCCGGTGAAAGTATGGCTAAGCTGGCCAATGTCTATAAGATTCCTATTGAGCAGATTGGTAAGCTTGGCGATGCAATTAACCATTTATCCAATAATAGCCCCGCAAAAGCTTCAGATATTGTCAATGCATTAGGACGTGTCGGTGGTGTGGCCAAACAGTTTGGATTGACTGAGCTACAGACTGCCTCTTTAGCAAATACTTTTATCAGTTTGGGTAAGTCTCCCGAGGTTGCCGGTACGGCAATTAATGGGATGCTGACCAAGTTGATGACTGCCGACAAACAAGGGAAAAAATTTCAAGCAACCTTGCAGATGATGGGTCTGGAATCAAAAGATTTGAAAAAAGCGATTTCCGAAAATGGGGAACAAGCTTTACAGGATTTTTTGAAGACATTGAATAAGCTGCCCAAAGAACAACAAATGGGTGCATTGGTTGATTTATTCGGATTGGAGTACGCGGATGACATCGCAGTCTTGGCTGGTAATGTAGATCTTTACGAGAAATCAATCAGAGCTTTAAAGGATACAGGAAAAGATGGCAAATTGAGTTTCGAAGGTTCGATGAGTAAAGAGTTTGCTGCTCGCTCAGAGACTACAGCTGCCAATTGGGAAATCTTTAAAAACAGCTTGAAAGAGTTGGGGATTGTTATTGGCTCGACATTACTACCAGCGATTAATTCTTTAATGTCATCTATCGCGCCCATTATTCATAGTATTTCTGATTGGGCGGCTGCCAATCCTACATTGACCCGTACTCTGATTGGTTTTATAGGTGGTTTGGCCTTATTTAAAACCACGCTCCTTGGCGGTATGTTTATCGTCAATATCTTCCGCACGGGGATTTTACAGATTACCGGCCTGTTCATGCGTTTAGGTATGTTCTTGATGGCCAATCCTATTGGTATTGCTATAGGCTTATTAGCTGTGGCTGCATATTTGCTTTATGACAATTGGTCTGCTGTCGTTGGTGGTGCAAAGGCATTATGGCAAAGCTTGGTAACATTTTTCAGTGGACTTTGGGCAAAAATCACAGCCTTTTTCAGTAGTGGCATAGGCAATATTGCAGAAACCATTCTCAATTTTTCACCACTCGGTTTGTTCTATCAGGCATTTGCTGGTGTGATGAGCTGGTTTGGAGTAACCCTACCGTCAACCTTTTCCGGCTTTGGTCGGATGCTGATTCAGGGATTGATCAATGGCATTAAATCAGCGGCGGCAGCTGTATATAACACAATTGCATCTATCGGTAATTCAATTAAGGCAAAATTCCAGGCGGTAATGGATATCCATTCTCCAAGTCGTGAATTCCGCCGTTTCGGTGGCTTTATCACTCAAGGTTTGGACATCGGTATCCGTCGCACGGCCAGTCGGCCAATCGGTACTATCGGCACATGGGCAGGCCGTCTGAAAGACAGTTTTACGAACCGTGTCGGTCAGTTACGTGCTGATGTCGCTGCGCGTGTATCCGGTCATCGTGCAGATTTCGAGCAGGCGCGGCAGGCTGCGTCCGCCACTGGCGGTGTGACCATCCATTTTAATCCGACCATCAACGCGCCAGGTGGTAACCCTGCACAAATTCAGACGGCCTTGCAAATGGGCTTACGCGAATTTGAAACGCTGTTTCAACGTATGATGGCCGACCGTGAACGGAGGGCTTTCTGATGTATGCAATGTTGGGCGACGTGAGATTTGAGACCTTGCAAAGTTTTTCCAGCCTGGAAGCGCAGCACTCGGCCAAGTTTGCCAAGCATGAAGTGCTTAAGGGAAGACCACGCCTGCAGGCGATGGAAAATGAGCTGACCACGCTGAGATTTGGGTTAAAGCTGCATTGGATGTTGGGCAATCCTGACACGGCCTACAAGGGCTTGCTGGCTGCTCTGGAGGCGCAGCAAGCGGTGTCGTTGGTTTATGGTTCAGGTCGATTTGTCGGCTGGTTTGTAATTGAAAGCCTGACCGAGCGCACGTTGATTCAGGACAGTAAAGGCCGAACGGCCGCGCGTGAGTTGGACGTTGAGTTGACTGAATTTGTCGGCGACCCAAATAACCCACTGCCAACACCAGCGATTATCAGCGGCAAACAAAATCCATTACTGTCCCTGCTGCCCGAGTCGGTTCAGGCACAGGCGTCTGAGGTAATCAAAGCGGTTGAGACAGGAGTAAAAATTTATAGGGCTGCAGAAAGTGGCATTGAACAAGTGCAAGGCATTATTACAGCGGCGAAAGAGCTAAAAAATGATCCTGCCGGACTTTTGCACTTGGTCGGTGATGCACTTGGTGTTGCTGCGCCGGTTCTACAAAACTTGAACGGCATTGGAGAAGTGACGGCTGTTGTTGGTGACTTGACGAGCGCAACAAAACTGGCAGAGCAGCTCGGTATGGCTGGAAATGCACTTGGTAATACGGTTGCAAGCCTAAGATCGGGTTATGAGAGCGGTTCAGTCGGAGGTTGGTTGGATGCCGCCGGGTCATCCATTATGACGGCAACAGAGGCGATGGCGAATGGAGCGTCAGCAGTTGAAACTTTGACTGGATGGCTTGCAACACGGAGTGATTCATGAGTGCAGTTTTACGTTATATAACTAAAGACGGTGACCGCTGGGATTTGATTGCCCATAAGCACTACGGCAATGCGCTGCTGATTGACGGCCTTATTGCGGCAAATCCGCATTTGCCGTTGGCTGAAGAGTTTGTCAGTGGTTTGACAGTATTTGTTCCAGTATTGGAAAGCAAACCTAAAAACAATCAGGCCGATTTACCGCCTTGGCTGCGTTAAGGCCGTCTGAAAAGGAAGACTATGAATATTTCGTCTTTATTGTCCGGCTTGGCCGTGCAAGGCGGTTCGGGCGGTACACACCCGGTAACCAAGCCGGATTTCACACTGAGCTACGAAAACAAAGACATCACCGGCGACATTGCACCGTATCTGATTTCCTTCGTTTATACAGATTATCTTGAGGGGCAATCTGATGAACTACAGGTAGAATTTGAAGATACCGACGGCCGCTGGTTGCGTGGCTGGTATCCTGAGCAAGGCGATGCACTTGCGTTGAGTTTGGGCGACCAATTTACCGGTTTGGTGGCATTGGGCAGCTTTGAAATCGCTGAAATTGAGTATAACCATCCTCCGTCAACGGTAAGCATAAAGGCATTGGCAGCTGGTATCAGCAAAGCCAGCCGTACCTTAAAAGGTCGTGCGTATGAAAATACCACGCTTGCAGAGATCGTTCGTCAAGTGGCTGCCCGTCTTAAATTGGAGCCATCCGGTCAAGTGAAAGACATAAAAATTAAGCGTATAACCCAGTATCAGGAGCGTGATATTGAGTTTCTGAGTCGCTTGGCCAAAGAGTATGGCCACACTTTCAAGATTGTTGGGAATAAGCTGGTGTTTGCAGATAATGCCACGCTGAAAGAGCGTGAAGTAGTGGTGGTATTGAGTCCGGAAGATATGACGCGAATTCGGCTGCGAGATCTGATTAAAGGTGTGCCGACTCAGGTAGAAATGCGTGGTTATGACCCGAAGACCAAGAAAACGGTGTCGGCCACGCGTAAAACCAAGTCTTTGCGTCCGAAATCTAAACGTGGCCACACTGGTGACACTTTAAAAATTGTGCCGAATAAAGGCGAGAGCCAAGCGCAGCTTAATGCTCGTGCCGATGCTAAATTGGCTGAAGCACAAGACGATCAATGTGCCGGAAACATCACCTTGTTCGGCAACGCGCTGCTGGTTGCAGGGCAAACCGTTCGGCTGAAAAACATAGGTAAGTTTTCCGGTAAGTATCTGGTGAAGCAAGCGCGGCATGAATATCGCAGCAACAGTGGCTACACGACAGAGCTGGAGATTAAGATGATTGAGTATATTGATGACGAGGAGCAGCAGGATGCAACAAACCCATGATTTCGGGGCAACCCTACAATTCGGCGTGGTATCGGCGGTAGATGAAGCCGGTCACAATCTGCGCGTCAAAATCCCTGCTCTGGAAGACATGGAAACTGACTGGCTGCCGATGGTTACACCGGCTGCTGGTGGCAATCAGTTTTACAGCCTGCCCGACGAAGGTGAGCAAGTTGTCTGCTTGCTGGACGCTCGCGGCGAAAACGGCTGTGTGATTGGCGCAATTTACAGCACGGCCGATAAGCCTCCTGCAAGCAGTAAAGACAAATGGATACGCCGATTTAAAAATGGCACTGTGATTGAGCATGACCGTTCCAGCGGGGATGTTTCTGTTCAGACTGACGGAGTGGTTAAAATTAAATCTGGAGCCAAAGTGTCTATCGAAACTCCAGAAACGATGGTTAGCGGAAATACGACTGTCAATGGATTGTTGACTTATACAGCTGGTCTGTCAGCAGTTAATTCAGGTGGTGGTGATGCTGCAAATATTGAGGGTACTATGGTAGTGAATGGTGAGATTATCCTCAATGGAATTCCTTTGTCCAAACATAAACATCCCGGGGACTCTGGTGGTAAAACTGGTTTACCTGAATAGTCTTTAATCCGTTTTAAAATCAGTTTTAGACGGCCTTTCATAAAATCCCTGTATTCATTACGGATACAGGGATTTCTTATGCAATTCGACACGCCGATTTCCAAACACTGGCAGCTCGCCCCCGGCGACAGCGGCTTGGCTCAGGGCGTGGACGATATTGATCTGTGTATTCATAACATTTTGTCTACGAGAAAAGGCTCGGATGTAACTCGTCCGGACTTTGGCAGCAACCATTTCGATTACATCGACACGCCGGAAGACGTGTTTGTGCCAAATATCGTACGTGAAGTCGTATTGGCTATTCAGACATGGGAAAAACGCGCCGACGTCGAAGACGTAACCTTTAGCGGCCACGCCCCACACATCACCATGACCGTCCGCTGGCGTGTGGCCGATGATGTATCGGGCGAGGTCTATAGCACGGCTGTGAATTTGGAGAATGCAACGTGGATTTAAGCAATTTAAAGCGTGAAGACGTCAAGGTCGTAGATGATGATTTGCAGACGATTTTGGCCGATACCATTGCTAGATATGAGCGCGACAGTGGCAAAACCTTGCAACCGGCTCATATCGAACGTTTGCTGATTAATGTGTACGCCTACCGTGAAGCATTGACTCGTCAGCAGGTGAATGAAGCCTACCGCCAACAGCACGTGCGCTTTGCGACCGGTTTGATGTTGGATTTATGTGGCGACGATGTGGCCACGCCACGATTGGAGGCACAACCTGCTCTGACAACATTGCGATTTTCGTGTGATGCCAACTTGTCTGCAGAACAGGTTTTTATACCGGTTGGTACTCAAGTCAGCGTAGGTGAACTGACTTTTAAAACGACCACATCGGCAACTTTGTCATCCAGCCGTAATACGGTCGATTTACCGGCGCAATGCACAATAACCGGAACAGCCGGAAATGGCTGGACAATCGGTCAAATCAATACTTTGGTCAAGCCACTGCATGATGAGATTGATGTTGAGGTCAGCAATATTACTGTATCGTCCGGCGGAGTTGTTATTGAGAGTGACGACTCCTACCGAGAGCGTATTTTGCTTGCCTTTGAAGCATTTTCAGTCGGAGGACCGAGAAAGGCTTACGAGTATTACGCGCGCAGGGTTTCACAAGCGATTGTTGGTGTCCACGTCGGCAACGATGTTGATTCTTCCGGAAACGCGATTGGCGGCACGGTAGCCGTTACGTTGCTGACGACTGACGGACTGCCCGGCCAAGAATTGATTGACAAGGTGTCAGCGGCATTGAGCGATGAGACGGTACGTCCACTCTGTGACACTGTGATCGTGCGTGCGCCAGAAGTGGTGGAATACAAAATTGATGCTCGCTTGGTGCTGTTCAAAGGAGCTGATTCAAAATCGGTCTTAGCTGCAGCCAGCGCGGCTTGGTCAGACTATGAAACCGCCCGCTATTCCAAGCTCGGCAAAGATGTTGTGCCTTTGGATATTCAGACGGCCTTAAAGGTAAGCGGCGTGTACAACGTCATTTTGTCCAATCAGTATGGCGAATTGCGCGACAGCGATGTCATTTTGATTGCACCTAATCAATGGGCGCGGTGCGTGTCATTTGGGCTGTCCGTCGATATGGAGCAGCAGGATGGCTAAGCTCAAATATGCCTTAATTATCGACCAAGACCCACGCTTTACGCGTTTGGCTAATCTCAGTAATGGTTACAGACGACTCACACTCACTAAGCTCATGCCACGTTTGCTTGAGCAAGTAGATGATAAACACCTTGAGCTGTTGGCCGAGAGCCGAAGCATGGTTGGCTCAGACGGTTATTGGTTGGCCAAAGACAATAAAACCCGTCGCAAGCTCATTAAAGATGCCGTATTTTTGCACCGCCGCAAAGGTACACCTTGGGCAGTACGTGAAATTTGCCGCCGTTTGGGTTTCGGCGAAATCGGTCTGATTGAAGGGCTTGGTGGCCAAATCTACGACGGCAGTATTAATCACAAAGGCATTTATATGTATGGCGACCACCGTTTGTGGGCGCATTACTCAATTACTTTCAGTCGACCTATTACCAATACAGAAGCCCGTCTGTTGCGGGAAACACTTCCGGCCTTTGCACCAGCACGCTGCGTGTTGGTGCGTTTGGACTATCAGGACACGCCGCTTTATTACAACGGCAAAGTCAATTTTGACGGCGATTACAATTTCGGAGCAGCTTAAAGATGGCAACAATACAAGAAAATAAAGTCACCCCAGAATGGGTGGACGACTTATATCAAATCGAAATGACCGACCCAGTTATGGGAGGGGCAGATGGTGTAGCGAATCGCCAGGCCAAGCAGTTGGGAGCGCGAACACAGTGGCTGAAGAAGAAGTATGAAAATCAAGAAGATGAATTTAATAAATATAAAAAATCCGTTGAATCAGCTACAGAGCTCGAAGCGGGGGTTACTAAACTAACTTCTGACATCGTTAGACATAAGGATGATGGTGGTTATGCAGTCACTCCTAAAGCTGTTGTGGATTACCTCGCTTCCCAAAGTGCATCAGTCAAAGATGTAAATGAATTAAGAAGCTACGAAAGTAACGGTTTATATGTCAATGTGAGTGGTTATTACGCGTCTACCCCTGGTATTGGTGGTGGGCTGTTTGTCGCAGCCCCAAATGACAAAACCAGTGTCGACAATGGCGGTACCATTATCGTTGCCTCCAACGGTATGCGTTGGCACCGTCTGCATTTTGGTGTCTTAAGTTTACGTGATTTTGGATATGACTCCAACCGCAACAATGAAGTTTCCGCATTTAACGCTGCTGATACTGCTGGTTTAAATGTGGTGATGGATTGTTTAGGATTGACTATTGATGTTGGCAATAACTATCCGCATGGCAATAAATATACAAACGGAAAATTTAACATCAACGGAAAAATTGTTGATGTGCAATATCAGACACCCCGCACGGGCATTGGCCGTTTTATTACTGGTTCTGGTGCAGCAGCCAACCTCAAATCGAATGAATGGACCGGTGCAGGTTTAATCGCTATTGGCGAAGGCGCAATGGAGCAGATGGAAAAATGCGTTTCCGCAATCGCTATTGGTGACCGTGCGCAGGGCTTTTCTAAAGTAAGCAGGGATAATATTGCTATTGGACCTGACAGCTTAATCAACGTACAAGCTGAAACAGAATGGTATGACCAGTCAAAAATGGCTGGCACGCGCAACATCGGCATTGGCGGCAATGCAGGCCGTGCAATCACAAGTGGCTTTTCAAATGTTGCAATTGGGCGCAACGCCGGGCAAGGCTTAGGCGAAGGCTCATCAAATATTGCACTTGGCGCAGGTGCGCTGGCTGGTACTGCCCCAGTCGGATTAACGGGCGACATCGAAGTTTTCTGGCCATCCCAAACCTCAAAAACAATCGCAATCGGCGAAGCTGTACTGCAATCATATCAAGGCCGCGCAGCTCAAACTGCCATTGGCGGGAGCGCGGCGCGAAATACAAAAATGGCCGAAAAAGTTACCGTAATCGGCGCGGCGGCAATGGAGAACCTGGAAAGAAACCGCGCTCCAAATGGCGGAGATGTTGTCTGGACGGGAACCGAAGTAGGTACCTACGCCCAATCTGGAAAAAGTATTACGCTTACATTTCCCAATATTCGCGGTGTGCAAGCGACTTATTGGGTGGGCATACGCCTTACATCAGGCACGGCGCAAACCTTACAAAACGACGTCGTACCGGCTCAGGTTGTATCGGTGAACGGCAATACATTCACTATTCAAAGCTCTAAAGAGCTGACCGCCGCCGGCGCAGCTGAGCTGAAATATGTCTATTCTGCAAATTCAGCTGCTACTAAAAACGAAGAGTTGACCATCATCGGCTCCAACGCGATGAATAAGGCTTTGACTGCAGGATATTCAACAATCATCGGCGCCGACGCTGCATTGACGGGAGAGAATTATCAAAAAACGACCGCAATCGGGGCGTCATCATTGCGAACAGGCACCCATACTTCAACCACCGCTATTGGGTATTGGACAATCCCTACTGCAAGCAGTGAGCAATGCGTTGTTATTGGTGATAGTGCCGGGTATCGAAATGTACAAGGCGATATTTTAAAAGGCAAAATCACAAACTCCATCGCCATCGGCTATGGCGCAAGAATAAACGGCGACAACGAAATCCAAATCGGCACGACAGGGCAGACTTTATATGCTCCGACCGCGGTGAACATCCGCTCAGACGGCCGCGATAAAGCCGACGTCAAACCGCTGGAAAACGGCCTGAAATTTGTCATGAAATTAAAGCCGGTCACAGGCTACTACGACCGTCGCGATGCTTATGTTGACGAATTGTTTGCCGATTTCCCAGAAGAAGAACGCGCAGCCAAAGTGCGCGAATGGTGGGCAAACCCGAATAAAGACGGTCGACACAAAGAAGACCGATTACAGCATTGGTTTATTGCCCAAGACATCGCCGCCCTAGAGGCAGAATATGGCCGCCTGCCAATGGTCAACATCAAAAACGACACATATACCATCGAATATGAGACTTTTATTCCAGTTTTGACAAAGGCGATACAAGAAATGGCCGACAAAATCGAAAAATTGGAAAATGAAATCAAGGAATTGAAAAAATGACAAGATGTGTAATTGATTCAGACGGCCTGTTCGTAGAAGAGCAATATTTTGACGACGGCCGACAAAGTATCGAGGCCGAATTGCCGACGTCGAAAGAATTTCAATCAGCGAGATGGACGGGAGAGAACTGGGAGATTATTCCCGATTATCGCGGCGTCTTGGTATTTACCAAAGATGGTGAGCAAATCTGGCAACAAATTGGCAGCCTGCCAGACGGCGTCAGCCTGACCCCGCCTGAATCGGCAAATATTGACGGCGTAAAATCCGGAAAACTCGTCGCATTAAATGCTGCCGCTCAGGCTTTTATTAACAAGCACGCCGGTATCGACAGCGTACCTGAATTTGAGTTTGCAAGTTGGTCAATTCAGGCTTCCGAAGCAAAAGCTTGGCAGCTAGATAAAAACGCGCCAACTCCGGTGCTTGACGGTATTGCCACAGCTCGCGGTATTCCCGCTGATGTGCTTAAGTCTGCTGCTTTACGTAAAACGCTGGCCTATGAGCAACTTGCCGCCCATGTGGCAGGCCAGCGCCAAGCACTGCAAAGCAAGATTGAGGCTGCTAAAAAACAATCTGATTTAGACAAAATCGAGATTGCATTCTCCTTGCCGGAGGCTGTCTGAAAATGGCAAAAGTCTATTTGTCTTTATATAAAGGCCGCAAGACGATAAAAACACCCAATGACTTAGCTTTCCGCATCGTCGAATGGGTAATACGCAAAGTTACCGGCGGTCAATATTCTCACTGTGAAATTGCGGTGCCGGTAGCGTTTTCAGACGGCCTCTTTGATTGCTATTCATCATCTTTTCGTGATGGTGGTGTGCGCTGCAAACGTATGCCGTTGCCTGCCGAAAAGTGGGATTTGATTGTGCTGGATAATCAACAAATTGTCATGGAACGTCTGTTTTCTTTGTGGAGAAACACAAAGGGGAAACGCTATGATTTATTGGGTGTGTTATGCGTGACATCGTTTTTCCGTCGTTTTTTGAGGCAGTCGGCAGATAAATGGTTCTGTTCGGAATGGTGCGGGGAAGTAATGGGAATAGCCGAGCCATCATTATGTTCGCCGGTTGACTTGAGAAAGGCCGTCTGAAATGCAGCCGAAAACAAAAAACTTCACTCTTTATCGCGGCGACACGCACTTGTTTAAGGTGAGATTGACCGCTGAATCAACTCCGTTGGATTTGTCTCAAACGCATTTTCAAATGGATATCGTGGCCGGGGATGGTTCGGTAGTTCGTCCTGAAATCAAGGTTGCGGACAATTTGGTTGTATTACTATTTCCGGCCGCCTTAACCCGTAGTTTAACCTGGCTCCGTGCATCTTATGACTTACGTGCGGTTTGCGGCAATGTGGTTAAAACCTATCTGCAAGGCGAGATTCAAGTTAAACCGAGTGTAACGAATGTTGTTGTTGATTTGTCGGATGATGAGCCGGCCTCAGAGACAGTTAATGTTGATGTCAGCGGTCAGGCAATTATTGTGTTGCCGTCAGCTGGTAGCACAACTGATTCTGCGGTTATTGACGGTTTATTGGCCAAGATTCAGCAGCTTGAGGTAGCCGTTAAGGAGGCCGATGAAAGCTCTGAAATCGCAGCATTGTCTGAACAATTGGCCGTTGCTCAAGCGGCAATTAAGTCTGCTGGTTCATTAGAAGGCCGTCTGAAGTTATTGGAAAGTAACAGTGCGAATATTTCTGAACAGGCGGTGGAACTGGCGAAACAAAAGGCTGAGCTGGATAATGCATTGAATAAACTGGTTGAGTCTGATGCAACAGTTTCTGCTTTGAAGAGTCAATTGGAGATCTTGCGTATCCAGTTTGATTCAGCCAAGGGCAGTGATGAGATTGAAGCCCTACATCTGAAAATTTCTAAAGTAATGGCCGACTTGGAAGTTGCAAAGCAGTCCGCCGCCGCAGCTGAAGAAAGTGAGGAGTTGGCTGCGTTACAAAAGAAAATCGAAGACCTACAGACATTATCGGAAACACAGAGCAGTATTACTGCTGAAATTGCAGAACTCAGAAGACTTCTCGGTTTACGTAAATGTGAAAAGATTCATTTGACCCAAGATTTATGGGCAGATGGCGGATATACATGGTTGGAGGCTAAGTTCAAGAATACTTACAATGATCCAAAGGTATATCTGGCTCTTGAACATAAAACGATGGTCGTCTTGTTCCTCAATCATAACTTTGGGGCAAAAACTGACCGTAGCGTCAGAATTCGCACTAATTATGACAAGCCTAAGATTGACGTTGATTACTCTGTCTTCTTATATGTAGAAGAATGGAGCGATTCAATTAGTTAAAAGAGAAACGGCTGCGCGGCGGTGTCCTACCACCGTTCTCCGCGCCAGCCTCAGCAGTCCAGACCTGCGTTAGCCTTTTTTACCGTACCTCGCGCGAGGCACGGTGATTCTATCACTAACGATAAGGGAACTGTGAAAAATGAAATGCCGTTGCAAAAATTGTTTTAAACTTTTGGCTGTTGGCCGTGGCTGCTTTGAAATTAAGTGCCCACGCTGTAAATTGCTGAATCAATTTAAAACGGAGTAATCCAAATCTGAGTGCCTTTGAGTACCTATACTTATATATAAGGAGTAGTTATGACTCAAAAGCCTCTGCCTATCGTCCCATGGATGGGTGGCAAACGCCGTTTGGCAAAACATTTGTTACCCATGTTCCCCGAGCATACTTGTTACGTTGAGCTGTTTGCCGGTGGTGCAGCATTATTCTTTATGCGACCGCAACCAGCAAAGGTTGAAGTATTGAATGACTTGAATGGTCAACTTATCAATCTATATCGTGTTGTACAGCACCATTTTGATGAATTTGTGCGCCAATTCCAATGGACACTAACCAGCCGAGAAGTATTTGCAAGACTCCAATCAACACCTCCTGACTGCATGACCGATATTCAGCGTGCCGCACGTTTTTTCTATCTGCAACATAATGCCTTTGGAGGCAAAATTTGCGATCAGCACTTTGGAACAGCTACAACTGGTAAGGCATGGAATGCAGCTCAAATTGCAGATAAACTTCAAGTTGCTCGTAATCGGTTGAGTGGCGTATATGTGGAAAATGAATCATGGGAGCGTTGTTTTCAACGGTACGACCGAGAGCATACATTTTTCTACGCAGACCCACCGTATTGGCAAACTGCAGGTTATGATCGTTCATTTGATTGGTCTCAGTATGAGCTGCTGGCCAAAATGATGCGCGAATGCAAGGGTAAAGTCATGCTCTCTATTAACGACCACCCAGATATCCGTGAATTGTTTAAAGGCTTCCGGATAACCGAACTTAACCTGGCATATTCTATTAGCCGAGAAAAGACACAAAAAACAAGTGGAGAACTGGTTATCTGTAATTGGTAAAAAGCGACGGTGTCGTCGCGTATAGGAAAAAATCCTGCCTAAGATTGGCAGGATTTGAAAATAGCTTTCACATTATGAAATAAAACAGCACTTCATTTTTCTCAAAAAATCGTCTTATTTATCTCGGCGCGCTTCAAAAGGCCGTCTGAAAATGTTTTCAGACGGCCTTTTTGTATAAAAAACCAATCAACGAGACATCTCGCCTTGAATAGCGCGGATATTTGCTTTACGGGCGTTGATGGTACGGGTCAGTTGTTGGATTTTAATCTGATCGCCTTTTTGTTTGGCCGCATTCAGCTGTGTTTGAAGGCGGGTAATAGCGGCCTGTTCGTTGCGTACTTCGGTCTGCAATATTTGTTTGCGGGTTTCCTTAGGACTTGGCTTAGGAGCCGGCGTAACCACAGGAGCAGTACGGATCACAGGGGCTTTGTATTTGCTGTATGAAGAAGCGCGTGATTTACCCGGACGGTTGCGCAAGATAATATTCAGACGCGGATTGGCGGCTTCGGCTGTGTTGGTTACGCTGGTAATCGGAATATGGGGCAGAATTTTGATATCGTTGTAAACATTGCTCGGATCGAACGGAATATCGGCAGCCGGCTTATATGCATTAGGGAAAGGCGTTTGTACGGATGTTTTGCTTTGATCTACCGGGGAAATCGTTGCAGCAGGTTTATTTGGTACATTTGATTCTGCTGTTGGTGTAACAACGGTTTTAATCGTTTGTTCGTTAGCCGTGTTTGTGACGGCTATTTTTACAGTTTTGGTGTTTTTTGCATTACGTAGGGTTGGAGTTTGGGCTTTGCCTTTACGCTTGGTTTCAACTTTGATAGGTGTTTTGTCAAGTGCTTCATCTGAGGCAGTTACGGTTTGGTTATTTTGTTTGGCCGTAGTGCGATCAGGTGTTTTCGGTAAAACAACAGGATTCTGAATAATTGTTTGGGGAGCTTGAATCGCAGATGCTTTCGGGCGGGTTTGCGTAATAGGAGTGGTAATGGAGTCGGGTATATTGTTTGGAGTTTGATCAGCCGCAGTTTGAGGTTGTGTGGTATCAGGCATGACGTTGAGAACGTCAGTAGTGTCAATTTCAGGTTTTATTGTAGATGGGGTTGTATCACCGAGAATGGCAAGGCCGTCAGCAACATTTTTATCAATTTGAGAAGTTAGACGTGCTTGTGCCATCGGAATGGAAATAGGTGCAGGGATACCGTTTTCATTTCGAGTAACAACGACTGGGGTTTGTACCGCAGGCATTGCTTGAGAAGCATGAACGTAGTCAGTGGCAGATGCTTTAAATTCTGTTGTTTGTACCGTTTTTAAAGCGGACATATCGTTGAGGATAGCAGAACCATTTGTAACGGATTTATTAGTTGGTTCAGATTCAGTGAATACGTTAGGTTCTGCAACAATGCTGCTCTCTGTGGTGGTGTTTGTGTCAACTACGCGGCAGGTATTGTTGAGTGGGTATGAAGCATAAACAGAGATGCCTTCAACATTGCAGACATACTCGGCAGCGTTGGCGGCGGCGGGGAGGGTCAGGCTGAGGGCAATGGCGGTTTTGCAGAAAAACGGTTTCATAAAAGCAATAGAATCAGGTTGTTTGTTTAAAGTGTAATTATACTATGTACACTGTCAGCATCCGCCAACTTATTTTTAGGCGGTGTAAAACTGTGGCTGAAAGGTTGAAAATTGGAATAAAAGGTCTTAGGCCGTCTGAAACTTGTCATATAAAGTTTCAGACGGCCTTTGCTGTCATAGCGTATTAGGCGTTTAACAGGCTTTCGTCCAATGTCAGCTCTTCGTTTTTATTGACGGCTACTTTGCGTGCCAAAACGTTTTGGGCGATTTCGTGCGCTTCGGCAAGCGAGTGCATCAGATAAGTACCGCATTGGTATTCGTTCAGCTCGGGAATTTTGCTTTGGTCTTGAACGGTCAAAACATCCTGCATTGAAGCGAGCCATGCATCGGCCACTTTTTGCTCGTCGGGCGTACCGATGAGGCTCATGTAGAAACCGGTACGGCAGCCCATCGGGGAAATGTCGATGATTTCGACGCCGTTGCCGTTTAAGTGGTCGCGCATAAAGCCTGCGAACAGGTGCTCCAGCGTGTGAATGCCTTTTTCAGGCAGGATTTCTTTGTTGGGAATGCAGAAACGCAGGTCAAACACGGTAATAGTGTCGCCTTTGGGCGTGGTCATGGTTTTTGCCACGCGTACGGCAGGGGCGTGCATACGGGTGTGGTCGACTTTGAAACTGTCTAGTAGGGGCATTTGGGTGTCCTTTGAGGTAAATAGATTTTTAGCTAGGGATATTTGGAGACTGAATCACAATTCCGCAATCTCAACTGCTTCGCCCGAAGCCGCGCTTAGTGCTTCGTTCAAAACGTCGTAGAAATCGCGGCTGTCGCGTGTTGCCAGCCATTTGCCGTTTTGCTCGGCGAAATGGTAGCCACCGCTTTTTGCGGCAATCCACAATTCTTGGTTGGGCGTGTGGCGGTTGACGATGATTTGCGTGCCGTTTCCGGCTTCGATGGTCAGGACGTTTCCGGCAAACTGGCAGTCGAAATCCCAGCCGTTTTCGTCGATTTGGTCTTCGATGTGTTCGAATAATTCTTCGCTCATGCGGATGAATTCGCTTTCGGTCATCATGGCTTTTTGTGTGGTTTTTGTTTAAGATACCGAATCTTGCCACATTCGTAATGATGAAGAAAGTTTTACTGATGAAATACGGCGTATTTTTTGCAGCGGCAACGGCTCTGCTGCTCTCTGCCTGCGGCTACAAAGGCGACCTCTACCTGCCCAAAGAAGGCGACAAGGCGCGCTTCGGCGTGATTCAGACCGGCTTGAAATTCGATACGGCAAAAGAGCCGACCACTCAAACCAACGATTAAAAAAGACTTCACAAACATGACCTTATCCTGCGAACAAATCCCTTATTCCCACCTTGCTGAAGAGTTTGGTACGCCGCTTTATGTGTACAGCAAATCTGCGCTGACCGAGGCGTTTGAAAACTACCAAACCGCGTTTGCTGCTTTAAATCCGCTTGTCTGCTACGCGGTTAAAGCCAATGGCAACCTGAGCATCATCAAGCACTTTGCTTCTTTGGGGAGCGGTTTTGACATTGTGTCCGGCGGCGAGTTGGCGCGTGTTTTGGCGGCCGGCGGCGATGCGGCGAAAACGATTTTTTCCGGTGTGGGCAAGAGTGAGGCAGAAATTGAATTTGCGCTGAATGCAGGCGTGAAATGCTTCAATATGGAAAGCATTCCCGAAATCGACCGTATTCAAAAGGTTGCCGCGCGTTTGGGTAAAGTCGCTCCGGTTTCCCTGCGTGTCAACCCTGATGTCGACGCTAAAACCCATCCTTATATCTCCACCGGCCTGAAAGCCAATAAATTCGGTATTGCCTATGCCGATGCGCTTGAGGCCTATCGTCATGCTTCTCGACAAAGCCATTTGAAAATCGTCGGTATCGACTGCCATATCGGCTCGCAACTGACCGACCTCAGCCCGCTGGTCGAAGCCTGCGAACGTATCTTGGCCTTGGTCGACCAATTGGCAGACGAAGGCATTGTGTTGGAACACTTGGACTTGGGCGGCGGTGTCGGCATTGTTTACCAAGATGAAAATGTGCCTGATTTGGGCGCGTATGCCAAAGAAGTTCAAAAACTGATCGGTACACGCCGTCTGAAACTGGTTCTCGAGCCAGGCCGCAGTTTGGTTGGCAATGCAGGCGCGTTGTTGACGCACGTCGAGTTCGTCAAATATGGCGAAGAGAAAAACTTTGTGATGGTCGATGCGGCGATGAACGATTTGATGCGTCCGGCGCTTTATGATGCCTATCATCACATTGAAGCGGTCGAAACCAAAGACATTGAGCCATTGACGGCCAATATCGTCGGTCCGATTTGCGAAACCGGCGACTTCCTCGGCAAAGACCGCACCATCGCCTGCGAAGAAGGGGATTTGCTGCTTATCCGCAGCGCCGGTGCGTATGGCTCAAGCATGGCGAGCAACTACAACACGCGCAACCGTGCGGCGGAAGTATTGGTTGACGGCAACGAATGCAAACTTATCCGCCAACGTGAAACCGTCGAGCAGCAAATGGCCAACGAATTGGCTTGTTTGTAAGGTTTGATTGTTTAAAAGGCCGTCTGAAAACTTGATTGGCTTTCAGACGGCCTTTGCTATGAAAGAAAAGGGCATGTATCAAACACGCCCTTTTTTAGCTAATCAATAATGCGGCGGAATCTCGTCGCGCAGGCTGTACGGTTCGCGTTCGCCGTTTGCGCCTTTGTCCTGCATCCGTTGATACAGAAGCCGCAACTGGCCTTGCTGCAAATCTAAAGCCTGCTGCATCTTGGCGATGGTGTCGTTCAGGCTGCCGATTAAATCTTCCTGCAAGGCCGTCTGAATTTCCAGCTCCGTGACGCGGTGTTCCAATTCCTGAATATCGCTCATATTACAGCACCATCGCGGCAATCCAGCCGGCAGCCATCAGCGGGATATTGTAGTGGATAAAAGTCGGGATAACCGAATCGCGGATGTGGTCGTGTTGACCGTCGGCGTTCAAACCCATGGTCGGGCCGAGCGTTGAGTCGGAAGCAGGGGAACCCGCATCACCCAGCGCGCCTGCCGTGCCGACAATGGCCATGGTAGCCATTGGGGAGAAGCCCAAGCTGATGCACAAAGGCACATAAATCGCGGTAATAATCGGCAAGGTGGAGAAAGACGAGCCGATGCCCATGGTTACCAGCAAGCCGACGAATAACATGGTCAATGCGGCCATGCCTTTATTGCCGCCGAACAAAGCCATGCTGTGTTCGACCAAAGGCTGAATCTCGCCGGTTGCGTTCATTACTGCGGCGAAACCTTGTGCTGCAATCATAATAAAGCCGACCATCGCCATCATTTTGATGCCTTCGCCGAACACATCGCTGGCGGCGGAGCGGTTCATCACGCCCAGCATCATAAACACGGCAAAGCCCAACATAGCGCCCAATACCAGTGAACCATCATACAAAAGCTGAATGGCAAAACACACGGCAATCGCCACGGCCGCCACCAAGCTGCGATAGGTTGACGGCTCTTGCTGCTGCACTGCCGCGCGGTTGTCTTCCGTGTCAGTAGTATTGTTCTGATAAATGCGCGGCTTGCGGTAGTGCAAAAAGGCCAGCAGCAAGCCGGAAACCATGCCCAAAGCCGGAATCGCCATTGCGTGCATCACATTGATGCCGCTGGTGTCCATGCCTGCCGAGCGGATATTGCCCAACATGATGTCGTTCAAGAAGATGGCGCCGAAACCGTAAGGCAGGAACATATAAGTCGTTACCAAGCCAAACGTAATCACGCAGGCCACCAAGCGGCGGTCGAGTTTCAAACGGTTGAACACCAACAGCAGCGGCGGAATAATCATCGGGATAAACGCGATATGAATCGGCACAACGTTTTGGCTCATCACGCCCATGCACAAAATAATCGCCAGCAGCAGCCATTTGACCGCGCCTTCGCCTTTCGCATTGCCTTCGTCGCCGTTTAGCTTGCGGATAATCACGCCGGCGAGCTGTTGCGGCAGGCCGGAATGCGTGATGGCCATGGCAAACGCGCCGAGCATGGCATAAGACAGCGCGATTTGCGCCCCGCCTTTCAGGCCTTCGTTAAAAACAGGAATAATCCCTTGCTGCACCACATCGCCAGCCGCGTTGGTTACATTCTCCAAAGGCATACCGGCCACCAAGCCGCCGACAAACGCGCCGACAGCCAAGCTGAGCACCACATGCACGCGCGATAAAGACAGCACAAGCATGATGATGACCGCAATTACAACCGCATTCATATCGTTCTCCGTTGTTCAGACGGCCTGTTATGTAAAAACAGGCAATCATCTGTTTACATATTACAAATAAACATCATAACCCAAGCATGAAGCCTTTGCAAAAAACGGCAGGCCGTCTGAAAACCAGACCATCGGTTTCAGACGGCCTGCCGTGAACCCTTATTCAGAGTTTTAATAGGGCGTGCGGTTCTGGCGATAAAAATATCTAAAAAACACGCGCTTCCTATTCTTTGCATATGGTACCAATGTTAAAATCGACACAATGTCTCGGTTTCAGGTTTGTCACTGAAATTAAAGCATTTATTGCTAAAACCCAATTCAATCATACACAAACAAAGGAAAGAAGTGATGGATATTCTGACGCGGCTGCACAATCTGCCGCCCTCCCGCTTTCATTACAAACTTCTAGTGTTGGTCGGCATAGGCTGGCTGTTTGATGCCATGGATACAGGCTTGGTGTCGTTTGTATTGCCGGCTTTGGGCAAAGATTGGGCGCTGGCTCCGGCGCAGTTGGGTTGGATTGTCAGCATTGCCTTTGTCGGCATGGCTCTGGGCGCAGTATTCAGCGGCTGGCTGGCGGACAGGTTCGGACGGAAAACCGTTTTTGCCGGCACGATGGTGGTGTACAGTATTGCCACAGGTTTGTGCGCGCTTGCGCCTGACTTGACGGTTTTGCTGGTGTGCCGCTTTTTTGTCGGTGTCGGTTTGGGCGGCCAACTGCCCGTCGCCGTGTCGCTGGTCAGCGAATATGCGCCGCCGAAAGTACGCGGCCGTTTTATTGTGTTGCTGGAAAGCTTCTGGGGCTTGGGCTGGCTCTCAGCCGCGCTGGTGTCTTATTTCTTTATTCCGCAAACCGGCTGGCACAGCGCGTTTTTATTCGGCGCCTTGCCCCTGTTTTATGTGCCGTTGGTGTTGAAATTCGTTCCCGAATCCGTGCCTTACCTGCTTTCCCGCGGCAAAACCGACGAAGCGCACCGTTTGGTATCCGCGCTGGAAATTCAATCGGGCATCACACCGCCGACAGAAGCCGTTGCCGCACCGGCCGCCCCGCGCGAACGCATCCGCTTCGTCCAACTTTGGCAACATCCGTTTGCACGGCGCACGCTGATGCTGTGGCTGGTTTGGTTCGGCATCGTGTTTTCGTATTACGGCATTTTCACTTGGTTGCCCAAACTGCTGGTCGAGCAGGGCAATACCGTGGTCAAAACCTTTGAATATGTACTGGTGATGATTGTTGCGCAACTGCCCGGCTATATAGCCGCCGCGGCTTTGGTGGAAAGAATCGGCCGCAAAGCAACGCTGGCAGGCTTTCTGGCCGCGTGCGCCGCGTGCGCATGGTTTTTCGGGCAAAGCACAACTGCGGCCGAAGTCATGATCTGGGGCAGCCTGATGTCCTTCTTCAACTTGGGCGCATGGGGCGTTTTGTACACCTACACCCCTGAACTCTACCCCTTGCGCTTCCGTGCCTTCGCATCCGGCTGGGCAGGCGCCATCGGGCGCGTCGGCGGTATACTCGCCCCCATGGTAGTGGCGGCGATGGTGGGCAATAGTGGCGGCTTCGGCAATATCTTTATGATGTTTGCGCTGGTTATGCTGCTGATTGTGGCGGTAATCTTGGTATTGGGTGAAGAAACCAAAGGCCGTACGCTGGAAGATATTAGCCAATAAACGGCAAAGCAAAAAAGGCCGTCTGAAAAAGATTTTCAGACGGCCTTTTTCATTTACGCTCGTAATTTTAATACATCGATTTTCTGTTTTTATCTTAATTACCGAGGAAAGCGACGAAGAATAACCGTTTTTGTTTTTGTGTAGATAAAAATATTATACGTCAAAGAATTAAAATGAATAAACGATAAAATGGCCGTCTGAAAAGTTCAATCATGGTTTGTGATGTAGGTCAAAGCAGAATGTAACTAAATTACCTATAGTCATCGTAGTGAAAATTTATTGACCTTATTGCCACCTTTTATTAAGGAGATACACCATGAACGCATCAGCCGACAACGTCGTCAGCCCAGCCGTAGCCGAGGTAAACAGCCTGGTTGACAAGGGTTTACGGGCATTGGACGAGTTTCTTAAGCTCGATCAGGAGCAGATTGACTTTATTGTTGCCAAAGCCTCCATTGCCGCGCTGGACAAACATGGTGTACTCGCCATGCACGCGGTAGAAGAAACGGGACGCGGCGTGTTTGAGGATAAGGCGACGAAAAACCTGTTTGCCTGCGAAAACGTTGTGCGCCGCCTGCGTGATTTGAAAACCGTGGGTGTCATCAGCGAAAACGATGTAACCGGTATTACTGAAATTGCCGATCCGGTCGGCGTGGTTTGCGGTATTGTGCCGACGACCAATCCGACTTCCACCACCATTTTCAAATCCCTGATTGCGCTGAAAACCCGCAATCCGATTATTTTCTCGTTCCACCCGTCCGCCCAGCAGTGTTCCGCCCATGCCGCGCGTATTGTGCGCGATGCGGCGATTGCGGCCGGTGCGCCGGAAAACTGTATCCAGTGGATTGAAAAGCCGTCTATGGAAGGCACTTCCGCGCTAATGAAGCATCCGGGCGTGGCAACGATTTTGGCGACCGGCGGCAATGCGATGGTGGAAGCCGCGTATTCCTGTGGCAAACCTGCGCTCGGCGTCGGGGCGGGCAACGTACCTGCTTATGTTGAAAAAACGGCGGACATCAAACAGGTGGCGCACGATATTGTGATGTCGAAATCTTTCGACAACGGCATGGTGTGCGCCAGCGAGCAAGCGGTGATTGCCGATAAAGAGATTTACAAAGGGTTGGCCGAAGAGTTCAAATCTTACGGCGTGTACTTTGCCAATAAAAAAGAAAAAGCCATGCTCGAAGAGTTTATCTTCGGCGTAACGGCGAATTGCGCCAGCTGTGGCGGAGCAAAACTTAATTCCGCCGTCGTGGGCAAACCGGCGGCATGGATTGCCGAACAGGCCGGGTTTAAAGTGCCTGAAAAAACCAACATCATTATCGCCGAATGTCGCGAAGTCGGCCCGAACGAGCCGCTGACCCGCGAAAAACTTTCACCTGTTTTGGCCATGATTAAGGCGGACTCGACCGAACAAGGTTTGAAGTTCGCAGAAGAAATGGTTGCCTTTGACGGCTTGGGACACTCCGCCGCCATCCATACCGCTGACGAAGAATTGGTCAAAACGTTCGGCTCCCGCGTCAAAGCGTTGCGCGTGATTTGGAATTCACCTTCCACCTTCGGCGGCATCGGCGACGTGTACAACGCCTTCCTGCCTTCTCTGACCCTCGGTTGCGGCTCTTACGGTAAAAACGCCGTCGGCGGCAACGTCAGCGCAGTCAATCTGTTAAACATCAAAAAAGTAGGCCGTCGGAGAAACAACATGCAATGGTTCAAAGTGCCCGCCAAAATCTATTTTGAACGCGATTCCATCCAATATCTGCAAGACATGAAAGACTGCGAAAAAGTCATGATTGTGACCGACCGTTCGATGGTTGATCTGGGCTTTGTCGATAAAATCACCTACCAACTGCATCAACGCAAAAACAAAGTGACCATCCAGCTGTTTACCGATGTCGAAGCCGATCCGAGCGTCCAAACCGTCTATAAAGGCACGGATTTGATGCGCAGCTTCCAACCCGACACCATCATCGCACTGGGCGGCGGTTCTCCAATGGACGCGGCCAAAGCCATGTGGCTTTTCTACGAGCAGCCGCAAGTCGATTTTGAAGACTTGGTGCAAAAATTCATGGACATCCGCAAACGCGCCTTCCGCTTCCCCGAATTGGGCCGCAAAGCCAAATTTATCGGTATCCCTACCACATCGGGCACAGGCTCCGAAGTAACACCGTTTACCGTCATCAGCGACGGCGACAAAAAATATCCGATTGCCGACTACTCGCTGACACCGACTATTTCGATTGTTGATCCTGCGTTTACCATGACCGTTCCGGCAGGCGTAACCGCTGATACAGGTTTGGACGTACTGACCCACGCCGTAGAAGCATACGTTTCCGTACTGGCGAACGACTTTACAGACGGCCTCGCCCTGCAAGCCATCAAGCTCGTGTTCCAATACCTCGAACGCTCCTACAAACACGGTGCGGCCGATCCTGAAGCGCGCGAGCATATGCACAATGCCTCCACCATCGCAGGCATGGCGTTTGCCAATGCGTTCTTGGGCATCAACCACTCGATGGCACACAAAATCGGCGGCAAATATCATGTTCCGCACGGCCGTGCCAACGCCATCCTGTTGCCGCACGTCATCCGCTACAACGGTACGCGTCCGCAGAAAACCGCCACTTGGCCGAAGTACAACTACTACAAAGCCGACCTGAAATATCAGGAAATCGCCCGTACCTTAGGCCTGCCATGCAGCACACCGGCAGAAGGCGTCGAATCCTTCGCCCGCGCCTGCCATGAGCTGGCAGTCAACGTCGGTATCAAAATGTCTTTGAAAGAGCAGAGCATTGATGAGAAAACCTTCCTCGACGGCAGAAAAGAGCTGGCTATGATGTCTTTTGAAGACCAATGCACCCCGGCCAACCCACGCCTCGCCATGGTGGCCGATATGGAAGAAATCCTGACCAAAGCCTATTACGGCGAATAAAATCGGGTAGATAAAAAGGCCGTCTGAAACCTGACTATAGGGTTTCAGACGGCCTTTCGTATTAGAACTAAAGTTGATACTTATTGTATGTGGAATTTAATTTGCAAACATTAAGAATAGGCATCATGAAATCAGAAATTTTAAAACAATTTGGCAAACATGTTCGTCATTTAAGACAACTCCAGGATTTAAGTCAGGAAACATTGGCTGAAAAAGCGAATATGCACCGAACTTATATCGGAATGATAGAACGTGGAGAGCGTAACCCCGCTCTATTAAATCTTATTCGTTTGGCTAGCGCATTAGATATTTCTTTGCCTGAACTTTTAACTTTTAAGGACTATGTTAATGACGGGGACTGTGATAATGAATCTAACTGATTCGTATGATTTTTTTAGAGAAAACGCCGGAAGGACGCTAGGAGATCTAAAACTTGAATATCAAACCAAATTTCCCAAGTTCACCGCTGAAATGAAGATAAATAAAGGCGGGGTAGGACAGTTTATCGAGAAATTAATAGGACTTAAGAATACAAATGCTTTGACAGATTTTTCTGATGGTGAGCTGAAAACCAATAAAGCAGATGCAGATGGTGCACCACTAGAGACTATGTTTATCTCGCAGATTTCCAGTAACTTTGATCAGTTAATCAGCGATCAGATAAGTTTTGAAGATAGTTGGATATACCAGAAGATAAAGAATTTGCTATATGTTCCTATTTGTAAAGCCGACAACGATCCTGACAAATGGTACATACAGTCAGCCTATCATGTGCAAATAAATGAAGAGGGTGAACTTTTCAGACAGTTATCTGCTGATTTCACGCAAATTAAAACTAAGCTGTTAGCTGATATTAATTCCGGCGACGGATACATTCATACATCAAACGGTAGTTTTATACAAATCAGATCAAAAGATTCCAAGCCATACAGTCCTATATTTTCTGCGCAATATAATCGGAATATTTCAAATAAGAATCATGCATTTTATTTTAAGAAAGAATTTATGCGGGAAGTTCGTGAAATGGCCAGACAGGGTAGGGATGGTGTTGTTCGAATAATTTAAAATAAGATGGGGCTACAGCTTTTGTTGTAGTCTTTTCTTTGCTAATTCAAAAAAATCTTCTTCTAGTTCGCAACCACAAAATTTTCGACCATGTTTTAAGGCAGCAACGCCTGTTGTGCCGCTGCCCATGAAAGGGTCAAAAATTAAATCTCCGATATTTGAAGCCGATAGTATGCAGCGTTCAAGTAAGGGGAGTGGTTTTTGTGTCGGATGTTTGCCGAATGTTTTTTCGGTTTTATTTGGTGGAGGAAATGTCCAAACACATTTCATCTGTTTGCCATTATTTTGTGCTTTCATCATTTCATAATGAAACGTATGTTTGGCTTTTTTATTTTTCTTTGCCCATAAGATTGTTTCTGTCGAATGGGTAAAAAAACGGCAGGACAAATTAGGGGGAGGATTGGGTTTTTCCCAAGTAATATTGTTCAAAATATGGTATCCGATGGTTTGCATCAGGTAGCCGATTAAATAGATATTATGGAATGTGCCGCAAACCCAAATTGTGCCGTTTGGTTTTAATAAGGCGTGACACAGTCGGAGCCATTCTTCGTAGAATTCCAAATCTGCCGCCATTCCTTTGGATTTATCCCAGTTGCCTTTATTGACGGAAACCATTTGTCCGTTTTGACAACTGAATCCATTATTAGAAAGAAAGTAAGGAGGGTCTGCGAAAATCATATCAAAACAGCCATTTGGATGTTTTTCCAATATCTTCCGCATGACGTTAAGGGAATTTTCGTTGTAGAGAACAAGGTCGTCTAAAACGATTTTTTTCAAACGACTTTGATAAATGGCAGCTTCTTCAGCCAGTTTGTCGAAATCACTCATAAATTGCCAATAATTCTCCGACTTTTTTGCGACTACTGCCCTTTGCGGCAATATTGCGTTGCACTTCAACCGTTTTCAGAATGGCAGAAGAATAAATATTTCTCGTAAATTCAGTATCATGATTTGAAATCAAAACGCCTTGAGAGTTAGGTGCAATTTGTTGGGCTGTCTGGGAAAGGCGGATTTGATCGTCCAAATTGAAACCTTCTTTGGCATAAGTGGTAAATGAAGCAGTCGGACTTAAAGGTGCATAAGGAGGATCACAATAAACAGTATCGGTATTGTCTATCAGAGATAGGGTCGTCTGAAAATCTCCGCACATTAATTCAACTCTACCAGATTTTTGAATGAAACCTTCCATTTCTTGTTGTGGAAAGTAAGGAGATTTGTAGCGTCCAAATGGCACATTAAATGCACCTTTGCTGTTGTAGCGGCATAAACCGTTAAAAGCATGGCGATTCAGATAGATAAATAGAGCGGAACGTTCGTGCAGATTTTTGCTAGAGTTGAATTGTTCCCGCAATTCATAAAATTTTGAATCGTTATTGTTGTCGGAATTAAAGAAAGAGCGGGCATAGTCGATGAATACGGACTTTTCTTCTTTTAAGATACGGAATAAGCCGATTACGTCAGCGTTAATATCATTGAGCAGATAATGTTCGAAATCTAATGCAAGAGACAAAGCGGCAGAACCGCAAAAGGGTTCAATCAGGCGTTTTCGTGCAGGAGTAGGTAGATTGTGTTCGATAAAGGGGACAAGTTTATGTTTGCCGCCCGCCCATTTTAGGAAGGGTTTTGAAGCCATTAGGATGCCGAGTACAAGCGTGGTTGATTGACTTGGAATTGTGCCAAAACATCGTGAGGAATACAACGGATTGTTGGACTTATCAACTCAATCTACCTTAAAAAGGTCGTCTGAAAACCCTGTTTCCAAGTTTTCAGACGACCTTTCCTAATTACAGCAATCAATGCCGAATCGGCTTTACACCACGATGTTCACCAGCCTGCCCGGTACGACAATGATTTTCTTGGCGGGCTTGCCTTCCATGAATTTCACTGCGCCTTCGTTGGTAAGGGCGGCTGCTTCGAGGTCGGCTTTGGATGCGTCGGCGGCAACGGTGATTTTTCCGCGCAGTTTGCCGTTGACTTGAACCATGACTTCGATTTCGGATTTGACCAAGGCGGCATCATCGACTGTCGGCCAGCCAGCTTCCCACAGTTTCGCGCCGTTCAATTCGCTCCACAAGGTTTCGCAGATGTGCGGCACAATCGGCCACAGCAGGCGTACGGCGGCTTCCAATACTTCTTGAGCGACGGCGCGGCCTTGTTCGCCGCTAGTGTCGGTTTTGTCGTATTGGTTGAGCAGTTCCATCACGGCGGCGATGGCGGTGTTGAACTGCTGACGGCGGCCGTAGTCGTCGCTGACTTTGGCGGTGGTGGCGTGCAGTTTGTGGCGCAGGTCTTTGAGTTCTTTAGACAAACCGTCTTGGTTACCTGCAAATGCTTTGACCGCACCGCCTTGTTTCAGGTATTCGTAAACGGTACGCCACAGACGACGCAGGAAGCGGTGTGCGCCTTCGACGCCGCTGTCGCTCCATTCGAGGGACTGTTCGGGCGGTGCGGCGAACATCATGAACAGGCGGGCAGTGTCCGCGCCGTAGGCGTTAATCAGCTCTTGCGGATCGACGCCGTTGTTTTTGGACTTGGACATTTTTTCCGTGCCGCTGATGACGACTGGCAGTCCGTCTGCTTTCAGAACAGCGGAAACAGGGCGGCCTTTGTCGTCAAAAGTCAGCTCGACATCGGCGGGGTTGATCCAGTCTTTGCTGCCGTTGGCATTTTCGCGGTAGTAGGTTTCGCAGACAACCATGCCTTGCGTGAGCAGGCGTTCAAACGGTTCATCAACATTGACCAAACCTTCGTCGCGCATCAGTTTGGTGAAGAAGCGCGCGTACAAGAGGTGCAAAATCGCGTGTTCGATACCGCCGATGTATTGGTCAACCGCGCCCCAGTATTTTGCGGCTTCAGTCGATACCATGCCTTCTGCGAACTTGGGCGACATGTAGCGGAAGAAATACCAGCTCGATTCCATGAAGGTGTCCATGGTGTCGGTTTCGCGTTTTGCCGCGCCGCCGCAGCATGGGCAGGTGGTTTCGTAAAACTCGGGCATTTTTGCCAAAGGCGAACCCATGCCGTCGGGTACGACGTTTTCAGGCAAAACGACGGGCAGTTGGTCGGCTGGGACGGGGACGTCGCCGCATTTTTCGCAATGGACGATGGGAATCGGGCAGCCCCAGTAGCGTTGGCGCGAAATACCCCAGTCGCGCAGGCGGTATTGGGTTTTCGGTTCGCCTGCGTCTTGGCTTTGCAGTTTGGCGGCGATGGCGTCGAAGGCCGTCTGAAAATTCATACCGTCCAAGTCGCCGCTGTTGACCAATACGCCGTTTTCTTTGTCGCCGTACCATTCTTGCCATTGGTTTGCGTCGAATGTGTTGTCGCCGACGGCAATAACTTGTTTTTTCGGCAGATTGTATTTGGTGGCAAACTCGAAATCGCGTTCGTCGTGTGCCGGAACCGCCATTACCGCGCCGTCGCCGTAGCCCCACAATACATAGTTGGCAATCCACACTTCCAGTTTGTCGCCGTTGAGCGGGTTGACGACGTAGCGGCCGGTCGGCACGCCTTTTTTCTCCATTGTCGCCATATCGGCTTCGGCAACCGAGCCGGCTTTGCATTCGGCGATAAATGTCTGCAATTCGGGTTTGTCGGCGGCTGCGGCGGTTGCCAGCGGATGCTCGGCGGCAACGGCGACATAAGTCGCGCCCATCAGCGTGTCGGGGCGGGTGGTATAAACTTGCAGGAATTTCGCGTAATCGCCTTCCAAGCCTTGTTTGCTGTCGTCTGAAACGGCGAAGCGCACGGTCATGCCGCGAGATTTGCCGATCCAGTTGCGCTGCATGGTTTTGACTTGTTCCGGCCAGTGTTCCAGCTTGTCCAAGTCGTTGAGCAGCTCTTCGGCGTAATCCGTGATTTTGAAGTAATACATCGGGATTTCGCGTTTTTCGATCAACGCGCCCGAACGCCAGCCGCGCCCGTCGATGACTTGCTCGTTGGCAAGGACGGTTTGGTCGACCGGGTCCCAGTTCACCGTGCCGTTTTTGCGATAGACGATGCCTTTTTCAAACAGCTTGGTAAACAGCCATTGTTCCCAGCGGTAGTATTCGGGTTTGCAGGTGGCGACTTCGCGCTCCCAGTCAATCGCAAAACCCAGGCTTTTGAGCTGGGTTTTCATGTATTCGATGTTGTCGTAGGTCCAAGCGGCGGGGGCGACGTTGTTTTTCATCGCTGCATTTTCCGCCGGCATACCGAACGCGTCCCAACCCATAGGCTGCATGACGTTGAAGCCGTTTAAGAGTTTGAAGCGGCTCAATACGTCGCCGATGGTGTAGTTGCGCACATGCCCCATGTGCAGCTTGCCGCTGGGGTAGGGGAACATGGAGAGGCAGTAGTATTTGGGTTTGGAAGCGTCTTCGGAGACGTTGAAAATACGGGCGTCGTCCCATTTTTTCTGCGCCGCAGGCTCGATGGCGGCGGGCTGGTAATGTTCTTGCATGGTCATTCTGTTTTTCGCTTGAAAATGTGAGGGAATTCAAAGGGGGGATTATAGCAGGTTCCCAAAGGATTGGCCTGTGGAACAGGCAGGATGGGCGGTCTTCAGCAGCCGCAAGGCGGAGTATCCTTGACAAGGATTTAGACTTCTATAAGAATAAGGCGAATATTTGTATTTCAACCATAACAGAAGAAAGGATCGCCATGATGAACAAAAACCTCTTAGCAGTTACCCTGAGCGCGATATTTGCCCTGGCCGCATGCGGCGGCTCGGACAACAGTGCGTCTGTCGCCCCGCAACAAGCATCCGCAGCTTCTGGTGCTTCTTCCCCTGCATCCGACGCAGCCGCACCGTCTTCCGAAGCCGTAGCATCGGAAGTGTCCCCGGTGGAAATGGGTTCGGCGCCAGAAAATCCCCTGCCAGCAGAGTGCGCCGACGTCGTTCGCAAACAAGAGGCATGTTGGTCGAAAATGAATTTTGACAAAGACGGGCTTGCCCAGGCCGAGATGGATTTGTCGCAATGGAAAAAACAGTTGAACGCTTTGGGCAGCAGCGAAGCACAGGTTGAAGCTTGTCAAAAAGCGGCGAAACTGTTTGATGAGGCAAAAGACGGAAGCTGTCCGAAAATAGAGCTTAAATAAGCATTCCCCCGTATCCGTTGCCGATACTTCCCCAAGGCCGTCCGAGATATTCAGACGGCCTTTTTGCCGCAAACGGCGATACCGTTTGGAGTTGATTCGTCAAAAAACACCCGCCCGGAAAAACAATAATCGCCATGCCCGCACGCCTCTTGAGTTTTCCTTTATCCGCCCATATATCCGGTCTAGTTTTTACACATATCAACAACCATCACTATCATGAGCAACCAAGATTTTTATGCAACACTCGGCGTGGCGCGCGGCGCGACCGACGACGAAATTAAAAAAGCCTACCGCAAGCTGGCGATGAAATACCATCCCGACCGCAATCCTGATAATAAAGAGGCGGAAGAAAAATTTAAAGAAGTCCAAAAAGCTTACGACACCTTGTCTGACAAGGAAAAACGTACCATGTACGACCAATACGGTCATGCCGCGTTCGAACAGGGCGCAGGTGCGGGCGGATTCGGTGGCTTTGGCGGTTTCGGCGGCGCGCAAGGCTTCGATTTTTCCGATATTTTCAGCCAAATGTTCGGCGGTGGCGGCAGCGCAGGCGGCCGTCAGCCGGATTACAGTGGCGCGGACTTGCAGGTCGGCATAGAGATTTCGCTTGAAGAAGCCGCCAAAGGCGTGAAAAAACGCATCAATATTCCGACTTACGAAGAATGTGATGTCTGTCACGGCTCAGGTGCCAAACCGGGCACATCCGCATCGACTTGTTCGACCTGTCACGGCTCAGGCACGGTACACGTCCGCCAAGCCATTTTCCAAATGCAGCAGACTTGTCCGACTTGTCACGGTACCGGCAAAGAAATCAAAGATCCTTGCGTCAAATGTCGTGGCGAAGGCCGCACCAAGACCAGCAAAACAGTTGAAGTCAACATTCCGGCAGGCATCGACGACGGTCAACGCATCCGCTTGAGCGGCGAGGGCGAGCCTGGCCAACACGGCGCACCGGCAGGCGATTTGTACGTCAATGTCCGCGTGAGACAACACAAAATCTTTGAGCGCAACGGCTTGGACCTGCATTGCGAACTGCCGATCAGTTTTGCCATTGCCGCATTGGGCGGTGAAGTCGAAGTGCCGACTTTGGACGGCAAAGTCAAACTGCACATTCCGAAAGAAACGCAAACCGGCCGCCGTATGCGCGTGAAAGGCAAAGGCATCAAGTCTTTGCGTTCCAGCTCGACCGGCGATTTGTACTGCCACATTTTGGTTGAAACACCGGTTAACCTGACCGACCGTCAGAAAGAGTTGCTGGAAGAATTTGAAAAAATCTCCTCCGGCCTCAATCTCAGCCAAACCCCGCGCAAAAAATCGTTTTGGGAAAAAGTAGGCGAAAAAGTAGGCGATTTGTTCTCCGATAATTAATCGCTGTGAAAAAGGCCGTCTGAAACCTGTTTACATTGGGTTTCAGACGGCCTTTTTTATATTTTTCAGACTTTTATCATCTTTTGTTGCTTCAATATAATCTTCTGTGCCATTTCCAAAAACAGTTTCTGCTCGTCTGCAGACAGATCAGCCAAGGATTCTTGGTTGATGGCTTTGGCAATTTCGGTGGAGCTTGATTGTAAAGCACGCGCGTGTTCTGTCAGCATAATCAAACGGCTGCGTGCATCTTCAGGATTAGGCTCCCGTGTAATCAATCCGTCTCGCTCCATCCGTGCCAGAGTGTTGGCAATCGTTGCCTGCTTCAAATCGGCACGCTCAACTAATTCCTGTTGGCTCAAGCCGTCTTTATTCCATAGCTCGATCAAAATTGGAAATTGTGCAGGCGCAATCCCCAGTGGTTTTAAGCCTTCGCTCAATAAAATGGCAAATTGGCGGGCAATATGGTTCATCAAATAGCCTGCCGATTCAGTTTTGAAAACTTCGTTCACTTTGTTTCCTTTAAAATCAAATTATTGCGGATTATATCACAAATATAGCTTGCTATCTTAATTAATAGCAAGCTATACTTATTTTAACTCGATAGCTTGCTATTTAAATACTTTCAGACGACCTCTCTTAAATGTTCAAGGAAACCATAATGAACCGCAATACTTTACGCAAAATCCACGCCGCCGCAGGGGTGGGCGCATTTTTATTCATCGCTTCGTTTTGGAGCAGCACCGTGTTCAGCGAACTCTTCGGCTCGCACGAAACCGTCGCCGCCGTGAAGCAAATCATTGTTTATGCGCTGTTCGGGTTGATTGCCTGCATGGCAACCGCAGGCGCAACAGGCATGAAAATGGGTGGGAAAAGCAAACATACTGCGATTGCAGCGAAACGCCGACGCATGCCGTTTATCGCCGCCAACGGAATGTTGATTTTGCTGCCTTGTGCCTTTTTCTTGAATAACCGCGCTTCTGCCGGACAGTTTGACATCGTGTTTTATATCGTTCAAATCGTAGAACTGATTGCCGGTATAGCTAATCTGACGCTGTTGGGACTGAGCATGAAAGACGGATTTTCTATCCGTAAACCCAAATTGAAATCCGCTTAATTGTTAATTAACGTAGCCCGTTGGCGCAATATGGAAGATTTTAAAGCCGCTACTGCCAAGATGCGTCAGGCCCTGCCGGATAATATGCCTGAAGGGGTTACAGCCAGCCCGGGTTTGTTTAAAGTGATTGAAAACGATATGCCGCATGGTTTTGGCAGATATAATGGCAAAGGATTCGGCCGTAAATTTGAAGTATGCGGCAAGTAATCACAGGCCGTCTGAAATCTGCTTTACATTGGGTTTCAGACGGCCTTTTGTTTTTCTTTCTGTTGCTTCAAGCCATGGTTTGCCTTACAATTCGCGCTTCACTCTTACGGGAGTAGCCATTCGGCGCAATGCCGAAACCGTTGTCAACATAATCGGCTTGTGCGGCCGTGGCAGCGGTATCTTCTCTGCTTTATCGGAAGACAGGCAAGACGTAAGCGTTGTCCATACCCTTGCGGGCGGTATGCACAGCGCTTTTTGTTTGCCCGCTTGTCGGTTGAGTATCTTAAATCATGGAAGCTTTTTTCTCCTCGACGCTGGGCGTTGCCATTGCCGAAATCGGCGATAAGACGCAATTGCTCGCGCTCTTTTTGGCAGCACGTTTTGCCCACAAAAACGCGATTGTTGCCGGTATTTTTATTGCAACCCTGTTGAACCATCTTGTTTCAGCCGCACTCGGTGTCTGGCTGGCATCCGCTATTTCGCCCGAAGTCATGAAATGGGTGGTTGGCGGCAGCTTTATTGCGGTCGGATTATGGCTGCTGTTGCCTGACAAAGACGAAGACCCTGACGACAAGTGGCTGAAATACGGCGCATTTACGGCGACGGTCGTCCTGTTTTTCTTGGCGGAAATCGGCGATAAAACGCAAATTGCGACGGTTCTTTTGGCAGCCAAATACCAATCTATCCTGCTGGTCGTGGTCGGCAGTATTGCCGGTTTGATGATTGCTTCTGTGCCTGCCGTGTATTTGGGCGAAATGTTGATGCGCAAGATTCCGGCCAAAGCAGTGCGCATTGCTGCGTGTATCTTGTTCTGCCTGCTGGGTATTTTGACCCTGCTTGGCGATGGTATTGTGTTGAAGGTCGTCTGAAATGTGGGATATTGTTTTTGAACACGAAGCCTTTGTGGTCATTAATAAGCCTTGCGGCGTATCGGTGCATAGCGAATCGGAAGGGGATGTTTGCCTGACCGCTTCGCTGGCGCAGCAGCTCGGCGTTGAACGCGTGTGGTTGGTTCACCGTTTGGACAAAGCCACCAGCGGCCTGTTGCTGTTTGCGCTCAACCGCGACAGCGCGGCCGCTTTGTCGGCGCAATTTGCCGAGAAAACCATGCGTAAAACTTATTTGGCACTCGGTACGCACAAGCCGGCGAAAAAGCAGGGCTGGGTGAAAGGCGGTATGGCGCGTTCGCGGCGCGGTACATGGAAGCTGACGCGAGACGAGGATAATTTTGCCGTTACCCGTTTCAGCAGCCAAAGCCTGAAGCCCGGTTTGCGCCTGTTTGTGTTGCAACCGTTTACCGGCAAAACCCATCAGCTGCGCGTGGCCATGAAAAGCATAGGTAGTCCGATTTTGGGCGATACGCTGTATGGCGGCGATGAGGCGGGACATCTGTTTCTGCACGCTTGGCGTTTGGTTTTCGACTATCGCGGCGAGCATTTCGATATTCGGGTTGCGCCTGATAAAACATGGCCGTCTGAAATCGATTTGTCGGCGTGTTTGGGTTTGGATGAGTCCGAATAGAAGCAGTGAAATTTTTGTGTATATTAGAAAAGGCCGTCTGAAAATTGTTCAGACGGCCTTTTGATTGTTTCAAGTTTACATTTCCAATTCGCTCAAGCCCGGCAAGTCGGCAAAACAGCGGTCATGCGTAATTTGGCAGAAGTTGTCCAGATAGCCTTTGTTGGCGTCTTCCGTACGAATGGCGGCATAAAGTTTGCTCTGCAGGCCGTCTGAAGTGATTTTGCGGTGGACGACGTAGCCTTTTTCCAGATACGGCATGACCGTCCAATAGGGCAGGGCGGCGATGCCGCGTTTGCTGGCAACCAGTTGAATAATGGCAATGGTCAGCTCGCTGTGGCGGCGCGGCGGATTAATGCCTTTGGGCAGCAGCACTTTTTTGGGCAAATCCAGCATTTCGTCGGGGACGGGATAAGTAATCAAGGTTTCGTCGATAAAATCTTCCGCTTCCCAAACGTCTTTGTCGGCAAGCGGGTGGTCTTCTGCGCAGATGCCGACCATTTCATAGGCAAACAGGGGGCGGTAGCTGATGCCGTTGAGCGGCTCGGCTTCGGAAACGATGGCAAGGTCAGCGCGGTGTTGCAGCAGCAGCCCGACCGGATCGGCTTGGAAACCGGAAACGATGTCTAATTCAACTTGCGGCCATAAGGGGCGGAACTCGCCCATGGCAGGCATCAGCCAGTCGAAGCAGGTGTGGCATTCGACAGCAAGTCTGAGTTCGCCCGCTTCGCCTTCGATAATCCGCACCAGGTCACGTTCGGCGGCGGCAACCTGCGGCAACAGCTCGCGCGCCAGTTGCAATAGGCGCATACCGGCCGGAGTGAAGCGCAAAGGTGTGGATTTACGTTCAAACAACGGCGTTTCGTAATAATTTTCCAAGGCGCGGATTTGGTGCGATAGGGCGGATTGGGTCAGGAAAACCCGTTTGGCGGCAAGGGAAACGCTGCCGGTTTCTTCTAAAGCCAGCAAGGTTTTGAGATGACGCAATTCGATAATAGAGTCCATGTGTCTTCAGACGGCCTGTGGGTAAGGTGGGGTATATTAAAATAATTCATGATGATGTGCAAATGATTAATGTTGGGAATGATTGCTGAAATCGGAATGTAAGAATTTGAGGCATAAACAGATTTTGCGGTTAGAATGCGAAGCTGTTTTTGAAGATAGATATAAGGAGCGGAATATGGCTTTACGCCGCGAAATTCTGGCTTGGTGTGATGAGACTTTGCAGGTCGGGCTGTTTAAGGACTATGCGCCCAATGGTCTGCAGGTCGAAGGCAAAGAAGAAATTGCCAAAATCGCCACTTCGGTTACCGCCAGCAAAGCAGCAATCGATTTTGCCGTAGCGCAGGGAGCGGATCTGCTTTTGGTCCACCACGGTATGTTTTGGAAAAGCGAGCCTGTCACGATTACCGGTTGGAAAAAAGCACGCATTGAAACCTTGCTGCAACACCAAATCAATATGGCGGGCTACCACCTGCCGCTGGACGCGCACCCGCAATTAGGCAATAACGCACAGTTGGCTGAGAAACTCGATTGGGTACTCGAAAAACAATTCGGCGAGCAAAACCTGTTAAATACAGGCCGTCTGAAAACCACGCAAACGCTGGTGCAGTTATCTGAACGCATTGAGGCGGTATTCGGCCGCAAGCCGACCGTTATCGGCGATCTTGAACGTAAAATCAAACGTATTGCCTGGTGCAGCGGCGGTGCGCAGGGATTTTTTCAGACGGCCGTAGACGAAGGTGTCGATGCGTATCTGACCGGTGAAATTTCCGAAGCGCAATATCATCTTGCCAATGAAACAGGTGTGGCATTTATCAGCGCTGGCCATCATGCGACAGAACGCTACGGCGTACGTGCCTTAGGCGATGCCGTGGCAGAAAAATTCGGTATCGAAGTGGTTCACTTTGATGAAAACAATCCTGCTTGAGTATTGAGCAATATCATAAAACTTTACCTTATTTTAAATAATGCTTTGAGTATTACAACAAACTAGGTAGAATTACGCTGTTTAATGGCTCGGTATTCCCAAAATTTTAGGACGACTGAATAATGGATAATCAAGAAATCAACAACGGTCGCCGCCGTTTCCTGACACTGGCTACTTGCGGTGCAGGCGGTGTGGCGGCTCTGGGCGTAGCTACGCCTTTCGTGGCCAGCTTCTTCCCATCGGAGAAAGCTAAGGCTGCCGGTGCTGCTGTCGAAGTAGATGTCAGCAAAATCGAAGCAGGCCAAATGCTGACTGCCGAATGGCAGGGTAAACCGATTTGGCTGGTCAACCGCACAGATCAACAGCTCAAAGACTTGAAAAGTTTGGATGGTGCAGTTACAGACCCTAATTCCGAAGTGGATCATCAGCCCGAAAATTGTAAAAACGAGACCCGTTCGATCAAGCCGAACCTTCTCGTCGCTATCGGTATCTGTACCCACCTGGGTTGCTCTCCGACTTACCGTCCCGACATTGCTCCCGCCGACTTGGGTGCAGACTGGAAAGGCGGTTTCTTCTGCCCTTGCCACGGTTCGAAATTCGACATTGCAGGCCGAGTATACAAAGGTGTTCCTGCACCGACCAACTTGGTTGTACCGCCTTACAAATATCTGAGCGATACAACTGTTTTGGTGGGCGAAGACTAAAAATAAGGAACGATAATTATGGCAAACCAAACCAATAGCAAAGCAAAAGCATTGTTAGGCTGGATGGACGCTCGCTTCCCTCTGTCTAAAATGTGGAATGAGCATTTGGCTCAATACTATGCGCCGAAGAACTTCAACTTCTGGTATTACTTCGGCTCTTTGGCCCTGCTTGTCCTTGTAATTCAAATCGTCAGCGGTATTTTCCTGACCATGAACTACAAACCGGACGGCAACCTTAACGCCTACCATCTGCCTGCTGCCTTTACCGCAGTAGAGTACATCATGCGCGACGTGTCCGGCGGCTGGATTATCCGCTACATGCACTCCACCGGCGCATCTTTCTTCTTCATCGTCGTTTATCTACACATGTTCCGTGGTCTGATTTACGGTTCATACAAAAAACCTCGTGAATTGGTGTGGATTTTCGGTTCCCTGATTTTCTTGGCATTGATGGCAGAAGCCTTTATGGGTTACCTGTTGCCTTGGGGTCAAATGTCCTTCTGGGGTGCGCAGGTAATTATTAACCTGTTCTCCGCCATCCCTGTTATCGGTCCTGATTTGTCCACTTGGATTCGTGGTGACTTCAACGTTTCCGACGTTACTTTGAACCGCTTCTTCGCCCTGCACGTTATCGCAGTACCTCTGGTATTGCTCGGCTTGGTTGTGGCTCACATCATCGCCCTGCACGAAGTGGGTTCTAACAACCCTGATGGTGTTGAAATCAAGAAAAACAAAGACGAAAACGGTATTCCACGCGATGGTATCCCATTCCATCCTTACTACACCGTTAAAGACATCTTGGGCGTCGTTGTATTCCTGATTGTCTTCTGTTCTGTGTTGTTCTTTGCACCTGAAGGCGGAGGCTACTTCTTGGAAGCGCCAAACTTCGATGCAGCTAATGCGCTGAAAACACCTCCTCACATTGCGCCGGTATGGTACTTCACTCCGTTCTACGCAATTTTGCGTGCGATTCCTTCCTTTGCCGGTACTCAGGTATGGGGTGTAATCGGTATGGGGGCAGCAGTTGTACTGATTGCCTTGTTGCCTTGGTTGGATAAAGGCGAGGTTAAATCTGTCCGTTATCGCGGCCCAATCTTCAAAACTGCGTTGGTTCTGTTCATCATTGCCTTCATCGGTTTGGGTATTTTGGGTGCAATGGTAGCAACTGATACTCGTACTTTGGTTGCACGTATCCTGTCTTTCGTCTACTTTGCATTCTTCCTGGGTATGCCGTTCTATACCAAACTGGATACCAACAAACCAGTTCCTGAACGCGTAACCATGAGCACTACTAAACAAAAAATTATGTTCTTTGTTTACGTCGGTATTACCGTTGTTGGTGCTTATTTGTTTGCAACCAATATCTGATGAGGGCAGCGAAAATGAAACAAACTCTGAAAAACTGGTTTGCTGCCTTATTGCTGGCAGTGCCTATGAGTGCAGCCGTCGCCAGCGGCGGCCATGCAAACTACGAAAAAGTCGATATCGACCTGCGTGATCAAGTCAGTCTGCAGCACGGTGCGCAAATCTTTACAAACTACTGTTTGTCTTGCCACTCTGCAAGCGGTATGCGCTTCAACCGTCTGAAAGATATTGGTTTGACTGAAGATGAAATCAAGAAAAACCTGATGTTCACAACAGACAACGTTGGTGACGTAATGGTAGCGGCAATGGATCCGAAAGATGCCTCCAAATGGTTGGGTGCGCCTCCGCCGGATTTGACCCTGATTGCTCGTTCTAAAGGTGCAGACTACCTGTACGCCTATATGCGCGGTTTCTATAAAGACCCAACTCGTCCGAACGGTTGGAACAATACTGTTTTGGCCGGCGCGAGTATGCCTCACCCATTGTGGGAGCAACAAGGTATTCAAGCCGTTGAGTTGGATGCTAAAGGTCAGCCTGTTATGATTAAAGACGAGCATGGCAACCTGACTCCTAAGCTGTATTGGGAATCTACCGGTCTGCACAGCCGTCGCCTGCCTAACGGTAAAGTGATCCAAAAAGAGTACGATGCGTATGTGCGCGATTTGGTAAACTACCTGGTATACATGGGTGAGCCTGCTCAATTGCAACGCCACCGTATCGGTTACATGGTTTTGACATTCCTGTTTGCCGTAATGTTGCCGTTGGCGTACTTCCTGAAAAAAGAATTCTGGAAAGACGTTCATTAATTCTTTTGAATCAAAAAGGCAAACCTGTTTCAGGTTTGCCTTTTTTGTTTGCTTAATCAATTTATGTCGGATTAATGCAAATCTAAAAATTGCTTAATGTAAACAGTGTGTTATTTTAAATTTCTGGATTAAGTATTTGAAATTATGTATAATTCTTTCTGAATTTTTATAAGGCTTAAGGCCGTCTGAAAAGATTGATCAGGAGTAGAAGATTATGATGACTTTGTATTCGGGTATTACTTGTCCATTCAGCCAACGCTGCCGTTTTGTGCTGTACGAAAAAGGCATGGATTTTGAAATCAAAGATGTGGACGTGTTCAATAAACCTGAAGACTTGGCTTTGATGAATCCGTATAACCAAGTACCGGTTCTAGTTGAGCGTGATTTGATTTTGCACGAATCAAACATCATCAACGAATACATTGATGAGCGTTTCCCTCATCCTCAGTTGATGCCGGGTGATCCTGTTATGCGCGGTCGCGGCCGTTTGGTGCTGTACCGTATGGAAAAAGAATTGTTCAGCTTGGTACAAGTGTTGGAAAACCCTGAATCTACCAATAAAGAACAAGCTAAAGCGCGTGAAGCCATTGGCAATGGTTTGACATTGTTGGCACCATCTTTTACTAAAAACAAATACATCTTGGGCGATGACTTTTCTATGATTGATGTTGCCTTGTCTCCGCTGCTGTGGCGTTTGGACTATTACGACATCAAACTGGGTAAATCTGCTGCGCCTTTGCTGAAGTACGCCGAGCGTATTTTCCAACGCGAAGCCTTTATTGAGGCATTGACGCCGGCTGAAAAAGCCATGCGCCGCTAAAGGATGGATATATGGCAACTTCAACCAAACCGTATTTGTTGCGTGCTTTGTATGAATGGTGTTTGGACAATAACCAAACACCGCACATCGTTGTTTGGGTAAATGAACATACCCGTGTGCCGATGCAGTATGTGCGTGACAATGAAATTGTTTTAAATATTGGCCCTACTGCCAGCCATAACTTGAATATCGACAACGAGTGGGTCAATTTTTCTGCACGCTTTTCCGGCGTAGCGCACGAGATTTGGATTCCGGTCGGTCATATTGTCAGTATATTTGGCCGCGAAAGTGGAGAGGGTATGGGGTTTGAGGTAGAACCATATCAGCCTGCTTCTATCGAAGCTGCAGTGGTCGAAGATAAAAAAGCTGAATCTGCGGAAGAAAAACCGAAAAAAGTATTGAAGCTTGTGAAGTAATTAAAAGACAAGAGGCCGTCTGAAATGTTTCAGACGGCCTTTATTGATTGGGTATTGAGATGGCAAAATTAATGAGCAATCAGTTATTAATTAAGATTAAGCCAAACAAAAAAGCTCTTGTGTTTAACAAGAGCTTTTTTGTTTAGTGGTGGAGGTAAGCGGGATCGAACCGCTGACCTCTTGCATGCCATGCAAGCGCTCTACCAACTGAGCTATACCCCCGAAATTTGGTGGCGAATCAGGGACTCGAACCCCGGACACAAGGATTATGATTCCTCTGCTCTAACCGACTGAGCTAATTCGCCGTTTCGTGAAGTCGCTATTATAGTTTTTTTTGAATATTTGGCAAGCGCTAATTTTGCTTTTTTTTATTTCTTATTGTTTTTAAAAAATAAAAAGTAGGTTGTCAGGCTATAACTTATGGCAAATATCGCCGTGGCTGAAGCCTGTCCAATCGATATCAATGTCTTTGCCAAAAGCGATCACTTTAAAAAGTTCGCCCATTTCGTGCTGATGTATCAGTTTCTGTACTGCGGCGGCGGCTTGGATATATTCAACCGAATCCGGGCTGCCGATTTGTGAAAGTAGATCAGTGATGCCGAGATTGAGCAGGAAATAGGATTGGGGCAGGTAGCCGATTAAGTCCAAACCTGCTTCCGTGCCGGCGCGTGCAATATCGGTGAAATTGACGTGCGCAGTCAAATCGGTTAGGCCGATATTGAAAAATGGGTCGTGGATGGTGTGGTGGCGATAGTGGCCGATAAATGTGCCTTCTTTGCGTTGCGGATGGTAATACTGGGCGGCGTCGAAGCCGTAATCGATAAATATCATGCCGCCGCGCTGTAATTTAGCGGCCAGGGTTTGGATAAAGGCATATTGTGCCGGATGCAGCTCGCTTGTGTATGAAGGGAGGGGAGGAAAATATAAGGCGGCTGTTTGTATCAGTTCGGATTGGGTCAATGGTCTGATGGCTTCGATTAGCTCGTCATTCTCTAGGCTGACGCCGATTTGTTGAAATCCTCCATCTTGATAAATTAAGCGTTCAACCGGCATGGCATCCAATACTTCGTTGCCGATGATGATGCCGTCAAAGTGTTCGGGTAATGCGGTGAGGTGGATGATTTTGGCGGCTGCTTCGGGAGATGTGTGCTCAAGAATATGTTGACGTTGTCTCTCTGCAAGCTCTGCTGATAGCTCAATAATGTAGTAATGACTCAGGTCGTCTGAAAGATTTTGTAACAAAGTAGCGGCAAGATGGCCTGTACCTGCACCAAATTCATAGATATTGCCTGCTGTTTGCGGCAGTAATTCGGCAAGTTGTTTGGCAAGGGTTTGTCCGAATAGGGGGGAGAGGGTTGGGGCAGTAATGAAGTCGCCGTCTGTGCCGATTTTATGGCTGCCTCCACTGTAATAGCCGTATTGAGGTGTGTAAAGGGCAAGCTCCATAAAACGGGAAAAGGGTATCCAGTTTTGATGTTGTTCAATTTCGTTTTTTATGAGCTTCGTCAGGTGTGCTGAAGAGGCTTGTGCATCAGTGGAAGGGAGGGGGAGTTGTGGCTTCATGACTGTTAGATAATGTAAAAAATTTGAATTTGTTTGTATATTATAGCCCCTTGTGAGAGGGGTGATAATCGGGTGTAAAAATACTATATGTAGTATTTTAAAAATATAAACAATACTAGATATGGTGTTTTATGCTATATAAAATGGCTGGCATATTAATTTGTCATGCATTTTTATATATATAAGCTATTGAATTTTAAGTGTTTAGTGTTTCATTTCAGATAAAGGGTTGATTTGACCTGATTGCCAAAATTTCTTATAGTGTCGGTTAGTGGGGCATAGTGGGTGAAAGTGGTTACTTTTCCCAAAAAGTGTTCCGTAGAAGTGAAAACGAAATATTTTAGGAAGGTGGGATTTTTAATCCCACTCTAGTTTTATTTTAATCGAATTTGGGGTGTGATGTGTTTGGTGGTGCTCATGAATTGAGTATGGACAGTAAAGGGCGGTTGGCGATTCCTGCCAAATTCCGCGATATTTTGCTGCGCCGTTATACGCCTGCAATTGTGGTCACACTGGATTCCCGAAAAAAATTATTGATGTACCCCGAGCCCGTTTGGGAAGAAAAAGCCGAGCAGATTTTGAAGTTGAAAGTTGCCGGCAATGAAGCTTTGCAACGGTATCAAAATCTGCTGCTGCACAATGCGGAGATTTTGGAGTGGGACAGTGCCGGACGTGTTTTGATTCCGGCCAATCTGCGCAAACGTGTGGATTTTGAAAAAGAAGTTACTTTGGTTGGCCGTGCAAACCGTATGGAGTTGTGGGGTCGCGAACATTGGGAAGAGGAAATGAATCAGGCTTTGGATATCGATCCTGATGAATTGGCTTTCCAATTAAGTCAAACGGATTTGCAATTGTGAGTAAAGTTGAAAATTATCAGCATGTTACTGTCTTGTTGCATGAGGCGGTGGATGCGTTAGCAATCCGTGAAGACGGGATTTATGTGGACGGTACGTTCGGTAGGGGAGGGCATTCCCGGCTGATTTTGTCACGTTTGGGTGAGCAGGGTCGTTTGGTTGTTTTTGATAAAGACCCGGAGGCGATTGCGGTAGCTAATGAGCTGGCGGCCCAAGATAAACGTGTCAGTGTCGTACACAATGGTTTTGAAACATTTCAGACGGCCTTGGATGAATTAGGCATCGATAAGATTGACGGTGCGCTTTTTGATTTGGGGATTTCGTCGCCGCAAATTGACGATGGCAGCCGCGGATTCAGTTTCCGCTTTGATGCGCCGTTGGATATGCGGATGAATCCGACTCGCGGGATGTCTGCGGCAGAATGGATTGCAACCGCATCCGAACAGGATTTACACGAGGTCATTAAGAATTATGGTGAAGAGCGGTTTAGTCGCCAGATTGCGCGCGCCATTGTTGCGCAACGCGAGGAGAGTCCCATCGATACAACCCGCAAGCTGGCGCAGCTTGTGGCGCAAAACGTCCGTACTCGTGAGCGCGGACAAGACCCTGCAACGCGCACCTTCCAAGCAATTCGCATCTTTATTAACCGCGAGCTCGAAGAGGTAGAGGCAGTTTTGCCGCAGGTTGCAGGCCGTCTGAAAGAGGGTGGACGCTTGGCTGTCATTGCGTTCCATTCGCTGGAAGACAGAATTGTGAAGCAGTTTATTAAAAAATATTCGCAACATGCGCCATTACCCCGTTGGGCAGTGGTCAAAGAGGCGGATTTGCCTCAGCCGCCTTTGAAGGCTGTGGGCAAAGCAATCAAACCGGGTTCGACAGAGACTGAAGCTAATCCGCGTGCACGCAGTGCAGTTTTGCGTGTGGCGGAGCGCAGCAGCGACGAATTTTCGGTTGTTGACTAGGGAAGCGTTTCGGCATTGTCGCAAGGGATGTTTCTGTTGACAGGCCGTCTGAAAGTTTGAAATGGGTAAGTTGAATATTTTATTACTGGTTTTGGTGACGGTTTCGGCCTTTGCCGTAGTGTTTAAGCAAAACCAGTCGCGCTTGCACTTTATCGAGTTGGATAAGGCACAAAAACGGGAAATTCAGTTGGAACAGGATTACGCGCGCTTGAAATTGGAGCAGGCAAGATTGGCCAACCACAAACTGATTAAAGTGGCGGCCGAAAAGCAACATCTGCTTCCGCCTGGTGCGCATAATACGGCTATGCTGGAACGCAAAAAATAAGAATATAGCCTTGTTTTCAAGGTGTTTACGGGAATTAATAGCTCACTGAGCAGCTAAGTCATGAGAAGTCCAACATGTTAATTAAGAACGAATATAAACCTCAAATGCTGTCTGGAACAACAAAAACGAAAAAGCCGCTGACAAGTAACGGGCGAATCGGTTTGGTGCTGGGCGCTGTTGCGCTGGCATTTACCGGTCTGTTGGTACGCGGGGTTTATCTGCAAACCAGTCAGCATGAATTTTTGAAAAATCAGGGCGACCAACGTTTTGTGCGTACGCTTCCGCTGCCGGCATCACGCGGTATGATTACCGACCGCAATGGTGCCACATTGGCTTTGAGTGCGCCTACTGAATCATTGTATGCCATGCCTTCCGGTATGGAGGAAATGCCGACTGACGAGCAGTTGGAAAAATTGTCGGCCATTGCCGATGTGCCTGTTGAAGTTTTGAAAAATAAATTGTCTAAAAAAGACAAAGGCTTTATCTACCTGAAACGTCAACTCAGCTACGAGAAAGCAGAAGAAATCAAGGCATTGGGCATTAAAGGCATCGCATTCCAAAAAGAATTGAAACGCCATTACCCGATGGGCAATCTGTTTGCGCACGTTATCGGTTTTACCAATATCGATGGCAAAGGTCAGGAAGGCTTGGAGCTTTCCCGTGAAGACAGCCTGCGTGGTGAAGATGGTGCGAAAGTCGTATTGCGCGACAACAAAGGTAATATCGTTGACAGCCTCGACTCTCCGCGCAACAGCGTGCCTAAAAACGGCCAAGACATGATTTTGTCTTTGGATCAGCGTATTCAAACGCTGGCTTATGACGAGTTGAACAAGGCTGTGGCTTATCACAAAGCCAGAGCGGGTACAGTTGTGGTATTAGATGCACAAACTGGCGAGATTTTGGCGTTGGTCAACAGCCCGGCTTACGATCCGAATCAGCCGGGTCAAGCCAATAGCGAACAGCGCCGTAACCGCGCCGTAACCGATATGATTGAACCCGGTTCTGCCATGAAGCCGTTTACCATTGCCAAAGCATTGGATTCAGGCAAAGTGGATGCAACCGATACGTTCAACACCCTGCCTTACAAAATCGGTCCTGCTACCGTACAAGATACCCACGTTTATCCTACTTTGGATGTGCGCGGCATTATGCAAAAATCTTCCAACGTCGGTACCAGTAAACTTTCTGCCATGTTTACGCCTAAAGAAATGTACGATTTCTATCACGACTTAGGTGTGGGCGTGCGTATGCATTCAGGCTTTCCTGGCGAGACTGCAGGTTTGTTGAGAAGCTGGCGCAGATGGCAAAAAATCGAACAGGCAACCATGTCTTTCGGTTATGGCCTGCAATTAAGCCTGCTGCAATTGGCGCGAGCCTATACTGTCTTGACTCATGATGGTGAATTGTTGCCAGTCAGCTTTGAAAAACAAGCGGTTGCTCCTAAAGGCAAGCGCGTCATCAAAGCCTCTACTGCGAAAAAAGTGCGCGAGTTGATGGTTTCCGTTACTGAAGCCGGCGGTACCGGTACTGCCGGTGCGGTGGATGGTTTCGACGTAGGTGCGAAAACCGGTACGGCGCGTAAACTGGTCAATGGTCGCTATGTGGACAACAAACACGTCGGTACGTTCATCGGTTTTGCTCCGGCTAAAAATCCACGCGTGATTGTGGCCGTTACCATCGACGAACCGACTGCCAACGGCTATTACGGCGGCGTGGTTGCCGGTCCCGTATTCAAAGAAGTCATGAGCGGAAGCTTGAACATCTTGGGCGTTTCCCCGACCAAGCCTTTAAGTAATACCGCTACTGTCAAAGTACCGTCATAATCCAAACAATCAAAGAGATATTGTTTATGTTCAGCAAGTTAACCCCCTTGGCTGAAACCAACTTTCCGCCTCTGCTGTGTGAAAACGCAGCAGGGCGTTTGTTGCATTCAGACAGCCGACAAATTAAACAGGGTGACATTTTCGTTGCCTGTCAGGGCGAATATACAGACGGCCGCAACTATACTCCTGCCGCCATCGCCAACGGTGCGACCTTTGTTTTTTGGGATGATGACGGCAAATTTACATGGAATCCCGAATGGAACGTTCCTAATCAAGGCATTAAAGATCTGAAACATCGCGCCGGTATGTTGGCGGCACAGGTTTACGGCAATGTTTCAGACGGCCTTAAAGTTTGGGGCGTAACCGGTACCAACGGCAAAACCTCTATCACACAATGGCTGGCGCAAGCTGCCGATCTGTTGGGCGAAAAAACCACCATTATCGGCACAGTAGGCAACGGTTTTTGGGGCGCATTGGAAGAGACCACGCATACCACGCCAGCTCCCGTTGATGTTCAAACCCTGCTCTACCGCTTCCGCCAGCAAGGCGCAACAGCCGCCGCGATGGAAGTTTCCAGCCATGGCCTTGACCAATCGCGCGTCAACGGCGTGCCGTTTTGCAGTGCAATCTTTACCAATCTCACCCGTGACCACCTCGACTATCACGGCACCATGGAAGCCTATGGTGCCATCAAATCGCGCCTGTTCTACTGGCATGGTCTGCAACACGCCATCATCAATGTCGATGACGCATACGGTGCAGAACTCGCAGGCCGTCTGAAAAAAGACTGTCCCGATTTAGCCGTTTACGGCTATGGTTTCAGCGAGCAAGCCGATATCCGCATTACCGATTTCACCGCTTCTTCAAACGGCATGGAAGCCGTATTCCAAACCCCGTGGGGCGAAGGAAAATGCCGTACCCGTCTGCTCGGACGATTCAACGCGCAAAACCTCGCCGCCTGCGTTGCCTTGCTGTGTGCCAACGGTTATCCACTCAATAACGTTTTGGAAGTACTGGCAAAAATCCGTCCCGCTTCAGGCCGCATGGATTGCATTATGAACAGCGGCAAACCTTTGGTTGTTGTCGATTATGCCCACACGCCCGATGCACTGGAAAAAGCACTCTCCACTTTGCAGGAAATCAAACTGCAGGGCGCGGCTTTGTGGTGCGTATTTGGCTGCGGAGGTAACCGTGACCGTGGCAAACGCCCATTGATGGGTGCGGCAGCCGTGCAGGGTGCCGATAAAGTTGTCGTAACCAGCGACAACCCACGCTTGGAAAATCCTCAAGACATCATCAACGATATTTTGCCTGCCGTGCCTCATCCTGAACGCGTCGAAGTTGATCGTGCCGTTGCCATCCGTTATGCGGTTGAGCAGGCTGCCGCAAACGACATCATTCTGATTGCCGGTAAAGGGCATGAAAACTATCAGGATGTACAAGGCGTGAAGCACCATTTCTCCGATTTTGAAATCGCAGAAAAAGCATTGGCAGCGCGCGGATAGACCATATCGCAAATGTTCAGACGGCCCGAAACCTTAAGGCCGTCTGAAAAAGATTTAAACATATACAATAAAAGCAAAACGACACACGCATTACGGCACGTCAGCCATTAAACCCATCACAGTTGTTTGTTTCGGAGGACTTTTTAACAAGGCCGTCTGAACAACAAGGAGACCGATTTGATGCTGAAAATGCCGACAAAAACCTTATTAATCAGTGCAGCCGTAGTTTTATTTGCAGGCTGTACAACCAAACAACTTCCGCGTCCTACTGCCGAAATCGAGCAGTTGAGAGCGCAACAGCCTCCGGCCGAGCAAAGCCTGCCCAATCCCGTTAAAGGCAAACGGTTTGACGATACTTGGGGCGCGGCGCGTAGTCAGGGGCGCAGGCATGAAGGTGTGGATATTTTTGCTAAGAAAAACACGCCGATACGCAGTACTACGCCCGGCATCGTAACCAAAATCGGGCGCAACCGATTGGGCGGTAAAGTTATCGGTGTCCAAGGGCCGGGTGCTTGGCATTACTATGCCCACCTCAATAAATTTGCCCGTATCCGTCTGTATGAACGAGTAAAAGAAGGGCAGGTCATCGGCTATGTCGGCAAAACCGGCAACGCCAGAACCACACCGGCCCACCTGCATTACGGCGTGTATCTGCCGAACGGCGCGGTGAATCCGTATCCGCTGATTAATCAGAACAGATAGGCCGTCTGAACAAGATTTGAGAATATGAACGCAAAGAAATTGGTTAAGGCAACGAATATCGTCGGTATGGTGGCAGTCGTGCTGCTGGTGTATTGGGTATTTGTTCTGATTTTATCCAATGTTTTCGGGCTTAAGGTATTCCGCGAATACATTACGGAAATTTTCCTGATGAGTATTTTGGGAATTTTTGCCGTGATGGCGGGTGCCTTGATACTGAACATCATGCTGAATTTGACCCGTATTGCCGAGCGAGGACAAGAGGAAGAAAGCAAAGGTGGCCGGAAAACCTTATATTTGTTGTTGGCAGTGTTTCCCGTTTTAGCAGCCCTGTTATTTGGCGGAAATTATCTGACTGTTCAGAAAAAACGTCAGATTTTGACTCAATCTCTAGAGCGTATCGTCAAGGATAATCCATCGCAAATCAATGCGTTGGCAGATTATCGTTTTGACTTGGCGTACATCAAAAAAGCGGCGTTAATTCTTGAGCTGATGTCGAAGGAAGATTCTGCCTTTAAAGCCGCTACGGTGATTGTGCCGGATACGATAGGTAATAAACAGGTTTATCTGGCTTTCTCAGCCGATTCCTATTTAAGCGGGATTGATGAGCAGACACCCAATGCTCAGGGAGTAGGCGATGATAATGGTTTTGTCGTTACTCGGAATGGCAATAAAGAAATAATCAGCAAAACGCAATATCTTTATGCCCCAAATCTGAGCGAGCGTGAATACTTGCAAAGAATATTTGCCGGACAAACAAATGAAATACGTTATGAGGCAAAAGACGGTAATTACAGCCTTTGCCACCCCTACCGACAAAACGGTAAAACCATTGTATTGTGTTTTTCCGATTACCAGCAGTACGGGAAAATCGGCAGTTGATAAGAGAAAGTGATTTGTAGTATGAAAAGTTGGTTTTCCAATACATTTCCTGAATATAAAAAATTGCCCAAAAGCGGCAAATTTATGGCATGGCTGACTTTTGTGCAGGGCGTGGTTTGGTTGATTCTGGCATCAATTCAGAGTGTGCAAGGACTGATTAACAACATAGCATGGGCTGTGTTTTTTGGGATTTTACTTTTCATTTTGGGTGTGTTGGCGTTGTCTGCAGCATGGAATGCGTTTAAATTCCGTGAAATAGGTTTTAATAGAATGATATATGTGTACACGCCATGCTTGTTGCAAATAGTCTTTGTAGGAGAGGCATTTTCTTTTACGTATTATATAGAAAGTGTACTGCAATTATTATTTAGCCTTACGGTACATAAGCTTACTGTCGGTGTAAATTTTGCCGCTATTCTTTTTATTGTGCTGGCAGGACGTAATTATCGTCATTTAAAAATGGTTTCCCAAAATACGGATAAAAATGTGGAGCCGTTAGAACAAGGACAAGAAACACAATCATGAAACCACTAGACCTTAATTTTATTTGTCAGACCCTCAACCTTCCGATGCCGTCTGAAAATCAACCTGTTTCGCGTATCGTTACAGACAGCCGCGATATTCAGGATGGCGATGTATTTTTCGCGCTTGCCGGAGAGCGCTTTGACGCGCATGATTTTGTTGAAGATGTGTTGGCAGCGGGGGCAACGGCAGTTGTGGTTTCGCGCGAAGATTGCGCGGCTCTGGAAGGCGCATTGAAGGTTGACGATACGCTTGTGGCTTTGCAAAAACTGGCGAAGGCGTGGCGTGAAAATGTGAATCCGTTTGTCTTTGGCATTACCGGCTCTTCCGGCAAAACGACGGTTAAAGAGATGTTGGCCGGTGTATTGCGTCATCGATTCGGTGATGAAGCCGTGTTGGCGACTGCCGGTAATTTCAACAACCATATCGGCCTGCCGCTGACTTTGTTGAAACTGAACGAAAAACACCGCTATGCCGTCATTGAAATGGGTATGAACCATTTTGGCGAATTGTCTTTACTGACCCGAATCGCCGGTCCGAATGTTGCTCTGGTCAATAATGCTTTGCGCGCGCATGTCGGTTGCGGTTTTGATGGTGTTGGCGATATTGCCAAAGCCAAAAGTGAAATCTATGAAGGTTTGCTTTCAGACAGCATCGCGCTGATTCCGTGCGAAGATGCCAACATCGCTACATTTGAAGCTGCTACTGCACAATTGAACGCTCAGACTTTCGGCGTTGCCAGTGGCGATATCCATGCGGAAAATATTGAGTTGAAACCGTTGTCCTGCGAATTTGATTTGGTGCGTGGTAATGAACGTGTTGCCGTGGTATTGCCAATCCCCGGCCGTCACAATGTGCATAATGCCGTAGCAGCGGCGGCTCTGGCTTTGGCGGCAGGTTTGAGCCTTGCCGAAGTTTCAGACGGCCTGAAAAATTTCAGTAATATCAAAGGCCGTCTGAATATCAAGCAAGGCATTAAAGGCGCGACTTTGATTGACGATACTTATAATGCCAACCCCGACAGCATGAAGGCCGCCATTGATGTGCTTGCCGCTATGCCTGCGCCGCGTATTTTTGTGATGGGCGATATGGGCGAATTGGGTGAGGATGAAGCCGCTGCCATGCACGCCGAAGTTGGTGCGTATGCACGGGATAAAGGCATCGAGGCCGCATATTTTGTCGGCGACAACAGCGTTGAAGCAGCGGAAACGTTTGGCGCGGAAGGTTTGTGGTTTGCTGACAAAGATCCGCTGATTCAAGTGTTGAGCCACGACTTGCCTGAACGCGCTACTGTGCTGGTCAAAGGTTCGCGCTTTATGAAGATGGAAGAAGTGGTCGAGGCGTTGGCAACAACAACTGCGTAAAAGGCCGTCTGAAATATGAAAAAGATTTTACTATTGACTGGTTTGCTGATTGCCGCGTTTTATGCCGGAATGAAAGTACAGGCATTTATCTATGAAGATACCTGCTTGGATTTGGGCGGCGGAAAGAACCCTGGAAACTATCCAATTTGCGTGGTAGAGAAATAATCTTACTCAATAAGGTCGTCTGCAATTTCAGACGGCATACCGTTTTATTTTTAATTGGGCGATAAGCCCGCTGTAACAACAAAAACAAAAAAGGAAGCCCCATGTTTTTATGGCTCGCACATTTCAGTAACTGGTTAACCGGTCTGAATATTTTTCAATACACCACATTCCGCGCCGTTATGGCGGCTTTGACTGCTTTGGCGTTTTCCCTATTGCTTGGTCCGTGGACCATCCGCAAACTGACTGCGCTTAAAGTCGGCCAAGCCGTCCGTACCGATGGCCCTCAAACCCACCTGATCAAAAACGGTACGCCAACCATGGGCGGCTCGCTGATTTTGACCGCCATTACCGTGTCCACAATCTTGTGGGGCAACTGGGTAAATCCTTATATTTGGATTCTCTTAGGCGTCCTGCTTGCTACCGGCGCACTCGGTTTTTACGACGACTGGCGCAAAGTGGTTTATAAAGACCCTAACGGCGTGTCTGCCAAATTTAAAATGGTGTGGCAGTCCAGCGTTGCCATCATTGCCGGTTTGGCATTGTTCTACCTTGCGACAAATTCCGCCAACAATATCCTGATTGTTCCCTTCTTCAAACAAGTTGCCTTGCCGCTTGGCGTGGTCGGCTTCTTGGTATTGTCCTACCTGACCATCGTCGGCACATCCAATGCCGTTAACCTGACCGACGGTTTGGACGGTCTGGCCGCATTCCCTGTTGTACTTGTTGCCGCTGGCCTTGCCATCTTTGCTTATGCCAGCGGACACTCCCAATTTGCCCAATACCTGCAATTACCTTACGTTGCCGGCGCAAACGAAGTGGTGATTTTCTGTACCGCCATGTGTGGCGCATGTCTTGGCTTTTTGTGGTTTAACGCTTATCCGGCACAAGTCTTTATGGGCGACGTCGGTGCGCTCGCGCTCGGTGCGGCACTTGGTACCGTTGCCGTCATCATCCGCCAAGAATTTGTCCTCGTCATCATGGGCGGCCTGTTTGTTGTTGAAGCCATTTCCGTTATGTTGCAGGTCGGTTGGTACAAACGCACCAAAAAACGCATCTTCCTGATGGCGCCGATTCATCACCATTACGAACAAAAAGGCTGGAAAGAAACCCAAGTTGTTGTCCGTTTCTGGATTATCACCATCGTCTTGGTGCTGATCGGTTTAAGTACCCTCAAAATCCGCTAAATCTCCAAAGGCCGTCTGAAACTTTCAGACGGCCATTATGTAATGGTAAGCATGCTTGCCTGAATTCTACGTCTCAAAATAAATCCCGTAATAATCCACACAGGAAGTCCCCAAACATGTACCAATCTTTTGGCGGCGCAACCGGCATCCGCACCCTGACCGACCGTTTCTACGATTTGATGGAACTTGAGCCGCAATACCAAGCCTTGCGCCAAATGCACGGCGAAGACATGACCCTGATACGCGAAAAGCTCTACGAATTTTTCAGCGGCTGGCTCGGCGGCCCGCAACTTTTTGTCGAAAAATACGGCCATCCCCAACTGCGCGCCCGCCATATGCCTTTTGCCGTCAACGTACAAGTCCGCAACGAATGGATCGCCTGCTTTGCCCAAGCCATGAGCGAGCTGGACATCGACAAAGCACTTGCTGAGCCGGTGTTAATCCAAGTTTTTGCCATGGCAGATTGGTGCCGTAATCAAAACGAAGACGGTGTCGAACCGCCTATGCCGCCGATGGCGGTTGATCCCGTAATCCGCATTCCCGAATTGAAAAACGTTTTAAAGCAATATGGTGTGGATAGTTATTTTGAAGGTTGAGGTCGTCTGAAAAGTGATTGTGATGTGGGCTGAATACTTGTATTCATCAAAATATCTGATATTCAGCTGTTCCTTTTTCTCTTGTTGCGGGAATATTGAAATTTCAGATTCAAGAATCCGAGCTATGGTAAATTGAATAGAGAGGAAATTTCTAAAGTTCCAGTTACGTATATTTTTAAAATTGAGGAAAAGATATAAGAAAGGATAGTTATGTTGAGATTTCTACTTGGAATTAGTTTTTGTATAACATTATCAGCTTGCCAAACAGAAACTTTGGTAAAAGATGTGAACATTTTGAAAAAACAGGAGTTGCATAATATGAATATGAATACTTATTTTGCTAAGAATACAAAAAAATTAGATGAGGTGATACAAATTCCTAGTGAGGGTGTTAAATCTATCGATGTATATGCTCTCTATGGATTTGTTGAATCATTTTCGCCCATTTCTACTGCTGAGCAAATTAAACAAAGAGTAGGGGATGGTTTAGGTTATAAAGACTTATTTGGTACAAAATCTGTCCATTACCGTTTAGAACCAAAAGACTTTTCTCATTTTTTCTCTGGTTTTAATAGAATTAAAAGTACATTAAATCCCTATGATAAATTTGATTCAGTATATTTGATATTGATTGAAATTAAGTATAACACCCATTCTATCCAAATACTTACTCGAGAGGCAGCAGAGGGAGAAGCTTTTTTATTCAGTAAAATTATTAAAAATGACGAGAGATTTTTGATTTTATTGGATTCAAAAGGATTAAAAGAGTTATTTAATACGATAGACCCAAATCAAAATATCCTGAAATGATTAATTTAAGTTGGAGCTGTTTATGACAAGCGGTGTGGATTTTAATAAAAAAGGTTTTGTTGCCAGTGTGCAAAATAAGGAAACTTTTGGGAGAGTTTTAATAGAAAATAACGCTTACAATAATGAGACGAAAGAGTTTGATAAAACAAAAGTGAATGCTTTAATGCCTGCAGATTCGGATGATGTCAAAAAATTAGACTTGGCTTTGCAATATTTGCAGCAAAATGAAAAAGCTAATTCGTTGATTCAAAATGCTTCTGATATGGGTATTCATATCGTAATCTTTAAAGAGGGAGATAACACTTTTTATCCACTAAGACCCAATAATACTGATGGGATTATCTTTTGGAACCCTAATCAATCGGCAGAGATTTTTTCTGAAATTAATGGGAAAAAAGTTTCATTAGGAGTCCAATCTGCTGCTAATGTTTTGTTTCATGAGTTGGTTCATGCAACTGATCCTAATTTGGCAAAATCTGATGTTGAAATGGACAGTTATAACAAGCCTTTTGCATCAGATGACGTGAAACATAAATTTTATAACGCTCCTGAATATTTGGCTGTAACGATGTCCAACGAAATAGTCAGTAAATTTCATAATGAGCCAATAAGACCTGATTATATCGGTGATTCAATGTTTGTTTCTGTACCTAATCCCATCAATTCTCAAACCAATCATTACGATCAAGATGGCAACCTTATAGGTAAAACAGTCAAAACTTACGACGAAAAAAACGAAACTATCAAGACGGTAAATACTGATTATTTGCGTCAAGATGAACGTGGTTTGCCAGTGGAAAGTGAGACGGTCACTGATATAAATGGAGAGCCTGTCAAACAAATTCAAGATAAGTCCTCTTTCAACTATAATTTGCCTGACTGGAACAATTTGAACGGCAGTGATTTATACGCTGCAGTTTTGTCTGCGGACAGCAGTCAGTTGGATATGTTAGGTAAAAGTCTGGCGCAGTCGGAAGAAGGTCAGCGTATGCTGAGGCAGGGAGAAAATCTGTTGGCTGAATATAAAGAACAGCAGGAATTGGAGCGGCAACAGGAGTTGGTACATTCAAGCCGGGCAATGGTCAGAACGCTTTAAATCCGTATATCAGGGAAGGTTTAAATGGACGATAAGAAATTTGATGAGGCTATAAAGGTGTTGGTAATGTTGCGGGCGGACGTTATCGAACAGGGGAAGAAAATTGATGGCCGAATTAATGAGCAACAGCGTGCTTTGTCGGAGGAGTCTGACCGGTTCAGACGACAGGTTGGTAATATAGTTGACAATGCAGGGAAGACTATCCGACAAGAAACTGAGCAGTCGTTGGGCTTAGCAAGTGAAGGGTATAAGAAGGCAGTTGATGAATTAAATCGTGAAGTGGGAAAGCTCAATAAAATTATCAAAAGCTGGTATATCGGCATAGGCGTAGTATTAGCTATTGCTGTCATTATATTGTTTGTGGTGGTGCGATATACGGTTGTTGATTTGGCTGATAGGCGTGCGGAATTGGAGAGTTATGAACATGCCATTGAAACTGTCAAAGCATTTGCTGAGTCGGATGCCTACATATGTGAAGGGCGCATTTGTATCAATACAGGTAAAAATGTCGGTAACGGCTATCGTCAGGCAAAACCGAGAAAGAAATAAAACGTCGTCTGAAAAACTAGGATAAAACAGAAACAATAATTTGAAAGAAATGGATTTTAGAATGAATAAATTATTAAAAAAAATGATGGTAGCCCTGCTGTCTTTAGGCTTAGCACAGGTTGTTTGGGCTGATAATGTGCCGGATTTTAAGGAAACGCTTCAAGTTGCGGAGCAAGGAAATGCTAAAGCCCAATTTAGTTTGGGTAAGATGTATTACGAAGGACAAGGAGTTCGTCAAGATTATGCAGAGGCAGTGCAGTGGTATCGCAAAGCTGCAGAACAAGGGTATGCAGAAGCTCAATTTAATTTGGGTAATATGTATGCCGATGGGCAAGGAGCTCGTCAAGACTATGCACAGGCGGTGCATTGGTATCGTAAGGCTGCGGAACAAGGGGTTGCAGAAGCTCAATATAATTTGGGTGTGATGTATACCAAAGGAGAAGGTGTTCGCCAGAACTATAAGATTGCCAAAGAGTGGTTTGGTAAGGCTTGTGATAATGGATTCCAACCAGGTTGTTATGCTTATCGAGAATTGAATCAGGCAGGATATTGAATTTTTCTAAAGGTCGTCTGAAAAAACTTAGGACAAAACCAAAATGATGTTTGAAAACAAAAAAATCCTTGTCGCCGGACTCGGCGGCACGGGTATTTCTATGATTGCCTATCTGCGCAAAAACGGCGCGGAGGTTGCCGCTTATGATGCGGAGCTGAAAGCTGAGCGCGTGTCGCAAATCGGTAAGATGTTTGACGGACTGGTGTTTTACACAGGCCGTCTGAAAGATGCGTTGGACAATGGTTTCGATATTCTGGCGCTCAGTCCCGGCATCAGCGAGCGGCAGCCGGATATCGAGGCCTTTAAGCGAAACGGCGGACGCGTGTTGGGCGACATTGAATTGCTGGCGGATATTGTGAACCGCCGCGGCGACAAAGTGATTGCAATTACCGGCAGCAACGGCAAAACCACGGTAACGAGCTTGGTCGGCTATCTCTGCATCAAGTGCGGGCTAGATACCGTTATCGCGGGCAATATCGGTACGCCGGTTTTGGAGGCGGAATTGCAGCGCGAAGGCAAAAAGGCTGACGTGTGGGTGTTGGAGCTTTCCAGCTTCCAACTGGAAAACACCGAAAGCCTGCGCCCGACTGCGGCGACGGTATTGAACATTTCCGAAGACCATCTCGACCGCTACGATGACTTGCTTGATTATGCGCATACCAAGGATAAGATTTTCCGTGGCGATGGCGTGCAGGTTTTGAATGCGGACGACGTGTTCTGTCGTGCGATGAAACGGGCAGGGCGCGAGGTGAAATGGTTTTCGTTGGAACACGAAGCCGATTTTTGGTTGGAACGCGAGACAGGCCAACTGAAACAAGGCAATGAAGATTTGATTGTCACGCAAGATATCCCTCTGCAAGGCTTGCACAACGCCGCTAACGTCATGGCTGCCGTTGCTTTGTGTGAAGCCATTGGCTTGCCACGAAACGAGTTGCTCGAACACGTCAAAACCTTCCAAGGCCTGCCGCACCGAGTGGAAAAAATCGGCGAGAAAAACGGCGTGGTGTTTATCGACGACAGCAAAGGCACGAATGTCGGCGCGACCGCCGCCGCGATTGCCGGTTTGCAAAATCCTCTCTTCGCGATTTTGGGCGGCATGGGCAAAGGGCAGGACTTCACGCTCCTGCGCGACGCGCTTGTCGGCAAGGCAAAAGGCGTGTTCCTGATCGGCGTCGATGCTCCGCAAATCCGCCGCGATTTGGACGGCTGCGGCTTGAATATGACCGACTGCGCCACTTTGGAAGAAGCAGTTCAGACGGCATACGCCCAAGCCGAAGCGGGCGATATTGTGTTGCTCAGCCCTGCTTGTGCGAGCTTTGATATGTTCAAAGGCTATGCGCACCGTTCGGAAGTGTTTATCGAAGCGTTCAAAGCTTTGTAAGGCCGTCTGAAAGATGAAAGTCGGGTTGAAAATCGGCTTGTCGGCAGCTGTGCTTTTGGCTGTCGCCGCTTCAGTAGTTTGGTTTGCCGCGCCGATTCGTTCCACGACAACTGTTACCATGTCAAGTGAAGCGCCGTTGCCTGAAAATGCGGTTATCGACAGATTGGTCGTGTATAAAAGCAAACGCACCATGTCGGCGTACTCGCAAGGCAGGTTGCTGAAAACCTATCCTATTTCGTTGGGCAAGCAACCGGTCGGGCATAAACAGTTTGAAGGCGACGGCAAAACGCCCGAAGGAAAATACCGCATCAATGAGCGTAATCCCAATAGCGGCTACCATAAAAACCTCGGCGTTTCCTATCCCAATGAAGCCGACAAAGCCTACGCGGTGGCACAAGGCAAAAGCCCGGGCGGGCTGATTAAAATCCACGGCATGAAAAACGGCTGGGGTTTTATCGGTAAAAAACACCTGAAAAAAGACTGGACCGACGGCTGCATCGCGGTCACGGACGAAGAAGTCGACGAACTCTACCGCAGCGTGAAACACAATGCGGAAATTGAGATTCTGCCGTGAACATCGTGTCAACATCGCCTCAAAGGTAGTCTGAAAACGTCAAGGCGGTTTCAGACGACCTTTTTGCAGCAACGGCAAACTTGTTCTTTGCCTTTATCCGGTGTTGCTGTTTCTTAAAATTTGCCTATGCGGGCAAACGGCGAGGCGGCGGGCAGCCATGCCTGACCGAAAAAACGTGTGTTCATCAATCCGAAAGGAAAACCCATGAATTTTCAAGACTACATCCGTTACGATGCCGTCGGTTTGGCAGAGCTGATCCGTAAAAAAGAAGTCTCCGCCGATGAAGTGTTGCAGGCTGCTTTAAACCGCTTGGACGAAGTCAATCCCAAGCTCAATCTGTTGGCGCATGATTTGCGCGAACGCGCGGCGGCATGGCAGGGGTCGTCTGAAAATGCCGATACGCCGCTGGCGGGCGTGCCGTTTTTGCTCAAAGACCTGCTGGCGGATTGGGAAGGCGCGCCGACATGGTCGGGTTCGCGCATGATGCAGCATTACATTGCCAAGCAAAACAGCGATTTGACCCAAGCCTATCTCGATGCGGGGCTGCGCGTGTTCGGCAAAACCACCACGCCCGAATGGGGCGCGTATCCTGTTACCGAAACCGAAATTTACGGCATCACGCGCAATCCGTGGAATTTGGACTACACCGCGGGCGGCAGCAGCGGAGGCGCGGCGGCGGCAGTGGCTTCGGGCGTCGTCCCCGCAGCGCACGGCAGTGACGGCGGCGGTTCCATCCGTGTACCCGCGCACAACTGCGGCGTGTTCGGGCTGAAACCCACGCGCGGCCGCAGCAGTTACGCGCCGAACGCATCGGAGGCGTGGCAGGGTTTGGTATGCGACCATGTGTTGACCCGCAGCGTGCGCGACAGCGCGGTTTTGCTGGACATCGCCGCCCAAACCCAAGCCCGCGCCCTATATGCCTGCCCGCCGCCGCCCGAAAACGGTTTTGCAGACAGCCTGAAACTAGAAACAGGTCGTCTGAAAATCGCTTTTTGGAAACAGGCATGGTTTGGCGGCGGCAACGACGAAGGCACGGAAGCCGCGTTTGCCCATAGTTTGAAACTGATGCAAGACGCGGGACACGAATTGGAAGAAGCCACCCCAAATTTTGCGCCGCCCGAACAATTAAACCGAGCCGCCCGCATCATCGTCATGGGCGAAACGGCAAAACTGTTCTACCAATATCAATACGAAACCGGACAAAAACTACCGCACTGCCTGCTTGAACCGACAACGTGGGCAATGATTGTGCAGGGGCGGCAAATCAGTGCGGGCGAAATGGCATGGGCGCGCGACGTGATGCTGGCGCAGGAACGTGCCGCCAAAGCATTTTTCACACGCTACGACGTGTTGATGACGCCCGTCTGCCCGCGCACCACGCCGAAAATCGGCGAGATGATGCCGCCGCCCGCCGCACAAAAAGCCATGCGCCTGCTGTTTGGCACGCTGCGCTTGGGTTTTCTGTTGAAAAACAACCCGTTTTTAGAAAAAGAAGCCGCCGCCGCGCTGCAATACGTCGGTTATACGTCGCCGCTGAACATGAGCGGCAACCCCGCCATGAGCGTGCCGCTTTACCGGCATAACGAGCTGCCCGTCGGTACTCAGTTTGCCGCCGCTCACGGACGCGAAGACACGCTGCTCCGCCTTGCAGCGCAGTTGGAACAGATACAGCCGTGGGCGGAAATACCGCAGTTGGCTTAGGGTTTGTATTGGATAAAAAGTAGCCTATTTTTCTGAAGAAAAAATTTATACAAGGCCGTCTGAGAACATAAAAGCGTTTTCAGACGGCCTTTTGCCGGTATCAAAGGGTAGGGGAGGGCGCAAAGAACGTCGGAATCCGGCATCTTTAAAGATTCTGAATTGTTGGTTTGGAAATAAACCTTTAAAATAACGTTAATTCATTTTTTCAGACGGCCTCTTGCCCATTAGCAGGCCGTCTGAATATTTTATTCAAGCCGTTACGGATGTTTTCATGATTAGTCTTTCCAAAATGCTTGACCGGCCGATTGCGCGCGATGGTCGGAAGTTTGATGTTTCTCTCTTGTGGATGGTCGTCTTAATGACGGTCTTCAGCCTGATTATGATTTATTCGGCTTCTATTGCGTATGCGGCATCGGAAGGGGGCAGCCAGTTTTCTTTTGTGTCTAAGCAGGCAATGTTTATCCTGTTTACGGTGGCCATATGCTTGCCGCTTTTCCTGCTGAAGATGAGCTTCTGGCGGCGGATTATTCCGTTTTATTTTGCTGTTTCAGGTTTGCTGTTGCTGCTGGTTTTGTTTGTCGGCCGTGAGATTAACGGCGCGACGCGCTGGATTCATATCGGACCGCTCAACTTGCAACCGACTGAATTTTTCAAATTGGCGACGGTCTTGTATTTGTCCAGCCTGTTTACGCGCCGTGAAGAAATGTTGCGTGATTTGGATTCTTTGGGTTGGTCGTCTTTGTTTACCGGTATTGGCGATTTGGTGTGCAGCCCCTTTAAAAGTGAAGCTTGGGTAAGGGTAAAGGAACGCTTCCGCAAGTTTAAGACCTTGATTCTGCCGATTATGTTGGTGGCGGTCGGTTTGGTTTTGATTATGGGTCAGCCGGACTTTGGCTCGTTTGTCGTGATTGTCGTAATTACCATGGGTATGCTGTTTTTGGCAGGTTTTCCGTGGAAGTATTTTGCCGTATTGGTGGCGACCGTTGTGAGCGGTATGGGCTTGCTGATTTTGGCTGCGCCTTACCGTATGGCGCGTGTGGCGGCGTTTTTGGACCCTTGGAGCGATCCTCTGGGTAAAGGCTATCAGCTGACACATTCCTTGATGGCGATTGCGCGCGGCGGCTGGTTTGGCGAGGGCTTGGGTGCGAGTTTGGAAAAACGTTTCTATCTGCCTGAAGCGCATACGGACTTTATTTTTGCCGTTATCGGTGAAGAATTTGGCTTTGTCGGGATGCTAGTTTTGGTGTTCTGCTACGGCTGGCTGGTGTGGCGCGCGTTTTCCATCGGCAAGCAGGCGCGTGATTCGGGCTTGATGTTCAGCGCGTACATTGCCAACGGTATCGGTATTTGGATTGGTATTCAAAGTTTCTTCAATATCGGTGTAAACATCGGTATCCTGCCTACTAAAGGCCTGACTTTGCCGTTTATGTCTTACGGCGGTTCGGCTGTCTTTATCATGCTGGTGTGCATTACTTTGTTATTGCGCATTGATTATGAAAACCGCCAAAAAATGCGCGGTTATTCGGTGGAGTAAAACCATGAGCGGTAAAACTTTTATGCTGATGGCCGGCGGTACGGGCGGTCATATTTTCCCTGCATTGGCGGTTGCCGAGTCGCTGCAAAAGCGCGGCCATCATGTGATTTGGCTGGGCAGTCAGGATTCGATGGAAGAGCGTATCGTGCCGCAATACGGCATACGCTTGGAAACGCTGGCTATTAAAGGTATCCGCGGCAATGGTATCAAGCGTAAGCTGATGTTGCCGTTTACGTTGTATAAAACCGTCCGCGCGGCGCAGCAGATTATTAAGAAACACCGTGTCGAGTGCGTTATCGGTTTTGGCGGTTTCGTTACTTTCCCCGGCGGCTTGGCGGCAAAAATTTCCGGTGTGCCGATTGTGATTCACGAGCAAAACGCCGTAGCCGGTTTGTCCAACCGCCAACTGTCGCGTTGGGCAAAACGTGTTCTGTATGCTTTCCCCAAAGCCTTTCAACATGAAGGCGGATTGGTGGGTAACCCTGTCCGTGCCGATATTGCGGCATTGCCTGTACCTGAAGAACGCTTTGAAAACCGTCAAGGCCGTCTGAAAGTTTTGGTGGTGGGCGGCAGTTTGGGTGCGGATGTGTTGAACAAAACCGTTCCGCAAGCTTTGGCATTATTGCCTGAGGCGGCCCGTCCGCAAATGTATCATCAGTCCGGCCGCAATAAATTGGGTAACCTGCAGGCGGATTATGATGCATTGGGTGTGCAAGCCGAGTGCGTCGAATTTATTACCGATATGGTATCCGCCTACCGCGATGCCGATTTGGTAATTTGCCGTGCCGGTGCGCTGACGATTGCCGAGTTGACGGCTGCCGGTTTGGGCGCATTGCTGGTGCCGTATCCTCACGCAGTGGACGACCATCAAACAGCCAATGCGCGCTTTATGGTGCAGGCTGAAGCTGGTTTACTGCTGCCGCAAACTCAACTGACGGCAGAAAAACTGGCCGAAATCCTCGGCGGATTAAACCGTGAAAAATGCCTGAAATGGGCGAAAAATGCCCGTACCTTGGCACTGCCGCACAGTGCGGACGATGTGGCGGAGGTCGCCATATCCTGTACCGAATAAGCAGGCAGACTTTGTTCAAGGCCGTCTGAAAAGTTGATTAACGGCGTTTCAGACGGCCTTTATTGCTTTTGTTAAAATTCCTTTACAATAAAAGCATAGCGCAGAAGCGGATAGCCCTTTAAAATAACGCTTTTACGCACTAAAAACCAACCGGAACGCAACGTTATGATGAAAAATCGAGTGACCAACATCCATTTTGTCGGAATCGGCGGCGTCGGCATGAGCGGTATTGCCGAAGTTTTACACAATTTGGGCTTTAAAGTTTCCGGTTCGGATCAGGCGCGTAATGCCGTTACTGAGCATTTGAGCGCTCTCGGCATCCAAGTTTACCCAGGTCATACTGCCGAACACGTCAATGGCGCCGACGTGGTTGTTACCTCTACTGCGGTTAAAAAAGACAATCCTGAGGTTGTTGCCGCGTTGGAACAGCAAATCCCCGTCATTCCGCGCGCGTTGATGTTGGCAGAATTAATGCGCTTCCGCGATGGTATCGCTATTGCCGGTACGCACGGCAAAACCACAACCACCAGCCTGACCGCTTCCATCCTCGGCGCGGCAGGACTCGACCCGACTTTCGTTATCGGCGGCAAGCTCAATGCCGCTGGTACCAACGCCCGTTTGGGTAAAGGCGAATACATCGTCGCAGAAGCCGACGAATCCGATGCTTCTTTTCTGTATCTGACGCCGATTATGTCCGTCGTGACCAATATCGATGAAGACCATATGGACACTTACGGCCACAGCGTTGAGAAGTTGCATCAGGCGTTTGTGGATTTCATCCACCGTATGCCGTTTTACGGTAAGGCATTCTTGTGTATCGACAGCGAACACGTCCGCGCGATTTTGCCCAAAGTGAGCAAGCCTTACGCCACTTACGGCTTGGACGATACTGCCGATATCTACGCGACCGATATTGAAAACGTTGGCGCGCAAATGAAATTTACCGTTCATGTTCAAATGAAAGGGCATGAGCAAGAGCCGTTTGAAGTTGTTTTGAATATGCCCGGCCGCCACAACGTCCTCAATGCGTTGGCGGCTATCGGCGTTGCGCTGGAAGTTGGTGCATCGGTTGAGGCCATTCAAAAAGGCTTGCTCGGCTTTGAAGGTGTCGGCCGCCGCTTCCAAAAATATGGCGACATCAAATTGCCAAACGGCGGAACCGCGCTGCTGGTGGACGATTATGGCCATCATCCTGTCGAAATGGCGGCAACTCTGGCCGCCGCACGCGGTGCATACCCTGAAAAACGCTTGGTCTTGGCTTTCCAACCACACCGCTATACCCGTACACGCGATTTGTTTGAAGACTTCACCAAAGTCCTCAATACCGTTGATGCGCTGGTGTTGACCGAAGTTTATGCCGCAGGCGAAGAGCCGATTGCCGCGGCCGACTCCCGCGCTTTGGCGCGCGCCATCCGCGTATTGGGCAAACTTGAGCCGATTTACTGCGAAAACGTTGCCGATCTGCCGCAAATGCTGCTGAATGTTTTGCAGGACGGCGATGTTGTGTTGAATATGGGTGCCGGCAGCATCAACCGCGTTCCGTCTGCATTGGTGGAATTGTCGAAACAATCATAATAAACAGGCATATTGGCCTTTGAGGACAGATAGGTCGTCTGAACAATATTCAGACGGCCTGTATCAGTATTTAAGAAAGTGGAAATTATGCAGAATTTTGGCAAAGTGGCCGTGTTGATGGGTGGCTTCTCCAGCGAGCGCGAAGTTTCGCTGGATAGCGGCGCCGCTATTTTGGCTGCCTTGAAAAGCAAAGGTGTCGATGCCCATGCGTTCGACCCCAAAGAAACCCCGTTGTCTGAATTGAAAACACAAGGTTTTCAGACGGCCTTCAATATTCTGCACGGCACTTTCGGCGAAGATGGCGCGATTCAAGGCGCGTTGGAATTGATGGGTATTCCTTACACCGGCAGCGGTGTGGCCGCTTCTGCGTTGGGTATGGACAAATACCGCTGCAAACTGATTTGGCAGGCTGTGGGCTTGCCTGTTCCTGAGTTTGCCGTATTGCATGACCACAGCGACTTTGATGCCGTTGAAGAAAAATTGGGCCTGCCGATGTTTGTGAAACCTGCCTCAGAAGGCAGTAGCGTCGGCGTAGTAAAAGTAAAAGAAAAAGGCCGTCTGAAAAGCGTTTACGAAGAATTGAAACACTTGCAGGGCGAAATCATTGCCGAACGCTTTATCGGCGGCGGCGAATATTCTTGCCCGGTATTGAACGGCAAAGGCCTGCCGAGCATTCATATTATTCCGGCTACCGAGTTTTACGACTACGAAGCCAAATACAACCGTGACGATACGATTTATCAATGCCCGTCGGAAGATTTGAGCGAGGCGGAGGAAAACCTGATGCGCGAACTGGCTGTGCGTGGCGCGCAGGCGATTGGTGCGGACGGCTGTTCGCGCGTGGACTTTCTGAAAGATACAGACGGTAAACTGTATCTGTTGGAAATCAATACCTTGCCTGGTATGACCAGCCATAGTTTGGTGCCAAAATCTGCAAGCCATACCGGCGTAGATTTTGCTGATTTGTGTATTGAGATTTTGAAGACCGCTCATGTGGGATGATGCAGGCGCACTGGGTCGGCTGACCCGCCGGCTATTGTTGCTGATGACCTTTCTGCTGATAGGTTCGGGCATAGCTTGGCTTTACAATTCCAAATATTTCCCTGTGAAACAGATTGCCATTCAGGGTAAGCTGAAATATGCCTCCAGCAAAGAATTGCAAACTGTTGCACGAGAGCATATCAGGGGTAATATGTTCCGCGCCGATATTGATTCGGCGCAGGCCGCTTTTCAGGAATTGCCTTGGATTGACTCGGCAATGGTACGCCGCCGTTTTCCGGAAACCGTGGAAATTATCCTGACCGAGCGCGTGCCGGTTGCACACTGGCGTGCTGGCGGCTTGGTCGACAGTAAGGGCAATGTGTTTGCCGCAAGCCTGAAACAGGACCTGCCTATATTTGAAGGGCAGCAGGGGACAGGCAAAGACATGGTCAAACATTATGCGGACTTTTCCGGTATTTTGAGTCCGTTGAAGCTGACCATCAAAGAATTGATCTACACGCCGCGTTCGGCATGGCTGCTTGTATTGGACAACGGCATTACCGTGCGCTTGGGGCGTGAAAACGAAATTAAACGTTTGCAGCAGTTTGCCCAGATTTGGCCGTCGCTGCTGCGTAAAAAACAAAGTCGTATCGAGTATGTCGATATGCGTTATAAGGATGGTTTTTCAGTCCGTTACAGGCCGTCTGAAAACCCTTCCAACAGTGAATAGCCGATTAGACGTGAAGCAATCTTGTTTCAAAAATAATCAAACCGTCAGTCAGACAACATAGCGAACGAGCAATTATGGAACAACAACAAAATAAATATATCAGTGCCTTAGACATTGGTACGTCCAAGGTCATCGCCTTAATCGGTGAGATTCGGGAAGATAACGAAATCCACATTGTTGGCTTGGGTCAAAGCCCTTCACGCGGTCTGCGTGCAGGTATGGTGACCAACATTGACGCTACCGCGCAAGCCATTCGTCAGGCGGTAGAAGATGCCGAGCTGATGGCAGATACCAAAATTTCCCACGTCGTCACCGGTATTGCCGGTAACCATATCCGCAGCCTGAATTCACAAGGCGTGGTAAAAATTAAAGATGGCGAAGTATCACAAGCCGACATCGATCGTGCCATCGAAACGGCCAAAGCTATCAATATTCCGCCTGATCACAATATCTTGCATACTGTGGTTCAAGAGTACATCATCGACAACCAGCCAGGTGTGAAAGAGCCTATCGGCATGAGCGGCGTGCGTTTGGATACCCGTGTTCACATCATTACCGGTGCGAACACTGCTTTGCAAAATATCCAAAAATGTATCCAACGTTGCGGCCTGCAAATGGATCAAATCATGCTTCAGCCTTTGGCAAGCGGTCATGCTGTTTTGACTGAAGACGAAAAAGATTTGGGTGTGTGCGTCATCGATATCGGTGGCGGTACAACCGACATTGCGGTTTATACCAATGGTGCAATCCGCCATACTGCGGTTATTCCCGTTGCCGGCGATTTGATTACCAAAGACTTGGCACAAGCCTTGCGTACGCCGCACAGTGCAGCCGAGTACATCAAAATCCATTACGGTGCCGCGATTCCGACTATGGACGGCTTGGACGAAATGATTGAAGTTCCTAGCGTTGGCGACCGTCAATCACGTCAAATTTCACGCCGTGTATTGGCTGAAATCATCGGCCCGCGTGTAGAAGAAATTTTGGAGTTGACGCTGAACGAATTGCGCCGCTCCGGTTTCCCAGAAGAAGTGCTGACTTCCGGTATCGTTTTGACCGGCGGTGCTTCTATGTTGACCGGTATTGTTGAGTTGGCGGAAGAAGTCTTCAACCTGCCGGCGCGTATCGGTGTTCCACAAGAAATGGGCGGCGTATCCGAGCGTATTCGTAATCCACGCTATTCAACAGCGATCGGCCTGCTTCAGACGGCCTATGCTGCCGAAGAGGGTGAGCAAACCAGCCGAACCGGTGCGATTGCACTGAATGATTCAGGCAAAAAAATGGGTCTGTGGGAAAAAATCCAAAGATTCTTCAGAGATAATTTCTGATAAAAGTTTTCAGGGCAGGCGGTGCAGCAACCGTTTGTCCTGAATATTTAAGTGAAATTAAACAGTTTTAAATAATTGCCAAGTGAATAATTTAAAACTTGTATATTTTCTGTTAAAAAATGTAGTAAAAATATAACGCCGACAGCCGAATGGTAAGAAGATTTTTGCCAGTATCTGAATACTTCTTATATAATACGGATAATGAGTTATTTTTGAACCGTCCTTATAAAGCGGGGCGCGGAGGATTATTGAATGGAATTTGTTTACGACGTAGCAGAATCAGCAACGAGCCCTGCTGTTATTAAAGTTATCGGTTTGGGTGGCGGCGGTTGTAATGCCATCAACAACATGGTTGCCAACACTATTCATGGTGTTGAGTTCATCAGTGCCAATACCGATGCGCAATCATTGGCTAAAAACAATGCGGCTAAACGCATTCAATTGGGTACAAACCTGACTCGCGGTTTAGGTGCCGGTGCAAATCCTGAAATCGGCCGCGCTGCTGCCCAAGAAGATCGCGAAGCCATCGAAGATGCCATCCGCGGTGCAAACATGCTGTTCATCACTACCGGTATGGGTGGCGGTACAGGTACCGGCTCTGCTCCTGTTGTGGCTGAAATCGCTAAAGAAATGGGTATCCTAACCGTTGCGGTTGTGACCCGTCCGTTTGCTTACGAAGGCAAACGCGTACACATCGCTCAAGCAGGTTTGGATCAGCTCAAAGAGCGCGTTGATTCCCTAATTATTATCCCGAATGACAAATTGATGACTGCCTTGGGCGAAGACGTGACCATGCGTGAAGCTTTCCGTGCGGCCGACAATGTATTGCGTGATGCGGTTGCCGGTATTTCCGAAGTAGTGACTTGCCCGAGCGACATGATCAACTTGGACTTCGCCGACGTGAAAACCGTGATGAGCAATCGCGGTATCGCCATGATGGGTTCAGGTTTCGCACAAGGTATCGACCGTGCCCGTTTGGCTACCGATCAAGCTATCTCCAGTCCGCTCTTGGATAACGTTACTTTGGATGGTGCACGCGGCGTATTGGTAAACATTACCACTGCTCCTGGCTGCCTGAAAATGTCTGAGTTCAATGAGATTATGCGTATTGTCAACCAAAATGCACACCCTGAAGTGGAATGTAAATTTGGTGCTGCCGAAGACGAGAGCATGAGCGAAGACGCTATCCGTATTACCATCATTGCTACCGGCTTGAAAGAAAACGGTACTGACAACCAACTGCGCGCTGCTGCCCGTACCCAACAATTGGTACGTGGTGCGGAAGAAGCGCCTCAAGCTCAAAGCCAAAGTAGTGCTGAAAGCCTGGTTCGTACCAACCGCAATATCCGTTCTATGAATTTGACTGCGGCTGATTTCAGCAACCAGTCTGTACTGGATGACTTTGAAATTCCGGCTATCTTGCGTCGTCAGCAACATACTTCTGAGAAATAATCAGGATAATGTATGAAAAGACCTGCCTTTAAGGCAGGTCTTTTTTATTAGCAAAATAAACTTAAGGCCGTCTGAAAATTTTCAGACGGCCTTAAGTTTTCAAATAAAGCAAATAACAAGCCTACCCTTTATTGAGAATTTGTTTGTTTTCGCCCTCGCGGCGCAATTCTTTAGGCAAGACAAATACAATGCTTTCTTCTGCACCTTCTCCTTCGCGTATGGTCTCGTGCCCCCAATCTTGAATGGTTTGTAAGACTTCTCGAACTAAGACTTCGGGCGCAGATGCACCGGCAGTGACACCAACCTTGGTTTTGTTTGCAAACCATTCTTTTTTCAGATAGGAAGCATTATCGACCATATAGGCATCAACTCCGCGTAATGCGGCTACTTCACGCAAGCGGTTGCTGTTGGAAGAATTGGGCGAACCGACAACAATTACGATATCGCATTCTTCGGCCAATTCTTTAACAGCAGTTTGGCGGTTGGTTGTGGCGTAGCAGATGTCTTCTTTATGCGGATTACGGATATTGGGGAAGCGTTGGTTTAAGGCCGCAATAATGTCTTTGGTTTCATCTACCGATAAAGTGGTTTGGCTGACGTAGGCAAGTTTGTCAGGATTTTTGACGTTCAGTCCGGCTACATCTTCCACTGTCTCAACCAGAAACATTTTACCCGGAGGCAATTGTCCCATCGTGCCTTCTACTTCGACGTGGCCTTTGTGGCCGATCATAATGATTTCGTAATCTTGCTCATCGAGGCGGGCTACTTCTTTATGGACTTTGGTTACCAGAGGGCAGGTGGCATCAAAAACGCGGAAACCACGTTGTGCCGCTTCTTCCTGTACAGCTTTGGATACGCCGTGAGCAGAGTAAATCAGCGTTGCGCCCTTTGGGACATCCGCCAAGTCATCGACAAAGACGGCACCTTTTGCCCGCAGATTGTCCACGACGAATTTGTTGTGAACGACCTCATGGCGGACGTAAATGGGCGCGCCGAACTCTTCGAGTGCACGTTCAACAATGCTGATGGCGCGGTCAACGCCGGCACAGAAGCCGCGGGGATTGGCAAGGATAATGGTTTTTTGAGTCATGTGTGTTCCGTTTTCAGACGGCCTTTGTGTCGTTTGAAGGTGTTTTTTTGTGCAGCAAACCATCTAATACCAAGCAAACTGCGCCAACGCAGATAAAGCTGTCGGCAATGTTAAATGCTGGGTAAAACCAGTTTTGCCAATAGAAAAGCAGAAAATCGACAACGTGGCCGTGAATCAGACGGTCAACCACATTGCCAATCGCGCCGCCGATAATCATAGCCGCCCCCAATTTGCCCCAGCGGCCAAACTCATCACGCCAGATAGCACGGGCCAAATACAGGCTGATGACGACTGCCAGACCTAAAAAGAAGAATTTTTGCCAGCCGCCTTGGTCGGCCAAAAAGCTGAATGCCGCACCTGGATTATAGGCAAGGGTCAGGTCAAAAAAGTCTGGAATGATATTGAGGCGTTCGCCTTCGGTAAAGTGTTTCAAGATTTCCCATTTGCTCAGTTGGTCAAGAATGATGGCAACGAGGGAAAGTAAGAAAAAGGGCGTTTTTGCAGGAGAGGATGAACTCATGTTTTCAGACGGTTTATGTAGTAAAGGGCTTATTTTACCTGAAAGCAGGCTGGAAGTGTTTGCAATGGCATCGACGTCAAGGCCGTCTGAAAATAGAAACGCCGCCACTTGAATGTATCAAAGGGCGGCGTGGTAAGTATGTGCGGGCTTATTGGTTTTTAAGCAATGGGAAGCCCAGTTTCTCGCGGCTTTCAACGAATTTTTGAGCAACAATACGGCTCAGCGCACGAATACGGCCGATGTAGGTTGCGCGTTCGGTAACGGAAATGGCGCCGCGTGCATCCAAGAGGTTGAACGTATGGCCGGCTTTGAGTACAAGCTCGTAAGCAGGCAGGGCAAGACTGGTGTCCTCAACTGCAAGCAGGCGTTTGGCTTGTTCTTCATAGTTGTTGAATTGGCGCAAGAGCCAATCGGCATCGCTGTATTCGAAGTTGTAGGTGGATTGTTCGACTTCGTTTTGATGATAAACGTCGCCGTAAGTGACGATGTTGCCATCAAGGGTTTTTGCCCAAACGAGGTCGTACACATTTTCCACGCCTTGCAGATACATGGCGAGACGCTCGATACCATAGGTGATTTCGCCGAGTACGGGGGAGCAGTCGATACCGCCGACTTGTTGGAAGTAGGTGAATTGGGTTACTTCCATGCCGTTGAGCCAAACTTCCCAACCCAAACCCCAAGCGCCGAGAGTAGGGTTTTCCCAGTCATCTTCGACAAAACGGATGTCGTGTACTTTAGGGTCGATACCCAATTCGCGCAGTGAGTCGAGGTATAGGTCTTGAATATTGGCGGGAGCTGGTTTGAGCGCAACTTGGAATTGATAGTAGTGTTGCAAGCGATTGGGGTTGTCGCCATAGCGGCCGTCTTTGGGGCGGCGGCTGGGTTGAACGTAAGCGGCAAACCAAGGCTCCGGGCCTAACGCGCGCAGGCAGGTGGCTGGATGCGAAGTACCGGCACCGACTTCCATATCGAAAGGTTGGATAACGGTGCAGCCTTTGTCTGCCCAGTAGTTTTGTAATTTGAAAATAATTTGTTGGAAGGTGAGCATGGTGGATGGAATAGATTGGAATAAAGAGGGTATTTTACTGTTTTGAGCCTGTTTTGGATAGGCTGAAGGAAGCGGCGCAGTTTATTTGCCGTCCAATAGGTCTGAAAAGGGGTCGTCTTCCGAAGAAACGGTGTATTTTTCTTGCGCCCATTCGCCTAAATCAATGAGTTTACACCGTTTGCTGCAGAAAGGGCGGTAGGGGCTGTCGGTGTTCCAAACGACTTCTTTGTGGCAGGTTGGACATTTTACAACAGGAGCGGTCATGCAGTTTCTTTCAGTGATTGTGCAATGGATTGATAGTATTGATGCAAACGGGCAACCTTGATTTTTGCTTCTTCCAAGCTATGGGTATTGTCCAACACATCGTCGGCATGAAGCAGTCTGTCAGAGCGAGAAGCTTGGGTGGCCATGATTTGACGCGTTTGTTCGTCTGAAAAACCATTGCGTTGGTGTACGCGTTCGATTTGGACGGACTCTGGAACATCTACAACCAAAATGCGGTCAATCTCCGCTTTAAATGCTGGATTCTCAATTAAAAGCGGTACATCGACAATGCCGTAGGTGGAGAAGGCAAGTTGTTGTTTCTGCTTTTGGATTTTGTTTAAGATTAATGGCAGAAGCAGGTTTTCCAGTTGTTTTTTGGATTGAGGCCGTCTGAAAACTTCTTCCCGTAAAGCCATACGATTCAGACGGCCTTCATGATCAAAAACCTCATCGCCGAAAAGTTGGCGGATGGCTGGAAGGGCTTCACCGTTTTCAGCGGTCAGTGAACGGCTGATGGCATCGGCATCGATAATGGGTACGCCAAGTTCGGCAAACATTTGGGCAATAGATGATTTGCCGCTGCCGATACCGCCGGTCAAGCCTATCCATAATGTCATTATCGGAATCCTGATTGTACGAGCCACCATTGTACCAGTTGGGTAATAGGTGCATTGGCAACCAAAATAATCCATCCTGCCACAGCAAGGCTGGGACCAAAAGCAAAATATTGGCCTTTGCCGACGCGGGCAATGAGTGCGCCCACCAGTCCGACCAAGGCAGCCATGAAGATCAGAACAGGCAAGATACCTACGCCCAGCCATGCACCGAGCGCGGCCAAAAGTTTGAAGTCGCCATTGCCCATGCCGATTTTACCGGTCAGAAATTTATAGACAGCGCATAAAGTATAAAGGCTCATATAGCCTGCGATCGCACCCCAAACGGCTGAATGCAGGGGTACGAATGTGTCATTCAGATTAAACAGCAGGCCGATCCAAATTAGGGGCTGAGTCAGGCTGTCGGGTAAATATTGAGTATCGGCATCGATAAAGGTCAGCGCAATCAATATGGCAGTCAGAATGAATCCGCCAATAGTCGCCCATGACCAGCCGTATTGCCACGCGACAATACCGAACAAGACGCCTGTCAGTAGCTCAATCAGCGGATAGCGTATGCCGATAGCGGTTTTGCAGGAGTGGCATTTCCCACCCAGTAAAATATAGCTGAGGATGGGGATGTTTTGCCAAAGTTTGACTGGGCTTTTGCATTTTGGGCAGCGTGAATCCGGTTTGCGCAGATTAAATGGCTGTTTTTCTTCATCTGTCAGATCGATGCCCAAATGCTCTTTAGAAAATTGTGTCCATTCGCGTTCCATCATTATCGGCGTGCGATAAATAACAACGTTTAGAAAGCTGCCAATCAGCAATCCCAAAATAACGGCTAAAGGAATGGCGAATGGTGCAAGAACGGAGAGGGCGTCGATGGCAGAGTAAATACTATCAAGCATATCAACCTACGACATTACCCAAGTTAAACAGCGGCAGATACATGGCAATCAGCAAGATACCGATGAGCGAACCCAATACCACCATGATGATAGGTTCCATCAAGGCAGATAAGCGGGAGACGGAGTTGTCTACTTCATCTTCGTAGAATTCGGCTGCTTTGTTCAGCATATCGTCCAAAGAGCCTGACTCTTCGCCGATGGCCGCCATTTGGATCACCATGTTGGGGAACATATCTGTACTTTGCATACTGGATGTCAGTGACAGACCTTGGGTTACCTTGGCGCGGATGTCTTGAGTGGCTTCTTCATAGAGAATATTGCCGGATGCGCCTGCAACTGAATCTAATACTTCCACCAAAGGAACGCCGGCTGCGAAGAGGGTAGAAGTCGTACGCGCCCAACGGGCAATGGTCGCTTTACGGACGATGGTGCCAAAAACAGGCAGTCTCAAAATCAAAGCATCGATTCGTTTTTGGAAAGTAGGCGATTTTTCATGGAGTTTGTACAGACCGAAGGCGGAAACAATCAAAAGGATGATCATAATCCAGCCGTAGTCGACGAATAAATCGGACAAGCTCATGACAAGTTGGGTAAGGCTTGGTAACTCTGCACCCATATTGGCATAAACTTCTTTAAAGGCAGGTAGCACAAACATCATCATGATGAAGATAAGCGCAATCGCCACCACGATAATGGCAATCGGATAGGTCAGTGCGGTTTTGACTTTTTTCTTAATGGCTTGGGTTTTTTCTTTATAGACAGCCAGTTTGTCCAATAGGCTTTCCAGTACGCCGCCGGACTCGCCTGCGCTGACCAGATTGCAATAGAAGCGGTCGAAATATTTTGGATATTTGGAGAATGATTTGCCTAATGCGCTACCTTGTTCGACATCGGAGCGAACCTGCATCAGCATTTCGGTCATGCTCGGATTGGAGTGGCCGCGAGCAACGATTTCAAAAGCCTGCATCAGCGGCAAGCCTGCCTTCATCATCGTTGCCAGTTGGCGCGTAAACACCGTGATGTCTTCTTGGGTAATACGGCGTTTGCGTGCGGTTTTGACTTTGCTGATACGTAAAGGACGAATGCCTCTGCGTTGGAGTTTTTTGCGTGCTTCTTCTTCGTCTTTGGCAACTACTTCACCACGGACAAGACGTTCGGTCTCGGTATTTTTTCCTTCAAATGTAAAACGCTTGCCTTTACTTCTTGAGCTGAACAGACTTCTTTTTTGCTCTGCTTGAGCCATGAGTTATCCCTTGTTAGTAAGAAATAAAGCGGACTGTTTCCCCGTGCCGCTTTATTTTAATTTTCGAAAATATGGCAGTTTAGTCATTGGTATGAGCAGTCACTTCTTCCAACGAGGTCAGGCCTTGCATGACTTTCATGAGGCCGGCGCGACGCAAGTCTACCATGCCTTCCTGATAGGCCATGTTCATGATATCAACTTCTGTACCGTTGTTCATAATGACTTTTTGCATTTCATCGCTGACCGGCATGACTTCATAAATACCGACGCGGCCTTTAAAGCCTTTGCCACGGCAGCTGTCGCAACCAACCGGGCGGTAGAGTTTCCAATCTTGAGCCAAGTCCGCATCGGTAAAGCCGGCTTTTTTCAATGCCGGAACCGGCGGGCGCTCAACTTCGCGTTTGCAGTTCGGGCACAGTCTGCGCAACAGCCTTTGCGCCATAATCAGGCTGACCGAGCTGGCGATGTTGAAAGGCGCAACACCCATGTTCAAAAGGCGGGACAGCGTGGCCGGTGCATTATTGGTATGCAGGGTCGAGAAAACCATGTGGCCGGTTTGTGCGGCTTTAATGGCAATGTCGGCGGTTTCCAAGTCACGAATCTCACCGACCATAATAATATCAGGATCTTGACGCAAGAAGGATCGGAGTGCGGTGGCAAACGTCAGGCCTTGTTTTTCATTGACGTTGACTTGGTTGACGCCTGGTAGGTTAATCTCGGCCGGATCCTCTGCCGTTGAAATGTTGACATCTTCCGTGTTCAAAATGCTCAGGCAGGTATAGAGCGAAACGGTTTTACCCGAACCTGTCGGACCGGTAACCAACACCATGCCGTAAGGGCGGTTGATGGCCTCAAGCAGCATTTCTTTTTGGAAAGGCTCTAAGCCGAGTTGGTCGATATTGAGCGATGTACCATCGGAATTTAGGATACGCATCACCACTTTTTCGCCGAATAATGTCGGCAAAGTGCTGACACGGAAGTCAATCGGACGGCCGTGTTTGTGGAAGGCAATTTGAATTCTGCCGTCTTGCGGAATACGTTTTTCAGAAATATCCAAACGCGCCATCACTTTGATGCGCGATGCCAACTGGCTGCGCACGGCGACAGGCGGCTGTACGACTTCGCGTAATTGTCCGTCCACGCGGAAACGGACGCGTGCCATTTGCTCGTAGAATTCAAAGTGGATGTCCGATGCGCCCGCGTTCAGGGCATCGGATAAGGTTTTGTGGATGAAACGGGGGATAGGACCGTCTTCAGCTTCTTCATTGTCGATATAAAGCGATTGAGATTGCTGCGTTGCTTCATGTTCGTCGTTGATTTCTTTCAGAATGGTGGTCGAACGTTGGCCCAACCATTCCAGCAATGAGCTGAGCTGGTCGTCTGGAACCACTACCAAGTCGACACTTAAACCTGAAGCAAAAGCGATTTTTTGAAAGTTTTGGATTTGGGTCGGATCGGATACGGCGAAATAAACCTTGCGTCCGCGTTTGAAAATCGGAATGCAACGATTTTGCACCATTTGCTCTTCCGTCAGAATGTCGCTGACTACATTATTGCGCGGGTAGTAGTGCAAATCCAAAAGAGGATAGCTGAATATGCGCGCGACTAACTCTCCCAAAGCTTTAGGGGAGATGATGCCGTCTGAAAATAGGTTGGGCAGGATTTCTTTGCCCGATTGTAAAAGGCTGTTGTAATGTTCCGCTTGTTGATTTGAGATGGTCTGGCTTTGAACCAAAACACGCAATAATCCGACACTCATTTTATTTTCCGTTTCTTGTGCAGTTTTCCCTTTAATTTAGAGGAAAGCCGTATTATTTTATCATTATTATGATTAAAGCATATATTTAATTATGCAAATCTGCTTAAGTTGCAAAGACATGCTTCTGCTTTAATTGTATTTTTATTTCAGACGGCCATTATAAAGCAAGGGGAATAGGCGTTAAACTCGATATTTTGGGATTATGATGAAAAAACAACAATTTTGTCGTATGAATCCAATCAATAACGAAATTATATTTCATGTTGCTATTGCTTGTTTGGAGATGGCAGAAAAGGTTGTTTTGATGGACAGACGGTTGGAATTTGAAATATGAAAAGGCCGTCTGAAAAGAGGAAACACATAATTTCAGACGGCCTTTGTTTTTGATTCTCTTATCCGTAAATCTTGGTTCGGATTCCAACAAGGGAATTGATTGCCAAACTGCTGTTTACAGCTTCCGGTAGATCGGACTGGGCGAACAAATTTTCTACTTCGTTAACCAATGTTTCTGCACGCGCCAACAGTTCATTGTAAGGAAAAGAACCGCGCTTGATGGCCAGTAATTCGTCACGATTGGGACGGCGTGGCCGGATTTCGCCATAAAGGGCAATATCGCGCGCGGTTTCAAGCAGGCGGAAGATGTGCATCATATTTTTTGCATCGTAACCTTGGCCGTGCGCCTGCGTGCCTTGATAGCGTGTTTCGTTGCGTTCTGTCAGCCATTGTTGATAAGAGGCATATTCGCGGCAGTAGCTGCTGTATCCGTCTTGGTTGAAGGATAGATGGGCAAGCGGTGTTTCGCCTTCTGGAATGGTGCTGAGTGAAAGCGTTGTGGCTTCGGGTTTGGGTGCAATACCGTGGTAGCCAAGTGTGCCGTCGGTATCGTAAAACAGGGCATAAAGTTCTCGGGCGTGGGCTATTTTGATTAAGCCTACACGCCTTTGTTCCATTCCGCGTTGTGCAAGCCAGTACTGTAACGGTACGGTTTGCCTGCCTTCTATGATGTGGCAGAAATCAAGGATGCTTTTCTTTTCAGACGGCATCGGATTGCTGATTTTTTTATTCAATCCCCGTGCTTTTTTAATTTGTCCGTAAGCATAACCTGCAAAACTTTGCTGGCAGGTTTTGGAGATAAACCATTCGGTTTTGAACGCATCCATCAATGGCGAACGGTATCGCACACAGTCGGAAGGGGAAGCCAGCAGCTCCAGCGTGTTCGGATTGCTTTGCAGCAGCAATTCGATAAACCGTCCCAGTTCGTAATACACAATGTCGTTGGTTTCATTGCTGATTTGTGGGATGTATTCCATGCCGTAAAACATGAATTTGGGCAGATAAAACACGCCTTTGATGTCGGTATCGGACTCGGGCGTTGCCAAACCGTAGGCACGGCTGCCGGATACGGCTTCGAGCAGAATCAGGTTTTGCGTGTGCAAGTCTTCGAGGGTCAGCATATTCAGACGGCCTTTTACGGATAAATGGTTGCCAAGGTGGAACGGAATAATTCGTTCAAAGGCCCGCTATCGGCAGGTTCGGCAGGTTCGGCAGCAGAGGCAGACAAGGCAGAAACTTCGTTATATAGGTCAACAGTCAGCTTTTGCAGATCTGGTGATAATGTGTGCAGATAACTTTCGTCCTGTCCTGCTTTTAATGCAACCAGATCAGTAATTTGGGTAGCACAATCTGTCTGCCACTCATTCATCAACTCAACCAAAGTCATTGGTGGAATACCGCCTTGTTTCGCCGCCCAGCGTGCCGCCAATAAAGGGCGTAAGACGTAAAACCATTTTTTCAATTTAATCGGCTGTGCCAAATCCATGGCTTTCAAAGCATTGCCAGCGATACCGCGATAATGGTGCAACAACGCGGCGGCTTGGACGTATTGGGGAGCAAGTTCGTTCAGACGGCCTATGAATGCCTCATCTTGTGTATAAACAATCGGAGAACGCAGCCATTCCAGCAATACGGCATTGCTTTTTCTCAACAGGCGCAAAGCCTTGCGGATGTCCCAACCGCCTACGTCAAACCATTGGTTTTCAATAAATTCAAAAGTATCTTTTGCTTCATCAATTTGCAGATAATATTCTTGCGGGCGGATATAAATGGTGCGAACGTCATAATCGCTGTCGGGCGAAGCAAAGCCCCATGCGCGGCTTCCGCTCTCCGCCGCCAACAGAAAATGCAGTGGTTCGGCAAGTGAAATTTGAGTCAGTTTTTCTTGAATAGTTTGTTTCATGATGTTTCCAGAAAAAAGCCGTCTGAAAACCTAAAGTTTCCAGACGACATTTTAAATATTTTTCCCTATGCCTTTAAATTTCTCTACAAACACAGAAATTTTTTGGAAGACACTTTGTTTCTTCGTTAAATACTGTGGGTTGAGCGGACTCATTTTAGGCAGGGCTTCGGTTAGTTCCGTTCCGTTTTCACTGGCATAGCCGCGTTTGAGTGAGCTGGTTAAATAGCGTTTGGCGGCGGTTTCGTTCAGGCCTTCGGCGGCAATCAGCTCTGCTGCTTCGCTCTTCATCACTTCTTGCGCGTATGCGTAAAAGGTTTCTAGTATGGTAGGAACGTCGGGAACTTTGTCCAAATCCGTATCGTTGATGAAATCCACAATCAGGCTCTCTTTGGCGCGGTGGCCGATGCTGGCGCGGATGATACGGCGGATTTCTTCTACCAGCTCCGTTTTGCCTTTGATTTTTTTGTGGTGCTCGAAAACCAGTTGCAGGATGTAATCCAGATTGATTTCCTGCGATTTGAGCAAATCCACCTCAAAAACCACATCGTCCCAATCGATTTTTGATTGCTCTTTCTGTTCGCCTGCTTTTTGGCGGCGCAGCCAGTCTCGGATGTCGTTATAGGCGGAACGGTAATCCTGCACGGCTCTTTCAGACGGCATCGGCACTTGCCGCATTTCCTGCACGTCTTCATCGCTCAAGTAGTATTTTTCCTGAAACGCCTTCATAGCATCTTCGTCCGCCGCATCCACATTCTGCAACTCACACAGCGCGGCAAATTCATCGTAGTTCTGCAATACGTTTTCCGCTCTCAGGTATTCGCCGAAGAGTTTGGCAAAATCTTTTTTGTCTTTTTCCGTTTCGATTTTGTCGGGATCGGGGAAACGCTCGTGTAATTCTTTTGCTACATCCAGATAACCGCGCCGTGCTTCGCCAGTCTGATCATCGGTATAGCCGTTCATGTATTCTTCGTAGCTTTTTTCCAGTACGACGTTTTTGGTGTTTTTGTCGCCGAATAGAGTTATCGCATCAATGGTTGCCTGCTCCAAATCGCGGAAGCAGACAATATTGCCGAAGGTTTTGGTGGCATCGTAAATGCGGTTGGTGCGAGAAAACGCCTGCATCAGGCCGTGATAGCGCAGATTTTTATCGACGAACAGCGTGTTCAGTGTCGGCGCGTCAAAACCCGTCAAAAACATGCCGACCACAATCAGCAAATCCACTTCCTGTTTTTTCACCCGTTTTGCCAAATCGCGGTAGTAGTTCTGAAAGGCTTTGCTGTCCGTGCCGAAATTGGTTTTGAAACAGGCGTTGTAATCGTTGATGGCAGCCTGCAAAAATTCTTTCGCGCTGCTGTCCATCGCTTCCGGTTCAAAGGTTTCATCGACAATTTCACCGACGGCATTTTGCTCTTCGTTGGCCGCAAAGGAAAAAATGGTGGCCACTTTCAGCGGGTTCAGGCTGCCTGCCTGTTGTGTTTTGAACGCTTCGTAATAGCACTTCGCCGCATCCACGCTGCTGACGGCAAACATGGCGTTAAAGCCTTTGCCCCCCGCATTCAGCCGGTGCGTTTTCTGCCTGAACTGGTTCAGGATATATTGCGTGATCTCGCGGATGCGTTCAGGATGCAGCAGGGCTTGGCGGTTTTCGGCGGCACTCAGTTTCTTCTCGTCCTGTTCCGCTTCCACGGCTTTGAACTGCGGGCGCACATCGTTGTAATCCACTTTGAATTTCAATACTTTTTCATCGCGGATGGCATCGGTAATCACATAAGAATGCAGCTGTCTCCCAAATACGCTTTCCGTACTCTCCGAACCAAGCGCATTGCCTTTCATAATCAGTTTGCCATCAACGATATGGTCATGAAAAATCGGCGTGCCGGTAAAGCCGAACTGGCAGAATTTCTTGAATTTCTTTTTCAGATTTTTTTGCGCTTCGCCGAATTGCGAGCGGTGGCATTCGTCGAAAATAAAGACAACCTGCTGATGGTAAACCGGCAGATTATCTTCACTCTTCATCAGGTTGTTCAGCTTTTGGATGGTGGTAACGATGATTTTGTTGTCGTCTTTTTCCAAATTGCGTTTCAAGCCCGCCGTACTTTCCGAACCGTTTACGCTGTCGGGCGAAAAACGTTGGTATTCCTTCATCGTCTGATAGTCCAAATCCTTCCTGTCCACCACGAAGAAAACCTTGTCGATAAACGCCGATTCCGTCGCCAGACGCGCCGCCTTAAAGCTGGTCAGCGTTTTGCCGCTGCCCGTGGTATGCCAAACATAGCCGCCGCTTTCCGGCTTGCTCCAATTCTTCGCCTGCGCCGAACTGTTGATTTTCCACAAAATGCGTTCGGCGGCGGCAATCTGGTACGGCCGCATAATCAGCAGCGTATCATTCGCATCGAACACGCTGTAATGCAGCAAAACGCTCAGCAATACGCTTTTCTGCAGGAACGTGGCGGTAAAATCTTTCAAATCCTTAATCGGATGATTGTCCGACCGCGCCCAATTCATCGTGAAATCGAAGCTGTTTTTGTCGCGCTTGGTGGTGTTGGCGAAATAGCGCGTGTCCGTGCCGTTGGAAATCACGAAGATTTGCAGGAATTTGAACAGCGAATTTTCGCTGTTGAAGCTCTCTTTGCTGTAACGGTGCACCTGATTGAATGCCTCCCGCACCGCCACGCCGCGCTTTTTCAATTCAATCTGCACCAGCGGCAGACCGTTTACCAACACGGTAACGTCATAACGGTTTGCATGCGTGCCCGTCTGCTCAAACTGGTTGATAACCTGCACATGGTTGCGGGCAAGGTTTTTCTTGTCCAGCAGATAAATGTTTTTCAGACGGCCGTCATCAAAAGCGAAATCATAAATATGGTCGTCGTGGATTTTGCGGGTTTTATCGGTAATGTTTTCAGACGGCCTGTCCAGATATTCCGTCAAAAACCGCGCCCATTCGCTATCTGAAAACACCACATCGTTCAGCCGCTGCAACTGGGCGCGCAGGTTTTCCAGCAGCCTGCTTTGGCTGTTCAAATCCTTGCGGTATTCGTAACCCTGATTCTGCAAATCGGCGACGAACTCCGCTTCCAACTGGTTTTCCGATTGGTAGCTGCCCGACTGTTCGATTTTTTCATATTGGTCGAGCACGATGAAATTCGGCGTTTCGGCGATGGGTTTGGTTTCGAGGTTCATGGGTCGTCCTTTGCAGGGTCGGATTTTAAACGGTTTGATGTTCGGATTGGGCTGCCTGAAAATGTGCAGGCTGCTTTTTCAGGCAGCCTTGGGGAAGGCAAGCAGCTGTTCGCGGTAATATTCGTATTGTTTGCGGCGCAGGGCGATTTCGTACGGCAGGCCCTCGCTGATGGAGTGGGTCAGGGTGTCGAATTTGTCGAGGATGGCGACGATTTTTTCTTGTTCGGGGAGTGGTGGGATGGGGATTGAAATATCTTTTATCATTGGTTTCGTTAGCTGTGGAATACCGCTTTCAGGAACTTTATAATTTGATTCAATACTTTTCATAAAGTAGTAGGCATATTTTAGGTTTAATTCAATTTTTGGTGTTAACACTAACAGGCGTACTATTGGGAAAAAAGGTTTATTCTGAAAGCTAGCCCAGCCTATCGTTCCTCTAGCTGATATAGTTAAGCTAGGTTGATTGATTTTAGCAACATTAGTCCAGCCATACAGTGCCTTACTTCCTATACCATTAGATAAAATGGGGATACAAAATTCTTCCGTTTCCACTTCAGAGAAAGCGTCTTTTGGTACGTCGCCTCCAGCAAAAATATTAAATACCTCCCCCAACGTCTTCCAAACTACATCTTTCAGACGGCCTTTATAGCCATCAACTATCCCCCCCCCCGATTTGATTGTCAAAATCTAAAAGAAAGTCGCGATAATACCGGTATTGGCGTTTGCGCAGGGCTAATTCTGCTTCCAGCGTAGCTTCTAGCTCGGTGAATTTGTCAAGTATTTTTACAATTTTTTGCTGAGTTTCCAGGGGCGGGATGGGGATTGGAAAGCGTTTAAAGCCGTTCATATCAACCGAAGCAAAACTTGAAGTTGTCGTATTCTTTTTGCACCATTCACTAAGGTTAAAGCAATAGTAATAAAGGAAATAAATATTAAATTTATCAGTAAATTCAGGTTTTAAGGACAAATTAGTAAATCTCTGATTGGCTAAGAATGGGACGGTTATTAGGGCATGCTCCCCAATGGTTGCCGATGTTGCCATAATAATTGAATTAGCTGGAAACAGTTTCCCACCTTTAATGGCACTTTCAGATATTTGTTGTAATGCACTATCTAAAATCCGACCGTTTTCCCTAATATCCTCCATTCTAAACCAAGGGATTGAACCATTTTCCCAGTATTCTTTGATAGATTTAGATGGTGTATAACCATTTTTTAAATCGAAAACCTCCCCCAACGGCTTCCACTCCACCGATGCCGTCTGAATCATCTCAATCAATTTTTTCGCTTTGCTTTGCATATCCATGGTTGTTTTCCGTTTCTTTCCCGCTGCGGCGGGATGTGGGGCGGTTGTGGGGGGGTCAGCCCGCTATGTTCGTTTGCCGTTGTTTCTGCGGGCTGAAGCCCGTCCTGCTTTCAGGCTGCCTGAAATGGTGTGCAGGCTGCTTTTTCAGGTAGCCTGAATGCGGTTATTTTTTGCCGTCTTTTTTCTGTTTAAGCTGTTGCACGGCTGTTTTTTCCAACGCTTTAACGCTTTCCAGATAGGCTTGCTCCACCGGCGACAGGATGCGCGCTTCATAGGCGCGGTATTCGCGTTCGGCTTTCTGCTCTGCCTGTTTGCGGCTGATGCTGCCTGCACCCTGTAATGTGCCTTGGCCGTACAGCCCGGAAAATTTGTCCAATTCGGCTATCCAGTCGCGCATATACATGGGGCTTTGCTCCTGCGCTTTGATTTCCGCCAGGTCGAAGAAGGCGGAAACCAGACGGTTCAGGCGGAACAGTTCGTCTTCGGTCAGGTAGTTTTTGGCAATTTTGGCTTCATTCAGTGTGGGCATTGCGCCTTGAAAGGTGGTCAGCCCCATAAAGTCTTTGCTGCTGTCGGCACGGCTGTATATCAGTTCGGCTGCGGTTTGCCGGCTGGCGGCATAGTGCAGTTTATTTTGAACGGCGGCAAAAAAGGTTTGGCTTTCGCTGCTTTTGGGGTTGTAGTCTTGGCTGGTGGCATATAAATCAAGCACTTGCCGGTATAGGGCTTTTTCGCTGCTGCGGATGTCGCGAATGCGGTTGAGCAGTTCTTTCCAATAGTCGCCGCCGCCTGTGCCTTTCAGGCGTTCGTCGTCTATGGCAAAGCCTTTGGTCAGATATTCGTCAAGCCGTTCGGTTGCCCATTGGCGGAATTGGGTGCCGCGCGCGGAACGGACGCGGTAGCCGACGGCAATAATCATGGGCAGGGAATAATGGGCGATTTTGCGGTTTACTTTGCGCCCGTTTTCATTTTGAACTGTCAACTGGAAGTTGACAGTTGCCTCCTCTTCCAATTCTTGCTCTGCAATAATGGTTTTGATGTGTTTGCTGATATTTTGCTTGGTGGTTTGGTACAGTTCTGCCATGTCCGCCTGCGTCAGCCAAAGCTGTCCGCCAAATTCCTGCAAGGCAAATTGGGCAGTGCCGTCGTTGGCGGTGTATAAAATGATGCTCATGCTTCAATCTCTGCAATCACTTCGTCAATTTCACGCCGCAGCCGTTCGATTTTGGCGACGGTTTCACTGATTTCGGCGTTGAGCTGTTTGATGTCGACGGCCTCGCGGGTGTCTTCGGCTTCGACATAGCTGCTGACGGCGAGGTTGTAGCCGTTGTCTTTGACGGTTTGCTGGGCAGCGTTTTGGGCGATATGCGGCACATCGGCTTTATCGGCGAAGAGTTTGACGATTTCGGCAATGTGTTCTTCGGTTAAGACGTTGTTGTTGGTTTCTTTTTTGAAGAAGCTGCTTGCGTCGATGAATTGGATGTCGGTATTGTCTTTGTGTTTGGACAAAACCAGGATATTGACGGCGATGCTGGTGCCGTAAAAGAGATTGGGCGCAAGGGCAATCACGGTTTCCACGTAGTTGCCCTCCACTAGATATTGGCGGATTTTCTGCTCTGCACCACCGCGATAGAAAATGCCGGGGAATGAGACGATGGCGGCGCGGCCTCTGCCGGAAAGGTAGTTCAGTGCGTGCAGGATGAAGGCAAAATCGGCTTTGGATTTCGGGGCGAGCACGCCTGCGGGGGCAAAGCGGTCGTCGTTGATTAAGGTGGGGTCGTCGCTGCCTATCCAGTTGATGGAATAAGGCGGATTGGAAACGATGGCATCAAAAGGTTTGCTATCTTTGAGCTTGGGATTGGTCAGTGTGTCGCCCAATTCGATATGGAATTGGTTGTAATTGACATTGTGCAGGAACATGTTCATTCGGGCGAGGTTGTAGGTGGTGTGGTTGATTTCCTGCCCGAAGAAGCCTTCTTCGATGATGTGCTCGTCAAACTGTTTTTTCGCCTGCAAGAGCAGGCTACCCGAGCCGCAAGCGGGGTCGTAGATTTTGTTGACTTTCTCCTGCCCGTGCACCGCCAGCCGCGCAATCAGCTTGGATACGCTTTGCGGGGTGAAAAATTCGCCGCCGGATTTGCCTGCATTGGCAGCGTAGTTGGAAATCAGATATTCGTAGGCATCGCCGAAAAGGTCGATGTGGTGGTCTTCAAAACTGCCGAAATCGAGTTCCTCTACGCCTTTGAGGACGGCGGCAAGGCGTTTGTTCTTGTCGGCAACTGTGCTGCCGAGCCGGCTGCTGGTGGTGTCGAAGTCATCAAACAGGCCTTTGATGTCTTGTTCGGACGGATAGCCGGAGGCGGAGCTTTCAATCGCAGTAAAAATTTCTTTCAGCTTGGTGTTGAGCTCTTCGTTTTGATGAGCTTCGGCGGCAATATTGCAAAAAAGCTGGCTGGGGTAGATGAAATAGCCTTTGACTTTGACGGCATCATCTTTGATTTCAGGCGTGATGATGCTGTCGGACATGGCGGTGTAATCAATACTGCTGTCGCCAGCCTGCATATAGTCGGTGAAGTTTTCGCTGATAAAGCGGTAGAAAAGTGTGCCGAGAACGTATTGTTTAAAGTCCCAGCCATCCACCGCACCGCGTACTTCATCGGCGATTTTCCAAATTTGGCGGTGTAGTTGAGCGCGTTGTTGTGTGGCGGACATTAGACGTTTCCTTATTGTTGTGAGAGGATAAGTTTGGCCGTCTGAAAAGTTGGGAACCAGCCTTTCAGACGGCCTCATATGTAATAAACGTATGGGTAACTATCAAGATGAATTTCAGTAATCATGGATTCAGTCATAAATCCAATCTGTGGATCTGAATTGCATCTTCTTGGGCTGAATTAAAACAGTCCAAATTTCCCTTACTTCATTGCTTTTAATCGGCCATGCAATTCCTGTACGCTGTACACGCCCAAGTGTTCACGGCTTTTTGCGCCTTCGCTCATGGCTTCGCCGCCAGCGATGGTGGTGTATTGCGGTACGCGTTGGGTGAGGGAGGTGCGGCGGATGCTATGGCTGTCGGTAACGGATTGTACTGTGCTGCCGACGGTGTTGACCACCAGTGCGATTTCGCCGTTTTTAATTGCGTCCACGATGTGTGGGCGGCCTTCCTGCACTTTGTTGACCGCTTGCACGATGATGCCGTGTTCTTTCAAGTATTCGGCGGTACCGCGAGTGGCGCAGACACCGTAGCCGAGTGCTTGGAAGTTTTGTGCGGTTTTGACGATGAGCGGTTTGTCCTCGTCGCGTACGGCGAGGAACACTTTGCCTGTTGTGCTCAAGCGTTCGCCTGCGCCGAGTTGGGCTTTGAAGTAGGCTTCGCCGAAGCTTGCGCCTACGCCCATGACTTCGCCGGTAGAGCGCATTTCAGGGCCGAGAATGGTGTCCACACCCGGGAATTTGATGAATGGGAACACGGCTTCTTTAACGGCGTAGAAGTCCGGGATGACTTCTTTTTCTACGCCTTGCTCTTTCAGTGAAATGCCTGCCATCACGCGCGCGCCGACTTTGGCGAGCGGTACGCCGGTGGCTTTGGATACGAACGGTACGGTACGGCTGGCGCGTGGGTTCACTTCCAGTACGAAGACCACGCCGTCTTGTACGGCAAACTGTACGTTCATCAAGCCGACTACGCCCAGTGCGTATGCCATGGCTTTGGTTTGACGGCGGATTTCGTCTTGAATTTCTTCGTCCAATGAGTATGGAGGCAATGAGCAGCCTGAGTCGCCGGAGTGGATACCTGCTTGTTCGACGTGTTGCATGATGCCGCCGATCACGACATCTTGGCCGTCTGAAACGCAGTCTACGTCCACTTCGATGGCGTTGTTCAAGAAGAAGTCGAGCAATACGGGGCTGTCTTCGGAAACTTGTACGGCTTCGCGCATGTATTTTTGCAACTCTTCGGCTGAGTGAACAATCTGCATGGCGCGGCCGCCGAGTACGTAAGAAGGACGGACAACCAACGGATAACCGATTTCTTCGGCTTTAACGAGGGCTTCTTCTTCGTTGTGGGCGATGCGGTTAGGCGGTTGACGCAGACCTAAGTCGTTCAATACTTTTTGGAAGCGTTCGCGGTCTTCGGCGGCGTCGATGCTGTCGGCAGATGTGCCGATGATGTTCACGCCGTTTGCAACCAAGGCATTGGCCAGCTTGAGCGGGGTTTGGCCGCCGTAATGAACAATCACGCCCCATGGGTTTTCGGTGCGGACGATTTCCAATACGTCTTCCAAGGTCAGCGGCTCGAAGTACAGGCGGTCGCTGGTGTCGAAGTCGGTGGATACGGTTTCGGGGTTGCAGTTGACCATGATGGTTTCAAAACCGGATTCGCGCAGGGCGAGTGCGGCATGAACGCAGCAGTAGTCAAATTCAATACCTTGGCCGATACGGTTTGGACCGCCGCCGAGAATCATCACTTTTTTACGGTCGGAAGGACGGGATTCGCATTCTTCTTCGTAAGTGGAGTAGAGGTAGGCGGTTTCGGTGGCAAACTCGGCGGCACAGGTGTCGACGCGTTTGTAAACCGGATGCAGGTTCAGTGCGTAGCGGTGTTCGCGGACTTCTTTTTCGCTTACGTTCAACAATTGTGCCAAACGTTTGTCAGAGAAGCCTTTGCGTTTCAGACGGCGTAAAGCGGCGTAATCTAAATCTTGCAACTGGCCGTCTGAAACCGATTTTTCGTCTTTTACCAAGTCTTCGATTTGCGCCAAGAACCAAGGATCGATGGCGCAGATTTCGTGGATTTCTTCCAGCGTGAATCCTGCGCGGAACGCATCGGCTACAAACAGCATACGCTCAGGGCCAGGGTTGGCCAGTTCGCGACGGATTTCCGCTTTGTCTTCACTGCGCGGATTGAAGCCGCACAAGCCGGTTTCCAAACCGCGCAAGGCTTTTTGGAAGCTTTCTTGAATGGTACGGCCCATCGCCATTACTTCGCCCACAGATTTCATCTGCGTGGTCAGGCGGTCGTCAGCGGCGGGGAATTTTTCAAACGCAAAACGCGGGATTTTGGTTACCACATAGTCGATGGAAGGCTCGAATGACGCTGGGGTGCGGCTGCCGGTAATGTCGTTGCGCAACTCGTCCAGCGTAAAGCCGACAGCCAGTTTGGCCGCTACTTTGGCAATCGGGAAGCCCGTTGCTTTAGAGGCCAACGCGGAAGAACGGCTTACGCGTGGGTTCATCTCAATCACAATCATCTCGCCGTTTTCAGGGTTTACCGCAAACTGAACGTTCGAGCCGCCCGTATCCACGCCGATTTCGCGCAATACTGCCAACGAAGCATTACGCATGATTTGATATTCTTTGTCGGTCAATGTTTGTGCAGGTGCAACAGTGATGGAGTCACCGGTATGCACGCCCATCGGGTCGAAGTTTTCAATCGAGCAAATAATGATGCAGTTGTCGTTTTTATCGCGTACAACTTCCATCTCGTACTCTTTCCAGCCGAGAACGGATTGCTCAATCAGCAACTCATGAGTAGGCGACGCATCAAAACCGCGTTCGCAAATCGCCAAGAACTCATCTTTATTGTAGGCAATGCCGCCGCCCGAACCCCCCATCGTGAAAGAAGGACGAATCAGGGTAGGGAAGCCAACCTGTTCCTGCGCCGCCAAAGCTTCGTTCATCGTGTGGCAGACAAAAGATTTCGGGCAGGAGAGGCCGATTTTCTCCATCGCCTCCTTAAAGCGGCCACGGTCTTCTGCTTTGTCGATGGCGTCTTCGGTCGCGCCGATCAGCTCGACATTGTATTTCGCCAGCACGCCGTTGCGCGCCAAATCCAGCGCACAGTTCAGCGCGGTCTGACCGCCCATCGTGGGCAGAATCGCATCAGGCCGCTCCTTGGCGATAATCTTCTCCACCGTCTGCCACATAATCGGCTCGATGTAGGTAACATCCGCCATTTCAGGGTCGGTCATGATGGTGGCGGGGTTGGAATTCACCAGAATGACTTTATAGCCTTCTTCACGCAAGGCTTTGCAGGCCTGTGCGCCCGAATAGTCAAATTCGCAGGCCTGACCGATAACGATAGGGCCGGCGCCGATGATAAGGATGGATTTTAGGTCGGTACGTTTGGGCATGGTGTTTTAACTTTCTTTGTTTTCAGGGTTTTCAGTTGATAATCCATATTTATTAGAGATTATTGCCTCCAATGTATTTGAAAGTACAAATATTATCGTTGAAATAATAGTTCCAAAAAATGTAAATACCCACTTATTTGTGTTTGGCTCTTTAATATCACAGTAAATCAAAATAATGTTAGAAAACAGTATGATGAATGATATTACACAAAGAATTAGAGGCCAACAATCTGGTGGAATGCCCAAAAAATTATTTATATTTTTTGTTTTTTTAAGCTCTGAAATGTATCCTCTAAGTTTGTAGTATGTAGGAATACTAAAAAATGAAACATACATTGATATTGCTGCGTATGCCTGAAGCATAGAAGATGTTTTTATTCCATCAAGTAAAGAAATATATCCATATACTAAAATCGCAAAGACAAAAACTTGTGAAACAATTAAATTCTGCGAACTATATATTGAATTTCGGATAGGGTCTTCATTGGGATTGTCTATTTTATAGTATCTGTATGTAGAATATATTGCCGACAAATAGAATATTACCGAACTGAACCAGTGAGACCATAATGTCCTAGTATCAGTTGCTCCAAAAAAAGGTAGGGTTGTAAGTAAAAACGCTGCTACCACTAAGCTTATACATTGTAGGCCATTTACTTTTTTCATAAGATTTCCACATAAACAAAAAATGTAGCAAGCCGTAACTCGCATGTAGGGTGTGCGCGGTACGCACGCGTTCACCATTTTCCCTCCAGCCTAAACCCACCGCGTGCGTGCCTTGCGGCACACACCCTACCGATGGATTCAAAGGTCGTCTGAAAAAACGCTCGCGGTGTTTGTTCCATCTGCCTTTCGATAAAAAGCTACCTGAAAAATTCCTGCCGTTGATATTTTGGTGACTCTTTTTCAGACGACCTTTTGCGTTTTTATGTTGCACAGGCCGTCTGAAAACTTCCTTAAAAACTAGTGATAAATGTAATCAAACCCAAAATAATGCCCGGGGCGTTTGCCAGCATGACGGGGTAGTCGCGTTTTTCTTTTAAAAAGCCGTAGGCAACCCATAATGTGCAGTTGATGGCGGCGACGAGGGGTTGCAACGGTGAGCCGGGGTTGCCGGCAAGGTTGTTTTGGATTTGTGGGATATAGGAAACATACATACCGACGGCGGTCAGGGTGGCGACGACGGAAAGAATGCGCATTTGCTTTTCTGTCATGGTTTTTCCTTTCTGATTTGAGGGCTGAGTTTTCAGACTGTGTAGATGTTGAGAGTGTGCCTGAATTTATATTTTTTAAGATTTGGTTTTCAGACGGCCTGTTGTTGAGTTGAGTGTGGCCGTCTGAAAAAATCAGCTTTATTGTTTTGCTGCTTTGATATTGTCAATGAATTTGTCGAACAGATAACCGACGTCTTGCGGACCCGGGCTGGCTTCGGGGTGGCCTTGGAAGCAGAATACAGGTTTGTCTGTCAGTTCGATGCCCTGCAAAGTGTTGTCAAACAAGGATTTGTGGGTAATGCGTGCGTTGGCAGGCAGGGTGTCGGCATCGACGGCGAAACCGTGGTTTTGGCTGGTGATGACGACTTTGCCGCTGTCCAAATCTTGTACCGGGTGGTTGGCACCGTGATGGCTGAAACGCATTTTCAGGGTTTTTGCGCCGATGGCGAGGCTGATCAGCTGGTGTCCCAAACAAATGCCGAAAATCGGTTTGCCGCTTTCCATCAGTTTTTGTACGGCTTTGATGGCGTAGTCGCAAGGCTCGGGGTCGCCAGGGCCGTTGGACAGGAATACGCCGTCAGGATTGAGTGCCAATACTTCTTCCGCGCTGGTTTGTGCGGGAACAACGGTCAGGTGGCAGCCGCGCGAGGCGAGCATACGCAGGATATTGGTTTTGACGCCGAAATCGTAGGCGACGACGTGGTAAAGCTGTTCGGAAGGTGTAACGAAACCTTTGCCCAACTCCCATTCGCCTTCGGTCCATTCGTAAGTTTCCGTACAGGAAACTTCTTTTGCCAAATCTTTGCCGACCATGCTGCCGAATGCGGCAATCAGTTCTTGTGCTTTTTCAACGGTGGCATCTGCACCGGTCAAGATTGCACCGCCTTGCGAGCCTTTTTCACGCAACAGGGTGGTCAGGCGGCGGGTATCGATGTCGGCGATGGCGACGGTTTTGTTGCGTACCAAATAGTCGTGCAGGCTTTCGGATGCGCGGAAATTGCTGTGCAAGAGCGGCAGGTCGCGGATAATCAAACCGGCGGCGTAAACGCTGCGGCTTTCTTCATCTTCGGCGTTGGTGCCGGTGTTGCCGATGTGTGGATAGGTGAGGGTAACGATTTGTTTGCAGTAGGAAGGGTCGGTTAGGATTTCCTGATAGCCGGTCATGGAAGTGTTGAACACGACTTCGCCGGAAGTCGAACCTTCGTAACCGATTGATGTGCCGTGAAATACGCTGCCGTCAGCGAGAACGAGAAGAGCCGGAGTGGTCATGATGGAATCCTGTTTGCCTGATGATGGTCGGTTCGAAAAAATGGGTCAGGCCGTCTGAAAAATAAAAATTGTTTACAAAAAAGACAGCCTTCGGAAATCTCGGCTAAAAAAAAACACGCTCCGCAGCTTTGATTTTGCTGTGTAACGTGCTTTTTCAGACATAGAGGTCTATGCCGTAGAAGCAGTGTATTTTAAGTCAAAGTAATAGGAATTTCAAGCATAGAGTAGATAATCGATAATTTAAAAACGTTTTATCTTTACGGTACAGTCCCTTGCTTTTGGAATGCTTGATGAATAAAGTTGAACTAAATATTCAGTCAGGCCGTCTGAAAACTGAGCAGGCAGATTGTTTCATTTTTGTTGTGTTTGAAATGCAGGTGTAGGGAAATTCAGCCGAATCAAACATGAAACAGGCTGTTTATGCTAAAATCGTAGTCTATAAAAAATAAAAACAACGTCATTTTTAACTGAGATTATCCGATGAAAAAAGAACACATTATGCAAAACGCTCCATCAGGCCGTCATCGCCTCATTCATGCAAGCGTCGCTTCCGCTTTAGCACTCATCAGTATTTCCGTTCAGGCAAATACGCAGCAATTTGCCCAAACTCCTTTTTACCTGCAAAACAAAACCGACGTCAGTGGCCAACCCAAAGTCAAACACAATATTATGTTTTTGATTGATGACTCGGGCAGTATGTTGGCTAATGCCGGGGGTAATTATAATGTTCCGAATAAAGACAGGAAGATCAATATTGCCAAATCTGCATTAAAGCAGGTTTTGCGTGAATACAAAGATCAGTTTAACTGGGGCTTGCAGACTTTACACAATAATCCTCGGTATTTGAAATGGGATGAGGAAAAAAGGAAAAAGAATAATGCTATTTACGCATATGCAAAATTGCCTAGCCCCGACAATACCAAAGGCGATATGAAGGATTCTGAAGGCTTTACGGATGGTTCTGCCGGTCGAAACTGGGAATATGTCAGTAAGAAGGTAGACGAAATGTTGGCTTACAAAGCTACGCCGACAACGCGTCGTTATTATGAAGTCGTCAAAAATTTCGTCATGCCGAATATCAAATACCGCTGTCAGAAATCCTATGTTGTTGTGGTTTCTGACGGTGATGCCAATATGAGTTGTAGCAATCAGGCCCCAGGAGAAAATCCAAGTAATTCTGACAATACTAACTTCAATTATGACCGAAAATATTATTATTCAAACTATTACCGTGCTATTGAGCGTAGCTCTGATGAGGTCTATGAATATTTCGGGCCGTCTGAAGCAAAAGCTTATGAAGATAAACATAAGCAAGGACAATATTTTTCAGGAAACGGCCTTGCAGGATATTTTGATCTGCCGATTTATGACCCAAGATCGAATACTCCTGAAGGGGAGAAAAAGTTTCAATGTCAATATGCTGAATATGCAAAAGATGCTTCAGGAAATTGGGTGCTTTTAGGTGAAAAAGATGGTAAACGAGAAGTCCAAGGCCTTGGCGACCCCTTTGTTCCTTATTGGGATAGAAACTATGGTAATGAGAAACGCGGTATGCGTTTCTTTAGCCAGACTTTGGCAGAAAAAGATATTAAAACTGCAGCAAAAGATGGTGTAGATGCTGCGGGTAAGAGCTGGGATGGCGATCCAAACGATCCTAAAGGCGTAGATTACAGCAAGCAATTGGTTCAGACTTTTACTGTGGGCTTTGGAGAGGGATTCTCTGAAGTTGGTAAGAATTACCTGGAAAAGGGTGCCAGTCGCCCAGACTGGTATTTCAATGCCTCAAAACCGGAAAAGTTGCTTGATGCCTTTAAAACGATTGTCAGCAATATTGAAAATGACAGTAAAAATACGAAATTTGAAGGAGTATCCTCAACTGCACCGGCAACGACCAGTACCGGTATTCCCGATATGGCGGCAACGGTTCACCTGAATACCGGCTCTTGGAGCAGTCAGTTGCGGTTTTATAAATTAAACCGCGATGGTACGCCTATCAATACGACAAAGTTTGACCAGCCATCATTTAATAACCGCCTCACTTTGGTTAATGATGGCAGGAAGACCTATTTCATTGATGGAGTTGCAGACAATGGGGCTTCAAATGCTGATTTTGGCATTTCAGACGGCAGTGCGAAAGATAAGTTGGAATGGAAAAATGCATTGCTGAAATGGACTGGTCGAGTAGGTAGTGATGAAATCATCAAAGCGGATGCGGAGACAAAAGGTTATAGCCAGTCTTATCGAATTCGTCCGACAGATTCTGCTGATTCAAGTAAAGATGAACGTAATTTAGGCGATATTTTAGATGGTTCGGTTGCAGCTATTGGCGATAAGCGCGACAACCATCAAGAGTTTTTGGTCGCTGCTGCCAATGACGGCATGGTACATATTTTCCGTAATGGTACGCCTAGCAATCCTTATGACTTGAAACTCAGCTATATTCCGGCAGGCATGGAGCGTGAGGACGATCAAGGTCAAGCGACAACTTTGGGCAAGGTTCTGAAAGATATTGCACGCGATGGTTACGGCTCCAGCACGCCGCACCGCTATATGGTCAATGGTGGCTTTGTTCTCCGCCAAACACCTGATAAGCAAACCTTTATGTTTGGTGCGATGGGCCAAGGTGGACGCGGTGCGTATGCGTTGAATATTGGTGCAGTAGCTAACAGCGATCGTAGTGGTTGGAATACGACTGTGCCTTTGTTTGAAACAAAAAAAGGCTCTGACAATAAGCTGGGTTATACCATTGGTTCGACGCAAATCGGCCGTGTCTCCATTAAACGTAATGCTACTCCGGTTAATCTGGAATCTGACGTGCGTTATGCAGGCTTCTTGGCCAGCGGCTACCGTACTGAAGATGTGAACAGTGCCGATAATGAAACGGCTTTGTATGTCTATGATATGACGGGTAAAGAGGCTGGGACGAAAGGTACGGGAAGCAATGTTTCCGACGCCGGTAAGCTCTTGGCTAAAATTCCTGCGCCGAATGGCAAAGGTGGACTTTCTACCCCCACTTTGGTGGATACCGATTTTGACGGTATTGTCGATATTGCCTATGCAGGCGACCGTTACGGCAATATGTTCCGCTTCGACTTGAGAGGTAAAACCGAGTCTGAATGGTCGGCGCAAATGATTTTCCAAGGCTCGGGTAATCAACCGATTACGTCTGCGCCTGCGGTATCACGTCGCAGTAAAGATAAGTATGTCGTTATTTTTGGTACGGGTAGCGAGATTTATCAGAATGAATTGAATAATACCAACGGTCAAATCAATGCCGTTTACGGTATTTACGACGATGTGTCTACTGATGAATCCAAAAAAGCAGTTTTGGCAAACAGCAGTGAGTTGGAACAGCAAACCAGAGAAAATGACGGCGAACATATTTATGTTAGCGACAATAAGGTTGGCGAAGGCAAAAAAGGCTGGAGTCTGACTTTGGGTCCGAATGAACGTGTGACTGTTAAACCGACGATGATTTTGCGTACAGCCGTTGTAACCATCCGCAAGTATGAAACCAAAACAATTCATACTGATTCTTCCAGTACCGATGTTTGTTTGCCGGACAGTACGTCCACACAAACGACAGCGAAAACGATTATTCTGGGTGTAAATGCCGAAAATGGTGGCCGTTTGGGCTTGCGTGATGCTCGTATCTCCAGCAAGGATCGTACGTTTATCAAACGTGAAAATAATGGCCAGATTTATTACGCCAACGGTATGACTTTTGATGGCGTTATCAACTTTACTTATATGAATTCCAGCAAAGCCGACGATTCTCCGGTAACTGCCGATGGCGATAGCGGCGGCACGGGTACGGATAAGGAGTTGAACGCTACGCCGAGCGTGCCAAACAATAAATGTTTTGCAACCAAAGGCGATCGCAGTCTATTGTCTAACCAACTGGTCAGCCTGGAAGTACAAGGCCGTACATGCGGACTCAAACGCATCAGCTGGCGTGAATTGTTCTTTTAATTTGTAAGGCTTGAATATCGAGGCCGTCTGAATTTTTCAGACGGCCTTTTCTGTTGAATGGTAGTAATTGAGAGATGCTGGATTAAAAAATGGAAAACCTTGTTTGTGGATATAACAAGGTTTGATCAAATTGAGAGCTTGGATAAAGCTAAACGACAGACTTGGACTATTCTTTTTTTTAAATTTCTACTATTGAGCTGAGAAGTTAAAAGGCCGTCTGAAAATATCTTTTCAGACGGCCTTTGATTTAAAAAGAGCCAATCAAGGAGTGCATTTTAGATGCTGTTTTTAATGATTTTCCGCAGGGTGGACAGTTGTCGGCGGCTGACGGGCAACGGGGTTGGAATATCGAGAATTTTAGCGCCCCATGTGGATGCGGATTCGTCGTTTTCATCATCATCCAGTCGAATCAGGCTGTCGAGGGTGTGGCGGAAGACGAGGGCATTGCGGTGGATGCGGATGACTTTGTCGCCTAGCAATTCTTCCCAGTAAACCAAGGTCTTCGGTAATTCGTAGCTGTGGCCGTCGCCGGTAAACAGATAGACGGTTTTGTGTTCCGCCATCAGGTAACGCGCCTGTTGCCATGGGATTTCAACCATGCGTTCGCGGTTGTACACTTTGAAGTGGGTGAAACTGTCTGCTTTTTCGCGGTTTTTCTCGATGATGCGGTCAAGCGCGGTTTGCAGGCGGGTCATTTTGATTGGTTTGAGCAGATAGTCTGCGGCAGCCAGCTCAAACGCGCGCAGGGCGTGTTCTTCGTAGGCTGTGGTGAATACAATTTCCGGCTGGCGCTTGGCGGTACGCTTAATGCGTTCGACAAATTCGAGACCGTCGATTTCCGGCATGCCGATGTCGGCAAAGACGATGTCGACTTCGTGGACGCTCAGCCACTCCAATGCTGGCATGGCATGGTGAAAGACGTTGAGCAGTACGACATTGCACTCTTCCAATAATACACGTAAGCGTTCTGCTGCTAATACTTCGTCTTCTACAATAATGGCACTTGGCATAGCGGTATTCTTTTTGTTGTATCGTGGGAGATCTGCCGCGCTTTGTCATCCTCAATAACGCGTCAGCCGTATGTTGTTACAACCTTGAAATTATCAGTTTGTGACAATTTTAGGAAATTTTTGAAATATACATGATTTTTCGCTTCTTGGGCATGGTTTGGGATGAATCGGAAGATTACTTACATAATTTTATGAAATATTGTAATACCTAGAGTAATTTTGTTGTAATCGTGCTAATTCAGTCTGTGATAATGGACGATTTTGGGATTTTGTCCATTTGCCAGTGTGCCACCGCCCAATCGAGCAATTCTTGAGGATGGTTCACGGTAGGTGCATCGGGTAGGTTGAGGTAGGTTAGGACTTGGCGGAGAAGCTGTTCTTTTTGATTCAAATCCAAAGCCGGGGCAAGGGTTTGTTTCGACCATTTTTGCCCTTGGTTGTTGGTCAACAGGGGAAGGTGGGCGTAGGCCGGTGTGGGAACGCCGAGGCATTGTTGCAGATAGATTTGGCGCGGTGTGGAGACGAGCAAGTCCTGACCGCGGACAATATGCGTTATGCCCTGATCGGCATCGTCGGCAACCACGGCAAGCTGATATGCCCAATAGCCGTCGGCACGAAGCAGGACGAAATCGCCGATGTCGTGTGCCAGATTTTGTACGTAATGTCCGACAATGCCGTCTGAAAAACCGATCACGCGATCGGGCACTTGAATACGCCATGCCGGCGTTTTGTTTTGCGTGTCGGGCCTTTGCTGAGGATTGCGGCAACGGCCGTTATACACAAATCCGTCTGCGCCATGTGTTGCCGCCGCCTGCCAGTCTTTGCGGCTGCAATAGCAGGGATACACCAGCCCGGCCGCTTTGAGGCGGTCGAGGGTGTCTTGATATAGGTCGTAACGGCGGCTTTGATAGGCGACTTCGCCGTCCCACTCAAAACCGAAAGCTTCAAGCGTGCGCAAAATGTCGGCAGCGGCGCCGGGCATTTCGCGCGGGGGGTCAAGGTCTTCAATGCGGACCAGCCATTTGCCCTGATGAGCGCGCGCATCGGCATAGGAGGCGACGGCGGTCAGTAGGGAGCCGATATGAAGCAGGCCGGTAGGGCTGGGGGCGAAACGTCCTATATACATGGCAGGGTGGTTTTGTAGGGCAGGGGAAGTATGCCTGCACGGTATTCAAATCGTGATAGAAAAGGGCGTGCCGTACACGCCCGAATTTGGGTTTCAGACGGCCTGAGACGTTTCAAAATGATTTAAGTTTCTCGGCCGTCCGTTCAATCCGCTTAAGCCAAGGGAGCAAGCAGTTTGGCAAAAGCGTCTTCAAATTGTTTCAAACCGTCTTCCTGCAAACGCGTTGCCAAAGTTTCGACATCAATGCCGAGTTTCGCGGTTTCGGCAAGCTGCGCTTGGGCTTCGTCCACACCTTCGGTCAAAGTGGCTTTGGCGGTGCCGTGGTCGATAAAGGCCTTGAGTGTGGCATCGGGAACGGTGTTGACGGTATGGGCGCCAATCAGGCTGTCAACGTACAAAGTGTCAGGATAGGCAGGGTTTTTCACGCCGGTAGATGCCCACAGAAGTTGTACGCGGTTGGCACCTTGTTCGGCAAGTGCGGCAAATTCGCTGCTGCCGAAGTATTGCGCCCAATCTTGATAGGCGGCTTTGGCCAGCGCAATGGCGACTTTGCCTTTGAGGTGGTCGGGCAGGGTGGCGTCCAATGCGGCATCGACACGGGAAATAAAGAAGCTGGCGACAACTTGGATATGGGAAACGTCGTGTCCTGCTTCCAAACGTTTGGCAATGCCGCGCGTGTAGGCCGCATAGGCTTTGAGGGTTTGGGCGCGGGAGAAGAGCAGGGTCAGGTTGACGCTGATGCCGTCTGAAACGAGGGTTTCGAGTGCTTCGATGCCTTCGTCGGTTGCCGGTACTTTAATCATGGCATTTTTACGGCCGATGGCGGCATGCAGGCGGCGCGCTTCTTCAACCGTGCCTTGCGCGTCTTTGGATAATTCGGGCGAAACTTCAAGGCTGACGAAGCCGGTTTTGCCGCCGGTGGATTCATGTTCGGCAAGGCACACGTCGCAAGCGGCTTGTACATCGGCAACCGCCATGGTTTCGTAGCGTTGTTTCGGGGTCAGGTCTTGCTGTTTGAGCGCGGCTACTTCATCGGCGTACAGGGCGTCTCCGGCAAAGGCTTTTTGGAAAATGGCAGGATTGGAAGTTACGCCGCACACGCCTTGTTTGAGCATTTCGGCCAATTCGCCGCTTTGTACCAGCGAACGGGAGAGATTGTCCAACCAGATTTGTTGTCCTAATGCTTTAACGTCCGATAAAATAGTCATCTCTGATTCCTTTTACATAATAGGTTTGTTTGTGAAGTGGCGGTAATGCTACGCCGATTCGATGAATTTGAACAGTTTACAGCCGATTAATTTGGGCAAAACAAACCTAAATTCAAGCACGAAAGGTGGCTTTGATGGCGGAAAACACACTTTATCTCGACTGGGCGCGCGATGTATTGGATACGGAAGCCGAAGGTTTGCGTGAAATTGCAGCGGCTTTGAACCATGATTTTGTCCGTGCGGCGGAAGCGTTGTTGCACTGCAAGGGCAGGGTCGTCATTACCGGCATGGGCAAGTCCGGACACATCGGCCGCAAAATGGCGGCGACCATGGCTTCCACCGGCACGCCTGCGTTTTTCGTCCACCCTGCCGAAGCGGCACACGGCGATTTGGGCATGATTGTGGACCACGATGTCGTGATTGCCATTTCCAATTCCGGCGAAAGCGATGAAATTGCGGCGATTATTCCGGCGTTGAAGCGCAAAAACATCACGCTCATCTGCATCACTGCCCATCCGACTTCCACCATGGCGCGTCATGCCGATATCCATATTACCGCGGCGGTTTCCAAAGAAGCCTGCCCGCTCGGCCTTGCACCGACTTCCAGTACGACCGCCGTGATGGCCTTGGGCGATGCGCTGGCGGTTGTATTGTTGCGCGCACGCGCGTTCACGCCCGACGATTTTGCTTTAAGCCATCCGGCCGGCAGCTTGGGCAAACGCCTGCTGTTGCGCGTGGCGGATATTATGCACAAAGACGAAGCCCTGCCAGCCGTTTTGTTGGGCACGCCGTTGAAAGAGGCCATTGTCCGCATGAGTGAAAAAGGCTTGGGCATGTTGGCGGTAACCGATGCCGAAGGCCGTCTGAAAGGCGTATTTACCGATGGCGACTTGCGCCGTCTGTTTCAAGAACGCGACAGCTTTGCCGGTTTGAAAGTGGACGACATCATGCACGCTTCGCCGAAAACCATCTCCGCCGACCGCCTGGCCACCGAAGCCTTGAAAGCCATGCAGAGCGGCCATGTGAATGGTTTGCTGGTGGTCGAAGAAAACGGCGTGCTGATTGGCGCGTTGAACATGCACGATTTATTGATGGCACGAATTGTCTGAATCGACGGCAAAAACGTTTTCAGACGGCCTTATGCTAGAATAGGCCGTCTGAAATAAGGAAACCTTATGCAAAACCTCTCTTCCGACCTGCAACAACGCGCTTTGGGTATCAAGCTGCTGATACTGGATGTGGACGGCGTTTTGACCGACGGCCGCATTTTTATCCGCGACAACGGCGAAGAAATCAAATCGTTCCACACTTTGGACGGACACGGTTTGAAAATGCTTCAGGCCAGCGGCGTGCAAACGGCGATTATTACCGGCCGCGATGCGCCTTCCGTCGGTATCCGCGTGAAGCAGCTCGGTATCAACTATTACTTCAAAGGCATTCACGACAAACGTTCCGCCTACGCCCAATTACGCGAACAGGCCGGTGTGGAGGAGCATGAGTGCGCCTTTGTCGGCGACGATGTTGTCGATTTGCCCGTGATGGTGCGTTGCGGATTGGCGGTCGCCGTCCCTGAGGCACATTGGTTTACTTTGCAATACGCCCATTATGTAACCCGACGTTCCGGCGGCGCAGGCGCGGTGCGTGAAGTGTGCGATTTGATTATGCAGGCGCAAGGTACGCTTGAACCTGCTTTGAAAGAGTATGTACGATGAAAATCAGATGGCGTTACGGAATCGCCTTTCCGCTGGTGTTGGCCGTTTCACTCGGCGCACTGGCGGCGTGGCTCGGCCGCATCAGCGAAGTGCAGGTTGAAGAAGTCGTCCTCAATCCGAATGAGCCGCAATATTCGATGAAAGGCATCAACGGCAAACGTTTTGACCAAGAAGGCCGTCTGAAAGAAAACCTGAGCGCGGTCGATGCCGTCCAATATCCGAATAGCGCAGACGTGCATTTGGACAAACCACATCTTTCGTTTTACCGCGACGGCAGCCTGCTGTATGAAGTCGGCAGTGACAAGGCCGTGTACAATATTCAAAACAAAAAAGTCGTTTTTGAACAGAATGTTGTCTTAAATAAAGCGGCAGATGCCAAGCGTTTGGCCGGCATCGTCAAAACCGAACGCTTGAATGTCGATACCGAGGCGCAATACGCCCATACCGACAGTCCCGTTACTTTCCAATACGGACAGTCCGGCGGTCAGGCAAACGGCATGACTTATGACCACAAAACCGGTTTGCTGAATTTCCCTTCCAAAGTGAAAGCCACAATTTATGATACAAAAAATTTGTAAAACCTTAGCCCTTGTTGCCGTTTTTGCCGCCAGCCCGGCCTTTGCACTGCAAAGCGACAGCAAGCAGCCGATTCAAATCGAAGCCGACCAAGGCTCGCTTGACCAAAACAACCAAAGCACCACCTTTTCCGGTAACGTCATCATCAAACAAGGCACGCTCAATATCCGTGCCGGCAGCGTAACCGTTTCACGCAACGACAAAAGCGAGCAGTTGATGAAAGCCACCGGTTCGCCCGTCAAATTCAGCCAAGAGTTGGACAGCGGCAAAGGCGTGGTCAACGGCCAAGCCAATACTGTGACGTATTCTTCCGCAGCCAGTCTGGTTACCCTGACCGGCAATGCCAAAGTACAGCGCGGCGGCGATGTGGCCGAAGGTGCGGTCATTACCTACAACACCAAAACCGAGGTTTACACCATTAACGGCAGCGCCAAATCCGGGGTGAAATCCGCCGCGAAATCCGGCCGCGTCAGCGTGGTCATCCAGCCGTCCAGCACGCAGAAAAATAAATAAGAAAACACACAAAAAGGCTGTCTGAAAAAGGTTCAGACGGCCTGAGGTCAATATCGAAAGTCAACAGAATATGAGCGCAAACAACAGCCGTCTTGTGGTTCAAAACCTGCAAAAAAGTTTCAAAAAACGCCAAGTCGTCAAAAGCTTCTCCCTTGAAATCGAAAGCGGCGAAGTCATCGGCCTGCTCGGCCCCAACGGCGCGGGTAAGACCACCAGCTTTTACATGATTGTCGGCCTGATTGCTGCCGATGCAGGCAGCGTGATGCTGGACGGCCAAGAGTTGCGCCACCTGCCGATTCACGAACGCGCCCGTCTCGGCGTCGGCTATCTGCCGCAGGAGGCCTCGATTTTCCGCAAAATGACCGTGGAACAAAATATCCGCGCCATTTTGGAAATCAGCATGAAGGACAAAAGCCGCATCGATGCCGAACTTGAAAAATTGTTGGCCGATTTGAACATCGAACGCCTGCGCAACAACCCTGCGCCGTCTTTGTCCGGTGGCGAACGCCGCCGTGTCGAAATCGCACGCGTGCTGGCCATGCAGCCGCGTTTCATTTTGTTGGACGAACCTTTTGCCGGCGTTGACCCGATTGCCGTGATCGATATTCAGAAAATCATCGAGTTCCTCAAATCACGCGGTATCGGCGTATTGATTACCGACCACAACGTGCGCGAAACCCTCAGCATCTGCGACCGTGCCTACATCATCAGTGACGGTACGGTATTGGCTTCAGGCAAGCCGGATGATTTGGTCAACAATGAACAAGTCCGTTCGGTTTATTTGGGCGAAAATTTCAAATATTGAATGCATATTTGACGGTAATCGTAAAACCGGTTTCACACGAGGCTCTCATTTCAATTGAGGGTATCTGTAAATATTGAAATAATTACTAAGAATATAAATATAATACCTATAACCTAGTTTTTCAGACGGCCTGTCGTATAAAGGCCGTCTGAAAAACTATCCATACACTTCGAAAAAACGCTATGTCTTCACTCGTCCTTAAACTCAAACAGACCCAGCAGCTCAACCAGCGGCTGCAGCAGTCTTTGCGCATCTTGCAGATGTCGGGTCTTGAGCTTGAGCGCGAAGTGGAAGACTGGTTGTCAGACAATCCTCTGCTTGAGCGTCCGGAAACCGATGAGTTTGCCGATAGCGGGCTCAACCGTGCGGTAACCATGCCGCGCGCAGGTCAGCAGTTAAGCGGCGACGATGCCGAAGATATTTGGAGTAACATCGCCGAAGAAGAGGATTTCAAACACTATCTGCATGCCCAAGTGTGCGAGCATCCGCTCTCGCAAGTGGAAGCGGCCTATGTTCACGTCTTGATTGATTTTTTGGATGAACAAGGCTACCTCACTGACAGTCTCGAAGAAATCATCGACCACACGCCGTTAGAATGGATGCTGGACGAAGAGGCCCTGCAAAACGCGCTGGATGTATTGCAAACCTTTGAGCCGCCCGGCGTGGCGGCGGCGGATTTGACCGAGTCGCTTATGTTGCAGTTAATGCGTTTGCCGGCTTCTCCTGCCCGACAAATGGCCGCGCATTTGGTGCAAAGTTCGCTTCAAGACTTAGGCAAAAACCGCAAACAAAACGTTCTGCGTTTCCGCAAACTTTATCCCGATACCGACAGCAAAACCATAGAAGCCGCGCTCGATATGATTGCCGGGCTCAATCCCTATCCAGCCTACGGCTTCGCCTCTGCCACGCCTACGCCTTATATTCAGCCTGACGTTTGGGTCAAAGAGGGCAAGGACGGCTGGGAAGTCATCAGCAACGAAGCGGCTTGGCCGAAGCTGCAGCTCAATCAGGAATATTGCGACCTGATGAAATCAGAGGAAGAGGGCGCACCGGAGTGGAAGGAAAAAATCAACGAAGCCAAGCAGCGCATTGATTCTTTGGAGCTGCGTAAAAGCACTGTCCTCCGCCTTGCCGAGTATATCGTCAAAAATCAGGAAAATTTTTTCATCTTCGGAGAAATCGGCCTGTCTCCCATGCTGATGAAAGATGCCGCCGCCGAATTGGGTTTGGCGGAAAGTACCATCTCGCGTGCCGCCAATCAGAAATATTTGTCTTGCCCGCGCGGCCTGTTTGCGTTACGCTATTTCTTCACACAGGCAGTCAATGCCGATGATGATGGCGAAGGGTTCAGCCAAGGTGCAATCAAAGCTGTCTTGAGCCAGCTGATTGAAAGCGAAGACAGCAGCAAACCCTATTCGGACGAGACCCTCGTCAAATTATTAAAACAACGCGGCATTGAAATCGCCAGACGTACAGTTGCAAAATATAGAGAATCATTAGACATCCCACCGGCACACAAACGAAAATTTACCGAGTAGATATATTCCGATCCGTTTTGACGGACTAATCAACCGAAGGAGCTGTATCATGAATCTGAAAATCACCGGTCTGAATTTTGATGTTACCGAAGCCATCAAAAACTACGTTTCCGACAAGTTGGCACGAATCAATCGCCATGCCGACAACATCATTTCTGTGACCATTACGCTCTCGGTGGAAAAAGTCAATCAAAAAGCCGAAGCTGATGCGCATCTGGCAGGCAAAGATTTGCACGTTGAAGCGATTGAACAGGATATGTACGCCGCGATTGATGTTTTGATGGACAAGCTCGACCGCGCTGTTTTGAAACATAAAGAAAAAAGCGGCGATGTCCGCAGTACTGTCAAACCTGAAGCAGAATAAAATTTTTGTATGATAAAGGCCGTCTGAACATTCAGACGGCCTTTTGTTTTACTAGAAGTTTTAGACTGGCAATCTAGTTACTCACTTTTTCGCCATTCCACGGTGCCACTTTAAACAGCAGCAACATACCCGGTATGCCCAAAGCGAAACACAGCCAGTAGAAATTAAAGTAACCCATCGCTTCAATCAGATAGCCTGTAGAGGCGTTGATAAATGTACGCGGTACAGCGGAAAGGCTGGTAAAGAGGGCTAATTGTGTGGCCGTAAATGCAGGATTGGTTTCACGAGCCATATAGGCAACAAACGCCGCTGTACCCAGACCTACGCCCGCTGCTTCTGCACCAATCACTGCCGCAAGCATCATTTGTTCTGTCAGTGTGATGGTTTCAAACTTGCCAAAATTTGCCAACCAGGCAAAGCCTAGAATAGTAACCCATTGCGCCACGCCGAAAACCCATAATGCCCTGTTGATCCCGAGTTTCAACATCCAAATACCACCGGCAATGCCGGCAATCACAGCAGGCCACAGGCCGGCATTTTTGGCAATGAGGCCGATGTCGGTTTTGCTGAAGCCCATGTCCAGATAAAACGGTGTAGCCAAAGAAGTGGCCATGCTGTCGCCCAGTTTGTAGAGAAAGATAAACAGCAATACCAATATGGCCTGTTTGATGCCTTTGCGGGAGAAGAACTCACTGAAAGGGTCAGAGACTGTTTGGGCAAATGTACGAGGCACAGTTGGCGGAATGTCAGGCTCTTTAGCTAAAAACAGGGTCATCAGCAGACCGGGCAGCATAAATAGTGCAGTAATGATGAATACGTTGTGCCAAGGCATTAAATCAGCCAGAATCAAGCTGAGTGAGCCAGGTACCAAAGCAGCAATACGGTAGGCATTGACGTGGATGGAGTTGCCCAAGCCTAATTCTTCATCTGACAAAATTTCGCGGCGAAATGCATCCAATACAATATCTTGGCTGGCAGAGAAAAAGGCAACCACCAACGATAAGCCCATAATTACATATAAATGCTGAGCAGGATTTAGGAAGGCGTAAATGAGCAAGGTCAGCAGCAAACCAATTTGCGTAACCAGCATCCAACCGCGCCGCCGTCCTAAAAAAGGTAATCTGACCAAATCAATGACGGGAGACCAGATAAATTTCCAAGTGAAAGGCAGCCCGATAAGTGCCATCAGGCCGATGGTTTTCAAATCGACATGTTCGCTGCGCAACCATGCAGGAATAAGGTTGATCAGAAAATAAAGCGGCAGCCCCGAAGTGAAGCCTGTAAAGATACAAATCAGCATACTGCGCGAGAAAATCTTGCGCCAAGTGCTGGTTTGGGGTGCGGTGGTCATAGTGGAATCAATAAAAAAGGAAAGGGATATTGTAGCAAAGATGGGGGATATGGCGAATTAACTTCTGCTATCTTTATTGAATAAAGGCCGTCTGAAACTTTGACAAATTAAGTTTCAGACGGCCTTTTGTTGGAACAACTGGTTTGGCGGGCAACGGAGACTTCAGGACGGAAGAAGGGTTGCTTGGGTGTATTCATAAAATTGAAGTTAAGAAAGTTTCAGACGACCCCTAGAGATCGTTTGAACGATGAGAAATATCAGTGGTAATTTGTGCCGTCAGTGTAGCCGTTTCCTGATTTGTCCACAGCAAAAGCAGAAATCGGACCGACCGTTACTGTCCCTTTAGGCTGAGTTTCTTGGTAATACTCATATGCTGCAACACCCATACCAGTTGCAGCACCAACAGCAGCACCAATTGTGCCACCGACCATAATAGCTGGTCCGGCAGGAATACTGCCAAAAGCTATACCGACACCCAGACCAATACCTGCACCAATTGATCCTCCTATTTATGCACCATTTGCTCCTCCTTGAAGGATTCTCTCTCCTAAGCCTCCTCCATAAATTAGTTCCAGATCCTCAATGGATAGTTCAATCATGTTATTTTTCCTTTTCAAAAAAATTAGATGTAGAATATTGAGTCAATACACCCAATATGGAAAAAATAATAAAAGCATGAATATAAATCATAAAATCAACATTATCTCCTTGGTAGCTTTCATAAATAAAAACGATTGGTATTGATATACAAATTAAAATGTACAGGTACTTTGAAATTACCAGTAACTTATACACAAATTTTGATTTCATAGCCTAGTCTTTCATTTGAATAAAATCTACCCTAATCAACTTTCCAACCAACTTCCTAACTTCTTCATGCTTTCCCTGATTGAAGTTAACCAGTAGATTTTTCAACAATATGTATATTATGTTAAATAATAAATGGTAATTGTCACATTCAAATATTAAGGATAACCTACTTTGAAACTATATCGCTTTGATGCGTAATTCTATAAAAAACATTGAATTTTCATGTTTTCTATTTATCCAGTATTTTGGAGTTGATAAGTGAGAGCAAAAAACTTTGGAAATCTACGATTCTCCTTCCAACACCTCATCATTTCTCTAGAGAATTTAGGCAAAGGCGATATTGATAACTCATTTCATTAAATGGAACCAAATGAGAATAATTTATTTATAAAATCCTTTTAAATTAATGGGTTACAATAAAAATTGATAAAATAAGATTGACTATTCTCAATAAAATGAGTAAAATTCATCCGCAAATACAAATTTTGTATTGTGATACATCTATCATAACCGCATTAAGAAAAGGAGTTAGTTATGCTAAGTAAGTCAATTACAGCAAAATTAAACGAACAAATTAATCTCGAGTTGTATTCATCAAATGTCTATTTGCAAATGAGTGCATGGTGCCATAAACATGGTTATGAAGGCGCTGCAGCATTTTTACTTCGTCATGCCGATGAAGAATTGGAACATATGCAAAAGTTGTTTACTTATGTGAGCGAAACCAGTGGAATGCCTTTGTTAGGTAAAATTGACGCCCCTAAACACGATTACGCTTCATTAAAAGAAGTTTTTGAAACAACACTTGAACACGAAAAACTAGTGACATCTAAAATTAATGAGTTAGTTGAGAGTACTTTTGCAGAAAAGGATTACTCTACTTTTAACTTCTTACAATGGTATGTAGCTGAACAGCATGAAGAAGAAAAATTATTTAACAGTATTGTTGATAAATTCAAACTTCTTGGTGAAAGTGGTACAGCGCTCTACTACATTGATCGTGAATTAAAAACTTTATAAGAATAGGAGAAATAAAATGTTATCAAATAGCGTGATTAAACTATTAAATGATCAAATGAATTTAGAGTTTTATTCTTCTAACTTATATTTACAAATGAGCGCCTGGTGCGAACAACAAGGTTTCGAAGGAGCTGCAAAATTTTTATCAGAGCATGCGGCTGAGGAAATGCAGCATATGCGTAAACTCTTCACTTATTTAAATGAGACCGGCGCATTGGCTATCATCACACAAATTGATGAACCACCTCATCAATTTTCATCATTGAAACAAGTACTTGAATTAACTTATGAACATGAAAAGTTAATTACCTCTAAAATCAATGAATTAGTTGGTAGAACTTTTGAAGAGAAAGACTACTCTGCCTTTAACTTCTTACAATGGTATGTGGCTGAACAACATGAAGAAGAAAAATTATTCAGTGGAATTTTGGATAAATTAAATCTTCTTGGTGAAGATGGTAAAGGTTTGTTCTTAGTTGATAAAGATTTAGGCGCATTAACAACAAACAACTAATCAAGTCTGATGAAAAAGGCTAAGTCATTATCGATTTAGCCTTTTTTTATATCAAAATCTAGCTACTTTTGTCTAAAAGTGCGGTGCTTTAACGGTTCATTCTTACCGCCGATTAGGTTTTGAAATGCCCGTAAGACAGGCAGATATGCTTGTCTTACGGGCATTTTATTTTCAGACGGCCTTCGATCTTGCGTTGCAGTTGCGGTAGAAGGCGATCAGACCGTTGGTGGAGCTGTCGTGTGCAGGCGTGCCGCGTTCGAGTTCGGGTTCGATGGTTTTGGCCAGCTCTTTACCGTATTCCACGCCCCATTGGTCGAAGGGGTTGATACGCCAAATCACACCCTGTACGAAGGTGCGGTGTTCGTAAGCCGCCATCAGCATGCCGAGGTTGAAAGGCGTCAGGCTGTCGATGAGCAGGCTGTTGCTCGGGCGGTTGCCGGGGAATTCTTTTTGCGGCGCAAGGCGGTCGCGTTCTTCTTGGGGCAGGGCGGCCAATTCGATTTGCACTTCGTCTAAGGTTTTGCCTTTCATCAGCGCTTCGGCTTGGGCGAAGGCATTGGCAACGGTAAAGCGATGTTGGCGGTGGTTGCCGTAGATTGTGGTCATGGGGACGATGAAATCGACGGGAATCAGACGCGTGCCTTGGTGCAGAAGCTGGAAGTAGGCATGTTGGCAGTTGACGCCTTCATCGCCGAAGACAATGCCGCCGGTGGTACAGGAAACGGGTTGGCCGTCTGAAGTACGCTGTTTACCGAGGCTTTCCATATCGAGCTGGTTGAGCCATGGGGTAAAGAGGCGCATGTTGTGGCTGTATGGGACAACGGTTTGGCCGTCTGAATGTTGGAAGTTGTTGTACCAAACGTTGATGAGCGCCATCAGGACGGGAATGTTGTGACGGAATGGTGTCTCGAAGAAATGGGTATCCATCGCGTGTGCGCCGGCCAGCATTTTGCGGAACGCTTTTTCGCCGACGGCAATCATCAGCGGCAGGCCGATAGGCGACCAGACGGAATAGCGGCCGCCGACCCAGTCGGACATGGCGAAGACTTTGTCGGGGGAGATACCGAAGTTTTGGGCTGCGGCCACATCGGCGGAAATGGCGCAGAAGTGGCGGTAGATGCCGGAATCAGGCAAACCTGCATCGCGGTACCAAGTACGCGCAGCGTAGGCATTGAGCAGGGTTTCCGGTGTGCGGAACGATTTGCTGGCAATGCTGAATACGGTGGTTTCGGGGTTGAGGCCGAGAAGGGTTTGGGTCAGGTCGGCATCATCGGAGTTGCTGACAAAGTGGACGCGGATGTTTTGCCAATAAGGTTGCAGCGCCTGTGTGGCCATACGCGGGCCTAAATCGGAGCCGCCGATACCGATGTGAACCAAATCGGTAATGGGTTTGCCGGTAATGCCTGCGTGGGTGCCGTCTAAAAGTTGGCGTGCGAATTCGAGGGTGCGGTTGAGTTCGTGATGAACTTTGGACACGATGTTTTCGCCGTCGACGTAAACAGGTTTGGCATTGGCAGGCAGGCGCAGGGCAGTGTGGAGGACGGCGCGGTGCTCGCTGGTGTTGATTTTTTCACCGCTGCTCATGGCCTGCATATATTGTGGCAAATCGGCTGCTTCGGCCAGTTGACACAATAAATCCAGGGTGTTTTCATCTAGACGGTTTTTGCTGTAATCAAATAACAAGCCGTGCAGAATTTCGTGCATATTGTTGAAACGTTCGGCATCTGCGGCGAAGCGTTCGCGCAGGGTAACGTGTTGAGTATCGGCATGATGGGCTTCCAAGGCTTGCCATGCATCTGAGTATGCGGACATCTCGTTTCCTTAGTATGTAACGGTAAACAAGCAGGGTATCTATTTTCTGCTTTTTGTAGTTGTTTGTAGTTTAACAAATTTGGACAACTTTTGGGAGATGGTAGGGGTGGTTTTGTTTAAGAAATGTATGCAAAATGCAATAGAAATGGTTGATTATCATCAAGTTTCTGTAAAAAAAGGGGTATGACACCGATGTCTGCTGTGTTATCCTATGTAACATTATTGAAATCTTGTCGGGGCGGGTTCGTAAGATGGCTACAATTTATGATGTCGCTGCTTATGCCGGGGTGTCTCCCAAGACGGTCAGCCGGGTAATTAACGGCGATGCGCCGGTCAGCGATAAAACCCGTTCCAAAGTAGAAACAGCGATTGCCGCTTTGGGCTATATCCCGTCTTCTGCGGCGCGGATTATGCGGTCCCACCGTTCTGGCTTGGTCGGCCTGATTACTGGCGCCATTTCGCGGACAGGCGAGAATACGGGCGGGCACGGCATTCCGGATATGTTCTTGATTAAGGGCATTCAGCAGCGGATTCGTGCACAAGGCAAGATTTTGATGATTGCTGACATCGATAATAAGCCGGGTCAGCCCGGTCAGATGGAGTCGCTGATCCGTACCTTTATGGAGCATCGTGCCGAGGGGATTTTATATGTGGCAGGTTTCCATCAGGAAGTATTGCTGCCGGAAGTGCCCAACCGTTGCCCGATGGTGTTGGTCAACTGTTTTGATTTGGCAGGTACGCCGTCGGTTTTGCCGGACGACGAAGCAGGGCAGTATGGCTTGGTGCGCCGGATTATCCAAAGCGGGCACAAACGGATTGCTTATGTAACTTTGCAGCCGGGCGTGGAAGCGACGAGATTGAGATTGGCCGGATACCGCCGTGCTTTGGCTGATGCGGATATTGTCTTCGATCCTGATTTGGTGCAAACTGGTTATCCTGACTTCAGCAATGACAGCGGATCTTTGATTTCGGCTATTTTGAAACTGTTGTCTTTGCCGCTTCCGCCGACGGTAATTTGCTGTGGTAACGATGAAATGGCAGTACGCGTGTACGGGATTTTGAGGACGCGCGGCGTGCGGGTTCCCGAGCAAGTTTCGGTTGCCGGCTATGATAATCACAGCGCGATTGCGGAGACGCTGTTTCCGCCGTTGACCAGCACCGAGCTGCCGTATCTGCGTATGGGTGCGATGGCGGCGGATTTGCTGTTTCGACATATTGAACACCCGGCCGGTGCGGTTCAGCCAGTCAAGGTCGTTGGGGAAACCATCTGGCGTCAGTCTGTGATTAATAAATAGTTTCAGACGGCCTGAAAATAATAAGCTTTAAACAACACAAACACACATCAAAATAAGATTCATGTAAACGGTCAAAATAAAGGCCGTCTGAAAACGGAGTTGCTTCAGTAAAAAGGGCAGCCCAAATACAATAAAAGCGTCATACCGCTGAAATTGGAGTTTGTTGTTTCCATAGTTTATTACCCAGGAGTAGCCTTCCTATGAAAATCTCCCCACAAGTGGCGATGACACTTCGCCAGATTATGCTGATGAACTTCGGTTTCTTCGGTATTCAATATAGCTTCGGGTTGCAGCAAACTGCGATTAATCCGATTTTCAGCTTTCTTCATGCCGACCCGAGCCAGTTGCCGATTTTGAATATGGCAGGTCCGATTACCGGTTTGCTGGTGCAGCCGATGATTGGTGCGATGAGTGACCGCACTTGGGTGCCGGGATTAGGTCGCCGCCGCCCGTATTTCTTGATTGGCGCCATCGGTTGCAGCCTCTGTCTCTTTATCTATCCGCACGTTACCGCATTATGGGTGGCTGTATTGCTGCTGTGGCTCTTGGACATCAGCAACAACACGGCAATGGAACCTTTCCGTGCCTTTATTGCCGATACCGTTCCTGAACACCAGCAATCCACCGGTTTCTTGATGCAGTCCGTGTTTACCGGTTTGGGTATTACCCTGGCCAACGTTTCCCTCTACATCTTCCAACAAATCGGCTGGTTGCAACAAACCTCCGAAGCGGGCATTCCGTATTGGGTATTCGGTTCATTTTATATTGGTGCGGTCTGCTCCATCGGTTCGGTTTTGGTTACCGTTTTATCAACGGCCGAACGCGAGCCCAGCCCTGAAGAAATGGCGGCCATTAAAGCCCAGCCGAGCGGTCCGGCCCATGCTGTTAAAGATATTGTCGTTGCCGTGCGCGAAATGCCGACTGCCCTGTGGCAACTGGCCTTGGTGTATCTCTTCCAATGGTACGCGCTCTTCATCTACTGGCAATATATTTCCCACAGTATCGTCCAATCCGTCTGGGATTCGACCGTTGAAAATACCGAAGCGTATAGCCAAGCGGTTGCATGGACCGGCCTGGTAAACGGTTTTTACAACGTGGTAACCTTTATCTCCGCTTTCGGCCTGATGTGGATGGCGCGCAAATACGCCGCCAAATATGTTCACGCCTTTGCCGTAACCCTTGCCGCGCTGGCATTGCTTACCATTCCGCACATCGGTAATAAATACCTGATGTTTGCGCCGATGATTGGTTTCGGTGTCGGTTGGGCAAGTATGATGGGCGTGCCGTTTATGATTGTGGTCGGCTCTATCCCTAAAGAACGTTACGGCGTGTACATGGGTATTGTGAACATGATGATTGTGATTCCAATGCTGATTGAAACCGTATCTTTCGGCTGGGTGTACAGAACTTTCTTGGGTTCAAACCCTGCCAACGCGATGACTTTTGCCGGTGTTTCCCTGGCCATTGCCGCAGCGGTGACCTTAACCATTAAAACTGCGGCCAAACCGGCTACTGCAGAATAACGAAGTTTTGATTTAAAACCAAAATGAAAAGGCCGTCTGAAACATGAAATGGTTTCAGACGGCCTTTTTGGCAGAAACGGATTCCATTTGCTGACCTGATTCGGCAAGCCTTATTGTCGTTGCACTACCGTTCATCACTCAAATTGGCTATGACTACCGATTTTGCTTTACAATATCCTCCTTTAATTTATTTCGTTTTACCATCCTGATGACAGAACACATTTCCGCTCCAAGCCCATCTCCTATCGGCGAAGACTACCTGCTGTTAGGTCAATACGCCGAACGCGCCTATCTCGAATACGCCATGAGCGTGGTCAAAGGCCGCGCGCTGCCTGAAGTTTCAGACGGCCAAAAGCCTGTACAACGGCGTATTTTGTTTGCCATGCGCGATATGGGTTTGACGGCGGGGGCGAAGCCGGTGAAATCGGCGCGCGTGGTCGGCGAAATTTTGGGTAAATACCACCCGCACGGCGACAGTTCCGCCTATGAAGCGATGGTGCGAATGGCGCAGGATTTTACCTTGCGCTATCCCTTAATCGACGGCATCGGCAACTTCGGTTCGCGCGACGGCGACGGAGCGGCGGCGATGCGTTACACCGAAGCGCGACTGACGCCGATTGCGGAATTGCTGTTGTCCGAAATCAATCAGGGGACGGTAGATTTTGTGCCGAACTACGACGGCGCGTTTGACGAGCCGCTGCACCTGCCCGCCCGTTTGCCTATGGTGTTGCTCAACGGCGCGTCGGGCATTGCGGTGGGCATGGCGACCGAAATTCCGTCGCACAATTTGAACGAAGTCACGCAGGCGGCGATTGCGCTGTTAAAAAAACCGTCGCTGGAAACCGCCGACCTGATGCAATATATCCCTGCGCCCGACTTTGCCGGCGGCGGTCAAATCATTACGCCGGCGGATGAATTGCGCCGGATTTACGAAACCGGTAAAGGCAGTGTGCGCGTGCGTGCACGTTACGAAATTGAGAAGCTTGCGCGCGGGCAATGGCGCGTGATTGTGACCGAGCTGCCGCCGAACGCCAACTCCGCCAAAATCCTTGCCGAAATTGAAGAGCAGACCAACCCGAAACCGAAAGCGGGTAAAAAGCAGCTGAACCAAGACCAGCTCAACACCAAAAAGCTGATGCTGGATTTAATCGACCGCGTGCGCGACGAGTCAGATGGCGAACATCCCGTGCGACTGGTGTTCGAGCCGAAATCCAGCCGCATCGATACGGATACCTTCATCAACACGCTGATGGCGCAAACTTCGCTGGAAGGCAATGTGTCCATGAACTTGGTGATGATGGGTTTGGACAACCGCCCTGCGCAGAAAAATCTGAAAACGATTTTGCAGGAATGGCTGGATTTCCGCGTCGTGACCGTAACACGCCGTCTGAAATTCCGTTTGAACCAAGTGGAAAAACGGCTGCACATCCTTGAAGGCCGTCTGAAAGTCTTTCTGCACATTGACGAAGTGATTAAAGTCATCCGCGAGTCAGACGACCCGAAAACCGATTTGATGGCAGCGTTCGGGCTGACTGAAATCCAAGCCGAAGACATTTTGGAAATCCGCCTGCGCCAGTTGGCGCGTTTGGAAGGTTTCAAACTCGAAAAAGAATTGAACGAGTTGCGCGAAGAACAAGGACGTCTGAATATCCTTTTGGGCGACGAAAACGAAAAACGCAAGCTGATTATCAAAGAGATGCAGGCGGACATGAAGCAGTTCGGCGACGCACGCCGCACACTGGTGGAAGAGGCTGGACGCGCCGTGTTGACTCAAACCACCGCCGACGAACCCATCACGCTGATTTTGTCGGAAAAAGGCTGGATACGCAGCCGCGCCGGACACAACCTTGATTTGAGCCAAACCGCGTTCAAAGAAGGCGACCGCCTCAAACAAACCCTCGAAGGCCGCACTGTTTTACCCGTCGTCATCCTGGATTCATTGGGCAGAACCTACACGCTCGATGCCGCCGAAATCCCCGGCGGACGCGGCGACGGCGTGCCGGTTTCATCCTTAATCGAGCTGCAAAACGGTGCAAAACCCGTCGCCATGCTCACCGGTCAGCCCGAACAGCATTACTTGCTTTCAGGCAGCGGCGGCTACGGTTTTATCACCAAGTTGGCCGATATGGTCGGGCGAGTGAAAGCGGGTAAAGTGGTCATGACCGTGGACAGCGACGAAACCGTCCTGCCGCCAGTTGCCGTCTATGCTTCTTCGCTGATCAATCCCGACTGCAAAGTCGTACTGGCCAGCAGCGACCACCGTCTCTTGGCGTTTTCCATCGGCGAACTCAAAGTCATGCCTAAAGGCCGCGGTTTGCAGCTGATGTCGTTGGCTGAGGGTGCATCTTTGGAACACATTATGGTGACGACCTCTCCTGAGTTTACCGTTGTATCGGTCGGCCGACGCGGCGCCGAGCATCAGGAAAAACTGCGGATTGCCGATATTGACGGTAAACGCGGTAAAAAAGGCAAGGTATTGGAAATATCAGGCCGTCTGAAAAGTTTGTCCTGAAACAAGAACAAATATATTCAAATAAATTAAATTTACTACGACATTGCATGAAAATAAAAAAGGTTCACTTATGAACAGAGCCAATCTTCAAGAGCTGGGTAATCTGAGGGAGCGAATTCCCGGCGTCATCAACATTTCCCGAATAGCCATCGTCTTACCGCTTTTGGTTTTGCACGCTTTCGGCAGCTACACAGGCGGCAACCTGATTGGCGTTTCGTTGCCGGACGTTGAGTTTTATATCTGGGTAACGCTGTATTTCTTCCTGATTATGCTTTCCGTGTTCCGTCCGGGCTGGCAGTGGCAGTCTTTGGATTTGCCCAATGCCAGTGCCGTGGTCGACATCACCATGATGATGGTTTTGGTGTATATCTCCGGCGGTACGGCTTCCGGTTTCGGGATTTTGGTTTTGCCGTTTGTGGCCACGTCGTGTCTACTCAGTTATGGCCACTATCCTATGCTGTATGCAGGCTATACGGCAATGTTGTTTATTTTGAACCTGTTTTTAGACGGCAGTATGCGTTTCGATTCGTTTAATTGGGACGCGAAATCAATGGCGAATTCTTTAATGCTGATCGGCGCCAGCTATCTGGTGGCGATGCTGACCTCGTTTGCCGCCCGTTATCTCGAACAGGCCACAGAGTCCGCCAGCCGCCATCAACTGGCCTACCGCCGTATCAGCGGTTTGAACCATTTGGTTTTGAACCGAGTACAGGAAGCGGTTGTGGTGATTGATGCGACCCAACGCGTGTGGCTGTTTAACAAACAGGCAAAAATCTATTTTCCCAGCCTGATTATCGATCAGCAGGAAATCGTGTTCGGCGAACTGGTGGCCCGCTGGCAGCGCCAACCCGACAAACCTTTTGAAACCGATATCCATATTTTCCAACACGCCATGCACGTCCGAGCCGTTCCGCTGATTCAGGAGCAAACCGAGCTGCTGATGCTGTACGTCCGCTCATTGCGTGAAGTGGCTGCAGAGGCCATGTCCACCAAACTGACTTCGCTCGGACAGTTGACTGCCAACCTTGCCCACGAAATCCGCAACCCGATGTCCGCCATCCGTCATGCCAGCGATTTGTTGCAAGAGGGCGATGAGGCAGACCCGCTCAAGGCCAAGCTCTACAACATCATCGACAGCAATATCCAACGCATCGACAAGATGTTGGAAGACGTATCCCTGCTTAACAAACGAGACAACATCAGCCGCCAGCCGATTAATCTGATGAAATTCTGGTTGGAGTTCAAGCAGGAATTTACCTTGAACAATCCCGATGCCATCGGCTGTCTGCGCATGAATATGGACGGTAACAACCTGACCGTATTGGTTGACCCCGTGCATTTGCAGCAAGTGATGTGGAACTTGTGCAACAACGCTTGGCGACACAGCCGTCAAGATGAAAACGCTATTACCGTCCTTATCCGCCCTAGTGGCAGGATGCATATTTCCATCGTCGTGGCGGACAACGGCAAAGGCGTGCCGCCCGATGTACGAAATCATCTGTTCGAGCCGTTTTACACCACCGAAAAACAAGGTACCGGCTTGGGGCTTTACGTCGCACGCGAGTTGGCACACGCCAATATGGGGCAGCTGCATTATCACCCTGAAATGAACGGGTTTGAACTGATTTTACCGAAGGAGCAAGCGCAGGATGAATAAATTGCAAGAGCCGGTTTTGGTTGTCGATGACGAGGCAGACATCCGCGACCTGATGGAAATGACCCTGATGAAAATGGGTCTGCGCGTCGATACTGCGGCTGGTGTTGAAGAAGCCAAAGACAAGCTGGACAACAACGATTATTCGCTGGTGTTGACTGATATGCGTATGCCCGACGGCTCCGGCCTAGAGGTTGTTCAATACATTGATGAACTGATGCTCGATACGCCCGTCGCCGTGATTACGGCCTTCGGCAATGCCGACCAAGCCGTTGAAGCCTTGAAAGCAGGGGCGTTTGATTATCTGCAAAAACCGATTACGCTGTCGCAGTTGCGTTCATTGGTTAAATCGGCAGTGTCGGTTTCAGACAATACTGCCGAACCCACGCCGTCTGAAAAAGTCAAATCGCAGCCTGCGCCTGTTTCTGCCGCCCTGTATAAACCCGAACCTCAGCCGGCCAAGCCTGTCGTTACGCCGCCTAAGAGCGTACAGAGCGAATTTAACCGGCCTTTGACTGTTCCGGAAGGGCTCAATTCCTTAAAAGAGCGTTTTTCGGCCGGCAGCATCAATCCTGCTCTGCAACAAGATGCACCTATATTGGAAGGCGAGGACGATATGCCGCGCCTGTTGGGTACTTCGCCGCAAATGGTCGAAGTGCGCCACCTGATTCGCAGATTGGCCCACAGCCTTGTTCCTGTTTATATCTCCGGCGAGTCCGGTACAGGTAAAGAGCAGGCGGCGCGCACGATTCACGAGCTGTCCGACCGTGCCGACAAACCGTTTATTGCCGTCAACTGCGGTGCTATTCCTGAAAACCTGATGGAAAGCGAATTTTTCGGTTACAAAAAAGGCAGCTTTACCGGCGCGGATCAAGACCGTTTAGGTTTTTTCCAACACGCTGACGGTGGCACTTTGTTCCTTGACGAAGTTGCCGATTTGCCGCTTGCCATGCAGGTTAAACTCCTGCGCGCCATTCAAGAAAAAGCCGTGCGCCGTATCGGCGATGCGCGGGAAACCTTTGTGGATGTGCGCATTATTTGTGCAACCCATAAAAACCTCGAAGCTTTGGTCGAAAGCGGCGCATTCCGTCAGGACTTGTATTACCGCCTCAACGTTGTCTCCCTGCATATGCCGCCTTTGCGCGAAATGCGCGAAGACTTGGGCGCGCTGATTCTGTATCTGCTGTATAAACACCGTCACGGCAATCAAACCTACAAACTCAGCCCGAAAGCCCAAGAAGCCCTGTTGCATTACAGCTATCCCGGCAACTTCCGCGAGTTGGAAAACATCCTCGAGCGCGCCGTTGCGTTGACGGTTGGCCAAGTGATACAAGTGGACGACTTGCAGATTCAAAACGCCCCACAGGTTAAGGCAGAACGCAGCGGCTTCTCCTTTGACGATATTGCCGAACCTGACGCGCGTGAAACTACGCTCAATCACAGCCCCATTCCGCCGTTTGATCCGCGTACCATGCAGATACAGGATTACCTCGACCAAGTGGAACGCAGCATCATCGAGCAGGCTTTGCAGCAAACCCGTTACAACCGTACCCAAGCCGCCAAGCTTTTGGGCATCAGCTTCCGCTCTATGCGCTACCGCATGGAACGCTTGGACATCAATTAAAACGTTCAGACGGCCTGAGTTTTCAAGGCCGTCTGAAACATGGGCATCATGTACAAGATTTATTTTGACGAAACCGCATCTGCCGAACTTCGCAGCCTTGCCGAGCCGTTCGGGCTGACCGTTATCGACCGGCAGCCTGAAGAAGACAGTTTCCTTATCGCTGACGAAAGCGGCATCAGCTTGTGCCGCGCAGGTGAAAAAGGCCGTGTCCGCGTTGATTTTGATGGCGGTGCCTCCCATTACCGGCGTACTAAAGGCGGAGGCGAGTTGATTGCCAAAGCCGTCAACCATACTGCGCAACCGACTGTCTGGGACGCTACCGGCGGACTGGGGCGCGACAGCTTCGTGCTTGCCTCGTTGGGTTTGAATGTACAAACTTTTGAACAAAATCCTGCTGTCGCCTGTCTACTTTCAGACGGCCTCAACAGGGCAGGGCAAAGTGAAGAGACACGGGAGATTGCCCAACGCATTACTTTGCATTTCGGCAATTCCGTTGATTTGATGCAGAAATTGGCTACTCAAAACGGCAGACCCGATGTGGTGTACCTCGACCCGATGTATCCGGAGCGTCGCAAAACCGCCGCCGTGAAAAAAGAAATGGCCTATTTCCACGACTTGGTTGGCGTGGCACAAGACGAAGCCGAGTTATTGGATGCGGCATTGAATACCGCCAAAAAACGCATTGTCGTCAAACGCCCGCGCTTGGGCGAATTTCTCGACGGGCGCAAACCTGCTTATCAATACACAGGCAAAAGCACTCGTTTTGACGTTTACCTTCCGATAAGGCCGTCTGAAGACTAGAAGCAAACTTGCAACATATCAAAAGAAACCGCCGGCGTTATCAGCGCGGCGGCAAAGTGTGATATAAATACCTTTTCCCAAACTTCATTGGAGCAAACTATCATGGAATTAGTATTCATCCGTCACGGACAAAGCGAATGGAACGCGAAAAACCTTTTCACCGGCTGGCGCGACGTCAAGCTGAGCGAGCAAGGTTTGGCAGAAGCCGCGGCAGCAGGTAAAAAGCTGAAAGAAAAGGGCTACGAGTTTGACATCGCCTTTACCTCCGTTCTGACCCGTGCCATCAAAACCTGTAACATCGTTTTGGAAGAATCCGACCAACTGTTTGTTCCACAAATCAAATCATGGCGTTTGAACGAGCGCCACTACGGCCAGCTGCAAGGTATGGATAAAAAACAAACCGCAGAAAAATACGGCGACGAGCAAGTCCACATCTGGCGTCGCAGCTACGATACCCTGCCTCCGCTGCTCGATCCTAAAGACCCTAATTCCGCTCACAACGACCGCCGCTACGCCAACCTGCCTAGCGATGTTGTACCTGATGGCGAAAACCTCAAAGTGACCCTCGAGCGCGTCCTGCCTTTCTGGGAAGACCAAATCGCTCCGGCCATCTTGAGCGGCAAACGTGTATTGGTTGCGGCACACGGCAACTCCCTGCGCGCGTTGGCCAAACACATCGAAGGCATTTCCGACGAAGACATCATGGGCTTGGAAATCCCAACAGGTCAGCCGTTGGTGTACAAATTGGATGAAAACCTGAAAGTGATTGAAAAATTCTACCTGTAAGGTAAAGGAAAAAAAGGATGTGTTGGACACGTCCTTTTTTTATATTTGTCTATATCGAGGCCGTCTGAAGGCAGTTGATGGCGGGCGACATGAAAAAAGGACGCGTAAAGCGTCCTTTATGGAGATTAAACCCTGTATTACTGGTTTTTCTCGATGATTTCTTTGAGTTGAGGCATAGGGCTGTAACCGCTTTGGCTGCGGCCGTTAGGAAAGACCAGGGTCGGCGTGCCGTTGAAGCCGAATTGTTCGCCCAATGAAGTGGTTTCAGCAACAGGGTTTTCGCAGTTTGTTTTGCCGCTTGGGAGTTTGCCTTTGCGCATCCAGTCGGTCCATGCTTGGGTCGGATTAGGTTGGCACCACAACAACTCGGCTTTGCGCGCGGCATCAGGGTGCAGGCTTGGAATCGGCATCATGAAGGTGTAAATCGTGATGTCGGTCATTTTTTCAAATTCATGCTCCAAGCGTTTGCAGAACGGGCAGTCCGGATCGGAGAAAACAGCGACTTTCAATTTGCCGTTGCCGCGAACTTCTTTGATGGCTTTGTCCAAAGGCAGCGAAGCGAAGTCAATTTTGTTCAAATCGGCGGCACGTTCTTCAGTCATGCTTTGGCGCGTGTTGACGTTGATGAGGTCGCCAACGAGCATATAGTCGCCTTTGGCGTCGGTATAGATGATTTGTTTGCCGCTGACGACAACTTCATAAATGCCTTTAATCGGTGTTTCACTGACGCTCAAAACTTTCAAATCTTGGGCGGCATAGACTTTTTCCAGACGTGCTTTCAAAGAAGCGGCAACGGATTTGTCGGCAGGCGCTTCCGCTTTGGCAGCCTGTGCAGGCGCCGCGTTGGCGTTGGATACGGCAGGTTGACCGCATGCCAACAAAGGAAGGACGGCAAACGGTGTTAAGATTTTGATTAACTTGGTTTTCATGCGAGAGACTTGCGTGTGTTAAAAGTAAGGTATTGTATCAAACCTCTGTCATGCCTGCATTGTATTGAGGCTCAATTTATCGTCTGAAAATAGCTTTCGGCTGTTAAAATACGAAAAAATGATTTGATTGTTTGTATGTTCTACCACCGTATTGCCGTAAACGTGCCGCTTTCAGACGGCCTTTTGACTTATTCCTATTCCAAGCCGCTTCCTCCGGGAACGCGGGTACTCGTGCCTTTCCGCAATAAAACCGTCGTTGGGATTGTGTGGGAAACGGATATTGCGCCCGATATGGATACGGCGCGGATTTTGAGCGTTCAGACGGCCTTTGTGGAAGAAAAGCCGTTGCCTCAAGGCTGGCGTGATTTGTTGGCGTTTACGTCGCGTTATTACCACTATCCGACCGGGCAGGCAGTATTTACCGCATTGCCGCAGGGTTTGAAGGAAACGCGCGCGGTGGAAATGCCGCAGCCGCCGTTGTTTTACGCTTTGAACGAAGCGGGTAGGGCGCAAACGCCGCCGTCGTCTCGGTTCAACAAAAAAGCGGCTTTGTGGAGCGCGCTGCTGTCGGGCGGGATGACGATGGTGGCGTTGAAGCAGGTGAATGCGCAGGCGGCGAAGTTAATCGAAGATTGGGCGAAGCAGGGTTGGATTGAAACGATGGAAGCGGCAAAGTCCGTTTTAGAGTCGTGCCATGGGCAGGCTTCGCACTCTGAATTTGTGTTGAATGCCGACCAGCAGAAGGCTTCCGATGAAATTCAGACGGCCTTTGGTAAATTTCAGCCGTTTCTGCTGTACGGCATCACCGGCAGCGGCAAGACTGAGGTGTATTTCGATGCGATGGCGAAAGTGTTGGCGCAGGGGCGGCAGGTGTTGTTTCTGTTGCCAGAAATCAATCTCACGCCGCAGCTTTTGAAGCGGGTGGAAAACCGTTTTGCCGACGTGCCGACCGCCGTGTTGCACAGCCAGATGGCGGCAGGCAGGCGCACGCAGGATTATCTGCGTGCCATGTTGGGGCAGGCGAAGCTGGTGATCGGCACGCGGCTGGCGGTGTTCACACCTTTGCCTGATATCGGGCTGATTGTGGTCGATGAGGAACACGACGGCTCGTTCAAACAGGACAACGAATTGCGCTACCATGCCCGTGATTTGGCGGTGTGGCGGGCGAAGCAGAGCGGCTGTCCCATCATATTGGGCAGCGCCACGCCTAGCCTAGAGAGCTGGCACAAGGCGCAAAGCGGCGCGTACTGCCTGCTGCAACTGACCGAGCGCGCCCATGCTTCCGCGCAACTGCCGCAAGTGGATATCCTCAACGTAGGCCGTCTGAAACTCGACAACGGCTTCTCGCCGCAAGCCTTGCAGCTTTTGAAACAGAACTTTGAAGCAGGAGGTATGTCGCTAGTGTACCTCAACCGGCGCGGTTTTGCGCCCGCGCTGTTTTGCGGCGACTGCGGTCATACCTTCGGCTGTCCAAACTGTTCCGCCAAAATGGTGCTGCACCAACGCGCCCGCCAACTGCGCTGCCACCACTGCGACCACCGCGAACCCATTCCGTCCAAATGCCCCGACTGCGGCAACCAAGACCTGACCGCCGTCGGACACGGCACGCAGCGCGTCGAAGAAACACTGCGCACCTTCCTGCCCAAGGCCGCCGTCGTCCGCGTCGATAGGGACAGTACGGCGCACAAAAACGACTGGGCGGATTTGTACCGCCGCATCGCCGACAACGAAATCGACATTCTGATCGGCACGCAGATGCTTGCCAAAGGCCATGATTTTGCGCGGCTCAACCTCGTTATCGTGTTGAACGCCGACGGCAGCCTGTACAGCGCAGACTTTCGCGCGCCGGAAAGGCTGTTCGCCGAGCTGATGCAGGTGTCCGGCAGGGCGGGGCGCGCCGACAAACCCGGCAAGGTGTTGATACAGACCCAACTGCCCGAACATCCCGTCTTCGCCGCCGTTAAAGCGCAGGACTACGCCGTGTTTGCCGAAAACGAATTGAAAGAGCGGCAAATGTTCGCCATGCCGCCTTTCGGTTTTCAGACGGCCGTCCGTGCCGATGCGCCGCGCGTTGCCGATGCGATGGAATTTCTCAACGCCGCCAAAGAAACCCTGGCCCCGCTTTTGCCCGAAAGCGTCTCTCAGTTCGGCGCCGCACCCATGCTGATGGTCCGCCTCGCCGAACGCGAACGCGCGCAAATCTTCCTCGAATCCCCGTCCCGACAGGATTTGCACCGCGCCGTGAGTTTATGGGTGCAAGTGTTGCAGCAAAACCGCGATGGTAAAATCAGATGGTCAGTGGACGTTGATGTGCAAGAGGCTTGATTGAAATGATTCAATCAATAAGGAAATAAAAGGCCGTCTGAAAATCTGTTTTTCAGACGGCCTTGAGTTTTGAAATCAGGTTAGAAGAATTTTGCAGCGATATAGCCGAGTGCAAGCAGACTCAAAACGGCGAATACGATAGCCATTGTAAGCAGAAATTGTGTTTTCTTCCTTGCTGCAAGTGCGGCCAGCTCAGGATTTTGGCCTAACTCTTCGCGTAGTTGGGATTCCAATTCAGCACGGATTTTCTTGCGCAGCTTTTTCTCTTCCTGCTCGCGTTCATATTTGAGCTTGTGGGCAATTTCGGTTTGTTTTTTATGCTCGAAAGAGATTTTTTCCTGCCATTCAATGCGCTTGCGCTGGATGGCCAGCTCATTTTTTTCTGTCAAATCAAAGTGGCAGGTTTTACATTCCTGTGCGTCGAGTTCGTCGATAATCGTCATGCAGACTGGGCATTGGATAGGGTCGGGAGTGTTGACTGCCAACACGGGTTCTTCTTCGACTGCTTCCAACTCCATAGCCTGACGGACGATTACGTCCAAACCCAAATAGCTGAAGTAATGCTGCGCATTTTCGCGCTCGTCTTGGGTACATTTTTCGGCCACAATGGCTTGCGGACGCTCGGCCAAGGCTTGAATCAGGCTCTCGACTTCGTTTTCAGGCAGGTTGTCATACAGGCAGGCATGGATGCGCTCCTTATCCGTGTTCGGCGGATAGGAAACATATACGTCGAAAAATTTTTCTTGTTTGCTCATTGATATCCCATGAATATTTCGACTGCGTCAACCAAATGGGTTGGGCCTGAGGTTTTGTTATTGTGTTTGAGCTGTTTTGGCTTGCGATGCAGGCAAAAACAGAGGCCGCAGTCTTAGGCAGACCGGATAGGAGGTGCCTTTGTGTCGTTAATCGGCTGGACAATGATTTTTTATTTATATGGCAATATGCATGTCCAATGTTATGTCTATTGTAGAGTAAATATTCACGCCCGATATTATTATTATAAGATAAATCCAATATTGTTTAAAATAAATTCACACAAAAGGCCGTCTGAAGATACAGACGGCCTGTTTTTCATGAAGAAACGGATTATTTATACGGAGAAGGACGAGCCGCAACCGCAAGTCGTTTCGGCATTCGGATTGCGGATGACGAATTGAGAACCTTGCAGGCTTTCGGTGTAGTCGATTTCTGCACCAACCAGATATTGGTAGCTCATCGGGTCGACCAAGAACGTCAGGCCGTTTTTCTGGATTTCGAAATCGTCGTCGTTTTTGATTTCATCAAAGGTAAAACCATATTGGAAGCCGGAGCAACCGCCGCCGTTGACGAATACGCGCAATTTCAAATCGGGATTGTTCTCTTCGGCGATCAGGTCGGCAACTTTGGTGCAGCAGCTGTCAGTAAAGATAATAGGGCTTTCGTCTGACATGATGTGATTCCTTTTATATGAATATTTTTACTATTGTCGCGCAAACCGTTAGTCAAGGCAAGTTTGTGCAGACAGGGTCTGCCAGCTTACATGGAGGGCATGGCAGAAATTTCAAGCACCAGTATGTCAGATTTAGATACTTCTGCCAAACCATTCGACACGGCCGATGATGGCAACGTCGTCGGTCGGATTTTTAAAGTCGATTTCAAAAGTAGGGTAGGCTTCGTTGGCAGAAATGACGTTGACGATGCCGCCGGGTATCAATTGCAGGCGTTTGACCAAAAGGTTTTCGTTGAGGCGTAAAACATAGAGGCCGTCGCGCGGCGTGGTTTGTCCGTGATTGATGAGGATGGTGTCGCCATCATTCAGCACGCCTTCCATCGAGTCGCCTTTGACTGAGATAACGGAAAGGTTTTTGATGTCGCGCGTTACATAATTTTCAATCCAATAACGTCGGAACGCCATGGCGAACATCGGCTGTTCGTCGCCGACGAGCTGGCCGTGTCCGGCTGCGGCCTGGATGTCGTAACGCGGTACGAAGACAAATTCGTCTATATCGACTGGGTTGCCCAGTGTGTCGGTTGCTGTGGCTTTTGGGGCTTCGGAATCGGGGAAGGGGGAACCTTCGCCTGTTAAAAGCCAGTCTATGCTGCAGCCTTTAAGTTGTTTGATTTTTTTTAGCGTTTCCGATTTCGGCAGGCCGCCTTCGTTCCAGATACGGCTGAATCCGGCGATGGTCATATCGATGTCGGCGGCGATTTTGGCTTGGCGGGCTTCATCTTTCCATAAGAAAGCTAGGCGGTCTTTAAAGGTATCCATGTTTATGCCTTTATGAAGGTATGTTTTTTATATAGTTTGGACGATTTGAGTGTATTTTACCTTAGTTTTTATAAAATTGTAAGAAAAAAATTACCTAATCTAAGAAAAAGTATTGCACATTCTATTTTTTCTTAGTATTATTCGTTTTGTCTTAGATAAATCGATATTTCTAATTTTCTATTCGATTTTTCTTAGTTTAATTTTATTTGGTTTAGTTTTTCTGATTTAAACCTGCTATATGATTATGATGAGAGGTGTGAAATGACTCGTTCGCGTAAAAATACTTTTTGGGTGCTGCTGGCGTTGGTACTGGGTTTTTTTGCTCTGCCTTTCGGATCTTCGGAGGCGCATGAGGCGGACGGTAATCTGACGGCTTCGGAATGCGAACGCTTGGGCAGCTTGAGTTTGGATCAGATGGACGGCAGGTTGCTGGCTTTTGCCAAAGAATGCGATATGGTGGAGGCTACCCACGATTGGGAGCAACAGTACGGCAACTTGAATGAAGAAGAAATGCTTGCCGGCGTGGTGTATGAGTGATGTTTGCGTATGAATTAATAAAGGCCGTCTGAAAACCATTGTTTCAGACGGCCTTGTGTTTTTAATAAGGATGGCTTAAGGCATCAATGGTGCATTAGTCAGGCCGGTGGTTTCGGACAGGCCGAACATAATGTTCATATTCTGCACGGCTTGACCGGCTGCGCCTTTAACCAAGTTGTCGATGACGGAAAGAACAATCCACACATCGTCTTGATCGGGCGCTTTTTGAACGCTGATACGGCAGAGGTTGGCACCGCGCACACTGCGGGTTTCAGGTGTCGAACCTGAAGGCAAAATATCGACAAAAGGACTGTCGCGGTAGTATTCGCGCAGTAAGGCTTCAGGATCGGTATGTTCTTGCAGGTGCAGATACAGGGTGGCGTGCATGCCGCGTATCATCGGAACAAGGTGTGGCACGAAAATCAGGCCGTCTGAAACATGGTCTTGCAGTCCGGACAGGGTTTGTCGGATTTCAGGCAAATGGCGGTGGCCGCCGACACCATAGGCTTTGAAGTTGTCGCCTGCCTCGCACAATAGGGCGTGGGTGCTGGCTTTGCGACCCGCACCGGAAACACCGGATTTACAGTCGGCAATCAGCGGCGCATTGGCTTTCAGACGGCCAGCCTGAAGCAGCGGCAATAAGGGCAGGGAAACGCAGGTAGGGTAGCAGCCCGGATTGGCCACCAACATGGCTTTGGGGATGTCGTCTTTGTAAAGTTCGCACAAACCATACACTGCTTGGGAAACGAGTTGCGGCGCTGCATGGGTCATTTTGTACCATTTTTCCCATGTGGGGATGTCGCGGATGCGGAAGTCGGCAGACAGGTCAATCACGCGTACGCCTTTTTCCACAAGGGCCGGTGCTTCTTTCATGGCCACGCCGTTGGGTGTGGCGAAGAACACGAGGTCGCAACGGTCAAGTTCGGCATCTTCGGGCGTTTGGAATGCAAGGTCGTAAATGCCGCGAAGGCTGGGAAAGTAGTCGGCAACCGCAATACCGGCTTCGCTTCGGCTGGTGACGGCAGTGACTTCTGCGTTGGGGTGGCTGCTGAGCAGGCGCAACAATTCGACGCCTGTATATCCGGTTGCACCGACAATACCAATTTTAATTTTTGTGGTCATGGTGTGGCTCCTTTGTAGGGGTAACAATGCGTTTGATTATATAGTAATTAATTGCAGTCGGTCAGCGGTGCTTGTGCCAAGCTTTGCAATAGACAGTTAAACAGGCCGTCTGAAATATGGGATTAACGACATCATGGAGAGGATTTCAGACGGCCTGAGCGTTTGGAAAACGCAGTTTGCGGTTCGATTTGTTTGTTGATTTGTGGTGGGTGTTTCGTCTTTATCCTATTCATACAAACATAAAATAAAAACGCAAAAAAATGCCCCCGGGTTGGAGAACCGGAGGCAAGTATCCAAGGAGTAGCTCTCATCAATAAGAACTAGTTACTTGGTACTATATCTCTTGTTAGGATTGAAAGCAAGCGTTTTGCACATTTTAACATTTAAATAATTTTTTCATTCAAATTCAGTGAGCTATCAAACAGGGCTTTAATCTTGGGTTGGTGGCTGATGCCGATGACCAAAGTATCGGGCAAATGTTGCTTGAGGGTCTGCATTAACATCAGGGCTGATTCATCATCGAGCTGGTTGGTGGCTTCATCTAGGAACAGGATTTGCGGTTTGTGCAGCAGTGCGCGTGCAAGGCTGAGGCGTTGCTGTTCGCCGCCGGAAAGGATGCCGTGCCATTCGTATGAAGTGTCCAAATCGGTCATCAACGTGTGCAACCTACCCGTGGGGCTGCTTAAGCCGACTTGTTCCAAAACGGTTTGAATCAAATGGTCGTCTTGGCAGGCCGCATAGGGATAGCTGACAGTTTGACGCAATGTGTCCGCAGGCAGGTAAGGGCGTTGCGGGAAGAACAGGCGGCTGCCTTCAAGGGAAAAACTGCCGTGATAATACGGCCATAAACCGGCAAGCACGCGAAGCAGCGTGGATTTTCCGATGCCGCTTTTGCCTTCGAGCAATAGCCATTCAGGGGCATGGGCTTCAAGGCTGATGCCGGAGAGCAGGGGGATGCCGGTTTGGGTGTGGATGGTAAGGTTTTGCAGGACTGCCTTGCCGCGATGATGCGGCAAATCTGTTTGGTGTGACTGAAGGGAGGGGCTTTTTTGTTCTGCTTGTTCTAAGGCCGTCTGAAAACCGGAAAGCCGCTCGATGACTGCCGCCCATTCAATCAGGCGGCGGTATGCGTCAGTAAACCAGCCGAAACTGTCTTGAACGCGGGCAAACGATGTGCGCGTCTGCATCATGTCGCCGAAGGTCATGGTTTTGGCGAGGTACATGGGCAGGGTGGCGAGAATGGGGATGAAGATGCTGATGCGCACATAGGTCGCCCAGAAGGTTTCTTGGCGGAATTCGCAGTTGGTCAGCCGTCGCCAGTTGTCGCGGATGCGTAGATAACGCTGTTTCAGACGGCCTGTTTCGGCTTCGCCGCCGTTGTAGAAGGCGATTTGTTCGGCATGGTCGCGTACACGTAAAAGGGCTGCGCGGTAGTCGGCTTCGCGGTGCTGGCGGTCGATATTGAGGTTTTTCAGTTTGCGGCCGACAAGGTGGGCGATGACGGTGCTGAAGATGGAATAAATCAGTGCAACCCAAACAAGGTAGCCGTGTATGGTGATGTTGTGTCCGCCGATGTTGAAGGTCTGCACGCCGGAGAGTGTCCACAATACGGCAACGAACGCACTGAATTTGGCAATATTATTGATGAAGGAGCGAAAGAGGCTGATGCTTTTGTCGGCAAGGAGGTAGATGTCTTCGGCGATACGTTGGTCGGGGTTGTCCGGTTCGCCTGTCAGGCGCAGGCGGTAGTGTTTGTGGCCTTCGAGCCAGTTTTTTTGAAATTGATCGGTCAGATGGGTGCGCCAACGGAAGATGAGGCGTTTTTGCAGCCAGTCGCCGCAGACGATGCAGCCGATAATCATCGCCATGTAGCCGAGGTATTCAACGATGAGCGTGGGCATGGATGCGCCGTCAAACGCGGCCAGCGCGTCGTAGAAGCGTTTGTCCCATGCGGCAATCCAAACGCTGATGGTGATGGAGAATAGGGTAAACCCTATCAAAACGGCGAGCATCAGCCATTGGAGGCGACCGTGTGCTCCTGACCAAAAAGGGCGGGCAAGGTAAAAGAATTTTTTGAGCGTATTCATAATGAATGCTTGTGAATGTGCGTGATAGGCCGTCTGAAAACAGAATTTGGTTTTCAGACGGCCTTGTTTATAAGCAATGATTGGTTTTTATATGCTTTTGAAGAGTAGAGGAAAATCTACTTTCGGTTTGCCGCTATTTACATCTTCCACTTCAGGCTGAACACGGCGTTGCGTGGTTCGCCGTAGAAGTTGCCACTGTTTAAGCCGCGGCTGTATTGGTTTTCGTAGTAGCGTTTGTCGGTCAGGTTGTTGACTGCCAGCCCCAGTTGCAGGTTTTTGCTCGGGCGGTATTGGACGTTGGTGTTCCAAATGGTGTAGCCGCCTTGCTTGAGTGAGCCGGAAGAATTAGCGGTTTTGCTGCTGCTCTTCAAGCCAAGACCGACTGTCCATTTGCCGTCATCCACCGGCAGGATATAGCTGGTGTAGAGGCGGAACATATGCTTCGGCGTATGGCTGCTGAAGTTGTAGCCTTTTCGGCGCGATTCAACATTGCCGGTAACGCTGCTGCGGTTGGTGCTGCGGTTGAAGGTGTAGCCTGCGTAAACTTGCCAACGGTCGCTCAGGCTGCCGGAGATTTCGGCGTCCAAGCCGCGGCTGCTTTGGTTGAGCGATTCCCAGTAGGCGTGCGGTTTGGCATTGACGCGTTGATTGTTGTTGTCTTTGTCGGTTCGGTAGAGGGCGACCGAGGTGTTCAGACGGCCTTCGTTCCATTCGCCTTTCCAGCCGAGTTCGTAGTTGCGTCCCATAATCGGCGGCAGCAGGTTGTCGTTGTAGTCGCGGTTCATTGTTTGTTTAAAGATGGACGTATAGGCGGCGTAAATACTTTGTTTAGGCGTGATATCGTAAGTGATGCCGGCATAAGGAACGAAGCGGTTGCGTTTGAGCGAGTCTGATGAACCTGCTACCCCGTCTTTGAGGTCGCGATCCCAATAGTAGTCGCGTTTCCAGCTGGTATAGCGTCCGCCTGCGATGATGTGCAGTTTGTCGGTAGGATTGATGCGCGCGCCCAAACCAAAGGCATGGGTAGTATAACGGCCGTCGCCGCCACGGGCTTTGGCTGTGGCAGAATCCCAATCGGGTTTGGCTTTCTCGCTGCCGTTAAAGGTATCTGCGTCATAGTTGCTGCTGTCGTTGAGCCAGCGGTTGCTTGAATTCACGTTCTCTTTGGAATAACTGTGCATGAAGAAGAGGTCGTGATTTTGGCCGAAAGCGAAGATGCGGCCGGTCAGGTTGTTTTGGAAAGTAAACTGGCGGTTGCCTGCATCGTAACGGTCGAAGCTGTATGTGGTCCCCAGGCCGTCTGTACCGATGCCGTTACCTGTGCCGCCCAGCGTGTAATATTCTTTTGAACTGGTGTTCTTGCGCCAGTCCAGTTTGCTGCTCAGTTTCCAGTTGTCGTTGAAATAATGTTCTAATTCGGCAAAAAGATTGTATTTTTTCAGGCGGGCTTCGTTCCAATCCGCACCTAGATAGCGGCTGCGTTTCCACTCTTTGCCGTCTGCACGCATCGGCAGGCCGTCGGGGTCGGGTGTTTCAGTTTGGTTGAGATAGCTTGCGCCCCAGGTAAGTTTGCTGTTGTCGCCGATGTCTTTGTCCATCACGCCGTAAAGCAGGATGTCGCGGCCGCCGGATTGGTCTTTGAAGGTTTTGTTACTGCCAACCGAGCCAACAAAGCGTCCACGCAGGCCGTGCTCTTGGCTTAAGGTACCGGATGCATCAAAGACGCTGTTTACTTTGCCCCATGAGTTTGCCATCAAATCGGCGGAAAGCTGGCGTTTTGCAGTCGGTTTTTTGCGGACGGCGTTTACCGTGCCGCCGGGTTCGTTGTTTGCCTGTGTCAAACCTGCCGCACCGCGCACTACTTCAATGTGGTCGTACATTGCCATATCGGTTGCACTGGTCGGGTCGCCGGCCGGGCCACCTAAGCCGAATCCGCCGGGTGAGCCGAGTTGAGTGGCAATACCGTCTTCTTCAAACTGTTCGATAAAATAGCCGCGCGACATGAAATGCGTGCGTCCGCCGCTTTTGAAAACATTGATGCCGGTAGCGTTTTGCAACGCACCTTCTAAGTCGATGATGCCTTGGTCTTCAATTTGTTTTTTAGTAATGACGCTGACGGATTGGGGAATTTCCCGCGGAGAGAGAACCAGCCCTGTGGTTGAGCGCAGGGCGGATACGGTGTAGCTGTTTTGACTTTCAGTGCGCAGGCTTTTGTTTTTACCCACTACGGTAACTTGTTCCACTTCAGCCTGTTGTACCTCTTCGGCAGCTTGTGCGGCTTGGGGCAATGCGGCAAGGCAGAGAGCAAGTGTGCTCAGTTTGAATAGTTTCTCAGAATGATGCATTTGATGAGGTCCTTGATAAAGAAAGATCTGTTTGTTTTTAAATATTGGCGGCAATATCTGTTTAAATTGAGCAGTTATTTTTTATAATCCGTTTTGTTTTAAAAATTAAATTTAAATCTCCGAATCATTTTATTTGATTCAATTTCGATTTTGCCAAACCATCGGGTCAAAAAAAGGTTGCCGCCGGAAAGGGAGCCGTTGGCAACGAATGGAGGTGGTAATGCAATGAAAGCTAGATACAAAGGGTAGTATCAAACTAGCTATAAATAACTATATCGAGACGGTGAAAAAAATCAACAGGAATTTTTTTCGGTTGAGAAAATTTTTTAGACTGTTTGCTTTATATCAAGATTTAAAAAAAGGTTTGATTGGAAAAGGCCGTCTGAAAACGGAAAGAATCGGTTTCAGACGGCCTTTGAATCAAGTGGGATTAGAACTTGTAATCGACTTTGAACATGACGTTGCGCGGTTGGCCATAAATATTGTTAATGCCCATTGTGCGAATACGGTGGTTTTCATAGTAGCGGCGGTTGCCCAAATTGCTGCCGATCAAACTGAGGTTGAGATTTTTGGTCGGTGTGTAATGAACATCGGCATTCCAAAGCAGGTAGCCGCCTTGGCCTACATTCCACAAACTGTTGGTTTTGCTTTGTACGGTCATGCCGCCGCCGATGGTCCATTTACGGTCGGTAAAGGGGAGGCGGTAGCTGGTGTACAGGCGGAACATATGTTTGGGCGTATGTTTGCTGAAGTTTGTGCCGATGGGGTAACGCGCCCCTTCACTTTCTTTATATTTGCTCATATTGAAAGCGTAGTTTGCCGATATTTTCCAATCTTCGGTGAGGTCGCCGGAGAGTTCGGCTTCAAAGCCGCGGCTTTGAACTTTGCCAATGGCCTGATATGCCCATTCGCCCATAGCGTTGCGTTTATCTAAATCATACGGACGGTTTTTTTGAATGATTTGGTAGAGGGCAAACGAGCTGTTGAGCCTGCCGTTGCCGAACCAGTCGGATTTGAAGCCGATTTCGGTATTGGTACCGGTAATCGGGTTCAGGAGGTTGTTGTCCATATCGCGGTTGGTCTGCGGTTTTTTGATTTGGGTGTAGTTGGCATAGATGCTGTGGTTTTTGTCGACATCGAATGTAATGCCCAAGTAAGGGACAAGGCTGGATTTTCGGTATTCGGACAGTTTTCCTGTTTTGCGGTTGTCGAAGTCGTATACCCAGTGTGTGTAACGCAATGCGCCCAAAATGTGGAGTTTGTGCCAAGGGGTAAAGAGAACGCCTGTCGATACGGCATGGTTGGTGATGGTACGTTCGGTATCGGTATAGTTGGCGTTGCCGCTTGTCCAATCGGTGCGCGCCACGCTCTTCCAGTCGTAATCGAAAATATTGTATTCGTTAGAGGTACGGACTTTCCATAGGTTGTAGGAGCTGTTGTTTTCCCGTGAATAAGTGTAGTTGGCAAATGCCTGCTGTTCGTTGCCTAAGGCTTGGAATTTGCCGGATACGCCGGTTTGGAAGGCAAATTGTTTGCCGGTATTGTCGTATTTTTGGATGTTGTCGGTTGCACCGGTAAAAATACCGTTCTGTCCGATGCCAGCGAACCTGCCGCCTGTATTGGCTGCGGTGGCGAAGTTTTGGGCGGATGAAGAACGGTTGTAGTTGAGCTTGCTGCTCCATTTCCAATTGTCGTTGATTTGATGGTCGAATTCGGCAAAGACATTGCGTTTGTAAAAGCGGATTTGATTCCATTCCGCGCCCAGATAGGTATCTCTCGGAAGGTTAAGGTCAAAGCCATTGCCCATCGGTACGCCGTAAAAATCGGGTGTTTCTTCGGTGCGTTGGTACAGGCCGCCAAGTGTGGCTTTGCTGTTCTCGCCGATATCGGCCTCTAAAATCCCGTACAGCATTTGACCTTTGGTTGGGTTTTTGTCTTGGAAAGTTTTATTGCGTGTCAGGCTGGAAACCAAACGGCCGCGGACGCTGTGACTGCTGTTTAAACTGCCCGATACGTCGCCGATCAGGCTTGCTGCGCCGAAACGGTCGGCCATAAAACTTAAGGTTGCCTGCGTATTGGCGGTCGGACGTTTACGTACGGCATTGATTGTGCCGCCGGGTTCGCTGTTGGATTGGGTCAGGCCAGTCGGACCGCGGACAACTTCGATATGGTCGTAGATGGCCAGATTGCTCATGCTTTGAGGGTCGTTGTACGGGTTGCCGGACGAACCTGCAACGGTAGTGGATAAGCCGTCTTCTTCAATTTGATCGATGTAAAAGCCGCGCGACTGATAACGCCAACGGCCGGAATCGGGAATCACGTTGATGCCGGTTGTGGTTTTTAAGGCTTGTTCCATATTGGTCATGCCTTGGTTATCCAGCTGCGTTTTGGTAATCACGCTTACCGACTGCGGCGTTTCTTTCGGAGACAAGGCAAGCCCGGTGGTGGTGCGCATGGCAGAGGTGGTGTAAGAGTCGCGGTTTTCGGTGCGGGTGGAACGGTTTTTGCCGGTTACATTGACGGTTTGCAGCTCGGCAGTTTGTTCTGGCCGGGGTGTTGCAGTGTTTTCTGCTAAGGCTGCATAAGGCAGAGTGGCAATAATGAGTGCTAATGTTTTAAGGGCTGGGGCGTTCATGAACGTCTTTCTATAATTAAAATTTAATCGAACCAAAATAAGAATAATTATATTTTACGATAATTTTGTTGTTTTGTAATTTAAGAACAAGGTTTTGAGGTTTTTTAGCGGATTTATGTTGTTTCTATGGTTTTTGAAGGTGTTTTTGAAATTAAACTAGCTAAGGGAATCAAGCGACAGGCCGTCTGAAAATTTTCGGGGTGGTTCGGCTATAATGCTGTTTTGGTTTTTTATGGCCTTTGCAAAAATACGGTTTTGTTGTTTTAAGCTGAATGTGTACCCGATATGTTTGCAAAGGTTTTGGGGTATGAGGAGAATGAGATGAAGAAAGTTTTGGTGTTGCAACATGGAGATTTGGGCGCTTGCGACTGGTCGGCGTTTGGCGGTTTGGTGTCTGCGTCATCAGGGAAGTCGGTATTGCGTGTGCCGGTTGATGATGATTTTGAATTGACGGACGAGATGCGGGCTGCGTTGATTGCGCAGCAGATAGATGGCGCGGTGTTGCCGGATGTGGCTTTTGCTGATTTGGGGCTGATTGTCAGCGATATGGATTCGACGCTGATTACGATTGAGTGTGTGGATGAGATTGCGGCCGGTGTTGGGCTGAAGGATGAGGTGGCGGCGATTACGGAGCAGTCGATGCGCGGCGAGCTGGACTTTGAGCAGTCTTTGCGTAAGCGTGTGGCTTTGCTGGCCGGTTTGGACGAGTGCGTGTTGGAAGAGGTGTACGAGAATGTGTTGCAGCTGTCGCCGGGCGCGGAATTTTTGTTGGAAGCGTGTAAACGGAATGATGTGAAGTTTATGCTGGTGTCGGGCGGATTTACGTTCTTTACGGAACGTCTGCAACGGCGTTTGGGCTTGGATTTCCATTTTGCGAATGTGTTGGAAGTGGAAAACGGCAAGCTGACAGGCCGTCTGAAAGGGCGGATTATCGATGCGCAGGCTAAGACGGATTTGTTGCGTGAATACCGTGAGCGTCTGGGTTTGGCTCCATGGCAGGTGGTGGCGATGGGAGATGGTGCGAACGATATTCCGATGATACGGGAGGCGGGATTCGGCATTGCTTATCGGGCGAAACCGAAAACTGAGGCGAATGCGGATGCGTGTGTGCGCTTTGGTGGTTTGGAGCAGATACGCGGTTGGTTTGCGTAAACCGATTGAGGATATTTGTCAGTCAGGCCGTCTGAACAATCGGGAAACCGGTTTTCAGACGGCCTGATGTTTTATAAGGCGATAAAACGGTAGCCTTCGGCATCGACTTCGAGAATGGAGGCGTAATTGTCGCGCCAGTCACCGAGTACGATGCGAGTGTAGCCGGCGTTGCGATGGATGTTTTCGCGGTGGGTATGGCCGTGGATGAGCAGGGGCGTGTGGAAGCGTTGGACGGTTTCGTGGGTAAAGGCCGGATTGACGTCCATGATGTCGGCGGTTTTGTGTTGCTTGTCCTGTTTGCTCTGTTTACGGATTTTGGTGGCGATGTTCAGTCGGAGTGTGAGCGGCAGGAGCAGGAACAGGCGTTGCAGCCATTTTTGATGGACGGTGCGGCGGAATTTTTGATAAGAATGGTCGTCGGTGCAGAGGGTGTCGCCGTGACAGAGCAGGGTGGGTGTGCCGAACAGGTCGATAACGGCATACTCGGGCAGTAAGGTTATGCCGGTATCGCGGGCGAAGGTTTTGCCGATGAGAAAGTCGCGGTTGCCATGGATAAAATAGCAGGCAATGCCGCGCTCGGTCAGGCTGTGGATGGTTTGTTTGATGGTTTGAACCAAAGGGCTGTTTTCGTCATCCCCGACCCAAAAATCGAAAAGGTCGCCGAGGATATACACGGCTTGGGCATGAACGGCTTTTTCTTGGATAAATTTCTGGAAGTGTGCGGTCAGTTGAGGATGGGATTCGCTCAGGTGCAAATCGGCGATGAAGTAAATCGGCATGATGATGTGGGACGTGTGGGAAGAGTTTTATTATAACTTGGGTTGTCGCGTTTGGATTTGGGCTTGGTGTTTTTCGTTTGTAATGCGGTGATTTTATTGTTTTGATTTGGTGTGATAAAGGCCGTCTGAAACATCTTTTCAGACGGCCTTTGTGGTTTATTGGGCTTTGCCCTGATAAGTGATTTGTTTCAGCGTATCTTCTTGGTACAAGTCGCTGATGGGGACGGTATAGAAGAATTCGTTGCTGCGGACGAAGCGGTTGACCAAGTCTTTGTCGAGATGGAGGACGTGGTGTCGCAGTTTGTTTAGGCCTTTGAATATCATGGTGCTCCAACGCATATAGCCGTCTGAATTAGGACGGATGTCGTTCATGGCATCAAGGGCGAGAAGTTTGCGGTTTTGCTCTTCTTTATCCAAGGGATGGGAATAGATGCTTTGGAAGTAAAACGGTTGCTCGGAGGGCGGCGGCAGGCTGAGGGAAGAACCTACTTTGCCGATAGGAAAGTCGTCGCTCAGATAATGTATGGTGTGTAAAAACAGATTGCCGCGGCGGTAATCGATTTTACGCAGGGCTTCGATGGCGGCCAGCGCAGTATGTTGGTGGTCGGGATGCGCATCGATATTGGGGGATGGCGTCACGATAACATCCGGCTGGAACGTTTCTATCAGATAGCCAAGGTTGTCCACCAAGCTGTTCCAAGTCGAGCCGGGCTTGAGGTGTTTCGCCAATGAGGAGGTATTGGCACGGCGGAAAATGTCGACGTCGGTCGTATCGATTTTGGTCGATTTAATCTCTTTTTCCGGATTTTGGCGCATGGCGGTCAATGTGCTGTCGAAGTAGCCCAGTTGCAGGATGTTTTCAGACGGCACGCCGGCCAAAAGGGGAACGGTCAGGCTGTTCCAAACGCGCATTCTGCCTTTTTGCAGATATTGTGCTTGAGTATCGCAGTCGCACGTGCTATAAAGGTTGCCATAGTGGAAGCTGCCACCTTCGCTGGCGGTTAAGGTGCAGATCATTGAATTGGCGGCGTGTTTTTCATACAAACCGTATGCACTTAATTCGGCATCGTCAGCATGAGGTGCGAGGACAAGGATTTTTTTGCCGTCGAGGTTTTCTCGCGGATAAACAGAGAGTTCGATTTCTTGATCGGACAAGGTTAGGTATTTGCCTTCCAAGCGGATGGTTTTGTCGCTGTCGGAGAAGGTGTCGCTCAGATTGATATAGCGCACGCCTTTTGCGCCGTATTCGAAATATTGCTTCCATTTGCCCTTAGATGAAATGGTTTCAACAAAAGGCAATACCAGCAATCCTGCCCAAGTGGATTTGATACGGATTTTGGCAATAACGGTATCTTGCCCGCTGATAGTGGCAGGTAAAGTCAGGCTGCCACCCTTGAGGGTAGTATGCGCGGTAGAGGGGAGGGAGGGATAGTTATAGTCTTGGTGTGTGTTATAGGCAAACTGTTTTTTGTGAATAATTGAAGTAATAATAAACAACAAAATAAAAAAAGTCAGTATCAGCCCCGTCAGTATCAGAAACATTGTTTGGTTCCTTTATTGTTGTAACAGTCATGATAGTGCTTGTGGAGCTTATTTGTTTGTTTTTCTTACAAACGGTTGTTTTTTATACTCTAACGTCATTAAAGTGAACGTTTAAAATAAAACAGTTTATGAGTTGATTATATATAAACGACTAAAATACAGAAAGGCCGTCTGAAAAATTTGAAAGAAATTTCAAAAATTTCAGACGGCCTTGATATTTTAAAGGTTAAGCCGATAAATTACGCTTCTTTTGTTTCAACTGCTTTCTGACGCAGACGCAGGCTCAATTCGCGAAGTTGTTTGTCGTCGACCACATTAGGTGCATTGGTCAGCAGACATTGTGCACGTTGTGTTTTCGGGAAGGCAATCACATCGCGGATGGATTCGGCACCGGTCATCAGCGTTACCAGACGGTCGAGGCCGAATGCAAGGCCGCCGTGAGGAGGCGCACCGAATTTCAGGTTGTCCAAGAGGAAGCCGAATTTCTCTTGTTGCTCTTCAGGGCTGATTTTCAGCGCGGCAAACACTTTCTCTTGTACGTCTGCACGGTGGATACGGATAGAGCCACCGCCGATTTCCCAGCCGTTCAATACCATATCGTAGGCACGGGCCAGGCAGTTTGCAGGGTCGGAGACCATCAGGTCTTCATGACCTTCTTTAGGCGCCGTAAACGGATGGTGTACGGCAACGTAGCGGTCGGCTTCTTCGTCGTATTCGAACATTGGGAAATCGACAACCCACAAAGGCTTCCATTCGTCTACGAAGTAGCCGTTGTCTTTGCCGTGTTCCAAGCCGACTTTGATACGCAATGCGCCGATGGCTTCGTTCACGACTTTGGTTTTGTCCGCACCGAAGAAGATGATGTCGCCGTTTTGTGCGCCGGTACGCTCGATGATTTCTTTCAGGGCGTTTTCGGACAGGAATTTCACGATTGGAGATTGCAGGCCGCTGTCTTCGCCGTTGGAAAGGTTGCTGATATCGTTTACTTTGATGTATGCCAGACCTTTCGCGCCGTAGATGCCGACAAATTTAGTATATTCGTCGATTTCTTTGCGGCTGAATTTCGCGCCGTTAGGCACGCGCAGAGCGACTACGCGGCCGCCTTTCATGTCGGCTGCACCACGGAAGACTTTGAATTCTTCGGTCTTCATTAGGTCGGTCAACTCGGTGAATTTCAAGTTGATGCGCATATCCGGTTTGTCAGAGCCGTAGTAGAACATGGCTTCAGAATAAGGCATGCGTGGGAAGTCGCCCAAATCTACGTTCAAAGCATCTTTGAAGACTTGTTTGGCCATGCCTTCGGTGATGTCCATGATTTCATCCTCGTTCAAGAACGAGGTTTCCAAGTCGATTTGGGTAAATTCAGGTTGACGGTCGGCACGCAAATCTTCGTCACGGAAACATTTGGTGATTTGGTAGTAACGGTCGAAACCGGCAACCATCAACAGTTGTTTAAACAATTGTGGAGATTGCGGCAGAGCGAAGAATTCGCCCGGATGAACGCGGCTTGGTACGAGGTAGTCGCGTGCGCCTTCTGGAGTGGAGCGGGTCAGCATCGGTGTTTCAATGTCGATGAAGCCTTGCGCGTCCAAGTAGCGGCGAACGCCCATAGCGACTTGGTAACGCAGGCGCAGGTTGCGTTGCATGGTAGGACGGCGCAAGTCGATAACGCGGTTGGTCAGGCGAACGTTTTCGCTGATGTTTTCATCGTCGATTTGGAACGGAGGCGTAGCGGCAGCGTTCAAGACTTCGATTTCTTTGGCAAGGATTTCGATTTTGCCGGAAATCATTTTGTCGTTGGTTGTACCTTCAGGACGGTTGCGTACGCGGCCGGTAATGCTCAAAACGTATTCGTTGCGGGAAGAGTCGGCAGCGGCAAATGCTTCCGGAGTGTCAGGGTCGATAACGACTTGAACGATGCCTTCGCGGTCGCGCAGGTCAATAAAAATCACACCGCCGTGGTCGCGTCGGCGGTGTACCCAGCCTTTGACGGTAACGGTTTGGTCTAAGTATTGCTCGCTGATAAGGCCGCAATAGTTGGTACGCATATTATTTCCTTGTTTATATATTGAAGTGTTTAATTTATAACTAAGAAATTGGTAATTATGGTGTCCAACCAATTTCTGTAATTTGAATCACATTTTTAATTTTTTTAAAGCCTACTTCCATTCCTGAGTTTTCGGCTTCGGGATAAGTCTGTGCTACAAACACATGATTCTTATTTTTCCAATTAATATTAATTTCTACTTCATTTCTAGAAGTTTTATATCGACGATTTTTATTTGGAAGAACGTTTGGGGCCTCGCCTAGATTTTGAGTTAGATTGCGATATTCTTGATAAGCTTCATTTATAGATGATCCATGATAAGTACAATTCCTTTTCCAACCCTCTGTTACATTAATGGGTATGATTTTTTTGCATGAAAGCTCCCCTGATGAAAATGCTAGTGAGCTATATGTAGCTAGAAAAATAATAGATAGTATTTCCCGTTTCATGATTATCCCTGTGAGTAAAATGTGAGGAGATTTATTTACGGATTAGTGCTGTGGTAATGATATTGGCATGGTTGTGTGAGTCATTCTCTTTGCCTTGTGTAACCATGCTTAAAGTATTTCCTAAATATCTTTGAAATTAAATATGCAGGGGGCTATTCCAGTTACTGCGCAGTTCTCCGCTTTATAATAACTACGTTTCCAAAAATTCGCAAAATTACTATTACATTCAATCATATTTAGATACTTCTAGTAAGTTCGCAGTCTGTGTAGGTTGTCAGTCATCATGAATTAGTAAGTGCGAGCTTTGTGGTAATTCCTTAGTGGTTATATTTTTTGGGATAGGCTAAATATTATGATTAATGGATATTTATGCATTATTCTGTTGTTAAGAATTTGATTAATAAGTGCTATAAACTATCAGTTTTTTTATCTTGGATGGTTTTAATTTGTATTTCATCCGGCATCACCATGCCCAGTGAAATCACATATTTCAATGCCTGATCCACACTCATGTCCAGCTCGCGAACGTCGCTTTTTTTAACCATGATGTAATAGCCGCCGGTCGGGTTGGGCGTGGTTGGGACGTAAACGGAAATATAGTCGTCGTCTTGCGGCAGGCTGCCTTTGAGTTTGTCGGGGATATGGCCGGAAACAAAGGCTATCGTCCAAATGCCCGGTTGCGGAAAGGGAACCAGTACGGGGGTTTTGAACGAGCGGCTGCTGTCGGAGAGCAGGGATTCGGAAACTTTTTTAACGCTGGAGTAGATGGATTTGACGACGGGAATCCGACCCAAAAGGCTGTCCCATGCGCCGAGAATCCGTCTGCCCAATACGTTGGCGGCGAATACACCGGTAACGAACAAGACGACTGTGGCGGCGACGATGCCCAAGCCGGGAATGTTGAACCCCCAGAAATGCTGGGGCTGCCAGCTTTCTGGTAATAGGTTGATTAGTCTGTCGGTGGCGGAGATGATATAGCTCATCGCCCAGATGGTTACGGCAATCGGCAACCAAACCAGTACGCCTGTAATTAGGTATTTCTTTAAAGCCTTGGCGATTTTTCCGCTTTCGGCTGCGGCTTCTGTCATCTTTGTTTCATTCCGGCAAGTTTTGCCCAAACTTTGCATTATACGCGTTTGGACGCTAGGAAACGAGTATTTTAAACGAATGGCTTGTTTTGTTTTATTGTTTCAGACGACCGCCTTGATTGCAAAGGCCGTCTGAAACAATATGGGGTCATTTAGATGCCGTCCCAGTCGTTGAACATCAGGCCGAAGCCGATGCCGTTTTGTTTGTGGTTGTAGTCAATCAAGCTTTCGCCGTAGCCGTGGAAGCCGCGGACAACGCCTTTGAGTTTGCCTTTGATGGGGAAGGTATAAGCAGCTTCAACGGCACCACGTCCGCTTTTCGGGTTGTAACGCAGGACGGAATAAACATTTTGTTTGTCATTGAGGCGGTATTGGACTTTCAAGTCGCCGTAGCCCATGTATTTGTTGATGTCCGGATTGTCGTCGTCCTCTCCTTTTTGGTCGAAGGCGCGCATCCAAACCCTGGGAATGACGGTCAGCTTGCCCCATTCCATGCCTGCCATGGCGTAAACCCGGTTCCATGAGCGTGATTCGGGGCGGCTTTGACCGTTGGATTGGTGAACAAAACCTGCGCCAACCATACGCAGTTTGCCGCCGAAAGGCAGGTCTGCTTTAACGGGTTGGGTAATGAAGATTTCGGGCTCGTAGTCGGTATTGCGGAACGGAGCGGATTTGCGGCCTTGGTTGAAGATTTGCCAGTCGGATTTTTGGGTGTAGCCAAACCATACGTCGGCACGGGTTTTGAATAAATCTTCGGCAATCTTGCTTTTGAAGGAAACCTGCATTTTGGTTTCTAGGCGTTTTTGCTCGCTGAATTTTTCCTGTGTGGTTACGCCGCGGCTGGGGGATTCCGGGTAATAGTTGGGGCTGCTGTTGTACCAAACTGGCATGAGGTACATAGGGTTGTGCTCGCGTACGCTCAACAGGCCGCGTGTGTCGTTTTTATCCAAATCGTACATCAGGCTTAAAGGTGTGTAGCTGTCGGCAGTTTCGCTTAATACGTCGTCTGAAATATTCGGATGGGTAGGGTTGTCGAATACGATGGCCGCTTCTTTTTTCTCGATGCTCTTGCGCACGCTTTTTTCGAGGTCAACTGGTGTTTTGACGGTTTCGGTTTGCGCTTGCGGCAGTGGGGATTGAGGGGGAAGTTGCGCCGAGTAGATGTTGTCGTAACACGCCAAACGGGTGGCGTTGTCTTGAATGGTGGTGCAGTGTAGGGCGGTATCGGCGGCAGCCAGTGGGGCGGCGACAATGAATCCGATACTTAGGGAATGTTTCAACATCTTGTTCATGAGAGTTTCCGTTGTTTTTCAGACGGCCTGATGAAAGGGTAAATGGTTTTATTCAGTCGGTTTGGGCGGTGAATACGGCAATGCCCCTGAAAGGCAGGACCTCAGGGGCATCGTATCAGCTCGATTCATCCTGTTTTGATTGTCAGGATTTCCGGCATCTGCGTCAGTATTAAGCCAAAGCTTTTACTTTAGCAGACAGACGGCTTTTATGACGGGCTGCTTTGTTTTTGTGGAATACGCCTTTGTCAGCGATACGGTCGATGACTTTAACGGATTCTTGGTAAACTGCTTGAGCAGCAGCTTTGTCGCCGGTTTCAACTGCTTTCAACACTTTTTTCACAGCGGTACGGAATGCAGTACGCAGGCTGGCGTTGTGGGCGCGTTGTTTAACCGACTGGCGGGCACGTTTGCGGGCTTGTGCGCTGTTTGCCATATTGAATATCTCCTGAAAAATAAATTCTGTAAACGCGCAATTTTAAAGACAGATTTCCTTGTATGCAAGCTTTTTCTCTATAAACGCGCGCAAATCAGCCGTATTTTGCCCAAAAACGACAGCCGGTGCAACGCTTTTGGTAAAAAGATGGTGTTGCTTTGCCTTATTTCAATAAAAATCAGATGGATATTGCTTTGCGTTTGCTTACGTTTCCATTACAATAGCCTAACTCTGCGCCGGGGTGTTTATGGGGTGCAGGGTTTCTTATTTATTGACATTAACCACTCTTTCATCAGGAATCTGCCCGTATGAAAAAATCTGTATTAGCCGTATTGGCCGCATTGTCTTTGGCCGCGTGCGGCGGTGGCGAGAAAAAAGCCGAGCAACCTCAAGCAGGCAGCGCGCCTGCTGCCAATGCCGAAGCAGCCGCCACCGATACTTTGAATATCTACAACTGGTCAAACTACGTTGACGAAAGTACAGTCGAAGACTTCAAAAAAGCCAACAATTTGAAGCTGACTTACGATTTGTATGAAAACAATGAAACGCTGGAAGCCAAAATGCTGACCGGTAAATCCGGCTATGACTTGGTTGTGCCCGGTATTGCCTTCCTGCCGCGTCAAATTGAGGCGGGTGCATACCAAAAAATCAATAAGGACTTGATTCCGAACTACAAAAACATCGATCCTGAATTGCTGAAGATGTTGGAAACCGCCGATCCGGGCAATCAATACGCCGTTCCATACTTCTCAGGTGTGAATACGATTGCGATTACGGCGAAGGGCAAGGAGCTTTTGGGCGGAAAATTGCCTGAAAACGGCTGGGATTTGCTGTTCAAACCTGAATACACCAACAAGCTGAAATCTTGCGGCATCGCTTTGTGGGATACCCCGAGCGAAATGTTCCCAATCTTGTTGAATTACTTGGGTAAAGATCCTAAAGGCTCGAATCCTGAAGATTTGAAAGCGGCTGCAGAAGTTTTGAAAACCATCCGTCCTGACGTGAAACGTTTCAGCCCCTCCATCATTGACGAATTGGCGCGCGGCGACATCTGCTTGGCGGCAGGTAACGGCGGCGACTTGAACTTGGCCAAAGCGCGTTCCGAAGAAGTGAAGAACAATGTCGGCGTCGAAGTATTGACTCCGAAAGGCATGGGCTTCTGGATTGAATCTTGGTTGATTCCGGCCGATGCGAAAAACATCGTCAATGCCCACAAATACATCAACTACACGCTTGATCCAGAAGTGGCTGCGAAAAACGGTATTGCCGTAACCTTCGCCCCAGCCAGCAAACCTGCACGCGAAAAAATGCCTGCCGAGCTGGTGAACACACGTTCTATTTTCCCGAACGAGCAAGATATGAAAGACGGTTTCGTCATGCCTCAAATGAGCGCAGATGCGAAAAAACTGTCTGTCAACTTGTGGCAAAAAATCAAAGTCGGTTCAAATTAATTGTGAGCTGATTGTTTGAAGCAAAGCAAAGGCCGTCTGAAATTTTTCAGACGGCCTTTTTTTGATATCCCAATCTTTATCGTTTCAAAGCCAAAGTCAATACGCCTGCGGTTACCAAGCCTAAGCCTATCCATTCCTGCGTGCTTGGGCGTTCGTCTAAGAAAACGACGGCCATCAGGGCGACCAAGACCAGGCTAAATTTGTCGACGGGTGCGACTTGCGAGGCGTTGCCCAGTTGCAAGGCTTTGAAGTAGGCGAGCCAAGATGCGCCGGTAGCGAGGCCGGATAGGATGAGGAATGTCCAGTTGCGGCCGGTAAAGCCGTTCACGCCCTGCCATTTGCCGGTGTAGGTTAAAAACAGTACCAAAGCGGCGAGGATGACCAAGGTACGGATAAAGGTGGCGAAATCTGAATCTATACCCTGTAAACCCATTTTGGCGAAAATGGCGGTCAATGAGGCGAAGCCTGCCGATGCCAATGCCCAAAACAGCCATGCGTTGCTGCTCATGTTTTATTCCTTTGTTTTAAATTGTTGACAATATGAATCCGCTTGTTGATGAAATATCGAAATTTTCACTGCGGTTTGTCTTTGGAAAACGCTATAATAGAACGAATATTCTTTTTCTTCCAGCCGTCTTTATTATATTGTTTCAGACGGCCTTTCCCTCTCTCAATAAAGGAAAATCATGAGCTTCAAAACCGATGCTGAAATTGCCCAGTCTTCCACCATGCGCCCGATTGGTGAAATTGCCGCCAAGCTGGGTTTGAACGTTGACAACATCGAGCCCTATGGTCATTACAAAGCCAAAATCAATCCCGCCGAGGCATTCAAGCTGCCGCAAAAACAAGGCCGTCTGATTTTGGTGACCGCCATTAATCCGACTCCTGCGGGTGAGGGTAAAACCACTGTAACCATTGGTTTGGCGGACGCATTACGCCACATCGGCAAAGACTCGGTTATCGCCCTGCGCGAGCCTTCTTTGGGACCGGTGTTCGGTGTTAAAGGCGGCGCGGCAGGCGGCGGCTATGCCCAAGTGTTGCCGATGGAAGACATCAACCTGCACTTCACCGGCGACTTTCACGCCATCGGCGCGGCGAATAACTTGCTCGCTGCCATGCTTGATAACCATATCTACCAAGGCAACGAGTTGAACATCGATCCGAAACGCGTCCTGTGGCGTCGCGTGGTCGATATGAACGACCGTCAGTTGCGCAACATCATCGACGGCATGGGCAAACCTGTTGACGGCGTGATGCGTCCTGACGGTTTCGACATTACCGTTGCTTCCGAAGTGATGGCGGTATTCTGTCTTGCCAAAGACATCAGCGATTTGAAAGAGCGTTTGGGTAACATCCTTGTCGCTTACGCTAAAGACGGCAGCCCTGTTTACGCCAAAGATTTGAAAGCAAATGGCGCGATGGCGGCATTGCTCAAAGATGCGATTAAGCCTAACTTGGTACAAACCATCGAAGGCACGCCGGCCTTTGTACACGGCGGCCCATTCGCCAACATCGCCCACGGCTGTAACTCCGTTACCGCCACCCGACTGGCGAAACACCTTGCCGATTACGCAGTAACCGAAGCAGGCTTCGGTGCGGATTTGGGCGCGGAAAAATTCTGCGACATCAAATGCCGTCTAGCTGATTTGAGACCTGATGCGGCTGTTGTCGTCGCCACCGTCCGTGCTTTGAAATACAACGGCGGCGTAGAACGTGCCAACCTCGGCGAAGAAAACCTCGACGCTTTGGCAAAAGGTCTGCCTAATCTCTTGAAACATATTTCCAACCTGAAAAACGTATTCGGCCTGCCCGTCGTCGTCGCCATCAACCGCTTCGTGTCCGACTCCGATGCCGAGTTGGCCATGATTGAAAAAGCCTGCGCGGAACACGGCGTTGAAGTTTCCCTGACCGAAGTATGGGGCAAAGGCGGCGCGGGTGGTGCAGACTTGGCGCACAAAGTCGTCAACGCCATCGAAAACCAACCGAATAACTTCAAGTTTGCCTACGATGTTGAGTTGAGCATTAAAGACAAAATCCGTGCGATTGCCCAAAAAGTGTACGGCGCGGAAGATGTTGATTTCAGCGCGGAAGCGTCTGCCGAAATCGCTTCACTGGAAAAACTGGGTTTGGACAAAATGCCGATCTGCATGGCGAAAACCCAATATTCTTTGAGCGACAACGCCAAACTTTTGGGCTGCCCCGAAGGCTTCCGCATTACCGTGCGCGGTATCACTGTTTCCGCAGGCGCAGGTTTCATCGTTGCGTTGTGCGGCAATATGATGAAGATGCCGGGCCTGCCGAAAGTTCCGGCTGCCGAGAAAATTGATGTGGACGCAGAAGGCGTGATTCATGGCTTGTTCTGATTTAGATTGCTCTTGAAATAGACAAAGGCCGTCTGAAACTTAGGTTTCAGACGGCCTTTTATGATTTAAGTGAATTTCAACTGGCTTTTTAAGAAATTGAAGAACTTGTCTATCATGTCGAACATGGTATTGCGGTCTTCGCCAAACAATGAAATGCTGCGGTCTTTGCTGATTCTGTCATAGGCGGCAAAAATGGTTTTCAGCTCTTCAGTGGTCAAGCGCAGTTGCTTTTCGTACAAGATGCGGCTTAAGAGCGTTACTTCCGTCGCATTCAAATCAGGGAAGAGATGACTGATCCACAACTCCATGGTGTATTGGACGGATCTGTTGATTTTGTCTCTTTTTTTGCTTTCTTGAGTTGTGTGTATCCTGTATGACAACAAAGGCTCGGGCAGGTTGGCAAAGGTTTTGCCATGTAGGGCGCATTGCACCCACATATGGAAATCGGGTGCGGTTTCCGTCGCGGTGTAGTTTATTCCGAGGTTTTTAATGCTGTCGTGCCGCCACATGGTGGTGGGGTTGAACATGTTTTGGGCGGCAAAGGAGAGAAAGGCTTTAATGTCTTTGTCGAGCAGGGGGAGGTCGCTTAAAACGGGTTCTCTTCCGGTTTGGTCATCAAAAAAGATGGTGGCTTGGCTGCCGACAATATCGATTTCGGGATGGCTGTCTAAGAATTGAATCTGTTTTTCAAAACGATCCAAGGCGCAAATATCGTCCGCGTCCATTCGTGCCACATATTCGACTTCTACGTCTTTGAGCATATCCATGGCAAATTGGCAGGCAAACGGCTCGCCCCTGTTTTCCGGAAGGTGGAAAACCTGCAAACGTGAATCTTTGGCTGCGTAAGCCTCGAGGATTTCGCCGGTTTTGTCTGTTGAAGCATCGTTGATGGCGATGACGAAAAAGTCGCGGAATGTTTGATTCAATACCGAGTCCAAGCATTCGGGCAAATAAGCTTCGGCGCAATAGGCCGGCAAAATAACGGCGAGTTTCATGTTTGCTTTCGATGTGTTTTGATGTGTAGTCGGTGGAAGATTTTACTATAAATTTCCCAAAAGCTAAGGCCGTCTGAAACCTTATTGCCAAGTTTTCAGACGGCCTTAGTGTTAATCCGATCTACGGATTATTTAACGATTTGGTTCAATTCGCCTTTGGCGTATTTGGTTGCCATTTTTTCCAAAGAAATCGGTTTGATTTTGTCGGCTTGGCCTTCGCAACCGAATGCGAGGTAGCGGTCAAGACAGATTTGTTTCATGGCTTCGACGGTTTTGCTCAAGTATTTGCGCGGGTCGAATTCGGCTGGGTTTTCTGCCATGAAGCGGCGGATGGCGCCGGTAGAGGCGAGGCGCAAGTCGGTGTCGATGTTGACTTTGCGCACGCCGTGTTTGATGCCTTCGACGATTTCTTCAACCGGTACGCCGTAGGTTTCACCGATTTTGCCGCCGTGTTCGTTGATGACTTTCAGCCATTCTTGCGGAACGGAGCTGGAGCCGTGCATTACGATGTGGGTGTTGGGCAGGGCTTGGTGGATTTCTTTGATGCGGTCGATACGCAATACGTCGCCTGTGGGCGGACGGGTGAATTTGTATGCGCCGTGGCTGGTACCAACGGCAATAGCCAATGCGTCAACGCCGGTATCTTTAACGAAACGTACGGCATCTTCAACGCTGGTCAGCATTTGGTCGTGGGAAAGTTTGCCCACTGCGCCGACGCCGTCTTCTTCGCCGGCTTCGCCAGTTTCGAGGTTGCCCAATACGCCGATTTCGCCTTCAACGGACACGCCGCAAGCGTGGGAGAAGTTGACCACGGTACGGGTGGCGTTGACGTTGTATTCGTAAGAAGAAGGGGTTTTGCCATCTTCCATCAGCGAGCCGTCCATCATCACGGAGGAGAAGCCCAGTTGAATGGAGCGTTGGCATACATCAGGAGATGCGCCGTGGTCTTGGTGCATCACGACAGGGATATGCGGGAATTCTTCGACTGCGGCCAAAATCAGATGGCGCAGGAATGGGGCACCTGCGTATTTGCGTGCGCCTGCGGATGCTTGAACGATAACGGGGGCGTTGACTTGGTCGGCCGCCTCCATGATGGCGCGCATCTGTTCGAGGTTGTTAACGTTGAATGCGGGCAGACCGTAGCTGTTTTCGGCAGCATGGTCCAACAGTTGGCGCATGGATACGAGTGCCATGAGAAGCTCCTGAAGTAGTGAAGGGTAAATTTATCCGATAAATTATAATGTTTTTTGCTATGAAAAACTACAAGCTGCTACATTGTTTTTATATATTAACGAACAGGGTCTCGGTTTATAATGGCAGAGTATTGAAAACGGGTGTGTAAAATGGATAGGATTTCGGTGGCCGAGTGTGATAAGCCTTTGTTTCAGACGGACTTGATGGTGCAGGTGGGCGATGTGAACTATGGCGGCCATCTGGCGAACGATGCGGTGTTGCGTTTGTGCCATGAAGTGAGGATGCGTTGGCTGGCGAAGCTGGGTTGGAGTGAAATGGATGCCGGAGGGGCTGGCCTGATTATGGCGGATGCGGCGGTGCAGTATTTGGCGCAAGGTCATCATGGCGATGAGCTGTCGGTGGAAATGGGGGCGGCGGGTGTGGCCGGAGTGGGCTTTTCTTTGTTGTACCGTATCCGCAGGATTTCAGATGGCCTTGTGCTGGCGAAAGTGCAGACAGGTATGGTGTGTTTCGATTATGGCAAGCAGCGTGTCTGCCGTTTGCCTTCGGCATTGAAAACAGCATTGGAGGCCGTCTGAAATGGCGGAATCAAACAATTTTGCGCCCCATTTTGAACGCTATCTGAAAACCTTGCTGCAACAAGGCAAGTCGGAGCATACCGTTTCCGCTTATCGGCGCGATTTGAGTGAGTTGATGCGCCTGTTGCCCGATAATCTGGAAAACGGCCTGCCAACGCGCCGTGATTTTGTGGCGGTATTGAAAAAGCTGTCGCAAAAGGGCTTGAGCGAAAGTAGCTTGGCGCGGAAATTGTCGGTGTGGCGGCAGTATTGCAGTTGGCTGGTGCAGATAGAAGTCATGGAAAGCGACCCGACATTTAATATGAAAGCGCCGCACCTGCCCGAACGCCTGCCCAAAGCGCTGCCGCAAGAGCCTTTAAACCATATCCTTGACCATGCGCCGGTTGATGATGAGTTGGATGTACGCGATAAGGCCATGTTTGAATTGATGTATGGTAGCGGCTTGCGCCTGAGCGAGATACAAGGTTTGAATCTGGACGGTATCGTTTTGGACGAAGGTTGGGTCAGTGTGAATGGTAAAGGCGGCAAGCAACGGCAAGTGCCGTTGGTAGCTAAAAGCATTGCAGCATTGCATGATTATTTGGCAGTGCGTATTGCCAAAGAGGGCGAGCAGGCCTTGTTCACCAATAAGAACGGCGGCAGGCTGGGGCAACGTCAAATCCAAAAACGCCTGCAGGCGTGGGCAGTGCGCGTGGGCAGTGCCAGCCATATCTCACCGCACATGATGCGCCACAGCTATGCAACCCATCTTTTGCAGGCATCGGGCGATATCCGTGCTGTGCAGGAATTGTTGGGACACAGCAACCTTTCCGCTACGCAAGTTTATACAAAGCTGGATTTTGATCACTTAGCGCGCGTTTATGATGAGGCGCACCCAAGGGCGAAACGGAAAAAATGATTTTGTTTGAATCAGGCCGTCTGAAAGAATGTTTTCAGACGGCCTGATGTTTTATGGATAAAAAATACAGATTATTTGAAACCATTTGAATTTTTATCGGTCTGATGAGGTTTCGATATTGATTTAATGTGCGGATAGCATAAACGCCGGAAGAATAGGCTGTTTTGTCTTACCGCTTATCTTTTAAAACGACCTTTTGTTTGATAATATTAGTAATGAGAGCTAATATCATATTATGATATGCAGCCTTTAAAACAGCAGGTCTATAAACTTTCTCTATAAGCATTAATGCTTATTTTGACTGTAAAACGACTTGCAAACGGGAATTGTTGCTATTAACATAACGGAATTATGGATAAAAAACGAATTTTAACTCCAGCCGTCGTGACTTCCGTTGCGTTGATTCACGTCGGCTTGGTTGCACTTTTATGGCACGCGCACAAACCGCCTCCTGTCGAAATGGCGAATATTGAATTTGTCGATTTGGGCGATTTCGGCGGAGGCGACGGCAGCCCTGAGGGCGAAGGCGCACCTGCCGCACCCGAGCCAACCCCCGAACAACCGAAACCCAAGCCGAAACCCAAACCTAAGCCTGTCGAGCCGCCCAAACCTGTTATCAAACCTGTGGTAACGAAAAAAGAAAAAGCGGATATCGTACAGCAAAAGGAAAAACCGAAACCTATCGAGAAACCTAAGCCCGAGCCTAAGCCGGAACCTAAACCTGAGCCGAAGCCCGAGCCAAAACCTGAACCAAAACCAGAGCCGAAGGCAGAACCTAAACCGTCTCCAAAAGCATCGGAATACTCAGGCAGCAAAACCGGGCCGAACACTGCTGAAAACGGTAAAGGCAACGGCGAAGGCAAAGCCTTGGGCGGAGAAGGAAAAGGCAACGGCGGCGGTACGAAAGGTACAGGCAGCGGCCGTGGCGAAGGCAGCGGATCCGGCAGCGGCGGTGCGAAAGGCGAACATGGCTCCGGTACCGGCGGTGGCGGAGGTGGTGGCAGCGGTACAGGTGCCGGCAGCAGTAAAGGCAATCCGGCAAAAGGAACCTGCCATATTCCGAGACCTCCGTATCCTTCACTGTCCACTGAAAATGGCGAAGAGGGCTTGGTTGTTTTGAAAGTCTTGGTTGGTCCCGGCGGTAAAGTGGATTCAATTAGTGTGAATAAATCAAGTGGTTATAGCCGTCTGGATAATGCAGCGCGTAAAGCCGTTAAAGATGGTAGCTGTCATGCAAGCGTTTGGACTGAATTTAAAGTACCTGTCAAATTCACGCTTGAATAAGTATCTAGGACTAAGCTGATTGATTGGAAAATATATGCTGTTGGGAAATATTTTTAAATGACCCGATAGAAATTTTAATTTTATTTTTAACTTGGAAAAATTATGGATTTAAGTTTAGTTTTCAAATCAGGTGATGTGGTACTGATTGGTGTATTTGTCCTGATGTTGTTGATGAGTGTGGTGACTTGGAGTGTCATTGTGATTCGCTGCATCAAATACCGCAAAGCGAAAAAAGGCAATGCTCAGGTAAAAGAGTTGATGTTGAATGCGTTTACGCTGGCCGATGCTGTACAGAAAGCCAAAGCGGTAGAAGCACCAATGAGCAATGTTGCCGATGAGTCTCTGCGCGCATACCAAAACTACCGTCAAACGACAAGCAAATCGCTGATTGACGAATTGCCTTTGAACGAATACTTGGTTGTTCACATCCGCAACAGCATGTCCCAAACCATGCGTCAGTTTGACTACGGCATGACCGCGTTGGCCTCCATCGGCGCAACCGCTCCGTTTATCGGCCTGTTGGGTACTGTTTGGGGTATTTACCATGCCCTGATCGGCATCAGCGAAAGCGGTCAAATGAGCATTGCTGCGGTAGCCGGTCCGATTGGTGAGGCTTTGGTATCGACTGCTGTCGGCCTGTTTGTGGCGATTCCGGCCGTATTGGCGTACAACTTCCTCAATCGCGGTACAAAAACCATCGCGCAAGATATGGACGCATTTGCACATGACCTGCATGTCCGCCTGCTGAACCAAAAGGATTAAACCATGGCTTTCGGATCAATGAATTCCGGCGATGATGCGCCGATGTCGGATATCAACGTTACGCCTTTGGTGGACGTGATGCTGGTGTTGCTGATTGTATTTATGATTACCATGCCGGTGCTGACCCACTCAATTCCTTTGGAGTTGCCGACTGCTTCGGAAAAAGCGGCGAAAGAGGATAAGCAGCAGCCTAAAGATCCTTTGCGTTTGAATATTGATGCCAACGGTGCTTATGTCGTTGGCGGCGATTCCGATACCAAAGTGGATTTGGCAACGGTAACTGCCAAGCTGAAAGAAGCCAAAGCGAAAAACGAAGATGTGATTGTGGCGATTGCGGCGGATAAAGCGGTTGAATACGATTACGTCAACCAAGCCCTGCAAGCGGCGCGCGAAGCCGGTATCAGCAAAATCGGTTTTGTAACGGAAACTAAAGCGCAATAATCTCTTTGAATAAGGGGTAAGCGGATTAAATGGTTGATCTTACCTTTGCATGAGAGTGAGACAGACTAGCATCTCATCGGATTATCTGGTTGATGCTTCACCTACTGCTGGTGCATGTTTCCTTCGCTAATTCCAGCAAGAACCCCACACGCCTCAACTTCCCGGTCATCGTTGCAACTCGCTCTCAGTGAAACGAGTTGTTTCTCAAGCGCTTGCAGAGCGGTTATCTGCGACCGCACATGAGAGATGTGATCATCGAGCAAGGCGTTGACGGCGGTACAAGGCTGATGAGGGTCGTCCTGATAGCTCTGTAGTTCGTGAATCTCAGCCAGTGACAGGCCCAGGATTCTGCAGCGACGGATGAAGGCCAGCCCCTCACCATGCTTCTCGGTATAGACACGGTAACCGTTGTCCTGCCGATCAGGCGGCGGCAATAAGCCCTGCTGTTCATAGAAGCGGATCGTCTGTGTTTCGACCCCTACCAACTGCGCCAACTGACCAATGCGCATCAGCCTCCTCCCCAACGGATTCTTTACTCTATTGACCTTATAGTAGCTTTATAGTTTAAAATGGTACCACAACATTGTTCAAGTGGAGTCATATTATGAGCAAATCCTGTGGTGGCGCCTGTGGCGGTGATGCAACGTCCGCAGCGGATACCGATATACAGGCCTCCTCCGAGGCGACAGGGAGATGGGTCAGTGTTTATGCAGTGCCGAAGATGGACTGTCCATCAGAAGAACGAATGATTCGCCTAGCCCTGAACGGCTTTGAGGAGATTCGGGCGCTGTCCTTCGACTTGTCGAACCGCCGGCTGAAGGTCGTGCATGACGGCGAGATCGAGCCCGTCACCTCGAAACTGAAGACCTTGGGGCTAGGCGCCTCGCTTCAGGAAACCGTCGCTGCAAATCCAGAGACCATCAAGGCCGCCGAGTTTTCGGCAGCTTCTGCTAAGCAAGAATCCTGGACCCTGCGCTGGTTGCTCGGCATCAATGCACTTCTGTTCGTAGTGGAAATGACTGCCGGTCTGATCGCCCAGTCCACCGGCCTGATTGGAGAATCCCTGGACAATTTTTCCGATGCGGCGGTGTACGGGCTTGCCCTTTATGCGGTTGGACATAGCGTGAAAATGCAGGTACGTGCCGCGCATCTTGCTGGTGTACTGCAACTGATCTTGGCTGTGGGCGTGCTCGTAGAGGTGGTGAGACGCTTTGTATTCGGTAGTGAGCCTGAATCTCTGGTGATGATGGCTATCGCATTCGTCGCATTGATTGCCAATACCAGTTGTCTGCTGCTCATATCCAAACATCGGGAAGGCGGGGCGCACATGAAGGCAAGCTTGATATTCTCGGCCAACGACGTGGTGATCAACCTGGGGGGCATCACCGCCGGCGCCCTGGTCGCGTGGACCGGTTCCAATTATCCAGATCTGATTATCGGCACCATCACGGGGGTGATTGTACTTAACGGTGCCAGACGCATTTTGGCGTTGAAGGGTTAAATAATGCTCATTATTGGCAAAAAGCTCTCGCCGTATGCCCTATTGTCCATATCGGGCCTGCTGGCAGCGTCTGATCAGGCTGTAAAGTGGCTGGTGCAGCAATCAATGGCCTATGGCGAGTATGTTTCGGTGACCCCGTTCTTTAACTGGGTGCACCTATGGAACACCGGTGCCGCATTCAGTCTTTTTGCGAATGGTGGAGGCTGGCAGCGCTACTTTTTTATCGGAATCGCGGTAGTGGTCTCGATTTTTCTGATCAAGCTGATCCTTGAAAATCGTCATAAAGGAGAAGCCATCGCTTACAGTCTTATCCTCGGTGGCGCCATGGGCAACCTGATTGACCGGGTCTTTCGCGGCTATGTTGTGGATTCCTTTGATTTCTATTGGCGAGACTGGCATTGGCCGGCCTTCAACCTGGCTGATATTGCAATTGTCCTCGGTGCCTTACTTTTCGTTTCCAGCAGCTTGTTGGGTAAAAAAGCAAACACCAATGCCGAGTCGGATGGATCTGACTGACACCTACGCCTATACAACACCATGACCGAACTTCCCGACAACATCCTTCACCTGCCGCAATACCAAGTACTGGGCTGCAAATCAACCGACGACGAAATGCACTTCCAGGTGGACGTGCCCGATCCCATCGCCTGCGAGGAATGCGGCGTGCAGGGTGAGTTCGTACGGTTCGGCAAGCGTGACGTTCCCTATCGTGATCTGCCCATCCACGGCAAGCGGGTCACTCTCTGGGTGGTCCGCCGCCGATACACCTGCCGGGCCTGCAAGACAACATTCAGGCCCCAGCTACCGGAGATGGTGGACGGATTCCGTATGACACTGCGGCTGCATGAGTACGTGGAGAAGGAATCCTTCAACCACCCCTACACCTTTGTGGCGGCACAGACCGGCCTGGACGAGAAGACGGTGCGCGACATCTTCAACGCCCGCGCCGAGTTCCTGGGGCGCTGGCACCGCTTCGAGACGCCCCGCATCCTGGGCATTGACGAGCTATACCTGAACAAGCGCTACCGCTGCATTCTGACCAACATTGAGGAGCGAACCCTGCTCGACCTGCTGGCCACCCGCCGCCAGGACGTGGTGACCAACTACCTGATGAAGCTGAAAGACCGGCAGAAGGTCGAGATCGTCAGCATGGACATGTGGAACCCCTACCGGGCAGCGGTCAAGGCTGTACTGCCCCAGGCCCGTATCGTGGTCGATAAGTTCCATGTGGTGCGCATGGCCAACGATGCCCTAGAGAGAGTGCGCAAGGGCCTCAGAAAGGAGCTGAAACCGTCCCAGAGCCGGACTCTCAAGGGAGACCGGAAAATCCTGCTGAAACGCGCTCACGAAGTCTCAGACCGGGAGCGCCTCATCATGGAGACCTGGACAGGCGCGTTCCCGCAACTGCTGGCCGCCTACGAGCACAAGGAGCGCTTCTACGGCATCTGGGACGCCACCACACGGCTCCAGGCAGAAGCCGCCCTGGACGAGTGGATAGCCACCATCCCGAAGGGCCAAAAGGAAGTCTGGAGCGATCTGGTCAGGGCAGTGGGAAACTGGCGTGAAGAGACCATGACCTACTTCGAGATGGACATGCCCGTCACCAACGCTTACACGGAGTCCATCAACCGACTGGCCAAGGACAAGAACCGTGAAGGGCGCGGTTACTCCTTCGAGGTGATGCGGGCACGAATGCTCTACACCACGAAGCACAAGAAGAAGGCACCGACTGCGAAGGTCTCTCCTTTCTACAAGAAAACCATCGGTTACGGACTGCCGGACTTCGCAGAGGAACTCAACTACGGAGTCGATCTATCAACCATCTGAGGGTGGTATCAGATTGATGGGGTGAAGGTGCCCCATCAACCATTAAATCCGTATACCCTGAATAAGTAAAGGCCGTCTGAAATTTGAGTAAAGTTTCAGACGGCCTTTTGTTGTATTTGGTAACTATATGTCCAAGCTGTATAATTAGCGGATTAAATTGAATAATGACAATACAGGAACCACTATGACAGAAACCATCGAGCGCGACAGTATGCAATACGATGTCGTGATTGTCGGCGCAGGCCCGTCGGGTTTGTCTGCCGCCATCAAACTCAAGCAGCTTGCCGAAAAGAATGGACGTGAAATCAGCGTTTGCGTGGTGGAGAAGGGTTCGGAGGCCGGTGCGCACTCGCTTGCCGGTGCCATCATCGATCCGATTTCTTTGAATGAGCTGATTCCTGATTGGAAAGAAAAAGGCGCGCCGCTGACGCGTACAGTGAAGAAGGACAGGGTTTTGTTCCTGACCGAGAAAAAAGCCTTCAACTTGCCGGTTACCCCGAATTTCGACAACCATGCGAACTATATTGCCAGCTTGGGCGAAGTCGTGCGCTGGCTGGCGGAGCAGGCGGAAAATTTGGGCGTGGAAATCTATCCGGGCTTTGCCGCCGCCGAAGTGCTGTATCACGAAGACGGTTCGGTCAAAGGCATTGCGACCGGCAATATGGGCATCGGCAAAGACGGCGAGCCAACCGACAGTTTCCAACCCGGCATGGAGCTTTGGGCGCAGCAAACCATATTTGCCGAAGGCTGCCGCGGTTCGCTTTCCAAACAAGTCATAGAACGCTTCAAACTCGACCAAAACAGTCAGCCGCAAACTTACGGCTTGGGCATCAAAGAGATTTGGGAAGTGCCGTCTGAAAAACATCAGCCAGGTTTGGTGATGCACAGCGCAGGCTGGCCGCTCGACAGCAAAACCTACGGCGGCTCGTTTATTTATCATTTTGACGACAACAAAGTCGCTGTCGGCTTTGTGGTCGGTTTGGATTATCAAAACCCGTATCTGTCGCCGTTTGAAGAGTTCCAACGTTTCAAAACCCATCCTGAAATCCGCAAAACCTTTGAAGGTGGCCGCCGTATCGCGTATGGCGCGCGTTCGCTGATTGAAGGCGGTTTGCAAAGCCTGCCGAAACTCTCGTTTAAAGGCGGCGTTTTGGTCGGCGATGCCGCAGGTTTCCTGAATATGCCACGCATCAAAGGCATCCATACGGCCATGAAATCCGCCATGCTTGCCGCAGAAGCAGTGTTCCCTATGTTGGAAAACCTCGAAGAAGTGGAAAGCTTCGACAGCGGCAAAGAGGCCACCGATTATCAGCAACGTTTTGAACAAAGCTGGCTGTATCAAGAGCTTTACGCCGCGCGCAATGTCCGTCCGTCATTCAAATGGGGCGTTTACCTCGGATCAATCTATACCGGTATCGACCAAATGATTTTCAGAGGCAAAGCCCCTTGGACTTTGAAACATCACGGCAAAGACAACGAGCAGCTCAAAAAAGCCTCCGAATGCAAGCCGATTGATTATCCGAAGCCCGACGGTGTTTTGACCTTTGACCGTTTGAGTAGTGTTTTCCTTGCCAACCTTGCGCACGAAGAAAACCAGCCCGACCATTTGGTGCTGAAAAATCCGCAGGTCATGATAGACGTAAACTACAAAGAATACGCCTCGCCCGAAACGCGCTATTGTCCGGCCGGCGTATATGAGATCGTCGAAGAAAACGGCAGCCCGCGCCTGCAAATCAACGCCGCCAACTGCGTTCATTGCAAAACGTGCGACATCAAAGACCCGACGCAAAACATCACTTGGATTTGTCCTGAGGGTGCGAGCGGACCGAATTACGGCGGAATGTAATTTACTGTTTTGAAGTCAAAACCTAAAGGCCGTCTGAAAAGTTTCAGACGGCCTCTATCCTATTATTTCATCAATGGAAGCATTATGAACACACGCATTTGGCAGGCAGGCCGATTTGAAATCGCCTTGGACAAACCGAAAATCATGGGCATCGTCAATCTGACCCCCGATTCATTTTCCGATGGCGGCACCTATTCGCAAAATGTCCAAATAGCATTGGCACATGCCGAGCAGCTGCTGAAAGACGGTGCGGATATTCTCGATATCGGCGGCGAATCTACCCGCCCGGGTTCGGATGATGTTTCTCTCGAAGAAGAATGGTCCAGGGTGCAGCCGGTTTTGGCGGAGGTGGCCAAGTGGAATGTTCCCGTCAGCTTGGACACGCGCCGCACGGTGATTATGGAAAAAGCCTTGGCGCAAGGCGGCATCGATATTATCAACGATGTTGCCGCATTGAGTGATGAAGGTGCAGTCGCATTGCTGGCGCAACAGCCGAAGACAGGCGTGTGTCTCATGCACATGCAGGGTTTGCCCAAAACCATGCAGCTTAATCCGCAATATCAAGATGTCGTCGAAGAAGTTGTGCGTTATTTAAAAGCACGCGCGGCAGAATGCGTTCAAGCAGGTATTGCCCCTGAACGCATCACACTAGACCCCGGCTTCGGTTTCGGCAAAAACCTGCAACACAACATTACCCTGATAAAACATTTGCCTGAATTGATGGACGCAACCGGATTCCCACTTCTGATCGGCGTGTCGCGCAAACGTATGATTGGCGAACTGACAGGCGAACAAGATGCCGCCAAACGTGTACACGGCAGCGTTGCAGCCGCTTTGGCCACAGTGGCTAGAGGCGCGCAAATCATCCGTGTTCACGATGTCAAAGCAACATCGGACGCTTTGAAAGTTTGGGAAGCATTGGGCATATCGGCATAATACCCGAATAGAAAACCAACAGGCCGTCTGAAACATTTTTCGGCATTTTGAACAAGCAACAAGTTATGCTATAATCCGCGTCTACTCTTGACGGGTCTGTAGCTCAGGGGTTAGAGCAGGGGACTCATAATCCCTTGGTCGTGGGTTCGAAACCCACCGGACCCACCAAATATTAAAAATGCCCGAGGCTTTTGGCTTCGGGCATTTTTGTATTTATTGGTTTGTGAAGGGTTGGAATATAATGTCGAGTATAGCAATTCGGTTATGTCGTCCAATATGTTTTTTAGGGAAAATTCTTTTTAAAAAAGAAGGAGTAGTTTGGTGGAGTTATTGCCTTATTTTCTGTTTTTTTTAGTATTTGTGTATTTTATTGTAATTATCATTAATCTAGTAATGCTATATAAAATATCAAAATTAGAAGGGATGAATGCGGGTTTTTTTGAATATCTGTTTATTGCTAGAAGAATGCAATTTAATTTTTTCAAGGTGCTGTTTGGAGTGCAAAAAATCTCCAATAAATTTTATTTGAAAGTATTAAGAATAAATTTTACGGTTGCTATGATTATTCTTATTTTAGGTTTTTCTATTGTCTTATATTCGACATATTTAGTATAAAAATTAACCTATCGAATGAAAGTCAGCTATTTAAGTTGTAGAGTGTTTTGTAAACCAATGCCGTCTGAAAATCTTCATTTCAGACGGCATTTTTTATTATTTAAGTAATACCATTTCAGTATGACTGGATTGTTTTCAGACGGCCTGAAGATTTAGTCGGCCGTTCCGCGTATTTCGTTGATTGGGATGCGCGGTGTATAAAGTATGTCGTAAGTCGGCTTGTCCAGCAGATCTTGCAGTGAATATTGATCTAAATGATTGAAGAAGGCTTTGATGGCGCCGGTGATGATGCCGGTCAGTCGGCAGGATGGGGTGATGAGGCATTCGTTGTTATCGCCCATGCATTCAACGACCTGCATCGGCTCAAGATGGCGTACAACTGCACCGATATTGATGTTTTCAGGATTGTCTGCCAAGCGTAAACCGCCGCCTTTGCCGCGCACACTGACCAGAAAACCGCCTTTGACTAATGAGGTAACTACTTTCATCAAATGGCTTTTGGAAATATTGTAAGTCTCGGCAATGGTGCCGATATTGACGAGGGTGTCGTCGTTGATGGCGGTATAAACCAATACGCGCAATCCGTAATCGGTATGTTGGGTCAGATACATGGCTGGCTCTTTGAATATTTTTTCTTATATGTCAAAAGGGTAGTGTTTGGTAAAGGGTTGTTTGACTTTATGTGGGATTGGGTTTCATAATATCTGAAACATTTAAATTAATCCAGTTTGACAAACTGTTACCATTATAACGAACTTATGAAGCCCTTGAAACGCCATCCTGCCTTAATAGAACTTTCCCGCGAACATCATGGCTCGCTATCGTTGTGCGTCCGTCTTCTGCGTACGCCCGATCAAAGCCATCAGGCGGAGCTGGAGCCTCATTTTGTTGAGCTTGAGCCACATTTTTTGGAAGAGGAAACCATGTTTGCTCCGTATTGGGATAAAATTGACCCTGCGTTGCAGCAGCGTTTTGAAGGCGATCATGCCAAATTGCGTGCGATGATGGCGCATCCTGAATATATGAATGAATCATGGAATAAGGAGTTTGCTGTCACTTTGCGCGATCATGCGCGCTTTGAGGAGCGCGAGCTTTTCCCTGCGATTGAACCTTTTTTGCCTTTGCCTGAAAATGTGTAACAGGTAAAGGAGTCGATGGCCGTCTGAAAAGTTTCAGACGGCCTCTGTTGCTGTTTTATGATGATATAAAAATTGAAGGAACCACCATGACCGATTTGTTCAAACACCCGGTTTGGGCAATGGCCTTCCGCCCGTTTTATTCGTTGGCGGCTTTGTATGGCGCATTGTCTATACTGCTTTGGGGCTTCGGCTTTCAGGGTATGCCTGAGTTGCCGGGTTTCTATTGGCATGCCCATGAAATGATTTGGGGCTATGCCGGATTGGTTGTCATTGCATTCTTATTGACGGCCGTGGCGACTTGGACAGGCCAGCCGCCGACACGCGGTAAGGCGTTGGCCGGTTTGACCGCATTTTGGCTGTTGGCCCGCATTTGTATGTTTATTCCTGGTTGGGGGGTAACGGCAAGCGGCATATTCGGTACGATTTTTTTCTGGTATGGCGCGGTATGCATGGCTTTGCCGGTAATTCGTTCTCAAAACAAGCGCAACTATGTTGCCGTGTTCGCTATTTTTGTTTTGGGCGGCACCCATTTCGCCTTCCATCTGAAAGTGCAGCCGTTTGATGCCATTGCGCTGATGACCGGTTTGCAATCCGGTTTGATTATGGTGGCCGGATTTATCGGTTTGATCGGTATGCGGATTATCTCGTTCTTTACGTCCAAGCGCCTGAACGTGCCGCAAATTCCCAGCCCTCAATGGGTAGCGCACGCTTCACTTTGGCTGCCTATGCTGACCGCCATGTTGATGGCGCATAACATTTTGCCGGGACTGGCCGCGTTGTTTGCTCTGGCTGCCGGTGTGATTTTTACCGTGCAGGTGTACCGCTGGTGGTATAAAGCCGTGCTGAAAGAGCCTATGCTTTGGATTTTGTTTGCCGGCTATCTGTTTACCGGCTTGGGTTTGATTGCGGTCGGTCTTTCCTATTGGATTTCAAGTTTCCTGAATTTGGGCGTACACCTTATCGGCGTTGGCGGTATCGGCGTGCTGACTTTGGGCATGATGGCGCGAACTGCGCTTGGCCATACCGGTAACTCTATTTATCCGCCGCCTAAAGTGGTTCCTGTTGCCTTTTGGTTGATGATAGCCGCAACGGTTGTCCGTGTTTTGGCTACCTTTGTGAGCGGTACGGCATACACGCACAGTATCCGTTGCTCCGCCGCTTTGTTTGCCGCCTCTTTGCTGTTGTACGCATGGAAATATATTCCTTGGCTGATCCGCCCGCGTTCGGATGGTCGTCCGGGTTAACGGTTTGGCGAAATGAAAAGGCCGTCTGAAAAGTTTCAGACGGCCTTTATTATTGATAATAAAAAAGCCTTTCAGAATATGAAAGGCTTTTATTGAAACTGTGGCCTCGCCAACAGGAATCGAACCTGTATTTTACGCTTAGGAGGCATACGTTCTATCCGTTGAACTATGGCGAGGCGGTAAAGGAGGGGATTTTAAACCTTTCCGGCAAAAAAAGACAATAAGCCGGCGGCAATCAAAGGGCCGACCGGAATGCCGCCGACAAAGGCAACGCCGATGACCGTGCCGATTAATAATCCGGTTACCAGAACAGGCTGTTCGCTCATCAATGGAACGCCGCGTCCGGCAAGCCAGGCAACCAAAATGCCGATAAGGACGGCGGCAATCATTTTGAAATTGATAAACTCAGAAACCGGCGGAATCTGGATTTTACCGGAAACCAGCGGGCTCAATACACCGATGGTCAGCAGGATGATGCCCAGATGCAAACCGTGTTTTTCCACCAAGGGAAGATATTGCGACAAGGCCGTCTGCTGCATGAGCAGCAATACCGCTGCCGAAATCGTAATCGAGTTGTTGTTGCTGACAACGCCCAAAAAAATCAGCGTAACCAGAAACAAAGGGACAAAGCTGAAATTCATCGGATTAAGATACTCGGGCCAAAGATTCTTTTGCCAGTTGGATCATAGCATCTTTGACTTCGCTGTCAGGCAACACGTCCAATGAAGCGATGGCTTTGTCGACGGCTTTTTTCGCCTCGGAAATCGAATACGGCAAAGCGTCGGAGCTGACGACATAGTCGTGGATTTTTTCAAAATAGCTGCGGTCGGCATTTTCCAAAGCGTGGCGCACATCGTTTGCTGCCTGCTCGGAGCCGTTTCGCATCAGGTAAATCAATGGCAGGGTAGGTTTGCCTTCTGCCAAATCGTCGCCGACATTTTTGCCTATTTCTTCGGTTTCGCCTGAATAGTCCAATACATCGTCAATGATTTGGAAAGCCGTACCGACGTACATGCCGTAGTCTTTCAAGGCCTGTTCGTGTTCGGGGGAAGCCTTGCCCAAAATTGCGCCGACTTGCGCGGCCGCTTCAAACAGTTTTGCTGTTTTGTATTGGATAACTTGGACGTATTGCTCTTCGGTAATATCCGTATTGCCGATGTTCATCAGCTGCATGACTTCGCCTTCGGCGATGATGTTGGTTGCATCTGCCATCACTTCCAAGATACGCATGCTGCCAGAACCAACCATCAGTTGGAAGGCGCGTGTATAGAGGAAGTCGCCGACCAAAATAGCCGCCGCGTTGCCGAAGAGGTTGTTTGCGGTTTTACGGCCGCGGCGCAAATCGCTTTCATCGACGACATCGTCGTGCAGGAGGGTGGAGGTGTGGATGAATTCCACCATCGCTGCCAGCGAGTACAGTTTTTCATCGTCATGCCCGACTGCTTTGCCTGCCAAAATGGTAATAATCGGACGCAGGCGCTTACCGCCCGCGCTGATGATGTATGTGCCGATTTGCGAAATCAGCGCAACATCGGATTGAACAGCTTGGTTGATGACCGCATTAACTTTGGCAAGGTCATCGGGCAGGTGGCGTTGGAAGTAAGGCAGGTTTTCGAGCATAAAACATTCTCTGTTGATAAAACGGAGCGGTGGCTCCAATGAATCTGTTTAAACCCGTACATTCGGTCGGGGTAATAACGTTGCATAAAGATATCAGCAATCCAGCGCGTGATTATATCAGTTAAAAAGCATGCAACATATCTTTCAGATGGCATTTTCACTTGTAAATAAAATAAATTTTGACAAAACAGGCAAATAGAAATAGAATAGCTCGTTTCGCACATGGTGTGCGGAATGTTAACCTAATTCTCATGGAGTTGAGTATGTACGCGGTCGTAAAAACCGGCGGTAAACAATACAAAGTTTCCGTTGGCGAAAAATTGAAAGTAGAACAGATACCAGCCGAACTCGACAGCCAAATCGAACTGACTGAAGTTTTGATGATTGCTGACGGCGAATCTGTAAAAGTAGGCGCACCTTTTATCGAAGGCGCAAAAGTAACAGCTAAAGTCGTTGCTCATGGTCGTGGCGAGAAAGTACGCATTTTCAAAATGCGTCGTCGCAAACACTACCAAAAACGCCAAGGCCATCGCCAAAATTTCACCCAAATCGAAATCGTGGCAATCGCCTAATTTCAAGTAAGTTCAGGAGTATTACAAATGGCAAGTAAAAAAGCAGGCGGTAGCACCCGCAACGGTCGCGATTCAGAAGCCAAACGCTTGGGCGTTAAAGCCTACGGCAACGAGCTGATTCCGGCAGGCTCTATCATCGTTCGTCAACGTGGTACTAAATTCCACGCAGGTGACAACGTAGGCATGGGCAAAGACCACACTTTGTTTGCTAAAGTCGACGGTTACGTTGAATTCAAAACCAAAGGCGCGCTGAACCGTAAAACTGTCAGCATCCGTCCTTACACCGGTTCTGAAGAATAATCGTTTTACGATTGAAAGCCGCATTCCTTTTCGGAATGCGGTTTTTGTTTGTCAGACTGTTTTGTCTGTTTGATAAAATCCGTATGTCGTGAAGCTTGATTTATATTAAGGCCAAAGTAAAAACGTGCTTACAATCGATGGTCTTTGTTTTATTCTATCGACTCTTTCTATATAATCTATCAAATGCCTTTGATTTACCCTCATGTAGCTAAACACAGTAAACTTAAGGCCGTCTGAAAAAATCCGTATCAGTTGAATACAAGGAATTCCTCCCATGAGCTTACACAGTGATATTCTCGTCGTCGGCGCAGGCCCTGCCGGATTAAGTTTTGCCGCAGAGTTGGCCGGAAGCGGTTTGAACATAACCCTGATTGAAAGAAGTCCTTTAGAAGTGTTGCAAAATCCGCCATATGACGGCCGTGAAATCGCACTGACACACTTGTCGCGCGAAATCATGCAGCGATTGGGTATGTGGGATTTGATTCCAAAAGACGAAATTTATCCTTTGCGCGATGCCAAAGTGTTGAACGGCCATTCCGATTACCAGCTCCACTTCCCGCAACCGACTCAGGCGCGTGGCGAGCCTGCGGACTGCTTGGGCTATTTGATTTCCAATCACAACATCCGTAAAGCCGCTTATGAAGTCGTGTCCAAATTGGACAACGTGAAAATTCTGACCGGCACCAATGTTAAAGAAGTCAAAACTTCTGACGATGAGGCGCAAGTTATTTTGGAAAGCGGCGAAGTATTGACCGGCCGTTTGTTGTTGGCCGCCGATAGCCGCTTCTCGCAAACGCGCCGTCAATTGGGCATTTCTTCCGATATGCACGATTACAGCCGCACCATGTTTGTGTGCCGCATGAAGCATACTCTGTCCAACCTGCATACCGCATATGAATGCTTCCACTACGGCCGCACCATTGCGTTGCTGCCTTTGGAAGAACACTTGACCAATACAGTGATTACGGTGGACAGCGATAAAGCCGAAACGATTAAAAATATGTCGCCGGAAGAATTGGCAGCCAGTGTGAAAGAGCAACTCAAAGGCCGTTTGGGCGATATGGAATTGGTCAGCACCATTCACAATTATCCTTTGGTCGGTATGATTGCCCAACGTTTCTACGGCAAACGCAGCGCGTTGATCGGCGATGCCGCAGTCGGTATGCATCCGGTTACTGCGCACGGTTTCAACTTGGGTCTGGCAAGTGCCGATCTTTTGGCTAAATTGGTTCTTGAAGCCGAGCAACGCGGTCAGGATATTGGTGCGAAGAGCCTGCTGGAAAAATACAGTACCAAGCATATGCTCCACGCCCATCCGATTTACCACGGCACCAATATGCTGCTGAAACTCTTCACCAATGAAACTGCTCCGGCGAAACTGTTGCGCGGTTTGGTATTGCGTGCAAGTAATAACTTCCCGCCGCTGAAAAAACTGATTACCAAACAATTGACCGGTTAATTGTTTAAAACATAAAAGGCCGTCTGAACGATTAAAGTTTCAGACGGCCTTGTTTTTTATCTACTGCTTATTTGGCTAAAACCGATTCTGGCATTTCTTGACGGACGTTTAAGGAAGTCAGTTTTTTGGTCAAGATGCTCAATACGATGCCGTAGGCGGGCAGGAAGAAGAGGGTGCAGATGGCGAGTTTGAACAGATAATCGACAAATGCGATGCCCTGCCAGTTTGCCGCCATAAATTCATCGTTGCTCGCATAAAAGGCAACGGCGAAAAACACCAGCGTGTCCAAAGCGTTGCCGACAACGGTGGAAGCTGTGGGGGCAATCTGTGGGGTGGTGTTAGTTTTGTCATAGATATATAACGAGAAAAAAAGGCGGAAATTATTGAAAGACTAAGGAAATTTAAAAAAGTGGGGGAAATTTTAGAATTGCGAAAAAAGCGCGAAATCTGACAGTTTTTTGTCGGTTTCGCGCTTTTTTTGTCATGGGAATTATCGGGAAGTTGTTTATTTTGATATGCCGCAGCTCCAGAGGTATTTGCCGAGGATTTGGAAGTCGGCGGGGGTGGAGGCGGACAGGGTCAGTTGGGTTGTCGGGTAGATGGATTTATTTGGGTTGTCGCTGATGATGTTGAGTGTATCGGCGGTCAGGCGTTGCAGGCGTTTGACTCGGAGTTCGTCTTGTTGCCGGAAGAGGTAGATTCCTTCCCGGGTGTAGCGCGTGGCGGTTTGCCATAGGACGGTGCCTTGGTCGATTAGGGTTGGAAACATGCTGTCCCCGTCGATACGGGTACAGAAGCAGTCTGCGGGGGAGAGCTGCAGGTGTTTGAAGAAGGCGGTTCGGAACCACATGGCTTCGGGGTTGGTATCCCACGGTATTGCGCCGCTGCCTGCGCTGGCGAAGACTTCTTTGTAATAGCGGACGGGTACGATGTCGCGCGTATCCTGACGTGCCGCCCAGTCTGCGTAATCCATATTTTCGATATGCGCTACATCGGGTTGAGTGTTGCGGACTTCAAGCGGTGTGTCTGTTTCCGCGCCATCTATCAAATGGAGCAAGCCTTTTTGTTCCAATTCATCAATAACATAAGGAGGAAGAGGGTAGATTCTTTTAACACCTTTCTTCCCACCTTGTGAAGGTGCTTCTTCATATTCCCAATGTTCTCTTTCTGCCCTGTATTGAATGGCGCGTGTTGTATTCGGCAGGCTTATCAGATTCAACTGGGTAATCAAATTCTGAATTTCAGAGATGCTGAATTTTGGCTCTTTCATTTCCATGCTCCAATTAAAAACATGGAAAAAATCTTAGAAATTATTTTCATATTTAAAACAATCACTTGTTAAAACAACATAGAAAAGCATGGAAATTTTAGTTGCGAAATAATTTCCAAGTTATATAATTTTAAAAACAGCGAAACGGCAACTTTAAAACAGTATAACCGATTTTGCAGTGTTCTTTAACAATTTGGAAATAGCCAAAAAAATGACGGGTATTCGGCCCGTCAGGAAGGAGACTGTTTAACAGGTCGTCTGAAACGGTTCGGACGACCGATTAAGCGGTTTTGCTTAGATACTTTATACAGAAAGGAATCAAAATGAAGCACATTGCAAATATTATGCAGATGAACGATTGGGATATGAATCAAGAAAGTACAGTGGGGCGGATATTGGAATATGGTCGCGGGAAGACTAAAAAATTCGTCATCGAATGGTTGGGTGGAGAGAAAACCGAAGTGAAAGGCGGTTATTACGATGCCTGTGCTATAGGTTTGAATGCTGATACTTGGAACTTTATTCGTCGAATTTAATAAGGTTAAACAGGTCGTCTGAAACGGCGGACGACCTGTCTAGATAATAAAGAAAGGAAAACGATGAGTGGTATGCATCCTGAAATGATACGGGCGGAAATCAAAATGAAGGGACTGTCGCTTGCCGATGTGGCTGCGATGGCAGGTATAGGCGAAAGCACAGTGCGTCAGGCTTTGAGAAAGCCGTCGACTGCCGGCGAGATGGCGATTGCGAAAGTGTTGGGCAAGCCCTTGTATGAGCTGTGGCCTGAACGGTGGACGAAAGACGGGCGGCGCATCCGCCCCCGCTATGCTTATTTATATAAAGAGGCGGCAGCATGAAAACGCATTATTCGATTTCCGAGTTATTGGAAATGAACTTGGAAAAATTTCCTAAGACGAACAGAGCAATCTTATATAAGGTTGAACGAGAGAAGTGGTCTTTTATTGAAGCCTCTTGTCAGGGTGGGAAAAACGGCAAACGCCGCGAATATGCACCGCCCCCAGAGGTGTTGAAACTGATTCAGGCGAAGAAGCTGAACGAGGTTTTGGGCGGTTTGTCAGATTTGCCCGCCCCCCTGTCTTCTTATGAAGAAAAAGGCGGCGAGGAGGCGGGGCTGCCCTCTCCCGATGTGCGAGGGGGACAGCTTACCATCGGCGTTGCGGACGGCTCGACGGAGCAACAACGGCTGTGCGAATCGGCACGACGCGGGGTTTTGTCTGCGGTCGAGCTGGTAATGGCGGAATCGGGTGTGTCGAAGGAGGCGGCGATGACGACTGTTTTGACGCAGGCGAAGATGCCTGGCTTCGAGCATATTGCGAAGCTGTTTTCTTTGGCTGCCGACGGGCGCGGCGGCGGTGGGAAGCTGCCGAGCGTACGGACCATCAAGAGGTGGTTTGCGGCGCGGGAATCTAACAGCCTCGCGCCGAAATCTAGAACCGAGGATATGAACGTCCCGTCTTGGCTGCCTGTGTTTTTGGAATGCTACCGGCTGCCGATGAAGCCTTCTGTTTCTGAAGCTTACCGCTTGTTTGTGAACAGGCTGGAGGCTTTGCCCTCTCCCCAACCCTCTCCCACGGGGAGAGGGGGCGATGTGCCGAGTATCCATCAGGTGCGCCGGTGGTTGGGCAAGCTTGGCAATGTGGAGCGTGAACGCGGACGACGCGGCGCGCGGGATTTGAAAAATATCCTGCCGCACAAACGGCGCGATTTCCTGCACTTGAAACCTGCCGCCATCTACACCGCCGACGGTCATACGTTTGATGCGGAGGTGTTGAATCCGTTATCGGGGCTGCCGTTCAGACCTGAAATTACGACGGTTTTGGACGTTGGCACAAGACGGTGTATGGGCTGGAGCGTGGGGCTGGCGGAAAGCCGGTTTACCGTGCTTGAGGCTTTAAGCCACGCGAGCCGCGCGGCCATCGGTGCGCTTTGGTATGTGGACTGGGGTCGTGGCTTTGAAAACTTGATGATGACGGATGAGGCAACGGGTCTGATGGGCAGGCTGGGTATGACGATGACGCATTCGCGGGCTTATAACTCGCAAGCGAAGGGCGCGTCGGAACGCAGCCATAATATTTTCACACGGGCGGCGGCGAACCTGCCGTCTTTTGTGGGAAAAAATATGGACGACGAGGCGCGGCAGAAGCTGTTTAAGTTGTCGCGTAAGGAAGTCCGCCTGCACGGGAAGATTTTGAATTCGCCGATTCCTACTTGGGATGAGTTTAAGGGCTATATCGAACGGGTGGTGGACGAATATAACGACCGACCGCACCGTTCGCTGCCTAAGTTTACCGACCGCGATGGCAAACGCCGGCATATGTCGCCTAATGAGTTTTGGGCTTTGAAGGTGGCGGAGTTTGGCGAGCCGCCGAGAGTGTCGCCGGAGGAGGAAGGGTATTTGTTCCGACCGCAGGTGATGCGCACGGTACGGCGCGGAGAGGTATCGCTGTTCAGCAATACTTATTATTCCGCCGAACTGATGGAGTTCAACGGCGAAACGGTCAGGGTCGGCTACGACGTGCAGGACGCGCTTTGGGTTTGGATTTACGACGATGTCGGCCGCCTTATCTGCAAAGCGGAATGGCATGGCAACTCGACGGACTATATGCCTGTCAGCGTCTTGGAACGCGCGGAAGACAAACGCAACGACGAGCGTCTGAAACGCAACGAGCTGCAACAGCAAAACATCCTGAAAGAACGCCGCGTACCGACCATCGAACATCAGGACTCGGTCAATATCGGGGGGATGGTGCTGGATATGGGCCAAATCAAGGCTAAGGCTGCCGCATTGGCAGCACGCCGAAACCGTGAGGACGATTTAACGGTCGAGGCCGTGGCAGTGAAGGCGGTGGAAATGCCGTCTGAAACGGAAGCTGCCGCGGGCTGGTCGGTACCGTCCGAAGCATCGGAGCGGTTTGCGCTGTATCAGCGTCTTTGCGGTCAGACGGATTTGCCGCCGCAGGCGCAAAGATGGCTGGAGCGGTATCCGCAAAGCAATGAGTATAAGGCGTTGTCCAAACGGGCGATGCTGGCTTGATTTCAGACGACCTTTCGGGGTTTTAAACAAGGTTTATTCACTAATTTAAAAGGATTTTAAAAATGAAAATTGCAAATATCAACAATCTGTCTTTGGTCTCTGTTGCGATGGAGCGTTTGGTTAACCGTCAGGACGGTTTGCCGGGTTTGGGTGTGTTATACGGCCCTTCGGGTTTCGGTAAGACGACGGCGACTGTGGCGGTGGCGAATGAGACACGCGCTTACTATGTCCAGCTGCGCAGCGCATGGAGCAAAAAGACGTTGCTGGAAAAAATCTGCTTCGAGATGGGCTTGCCGCCTGCCCGGACGGCGGCGGGTTGTTTGGATGTGATCTGCGAACAGTTGGCCGCCAGTCAGCGTCCGTTGATTTTGGATGAGGCGGACTATTTGGTTACGCATAAGGGATTGGTCGAGCTGGTGCGCGACATCTACGAGGGCAGCCAAGCCCCGCTGATGTTGGTGGGCGAGGAGATGTTGCCGACCAAGCTGAAGAAATTCGAGCGTTTCCACGGTCGCGTGCTGGCTTGGGTACCTGCGCAGCCTGTCGATTTGGCAGACGCGGAAGAGTTGGCGAAGGTTTACGCACCTGATTTGACGTTTGAAAAAGATGCGCTGTCTTATTTGGTGGATTTGGCACACGGCTCGGTACGCCGCGTAACGGTCAATTTGGTCAATCTGTTGGAGCTTGCCAACCAGCAAGGCTTGGATACGGTAACGCGCGAGGTTTGTGCGAAAGCCGACCTGTACAAGGGCGAAGCACCTAAACGCGGGGTCAAATTATGAGCGTGACGACATTGACGAAGCCCCGCAACCGCCGACAAGAGATTTGGAACTGTCTGCGGGGCAATAAGGACAGGCTTCAGACAGTCTCTGAAATCGCCAAAGCCTGCCAACTGAGCGGGAATACGGTGTACGCGTATCTGAAAGCTCTTAATAAAGGCGGGTTTGTGTCGATACAGAAGGGTTCGGACTTTTGCAGACCGTACGGATACCGACTGGAGCGGGATGCGGGTGTGGATGCGCCCCGCTTGTCTGATGACGGTCAGCCGTTGAAATGTCCGGTAACGGAAGCCTTGTGGCGGACGATGCGGATTTTGAAAACCTTTGACTTGGACAGCCTGACGGCCCACGTCAATATGACACACCCTGTCAGCCGCAGTATGGCCAAGGTTTATGCTCAACACCTTGAAGCGGCGGGTTATCTGAAAAATACGGGCAACGCTCGGAAAAAATCGTTTGTCCTTTTGAAGAATACAGGGTCGAAAGCACCGCAGCTTCTGGCTGTCAGAGAGGTGTATGACCCAAATATAAACGAAATTGTATTAAGGGAGGTTCCTGATTATGAATGAAAAAGATTATATGAAAGAAGATTGGTACGCGGTTTTGAAGGAAGAGGTCGAGAAAGACGGACTGATGAAAACTGCGGCAAAACTCCGATACAGCGCGACAAGCATCAGTCTGATTTTGAACGGTAAATACAACGGCAAGCCAGACAAAGTTGCTGCGAAAGTGGCGGATGTATTTCGCAAGGTGATGTGTCCGTTTGAAGGTCGGCGGATGGAACGAGCCGAATGTATTGAAATCTCTCTCTCCCCCGCTCCGACGCATAACCCTATCAAAATGCAGCACTGGCGGGCATGTCAAAAGTGTGAAATTAAACCATGCGAAAAGCGTAAAAAGGTTGGCTGAAATGAGACACGAATATGCGGTACACGCCGGAGTCTATGAGGACACTTGGCACGATTATGAAACCCATAAACGGCGGAAGATTTGGCGTGCGGATATACGCGGCAAGCGCAAAGAAGGCTTTGCATGGTTGCAAATCCGCCGACTGCGGAAACGCTTCGAGAGCAAAGAGGAAGCCAAGGAATGGGCTGCTCAAGTGAAGGCGGATTGGGTACGCAATAATTTTTTTGCCTTGAGAAAATATTAAGTAATTGATTTATAAGGAAATAGGAAAATGTCTAATTTGTTTTGCGAACGAAAAACCAAGTGGATCGGTTTGGCTTTTTGGTTGTTGTTTTGGGTAGTTTTGGGGGGAACGATGCTGCATAGCTGCTCTAAGCCGGTGGTGTCGGCGGCGAAGTTGGAAATGTCACGCCGCGAGCGGATGGCGGATTTGGAGGCTCAAGCTTTGGGCGAGCAATACGAGTCGATGAGTACGGAGGAAAAAATGAAGGGGATTGTTTATGAGCGATAAGCCATTGAGCCCTACGGCGAAACAAGAGGCTTTGGAACGTGCGCTTAAGGAAATCCGCGCGAAATATGGCGATAAGGCGATTGTGAAAGGATGTGTGAAATGAGTTTCGGACGACGTAATACGGATTGGCAGGCTTGGGGACAACACCGCAGGCGTGCGACGGCGCGAATGGCGCAAAAAAGCCGGGAGCGTGAAATTGAGGAATATCAGGCGCGTTTTAGACGGCCTGCTGAGAAGAAGGAGGAGAAAAAATGATTTGGTTTGTTGTCGGATTGGCGGTGTTGGTGCTGTTGGGGATTTGGCTTGAAATGCTGGCCCGAATCGTCGTGTTGCACATGATAGGCAAATGCCATGACGGATATGACGACAATTAAAACGGTAAGCCGTTGATGTTGCTCTATATTTTTTTGCCTTATTGAAAATATAAGGTATTGATTTAAAAGGATTTAAGAAATGAATGTAAAAGAAATTGCAGAATGGATCGAAGACCGTGGCGAGCTGATGTTGATGAAGAAGGACGGCGAGGGATTTGTAATCGCTGCGCGGTCGCCGGACGGGATGTGGAAGACTGCCGAGGCGGAAACTTTGGCGCGGGCGATAAATTTATGGGAGGAAGCGTGATGAATATCACTAGACCAAATAAAGATGATCTTGACGCAGCCTGGACACCTTAATCAATGATGCGGAGGCTTCAGCGGTATTAAAGGCTGTGTTGGAGATGGATGCTGAATTAGGCAAGGCGGCAATACGGTATATCGGTTTGTTCCGCCCTGCCAAGTCCCAGCTCTCTTGGGCGCGTACCGCGAAACTGCTGAATGAGTTGCTGCCGATGATTAAGGCGCAGGAGGCGGCGCGTGACGGGGTTTGTTTCCCCGCTCCTACCGAAGCTTGGATTCACAGCTTTAACGAGACGGTCAACGCACGCGACCAAGGCCGTCTGAAACTGCCGCTTAAATCGCATGGTTATTTGTTGGAGATTGTGAGCCAGTGGCAGGGTTCGGGGTTGCCCTCTCCCCAGCCCTCTCCCACGGGGAGAGGGGGCGAAGGTGGCGCGCCGTCCAAGCTGCGGCAGGGTGTGGCAGCCTTGGGCGAATGGGCGGGGAATGATTGGGCGAAACGGGAAATCGCGGCAGGATTTGCATTGCTCGCCGCGCTCAATCTGCCCAACCGCCCCGCAGCGCAAGACCTGCCGGTAGTCGCAGAAATTTGGTATCAGCAACTGAAGGAAGCCAAGGAAATCGTCTCGCCGGAGTATGACCCGATACGGATTCAGACGGGGTTTAAGGTGTTGCAGGCGGCAGAAACATGGCCGCAACCCGCCGAACTGCGCCGCAACCTACCGCCACGGTTGATACCGAGGGCGATGTTGGCGAAGCCCGCGCCGGACAAAGAAAAAGGCCGTCAGAAAATGGCGGAAGTGAAAGATGTTTTAAACAAGAAAGGAAAGTGAAATGAAAGTGTATGTTTTTAAAATTAGTAATGAAAACGGTAAGTTAAAGATAGAACTCCCCGAAATCCCAATGGGTAAGCAAATTGACGAAGTTGATTTGATTGCTGGGCTAACCACGGAATTTATTGCAAGTATGTTACGTGATGCCCAAAAAGATCGTCGCAAATTCGTAATCGACGCATCAAATCAATTGGCTGCAATCCAGGTATATCAAAAAATCTTCAATTAAGGAAGGAAGAGAAAATGGCTAAAGTCATTATTACCATTAAAGATAGTACCAAAAACTTATTTGATTTTGAAATCAAAGGATTGGAAGAGGAAAGTGGAAAAACTCCTGCAATCTTTGCCGGACATGCCGCCGCCGGCTATCTGAGGAAAAGGCAAACAGCCCTCCACGAGAATTTTTTAAGTCAAATTTTACGAGACTTATCAGATCAAGATTTTTAGAACGAAAGGAAAAGAAAATGGCTAAAACCCGAATCAAACAGCCCGCTATCGAAGCGGCACAAGACAAAGCGGAAGTTACTGCGTTTATCCGCAAAATCGGCGACTTGCAGCGCGAAGTCAAACGCCTGGAAACCGAGGCAGGAGACAAAAAAGCGGTCATCGAAGAAGAATATGCCGCCAAAGCCGCGCCGATGTGTGCCGAAATCATGAGCCTGACCGAACGTGTGGCCGCCTACTGCGAGGCACATAAGGACGAGCTGACGGAAAACGGTAAAACCAAAACCGTGGACTTTACTACCGGCCTGATTAAATGGCGCATCCGTCCGCCATCCGTCAAGGTAACGGGCGTGGCCGCCGTCTTGGCGTGGCTCTCGGAGAAATCCGCCTTTGCCGAGTTTGTCCGCACAAAAAAGGAAATCGACAAAGATGCCATCCTGAATCAAAAAGAGCGTTTTTCAGACGGCCAAGTGCCGGGAATTAAGATTGTGTCGGGGCTTGAGGATTTTGTGATTGAGCCTACGGAGCAGGAGTTGGTGTGATGGAAAACGGAAATTTAAATACTGATGAGCTGGAATTTTTAAGAATTGCCGCACGCGATTCCTTCTACATCCACGCTCAAGTTGAAAATGCCAACCGAAAATTGGAAACCGCTTTTCTCGTGTGGGGAAAAGTGAAAGAAGGAGAAAAAGAGGCTATGCGCGCCCGAAAAAAAGCCTTTATTTATTACTGCTTCGGGGTGGTTTGGTTTTTTCTTGCGTTGATTTTATTTTTCTTTGGCGTTTAAAGCTTGATTAAAGGCCGTCTGAAATGGGGTTTAAAACCTGTTTCAGACGGCTTTTTTATGTCTGTCAGTTTTGCAAAAAAAAACATCGACTTAATACTATATATTGTATTTTATTGGTATAATATGCGCTAATTTGTACTATATGTTGTATTGGAGAAATAATGCGCCGGGCGTTGATTGCAAAAATTAAAATCGCTCAAAAGGAGTTGGGCTTGGATGATGGTACCTATCGCGCAGTGTTGGAGCGCGTAACGGGCAAGCGGTCGTGTACCGAGTGCAGTATCCCCGAGCTGGAACGCGTAGTAGAGGATTTGCGCCAACATGGGTTTGCGCCGAAGAAAACGGCAGGCCGTCGCCCGAACCGCCGAAGCTCTGCCGATCCGATGATGCGCAAAATCGAAGCCCTGTTGCTGGATAACGGCTGGACTTGGAATTATGCGCACGGTACGGCGAAAAAGATGTTTAAGGTTGACCGTGTGGAATGGTTGTCCGACGGCAATATGCACAAGTTGGTGGCGGCGTTGCAGATTGCGGCGAACCGGAAGAAGAAGGAGGAATAGGAATGAGTGTAAGTTGGGAGATGACAGAGCAGGACTTTGAGGATGTGAAACATCTTCTGCCGCAGAGCGTGGTGGCGATGATTACGGTCATTGGGCTGGAGGCGGCGTTTCACATGGTTAAGGTTTGGGGCGGGACGAATTACCCGATTTCCAACCGTCGCCGCAATACGCGTCAGAGCCGAATTTTACACGCGCAACTGGTCGAGGACATTGGCGAGGAGGCGGCGGGACGATTGGAGCGAGCCTATGCCGGTCAGCCTTTCTTGGCTATTCCACGCTGCTGGGACGCAATGCGTGAGCTGCGCAACCGATTTATACGTCGGCAGTATGATGAGATGAGCGCGGAGGGTATGAGCGATTTGGTTATTGTGCGCGAGCTGGTATTGGCTCATCGGCTGTCTACGCGCAATATCCGATACATTTTGAAAGAGGCCGACCGTGAGGCGGCGGCAAGAGCGCAGACGGATTTATTTGCAGCTTGATTGTGTTGTGTGTTTCTTGTGAGTGGACCTTTGCCCTGCTTTTTGCAGGGCTTTTTTTGTCTGCGGAACAGTAAGTGCATTTGTGCCGACCGTCTTATGCCGTCTGAAAAGGTTAAATAAGGTTTTGAAAATAAATTGTGATTTGATTTTCGGAGATGTTTATGGGCAAAACTGTAACTTTAACCGCCGGACACAGCAACACCGACCCGGGCGCGGTCAACGGAAGCGACCGTGAGGCGGACTTGGCGCAGGATATGCGCAACATCGTGGCATCTATCTTGCGCGATGACTACGGCTTGACCGTTAAAACCGACGGCACGGGCAAAGGCAATATGCCGCTGCGCGATGCGGTCAAGCTGATTCGCGGCTCAGATGTGGCGATTGAGTTCCACACCAATGCTGCGGCCGCGAAAACGGCCACTGGCATTGAGGCTTTGAGTACGCCGAAAAACAAACGCTGGTGTCAGGTGTTGAGCAAAGCTGTTGCCAAGAAAACCGGCTGGAAACTGCGCGGCGAAGACGGCTTTAAACCCGACAATGCGGGCCAGCATTCGCGCCTGGCTTATGCACAAGCCGGCGGCATTGTGTTTGAGCCGTTTTTTATCAGTAACGACACTGATTTGGCCTTGTTTAAGACTACTAAATGGGGCATCTGCCGCGCGATTGCGGACGCGATTGCGATGGAATTGGGAGCGGCGAAGGTATGAAAAAGTCTTTGATTGCTTTGGCTCTGTCTGTCTTGAAACCGCAGCTGCCTGAATTTGAGATTAAGCCTGCCAGTATTGGCTATTTGAAACAACATCCGTCTATGCGCTTGGGTAAGTCGGGTGTGGCGGCTACGAAACGTGCGGCGCGTAAACGCAAGAATCGTCGTTAATCATGGGACAGGTTGAGTTTTACGAAAAGATGATTGAGCTGTGGTCGGCCAAAAGCCGCGAGGCAAGCGAACAGGCAAACTTGGCTGCGTTCGAATTTGCGGAGGGCGAACTGGCCAATTATCAGGAAATGCTGAAACGGCACCTGCAAACCAAAAGTGTGGAATAGCAATGCGTATTTTGGATATTTTTAAAAACCCGGCGACAGGCAATGTGTCGCACTCGAAACTGTGGGCAAACGTTGCCTGCGCGGCGGGGACGTTTAAGTTTGTGATGTTGCCCGACCCGTCGGCGGAGATTTGGGCGGTGTATTTGGGCATTGTGGGCGGCTATGCGGTGGCGCGCTCGTTTGTCAGCGTGAAACGTCAGGAGGTCGAGAATGAATCTCGTGAAACTGCTGGCGAATAACTGGCAACCGATTGCCATCATCGCGCTTGTCGGCACGGGCTTGGCGGTGTCGCACCATCAAGGCTACAAGTCGGCATTTGCGAAGCAGCAAGCGGTCATTGAGAAAATGGAGCGCGACAAGGCGCAAGCCCTGCTGTTGTCGGCTCAAAACTATGCGCGCGAATTGGAACAGTCGCGTGCGGAAGCTAAAAAATATGAAGTCAAAGCACACGCCGTCGGTATGGCTTTGGCGAAAAAACAGGCGGAAGTCAGCCGTCTGAAAACGGAAAATAAAAAGGAAATCGAAAATGTCCTTACTCAAGACCGTAAAAATGCAAGCGGTAATTGTATTGACGGCTTTGGCCATCACGGCCTGCAGCTCTACAACCGCGCCCTCGGCTACGGAAATTAAGGTTGTCGAAAAGGCGGTCATGCCGATGCCGCCTGCCGCATTGATGGTCGCGCCGGTACGCCCGAATCCGCCGAAAGACGGCAAGACGGCCACGCTGTTGGAACATGCCGTCGAGTTTGGCGGCTATGTTTCAGAGCTGGAAAACCAAAACGCAGCGTGGCGCGACTGGGTCAACAGTCAAGCGGAAGTTGACGGTTCGGAGGGCGCGCGATGACGACTTATCGTGAGTTGGTACAACGAACAGTCGCCTGCCGCCATGCGGACTTGGAATTGGGCTTAAGCCGCGCACGCGAACAAGAGCCGTTTGTCATTCATGTTTCCGACCTATTGGATAAGGCGGGCATTGAGTACGCAGTGCGTATGGATAAGGATTTTCAGACGACCTTTTGTGTGGAGTTTTCCGCGACCGCCCCTGCTGATGTGATTGGTATTTTGCGAAAGTATTATTCGGTCTTTTTTGACGGCCAAAAGGTCGAGGCGGCTAGTCGTCATCCCGAAGGCTATGCAGTGCGTATCGTATTTGGCGATGTGCCGGTTTAAAGGGGTTTTAAATGGACTTTGAATTTGGTTTTAAAACTCTGTGGCCGATTGCGACAGCGGCGTTTTGGTTTTGGGTCAACGGTATTTCAGGCCGTCTGAAAGAGGCGGACAAGCGTATTGACGACCTTAAAGAGGAGCTGCACGCGGTCAAGCTCTCTTATCACACCAAGCAAGATGCCCAAGCCGACCGAAAAAATATCGCGGCGTCTTTGGAGCGCATCGAAGACAAACTTGAAAAAATGAATGAAAAATTAGACAGGAAAGCGGACAAATGAGCGACCCGATTTTAGAAGCCTTGGCGCGTATTGAAAACAAGACTGATCAAACTCTGAAAAATCAGAAGGAAATGCAGGCGGAAATTGCACAAATCCGCCAAGACACGAAACGCACGGCCATTACATTCGGCGCACTGGGCGGCGGTGTGATTACGGTCGGCTGGGAATTGCTTAAAGCGAAAATGGGACTGTAATTATGGCTCACCCGCAAGAAATCCGTGAAAAGTTACGCCGGCTCTATGTGAGCGGCGAGCAAACTTTGGAAACGGCGGCCTTAATGTGCGAAATCCCGCAGGCCACTGCGCGTGCGTGGAAACGTGCGGATAAGGAAAAAGGCGACGACTGGGATAAGATGCGCGCTGCCTACACTTTGGCCGGCGGCGGTATTGAGGACTTGAGCCGTGCGATGTTGGCCGGTTTTATGGTGCAGTACAACAGCACGATGACGATGCTGCAGGATTCGAGTACCGAAGATTTGCCGCCATCGGACCGCGCCAAGCTGTTGGCCAGCCTGGCCGATGCGTTTACGAAAACCGTATCAGCCAATGCCCGTGTGATGCCGGAAACGTCAAAACTGGCGACGGCTTTGGAATTGATTGAGTTCTTGATGGCGTTTGTGCAAGAAAAACACCCCAAACATTTGCCTGCCTTTGTGGAGGTATTGGAGCCGTTTGGGGCGGAAGTGGAGAAGAAGTTTGGATAAGTTGAAAGTCGAATACACACATAAGGGCTGGTTTTTATTCTGCCCGATTTGGATTGCCGATTGGGAAAGTGAAACTCCTGCAGTCGCACCGCGCTATAAGCTGGAGCCGTTGTTTTGGCTGGCCGACCAGTTTTTTTACTTTATGTCCGCCATGCATGAAATGAAAACGGGAGAGCCACTTCCTTTTTGTTTCAAGGTTTATCCCAAACCGCTAAAAAAACCTGTCGTTCACTATTACAAGGCCGTCTGAAAAAAAGGTCGGAGTATCAAACCCGACCCTTTGTATTAAACCGACAATGCTGTAAACGTGCCGTCTTCTCGTCTGTGTGCCATGCCAAGAGCAACCTGAAGATTTAAGTGTTCGGTCAATTTAGGCAATGTAATGCTGAAGCCTTGCTCTTCCAATAGATCTTTTATTTCTGATGGTGTGTATCGGCCGTTTTCGAGGATTTTTGCAAGTGAGTAATCGATATTCATATTGTATTTCCTTGTAAACTTTGCAGCAGATTGATAATTTGAGGAGATGTAACAGCGTCGATGGCTTTCTCGGTAAGTTTCGCCAATGCTACATCTCCCATTTTGCTTAAGATAACCTTTAGCTTGCTTTTTTCTTCCGGAGGGATATCTGCTTGGTCAATTTTTGTATTGAGCAAAGCTTGAATAGTGTCACTGTGTAGTTTGACTGTGACAACCCCAAGAATAGCAGAAAGGCCGCCATCATCCATAAGGAAGTCTATGCCTTTGGCCGTGATTTTAACAGTAGCGGTTATGAGAGTCTCATTGTCGAAGACAACCAAGCCATGTTCGGCTAAATATTGCAGATTTGCGGATTGTTTTAATACAAACGAAGCATCTTCTTCTGCTTCTATAACACCACTAGTTTGGGCGATAGCGGCATTTATATAGTAGTCATAAGTAATACTGTCTGGATAAACCTTATAAAGCTCTGACAAAAATTCGTGTTGCAGGTTTCTGTCTAACCAATCCATTTTGAGCGCTCCATATGAAAAATAAAGAATTCCTCAAATCCCTTGCCGAACTGGCCGCCAGCCTGCGCCAAGTCATCGAAGCGGAAGTGGACGGCTTCGATGCATCGCCAAAGGCTATTGCTGCACGCCGTGCCAAGGTGTTTGACCCGGTAGGCGGTTACGAATATTTCGTGAATACCTACTTCCCCCATTATATCCGCTCGCCTGAGAAATCCGAACTGCATGCGTTTTTATTCAGCCGTCTGCCGGAGATTATCCGCTCCCCCAAAGGGGAAAATGAGGCGGTAGGTGCGCCGCGTGGCGAGGGTAAATCGACGCAGGTTACTCAGTTGTTTACGCTGTGGTGTATTGTGACAGGCCAAAAACATTATGCGGTCATCGTAATGGACAGTATCGACCAAGCGTATCCGATGCTGGAGGCCATTAAGGCAGAACTTGAGTTTAATCCACGCTTGAAAACCGACTTTCCGGAAGTATGCGGGCAAGGCCGTGTATGGCAGGCCGGTACGATTGTGACGGCCAATGACGTTAAAGTCCAAGTGGCCGGTAGCGGTAAAAAGCTGCGCGGTTTGCGTCACGGCCCTTACCGTCCTGACTTAACTGTTTTGGACGATATTGAGAATGACGAACAAGTCCGCAACCCGGAACAGCGCGACAAGCTCAATGCGTGGCTGACTAAGACTGTATTGCCTTTGGGCGGTGTCGGTCAGAAATACGATGTGATTTATATCGGCACGATTTTACATTACGACAGCGTACTTAACCGCACTTTGAATAACCCGTTTTGGCACGGTATTAAGTTTAAGGCGATGAAACGCTGGCCCGACCGCATGGATTTGTGGGACAGATGGGAGGAACTTTTCCGCAACGACGGCGAGACGGTGGCCGAGGCGTTTTATCTCGCCAACAAAGACGAGATGGAGCGCGGCGCACAAACAAGCTGGGCGGCTCGCGGCGTACTCGCGCTGATGAAAATCCGCGCCCGCGACGGCCATGCGACATTTGACAGTGAGTACCAAAACGACCCGGTCAGCGGCGAAGATGCGCCGTTTGCCGAAAACATCAAATACTGGTCGGAATTGCCGGACGATTTGGTGTACTACGGCGCGCTCGACCCGTCATTGGGTAAAGCGGGCGCGGGGCGTGACCCGTCGGCGATTTTGGTCGGCGGTTATCAGAAATCAACAGGCCGTCTGTTTGTAACCGTTGCCCAAGTCAAAAAACGCCTGCCCGATTTGATTATCGAGGACGTGATCCGCATCCAAAAAGAGGCGCGGGTCAAGCCGGTATTGTGGGTGGTTGAGACGGTGCAATTTCAAGAGTTTCTCAAGGACGAGCTGATTAAGCGTGGGGCGCGGTCGGGTGTGCATATTCCGGTGCGCGGTATCAAGCCGTCATCGGACAAGATGTTGCGGATTGAGACCTTACAGCCACATATGGCAAACGGGCTGATTTTGCTCAACCCCGACCAAAAGACGCTGATTAGCCAGTTGCGTCACTTCCCGAAAGCCGACCACGACGATGGCCCCGATGCGTTGCATATGCTGTGGATGGCGGCAACGACGGGCAATGTATCAAACAGAGCGCGGGCGATTGATTTGCCTGTGCCGATGTTGGAGATTTAACAATGTGTGATGGAAAACGTATAACCGCTCGTGAAAAAGAGCTGACAGAGGATGTTGAGTACCTCGAGCGTGGTTTGGATAAAGCGATTGCACATCTGCAAGAGGTTGTCTCCTGCTATAAGGCTGGGCGGCTATTAAATCTACATTTTATTGTCGCTGGAATTGAAGGTTTTTTGGCGGCCCGTGGCGAAGAGTATTGATTTTAAGGTCGTCTGAAAACGGTTTCAGACGACCTTTGGAGTAGAAAATTATGTTCGGATTGATTAAAAGCGCAACGCGAAAAACCGCCATCAAGACATTGACGAGCGCGACCGAAGATGCGCTGGAAAGCCTGTTTTCCAATATGGAGGGCACGGACGCGCTGCTTTCGCGTCTCGGCGTGGACAGGCAGCAGGCATTGGACGCGGTGGTAAGCGATGACGAGGTGGCTGCCTGTTTGGAGGATTTGCATTCCGCCATGCAGAACAAGGCGTGGCGCATTTATGGCGAGGACTTGAATGACGATGACAAAGACCGCTTGTGGAAAACGCTGAAACGCCATCTGCCCGCACTTGCCGAAATCGTGTTGACGGCGCGTTTGGGCGGCTATGGTGTCGGTCGGTACGTTTATCAGCCCGAACCCGACGGCTTTTTGACGATTAAGCATATCAGCAACAAAAGCGGCGAATTGGCGAAATACGTTCCCTACCGCGACGGCTCGCTGGTGTATCGCGGCAGCGGCGGTGAGGAAGCCTGCAATACGGACGTGCTGTATCTCTTTATTACCCACCGCGCCACTTCAACCAATCCTGCGGGCGAAATGGCGGCGGCGCGGCTGTATGCGCCGGTTGCATTGCGTAAAAAAGGCTTTGTTTATGCCGCACAATTTATTACGCGCTACGCCCAGCCTTATCTGATCGCTAAAATCCAAGCCAACAGCAACGACGACCACGACAGCTTCATGAGCCGATTTTACCGCTTTGTTTCCGGCGGCGCGTTGAGTATCGAACGCGAAGACGATGTGATGATGCTGCAAAACAGCGCGGATGGTCAGGCATTCCGCCGACTGGAAAACCTTGCCAATGCGCGTATCCAAAAAACGCTGTTAGGCAAAGTCAAAACCAGCGACCTTGAGACCGCCAGCCGCGCCAGTCAGGAAACCGAAGAAAACAACCGCGACGAGCGCATCGGCGCGTATCTCGCTCTGCTCTCCCGCGCTGCACAGCACTTTATCGACGCGCTTGTGATGGTCAACAATGCCTACGGCAAGCCGATTAATGCGCCCAAAGGCGTATGGTTTGAGTTTGAAGACGAAATCAAGGTTGATAAAACCCGAGCCGAACGCGACAAGATGTATATGGATACGGGGCAGCTCGTGTTGACCGAAACCTACTACCGCGACATCTTGGGCTTTGAGCCGGAACATTTCGAGCTGCGCGACCCGAAAGCGTTGTCTGAAAACCCTGCGCCCGCCAAATTCAGCCTGCGCCTGTCTGACGGCCTTGCCCGCAATGCGCCTGATACGGCGGAGCAGGCAATCGCCCGACCGAAGATGGAGGCAGTGTTGGGTTTGCTGGAAAGCTGCAAAGACTACGCTGAATTTGAGGCGAAACTGTCCAAGCTTGATTTGAGCAAGGGCGACAATCTCTTGATCCAGCGTTTGGTTTCAGAAGGCCTTTCGGCTTGGGCTGACGGAGCAGGCGATGGACGGGATTGAATACAGCTTCGCCGGCTTAGTCGATAAAGCCGCTTTCGAGCATTTCAAGGCTAAGAAAATCCTGCCCGGATTCAGTCATTACGATGTTTGGTTGTATCAACACAGCCTTGCCTTTACCGTCGCCAAGATGATGGACGCGGATATGCTTGCCGAAGTCAAAGACGCCATTGAATCTGCGCAGCAGAACGGCACGGCGTTTGCCGATTTTAAAAAGCGTTTAAAACCGTATTTGATGGCTAAAGGCTGGTGGGGCGAGCAAGTGATGACCGACCCGCTGGACGGCGAGCCGAAATTGGTACAGCTCGGCAGTACGCGCCGTCTGAAAACCATTTTCAATACCAATATGCAAACCGCCTTTGCGGCGGGGCAATGGCAGCGGATACAGGCAAACAAAAAAGCCCTGCCGTATTTGCGCTACAACCATTCCGCCGCCGGGCATCCGCGCGACAGCCATAAACGCTACTACGGCTTAGTCCTGCCGGTTGACCACGACATTTGGAAAGTCATCTTTCCGCCCAACGGCTACGGCTGCAAATGCTCGGTTTCCGCGCTGACTCGTCGGCAGGCAGAGCGCGAGGGCATCAGCGGCGAGCCTGATGTAGATATGGTCGAGTTTACCAATCCGCGCACGGGGGAAACGGTATTGATTCCCGACGACATCACGCCGAGCTTCGCGCACAACCACGGCGACCGGCTGGGCGCAATGGACGCGCTGTTTGGCGAGCGAAACGGCGAAGAAGCCCTGGCCGCCATGATTGCCGAGCGCGAGGCGTGGTTGGACAAGCGGTATAGCGTGCCGTCTGATAAAGTGGCGGTGTTGGCTTTGTCGGACAAGGTGTCGGAAAAAGAAGTGCGCAGGTTGACAAAAGAGCAGTCTGCCAACAATACCAAAAACCACGAAGCGAGAGCTGCGGCAGCGTGGCAGGCTGAAACGGGGGATAGGCTGGAGGTGTTTGATTTGCCCGTAGAGAAAGGTAAGGGTCAAGCCGATTATCTGATTGTTTCAGACGACCTGCCCCGTGAAGAATGGGTAAAACTGGATTTTATGTTTACCGAAAATCCCGAACGTGCGGAATTGATGAACCGTTATTTTGCGCACACCGCCGACGCATGGAAAGGGAAGGTTGACAATATTCAAGAGCATTTCAACAAAGCCGATATTGTCCCGCTTGATTTGCGCCATCTGAATGCGGTAAACCGGCATAAATTGTTGCAGTATGTGTTATCATTGCCGAAAGAACAGCGGGATAAAGTCCGCTTATTGGTAAAAATATCGGAGTAAGTCATGCCGTCTGAACTGTATGTCAGCCGCGAAGTAAAAGTATTTTTAGGCGGGAAAACCGCCCCGTCCGAATTGTTGGACTATCTGTACCCGCGTCTTGCTGAAATTGACAAGGAGTCAGCCGAGCAAATGCAGGGCGAGTTTTCGGGCTGCGTATTTTCGATTGCGGATTTGTCCGCTGCGGCATTTTCCCGTGTATGCGGATGGATACTTGAGGCTGCTGAAAAGTCCGAGTGGATTAAGCCGTACAAGTCCGATTTAAAAACCGCCCTGGAAGCCGATCCGAGATTTAAACCTGTATAACCCGAAGGCCGTCTGAAACCGATTCAGACGGCCTTTTTCATAAACGCTCAAATTCCACGTTTTAACGCGTTTATCGGTCAGGATAGGAAAAGATATGTCCGAGAGTTTAAATGCAATCTGACGCAGCCCTAAAAGCCCCCTGAAAACGTTTTTTTAAACCGCTGCCGTCTGCATTTTTGGATATGCCCCAAATTTGCGATTTTAGGCGGGTCGGATGCCGAAGATAGGCAAACCCCCGTCAGAATCTCGAAAATCAATCTAACGCGATTCTAAAGCGGTTTTAAAGTGGGTATTTTCATATTTTACGCATGAGGATTTTCAAAGGCCGTCTGAAACCTGATATTCGGGTTTTAGGCGGCTTTTGCATTTGGATTGGGAAGTGAAATCCTGCCGTCCGTCTTTTTGAACTTGGCAAGGCAAAATGGAGCAATGGATACGAACAACACCCCCCTCAAAATCAAATTGTCCGCCGCTCTGCCGGTTGCCCTGGCGACCGGTGCCGACAAGGTGCGTACTTTTAAAGGCGTTGCCAATTCGGGCAAGCCCTTCGGCTACGGCAGTTATCAGACAGTCGTCGATTTAGCCCAGCTGTCGCACAAAGCGTCCGTCCCCGTCCTGTTGGAGCATTCCCCCGTCAAGATGGCGGGCGTGTGCAGCCTGTCGGTAACGGCGGACGGCCTGATTGCGGAAGGTAGTCTGTTGTCCAACGAGTTTGGCACGCAGATCGCCGAAGCAGCCGACCAAGGTTTCCCTTGGGAAATGTCGGTTTACGCGCAGGCGGAATCCTACGAGGAGCTGGCGGCGGGCGCAGTATTGTCCGTCAACGGCAACGAAGTAACCGGGCCGGCCGTCATCCTGCGCCGTTGTGCGATACGCGAGGTGTCGTTTACCGCCGTCGGTGTAGATGGCGAGACGGAGGCGGTGGTGTTGTCGGACGGCAGTCCCTTGCCGGATATTTTTAAACAACCTTTGGAGTTATCTATGACACCCGAAGAAAAGAAAGCGTTTGACGACCTGAAAGCGGAAGTCGATACGCTCAAGGCTGAAAAAGCCGAAGCCGAGAAAAAGCTGAAAGAAGCCGAAGCGGCTGCCAAGAAAAACCAAGTCAAGGCGAAATTGTCCGCCGCCGGCTTTAAGGAAGGCGAAAACGGCAAGTTTGAAGGCTTGTCCGACGCAACCATGACCGTGCTTTTGTCTGCCGACATTGAAGCGGCAGAAGCCATGATTGCCGATCTGAAGCCGAAAGCCACCCAGTCTGCCGTACCACCCGCACTGTTGAGCGAAGGCGCAGGCAAATGCGAATCCGAACACACCGGCGAGGCGGAGGGCAAATTCTCCGTCGCCAGCCACAAAGGCTTATTGGGAGGCGCTTATGTCTAAAGTGAAAACAGAAATCCTCGGCCCTGCTATTTCCGACTTTTTGAAATACGAAGCGACGCCGTTGACGCGTGTGGCGATTGCTGCTTCGCAAGGCACAAAAGCCGGTACATTTGTTAATTGGAATTTCCGCGGCAGTCTCAAGCTGCTAGCGTTGACAGATGAAGCCGACGGTAAAGTCATCGTACAGCCGTACAATTGCATCATTAATCTGGATCAATGCTCAGACAGTGTAATTCGCGCCGGCGCATCAAAATCGTCAAGTGATGTGATGGAGCAGCTGAATAAAGACGGCGATCCATACGGCATCGTTTATTTTGTTAACCGTAAAGTCAACTCGCGTGACGACGACCTGTAACCACAAGGAAAAAACATGCCTTTATCTGACAACAGCAAATTCGGCGTACAGGCTTTGACCACCGCCGTCAACAAAATCGACCCGGGCGCAAGCCAAATCCGCGAACTGGGTATTTTCGAACCCGAATATCTGACCACCACTTATGCCGACATTGAGTTCCAAGACGGCAAAGTCCACTTGGTAGCCAGCAAAGAGCGCGGTACGGCCGGCCAGGCGGTCGAAAGTCCGAAACGCACCGTGCGTACCGTCAAAATCCCACACCTGCCGATTCATGACGTCATCCGCGCGGACGACGTACAAAACCTGCGTGCTTTCGGCACAACCCAAGCCGCGACCGTCATGGACAAGGTCAACGAAAAGCTGGCCGGCGGCAAATCCGACCTTGAATACACCCGTGAGCACCTGATGCTCGGCGCGTTGCAAGGCAAGATTTTGGATGCGGACGGCAGCGTGATTTTGGACATCAATACCGATTTCAAAGTGCAGCGCAAAACACAAAACATCGAATTGTCGAAAGACACGACCAAAGTCGGCGCGGTATTGGACAAGCTCTTGTCCGAACAACGCCAAAAATTCAACGGTGCGCAAGTGCGCGGCTGGGTTGTCTATTGCGGCATGGAGTTTTTGAGTGCGCTCAAAGAGCATAAGTCTATCTTCGAAGTGTACAAACGCTTTGACGAAGCACGCGCCTACCGCGAAGGCGATACGCTCAATCCGACCGAGTTTGTCCACAAAGGCATCCGCTTTATCGAGTATGCCAACCATTTCGGCAGCGACGCCGACATCGGTGCGGACAAAGCCATTCTGCTGCCGGTCGGCCGCAATCTCTACAAAGAGTATTTCGCACCTGCCGACATGAACGCGACCGTCAACACCCGCGCCCTGCCGTATTACGCCAGCCGCGAGAAATTTCAGCACGACAAAGGCTGGAGCCTGCATATGCAGTCCAATCCATTGCCGATTGCGCTGCGCCCCGAGTTGTTGGCAACGCTGACCATGTCTTAAACGGATTTCAGACGGCCTTTAAGGAAGTTTTAAAGGTCGTCTGAAAACGGAGGACGGCATGATTACCATCCAAGACATGATTACGCGTTTCGGCGAGCAGGAAATGGCGGAACGGTCGAATCATGAGAACTACGAAACCATAGACGAAGCGGTGATGGCGGCGGCAATTGCCGATGCGGAAGAAGAAGCGGCAAGCTACCTTCGGGCGGCGAAACTGTTTTTTACCAACGACACCGCGCCGCAGGTTTTGAAAATCAAAGTCTGCGACATCGCCCGCTACTACCTCTACGACGATGCGGTAACAGGTATTGTCGAAGAACGTTATCAGTCGGCAATCGCTTGGCTGAAGATGGTCGTTAAAAATCCGAATATGCTGGACGAAAGCCGCGTATCGGATGACCGCAGACCATCAACGTGTGCCGTTTATGTGAATGCCGAACCCGATTTGCGGGAATGGCTGAAGGAGTAGGCAATGCGGATTACGGTATCGCACGACTTGTCGCGTATCGCCCAAAGCCTGAACCGCCTGTCGGGCAGGTTGAACGGCAGCCTTGAGGAGCCTTTACGCGCTATCGGCGGCATCCTCGAATCTTCGACTCGCCGCCGTATCGCCGAAACCAAAACCGCGCCTGACGGCAAACGCTGGCAGGATGTCAGCCCCGCTACGGCAGAAGCCAAAAACGGACGCGGCGGGATTTTGGTAGACCACGGCAACCTCTTGGCAAGCATTACGCACGAGGCATCGGCAAACAGCGTGATTACCGGCTCGGTAATGGGCTACTCGGTTTATGCGCAGGAAGGCACGAAAACCATGCCGGCGCGTCCGTTTTTGGGCTTGTCTTCGCAAGATTATCAGGACATTGACGATTTAATGTCCGATTGGCTGGAAGGATTGATTGTCTGATATGGCTTTGAAACAGCATGAAAACTTATTGGCGGTCTATCCTGAAATCCTAGGTCGTCTGAAAACCGTCAAAGGCATTAAGGCGGTCAAGGAGATCGGCGAACTTGCCGAGCTGCTCGCCCAAGGCGCGGTGAAACGCAAAGCCGCCCCGCTGGACGGCGCGGTCTATGTCGTTTACGGCGGCTCGACCTTTGCCGACGAAGCGAAAAACGGCAAATTCCTCAAATCGACGCTGCACTTTACCTTTGTTTTGGCGCGAAGCTATACCGCCAACGGCAAATCCACGCTGTACGAGGTCGGCGAGACCTTGACGGCAATCCAACGGGCGTTTTCAGGCTGGGACGCGGGCGACGAATATGCCGTTACCCCTTTCCGCCGCATCGCCTCGCCATCCATAGAATACAACGATGGCTTTGCTTTTTACCCCATTTCATTCGCCTGCGATACCGTGCAGGCGGCAAACTAAAGGAGCTGCCACATGGCAAAACAAAACGACCACGGCTTAATCTTTGAGGGCGACGTCAAGGTACGCAACCTCAATCAAAAAGGCTCAGGCTTTATCGACATCGGCAACACCACCGCCCTGACCACGCAGACCAGCGTGGAAACCAAAGAGCGCGTGTCCAAGCAAAAAGGCACTTATGGCAGCGCACTGGACAGCCTGAAAACCGTCAAGCCTACCGAAATCGGTCTGAAGCTCGATACTTTCGATAAAGACAATTTGGCATTGGCTTTGATGGGCGAAGCCGCCGTCATCGCGGCTACGGCGGAGACCGTTACCGGCGAGACCGTGACCATCGGCAAAAAAGGCATGGCGTACAAGCTGGCAAACGGCAACATCGACCCGGCTACCGTCAAAGTCAAAAACAAGTCAAACGCCAATGTTGATGCCAAGCATTTGGACATTAATGCCACCTTGGGCATGATTACCATCCTGCCGGTCGCAGATACCGTCAACGAAGGCGAAAACATCACCGTCGACTACAAAACCCGAGATTCCGGCGGCTATAAAGTCTCTGCCGCGACCTTGTCTAAATTGGACTTGGAAATCTACGTCGACGGCCGCAACCGCGTTACCGGCGAGACCGGCATCCTGCATATCCCCCATGCCGTACTGGCGGCGGACGGCAGTATCGACTGGTTCGGCGACGACTTTAATACGGCGGAATTCAAAGGCACGGCGGTGTTGGCTTCGGGCGAAACTTCGACCTATTCCTTCACGTCGTACAACAACTAAAGATTCGGTAATAAACAAAGGCCGTCTGAAACTGGCTTCTGCGTGTAGGCGCAGCGGCGGCAGGTTTCAGACGGCCTTTTTTAAACGGGTTTTAAAACAGGATTAAATAATGGCGAATATTCAGGCAGGTTTAGAGATTAAGGCGGGCGTGTCCGGCGTTGAAAACATCGACGCGCTGGCGCAGTCCATCGAGGCGGCGGGCATCGATACGGGCAAGCTGACCACCGAAGCGAAAGAGCTGGGCGCAACGCTGGCGAAGGCTCAAGCGCAACAGGCGGCAATTGCAGAATATAAGGCGTTGTCGGCGGAATTGGACAATACCGCTAAAGAAATGCGTGCACTGGACGAGTTGACCGCGACGTTGGAGAAATCCATGCGCGGCGGTGGTACGCAGCAACAGCAGGCCGATTTGGCGAAACTTCGCGCCGAATCCGAACGCCTGGCAAAAAGCGAAACCGAGCTGACGGGCAAGCTGTATGCCGCCCGCGACGCGATGTCGGTGTCGGGCGTGTCCGTCAAAAATCTTGCCGCCGAAGAGGCGCGCCTGTCGTCCGAATCCGCCGCCGCAACGGCGCAGCTCGACCGCCTGACCGCCGAAGCACAAACCCTAAAGGCGATCGCCGATGCCAAAATCCAGCTCGGCATCGATACCGACGACAAGGCACGGCAGGAAATCCAAAAGACCAAAGACGCCTACGAATTGCTTAAAAACAGCGGCACACTCTCGCATGAAGAATTAGCCCGGGCGGCGCAGTTGCAGGAAAGCAAGGTGCGCGAACTTGAAGCCAGCCTGAAAGGCGTGAAGCCGTCTATTGCCGAGGTTGCTTCGGAGATTCAGGGCTTGGTTGGTGGTGCGGGCGGCTTGGCGTTTGCCACCCGCGAGGCGATGAAGTTTGAAACCGCTATGGCGGGTGTGAAAAAAGTCGCTGACGGTACGGACGAGCAGTACGCTCAACTTTCAGACGAGCTGAAGAAAATGGGCGCGGAATTAGGCATTTCCGCCGCTGAAATGGCCGAGCTTGCCGCAGCGGGTGGACAACTCGGCATTCCGATTGAGAAATTGTCGGAATTTACCGCTATTGCGTCCAAGATGTCGGTTGCCTTTGGGATGAGCGCGGAAGAGGCAGGCAATGCCGCCGCAACGATTGCCAACGTGTTCCAACTCCCAATCGGCGAAGTGGAAAAGCTCGGCGATGCCATCAACGTTTTGGGCAACAATACCGCCGCACGAGAAAAAGACATTGTTGCGGCGATGGCGCGTATCGGCGGTACGGCGAAACAGTTCGGCTTGGTTGCCGACGAAGCCGCCGCGCTTGCCGACGCATTTATAGCATTGGGTAAACCGCCCGAAGTGGCTGCGACCGCCATCAATGCCATGCTGCAAAAACTGCAAACCGCTCAAAGCCAGGGCAAAGACTTTCAGGCGGCCTTGGAAGGTATCGGTACGTCTGCTGATGAGATGGCGGCCAATATCGCCGCCAATCCGCAGCAGGCTTTGACGGACTTCTTGCACAAACTCGAAGGCTTGGATAAACAAAGCCGCGCCCTGACGCTCTCGCAACTCTTCGGTACGGAATATAGCGACGACATCGCGCTTTTGGTTGGCTCGTTGGGCGAATATGAAAAGGCTTTGGGCTTGGTCGCCGACAAGGGACAAGTCGTTGGCGCGATGCAAAAAGAGGTGGCAAACGCCATGTCTACCAGCGAGGCGCAGATTGCCAAAGCCAAGCAGGAAATCATCAATGTTGCCATCGAGGTCGGCGAAAAGTTGCTGCCTTTAGTGTCTCTATTGGCGAGTACGTCCGGCAGTGTGGCAAGTGCAATCGGAGCGATTACCGAAGAGTTCCCTGCCTTGACGCAACTTGCCGCACTGTTCGCAGCAGGCGCAGTTGCCGTCAAGGCTTATGAGGCGGCTGTTCGACTGACCGGTGGTGCGGTATCGGCATCATTTGCGACCCAGCGTGTCGGAATTGAAGCAACCAAAGCATCCATCCTGTCTACCACTGTCGCTGCACGAGAGCTGGGCATTGCGCTCAAATCCGCTGCTGCCGGTAACGGTTTCGGTAATGGCGCGGCGGCTGCGGGAGCATTGGCTCAAAATCTCAAGACGGCGGCGTCCAATGCCGGATTATTGTTTGCTGCTTTCGAGGTTGGTCGTGGTGTGGGCGGCTGGCTACGCGAAAATACGGATTTAGCAAAAATTTTCGGCGATAACCTCGCCCGTATTCCTGCCATTTTGGATAGTCTGTTTACCACCGGCGGTCTCGACAAGTATCACGAGTTTTTCAAAACCGAAGCCCAAATTAAGCGCGAGTTGGAGATAGCGGATAAAAAAGCTCAGGAGGCAGCCGAAAAAGCTGCCGCCGCCAAGAAAAAGGCAGCCGAAGAGGAAGCCGCCGCCATCAAAGCCCTGCAAGCCGAATATCGTGCGTCTGCAACAGAGTTGTCAGCATTAGAACACAGTATGGCGGCATTGCGTGCCGACGGACGAGAAACGAGCGACTTTTACAGTGAGCTGGCAATCAAGCTGGAAAACGTACGCACCAAAACCGCTGAACTGAAAACCGAACTTGACAAGAAAAACGTCAAAATCAGCGCAGATACGGGCGAGCTCGCCGCAGCACAAAAAGCCCTTGAGGCTTTGGGTTTGACGGCGGAAGAAGTAACCACCGGCATGAGCAAAAAGGCGGCGGAAGGTATTGCCAATTTTTCGCGTGTTGCCTCTCAGTTTGGTAATGATGCCGAGCAGATGGGCCGGGTGTTTCAGGCCGCGCTCAAGCAGATGGACAGTAAAGAATCAACCGATGCTCTTTTGGCCGAATTGGAAAAGGTAGGCAAACAATCCGGGCTGACGGCCGAGGAAATTAAGAAAATCGGAGATACGGCAAGGGAGTCGACGGACAAGGTTGCCGACGCCTTCGCCAAAATCGGCGTGGACAGCAAGGCCGTGATGACGGGTATCAGCAGCGACGCGCGGCAGGCATTCGCTGATTTTCAGACAGCCTCGACAGAAGCGGCGGCGGCCGGTCAAAAAGATGCCAAGCTGATACAGGCAGCCTTTGAGGCCATGATGGGCAAACTTAAAAGCAAGGAGGAATTTGCCGAGTTTCAACACCAGCTCAAAGCCAGCGGAGACGCGGCACTGTTGACGCAGGAGCAGCTTGCCCGGTTGGGCGATGCGGCGACGGGTGGTGCGGAAAAAGCAAAAGCCGCTTATCAAGGGCTAAACGATACTGCCGCTAAAACAGGCGAAGCCGCGAAAGCCGCGCATGAAAAAGGCTCGCAAGCAGCGGAAAACCATGCCCAATCGGTCAGAAAAGTGGCGACAGCCAACAAAGAGGCGGCAGCGGAGGCAGACAATGCAGCTAAAGCGGCGGCAAATGCATCTAAATCATTTAGTGATTACGGCTACCGTCTGACGCAAACGGCAGGCTTTTACAAGCTCAATAATGAGCAGCTGGATTTGATGAACCGACAGTTCTCCGGGATTAAGTTGGGCATGGAGGCCACATTCCGCGCTGCTCAGATGAAAGAGTACACGCAACAGATTTACAACGCGAATACCGCGATGCAAAGGCTGACCAATGCTTCTGCTCAAGGCGCAGTGACACAGGATATCTTGAACGATGCGGCCAGCGCGGCATCTCGTGCTGCCGATAAATTGGGGAATACTGAGCTGACAAAATTCCGCAATGCGATATCCGATGCCCAACGCCGGCTGAATGCCCTGCGCCAAGAAGCACATGATGCAACCCGCGCGCTTGAGGCCGAACTTGCCGAGCTTAATGGCAATACGGAGGCGGTTTATTCTTTGCAGCAAGAAAGAAAAATCCGTGAGCTGCAACAAAAACTCGACAATGCCAACCGCCTCAAACAAACCGACGTTGCGCGCGAATATCAGCGTCAAATCGATTTGCAGCAACAGATTTACAACAGGCAGCGCAGCAAGCGCGCCGAATCTGCCGCGCAAGAGCAAGTCCGCAACCAAGGTTCGTATGGTAACAGTAATGCCGCCCAGCGGTTGCAACAAATCGGCAATCCGCAGGTTAATATCGACCCGGAAAAGCTTAACCAAATTTTGGCGCAGCGCGACCAAGCGGTTGCCGAGAAAGCTGTTAACGGTTTTATGAATAGTTTAGAAGCTTCATTAAAGCGCACGACATAATTCAGACGGCCTGCAACCATCTGACTGCAACCATGCCAAGCCCCGATTTTCGGGGCTTTTGTTTTAATAGGGTTTTGAGAAAAATACGCAAAGGCCGTCTGAAATGGCAAATCAAGAATGGACGCTGAAACGGAAAGACAATGGCGTGGCCGTACATCTGCCGCAGGATATGCGCTGGGACGATGAATTTGAATGGAACAAGGTGGCGCAGGCCGCTCCGCAGCGCACCTTGTCGGGCGGATTGGTCATCCAACAAGGCATTAAGGCAAACGGTCGTCCGATTACGCTATCGGGCGATTGGGTGTGGCTTGATTTGAGTATCTTACGTACGTTGCGCGATTGGACGGACGTACCCGAATTGGAGATGACGCTGACGCACTACGACGGCCGCGAATTTAATGTTATTTGGCGCACCCATAACGCGGCTTTGAACAATGTCGAGCCGGTGCATTACTCAACGCCGGAAACGGATAGCGAACGATACACAGCCCAGCTCTGCCTGATGACGTTTTAAGGTCGTCTGAAAACAAATTTAAACAGGATTTAAAAAGGTTTCAAACATGGAAAAAACAACGCGCCTGACGCAGCAGGATTTGCAGATTTACCCCAGCCAGCGCATGACCGATACGCCTGATGGCGGTGGTTTGATGGTCGGTCAGCCGCTGACCGGCGAGGATAACGAGATTTTCCCGCCCGTCTCAGACGTTGACCGTACGATGGGCAGCCTGGACGCGCGTCTGCTGTACCCTGCCGTCCTGCGTAACGACTCCGAGCCGCTTTACGGCGGGCATTTCGTCATTACCGAGCCGCCGACCTCTGAAAACGTGTCTTTCTTGGCGTTTAAAGCGCGCAACTACGGCGAGAGCCGCGCGGATATTATGCCGCGCATTGAGGCGTATTCTGTGCCGACGGTGGAGAGCCGCATGACGTTATTGGGTCGCCATTTGGCAGGCGTTCGCCTTGTGCAGGCGTATCAGCGCGTAGAGGCTCCTTTACCGAAGGTTGGCGAGCGTTATTGCCTGCAATATGAAGACAAAACCGAAGATGTGACGCGCCGTATCACGGAGTATTTCCGCATTATCAACATCGAAGATGAAGTACGAGTTTTTGAGATTCCAAAATCAAACGGTGAGGTCGAGGAAGTGCCGCGCCGTGTAGTCAAAATGGAAATCAGCAATCCGTTAACCCGAGATTTTGACGGTGTCGATTATCCGGTTAAGGGGTATGCCGCTCCTAAAGTTAAGATTTTGGAAACCCAAGTGGCAGATTCTGCGGCTTATTATGGCGTGAAACCTGTATCAGACGGCCTTTCGGCAGGAGATGCCACGCTGACGGTGTCAAGCATCTACGAAAAGCTTGTACCGACCTCGACAGTCGAGACACCTTATGCGGACGAATACCCGGTTCCCGGTGAAGCATGGGTCGCCGCTGCGCCGGAAAAGCAGCTTTTTGCGGGGCGTGTCGATAGTGGAACCTTAACTTTGCCTTCGGCTGTTTTACCCGGCAGTATCAAGATTGGGAACTACACAGACAATGGCTTCGGTCAACTTAAAAGCGGGGACAATATCGTCAATGCCGATTACGCTCATGGGCGTCTGAGTGGTTTGCCGACAGGTTATTACACGGTAACTGCGGTTCCGGGTGCTAAATCGTCATCAGCGCGATATGCTTTTGCGGTAGAAATTAAAGAAACCAACCACGGTACATCATTTGCCCCTCTGCTTAGACCTAATCCTGCTTTGGGTAGTTTAAAAGTGTCTTTTATGGCTTTGGGCGTTTGGTATGTTTTGACCGATACAGGCGACGGCGTGTTACGGGATGAAGCCGGTAAAAGTGTAGGTACGGTATCGTCTGCAACAGGCAGTGTATTGCTTAATCTACCGTCTCTTCCGGATGTTGGCAGCCGCTTAGTGTTCCAATGGGGAGATTCCTCTGGTTTTACGTCTTTTGATGGTGGGAAGACGGGTGGGAATAATCTGCCCAAGGCGGCAAATGGGGAGTGCACTTATTCCCTAGGCCATCCAATTAAGCCGGGAACGCTGGTGCTTACTTGGCAAAATAACGGTAAAAAAAGCGCACGAGATGATGGAGCAGGAAAATTAACGGGCGATGCAACTGGCAGCGTGGATTATTTGAACGGCACGATTAAATTGCCGGCTTATATTGACTCTACTTCAGTTGATTATGTTTGTGATGAGCCTGATCGCATTCAAGTTGGCCTTGCTGATGGTCTTGGCTTGACCGCAGAGGAAAAAGGAGAGGTTTGGAATATCACACTGGGGACAGCGATACCTGATTGGCGCACTGTTTCTTTAACGGCTTTGGGAAGCTTTGAAGAATATACAAGTACAACTGTTTCAAACAGTTATTCTGGTTATGCGGCAGCATTGAGATAGGATAAATAATGGGAATAAAAACTGGTTCAGGCGGTTTTAAAATTGTATTGTCCGCCAACCCTGCGAAAAATGGCGAGTTCACAATCGGCGGTCGAAAAGTCGAGGGTGTAAGTGCTGTAGGCTCGACAATAATTGTACCTAAAACGGTGTTGCAGGTTGCCGGTCAGGAAAGACGGATAGTCGAAGGAAATATTTTGGGTACAAAATATAAGTACCTAGAATTGCTTGAGACCAAAACAATAAACCGTTATGGGAAAATAGTCAGTTGGTATGCAGATTACCTCACTAGTGATCCAGCCTCAATAAAAAAACGTCGTGGCAGCTTGAACGGCGGCTTGTTATTTAATGTTTTGAGCGACTTTGATCAAGGAAGCGTCTGTGTTTTTGATACCTGGTCGTTTCATGACGGCGAGACAGAGATTGTTGAGCGAGGCGGTACGCTTTATAAGAATTGGAATGCAGTACAAGGTTCGGGCGATGCAGTCGGTACGTTGACTACTGACGGTAAAGTCATTATCAATGACCGTAATATTGCCTTCCTGAATCTTAAAATTACAGGCGGTATCGTACGCCAGCCACAGATCAAGGGTTATGGTTATGCAGGCCGCACACCTGCCGCGCCGGTCAAGCCTGAAAGCTTTACCGTTTACGCGGGCAACGGCGAAATTGTCGGCAGAAGCAACGCAGCAGGCGAAATTACTGGCGGCATTACAGGCAAAATCGACTACGAGACAGGCTTCTACGAAATCAAGCGCAATGAGGGTTTTTACCCTGAAGATTTACGCTACAACGCTGTGACCCAAGACAACCTGCCTTTGGATTCATCAATTATCGGCATTGATGCCGTGCGCCTGCCTGCCGATGGACGCGTCCCTGTGTTCCGCAAGGGCGATATGATCGTGATTTCCAACCGCCTAAAGCAGGATTTGGGCAGCGCGTTTACCGCCGCTCAAAAAATAACGCTCAACCGTCAAAATATCGACCGCCTCTGCTTGGTCGACAGCAAGGGCAAACACGTCCTCGCCGAGAAATACACGGCAGACCTCAAAGCGGGCAGTATTACTTTTGCCGAGCCGTTGGACTTGTCGCAATATACCCTGCCGCTGACTGCCATTTGCGCTTGGGAGGAGGAAAACCGTGTGACCGGCGTCGATATTTCAGGCCGTCTGAAACTCCAGTTTGCGATTGGGCGCAATTATCCGAAGGAGAACACATTTGTGTCTTCCGCCCTGATCGGCGGCGATTTGCTGGTGCGCGCTACCGAGCCGTTTTCGCAACAGGCATGGGACAATGTGTGGAGTGACGCGCAACGCGGGGAGCCTATTTTGGCGCGTACCAATGTCAAAGACTACCCGATTAAGTTGGCCAGTAACGGCGCGATTACCGAGCGGTGGCTGATTAAATTCATTACTGCAACCCAATTCGAGCTTTACGGCGAGCGGCTGGGCTTGGTCGCAAAAAGCGATACCCTGACCGATCTTGCGCCGACTAATCCGGCAACCGGCAAGCCGTATTTCACGCTCAAGGCGGCCGCATTCGGCGGCGGCTGGTCGACGCAGAACTGTATCCGCTTCAACACCTACGGCACGCCGTTGCCCGTTTGGATTTTGCGCAGTGTCCAGCCTTCGCCGGACAAGCAAAACGGCCGCGATGGTTTTACCGCGTGTTTGCGCGGCAATACGGTGGCCGAATAAAAGATAAGGCCGTCTGAATAGGACTTTCAGACGGCCTTTATACCGTTTGTTTCTTTTTTATGCCGTTTGTTTTAGAATGCATTATTTAAAATAAATATGGAGAATGAAATGGAAAACTATTACAAACTTCTTGGCATTATGTCATCTGCAACGGAAGAAGAGATTAAACGGGCTTTGAGGCGTGCTGCGGAACGACAGGAGCTGGAATTGGATGAGATAAGATGGTGCCGCGAGTATTTGCTGAATCCGGCGGCAAAAGCGGAATACGATAAAATCCTCCATGCTGAGAATCCCGAACTTGCCAAAGAAGAAAGCGAAAAAGCGAAAGAAAGAGAAAAGCTCAGACAGAAAAATAAAAAAAGCGGAGGGTCTGATTTCTTGAAATTGATCGGTACCGGGATTCTGGTTTCCATCCCGATGCTTTGGTTTACATTCAAAAACGGCGGCACGTCATCCAAGCCGAGCGTATATCAGGCACAATCAGCCTGCGAAAGCGCGGTAACGGGTATTTTAAAATCGCCTGCTTCGGCTGATTTCGGAGGGTGGCAACGACGTGAAAATGCTGATGGGACGTTTGAAATAAGCGGATATGTCGATTCGCAAAACAGTTTCGGGGCTATGTTGCGTGCGCAATTTAGCTGCTCCGTCGATGCAAGCGGAAATCAGGCGAAAATTACTTATTTCCGCTGAAAAACAAAATAGAAACAAGCAAGTGAGTGCAACTATGCCAAGCCCCGATTTTCGGGGCTTTTGTTTTAATAGGGTTTTAAATAAACCATTGATGTAAAAAGAAAGGCTGTCTGAAATGTTTGATACGCAACGTGTGCCGGTAAAGGTTTACCGCTGGGATGATGAGGGTGCGCCGCAGGTTGAGTCGGCGGCAGGCAGCATTAAAACGATTTTAAAAGCCTGCCTGGTTACCGGTTATGGCGAGGGCAATAAGCGCAAGGACGGGCTGGGCTGGGAAATGGCGTTTGAAAAGGCGCAAGAAGCCTGTTTCCGCAGTACGCACCCGAAGGCGACAAAGTGGTGGCTGGGGGTGGATGATGCGAAGTATTTGGCAGGCGGCGACAGATATAGTCGTTATACCGATGTCTGTGGGATTTTAGAGCCGACATCGGCTACGGCAGGCAAGGCGGTTCAATCGGTTTTGAGTAGTAATAGTAGGATTCGGTTTTCTCATCACTATTACTCCGAAGATAACGTCAAATTGAAATGGGTTTTAATAGGTCATGCGCGCGCCTTCGCCCTTGTTTTGTTGAGTCCGGGCAATTTGTCGGCCAGCCCTGTACTTTATTTTGGAGAGTTTCCAAGCCTGGCGGTGGCGGATGAGCATCAAAACCTATTGGGGGTGGGGGCGAACGGATCAGAAAAATATTTTAATTTAAGTTCTTCCTACAGCAGATTTTATTGCGCGGCTATGCGCGATTACAAAGGGGATGCGTCAAATGGTTTTCATTGCGGTTCGAATACGGCTGAATCCTCTACCAGTTATCCAAGTCCCATCAGTGGCGGCTTTACAGCTTCCGACCTGTATCTTTTTGAGGAACTTAATGGCAGTAAATATGCGATTCGCGGCTTAGTTCCGGGTTTGATGCGTACCAACGAAGCGATGCCGAGTAACGCAGTTATCCCGCAAGGTACTGTTTACGATAATTTAGACAATTCCGGCGATGCATGGATGTATGTCAAAGTTTTTAGTAATCATTCCGGCCTGCTGATCAACCTCACGGCCTGGGAGCTGTAAGCCATGCCGAATTATGTTTTCCGCAGCCGTCTTGCCGTTAAACGCGGCAAGCTGCGCGGCAAGGTCGTCAACCGGATTGCGCGAAGCCGTGCTGTCAAGTCGCCGCATTGGAAATACGGCGGCCACGGCTATATCGCCGGCGAAGGTACGGGCATTGTTACGGTGGGCGGTCAGCCGGCTTCGCGCCGTATTTATCTGTTTGCACGCCCTACAATGGAATGTATTGCGGATTGTTGGAGCAAAGAAGACGGCAGCTACCGCTTTGACCGGCTCAAGGAAGACGAGGAGTATTTGATGGTGGCGACGGATTATAAAAAACAATACGAGCCTGTTTCTTATGATTTTATTAAGCCTTATGTCGAGCGTGACGGCGGCGGTTGAGGCCGTCTGAAATGTCCGAAGACAAAATTTATGCTGATTCGGCGCGTATCCCTTTGCCTTTCGGTTTGGCGATTGGCTCCCGTCCGCCGTCCAGGTTCTTACCGTTGGCTTTCAGACGGCCTTTACGCCATATTGAGGACGGCGGTGAGATTGTTCCCGATACGCCGCTTAAGCCTAATCCGTACCGCCCTCCGGATGGTTATGCGACTGTTTCGGGGGCGTGGGGCTTTGTTCAGCAGGCGGTGTCAACGCAGGCAGTGTGCGCGGCCGGTCGTTATGATTTGGGCGACATGGCTGCCCAAGTGTCGGGGATAACGGCGGAAGCTGTCGGGGAGGCGGTTTGTTTTCAGACGGCCTTTTCGGATATGCCTGAGTTGGAAAGCTGCCTGCATGAAACGGTCGGCTTGTCTGACGGGGTTACCGGGTGTATGCAGGCGGTGCAGGCCGGAATGGATGGTCTGGACGGCTGTCTGCATGATGCTTTCCCCGATGATTTGTTCCTAAGCGGCTGTAATGCGGACCGATCGTCGGCAGGTCTTGGCGAGGCTTTGGCTGCGTGTTCGGGGAGTGTGTTTTCCGATGACGCGCCGGTTGGCGATTGTTTGGTATCGGAGGTGCGCGAGGCGGCGGTATTGGCACGCTGTGCGCATCCGCAAAGCCTGCCTGCTTTAGCTGTACCTTGCGAGTATTATGAGATTCCGGTTGAGCCGGAGCCTGTGCCTGAGACTTATGTTTGCGGTATCCGCCCACCTTCAAACCGGCTGCACCTGCGGTTTTACCGCAAAAAGATTGCACACGATGCGCGCCATATTCCGCTGCCGTTTGCTTGTTTTGATACGGTAAGCACTCCTGTTTTAGACGGATATATCATGCAAAATATTATTAAAGCTACGGTCGACGGCCAGCCGATCGGGCTGTTTTCTGCATCCTTTACGACGGACACTGCCGGTTATTGCTGGCAAGGCAGTTTGACTGTTTCTCCCGATGATTTCGCCAAGATTAATCCTGATGCCCGCCCGAAAGGCCGGGAAGCCGAAATCGAGGTGCAAATCAATGCGGATACTTTTGTCATCATCGCGGAAGATTACAGCGACAACCGCCGCTTCGGGCAAAAGAGCTATACGGTAACCGGCCGCAGTGTTACCGCCCGTTTGGGCGCGGACTATGCGCCTAAAGGCCGTGGTACATACCGCAATCCGATTTATGCGCAACAAATCGCAACGGAGGTTTTACGCCCGACAGGTGTGGATTTGGACGGCTGGACGATGGTTGATTGGTTGATTCCGGGAGATGTGTATTCGTTGACCGATAAAACGCCGATTGCTGTTTTACAGGAGCTGGCTCAAGCCGCAGGGGGATTTGTGGAGAGCGACCGCGCCCGACCTGTTGTCCGCTTTAAGCCCAAATGGAAAAAGGCTTCTTGGGAGGTTTCCGATGCGCCTGCCGATGTCAGTGTCCCTGTCAGCGTGATTTTCAGCATCAGCGGCCAGCGCAATGTATCGGAGCGTGCCAATGGGGTTTATGTTTGGCCGAGCCATAACAAGGGCAAAGGCGCGGATGTGTACCGCAACGGCAGCAACCGCGAGCCGCGTGCCTCCGCGCTGACCAATACGCTTTATACCGACCAGCCGGTCTTGCTTGCCGCCGGTATCGCCGCTTTAAGCGAGACTGGCGTTCATAAGCGCGAAACGGTGTCTTTGCCGGTATCGGATAAATACGCCATTCCTATGGCGAATTTAGGCGAGATTTGGCAAATCAATGAGCCTACGGGGAGCTGGCAAGGCGTGGTGGTTGGTGTGTCGGTCGAAGTCAAAATCGAAAACGATGCGCCTGTCGTGACTCAAAATTTAACGATAGACCGCTATTTTGACGAATGATTAAAGCTGGTTTAAAGATGCTTTAAAGGCCGTCTGAAAGCCATGTTCAGACGGCATTTTATCTTTTTGTTGAGGATAACAAAATGACTAATCTGTATCAAAACCTGACGGCACTGCTCAAGCGCGAACAGCGCGGCATTGCCAAAATAACGGGCGATTTGGGCGGCGGCTCATGGGCGGCGCAAACGCAAAGCGGCGGCAATCTTGTTTTAAGCGGGCAAGCCGCTTTAAATCAGCGTGTGTTTTATGATGTCTTGAGCAACCGTATCCTTGGTCAGGCTCCCGATACTACTGTTTTAGAGTTGGGTGTATAAGGATAAGTGCAGGACAGCCAGGCGTTGCTTTCGTATAACGTCTTAAAATAATTATTATTATTTTGAGGAGGTTTTATGCGAACTGAAGTGTTGGGTGTCGGTATCGGTGACATTTTAAAGTTTGAAGCCACTGCCTTGACGCGTGTGAAGGTAAAAGTACCGGATGGTACGCGTGCCGGCGATTGGGTCAATTTCTCTTTGCGTGATAATAAATTAGTCGCGTTAACCGATGAGCAAGACGGCTACGCTCTTGTTCAGCCGCACAATTGTATTATTGATCTGCGTTATTGCGCCAAGCCTGAAAATATTGCTGATACCTTGCAGCAAGGCGACCGATTCGGCATTCAATATATTGGCGCACCGGTCGAGCATGGACGTCATACCGTTATGCCGTCGGGCCCTGTGGTTCCGCCTAAAGAAGCGGAACGCCCGGTAGCTCCTCCTTCCCCTCCTTCTGCATTGAAACGTAGCCTCAATTTCTTCGGGGACTCTACCAATGCGCGTATCGGCGGTCAGGCCGTGAGTGTTGCCGCCGCTGAAAATCTGCCGGTTGTAAACAACGCACAGGGGGGCAGCCTGGCTGCGTATGCCTTGATGTCGATGGACGGCAGTCCGGTGGAAGTTACTTTTAAAGTTGATACTATTCCGGCAAAAGCGAATGGCGTGATGGTTGATGGCGAGTTGGTTTACGGCGAAGGCGTTACGCCTTTCAGTATGCACTCTACCGTCGTTATTATTGGCGATGACATTGAGGCGGTCATGACCGGCCAAACCGCCAATATTAAAGTTATTCCGCGCGATAGCCAGGCTCATAGCGTTGTTCCGGGTAAAAAATATCCGGTACGACTGAAAAACAGCGGCGGTGTCGATGGCATTTGTGTGTTGGCAACGGCCAAGAATGATATTAACGGCGCAAATATCGGCAACTGGCAGACGGTCTTAGAACGAATCAAAAGCTATGTTGAAAAATGTATTCAACAAGTTCAGCCGAAAGAGTCTCCCCGTTATATTGTCCTGACTGTATGGGCTGATAATAAGCCGGGTTGGGCCAAAGAAAACCACCCATACCGACATCAGCTCAAGGATCAATTTAATAATTGGCTCAAGTCTAAATATGGCAATAATGTCTTTGATATTGAGCAATATATTTTATCTGACCAGATTTGGACGGATAGCGGCCTCACGCCGAATGAGGCGGATAAAAAAGCGCAAACAGACGGCGTAATGCCGTTGTCCCTCTCGCAGGACGGCGGTGCTCATCTGCTTCCGGCGGTTGAGGCTAAAGTCGCCGAACGTATCATCGCAAAAGCCAAAGAGTTGCGCTACTTGTAGGCAAATATAAATAAAAGGCCGTCTGAATAAGGCGGCCTTCGGGAGGATTTTAAATATAAGTGGGACGGCGACGTAACAGTGCGGCAACACTGTTACGCCAGCCAAGCAGAGTATGCCTGCATTGACTTCTAAGGCCGCCTTAGTCTCTAGAGACCGAGGCATTCTATCTGATACAGGAGTGGATGCAAATGCAAATCTATCGTGAATTACGCTGTAAGTTTTGTGGGAAATTGCTGGCAAAAGGCAGCGGCTGTGTACAAATAAAGTGCGCTCGTTGTAAAAACATCAATTCTTTCAGCTAATTAATAAATCAAAAGAATGCCTTTGAGCGTCATATTAAATCTGATTTAGAGCATCGCGAATGCCATAATTTAGGAGTATATATGATGCAAAAAATGCAACAGACATTACCTATTATCCCCTGGATGGGTGGCAAACGTCGTTTAGCAAAACATCTTTTGCCCATGTTCCCCGAGCATTCTTGCTATGTCGAGTTGTTTTCTGGTGGCGCAGCATTGTTCTTTATGCGCCCAACGCCTGCTAAAGTAGAGGTACTCAACGACATCAACGGACAGCTCATCAATCTCTATCGTGTGGTACAACATCATTTCGACGAGTTCGTCCGTCAGTTCGAGTGGACGCTGACCAGCCGCGAGACATTCTCCTGCCTGCAAAACACGCCGCCCGAATGCATGACAGATATTCAACGTGCCGCTCGCTTCTTCTACCTTCAACACAACGCCTTCGGCGGCAAAACCGTCCATCAGCATTTTGGGACAGCTACCACGTCAAAAGCGTGGGATGCGTCTCAGATTGAGGTTAAATTAAAGGCTGCTAAAGACCGTTTAAAAGGTGTTTATATAGAGAATGAATCGTGGGATCGTTGCTTCAAGCGATATGACCGTGATCACACCTTCTTCTATGCAGACCCACCATATTGGCAGACCGCAGGCTATGACCAATCATTTGGCTGGGAGCAGTATGAATTACTGGCCAAGGTAATGGCAGAGAGTAAGGGTAAGGTCATGCTATCCATTAATGACCACCCTGATATCAGGGAATTGTTTAAAGATTTCCGTATCACTCAACTTGAATTGGCTTATACGGTCGGAAGAAATAAAACTGGTAAAACCAGTGGAGAATTGGTCGTATGTAATTGGTAAAATAAAAAGCGACGGTATCGTCGCTTTTGTTTTCATTTCTGAATTGCAATTTATTTGGCACAGCCGATATTTTTAAAAGTGTCAAAATTTCCGCGAAACTATGACAAATCCGCCACGACCTTACACAATCCACCATGATTTCAGACGGCGTAATCTGTTGAACACGAAAATATCGAGGATTTGCCCGAGCGCATAGGCGGAAAAGCTGGCAAATGCGATACGGCCGACGAAGGTGTTAAATTCGGCTAAAGATACCCAGCCTGTCCAGTTGCCGTCATGAAAGAGGACGGAGAAGACGTAAGAGAGCAGCAGGGCCGGGAGCATAACCCAAAAAATAATCCGTCTCGCCAACGGCGCGCCAAAAATGCGTACAGTCAGGTCGGTAGCGAGGAAGATAAAGGGAAAGGAAAATGCGCCCCAAGTGGTAAAGATACCGAAAATTTGAAAGGGGAACTGCACCAGATAGTTGCTGGCGGCAATAATAAAAATATGGAAAAGCACCAGCCAGAAGAGCGCTTTCTTCTGCTGTGCAGCGGTAAATTCGTACATGGAAATCTTTCGGAAGTTTTTCAGACGGCATGAAGCCTTGCAAGACTGTGCAATAGAGAAAGTCTTGCAATGAAAAGTGCGTTAGACCGTCTGAATAGGATTATTGTGCATCGTGCTCAAACAGGCGTTTGCGTGCCAAAGCTTCAAACTCTGTACCTGCTTTGCCGTAGTTGGCAAACGGATGAATGGCGATGCCGCCGCGTGGTGTGAATTCGCCGAATACTTCGATGTATTTCGGATCCATCAGGGCGATGAGGTCTTTCATGATGATGTTGACGCAGTCTTCATGGAAGTCGCCGTGGTTGCGGAAGCTGAAGAGATAGAGTTTCAGTGATTTGCTTTCCACCATTTTGATATGGGGGATGTAGCGGATGTAGATGGTGGCAAAGTCGGGCTGGCCAGTCATCGGGCAGAGGCTGGTGAACTCGGGGCAGACGAATTTGACGAAATAGTCGTTGTCTGGATGTTTGTTGTCGAACGCTTCCAAAATTTCAGGCGCGTATTCGCTTGGGTATTGGGTTTTTTGGTTGCCCAAAAGGGAGATGCCTTGCAGCTCTTCGTTGTTGCGGGACATGAGGTTTCCTTAGTTTTTTAATGTGGGAGGTTTTCGAACCACGGGGTGCGGATTGTAATATAAATTGCATGACTTGTGCGGATTTTATAGCGATGAATCAGCAGGATAGCTTTCAGACGGCCTGTTTTGTATTTTATGAAACCTGTTTTCCGCTTTACAATAGCAGCCAATCAACAGGCCGTCTGAAAGTTTTGTATGTCTTTAGCCCAACCCAAACGTATTCTGATCATCAAATTGCGCCATCATGGCGATGTGCTTTTGAGCACGCCGGTGGTCGATGCGCTGAAAACCCGTTTCCCCGATTGCGAAATCGATATGCTGGTGTATGCCGGTACGGAGCAGCTGATTGCTGATAATCCGCAGATTGCGCAGATTTTGACCATTGATCGAAATTGGAAGAAGCTAGGCGTATTCAAGCAGTTGGCGTGTGAGAAAAACCTTTTGTCTAAGCTGAAGGCGCGCGATTACGACTGGGTTTTCAACCTGTCCGACCAATGGCGCGCGGCAATAATCGCCAAACTGTGCGCCCGTTGCAGCGTGGGTTTGGACTGCATCAAGCGCGACGGTTTCTGGTGGCGTTTCTGTCATGATTTTATCAACCATGAGCTGGATACCAGCCATCATATCGTTGAAAACCAATTGAATATCCTTGCGCCGCTTATCCAGCCGGAAGACGTAGCTGATGCGAAGGTACGTCTTTGGGTGGCGCAAGATGCAAGGGAAAGTATGCGGCAGAAATTGCGTGAGCAGGGTTGGAACGGCGAAGATTATGTGTTGCTGCACCCGGGGGCGCGTTGGCATTTCAAATGTTGGGAAGACGGCAAAAACGCCGCCATCGTACAGCTTCTGCTCAACAGCGGACAGAATGTCGTATTGACTGCTTCTCCCGACACTGTCGAGCAATACATGCTTCAGGAAATTATAGGCCGTCTGAATATTCCAGAGGGCAGAAAAGTATATGTGTTGTCCGGATGCTTGAGTCTGCGTGAATTGGCGGCGGCCATTGAGGGAGCGAAGCTGTTTGTCGGTGTCGATTCTGCACCGATGCACATCACCGCTGCTTTGGATAAACCGCAAATTGCTTTGTTTGGCGCGTCATGGGTGGATAAATGGCGTCCGTATTCCGAACAGGCGGAAGTCATTTATGCCGGCGATTATGCCGAATTGCCGCATCCTGACAGTATCGACACCAACGATCCGACACGTTTGTTGAAAGCGATTCCGTTGCAGGATGTGTGGGATAGAATTTCTGCCAAATTGGAAGCGTTGGAGGCTTAAAACCGCTTACCACGATCCGTTAAACGTTTTAGCTTTGCGCCAAAATGCCCATTTGGAACGGCGGCCGATTTCCAGCGTGCCGCCGTTTTCGCCGTCTGTGGCAATGCATACGGTTTTCAGACGGCCTGAAGCGAGTGCGTCCCATAAAGGCGCAAACCAACGGGTTTCCCAGCTTTCCAAAATATCTTTGTATGCCCAAACATCGCCTGTCTGTAAGGTGGAAACCAAGTCGTCCAAAAAGATAAGGCCGTCTGAAACCGTGTTGCCTGTTTCTTGAAGCATCTCAAACCAAGCCTTCAAATCGTATGGTGCATTGATTTTGGGCGTATCTGAAAAACGCGCCCATGCGCTGTCTGAAGCGACAATATCTGCAGACTGTGTACCGTCCGCATCATTCCACAGCCACAAACCGTTGATTTCCGGCAGTCCTTGTTGTTCACGCGCTTGGTTAATCGGATGCGTGTGGAGAAACATTTGAATTTCCGTCTGCATGGCCAACCAAGACACCGCATCTTTGCCGTGCGCCTGACCGTCCATTTCCGGCTGCCCGCACACATCCAAAACACATTCCGCTCCCCAATCTTCAGTCATCGGCATACTGAGCAGCCACATGCTTTCGCAAAGCGGCTCGAATTGCCAATCTTTATCTTGATAAAACGCCGACAAATCCGCACATAACCGCTGAGCCTTCTCTTTTTGGATGCCGATAAACTCGCCGCTGATAATGTTGACATGGTGCATGCCCATCTGTTGCCAAACCGGAGAGGCAAAAGCGGCCGCGCGTTTTTGGCTTGTGTGGCGTAAACGTTGCACTTGGGCAATGAGGCTGCCGCTCCACAAATGGCGTCCGTAAAATTTAGACGGCCTGAGTGTTTCTTTGCGTAATGTGCCGTAACGCAAAAGACGGTTAAAAGCAGGTAAGGCAAGCTCAGGGACGGATTCGTCGGCAAAGCGGTTGAGCGAGGGGAGGGCGAGGGTCAGCTTCATAAGCGCAAATAGATAGGAAAACCGTTATTTTACGCGACAAATGATGCGTTTCGGAACCTTGCCCTCACGCCCTGAAAAAGAGCCGTTCAGACGGCCGGTTTGGAAAAAACGGGCTGTCATGTTAAAATGCGTGGCGTAAATTTCAGAAAAACAGGGTGTAAATCAACACAATAGCCCTGATAATAACGTCAATCTCAAATACGACCTCATTCATTCCGAATGAAAACCTGATTTTCAGATCGGAAAAAAGACTCAAAGTCCTTTATCCCCAAAACTGTTTAAACCAGCAGGCGGTCGCGGCAGGCCGGATGTGCCGGCATTCTGCAAACCTCAAAAACAGACCGCCCCATTAAGGATAACGCGTGATTAAAAACAAATATTCCACTCGATTCAAAGCAACCCTCTTAGCGTTTCTGCTGCCGGCTTCAGGCATCATGACTGCATACGCCATTACCGACCCTCAACCTGCACAAACCGATTTCAAAGTCGAGCGTATTTCCGAAGAGTTGCCTGCCGTTTATGTGGAAACCAATACCTATCAATCCAGCTATTGGGTGCAAGAAGCCGTCCAAGCCGGCGACTCTTTGGCAGACGTTTTGACGCGCATGGGTGTCAACCAAGAAGACATCAAGCAAATCATGGCGAAAAACAATGCCAACCTCGATATGAAAAACCTGCGGACCAACCAATCCGTCAACATCCGCATCGACTCTTCAGGCCAAGTAACCGATGTTCAATTCTTTACCGATGAAGAATTGGAACGCAACTTGGTGGCTTTGGAAAAAGTCAAAGGAAAATGGCGCATCTCTAATGCCGAAATTGACATGAAAACCATGCCAACCCTGCGCTCCGTACAAATCCGCACTTCCGCCATCGGCGATATGCTCCGTGCCGAAATACCTTCCGAAGTGTATATCCAGCTCAAAGAAATCTTTGCCGACTCGTTCAATATGAGCGATTTGAAAGAAGGCGATACCGTACGCCTTTTGTACAACAGCATGTATTTCCGCGGCCAGCAAATGGCGGTTGGCGATATTTTGGCGGCTGAAGTGGTTAAAGACGGTAAAACCTACCAAGCCTATTATTACAGCCAAGGCAAAGGCGATGAAGAAAGCGGTAGCTACTACGACCAAAACGGTAAGTCCCTGCAACAAAAAGAAGGCTTTAATACCGAGCCTGTTGCATACACGCGCATTTCTTCTCCGTTCGGCTACCGTGTCCACCCGGTTCTGCATACTGTCCGTATGCACACCGGTATCGACTATGCTGCGCCGACCGGTACGCCGATTAAGGCCGCTGCCGACGGCGAAGTGATTTTCAAAGGTTGGAAAGGCGGCTACGGTAACACCGTGATGATCCGCCATGCCAACGGTGTGGAAACCCTGTACGGCCACATGAGCGCGTTCAGCCCTGCCGACGGTAGAGTCCGCGCCGGCGAAGTGATTGGTTTTGTGGGTACAACCGGCCGTTCTACCGGCCCGCACCTGCACTACGAAGCACGCGTCAACGGTCAGCCGGTCAACCCGACTACCGTTGCACTGCCGACGCCGAAATTGACCCCGACCAATATGGCCGCGTTCCGTAAACAGCAAAAAGATGCCAGCACGATGTTGTCTACCATCCGCTCTTTGCCGGTTTCCGTAGCGCAGCTGGATTAATAAGATAAAGGCCGTCTGAATAAGGTTTCTTTCAGACGGCCTTTTCCATTAAAATTGATACCTCAACGCCCACGTTTACTCAGAGAAAGCTTATGTCTGCTCATCAGCCCATTATCCAATCCCTGCTTGATACCGACCTGTACAAATTCACCATGCTGCAAGTCGTGTTGCACCAATTCCCGCAAACCCACAGCCTTTACGAATTCCGCTGCCGCAACAAAGAGATGGTGTATCCGCTGGCCGATATTCAAGAAGACTTGGAACGCGAACTCGACGCCCTGTGTCAGCTGCGCTTTACCCATGACGAACTCGACTATCTGCGCAGCCTGCGCTTTATCAAAAGCGACTTTGTCGATTATCTCGAACTTTTCCAACTCCAACGCCGCTTCGTCCAAGTCAGCCCTGACGATCAAGGCCGTCTGAATATCCGCATCGAAGGCCCGATGATACAGGCGATGTTCTTCGAGATTTTCATTCTTGCCATCGTCAACGAACTCTATTTCCGCCGCTTGGAAACGCCTGCCGTCATCGAAGAAGGCGAGCGCCGTTTACAGGCCAAAGCGCAACAGCTGAAAGAAATTGCGGCCACTCAAAATCCGAATGATCCGCCGTTCCTTATTTCCGATTTCGGTACGCGCCGCCGCTACACCCTCGCATGGCAGGAACACGTTATCCGCACCTTGCTGGAAGCCGCTCCCGATATCGTGCGCGGTACCAGCAACGTTTATCTGGCCAAAAAACTCGGCATCACACCCATCGGTACCATGGCGCACGAGTTTCTCCAAGCCTTCCAAGCCTTAGACGTACGTTTGCGTAATTTCCAAAAAGCCGCGCTGGAAAGCTGGGTACACGAATATCGCGGCGACCTCGGCATCGCCCTGACCGACGTGGTCGGCATGGATGCCTTCTTGCGTGACTTCGACCTGTATTTCGCCAAACTTTTCGACGGCCTGCGCCACGATAGCGGCGATCCTTATGTTTGGGGCGACAAAGCCTACGAGCATTACAAAAAACTCAAAATCGACAGCCGTACCAAAATGCTGACCTTTTCAGACGGCCTCGATATTGAGCGTTCATGGGCGTTGCACCAATACTTCAAAGACCGTTTCAAAACCAGTTTCGGTATCGGTACCAACCTGACCAACGACTTGGGACACACGCCTTTGAACATTGTTTTGAAGCTTGTCGAGTGTAATGGCCAATCCGTCGCCAAGCTCTCCGACTCCCCGGGCAAAACCATGACCACCAATAACACCTTCCTCGCTTACCTGCGCCAAGTGTTTGACGTACCAGAGCCGGAAGAGAAAGCCTAAAAACAAAGGCCGTCTGAAATGTTCAGACGGCCTTTTTAATTAATCCATATCGCTTTCGGGTAATTCTGCCGAACCCATGCGGCGCAGGATGATATTGGTTTTGTTGTGCATCCGTTTGCTCTTAGGATGGTCTGCGTAAAACAGCGGAGCCGGAACGCGCGCCGTGAGCTTGGCGGCTTGTTGGCGGGTGAGAGCGGAGGCAGGTTTCTTGTAGAAATACTGGGACGCAGCTTCCGCGCCGAATACGCCGTAGTGCCATTCGATTGAGTTCAGATACAGCTCAAAAATGCGGTCTTTGTCGGTAACCGCTTCCATCATCGCCGTAATCGCCGCTTCTTCGCCTTTGCGTAGGTAGCTGCGGCTTTCGTTGAGAAATAGGTTTTTCGCCAGTTGCTGGCTGATGGTCGAGCCGCCGGCTTTGACTTCGCCGCTTTGCTTATTGCGTTTCATGGCGTATTTGATGCCGTTCCAGTCAAAGCCGCTGTGTTCGGCAAAGTTGGCGTCTTCGGAGGCAATCAGGGCTTTTTTGAGGTTGACGGAAATTTGGTCGTAAGGCACCCAACGGTAATCCAGCTCGACATCGCGGCCTTCTTTTGCAAACTGGCTCATGCGCATGGACATGAAGGCGGTTTTGCTGGGCGCGACGGCGCGGTAGGTAATGATGTTGCCGTACACATAAGCGTTGAAGAAAATGAAGATACCGATGGGCAGGGCAATCAGCCATTTAATGATGCGGAACATGGTTACAGGGCTTTCATGTATTCGATAACGGGGCGGATATCGGGCGTAAATCCGCGCCAAATATGGTAAGAGGCGGCAGCCTGACCGACCAGCATGCCCAGGCCGTCTGAAACTTCGGCCGCGCCGTTGCTTTGGGCAAAGTTCAAAAACGCCTGCGCTGCGTCGCCGTAAACCATATCGTAGGCAAGGCGGCAGCTGCGGAAAATTTCAGGGCTGACGGCAGGAAGCTGACCGCTCAAGCCGCCGGACGTGCCGTTGATGATGATATCAAAACCGCCGTTCAAATCCGCCATCGGGACGGCTTCAATGCCGAAAAGCTGCGCCAATTCCTCGGCTTTGGCGTGGGTACGGTTGGCAATGATAATACGGGCAGGGCGGTGTTCTTTCAAAACCGGAATCACGCCGCGCACCGCGCCGCCTGCACCCAAAAGCAAAATGGTTTTGCCCTCAATGGCAATGTTTTTGACCTGTGTGATGTCGTTAGCCAAGCCGATACCGTCGGTATTGTCGCCGCGTATTCTACCGTCTTCCAACCACACCAGCGTATTGACCGCGCCGGCCACCAAAGCGCGGTCGGAATGCTCGTCCGCCAGCGCAAAAGCTTCCTGCTTGAACGGGACGGTTACATTCGCACCTTGCCCGCCCTCGGCACGAAACGCCGCAACGGCCTCGGCAAAGCCACCGATTTCGGCACAAATGCGCTCATATTCGATGGCCGCGCCTTCTTGCAGCGCAAACTGCTGATGGATTTGCGGCGATTTACTGTGTGCAACGGGATTGCCGAAAACGGCGTAACGGGGGAGGGTAGTCATGGTCGTGTTCCAAAAGACGGGACGGCTATTTTATAACGGTGGCGTACAGATGGAAACGATGCCGTCTGAAACGGTTGTCAGGTAGCATGATGGAATGTTTGTTTCTTGACAAAAAGTCGTTTTTTTTTACAATTTAACTTTATTTTGTTGACAAGGACGAAAGGGTCGGACATGAAAAAGGTGTTGTGCTTGGCAGTATTTGCATTAGGGTTGGCAACGCCGGCGGTGGCGGCGGATTGGGTGAGGGTAGATAATGACAGTAACAATGATGTCACATTTGGTGATGCAGACAGCCGTACGAGTAACAGAGCATGGTTTGAAACAAGGTTCGCCAAGCCGCAAAAGCATGTCAATGGAAAATTTTATAATATATTTAGAATGTTGAATGAAATGGATTGCAGTGGTCAACGTTATAGGATTTTGACGGCAACGGTGTATTCCAAATCGGGAAACTCTATCGGTTCTGAGACACCATCCTATGCTGAATGGGATTATGTTATTCCAGGTACGGTTGGAGAGAGTATGTACAAATTTGTCTGCAACCGCTATCCTCGCTGACCGTTTTAAACCAAACAACAGATGCCGTCTGAACTGCTTTCAGACGGCATCTGTTTTGTCGGCATTCGGACAAAAGGGCGGGCATTCCGCTTTTGAACAGACAAACCAAAGCATATTGTTGACAATCTTGTCGTCTGAAACTATATTTCATTGCGTAAAAACGGGTGCCCTGATGTATTTCAGACGGCCTTACCGTGGTAGAATAACAACTTAAACCCATTCCCTCAGGAGCTGAAGATGTCCATCAAAGACGCTGTAAAACTGATTGAAGAAAGCGAAGCCCGCTTCGTAGATTTGCGCTTTACCGATACCAAAGGCAAGCAGCACCACTTTACCATCCCCGCCCGCATCGTCCTCGACGATCCCGAAGAATGGTTTGAAAACGGTCAAGCGTTTGACGGTTCGTCCATCGGCGGTTGGAAAGGTATTCAGGCTTCCGATATGCAGTTGCGTCCCGATGCGTCTACGGCCTTCGTCGATCCTTTCTACGACGATACCACCGTTGTCTTTACCTGCGACGTTATCGACCCGGCCGACGGTCAAGGCTACGACCGCGACCCTCGCTCTATCGCACGCCGCGCCGAAGCTTACTTGAAATCTTCCGGTATCGGCGACACCGCCTATTTCGGCCCCGAGCCTGAATTCTTCGTCTTCGACGGCGTAGAATTTGAAACCGACATGCACAAAACCCGTTACGAAATCACTTCCGAAAGCGGCGCATGGTCAAGTGGCCTGCACATGGACGGTCAAAACACCGGCCATCGCCCGACCGTCAAAGGCGGTTACGCACCTGTTGCGCCGATTGACTGCGGCCAAGACCTGCGTTCTGCCATGGTCAATGTTTTGGAAGAACTCGGCATCGAAGTAGAAGTGCACCACAGTGAAGTCGGTACCGGCAGCCAAATGGAAATCGGTACCCGTTTTGCTACTTTGGTTAAACGTGCCGACCAAACCCAAGACATGAAATACGTGATTCAAAATGTCGCCCACAACTTCGGCAAAACCGCCACCTTCATGCCCAAACCGATTATGGGTGACAACGGCAGCGGTATGCACGTTCACCAATCCATTTGGAAAGACGGTCAAAACCTGTTCTCAGGCGACGGCTATGCCGGTTTGTCCGATACTGCCCTTTATTACATCGGCGGCATCATCAAACACGCCAAAGCCCTGAACGCGATTACCAATCCGTCCACCAACTCCTACAAACGCCTCGTGCCGCACTTTGAAGCGCCGACCAAACTGGCATACTCTGCCAAAAACCGTTCCGCTTCCATCCGCATTCCGTCTGTGAACAGCAGCAAAGCACGCCGTATCGAAGCGCGTTTCCCTGATCCAACCGCCAACCCATACTTGGCATTTGCCGCTTTGTTGATGGCCGGTTTGGACGGTATTCAAAACAAAATCCATCCGGGCGATCCTGCCGATAAAAACCTGTACGACCTGCCACCGGAAGAAGATGCATTGGTGCCTACCGTTTGCGCTTCTTTGGAAGAAGCACTGGCTGCTCTTAAAGCCGACCATGAATTCCTCCTGCGCGGCGGCGTGTTCAGCAAAGACTGGATCGACAGCTACATCGCCTTTAAAGAGGAAGATGTCCGCCGTATCCGTATGGCACCTCATCCGCTGGAATTTGAAATGTATTACAGCCTGTAAAACAGCTGAGGCATTTTAAATAAGAAATTAAAGGCCGTCTGAAACTGGATTTGAAGTTTCAGACGGCCTTTAGGCTTGAAATAAATGGGGTGCTCGAATTGGGTATGATAGCGAGAAGCAATGAATCATGCTGTTTGAAAACCTTTATGGAATTAGTACTGCGTGTTAAATTTCAGCATGACAGGCCTTTTATTAAAGATATTCGCCATTACTTTATAGTGAAGCAGTCTTCAAGCTAAATCCGCAAGGTAAAGGCATTACTTGGCGAGAGCTGAAAGAGTCTTTCGATTCGGATAAGACAGAAGAAGATTAAAGCCTCAGGCCGTCTGAAAGGATATTTTCTGTTTTCAGACGGCATGTTTGATAAGGAAAACCATGTTTGCAAATTTTGATTTAGGCGTATTTCTGCTGGCAGTATTGCCCGTGTTGTTGGCCATTACCGTGCGCGAAGTAGCACGCGGTTATACGGCGCGTTATTGGGGCGACCATACCGGCGAGCAGCTTGGGCGTTTGACGCTCAATCCGCTGCCGCACATCGACCCTGTCGGTACGATTGTCGTGCCGTTGGTGTGTCTGATGATAGGCAGTTTTCTGTTCGGCTGGGCGCGTCCTATGCCCATCGATTCGCGCAATTTCCGCGATCCGCGCCGCGCGTGGCGTTGGGTGTCGATTTCAGGTCCGATTGCCAATCTGATTTTGGCGTTCTTTTGGGGCTTTGTCGTCGTATTTTCCGCGTATGTCCCTGAGTCTTATCAAGCGCCGTTGGTGCAGATGGCAGGTTACGGCGTGATGGTGAACTCGATTTGGGTCGCATTTAGCCTGATTCCGATATTGCCTTGGGACGGCGGTATTTTTATCGATACCTTCCTTAACGCCAAGCAGTCCATGCAGTTCCGTAAAATCGAGCCATACGGCACATGGATTATCCTGATTCTGTTGTTTACCGGCCTGCTGGCCAAACTGATTTGGCCGATTATTGCTATGATTCAGGACGCAGTGGGGATGGTTGTCATGTTGTTTATTTGAATGTTGTGGCTGAAAAGGCCGTCTGAAACTCAGTTTCAGACGGCCTTTTTCATTGTGTAACATGTAAATACGATTGGAAAAGTTGCTTAAAAATTGTACAATTTCAGCCCTTTCAATTTGGCGCAAACATCATGCACATCGGCGGCTATTTCATTGACAATCCTATCGCACTTGCCCCCATGGCAGGCATTACGGACAAACCGTTCCGCCGGATTTGCCGCGAGTTTGGCGCAGGGTGGGCGGTATGCGAAATGCTGACCAGCGATCCGAGCTTGCGCCATACCAAAAAAACCTTGCGCCGTAGCGATTTTGAAGGCGAGGGCGGAGTGGTGGCCGTGCAGATTGCCGGCAGCGATCCGCAGCAGATGGCGGAAGCCGCGCGTTACAATGTCGGCTTGGGCGCGCAGGTCATTGATATAAACATGGGCTGTCCGGCCAAAAAAGTCTGCAATGTTCAGGCAGGCAGCGCATTGATGCAAAACGAGCCGTTGGTTGCCGAAATCTTGGCAGCCGTTGTCAACGCGGTGGACGTACCCGTTACCCTCAAAACCCGTTTGGGCTGGCATGACGAACATCAAAACTTGCCGACCATCGCCAAAATTGCCGAAGAATCAGGCATCGCAGCCCTTGCCATCCACGGACGTACACGCACGCAAATGTACAAAGGCGAAGCGCGTTACGAACTGATTGCCGAAACCAAAGGCCGTCTGAACATTCCCGTTTGGGTTAACGGCGATATTACTTCGCCGCAAAAAGCCGCCGCCGTCCTCAAACAAACCGCCGCCGACGGCATCATGATAGGGCGCGGCGCACAAGGCAGGCCGTGGCTTTTCCGTGATTTAAAACATTACGCCGAACACGGCGTTTTGCCGCCGGCCTTGAGCTTGGCAGAATGCAACGCCACCATTTTGAACCACATCCGCGCCATGCATGAATTTTATGGCGAAATTGCCGGCGTACGCATCGCCCGCAAACACATCGGCTGGTACATCGATGAAATGCCCGACGGAGAGCAAACACGCCGGGAAATCAACCGCTTGGATAGTGCTGCGGCACAATACGATACCCTTGCCGCCTATCTTGAAATACTTTCAGAAAAAACCAACCGTTGGGTATGCCATTATCGGGAAGGCTGAAGAGTTTCAGACGGCCTCATCATTTAAAAACAAATCTAAAGAAAGACAATCACGATGAATCAAACGACGACTGACATTGCGCAATGTATTGAACAAAACTTACGACAATACTTCAAAGACTTGGATGGTACGGAACCTTGCGGCGTGTATGATATGGTATTGCATCAAGTGGAAAAGCCGATGCTTGCCTGCGTGATGGAGCAATGCGGCGGCAACCAGTCTAAAGCGGCGGTTATTTTGGGTTTGAACCGCAATACCCTGCGTAAAAAATTACAACAGCACGGTATGCTGTAATGCGGCAGGGCAATCCGTCCTGACGGTCGAAGGAGAAATAACAATGCAAAATCCGAATAAGTTAAATATCCATTTCATCTTGCACGAGGCATTTGAAGTGCCGGGAGCATATTTGAAATGGGCGCAATGGCGCGGACATAACATCAGTACAACCAAAGTGTACGAAAGGGAAACCCTGCCTGACAATGTGGATGATATAGATTTTTTGATTGTGATGGGCGGGCCGCAATCGCCTGATGAAGACAGGCAGGCATTCCCGTATTACGACCCCGAATCAGAGCTGTGCCTGATGCGTCAGGCGATGGTGGCGGATAAATATATTGTCGGCGTGTGTTTGGGTGCGCAGCTTTTATCCGTTGCCTACGGCGCGCGCCACACACGCAGCCCTGAGCGTGAAATCGGCATTTATCCGATTGAGCTGACGGCGGAAGGTTTGGCGGATGCCCATGTTTCCCTGTTGGGCAAAACCCTGAATACCGGCCATTGGCACGGTGATATGCCCGGTTTGACGGATAAGGCGGTTGTGTTGGCAACCAGCAAAGGCTGTCCGCGCCAGATTATCCGTTTTGCGCCCAAACATTATGCCTTCCAGGCCCATTTGGAGTTTGACCATGAAGCCGTCGGGCTGCTGATTGCGGTGGACGGACGCGAAAATGTGGCCGAACAAAGCCAAGCCCAAACTTATGTCCAGCATCCGGATAAAATCGAAGCGGCGGATTTCAGTGAAATGAATGCCAAACTCTTTGACTTTTTGGATTCGCTGACGCAGACAAAATAAAAAAGGCTAACTCTCCAGGCCGTCTGAATAATAAATATAGAGAAGAAACGATTAATCCTTTTTAAAAGGTCGGACCATGTTCTATCAAATACTTGCCCTGCTGATTTGGGGCAGCTCTTTTATCGCTGCCAAGTATTCTTACGAGATGATCGACCCTGCGCTGATGGTTGAGGCACGGTTGTTGATTGCCGCGTTGATGGTACTGCCGTCGTGCCGCCGTCATTTGGGTAGGATTCCGCGGAGCGAGTGGAAGCCGTTGTTGTGGATTTCCTTTGTCAACTACGTTGTCGTTTTGATGCTCCAGTTTATCGGTTTGAAATACACGTCTGCCGCCAGCGCGGTTACCATGGTGGGGTTGGAGCCTTTGCTGGTGGTTTTTGTCGGTCATTTCTTTTTCAACGACAAAGCGAAAATTTACCACTGGATTTGCGGTACGGCGGCGTTTGTCGGCGTGGGCATGATGGTAATGGGCGGCGCGGAAGAGGGCGGTACGATTGACTGGTTCGGCTGTCTGTTGATTTTGCTTGCGGGATTGGGTTTTGCAGGCGTGATACGTCCGAGCCAGCAGATGGTTGCCCGTATCGGTGCGCCTGCATTTACCGTGGCTTCCATGGCGGTGGCGGCGGTGTTGTGTCTGCCGTTTTCGCTGGTGTTGGCAGACAGTTATCAAATCAACTGGTCATGGGGCGGTACGCTGTCGATTTTATATATGGGGATCGGTTGCAGCTGGCTTGCCTATCTGTTGTGGAACAAAGGCATGAACAAAGTCCCTGCCAACGTATCCGGCCTACTGATTTCGCTTGAGCCGGTCATCGGCGTTATCATGGCGGTGTTAATTTTGGGCGAACATTTAAGCGCTATGTCTGCGATGGGCATTACCGTCGTTATTGCGTCCACTTTTGTCGCCGGTATGTTGGCGCGTGTCAGCAACAAACACAAAAAAGCCGTCTGAAAACGGTTTCAGACGGCCTGAAGTAAGCAGTATCTTTTTTCAATAAAACATTTTGGGAAAATTTCTATGAAACACATTATCTCCCTGCTTTTGCTTGCCTGCCCTATCTTGGCGTCGGCTGCACCCGATAACGATAAAGCCGCCGTACAAGCTGTCATTGCCAAGTATTACAACCGACCGCTTGCCGCGCACAAATGCCAGCTCGCCAAGCCGCCGAAAGACAGTGAGACAGTATCTGACAATATTATGTATTGCATGAAACCCGTTGCCGACCATGCCGTAACGCGCAACGGCAAAGCCACGCGCTATGTGTTGTACACAGGTTTTGCCTACGATATGCAACAAAAAGTAAAACAGGACGCGCATGCTTCTTCGGGTCTGGCGGAATTGTTTGTTTTGGAAAAAACAGACGGAAAGTGGGCAATCAAACAACATGGAAGCGATGAAATTGGCGCATGGGGGGATGTGCCGGAGAATAAGGATTGGCGGTTTGTCCAGATGGGTGAGCAGAACTGGGGCTACACTGTCGAGTCAGGTTATACAGGTCAGGGTGAAACGACAACCGGAGAAAATTTCCTGTTTACCGATAATAGCAACCGTGTCCGTAAAAGCTTAATTATCAACGGTAACGATAACGGCGCATATTTTGGCGATTGCGATGAATGGAAAGGGCGTGAAAAACGCCTCTGCAAAGACAGATATACCAGCCTGGAAGCCAAAATTGCTTTTGACAAAAGCCGTCCTGCCGTATCCGGCGTATGGGCGTTGGCTGCAAAACTCAGCGGCGTATCAGGAAAGAAAAATTATAAAAATCAGAAATATATTTTCCCTTATAACGGCCAAACCCACGTCGCCCCCAAAAACTATCCCTTAGGCGGACAATAGTTTCCTTGAAAAACGCTTTTATCAAACCACTACTACCTCAAGTCAAATCCCGTGAAAGAAACGCATAAACTTTGGGTCGCCCTCATCATTACCGGCATTATCGGCGGCATGGTCGGCATTGTATTAACCGAAATCATGCATACAATTCAACATCTTGCCTATGGTTACGGTTCAGACGGCCTATACGTTTCATTCCGAGAGGGCGTATCGCAGGCAAGTCCAGAGCGACGTATCGGCGTGATGGCCTTTTGCGGCGTGGTGGTCGGCTTGGGGTGGTGGTTGCTCAAACGCTACGGCAGACCGCAACCGAGCATTAAAGCCGTGGTTAAAAATCCGCTTGCCGGTTTTCCATTTTTTGAAACCGTCAGCCATGCCCTGTTGCAAATCATTACCGTCGGGCTGGGCTCGCCGCTCGGCCGCGAAGTTGCGCCGCGCGAAATGACCGCCGCCTTTGCTTCAGTAGGCGTCAACCGTTTCGGGTTGAGCGAAGACGACGCAAGGCTGGTCATCGCGTGCGCCTCGGGTGCAGGTTTGGCGGCCGTGTATAACGTGCCGCTCGCCTCCACACTTTTCATCCTCGAAGCCATGCTGGGCGTATGGACGCAGCAAGCAGTTGCCGCCGCATTGCTGACTTCCGTCATCGCCACTGCCGTCGCACGCATCGGCTTGGGCGACGTGCAGCAATATCATCCGACCAACCTTTCCATCAACACATCATTACTTTGGTTTTCCGCCATCATCGGCCCGATACTGGGTGCAACCGCCGTCTTTTTCCAGCGCACAGCCCAAAAGTTTCCCTTCATCAAGCGCGACAACATCAAAATCATTCCCTTGGCCGTCTGTATGTTTGCACTCATTGGCGTGATTGCCGTTTGGTTTCCCGAAATTTTGGGCAACGGCAAAGCAGGCAACCAACTGACCTTTGGCGGCATAACCGACTGGCAACACAGCCTTGAGCTGACCGCCGTCAAATGGCTGGTCGTCTTAATGGCGCTGGCGGCAGGCGCATACGGCGGCCTGATTACCCCGTCCATGATGCTCGGCAGTACCATCGCCTTTGCGGCCGCAGCCGCGTGGAACACTTTCTTTCCCACCATGTCCTCCGAAAGCGCGGCCGTTGTCGGCGCTGCCGTTTTCCTCGGCGTTTCCCTCAAAATGCCCCTGACAGCCATAGCCTTTATTTTGGAGCTAACTTACGCCCCTGTTGCCTTACTCATGCCATTATGTACAGGCATGGCAGGTGCAGTATGGGTGGCAAAGAAAATGGGATTTAAATAGGCAAAAGCAAAAGGCCGTCTGAAACCAAGTTTCAGACGGCCTTTTACAATAAAATTGTTAACAATATCTATAAAAACCTACTGCCAAAAAGGCGAAAATAGCGGATAATACCGCCCTGAAAATTCATCCCATATCGATTAAACCTTCAACAAAGGAAATCCAAATGTCTTCCATCAAACGCGCCCTGATCAGCCTATCCGACAAGACAGGCGCAGTCGAATTTGCACAAACCCTGACCAAGCTCGGTGTTGAAATCCTCTCTACCGGCGGTACAGCAAAACTCTTGGCTGATGCAGGCGTTCCCGTTATCGAAGTTGCCGACTATACCGGCTTCCCCGAAATGCTCGACGGCCGCGTGAAAACCCTGCATCCGAAAATCCACGGCGGCATCCTCGGCCGTCGCGATTTGGACGAACACGTCGCCAAGATGGAAGAACACGGCATCGGCAATATCGATTTAGTGTGCGTCAACCTCTACCCCTTCGCCGCCACCATTGCCAAACCAAACTGCACACTGGAAGACGCGATTGAAAACATCGACATCGGCGGCCCGACCATGGTGCGCTCTGCCGCGAAAAACTGGAAACACGTCGCCATCGTTACCGACACAGCCGATTTCCCTGCCATCGCCGCCGAACTCGAAGCCAACAACGGCGCCTTGAGCGACAAAACCCGTTTCAACCTCTCACGCAAAGCATTCAGCCACACCGCCCAATACGACGGCATGATTTCCAACTACCTGACCTCGCTTTCAGACGACGTCTTGAGCGGTCAGCCACAAATCGGCGAATTCCCAAGCCAGTTCAACCAAAGCTGGATTAAAGTGCAAGACATGCGCTACGGCGAAAACCCGCACCAACGCGCCGCGTTCTACCGCGATATTTACCCCGCCGCAGGCAGCCTTTCTGCCTACAAACAACTGCAAGGCAAAGAATTGTCGTACAACAACATCGCCGATGCCGATGCCGCATGGGAAGCCGTTAAATCTTTTGACGCGCCGGCCTGCGTGATCGTGAAACACGCCAATCCGTGCGGCGTTGCCGTTGCAGCCGATACCTTGACCGCCTACAAACTCGCCTACGCTACCGATACCACCAGCGCATTCGGCGGCATCATCGCCTTCAACCGCGAAGTGGACGGCGCAACCGTCAAACAAATTACCGACAACCAATTTATGGAAGTCCTTATGGCGCCGAAGTTCACCGCCGAAGCCCTCGAAATCGCCGCCGCCAAGAAAAACGTGCGCGTATTGGAAGTGCCGCTCGAAGCAGGTGCCAACCGCTTTGAACTCAAACGCGTCGGCGGCGGACTATTGGTACAAACCCCCGACATCCACCGCCTCAACCGCGCCGATTTGAAAGTCGTCTCCAAACGCCAACCGACCGAGCAAGAATGGAATGACCTGATGTTCGTCTGGAACGTCGCCAAATACGTCAAATCCAACGCCATCGTCTTCGGCAAAGGCGGCCAAACCTACGGCATCGGCGCAGGCCAAATGAGCCGCGTGGACAGCACCCGCATCGCCGCCCGCAAAGCGCAGGACGCAGGCTTAGACTTAAACGGCGCCTGTGCCGCTTCCGATGCCTTCTTCCCATTTCGCGACGGCGTAGATGTCATTGCCGAGCAGGGCATCAAAGCCATCATCCATCCCGCAGGCTCCATGCGCGACCAAGAAGTCTTCGACGCAGCGGACGAACACGGTATTGCGATGGTAGTAACGGGTATTCGCCATTTCCGCCACTGATAAGCTGATATAAAATAAAGGTCGTCTGAAAACCGATTTCAGACGGCCTTTTTCAATACATTAAATCAAGACAAAGCAACAAAGCCATATCTATTCCGATTCATACGGCAACAAAACGTCCCAAGTCTAAAACCAACCCACTCAGAGAAAAAACATGAAACACATCCTCCTCATCCTGACCCTCGCCACACTCACCGCCTGCGCCTCCAGCCATACCGGCGGCTACGGCTATGCCGGAAACAACGGCGCTTCCGCAGGCGTGACCCAAACATTCCGTTGGTAAGGCCGTCTGAAATACGGCATGGTGTTACACCATAGAAAACAGACCGATTCCAAACGTAAAGGCAAGTTTTACACTTGCCTTTTTTATACTATTTAGCGGCTCAATAACGCATCAATTCGCATCATTAAGCCGCCATTTAAATGTTAGAAAACGTTAAAGGCCGTCTGAAAACAGACTGTATAAACCCATCACATGATTCAAATCAACCTTCAATACAAATCTCATTAATTCTCTAAATAAAAGCTGACATCTAAATCTATCACTAAAATAACTATCCTGTTAACATATTATTTAATAATCATTATTGTTTAAAAATTTCAATAAAAATCATATAATTATAAAAAGCGTTTAAAAAAAGCAACAAGTAAATCTAACTAGCATGACCGTTGAGGGCGAAAAAATAACACTTTATCGGAAGAGTTGATTTGTAAAACCAAACGCATATAAAATTTGGACAAGGATTCCGAATGCATTGAAAGAAGCTGACAAAAAGTGACTTGTTAAGAAACAAGCTGACAAAAAACGGCACATCGTTTCCCAAACTTCACAAGCTTCCCAAAATGTATCAGCATAAAATCCCATAAAACAGGAATTTAGCTGTCATTCGGCCGAGTGGAAACTTTTGGCACGGGAATTGCATACAAGAAATTACGACGTAAAACCGCATAAAGGGGAGACTCTGAAATGCGGCATATGTATGGGCAAGCGGTTTATGGCCGAGCAAACGTCCCGAAAGAAATCAAACCCCTTACAGGAAAATCGATATGAATAAAGTCTTTAAAGTCATTTGGAACCACGCGACCCAGACATGGACCGCGGTTTCCGAGATCAGCCATGCACACGGCAAAAAATCCGCTTCTGACAAGCGTAAAGCCGTAGCTGCTGTAGTGGTTGCTGCAGGTGCCTTGATGGCTTCTGGTGCTGCTCAGGCAGGTGTGGATGTGGATAACAGTACAATTACTATTAAGTCTAATGATAAAAATCGGAAGACGGTAGAGCTAGGTTTCAACAATATTAATATTGGTACTGATGCAAATACTTATAGAAACGAAGGTAACAATGTAGTCTCTCATGACGCAATTGCTATTGGTACTAATGCAACTGGTACTGGCGATAAAGCAGTAGCTATTGGTAAAGGTGCAAATGCAACTAAAGAAAATGGTGTTGCAATTGGTTTTAGTGCAACTAATCAGTCCATTGACTCTGTTGCGATTGGTAGAGAGGCAACATCTAGCAAAGATATGGATGTAGCTATTGGTAAGCAAGCTCAAGCTACCGGTGGTGAGTCTCTTGCTTTTGGTTCTCAATCAAAAGCATCTGGTCAGGCTACTATTGCTGTAGGTAAAGAATCTAATGCTTCTGGTTCTTCTGCAGTTGCTGCTGGTTATCAGTCTGCAGCAGCTGGTGATAATGCTGTAGCTGTTGGTAAAAATACGACTGCAGGCGCTACCAATGCGATTGCTGTTGGTTTGCGTGCTACTGCTACCGGTACTCGAGCTATTGCAACAGGTGCTGGTTCTAAAGCAACTGGCGAGCAATCTCTCGCAACAGGTTTTACAGCTCAAGCATTGGGTAATAACTCTGTCGCTCATGGTAATGCCGCAGTTGCTAACCAAGCTGCTGACGTTGCTGTAGGTTTTGAAGCAAAAGCTGATGGTACCTCTACTGGTGCTGATGGTGATGGTGTTGTGGGTGCTAATAATGCCGGTTCAGCTATGGCAATCGGTACTAATGCTCAAGCAACCGGTATCGTGGCAACTGCTATCGGTCAACGTTCTCAAGCCCTGGCAAACGGCGCAGTAGCATTGGGTGGCGACGCTAAAGCTAAACAAGGTTCTGCTGTAGCAATCGGTCGCGGTTCTGTAGCCGACGGTATTTCTGCTTCTGCATTCGGTCCTGCTGCTCAAGCAACAGGTAAATACTCAGTAGCTTTGGGCGTACAAAGCCAAGCCACTTCACAACAAGCCATCGCATTGGGCCGTGGTGCTCAAGCCAATGGTGGTGAATATGCAACTGCTCTGGGTAACGGTGCTCAAGCAACAGCCAAAAACACTCTGGCTTTGGGTACAGAAGCTAAATCTACTATCGAAAACAGCGTAGCCCTGGGTAACGGTTCTACAACCAACGCATTCGTACCTACCTCTTCTGCGACAGTAGGCAAATACACTTACGGTGGTTTCGCAGGTGCAACCAGCGGCTTGGGTAACGGCGCAGTATTGTCTGTAGGTTCTGCAGGTAACGAACGTCAAATTCAAAACGTTGCCGCAGGTCGTATCTCTTCAACTTCTACTGATGCAATCAACGGCTCTCAATTGTACGCTGTTGCAAACCGCATCGAAAACCTGAATCCGTTTGTATTCTCAGGCCACAATGGCAGCGGTAGCTCGCCAGCTGAAGGTACTTACAAATACGATCCTAAATCAAATGCCAATAACACCCTGAAACTGATCGCTGGTAACGGTTTGACAATGACCTCAAACGGCACTAACGAGTACACCCTGAGCGTAATTGGTGGTGGTTCTACTGGTGCTACCGGCGCAACTGGTGCAACTGGTGCAACTGGCCCTAAAGGCGATACTGGTGCAACTGGTCCTAAAGGCGATACTGGTGCAACTGGTCCTAAAGGCGAAGATGGTACTAACTACACTATTGAAGTTGAAGATGATAACGAAAACGGTACCCATACCATCACTATTACCGATCAAAGTGATGGCTCAGTCACTACTACCATCGTAAAAGACGGTAAAAACGGTAAAGACGGTAAAGACGGTGCTACTGGCGCAGCCGGCGCTAAAGGCGACAAAGGTGACACTGGTGCAGCCGGCGCTAAAGGCGAAAAAGGCGATAAAGGTGACACTGGTGCAGCCGGCGCTAAAGGCGAAAAAGGCGACACTGGTGCAGCCGGCGCTAAAGGCGAAAAAGGCGATAAAGGTGACACTGGTGCAGCCGGCGCTAAAGGCGAAAAAGGCGATAAAGGTGACACTGGTGCAGCTGGCGCTAAAGGCGAAAAAGGCGACAAAGGTGACACTGGTGCAGCCGGCGCTAAAGGCGAAAAAGGCGATAAAGGTGACACTGGTGC
>NZ_JAPWAZ010000003.1:0-353886 GCF_041433145.1 Neisseria sp. 27098_8_158
TGCGGGAAGATGAAGGGGAAGGGAAGCTGTACGGACGGCGAGGAGATATTTAGGGGCAATGATGCGGAGTGTCGGCCTTTTACGGGGTAGAAACCTGATCTAAAGGGAGGAAGCGGATAAAGTAAAAAGGACGTGCACAGGCACGTCTTTTGGGGAGAGGGGAGTTTAATTGTTCCTGGCAACACAACTAACCTCAGTTAGCTTTAGCTAAGGAAGGAGATGAAATATTTAGTTTTGTCAGATTGGCATACTATCAATTTTCAGACGGCCCTTTGTTATAATCCTCTCTTTACCTGAACATAAAACAGGCCGTCTTATGGAAGTCATTCAATATCCCAATTCTCCGTTTAAACTCCACCAGCCATTTCCTCCCGCAGGCGACCAGCCCACTGCCATTACTGGCTTGCTCGAAGGGCTTTCAGACGGCCTTGCTTATCAAACCCTGCTCGGCGTAACCGGTTCTGGTAAAACCTACACCATGGCGAACGTCATTGCTCAAAGCGGCCGCCCCGCCATTATCATGGCGCACAACAAAACCCTTGCCGCCCAACTCTACGCCGAAATGCGCGAGTTTTTCCCTGAAAACGCGGTGGAATATTTCGTCTCCTACTACGACTATTACCAACCCGAAGCCTATGTGCCCAGTCGCGATTTGTTCATCGAAAAGGACAGCGCGATCAACGAACACATCGAGCAGATGCGCCTTTCCGCCACCAAAAACCTGATGACGCGCGACGACGTGATTATCGTCGCCACTGTGTCCGCCATTTACGGTATCGGCGACCCGACCGAGTATCAACAAATGGTGTTGTCCGTTAAAGAAGGCGACACCATCGAGCAGCGCGACATCATTGCCACGCTCGTTTCCATGCAGTACGAACGCGGCGATTTGGACTTTAAACGCGGCAGCTTCCGCGTGCGCGGTGACGTGATTGACGTGTACCCCGCCGAAAGCTCTGAAAACGCCTTGCGCATCAGCCTGTTTGACGACGAAATCGACCGCCTCGATATGTTCGACCCACTTTCAGGCAGCCTGCACCAGCGCGTCGGCCGCTACACCGTCTTCCCGTCCAGCCACTACGTTACCCCGCGCGACACCGTATTGCGCGCCTGTGAGTCCATCAAAGAAGAACTGCGCGAACGCATCGAATTTTTCGCCCGCGAACAACGCCCCGTCGAACAGCAGCGCATCGAACAGCGCACCCGTTTCGACCTCGAAATGCTCTATGAAATGGGCTTCTGCAAAGGCATCGAAAACTACTCCCGCCACTTCTCCGGCAAAAAAGAAGGCGAACCGCCGCCCACGCTGATGGACTACCTGCCCGACAACGCCATCATGTTCATCGACGAAAGCCACGTTACCGTTACCCAAATTGGCGGCATGTACAAAGGCGACGCATCGCGCAAACAAAACCTCGTCGACTACGGCTTCCGCCTGCCTTCCGCACGCGACAACCGACCGCTCAAATTCCACGAATTTGAAAAAGTCATGCCGCAAACTGTCTTCGTTTCCGCCACCCCCGCCAAATACGAAGAAGAACACGCCGGACAAGTCGTCGAACAAGTCGTCCGCCCCACTGGGCTGGTCGATCCCCAAATCATCATCCGCCCCGTCGCCACCCAAGTTGATGACTTAATGAGCGAAATCAACGACCGCATCCAAAAAGGCGAACGCGTGCTCGTTACCACCCTCACCAAACGCATGGCGGAGCAACTCACCGACTATTACAGCGAACTCGGCATCAAAGTGCGCTACCTGCACAGCGACATCGACACCGTAGAGCGCGTTGAAATCATTAGAGATTTACGGCTTGGACTATTTGACGTACTCGTCGGCATCAACCTCTTGCGCGAAGGCCTCGACATCCCCGAGGTCTCCCTCGTCGCCATCCTCGACGCCGACAAAGAAGGCTTCCTGCGCTCGCACCGCAGCCTGATTCAAACCATAGGCCGCGCCGCGCGCAACGTAAACGGCGTCGCGATTCTGTACGCCGACAAAATCACCGACTCCATGAAAGCCGCCATCGACGAAACCGAACGCCGCCGTGAAAAACAGATTAAATTTAACGAAGAACACGGCATCGTACCGCAGCAGATTAAAAAACAGGTCAAAGACATCATCGACGGCGTGTACCACGAAGAAGACAGCGGCAAAGGTCGTTTGAAAGGTAAAAACAAGGTTAAAGTCGGCGAGATTCACAACGAAGAAGACGCGATTAAAGAAATCGCGAAATTGGAAAAAGCCATGCAGCAGGCGGCTAGGGATTTGCAGTTTGAAGAAGCGGCTGTTCTTCGTGATAGAATTCGGGGAATTAAGGAAGGGTTGTTGTTTGGGGCTGAGTGACGGATAAGTTTGATATTATTCTTGAAATTTATGTAAATAGTCCAATTTATATACAAATGATCTTCAATCTAAATAAATTAGAGGAGCTGTGATGGATAATGCTTTTTGTACTATAAATGACCAAACTTACAATGCGTATCAATTTTCTCAACTTGATATAAGGACTATCTCTCAATTAAGGAGATTTCTTGAATGTCCGACTTGCCATGCACCCGCTTTTTTTAGAAAAGCGGCTAGAAATGGACAAGCTGCTTGTTTTGGAGCTCGCCCTCATAATGATGGGTGTATTGAAAGTGCTCCATTAAGTAGATTGATCAATGGAGAAAATGATGATGAAGATGTTTTGCATAATGATGGGCAGCGGATTGTATTAGACCTTAACTATGGTGCAGCAGAAGCAGTAAATCATATTAATGATGATATGAATGAAAATGGAGTAGGGAGAGGAGTACGATTTATAGGAAATGGTAATCGTCCTAATGCAGTAGCTCATCGCCGTTTAAGTACTATGCTAAAAAGCCTAGTTATTAATCCAGCGTTTCGAGTTTCAGAACAAGGGATTGAAATTAAAGATGAAATTCGAACTATATCTAATTTTTTTGTCTCATTCCATGAGATTAACCAAAATCATATAGGCCGGTTTTGTGGATACTGGGGGCAAATTGCTGATGTTAAAGAGGGAAATTATGAGGCTATTTGGCTTAATTCTGGTACGCGAGATGATGTTAGTCTATGCTTGCCGTCACAAATGCAACGAATTTTCTTCGAACGATTTGATATCAATGATGTGGAAGATTTAGTGGGATCCTATATTTTATGTTTGGGAGATTTAAAAAGATCGCAAAATAATAAAAAATATATTGTGATTGATGAATTAGCATTTGTAACTTGTTATTAAAAAGCAGCAAGCCGTAGTCCGCTTCTCTACCAACCGCGTGCCACCCCACCTGCGGTGGCACAAACTTTAAAACTGAAGTGTAGCAACTGTATTTTTCACCCAGTCGGGCAAAAATACCAAAACTCAAATCAAGCCGTTTGGATACCGTTTCGGAGAAGTAATCACGCATCCGGGTATTCAATACCGTCAGCAGTTTGCGCATACACGCCGTAACGGCAACCTTATACGGCTTACTCTTGGACAGCAGGCGTTGGTAGAAATCCTGAATTAGTGGTTCAAAACGTATCGCTACCACGGTAGCAAGCCGTAGCTTGCATCTCCACCAACTGCGTGCGTGGCTGCGCCACACACCCTACCTACGGGCGACACAAACTTTAAAATCGAAGTGTAGGGTGTGTGCGGTACGCACGCACGCGTTTTTTGCTGTTCAAATCATTATTTCAAACGTTCAGACAACCTCAAACGTTGTCTGGAAACTTTTAGAATAAAGGCCGTCTGAAATCCAGTTTTCAGACGGCCTTATTGTTCATATTGCTTCAAAATCTAACAGTCAAACTCGGCGATTACCGGCGCATGGTCGCTGGGGCGTTCTTGGGCGCGGGTTTCTAAATCGACGGTGACGTTGGTAAGGGTGGCGGCGAGTTCGGGGCTGGTGAGGATGTGGTCGATGCGCAGGCCGAGTTTGCGTTGGAACATGGCACCGCGGTAGTCGAACCATGTGTAGAACGCGCCTTCGGGGTGGATTTTGCGCAGGCTGTCGGTCAGGCCGAGGTCGAGCAGGTTTTTAAACCATTGTCTTTCGATGGAGGAGCAATGGATTTTTTCGTGCCATTTTTCGGGGTCGTAGCAGTCGGCATCGGCCGGGGCGATGTTGAAGTCGCCGAGCAGGACGAGTTTGGGGTGGGCGGCCATTTCGGTGCGGACGAACTCGGTCAGTGCGGCAAACCATTGTTCTTTGTATTGGAATTTTGGGCTGTCCAGGGCTTCGCCGTTGACGCAATAGACGTTGATGACGCGCACGCCGTTGATGGTGGCGGCGATGACGCGGCGTTGCGGGTCGTCGGGAAGGGCAGGAAGGCCGCAATGTACGTCTTGCGGTTCGTAGCGGCTGATGAGGGCGACGCCGTTATAGGTTTTTTGGCCGCTCCAGACGCAGTGCCAGCCCATCATTTGCAGGGCGGCGGCCGGGAATTTGTCTTGGTCGAGTTTGAGTTCTTGTAATGCGAGTATGTCGGCTTGGTGGTCGGCCAGCCAGTTTTGTACTTGGGGCAGGCGGACGTTGAGGGAATTGACGTTCCAAGTGGCGATTTTCATGATGTTTCCGTGTGTGCTGTTGGGTGGGAAGGCGGCGGATTGTGCCTGTGGGCATGGGCGGTATTGTATAGCGGATTGGTTTATTTTTCGATATGGGCTGAAAGGGGCAGGCAGTCTGAAAGCTGATGTTTCAGACGGCCTTGATATTGTGATGTGGAATAATATGTTTATTCGGCTTGGTCTTTGAGCGTGCGCAGGGTATTGAGGATGGTGGTGGCTTCTTCGGAGATGATGCGGTATTCGATGATGCGGTGGTAGCGTGTGAAATCGATGATGCCTTCGGTGCGCAGGCGTGCGAGGTGGTTGGCGATGCCAGTTGGGGAGGAGTCGAGTGCCTGTGCCAGTTCGGTAATGCTGCGGTCGCCGTCAAGCAGCAGAAAAAGAATGGCCATACGTTCGGGGTTGGCAATCAGTTTGAGAATGGTAGAGAGACGCTTGATTTCCATATTATTGTTCCTTTTGTCTGTTATATGAATGCTTGATTTAGGTTAAATTTGGATGATTGTGGTTTTTATTAATATTAACCTTATAATTCAAACTCTTACCTTGCAGTGTACACGGTTTTGTAAAATTTGAGGGCATTGTTTTGCAATTTTTTTGTTCATTTTCGATATTTTGCTTCGGTTGCGAAAATGGATTGAAAAGAGACGAAAAGGCCGTCTGAAATGTTCCGTTGCAGACGATTTTGCTGACGGATGTTTCAGACGGCCTTTGATTTGGTTTTAAGTTGTTTTTTCTTTTATGTTTGTTTGAAATCAGTTGATTGATTATTTTTAAACAAACAACAAGGTTTTATGATTATATGCTTAGGACTACACGCCCAGGACTTGTCAGACGCTTGGATGTGTTGTCGAAATGCGACTACTTTTTCTTCCAACCTGCGGTCATGGCGAAGGTGATGGGGTCGTAGTATTTCGGCAGCTTGGACGGAATGCCCACATCGTTACGGTACACGACGCGATAGCGGTCGGCGAACCAGTTTGGAACGATGGTGTATTGGTGGCGGATTAGTCGGTCGAGTGAGCGCGAGGTGGTTTGCAGCTCTTGGCGGTTGGTAAAGCTGTTGAAATGGGTCAGCAGTTTTTCAACCGCGGGATGACAGACGCCGGATAGGTTGCGGCTGCCTTCGGTTTTGGCGGCGGCGCAGCTGAAGTAGTCGTATTGCTCGTTGCCGGGGCTTTCGCTGTTGCCGTAGTAGCCGGTGGTTACGTCAAAATCGAAGTCGTTCATGCGTTTTTGGTACACGGCGGAGTCGGCGGTACGCACGTTCATGGTAATGCCGATTTTGGCGAGGTCGCGCTGCCATTTTGCGGTAATACGCTCGTAGTTTTTGCTTGGGGCGAGGAATTCAAAAGTCAGCGGTTTGCCTTGTTTGTCGACTGCTTTGCCGTTTTTGTATTGATAGCCGCCTTTTTCAAGCAGGGCGCGTGCTTTGAGCAGGTTCGGGCGCACGCCCAGTTTGGGGTCGGTAACCGGCGGCATAGGGACGTCTTGATCTAATACGCCGTCGGGCAGCTTGGTGCCCAATGATTTGAGCAATGCGGTTTCTGCACGGTCGGGCTTGCCGGTTGCGGCCATGGTGCTGTTGGTGAAAAAGCTGTCGGTGCGGCGGTATGCGCCGTAGAAGATGCGGCTGTTGACGCTTTCGTAGTCGAAGCTTTCAATCAAGGCACGGCGGACGTAAATATTGTCCAAGGGCTTGTGGCGCATATTGATGACGAAGCCTTGCATGCCTGCGGTGCTGTTTTGTACCCATTCGTGTTTGGATAGATTACGTTTTTTGAGGACTTCGTCGGAGTAGGCGCGCGCCCAGTTGCGGGCGACGTTTTCTTGTACGAAGTCATATTGGCCACCTTTCAGCCCTTCGATGCGGACAACTTCGTCTTTGACGTATTTGATGCGGATGTGGTCGTAGTTGTAGCGGCCTTTGCGCACGGGCAGATTTTGCGCCCAGTAGTTTTTGTCGCGGACAAACTCGCTGATGCGGCCGTTTTCAGCTTTGGCAAAACGGTAGGGGCCGGAGCCGATGGGTAGGCTGTTGGGCGCGGCGGCCAGGCCTTTGGGATAGCTTTTATGCGAGAAGACGGGCAGGCTGCCGAGAATCATGTGCAATTCTGAGTTGCGCTGCTTGAAGCGGAACACGACGGTGCGGTCGTTGGGCGTTTCTACTTTGGCCACGTCGCTCCAGTAGAAGTGGTACATGGGGGCGGCGGCTTTGTCTTTGGTCAGGATGTTAAATGAAGCGGCAACGTCTTTGGCCAAAACGGGATCGCCGTTGTGGAATTTGGCTTTGGGGTTGATTTTGAAGGTAACGGAAAGACCGTCCGGCGCCAGGGCGATGTCTTCGGCAATCAGGCCGTAAACGGCGTAAGGTTCGTCCATGCTTTGCTCGGTCAGGGTGTCGAGCGTCAGCATACTGATGCCGTATTCGTGGTTGCCTTTGAGGGTAAAGGGGTTGAGCGTGTCAAAAGCACCGAGGAAAGGCGTGGTAAACGTGCCACCTTTTGGGGCGTTGGGATTGACGTATTCGAAGGCGGTGAAGTTGGCCGGATATTTGGGTGGTTGGCCAAGGCCTACGCCGTGGGCGGCAAAGGCGGCAGATGGAATCAAACCAAGCAGAGAGAGTAGGGCTGGTGTTTTCATCTATTTTTCCTTGTAGGTCGAATGTAGTATTCAGTAGTGTGCCGATTATAGCAAAGGCCGTCTGAAACTTGATATTTTTGGTTTCAGACGGCGTCAGGTTTAAGAGGATTGTTTTTTCGTATGGGCGCCGAACTCGGCAAGCGTCATGTTCAAGGTTTCCAAGCAGGGCTGCATAATGTGGTCAACCGTTTGATTGACCTTATCTTTATTAAGCGTTTGCGGACGGTAGACAAAGAGTTTGAACAGCTCAGCCAAGTCGATGGACTCCGCCCCCATTTTCAAGACCCAGCCCTGACGGCCGAAATAGACATAGCCGTGTCGCGCCAGTTTTTCTAAAAGCTCGCCCAGTTCGTCAAAGCCCATATTGATATGCCGTCTGAACTCCTGCACCGGCAATGCCTTGCCGCTTTGTTGGGCAGAATCGAGCAGCAGCAGGATTTTCAATACATCGTCAAAGCGGCCGCGCGCATCCAGACTGCGGCGGAACGCTTCGCCGCGCCAATAGGACAGGGACGAGGTCAAAACCGCGCCGCCCAATACCAATGTCCATAACAGGTTGAGCCACAACAGGAAAAACGGTACTGCCGCAAATGCGCCGTAAATTGATTTGTAGCCGTCAAAGTTGCCCATGTACCAAGCGAACAAAAAGCGTGCCGTTTCCAAGCAAAACGCCGTTACAGCCGCGCCGACCAAAGCATGGCTGGCAGGCACAAAACGGTTGGGCACAAAGCGGTACAAGCCCCACAGCAGCACCGTAATAAATGAAACCGTAGTGATAACCCTCAGCCATTCTGATCCGCCAACTACTTGCACCTGGCCGATTACAACCGACAGGCCTACGCCCAAAGACAAAGGACCAAACGTCAGCAACGCCCAATACACCAAAAACTGCATCATCCAAGGCCGTTGCGAATTGACGCGCCAAATCCGGTTAAACGCATTGTCTATCGTCCGAATCAGCATCAGCGAGGTTACGACCAACATCACACTACCGATGGCCGTCAGCTTGGTGGCCTTATCGCGGAACGCATTGATGTAGTCAAACACCATATCCGCGCCCTGCGGCACAATGGTGCGGTTGATAAAAGAGACAAATTCCCCCGACCATTGGTCGAAAACGGGGAAGGCCGAAGCGATGACGACCATCACCGTCAACACGGGCACCAAAGCCAAAAGCGTCGTAAACGTCATGCTTGCCGCCACCTGCGGCACACGCTCCTCATCAAAACGGCGCACGACAAACCAAGCGAACGCCACGCCTTTACTCTTTAAAAAACCTTGCCACCATTGCGAAAACGGCATAACCTTTTCCCACTTTTAAATTGAAATTTCTTCTTTTCAGACGGCCCGAGTATTCAAAAGGCCGTCTGAAACCTGATAGCATTGTAACGGAAACCCCAAATGAACCCAAATCCTCTGAAAATCCTCGTCCTCTTTTATTCCCAAAATGGCAGCACGCGCAACCTTGCCCGCCAAATCGCACGCGGTATCGAAAGCGTGGACGGATGCGAAGCCGTGTTGCGTACCGTTCCCAAAGTTTCCACCGTTTGCGAAGCCGTTGAAAAAGACATTCCCGACGAAGGCGCGCCATACGCGACTGCCGACGACCTCAAAAACTGCGCCGGCCTCGCGCTTGGCAGCCCGACACGTTTCGGCAATATGGCCGCCGCGATGAAATACTTTATCGACGGCACCATTCCCCTTTGGCTCGGTGCAGAACTCGTCGGCAAGCCTGCCACCGTATTCACCAGCACATCTTCGCTGCACGGCGGCCAAGAAAGCACCCTGCTGACCATAATGCTGCCCCTGTTGCACCACGGCATGGTCATCAGCGGCATCCCATATACCGAGTCCGCGCTCAGCAATACCCAAAGCGGCGGCACGCCTTACGGTGCAAGCCATGTTTCCGGCCACGACAGCAAGCCGGCATTGACTGCTGAAGAAAACGATATTGCCTTCGCACAAGGTAAACGTTTGGCAGAATTGGCACGAAAATTGGCAGACTGATTACCTTGTAATAAAAAGATTAAGGCCGTCTGAAACCTGATAATATGGGTTTCAGACGGCCTTTTTAGTTAATTTGGACTAGATTAAAAATAAATATTTTGAATTAAACGAACTACTTAGAAAATAGTGATTAGAACATAGTTTCATCGGACTACATCTTTTTGATAGAATCTGCGACCAAATTGTAAAGATAAGCTAATTGGAGAGGCTATGTCACTACCTGTATTTCCCTATGGCAAATTAAGCTTTGCCGTCAGTCTGGCGCTGTGTTCGGCGTATTCTTTCGCGACCGAAGTAGAAAATACCCAACCGCAAGAACGTGTCGATTTACCGACAGTTACCGTCCAAGGTGTCGGAAAACAGACTACTTTCAACTACACCATTCCCGCTTCCTCCGCTGCGACAGGCATCCGCCTGACCCAGCGTGAAACGCCGCAGTCCCTGTCTGTCGTTACCGAAAAACAAATGGACGACCAAGGTTTGGATACCTTGCAGGACGTGTTGAAACAAACGCCGGGCGTGTTCCACAGCAAAATGGGCAACAACGTATCCGGCCACAGCCAATTTATTTCGCGCAGTCAGGCGATTGACAGCATTTCCGTGGACGGTGCGCCCAAGTTCCTTTACGACGGTAAAGCCATCCGCCGCGGCACCAACAATCTGGACAGCACGTTGTACGAACAAGTCGTCGTCGTACGCGGCGCAAGCGGTTTGTCCAACGGCGGTATGGGCGAGCCGGGCGGTACGGTTGCTTTGGAACGCAAAAAACCGACTGCCAAACCTGCCATCAGCGTAGAAGCCGGTGTCGGTTCGTGGAACCACTACCGCTTCGTCCTTGATGCCAATCAGCCTTTGAATGCAGACAATACCTTGCGCGGCCGCGCTATTTTGGTCAGCGACCATGGAGGCGATTACCTGCCGAACACATCGCGCCACAATCACACTTTCTACGGTACGTTGTCTTACGATATCACGCCGCAAACCGAATGGCGCCTCGGTACGGAAATACACCGTTTCCGCAATACCGGTAGCTCGCGTTTCAGCTATCTGACCGCAGCAGGTTCGCGCCGTACTGGATTCATACCGTTTGAGTCTTCGCCGCGTAGCAATTCGTCCGCACGCTGGGCATACGGCAAAGACACCAGTGCCGAAGTGTTCACTTCCCTCAGCCATGAGTTTGACAACGGCTGGAAACTGACAGGCGATTACAGCCATGTTTCGGGTAAAAACGACATCGTTTCAGGCATTGCCGGTACATTTGAAATCAATTCCGATTACTCTGCACTTTTCACTTCAGACCGCGACCGCAGCAAATACCGCGACCAGAATTTTTCATTGACCTTGGACGGCAATTATCCAGCGTTGGGCCGTTCGCATGAGTTCAATGCGGGCATCAGCTATCAGGACAACAAAGAAAACCTGTCTTTCTATGAAGAAGGCGAATCGACGATTCCTGATTTGCGCCTCTTTAACGGCAATATCGCCAAACCCGATATGCCGTATCTGCGCGATGGTTTTTCAAGCATGAAAAACCTGTCGGTTTACGGCTCGACCCGTTTCAAACTGACCGATAAGCTCGCCTTTATCGGCGGCAGCCGTTTTGTGGATTGGCGTTACCGTTACAGCACCAGCCGTAACAAATTCGCACATAGCAGCCATAAACAAAACGTTTTCATTCCTTATTTGGGCGTAACCTACGACATCGGCGACAATTTGACCGCCTATGCGTCTTACACCACCATTTTCCGTCCGCAAGTACGTTACCTGACCAAAGACGGCGCAGCGCTCAAACCGCAGCGCGGCAAAACTTACGAGACCGGTTTGAAAGCGTCATGGTTTGAAGGCCGTCTGAATGCTTCCGCTTCCGTCTTTATGAACAAACGCGACCATTTGGGCGTTGTCGCAGGCAAATTCGCGAATGGCGAGGAATACTACCGCGCAGCCGACAACACCACAACAAAAGGCGTGGAACTCTCTGTCGGCGGCCGCCTGAGCGATAAATGGCTGTTGAATGCGTCTTATGCACGTTCCAAAATCAAAGACAGCGAAGGGGTTCAACTGCATCCGTCTTATCCGGTTCATTTGTTCAAACTCTTTACCGCGTATGACGTGACCGACCGTTTGAACCTGGGTGCCAATGTCAACTGGCAAAGCCGCAGCCATACGCTGGATGAATACCCTGCAGACATCAATCCAGCTGCCGCGGCCGCGTTGACCCAACGTCCGTACGCAACGCTGGATTTGACCGGTCATTACAAAATCGGCAAATCCACCCGCATCAGTTTGGACTTTGAAAACGTCTTTAACAAACGTTACCGCACCATGCCGGATATTCACGTTTACGGCACGCCGCGTAGTGTGACTGCAACGGTTAAACATACGTTCTAATTGAAAAGAAAAATAGTGCAGGCCGTCTGAAAACCTAAATTATCGGGTTTTCAGACGACCTGAATTTTTTTCTCATATTGTTTTGATGTCAAACCTGACTAAAACTTGCTCGGTATCTTGAGCAAAGAAATCAAAATGACAGGCACAAAAAAGACCGGAACATATCCGGTCTTTTTAATGATTTCGCACTTACGCTTGGTAACCTTTCGCTTCGGCAAGCAGGGCCAGCAATTCTTCAGTCGTATCCCAACCGATGCAGGCATCCGTAATACTTTGACCGTAAACTTCAGGCTTGTCTTGGCGGCCTTCAACCAAGTGGCTTTCCACCATCACGCCCATGATGTTTTCTTCACCGGCTTTCAGCTGCGCCGCAACATCGCGCGCTACATCCATTTGTTTGCGGAAGTCTTTACGGCTGTTGGCATGGCTGCAGTCCACCATCAGTTTGCTGCTCACGCCGGCTTTTTGAAGCTGCGCAACCGCGTCTTTAACGTGTTCTGCGCTGTAATTAGGCTCTTTACCGCCGCGCAAAATCGCATGGCAATCAGGGTTGCCGCTGGTGTGGACAATCGCAGAATGACCGGCTTTGGTTACAGACAAAAAGTGGTGCGGATGATTGGCGGCACCGATGGCGTCGATGGCGATTTTCAGATTGCCGTCCGTACCGTTTTTAAAACCGACAGGGCAGGAGAGGCCGCTGGCCAATTCGCGGTGTACCTGGCTTTCAGTCGTACGCGCACCAATCGCGCCCCAAGAAATCAGGTCGGCGTAGTATTGCGGCGTAATCATGTCCAAGAATTCAGTCGAAGCAGGCATGCCCATTTCGTTCAAAGTCAGCAACAACTGACGCGCTTGGCGCAGGCCGTAGTTAATGTCAAACGTACCGTCCAAGTGCGGATCGTTAATCAGACCTTTCCAGCCAACGGTTGTACGCGGTTTTTCAAAATACACGCGCATTACAATCAGTAGCTCTTTCTCATATTTTTTGCGCAAAGGCAGCAATTTTTGCGCATATTCTACCGCCGCCTTAGTATCGTGAATCGAGCATGGGCCGATAATGACCAGTAAACGGTTGTCGCGGCCGTGAACCAAATCCGAAATCTCATGACGCGTTTTATAAACTAAATTGGCAACCTGAGGCGTAACAGGCAGCTCATACAAATGTGCGATTGGAGGGAGTAACTCTTTGACTTCTTTGATCTTAATGTCATCGGTAGGGTGGTGTTGGGACATGATGGACTCTCTTGTTTATTTTTGATACAGGTTACAGGTTTTAGCAGAATTAAACAAGGCTTAGTTTTTTGTTTTAGCAATTTTATTCTAAAATTTCTTTATTTTAATTATTTTATAGAATTTAAAATCAGTTTGTTTATAAAAATTAATATTTAATGCTATTTAAGAATTTTATTTATATAATAAAGGGTTTTGGGGTTTTATCAAAATACAGGCCGTCTGAAAATGTTCAGACGGCCTGAAGTCTTACATAGACCAAAAATTGAGAAGCGTGAGGGCTATCGATATTGTTCCAGCAAGGGCGAAGAGAAAGGAGTCCAATACACGCCTTTAAGGCCGCTTTCAACCAATTTGTCATTCAACCAAGTGTTACAAGTATTGAATAAATGATAGCGCCCTTTGGCTTCGTAAAAAGCATCGTTAGATTGATGATGAATTCCTTTTAGCAAGATGGGGTGCCCATTTTTTTGTTGAAAACCGGCCAAGAGCGATTTTGTTAAATTCCTGTATTGCTCAGGCGTGACCAAAAATTTGACGACGTGGCTATTTTCTCGTAGTTCAAAAGGATAATAAGTAACATGAATCAGCGTACGGTTCAGCCCGCTTAATGCACCTAAAGCATTGGAGAAAGTCAAATCTTTCCACTCAGGCGTGTATAAATAAAAATTGCGCTCCCCCCAGCCTAAACCGATATGCGTTATTTGAGGATTAGTAGAAAGCGTGTCTTTTGGATTGACGACATTCGACCAATCAAAAATATCATTCTTCAGCGGCATGACTACATCAGTATGCACGCCGTTACTGACTAAAAATAAAGTAATTTCCCCTTTGGGCTGCTCTTCATTAAGCGGCAATGAAGCCATCATCCAAGCAGACAAAAAATACAATAGGGCAAAAATAGGGATAATCAGCGCTATTTTGCCGATTTTTTTGAGGATGTGAAGGAAGGAACGCATTCGTTTTTTTTAAAGGCAATTAAGTTTGAAGGTGTGTATTTTCCATTAAATTTGTACTTTTTTCATTAGAAATGAGTGGGTGGCATCTTACGACCAATGATAAAAAGGGCTGTTTAACTTGAATAAAAAAGGCCGTCTGAAATATTCAGACGGCCTGCTTTTTTTGTAACGTTATGTAGTGTTGTACGTTACGTTGCCAAGTAATATTGGCTTAAATTTCATCTATTTGATAAATATGAATTTAATAAAACATGATGCCTTAAAAATCCTATTTATCCGGTATCTGTAAAATTTTGAATCTGTCTTGTAAATCAGTATGCAGGACAGGCATTTTTACTTTATTCACAGATTGGTTCTACTTGTCAGAACGTTTTGCTCAATTCGACAAACATTTTGGTTTTGCCGTATTCGTAGAACTTGTCGTTGCTCCATGTTTTGTTGTGGGCAATGGTCAGGCGCGGGGTGATGCCTTTGAAATGGAGGGCGCGGTGCCATACGCTCAGGGAGGCGGAGGTTTCTTTGTCGCGGCGGTTTTGTTCGTTGCTGAAGAAGCTGGGGGCTTGGTAACGGCGTTGGGCGGCGCTGAGGCGTAGGACGGTGGAGAGGCCTTTAGGCCATTCTTGTCCCCATGTGGTGCGCAGGGCGTAGCGGTTGAAGCTGTCGCTTTTGTCGTCGCGGTTGCGTTCGCGGTAGAGGTCGATACCGGCTACCCAGTATTGGCGCGCGTTGCGGTAGTACACGATGGAGTTGCTGAGCAGTTGGCTGGTGTTGTTGGAATGCTCGCGGCGGCCGTTTTTCAGACGGCCTGCTTCAAATGCGCTGAGGGTTTGTAGCTTGGGTTGCCACCAATGGTTGTAGTGGAGGCGTGCGCCGTTGGTGTAGGTATAGGGGTCGTTGCCGTAGAAGCGGCGTTCGTGGAACGGGGTCATGCCGACGTCGTTGCGCTGGTCGGCATAGCCGATGCCTGCCGAGAAGCGTGTGGTGAGGTCGTTGTAGTTGGTGTGTGTGGGATAGATTTTGCCGTAATGGTCTGCGCCTGTCGTGGCATAGAAGCCGCGTGGCAGCGACCATTTTTTTTCTGCGCCGATTTGGTAGTGGACGGCGGTGGCATCGATGGGCTCGGGGAATGTCCAGCCTCGGAAGCAGTCGTCGTCGGGATAGGCTAGGCGCACGGCGCGGCATTGTTCATCGCTCAGGTAATTGCCCAGACGGCGTTGGCCGGGGGCTTGGTTGATGTTTTGCTCGCGCGTGATGTTCAGGCCGGCGTTGAATTGCCATGAGTCGCGTTCGCGCAGGGCTTTGCGGTAGGTTTCGAGGCGTTCTTGCAAGGCAGGCGGGAGGGATTCGGTTTGCAGTTTGTCGAACTGGTCGGCCGCGGCTTCGTTTTGTTTGTCTTCAAACAAGGCGGTCGCAAGCTGCCAGCGGACGGCGGAAGCATCGGGCTGCTCGGCGATAAAGCGGCGGTAATGGCCGATGGCTTCGGCGGCGCTCCCTTCGGATTGGGCAAGCAAACCTTTGGCATAGCGCGCCATGGCGCGGTCGTGTTCGGGCCATTGTTCGTAAATGGGCAAAACGGCTTTGATGCCGGGGATGTTGTGGGCGACAACGGCGGAATACATGGCGCGTGCCAGTAATTCGGTGTTGGCAAGCAGGGTGTCGGCATCGACGTTGATGATTTTTTCAGACGGCCTGTTTGTCTGCTCGGCAGGGATGTTGTGCGCTTCGGGTTGTTGGGGTTCGGCAGTGTTGACTTGAAGCTCGGGTTTTACATCAGGCGGCACATCGGCAGCGTGAAGGGAAAGGGGAAGGATGGCGAGGAGGAGCAGACGTTTTTTCATGGCAATGTTTGGAATGTTATCGGTATAAGTGGGCAGATTGTACAATGTTTTGAGTCGGAAATTTTGCAAACCGATTGCCATTTTATCTGATAAAGACGACAAAAGGCCGTCTGAAACCCGATGGGATTTCAGACGGCCTTTGTTGGCGAGTCGGATTTAGTTTTTGTCCAAGTCCAAATCGGCTTTGTATTCGATACGGCCTTGGCCTTTGTCTTCGATGGAAACGTCCAGCTCTTGTTTGCCACGTTTGAATTTCAGATCGGCATCGTCGTGTTTGATTTCTGACTCAACCACATGGAAACCCTTGCTGCGCGCGTGGGCGATCACTTTTTTGGCCAAGGAAGGAATGGAATTGCGTTGGCCGGAAAGTTCGGCTTCGTATTCAAATTCGCCGTCGCCTTGATGATCGGCTTTGATGGTGTGCGCGCCATCCGGATGGTAGATTTCGGAAGGCAGCGGGGAGGCGAATGCCGTGGCGGAGAAAAGAGCCAAAATGCCGGTGGCCAGTAACGATTTTGCTTTGGTCATCGGTTTTCCTTTCTGAAAAGGGTTTTGAGAACGACATCATCTTATCGATAGGTATGAGGGGGCGGCAAGCGGATAAACCTGATTTTACGCGCGGCTACATGATTTGTTTGGAGGGAGTTGATTCTTTGCTTTGGGCTGGTGTTTGCTTGCAGAAAAATGCTGCTGGAAAGACTTAGCCGAGGAGGAATAATTCGCCGCCGTGCGCCTTTAGCCATTGTTTGGCTTGGTCGACATGCGGCGTGAGCGAGTGGGTCAGAGCCCAAAATGCAGGGCTGTGGTCGGGATGGCGCAGGTGGGCGAGTTCGTGCAGGCAGACATAGTCGGCAACATATTCGGGCGCACCGATAAGCCGCCAGTTGAGGCGGATGCCGGTAGTGTGGCGGCAAACGCCCCAGAAGGTTTTGGCGTTGGAAAGGGAAATGGCGCTCGGGGTCAGGCGGGTGGTTCGGATATGGCCTTCAAGGCGCGGCAGCAGATATTCGCGCGCACGCTCGAGCAGGAAGCGGCGCAAATGGGTAAGTTGGGCGGCGGTTTCTTTTTCGGGTAACAGGATTTCAGACGGCCTGATTTGGATGTGGTTTGCCGTGTGGACGGACAAAGCCGTCTGAACGCCTTGATACCAAATCCATTCGGGAAGCGCGTCGGTAGGTGTTTGTCGGGCCGGTGTTTTGTTTAGGGTACGGTGCAGGAGGGCTTCGTTATCGTTCAGCCATTGGGTAAAGGTGCGCTGGGAAACAAACGGAGGGATATTGATGCTGACGGTATCGGCGGAAACGGGGCGCAAGATGAGGTTTTTCTTGGCACTGCGTTTGAGCTGGATATGAATGGTGAGGCCGTCTGAAAGGGTGTAGGTATGGAGGTGGGGCATGATGTTGAGAAAAATATTGGACGGCATGGAAAGGGCGGGTATAGCGGCCCACCCGATGGAATGATTTATTTGGTTTTGGGCGCGAACGGGCCTTGTCCGGTAATCAGGGGCTGTTGGCTTTCGATCCATTGCTCGCATTGGGCCATGAGTTCGGCTTCATTGCCGTTGTTGTGGGCAATGGGTTTGCCGATGATGACGCTGACCGTTCCGGGGTATTTGAGGAAGGAGTTGCGCGGCCAAAACTCGCCGCTGTTGAGCGCGACGGGGACGATGTCCATCTCGAACATTTTTGCCATGCGCGCGCCGCCGAGTTTGTAGCGGCCTTTTTCACCGGGCGACAGGCGTGTGCCTTCGGGGAAAATGGTAATCCAATAGCCTTCGTTTTTACGCGCAAGGCCTTGTTCTAAAAGTTGTTTGTTGGCTTCGCGGCTGTTGCTGCGGTCGATGCCGATGGTTTTAACCAGTTTCAAGCCCCAGCCGAAGAAAGGGATTTTGAAGAGTTCGCGTTTGGCAACATAGACTTGAGGCGGAAAAATCTCTTGCAGGGCGAGGGTTTCCCAGCCGCTTTGGTGTTTGGCGCAAATGATGGCAGGGTGGTCGGGAATGTTTTCCGCGCCGCTTAAGGTGTAGTTCAAACCGATGATGTGCTTGAGCGACCAGTTGAGGATGCGCACCCAAACTTGCGCCATTTTGTGTGCACCGCCTTGGAAGGGCAGGGCAAGCAGCATAAAGGGGAACAGTAAAATAATGCTAGAGGAAAGGATGAACCAGTAAATCAGGTTGCGGATAATCAGCATATCGGGGAAAAGTCTGTCGTTTGAAGGCCGTCTGAACACCGTTGTCGGCTGGTTTCAGACGGCCTTGTCGTTTATAGGATGGCTTGCGCGGCTTCTTCGATTTGTATGTTTTCACGCATGATGTATTGCGAGAAAGCGAGTAGGTTGTCGAAGACTTGGGTGTGTTCGGGCAGTTCTTGCTCGTGTTTGGCCAGCGTTTTTTTGCCTTTGCCGGTCAGGACGAGCGCGGACTTGCCGCCTGCGGCATCAATGGCCTGCAGGTCGCGCAGGCTGTCGCCGACCAGCCAGGTTTCGGCGGCATTGGCTTTGAAGCGTTCGATGATGTCGATAATCATGCCCGGCTTGGGTTTGCGGCATTCGCAGTTGTCGGCGGCGGTGTGCGGGCAAAACCAAATGCCGTCGATGGTACCGCCTGCTTGAACGGCAAGGCGGTGCATTTTCGCGTGCATTTCGGTCAGATCTTGCACGGTAAAGTATTTGCGGCCGATGCCGGATTGGTTGGTGGCCACGGCAATGGTGTAGCCTGCCTGCGTTAAAAAGGCGATAGCATCCATGCTGCCTTCGATGGGAATCCATTCGTCAACGGATTTGACGAAATCGTCGCGGTCTTGGTTGATGACGCCGTCGCGGTCGAGGATGATGAGTTTCATGGTGTGGGCTCTTATTTTTCTGCTTTCAAACTGCTTTTCCATTTTTCAAAGGCCGTCTGAAAAACGGGTGTCAGTTTGGCGAAGGTTTCCGGGGTGTTTTTGACGTGGTAGAAGCCACCGAGCGAGGGCGTGTCGAGGGCGAGGACGTAGTCTTCCATAAATGCGCCGTAGCCGTCTTCTTCGTCGGTGTAGTAGAACTCAGTAAACCGTTGGCCGAGTTCGGTAAAGTCGTCCGCCGTTAATGCGCCGTCCATGTGTTTGAGCAGAAAGTGCCGTCCGCTGATTTTGCCCGAGGCCATGGCGGCGAAGTCAGCCGCGGTTTCGGGGGCGGTTTGCCAGACGGGGTTGACGAGGCCTGCATGCGCCGCCCACTGCCAGTACATGCCGATATGGGTGGCGGCGTTTTCGGGTGGGAGCTGGTCGGGATAGTCTTCGTCGAGATGGAAGCGGATATTGTCGTACATGGACGGGGTTCGTTGGGGGAAAGGGGGTATTGTAGCGGAAAATAATGAATTAGGCCGTCTGAAAGAGGGTGTTTCAGACGGCCTTAAGGGAATTTAACCTTTAAATACGGGAACAAGCTCCATTTGGCTCAATATTTGGGCGGCAATGTTGATGACGCCGAAGAGGAAGACCCAAACCATCAGCCGGAATCCGCCGTAAACTTGGTAGTTTTTGCCGACGCCGAATTTTTTACGCGAGCGGTAGAGCAGCATGGCCGGGATGATGCCTGTCCAGATGGTGGCGGCCAGACCGACGTAGCCGATGGCGGTAACGAAGCCGGTGGGGAAGAGCAGGCAGGAAATCAGGGGCGGCAGGAAGGTCAGCGCGGCGGTTTTGGTGCGGCCGGAGATGCTGTCGTTCCATTTGAAGATGTCGGCGATGTAGTCGAACAGGCCGAGCGTTACGCCGAGGAAGGAGGTGGCAATCGCCATGTAGGAGAATAGGGTTAACACTTTGTCCATGTTGCCGGTTTGGGCGAACTTGGACAGCGTTTCGATCAGGACGGAAACTTGTCCTTCTGCGGCGATAACCGGTGCGAACTCGTTGCGCGGCAGGTTGCCTTGGATGGCGATTTGCCAGAGGACGTAAATCACCAAGGCAATCAGCGTACCCGACCACAGGGATTTGGCTACTTTGGGCGCGTCGCCTTTAAAGTATTTGAGCAGGCTGGAGACGTTGCCGTGGAAGCCGAATGAGGCAAGGCAGACGGGCAGGGCGGTGGCGACATAAATCCAGTAGCTGGTGCCGGCAGGGGCTTGGGTGTCAAACAGGACAGGCATTTTGGCATCGGCAATCAGGCCGCCGGTTGCCCAAATAAAGGTCAATACCATGCCGCCGATGAGGATGCTGGTGAAACGGTCAACCAGACGTGCGGATGCCCAAACGCAAAAGGCGAGAATGCCGAAGAAGACGAGTTGGCCGACGGTCAGCGAAATTTCGCCGCCTACCGCGCTGCCGATGCCTTTGGCGGTCAGGTCGCCGCCGACGAAGATGTAGGCGTAGGTGAGCAGGTATAAAACGAAGGCGACGGCAACGCCGTTGATGACGTTCCAAGCCGGGCCGAGCAGGTCTTTGACCATGGTGTCGAAGCTGGCGCCGTGCGGATAATGGGTGTTGACTTCCAAAATCATCAGGCCGCTGGAGAGCATGGAAAACCAGGTGTACAGCAATACGGCCAGCGAGCCGGCAAACCATACGCCGGACGTGGCAGTCGGGTTGGCAAGCATGCCTGCGCCGATAACCGTACCGGCGATAATCATCGCGCCGCCGAATAGGGAAGGGGTTTTGGTTGACATTGTTTATCTTTCTTCTAGAAATGCGTGGCTGCCATTATGCCGTAAAGTGTAAGAAAAGGTAAAGCAAAGGCCGTCTGAAAACCCGATTGTCGTTTTCAGACGGCCTTTGATGTGCATAAATGCAACTGATTAAATCAATTTTCGCAGTTTCAATTCGTTTTTCAGATACGCGTAATAAACCGGCGCGACGATGATGCCGCCGATGCCGAAAATGCGTTCAAAGACGACCATCGCCACCAGCAATTCCCACGCGCTGGATTCGATTTCCGAGCCGATGATTTTGGCGTTGAGGAAATATTCGAGCTTATGGATGACAACAAGGAACACCAGAGAGGCGAGTGAGACGTAAAGAGATGCGCCGAGGCTCAAAATAATAATGATGGTGTTGGAAATCAGGTTGCCCGCCACCGGAATCAGACCGACGATGAAGGCGACGATCAGGACGGTCATTTTAAACGGCAGGTCAACGCCGAACAGTGGCAAAACCAAGTAGAGGTACAGGCCGGTCAGGAAGGTGTCGATCAGTGAGATTTTGACTTGTGCGAGGAACACGCGCTCAAAGCTGGTTTCAAAATTGACGATGCGCCGCATCAATTCGGCTTTAAACAGCGGCATTTTGTGGCGGTTTTTGCGCATTTCCAGGCGGTGGAAACTGAGCATGGCGCCGATGATGATGCCGATGAGGATGTATACGAAGGATGTGATGCTGTTTTTACTGATACGGGTCAGAGCGGCACGGTATTCTTCAATCAGCTTGATTGCCGAGGCTTTGATTTCGGCCATATTGTTGGGCAGCATATTGAGAATGGCCGCAGGCAGGTCTTGGCTGTTTTTGGTGTCTTCCAAAATCGCCGCCAGCTTGGCCAGCATAAAACCGACATGGCCGCCGTGTATCAGGTGGTAAATGCCCAAAGACATCATTGCAATGATGCTGAACACGATGGCCAGCGTCAGCGTAGTGGAAATCAGGTTGATATTGTGCGCGTTGAGCGATTTATGCAGTCGCGTGTTGCGCGGTAAAACACGGCGGCGGAGTTTGAGGATCACGCCGTTGGTGCGCGTAATAAAGATATAGGTCAGGATAACCGACAGCAGCAGTGGCAGAAAATGGTAGTGCAAGACAATCAGCAAGGCCAAGCCCATCAGGATATAGGAAGCGTTACGGAAAGTCGGGTTGTCGGAGTGGGAAGAGAGTAAGGACATGTGAAGCCAATAAGGTAAAAAGCAAAAAAGTAGGTCAGGCCGTCTGAAAAATCATGTTCAGACGGCCTAACTTAATGACAGCGATTAATCGTGCAATGAGGCCGCGTGTACCGTGTTTTCCAACAAAGTAGCAATCGTCATCGGGCCGACACCGCCGGGAACGGGCGTAATCATGGAAGCGCGTTCTTTGGCGACATCAAACTCCACATCGCCGCACAGGCTGCCGTCGTCCAAGCGGTTGATGCCCACATCGATAACGACTGCGCCGGGTTTGACCCATTCGCCTTTAACGAAATTCGGAATGCCTACGCCGACCACCAAAATATCTGCGGCAGCAACTTCATCGGCAAGGTTTTGCGTGGCGCTGTGGCAGATGGTTACCGTCGCGCGGGACAGCAGTAATTCCAACGCCTGCGGACGGCCGACAATATTGGACGCGCCGACGACGACTGCTTTTTTGCCTTTCGGGTCGATGCCGTAGGCTTCCAACAAAGTCATCACACCTTTGGGTGTACAAGGGCGCATCAGCGGCATTTTGACGACCAGGCGGCCGACGTTGTAAGGGTGGAAGCCGTCCACATCTTTATGCGGCTCGATACGTTCCAAAACCGCTTGGCTGTCAATGTGTGCCGGCAGTGGCAGTTGCACCAAAATACCGTCGACGGCAGGGTCGCCGTTCAATTCGTCCACCAGTTTCAGCAAATCGTCTTGCGTGGTTTCAGACGGCAGCTCATAAGAGCGCGATTCGATGCCGCTTTTTTGGCAGGCCAGTTTTTTATTGCGTACATAAACCGCGCTGGCAGGGTCGTCGCCAACCAATACCACTGCCAAGCAAGGCGTGTGCAAACCTTTTTCCTGACGCGCTTTTACCGCCTGTGCGACCGCCTCGATGCGTTGCTGGGAGATTTTTTTTCCGTCTATAAGTTGTGCAGCCATGATTTTTCCTCCTCAATTCAATAGGGATAAATATTGCGTTTAAATTATCGCATTTTTCAGACGGCCTGACACAAAAGAGTGACCCTGATTGCGAAACATAAAAATAAATAACGATTAAAAATAATAAGATAATCAAAAAATGAAAAAATAAAGCAAAGTAGGTGTTGACCGGGCTAAAAAGGGTCTGTATAGTTCAGGTCTTCAGTCGGGGCGTAGCGCAGCCCGGTTAGCGCATCTGCTTTGGGAGCAGAGGGTCGTGAGTTCGAATCCCACCGCCCCGACCACAAAATTCTTAGCACGAATCGGCATGAGCGCCCGTAGCTCAACCGGATAGAGCACCGACCTTCTAAGTCGGGGGTTACAGGTTCGATTCCTGTCGGGCGTGCCAATTTTTACGGTGGCTGTAGCTCAGTTGGTAGAGCCCTGGATTGTGATTCCAGTTGTCGTGGGTTCGAGCCCCATCAGCCACCCCAGATGAAAGCCTGCATATTGTATGCAGGCTTTTTTCCATTTATACCCGAATTTTACTTCAGATTTAATTGGGTTTCAAAAAAGTATTTATCAAACCGTTTCATCATGGCATCGGCAAAAATAGCATTTGCTGTGTTATCAAATATCAATGAATACGCAGTCAAGCCCGAATATTGTACCGTTCGGTATCTTTTTATGGCGTTTCGCCGTTATCCTTTATAATACCCCGATTATTTTCTGTTTCATTCCCAAAGGAACCGCATCATGTCCGAATGGCCAGCTCCAGAATTTGAATCCAAAATCTGTCCGCCCGAAAAGCTGGCGGAGCGTTTGGCGGCATTGCCCCGTCCGCTGGTGTTTACCAACGGCTGTTTCGATATTCTCCATAGGGGCCATGTAACGTATCTGGCACAGGCGCGATCGGCCGGTGCGGCTTTGGTACTGGCGTTGAATACCGATGCTTCGGTGCGCCGTCAGGGCAAAGGGGACGATCGCCCGATTAATCCTTTGGAAAACCGCGCGGCAGTGGCAGCGGCATTGGCGAGCGTGGATTTGGTCACATGGTTTGATGACGATACGCCGGCCGCGCTGATTGAAATGGTCAAACCCGATGTGTTGATTAAAGGCGGCGACTGGCCTGTGGATAAGATTGTCGGTGCGGCCGAGACGTTTGCGCGTGGCGGCAAAGTATTTTCGATTCCGTTTTTACACCAGACTTCGACCACCAAAACTTTAGCGAAAATCCGCGAAGCCGGAGGAGGCGAATGACGGATTTGAACAGCCGCCATTGGGCCTTGCTCGCCGCGCTTTCAGACGGCCTGCCGCAGCACGTTTCTCAGTTGGCGCGAGTGGTCGGTATGAAGCCGCAACAATTAAACGGATTCTGGCAGCAGATGCCGGGCCATATCCGCGGTTTGCTGCGCCAGCATGACGGGCAATGGCGCTTGGTGCGCCCTTTGGCTGTGTTTGCCGAAGAATCTCTGCAACAAATGGCCGGAAAACAGGGTTTTCGTGCGCAGTTGAAACACGAATGTTCGTCCAGCAATGATGAAATCATGGCATTGGCGCGCCAGTCGGCAGATTTGGCGCATAAGGCCTTGTGCGTGGCGCATTTCCAAACCAAAGGCCGCGGACGGCAAGGGCGAAGCTGGGTCAACCGACAGGGTGAATGTTTGATGTTCAGCCTGGGCTGGGCGTTTGATAAGCCGCAGTATGAGCTGGGTTCGCTGGCGTTGGTGGTGGCATTGGCTTGCCGCCGCGCGCTTGCCGATATCGGTTTGGACGTAAATATCAAGTGGCCGAACGATTTGGTCGTGGCCAACGATAAATTGGCCGGTATTTTGATTGAAACGGCGCGGGTCGAGAATAAAACCGTCGCTGTTATCGGCATCGGCATTAATTTTGTATTGCCGAAAGAAGTTGAAAACGCCACTTCTGTGCAGGCTTTGTTTCAGACGGCCTCTAAGCAGGGCGTAAGCGTCAAAACCTTATTGAATGCGGTATTGGCGCAACTCGATGCGCTGTTGAACGAATACGCGCAAAACGGATTTGCGTCATGTGTCGACGAATACGATGCCGCTAACCGCGACACAGGCAGGCCGGTATTGCTGCTTCAAGAAGGGCGCATTGTTCATGAAGGCGTAGTCAAAGGCGTGGATGCGCAAGGCGCGTTGCGTTTGTTGACCGACAATGGCGAGAAAACGATTGTCAGTGGCGAGATCAGCTTGCGCCCGGATAACCGCCCGGCACAACCTGCAGCCGCCAAGCCGGAACGCTTTTTGCTGCTGGACGGCGGCAACAGTCAGTTGAAATGGGCGTGGGTAGAGAACGGCACATTTTCCGAAGTCGGCCGCGCGCCGTATCGTGATTTGACCCAGCTGGGCGAAGAATGGCTGCGATTTGCCGATGACGATGTGAAGATTGTCGGTTGCGCCGTGTGCGGTTCGGTCAAAAAAGCAATGGTAGAAGAACAATTAACCCGTCCGGTCGAATGGCTGTCTTCCATGCCGCAGGCTTTGGGTATCCGCAACCATTACCGCCGCCCTGAAGAACATGGCTCCGACCGCTGGTTTAATGCGCTGGGCAGCCGCCGCTTTACGCAAAACGCCTGCGTCGTCGTCAGCTGCGGCACCGCCGTAACCACCGACGCGCTGACGGAAGACAATCATTATCTCGGCGGCACCATCATGCCCGGTTTCCACTTAATGAAAGAGGCGATGGCGCTCAAGACCGCCAACCTCAACCGCCCCATTGGCAAGGTATATCCGTTCCCAACCACAACGCCGAACGCCATTGCCAGCGGCATGATGGATGCCGTTTGCGGCGCGTTGATGATGATGCATGGCCGTCTGAAAGACAAAACAGGCGAGGGCAAACCGGTCGATATTATTATCACGGGCGGCGGCGCGGCCAGAGTCGTGCAGGCGCTGCCGGAGTCATTCGTTCATGACAATCAAGTGAAAATCGTCGATAATCTCGTGATTCACGGGCTCTTGCATTGGATTGCCCATCGCAACGGACAATAAAAAGGAAAACGCATCATGAAATGGCTGTTTGCGGTCTTGGTCGCACTCAACATCATTGTTTTTGGCAGCATGGTTGCCTATCGGACACAACATAAAACCATCAAACCCGAATCTGCTTTGGAAGGTGGCACGCACGAATTATTGCGCCCGTCTTCTTTGGACGCGCCCAAAGCCGAGCCGCAGCAGGCATCGCAGCCCGATTGGGTGGCGGATGAATCAGACGGCCTGATCATGGCCGAACCCGAATCCGAAGAAGCAGAAGCCTTGCGTAAAAAACAAGAAGCGCAGCAGTTGAAAGAGAAAAAAGAAAAAATGCGCCGCGAGAAAGAGGCGCAAGAACGCCGCGCCGCCGAAGAAGAGATGGACGCGGCCGGCGTGGAACGCTTGTGTACCAGCAGCGCCACCGTAGTGATGGACGAAGACGATTACCACCGCATCAAAGGTCTGTTGGGCAAATGGCCTCATGCGGCCAGCCGCAGTATCGAAAAACGCAACGGCGCATCTGGTGGCGAAACTTCTTTCAAAACCTTCCGCGTGGTCTTGCCTGCCGACGGCGACACTTCCGCCCAGCTTGACGCCTTGGGCAGCCGCGGCTTTAGCGGCAGCATTCATAACGGCGAAATCAGCATTGACGTGACACGCAGCCGCTCTTCCGCCCAAGTTTTGATTTCACGCTTGTCCAGCGCAGGTTTCGGCGGCGCGCGCATTGTCGAACAGGAAGACAGAAGCGCACCCGATACCGGTTTAAGCGTGGCGCGCATGACCGTGGTCTTTATGGCTGTTGACGAGCGCGATGCCCAAGACATCAGAAACATTGTCGGCCGTTATGGCAAGTTGAACATGAAAACCTGCCGATAATCAGGTCTATTCAGTTTCAGACGGCCTGATCAATAGCTGGTCAAGTCTGATAAACCGAACGCTGCAAAACATGAAACCCACTGTATCGGCAGTGGGTTTCATGTTTTTCGGTTTTGAGTATCTGATATAAAGGGGAACAGGTATGTTTCGTATATGCGCACTCCGAGTATCAAGAGATAATGGGGAAGAGGGGGATAAAATCTGTCGTTTAATGGCTCGGATTAGGACGTCTTCCGAGTGAGTTTGATTATACGCTAATAATAACTATTATCAATAGCAAAACTAAAAAAATAAGGGATTTTTTTGTAGCAGATTGTTTTGTATGGAAATTAAGTTTCGGTATTGGCTTTGCCGTGATTGAAAAGGCCGTTGATGACCCACAAGCATATTTGGCATCTCCTGTCGGCAGCTTGCCGGCAATGTCTGAAACATTGCCGGCAGAGACAGAAAATGGCAACAGTGTCGCAGTTAAAACAAAACTGGATAAGCATTTTATCGTGTTGTACTCGTTAAAATAGAATGGGGATAGAGGAAAGTATAGCGTATAAGAATTAGGGTAAAGAGCAACCCTCTGGCATTAGGATTCTACATTCTTGTGCGCCTGTATTGGTGCAATTTGTCATAGCTGTTTGTTCGGAAACTCCTTGCTCAGCAGCACCGCCTATAATTATAGGAGTACCTTTTAAATTTCCTACTGCCGCAGCAATGCAGCCATTTCTAACCCATTTAAGAATTTCACAAGAAGCTCCATTACTACCTTTCTTACAACGCTTAATTGCTTCACTTTTTGCTTCTGCTAATGACCTATGATTTAAAGAACCTGTAATATGGCCAGCCTTTTTACTGATTGCGATAGCTCCAAACTTAGATGGGACGTGCACATCTACATATTCTATTTTTTTTGTGGGCTTAGCTACTTTTGATTGTGGAACATTATATAAAATTTGTCGGCCCGAGCTGTCGATAATACGGCAAGTTCCAGTTGCCGGTTGGTATTCACCGCCACAGCCGTTGGCATAAACATTAAGGCTTGCCAGTCCTAGCAATACAACAAATAACTTTTTCATTTTAATTCCAATCTATTTATTATTTGAATCTTTATCAGTCTGCCGTTGCATGAATCATACGATGATTTGTTATCTTCTTTACGCGGCTGACGTTGAAATAGGGCAAGGCAAACGTTTCAACCCTATATTCCTATGTTTCAGACGGCCTTTTGATTTGTTTCAATCACTCATAAACCCAAGCAATCAACATATCCAAAGCCATATAAAATACCGTATAATCAAGGCCAAATTAACTTTGCCTGCTTGTCGGGCCGTCTGAAAAATTATGCAACAAACCTACGCCGCTGTACAGCGAGATTTGCTCGAAGCCAACCATCTTTCCCCCGATTTGCTCGCCCAAAGCCTGAGCATTATCGGCGCCAACCATGTCGATTATGCCGACATCTATTGTCAGCGCACTGCCTATGAAAGTTGGCATTTGGAAGAAGGCATCGTCAAATCGGGCAGCTTCCAAATTGATCAGGGCGTGGGCGTGCGTGCCGTTTTGGGCGATAAGACTGCTTTTGCCTACGCCGACAGCCTGTGTATCGATTCAATCAACCGCTCTGCCAAAGCCGTGCGCGTGATTGGTGCGGCCGGCAACGAGGCCAGCGTCAAAGTGCCGACACCTGCCTACGGCAAGCCTGTCCACATGGCGATTGACCCTATTGCCAGCCTCGATTCCGCTGCCAAAGTCGCGCTGTTGAACAAAGTTGAAACGCTGGCCAAAGCCGCCGATCCGCGTATCGTGCAAGTGATGGCCGGTTTGACCTGCGAATACGACATGGTGTACATCGCCCGTCTGGATGGTAAACACGCTGCTGATATCCGCCCGATGGTGCGCATGAACGTAACTGTCATTGCCAAGCAGGGCGAGCGTCGCGAGCAGGGCAGCGCGGGCGGTGGCGGGCGTTATGATTTGGCGTATTTCGATGAAAACTTGGTTTGTCGGTTTGTCGATTCCGCCGTCAAACAAGCCCTGACCAATCTCGAATCCCGTCCTGCGCCTGCCGGCGAGATGACCGTTGTTTTGGGCAACGGCTGGCCGGGCGTGTTGCTGCACGAAGCGGTCGGACATGGTTTGGAAGGCGATTTCAACCGCAAAGAAACCAGCGTTTTCTCCGGCAGAATCGGCGAGCGCGTGGCCGCCAAAGGCGTGACCGTTGTGGATCAAGGCGATATTGCCGACAGACGCGGTTCGCTCAATATCGACGACGAAGGCAACGAAACCCGCCGCACCGTATTGATTGAAGACGGTATTTTGGTCGGCTATATGCAGGACGAAACCAACGCCCGCTTGATGGGTACGCAATCGACCGGCAACGGCCGCCGCGAAAGTTACGCTTCTGCGCCCATGCCGCGCATGACCAATACCTTTATGGAAAACGGCGGCTATGAGCCGGAAGAAATCATCGCGTCCATCGACAAGGGCATTTACGCCGTCAACTTCGGCGGCGGACAAGTGGATATTACCAGCGGCAAGTTCGTGTTCAGCGCATCCGAAGCGTGGTGGGTGGAAGGCGGCAAGCTGCAATATCCTGTCAAAGGAGCGACCATCATCGGCAACGGCCCCGAAGTGCTGAAACACGTTTCCATGATAGGCAACGACTCCGCGCTCGACAGCGGCATCGGTGTCTGCGGCAAAGAAGGGCAGAGCGTTCCTGTCGGCGTCGGACAACCGACATTGAGGATTGATGCCGGACTGACCGTCGGCGGTAGCGAAATTTAAACGGCAGGCCGTCTGAAAAGTTTTCAGACGGCCTTTTACATTAGGATGAAACCATGCAGGAACAGAATCGGAAATCAAGTTTTCCCATAGTGATGTTGCTGGTGTCGGTTGCCCTATGGATAGCGTCTTTGTCCAATGTTGCATTTTATTTGGGCAATCATGAAAGCATGAAGGGTTTGACCGTTTTGATTTTGGGATCGATATTTGCTTCTTTGGATATCAGGTATTGTGCGGCCTATGCGAATTATGTTTGGTTAGCGGCCATTGTTTTGCTGGCGTTGCGGAAGAAGGTCGTGCCTGTCCATGCGGCACTTTGGGGCTTGGCGTTGGTGGCTTTCAGTGTGAAAGCCGTACACGTCGATGAAGCAGGGAATACATCGGATATTGTGCGCTACGGCGCCGGATTTTATTTGTGGTATGCCGCATTTGCGGTTGCCACCATCGGTACGTTTGCCGGAAAGAATAAGGAAAGAAAAGCCACAACGCTGGCAGATGGGACGAAAAATGACGCTTGATGAATGGTTGCGCCAATCGGCACTGCCCAAAAATGAAGCGCGGATGTTGTTGCAATATGCGCTGGGTTATACGCGTGCGCAGCTGGTGACACGCGGTACGGACGATTTGGCAGACTCTGCCCTGCAAACCTTGGAGGCTTTGGCTCAACGCCGTCTGAAAGGCGAGCCGATGGCCTATCTGTTGGGCGAGCGCGAGTTCTACGGACGACGTTTTGCCGTCAATCCCCATGTGCTGATTCCACGCCCTGAAACCGAGCATTTGGTGGAAGCCGTGCTCAAACGCTTGCCGTCGCAAGGCCGTGTGTGGGACTTGGGGACGGGAAGCGGCGCCATTGCCGTAACCATCGCGCTTGAACGCGGTGATGCCGATGTTCGCGCATCCGACATCAGCGTCGGTGCTTTGGATACTGCCCGCCAAAATGCGGCCGAATTGGACGCAAAAGTGGAGTTTGCACAGGGTTCGTGGTTTGATACCGACAGGCCGTCTGAAGGCGGATACGATGTGATTGTTTCCAATCCGCCGTATATCGAGAACGGCGATGAACATTTGTCGCAAGGCGATTTGAGGTTTGAACCGCAAAATGCGCTGACCGACTTTTCAGACGGCCTCAGCCATATTCGCCACATTACCCAAGAAGCCCCCAAATACCTGAAAGCCAACGGCTGGCTGCTGTTTGAACACGGCTATGATCAAGGTGAAGCAGTGCGGAATATTATGCTGGAGAATGGTTTTGCCGAAGTGGCAACCGAACAGGATTTGGCAGGATTGGACAGGGTCACGCTGGGGCGTTTGCCTGCTTAGTGGGCATGGTTTGTCGGAATATAAAAAAGGGCGTGTCGATCGCGCCCTTTTGGTTTTCAGACGGCCTGGTTTAACGCCAAGCAGCGACGAACTCCGCCCAGTGTTGTTTTTCTTCGGCTTGTGCGGCCAGATAATGTTTGATGCGTTTGATTTCGACTTCGTATTCGTCGGCATCGAGCGCACCGCTCATCATGCGAAAGCGCATATACATCAGGTAGGTATTGGCGGCATCGGTTTCGCAATAGTCGCGGATGTCTTTCAGACGACCTGCATGATAGGCGTCCCAAACCTTGCTGCCGTCCATGCCCAGTTTGCCGGGGAAGCCGCAGAGTTTGGCCATGTCGTCCAAAGGCACGCTGGCACGCGGTTGGTAGAGGGCGAGCAAATCCATCAGGTCGCAATGGCGGGTGTGGTAGCGGCTGATGTAGTTGTTCCACTTAAAGTCGCGGCTGTCGCCAAAGTCGCCGTCGCCCGTGTCCCAATAACGGGCGGCGCTGATGCCGTGTATCAGGGCGCGGTAGTGGAGGACAGGCAGGTCGAAACCACCGCCGTTCCAGCTGACGAGTTGCGGCGTATAGTTTTCGATGACCTCGAAGAACTTGGCAATCATGACTTCTTCGCTGTCTTCGGGATCACCGATGGTGCTGACGCGGATTTTGTCCTGACCCCAGCGCATACAGCAGGAGATGGCGACGACTTGGTGCAGATGGTGTTGCATAAAGTCGCTGCCGGTTTTAGCGCGGCGTTGCTGCTGGGCAAACAGGACGACTTCGTTGTCGGGCAAATCGGCAGGCAAATCGTAAAGCTGGCGGATGCCGTTTACGTCGGGAATGGTTTCGATGTCGAAGGCGAGTATCGGAGTCATGGTGTGATCGGGTTGGATAAGGGATGATGTCATTGTGGCATGACGGCGCAGATAAAAAAAGAGGCAATCCCCCACAGGATTGCCCCAATACCTCAAATCAGAGATTTACGCTTCACAAACAATACAGGCTTTCACCTGCGGCTTTACAGATGCAGCTCAACTCTGCATCGGTAAACTTTGATTTCGGGTATTGCACCGAAATCCTCTAAAATACCGCAATTTCTTGCAATATCAAGAAAACTGTTTACAAAAGTATCTAAAACCGGCGAGACCGTCTGAACGTTTTGTAATTTGATGTAGTGAAATTTACGCGAATTTTTACAGTTTGCCAAGTATTTTTTTCTGAAGGCTGGTTTCGGTATAAATTTCAGGTGTTGTCATATTTTGCAATTATATTTCATAATTATTTTAAATTTAGATATTTATTTTGTTTTTTTAAATTTTAATTTAATTTTATTTCATATTTTGAATGATTAAAATGTATTTTTTTAGATGAGCTGTTTTTTAATATATTGTTTTTAAAAGAAATTAAATTTAATATGTAAATGAAAAAAGTGTATTGGGCCTGATGTTTTTCATTTTAGAAAAAATATAGGGTTGTTTGAAAGTTTCAATCACGATGAAAAAAGTTGTTTTTAAAGCATTTAAAGCGGAATATTATTTGATTGTTTAAAATCAAACATGAGTTTCGGTTTGATTCAATTAAAATGAAAAAGCGGCGAAAGAAGGATTTCGCCGCTTTTTGCATATTCAAATTGTAATTCAATGTAGTCAATAAAAGCTGCTTTCGCCTTCGGGACGGGTTTTGAAGCGTTTGTGCAGCCAGAAATATTGTTCGGGATGCTCGCGTACCCGCTCTTCGATGAAGTCGTTCATGCGCTGGGTGTCGGCTTCGACATTTTCGGTCGGGAAATTGTACCAAGCCGGATAGAAGCGCAGGGTTACGGTATTGTCGGCTTCACGCGTGGGGATAGCGGGAATGATTTTGGCTTTGGTCATGCCGGCGATACGGCTGAGGCCGGTAATCGTGGCCGTCTGAATGCCGAAGAAATTGACGAAAATGGAATCGTTGCGGCCGAAGTCTTGGTCGGGCAAATAGAGAAAGGGCGCATCGCTTTTGCGCAGGTGTTTGATGATGGCGCGCAGGCCTTCTGTGCGGCCGATCAGGAAAACATTGTTGTAGCGGTAGCGGCCTTTCAGGATTTGCTCGTCCAGGGCTTTGTTTTTTTGGTGCGAATACATGCTGGTCAGCGGCACATCCTGATTGAGCGTGTAAACCGCCATTTCAAATGCGGTAAAGTGCGGATAGAGGATGATGACTTTTTCGCCGGCGGCGAGGGCTTCGTCAAGATGGTGTTTGTCTTGATAGCGTACCAACGAGCGCAGCTTGTCCGCAGGCGCGTACCAGTAGAGGCCGTATTCGAGCATCAGTTTCGCCATGTGTTGGAAATGGCGTTTGAGCAGGGCAGTGCGCTGGCTGTCGTTCAGCTCGGGAAAGCATTTTTTGAGGTTGACCTCACCGACTTTGCGGCGCGGTTTGACTGCGTAATAAGCGAGAATGCCGATCGCGTCGGCAATCTTGTGCAACACGCAAAAAGGCAGTAGGCGGATGAGGTAGAGAAAAAGGAAGGCGGCTTTCATGAAGGCTCGCTGTATGTGGGCAAAGGGCTATTATAACCGAAAGGCCGTCTGAAAACGGGCTGGAACACTATTTCAGACGGCCTGAATGTCGGCTTACCATTGGAAACGGCCGCGTTTGACCTGCAGGCCGTCGGGGTTAAGTTGCGAAGCCAATCCGTGATTGCGCAGGGCATGGGTGAGGGCAACGGCGAGTCCGTCGGCGGCATCGGCTTGAGGCGTGCCTGAAAGTGCGAGCATTTGGACCACCATATGCTGCACCTGCTCTTTGGCGGCCTTGCCCTTGCCGACCACAGCCTGCTTGACTTGAAGCGCGGTGTATTCAAATACGGGCAAATCGTGCATAACCAAAGCGGCAATCGCTGCACCGCGCGCCTGACCGAGCATTAACGTCGCGGCCGGATTGACGTTGACGAACACTTGCTCGATGGCCGCCTGATGCGGCTGATAGTGGCGGATGATTTCGTCGATATGGCGGACAATCACGGCGATGCGTTCGGAAAGCGACGCGCCGGTCGGTGTTTTGATACAGCCGGAAGCAACATAATGATGCTCGCGGCCGTGGACATCGATAACGCCGAAGCCGGTCACGCGACTGCCGGGGTCGATGCCGAGAATGCGAGTAGGTTGGGAGTGAGACATAGTGCGTGTTTAAAGTAATCGGTGTTTCAGGGCAGGCAGGCGCGTGCGCACGCTTTGCAGGCGCGCGGTATCCAAATCGGCACAAATCACACCTTCGCCTTCCGGCAACGTTGCCAACACATCTCCCCAAGGGTCGATAATCATACTGTGGCCGAATGTGCGGCGGCCGCTTTCATGCAGTCCGCCTTGTGCCGACGCAATGACGTAGCATTGGTTTTCCACCGCACGGGCGCGCAGCAGCAATTCCCAATGCGCCTTGCCGGTCGTGTAGGTAAACGCGGCAGGCAACAGCAAAACATTAAACGGCTGCTGCGCGCGGAAAAACTCAGGAAAGCGCAAATCGTAGCAGACGCCGGCCGCCAGCGGAACATCGTCCACGCTCAGCTTCGGCACATCGCTGCCCGCCAGTATCGTATCGGCTTCGGCGTAGCGTTCGCCCAAACCGGAAAAGCCGAAAAGGTGCATTTTGTGGTAAAGCCCGATTCGGTTGCCGTTGCGGTCATATACAAGCATTGTATTCATCACCTTGCCCGCGTTTGGGCTTTGCAGCGGAATCGTACCGCCAAACAACACCACGCCGCATTCCCTTGCCGTTTCGCTTAAGGCCGTCTGAAAATGGGTGTCGCAGGTTTCGCCGACGTCTCCATCATTCAAAGGCTCGGAAAATGCCAGCTTGTCCGTATCGTTTTTGCCCATCAGCGGCCAATATTCGGGCAGCAACACCCAATCCGCCCCTTGTTCGGCCGCCTCGCGGACAAGGCGTTTCATCGTGGCAATATTGGTTTCGGGGTTGGTGGACGACACCATTTGCACAGCGGCGGCGCGTAAAGAGCGCATCATCAAAACTCCTGTCAGATTTTGCAAGAATTGTAACTTGTTTACGCACAAGGCCGATACAATCGCCTCACAATTCCTCTCCAAAAAAAGGATAAACCATGAACTTGAAACTTCTCTTCACTGCCGCACTTTCCACCGCCGCACTCGCCGCACATGCCGACGTACAGCTTTACGGCAGCATCAAAAGCGGCATCGAAACCTCGCAAACCCGTTTCGGCGGCCAAACATACAGCCGAACCGCCGTTGCCGACCAAGGCAGCCACATCGGTTTACGCGGCTCGCATCCGATTGGCGGCGGAACGAATTTTATTTGGGAAGTCGAACAAGACACACCGATCGGTAAAAGCGGCTCCATCCGCCAAGACTGGCGCGAACGCCGCGAGAATTTTGGCCGTTAAAGGAAAGATTGAATAGTAAAGGCCGTCTGAAAGATTGTCAGACGGCCTGTTTTTTATAGGGAGGATAATTGTATAGTGTATTTTTAACTTGCTGTTTTTATTGTTTTAAATTACGAGTTTTTTAGGGCTTGCATATACCTTTTTTCGTATTAAAGGATGTTTGAAAAAATAGGTAGGATTAAAATCATCTATTCTATGAAATTTATAGAAGCATAATAAAAGAGCGGTTACTTTTTAAATTCTATCTTTAAAATCTAATTGATAGTTATTTATTAGTACTAAGTTTTTAAAATGGTGCTAGAATATTGTGAGCAATAAAATGTAACTTTATAAGTTTTAAAAATGATTATTGCTATAATGGGATAAGACATTACAAATTTAAGGAGTTTGAAATGAAAAAAGCATTATTTCTTTCTGTTTGCCTATTAGGGGCAGGTTCATGTTTTGCACAGGAAAATATAGAGCATAAAAAAGAAGTCTGTCCTAAAAGTGCGTTAGAAAATATTGAAAATGTTAGTTATGATTGCTTGGATGTTTGGGATAGCCGTTTAGAAAAAAAAATTGATGAAAAATATAAGATGATATACCGACGAGTAAAACAAAAAGATATGGCTCTACATGCTTTGCCTTCCTCTTATTTTATTAAAGTACGTAAAACTTGGAATGCATATAGAGAACAACTTTGTTCTGATCCTACAAATAATACAGATCTAAAATCTGCATCTGATTGGTATATTCTTCAATGCCGAATTGAGCAATCGCAAGCTCATTTGAAAGCATTGGAGCGCTTCTAATTTGTTTTAAGAAAGGAATAAAGTATGGCAAAGAAAGCGAATCATGGTCTTCGTTTTACCGGTGGCGATCATTTAACCCCTAAAGATGGTTTTAAATATTATCTACATCAAGCTATGATGGTAAATGAATTGCGTGGGGGGTATGGTGCATATGAAATGTCTAATGCTGTAAATGGTTCTAGTGGTCCAAGCTTTGGTGGAATTCAATTTGATGTGGGATCTAATAAAAATGGCCAAAAGTTATTAGAAAAAATACTTCATCATGCCGAAGATAATGCAGGAAATTCTTTTTTATCAGAATCTGATATGATGCAGCTTCATCGGATATACAAACCATTTAATGATGTCAAGACTAAGGAAGGAAAGATAGCAACTCGGGGCATGAGTGATGAAGATAAAGCATTCTACAAGCAAATCAAGCCTAAATTGGATGCTGCGCTATCATCTCCGACAGGAATAAAATTAATTAATGAAAACTATAATGAAAATTTAGATGATAAAATTTTAAAGGTAGAGGAAAAGATTAGTAATGTTAAAAATAAAGTAAATAGAGAATTTTTGAATAACAGTATGCAAGCAAAGGTCTTTATTGCGGATATTGGCAATCAATATGGTGCAAAAGTTAATGAGGCTCTTGTTAAGTTTATTGCACAAACAGAAAAAGACAATGGAGTTACTTTGCCTGGAAATAAAACTGTAAAAGTGCATGGTCAGCTTGATATGGAAGATTTAAAAAATTTCCGTATGAATACTGCATATGGAATTAGTCACCCGGCAGATGCAAAACGTCGGGACGAAAATATCGAAAGAATCACAGCTCCAACTCGTCAGCAAGAACATTCCAAATCTTCTGAGGGTAATGACAGGCCAGCCGATAAACTTCAAGCTTTAATTCAAGGCTTTAAAAACGACAAAGATGGTACGTTCACAGCCAAAGCATTGGCTGACAATGCCGATATGGTGGCAAATTTTAGAGATGAGTTGCGAGAGACCTTAAAACAAAATCAGACTCAAGAAGTCGCTCAAAATACTCCGCAAGTTCAAGAAGAGCGCAGCTATGGCGGTCGGTCGTTTGGTTAAATCCTTCCCAAATTTGAAGAATGCTGATAGCACGTTTCCCCTTATTCTTTCAATAGATAGTTACGCATGAATAATAACGAACTTGAACAGGCACATAATCTTTTGCTTGAAACCGCCGAGGTAATGGTACAATTTAGGCAAAGTGCTCATCAGATTGTCCAAAATCTTGAGGATAAATTGGATAAATCACTTTACGATCAACGCAAGATGATTACGGAGATGGTACGCGCGGAAGTGACGAAAGAAATGTCAAATTCTGTGGCTGGTTATGTGCGTGACATGGAAAAGGCACGCAATCAAATGGCTGATCAAGTACGTGAATTCAATGTATATTTGAATAAGGTAAATGAAGAAAATCAGAAGATTTCTTCACGTTTGGTATGGATTATTTCGCTTGCAATGGCAACATTGGTTATTGGCGGATTGGCATTATCTTTCTTTTATACAATGTTGATTGACCAAAAACGGCAGGATGCAGATATGGTCGGTCGCATCAATAGAGCCAATATCGTGCGATGCGGTGATGAACTTTGTGCCAAGACAGGTAAAAGCGTAGAAAATGGTTATCGGGTTATTCAGCATAGATAGCTGAGAAACTAAAGGCCGTCTGAAAAATCAGGATAACTGGTTTTCAGATGGCCTTTTTCTATTGTGAGGATAATTGTAAAATGTGCTTTTAGATCACAGTTTTTATTGTTTAAAATGAAGAATTTTAGGAGTGTGTTGTATACGCTCTTTTTTGTATAAGGGATGCTTAAAAAAATTGGTAGGCTTAAAATCATCTATTTTATGAAATTTATGGAAGCATGATAAAAGAGAGAATGGATTTTGGAAAGTTTTGTACATTGTCTTAAAATATGACCGTTTGTCGTTTTATTTTATCTATGTTTGCGAAATATCGCTATAATGTGAATAATTTAATGTGAACTTATTAATTATAAAGAAATAGTTATTGTAATGGTTTAGATTGCTAAAAAGTTAAGGAGTTTTAAAATGAAAAAACTAACTATTCTTTTGAGTTTGTCCCTTCTTTTGGCAGCTTGTGATTTAGGCTTTCCCAAAATGACTGTTAATTATGATAATTTGCCCCATGGGAAAGTTAAAGAATATATTACTAAAACATTTCCAAATGAACCTGAAAAAGAAGTATTGAGCAAAATGATTTATGCTCAGTTAAGTGGTGATGAAAGTGCTGATAATATTAGAAAGACCGTTTCTCAAATGGGTATGACTTGTGAAGTAGAAAAAGAGATTTGCGAGTATTCAGGATATATTAAAACCAAGGTTGCCGGTATTAGCTCGGGAAGTGGCCGGGCTAAACGTATTTATCATATCGTTATTTCTCCTAAAAGAGGGATGGATTCCTTGAAGATCGAATATCAAATTGTAGAAGACACAGAGAAAGTGAATTAAATATGGAAAATACTGGAAACTATAAAATTGTTAAATCACAATTACCTCTTATAGGAGGTATAGCTGGACATAATTTTATTGCTGTGTTGGATCCTAATAATCGGGTAATCCATGAATTGAATGGACTTGCGACATCAAAAGATGGGGAAATTAAACCAATCGGTTATTTACCTTCTGATAAATTGTATGTTTACAATGAAAAAGAAGTAAAAGGTTTTTTTTATAATTCGTCTCAAAATCAAGAAGTAGTTTTTGAAGGGAATTATAAAGATGTTATGGATAAATTTAATTTAGGGTATGCGATAGGAAAAGAAATTAATAAACATGAATTCACATATCCATTCTTCGGTTTAGGAGATAATAGCAACTCTGTTGCTTCCACCTTACTAAAAGGTATGGGGTTAAATGATCCTGATTTAGGGCATGCTTTAACACCAGGAGAAGAGTCTTTATTGATACCTGAGGAACAGTTAAGGAATATTCGCCAAAACTGGGAGTTACAACATAAAAAGGTAAGTGCTAATCTCGGAGAAATAGGCGTAAATTTTGCTAAATCAACTTTAACTGCAGCTGACAAACTCCAAGCTCTAATTCAAGGCTTTAAAAACGACAAAGATGGTGCGTTCACAACCAAAGCATTAGCTGAAAATGCCGATGTGGTGGCGAATTTTAGAGATGAGTTGCGAGAAATTTTAAAACAAAATCAGACTCAAGAAGTCGCTCAAAATGTTCCGCAAGTTCAAGAAGAGCGCAGCTATGGCGGTCGTTCGTTTGGTTAAATCCTTCCCAAATTTGAAGAATGCTGATGATAGTACGATTTTCTCTTATTCTTTCAATGGATAGTTACGTATGAATAATAAAGCGTAGAAAATGGCTATCGGGTTATTCAGCATAGATAACTGAGAAACTAAAGGCCGTCTGAAAAATCAGGATAACTGGTTTTCAGACGGCCTTTGTTCTTATAATAGCGGTTTATTGTTTTTACACACCCAGCAACGGAGTTTCCATGCAGTTTTCAGCATTCGGCGAAAAATTCATACAACACAGCGGCATTTTGCAGTTGATGGATGATTTGGGCGACGCGCTCAAAAGTGACAAACCCATCAATATGCTTGGCGGCGGCAATCCGGCGAAGATTGCTGAAGTCAATGCGGTGTTCGCCGATGTGTTTTCTAAACTGGCGGCGGAACACGCTGTTGAGAATATCGGCAATTATTCCAATCCGCAGGGCGATGCGGCGCTGATTGCGGCTTTGACTGAGTTTCTCAACCGCGAATACGGCTGGAACCTGACGGCGGACAATATCGCGCTGACCAATGGTTCGCAAAACGCGTTTTTCTATTTGTTCAACCTGTTTGGCGGCAAATTCAATCTTTCAGACGGCCAAACGGCTGAGAAAGCCATTTTGTTGCCGCTTGCGCCTGAATATATCGGTTATGCCGACGTGCATGTCGAAGGGCAGCATTTTATTTCGGTGAAGCCGAAAATCGAAAATGTCGAACACGAAGGCGAAGCGGGCTTTTTCAAATACCGCGTGGACTTTGACGCGCTGGAGAGCCTGCCTGAGTTGAAAGAGGGCAAAATCGGTGCGATTTGCTGTTCGCGCCCGACCAACCCGACCGGCAATGTGTTGACCGACGGCGAGATGGCGCGTTTGGACGCTTTGGCGCAGGAGCATGGGATTCCGCTGATTATCGACAACGCCTACGGAATGCCGTTCCCGAATATTATTTACAGCGATGTGACGCTCAACTGGCACGAAAACATCATCCTCTGCTTCAGCCTTTCTAAAATCGGCCTGCCCGGTGTGCGTACCGGCATTATTGTCGCTGCGCCGGAAGTGGTCAAAGCCGTCAGCAGTTTGAATGCGATTGTGAACCTGTCGCCAACCCGTTTCGGCGCGGCGATTGCGGCTCCGTTGTTAAACGACGGCCGTCTGAAACAGCTGGCCGACCAAGTGATTCAGCCGTTTTACCGTCGGCAGGCACAAACGGCGGTTTCCCTGCTCAAACGCGAATTGGGCGCGTATCCGTTGAAAATCCACAAGCCTGAAGGTGCGATTTTCTTGTGGCTTTGGTTTGAAAACCTGCCCGTTTCGTCGCAAACCTTGTACGAAATGCTCAAGGCCGAAGGCACGCTGATTATTCCGGGCGAGCATTTCTTTGTCGGCATCGATACGCAAGATTATCCGCACGCGCACGAGTGCATCCGCATGAGCATTGCGCAGGACGCGGAAACGCTGGAAAAAGGTATTGTCGCAATCGGTCGTGTGGTGCGCGGTTTGTACGATAAAAAATAAACGCTTTGAATAGGCAAAGGCCGTCTGAAACCTGAATAATCGGGTTTCAGACGGCCTTTTTGTCGGATTTAGATATGGTGGATAACCAGTTTTTTACCCTCGTAATCGAGGACGTTGACGTCCATATCGAATAGGGTTTTGATGTTTTCAGCGGTAAAAATATCGTTAGGCTTGCCCTGCATGGCGACTTGGCCGTTTTTCATGGCGACGACGTAATCGGCGTAGGCGGCGGCCTGGTTGATGTCGTGCAGTACGACGACGGTGGTGCGCTTGTGTTCGTCGGTCAGCCGGCGCAGGATTTGCATGAGGGAGCGGGCATGATACATGTCGAGGTTGTTCAGCGGCTCGTCCAGCAAAACGTAGTCGGTGCGCTGACAGAACACCATGGCAATCATGGCGCGTTGGCGTTGGCCGCCGGAAAGCTCGGTCAGGTAGCGGTCGGCAAAGTCTTGCAGGTGGAACTCGGCAAGTGCTTCTTCGACGATGGTTTTATCCGTTTCAGACGGCCTGCCTTGGTGGTAGGGATAGCGGCCGAACATGAGCAGGTCGCGCACGGTAATGCGGCTCATGATGCTGTTTTCTTGGGTAAGGATAGAGAGCGTACGGGCAAGTTCGGCGGTGGGCGTGGTTTTGATGTCTTTGCCTGCGTAGCTGATATCGCCGTGTACCAAGGGCTGCAGGCGCGCCATAAAGGAGAGGAGGGTGGACTTGCCTGCGCCGTTCGGGCCGATCAGCGCGGTAATGCCGCCTTCGGGAATGTCGAGGCTGACGTCGTTGAGGATGGGGTTGCTGCCGATGGTGTGGCTGACGTTGCGGATGGTAATCATAGGCGGGTCCGAAAATGGAAATTGGGGGTTTCAGACGGCCTTGAGTTTTAAGGCCGTCTGAAACTTATTGAGTTATGACGTTTTAGATTTCTTTGACGGTGACAAATTCGGGATTGTCGGCTTGGTCAATCAGGAAGGCGCGGACGCGTTCTTGCCAAAGCTCGCTGAATTGTTTGAGTTCGTCGGCATTTGCGCTGCCGCTGACGGCTTTGGGCATGATGTCGCGCATTTGCGGCGCAAAGGGTTGGAGCGCGGCGTTGAGGCTGACGGCAACGGTTTTGCCGGTATCGCGGCGGCGGAGCGCGAGTGTGCCGTTGATTTCTCCTGCTCCAAAGGATAAGAGGTGGCGGCGGGCAAAGCGTCCGGCAGGGCCTACGCCGCCAAAGCCGGTTTCGGGTGCCGCGCCGGTAAGTAGTTGGACGACGGAAGCGGTAACACCGGTCGTGCCTTCGTCACGCTTGCCCTGCATAAAGGCTTCGATGTTGCCGCGTTGCGGCAGCTCTGCGCCGTAAAGAGCTTTCAGGCCTTTGATGACCATCAGGTAGGCTCCGGCGACAGTCGGGCAGGAGTGGCCGCACAGGCGCACGGCATCGGCGTAGCGGTAAGTGAGGATGCCGTTTTCGGCCGCGCCAAGGAAGTCGGCCAATGCGTCTTGGACGGTAATGGTCGGGGCGTCATCGAAGAATGAAGGGAGGCGTTCTTGTGTCATGAGGGTTGTCCTTTATGGGTTTGCTTAGTCCGTCTGAAGGTTTCAGACGGCCTGAAACCTTTGCGGCATACTGTTTACTGCGCTTTGAGCGGCATTTGCATTCAGTATTGCGGCAAAGGTTTCGGACTGAAACTGCGGTGTTATTTTAGGAGTATTTTTTTGTCCTGTATAAATTTTTCCGCCAGTTTTGTCACACCGTGGGTATTGAGGTGGTTGGTGTCAAAATATATCGGCAGGCCGTCTATGGTTTTGTCTGCCGGAATCGGACCCATGATGTTGACCCAATGCACGGCAGGCCGCTGTTTGACGATGTTTTCTATGGTTTTGTCGGCTTCGGCGGAGCGGGCAATTTCCGCTTTTTTATGCTCGGAAACGTATTGCATATCGATGCCGAGACGCTGTTTCAGGTAGTAATGGCGCAGGGGCAGTTGCGCGTTCATTGGCGTGTCAGCAAAGACGTAAACCTGTTTACCCTGTTGAATCAGGGTATCGAGCATTTTGCCGAAATGCTCCGTAAAACCGGGCTTATCGGTATGCAGGAACCAACGTTGCGAGATAAAGACCACCGGATAGTTTTCAACCTTTTGTGCGATAAAGCGGTTGTAAGGATTGCAGCGGTTGGCACGTCGGTCGCTTTGCGGCAGAAGGAAGCCGAAGGCAACGCCGCAGCTGTTGGACGAGATAATGTCGGCGGCAAAGCCTTCCTGTTTGCCCACTATATCGATAAATGGCGTCAGGTGGGCGGCGTGTGAGTCGCCCATCAGCAGAACTTTGCTGCTTTGGTTTTCCGCGCCGACAGCGCAGTCGGTTTTGGTCAAGGTATCCGCGCAGATTTTACTTTCGTCAACCGTATATAGGTTTGCCTCGTATGCGGCCGGTTTGGCAGTCAGCAGGTAGCCGGTGGCAGGAATCAGCAGGGCAAAATAGGCGGCGATTACCCCGATGAATTTCTTGGTGGTGAAATTCTTTATCCGTCGTGCCGGTGTTTCAACGAAGTAATAGGACAAAACGGACAAGCCGGACATCAGCACCACTGCCAATACAATCGCGGACATCGGCAAAGCGTTGTCCATGTAAACATAGCGCATGACGGCCAAGACCACCCAATGCCAGAGATACAGCGAATAGGAAATCAAACCGATAAACACAACGGGCTTGAGGCTCAACAGTTTGGCGGTATTGAAGCCGCTTTGCGTTTGCAGGGTTTTGCCCGAGTAAATCAAGCCGCCAACCGCCGTACAGCACAGCAGCCGTTCGATATTGCCTTCGCCGGGCAACACACCGTAAGGAAGCAGCAGCATGGCGGCAATAACCGCCATCATCGCCCAGCCGACCAAAGGTGTGCTGAAACGGTCGTTGGTTTGGGAGGGCGGAATAAAGGCAAAAAGCGCGCCGATCAGCAGCTCATATGCGCGCACATAAGGCAGGAAATAAGGGTCCATGCCGAAGGTGGGCAAAAAGACGGACAACAGGCTCAATATAATCAGCAAAAGAATGAATTGGCGGATGTTGCGCCCTTTGCTGAATCGGAAAAAAGCAGTCAGCAAAACTGGAAAAACAAAGTAAAACTGCTCTTCCAGAGATAAAGACCAAATGTGTTGCAAAGGTTTTTCCGCCGCGTCGGCATCGAAATAGCCGCCGCGCCGTGCAAAAAACAGGTTGGCCGAAAACAGCAACGCAAACACTGCGGATTTGACGTATTGGCGCAGGTCAAACGACAAGAAAAAGATTGCGGCGGCCAAGCTCGTACACAGCAATACGCAGGAGAAAACGGGCAAAATGCGCTTCGCGCGGCGTTTATAAAACTCTAAAAACGAAAAACTGCCGTTTTGCATTTCGCGGCTGATGATGGTGGTGATCAGGTAGCCGGACAAAACGAAAAACATATCCACACCGAGAAAACCACCGGGCAGCCAAGCGGCATCAATGTGGAAAATAATGACAGCCAAGACTGCCAAAGCCCGGATGCCGTCCAAGTCGGGACGGTATTTTAATGTCGTGCTCATTTTTTGTAATTCTAGTAAATCCAGTAATGTTTACTATGAGTACATGTCAGAAATTTAGTTTCATTTCAAGGATTAAATATTTTGAAAACATGGATTTCAGACGGCCTGAATTTATTTTTGCGAGCGTTTGGGCACGTTTAATTTATTTCTTTTTCAACACCAAATATAAAAATACCAATCCGCCTGCAAATTCGACGACCACGCTCAATACGGCCTGCATGCCGAGGAAGTGTTCGAAGATGGTTTGCCCGCCGACCAACAGGATGCCGCCGACACAAAAAGTCATGGGCAGGCGGACGGAATGTTTCACCGACGGGGAAAAATGGTTGGCCAGCGCGGCAACCAGCAGGCCGAAAAAGCTTACCGGGCCGACAACGGCGGTGGAGGTTGCAACCAGTGCGGCGATCCACAACAGCAGCCATAAGGTATTGCGCGTGTAGTTGATGCCCAAATTGATGGCCTGATTGCGGCCGAGTAGGTAAACATCGAGGCGGTGGCGTTCGCGCCAGATTACGGCGGCGCTTATGAGCAACACGATTGCGCCGATACCCAACAATTCCGAATGGACGGTATTGAAAGTGGCAAACATATTCGCCTGCGCGGCGGTAAATTCTTCGGGGTCAATCATGCGCGAAAGCAGCGACGAGAGACTGCGGAACAAAATCCCGAAAATCACGCCGATTAAAATCATGCGCGACAAATCGCGTCCGCCTTGTTTGATGAGCGTGTAGAACAGCAGCAGCGAGCCGCCCATCATGACGACCAGTTCAAAGCCGAATTTGCCCGTCAACGGCAGGGAAGCATAGCCCACGCCGCCGAGCGTAAACACCAGCAAGGTCTGCAAAAACACATACAGCGAATCGAAACCCAAAATCGAAGGGGTCAGAATCGGATTGTTGGTCAGCGTTTGGAAGAGTTGAGTGGACACGCCGACCGCATAGGCAACCATCAGCAGCGCGGCAAGCTTGGTCAGGCGCAGGTGCAAGACAAAGTCCCAGTCGCCTTTGACGTTGAGTGTCATAAACAGAATGCAGGAAACCAGCAACAGCGCAAAGGCGACCCACAACGGACGGCTGCTTCCTGCCATAAAACCGATATTTTTTTCAGACGGCATGAGCAGGTTTCCTTAATAAAAGCCACAAAAACAAAACCGTCCCCATCACGCCGAAAACCGTAGAGACCGGAATTTCAAACGGAAACACAATCACGCGTCCGACAATATCGCACAGCAACACCAAAGACGCGCCCAGCAAGGCCACCGCAGGCAGGCTTTGGCGCAGCTTGTCACCCATCAGGCGGCTGATGATGTTCGGCACGACCAAGCCGATAAACGGAATATTGCCGACCGTCACGACCACCAAAGACGTAATCAGCGCCACAATAATCAGCCCCGACCACAGAATCGCCGTCCGGTTCAGTCCCAAGTTCACGCTTACCGTTTCGCCCAAACCCAAAATCGTCAGCTGGTCTGCAATCAAATAGGCAAACAAAGCCAAAATCCCCGTTGCCCACAACAATTCATACCGTCCGAGCAACACGCCGGAAAAATCGCCCTGTTGCCACACGCCCAGCATTTGCAGCATTTCGTTTTCATACGCGATAAAGGTGGCCACCGCCTCAATCACACCGCCGAAAATAATCCCGACCAGAGGCACCATCAGTTGCGCGGTCGGCGGCAGGCGGCGGATCAGCAGCATAAAGACCAGCATCCCGATCAGCGCGGCAACGGCGGCAACCGACATTTTTGCCAGCAGCGGCGCAGCCGGCAGCAGCAGGGTCATCAGCAGCAAACCCAAAGCCGCGCTTTGGCTTGCGCCCACCATCGACGGTTCGACAAAACGGTTGCGCATCAAAATCTGCATAATCATGCCGGCCACCGCCATCGACGCACCCGTCAGCACAATCGCAAACGTGCGCGGCAGGCGGCTGATGAACATCACTTGCTGGCTGTCGGATAGCGAAAACAGGGTGGACCATTTGAATTCGGCCACGCCGACCGACAGGCTGACGGCAAACAATATCAGCAGCGCCACACCGTTGATCGCATTTAAAAATGAAGGTTTGTGAAACATAAAATGGTTCGGAAAAAAAATAAGGCCGTCTGAACGAAGGGTTAAGGTATTTGGTAAAAAAGGCAGGTTTGCCCATCATAAAAACAGATGCAAACAGGCAAAAATTGTCCATTTGCACCATGTATTTTCAGACGGCCTAGATCCAATGACTTCAAGTCAAGCAGCTTGATCCTGTGCATCATCAAACCCTTCAGGCCGTCTGAAAGAAGCGGGCGGCTATGCCCGTGCCGAATTATTTGGCTGCATTAAACGCATCGCTTACCTGTTTGGAAGCGTTCAGTAATTCTTGCGCGCCGCCGGCCGCCAAATAAGTTTCAGGAACAAGGTAAACCACCTGTCCTTTTTTCCAGGCGGTCGTTTCGGCAACCAGTGGATTGTTCAACACATCTTTCGCAGCCTGACCTTCTTCGCCGATGGCCGCGCCGCGGTCTAAAACAAACAGCCAATCAGGGTTTTTCTCTTTCAGGTATTCAAAGCTGATAGGCTGGCCGTGGCTGCCTTCTTTAATCGATTCATCAACAGCGGGAACGCCGATGTCTTTATGCAACCAACCGCCCAAACGTGAGGAAGGGCCGAAAGCCGACATCTTACCGCCGTTGACCAATACCACCAAACCCTTGCCTTTGCCTTGCGCAGCAGTTTTCGCCGCTTCAAACGAAGCATCGATTTCCGCTTTCAGCTTGTCCGCTTCGGCCTGTTTGCCGAAGATTTGCGCCAGCGCGTCGATGCGCTCTTTGGAACTTTCTTTCAGATTGGCGGTTTCGGCGGTCATTTCGATGGTCGGTGCAATCTCGTTCAACTTGTCAAACGCTTTGGCTGCACGGCTGCCGATGATGATGAGCTGCGGTTTGTAAGCGTTTAAGGCTTCGTAGTCAGGCTCAAACAGCGTGCCGGCAGGTTTAGTCGTTTTGAAATATTCGGCCAAGTAGGGCAGGCGGTTTTTGTCGATGGACAAACCGGTTTTCACGCCCAATTTGTTTAAAGTATCGAGCATGCCCAAATCGTAAACGGCGATACGCTCTGGATTTTGCGGCACTTTCGCATCGCCGCGAGCCGTTTTAACGGTCAGGCTTGCACCTTCGGTTTGGGCGGCAGAAGCGGAAGCAGTTTGGGCTTGGTTGGACGCAGAATCTTTCGGTGAACACGCACCCAAAGCGAGGGTGCAGCATACGGCTAAAGCGGTCAAACGTAACATAGGGTTTCTCCGTGGTCGGAAATAAAGTAAATCGAAATGATAACTTGTATCGGGCTATAAAGCTAGATGCCGTCTGAAAACTTTTGTTTTCAGACGGCTTTTTCAAGCTGATTGCTTAGAAGCGGTAGTTCACGCTTAGGCGGACATCGCGGCCTGGTTCAGGCAGAGAATTGGCACCTGCGCGTTGGCTGTGCGGCTTGTAGTTTTTATCAAAGACATTGTTGACGGAGAAGTTGACGTTCAAGTCGTCTTTGCCTGTCGGTTTCCAGTTGGCGAATATATCGTTGACGCCGTAGCCTGCGCGGACGACATTCAGAGCCACATCAGAGCCGCGCGAGGTTGGGGCATAGCCTGCATTTTGGACATAACGTCCGCGCCAGCCGATTTCCAGATTCGGATTGTCGAATTGGTACGACAGACCTGTTGTCCATGTGCGTCCCATCGGGATGGCGGTCGTTACTTTGTCGGCGGTATCGCCGTTCAGCTTCGGTTTGCTGTAGGCTACGCCTGCACGTGCAGTCAGACCTTTCCAGCGGTAGGCGGCGTTCAGTTCGTAACCTGTGTTTTTCAGCTTGCCGCCGTTATACCAGACGTTGTTTCGTCCTTCTTGACGGATGGCCTGTACATCTTTGATTTGCTGATGGAAATAGCTGCCGGAGAGCGTCAGGGCAGAATTCCAGTGGTAGTTAAAGCCGATTTCTGCATTTCGCGAGCGTTCTGCTTTCAAGTCAGGTGATGAAATAATCGGCCTGTTGTTTGCTAAAGCTGCTTCGTACAGGCGGGGGCTGCGGGTTGCATAGTTCAGGCTGGTGTTGATGGAAAAATCAGGGGTAATGTCATAAACCAACCCGATGCTTGGATTGAGGTTGCCGTCTGAATTTTCTGTATTACTGCTGGTTTTCATTTTCCAGCGGTCATAGCGCAAACCTGTGGTCAGCGTAACCGGTGAGAAATCCCAAATGCCTTCTACATATACACCGGCATCGTTTTTCTTCTCGCTGTTTTCTCCTTTTGAGCTGCTTTTTTGAGTGCGCCAGTTTACTCCGTATTTCAAGGTATGGCGGTCAAATAGACGGCTGTCGAGATTCAGATTGGCTCCGTATGTCCGTACTTCGCCGTCTAATTCATAATTTGGATTGGGGACTTCGTCACGTTTGGTATTCAAACGGTAAACATTGGCTTTGATTTTGTCGATAAAGCCCAAGTTTCCGCCTTTGAATTCCAAGTTGGTGGTGTCTTGGGTCAGCGTGCGGTAACGCGGCGAGTTGGTGGCGACATTCGGAATACGGTTGCCGTTGGCATCCAAAACGTATTGACCCGTACGGCGGTCGGTTTGGAAGACTTGCGAGAAATCGAACTCTTCGCGCAGGGCGCGTTCCCCATATTGTTTCTCTTGGCGGTGGCTTAATTCAATACGGTTGTCCTCGTTGAAACGATAGCCGATTTTGCCCAACAAGCCGCGTGAACCCAATCCACTGTTTAAAACCTTATCGCTTCCGAGCAGATTACGGTAGCCTTTGCCTGCCGTGTATTCTTTGTCGCGTACGAAATTGCCTGAAACCAAAGCGTCAAAACCGCCCGCCTGACCATAAACGCTTGCGCCGCGTGAATAGCCTTTATTGCTGCTGATACCGGCATTGACTTTGAAACCGACGTTTTGACCTTCCCTCAGCAAATCTTTGGCTTCAACAGTTTCGGCAACAATCGCGCCGCTGGTTGCACCGATACCTGCGGAGGCCGAACCCGTACCTTTTTGCACGGCAACGACTTTTACCAATGCGGGGTCAAGCATAAAGCGGCCGTTGTGGTGGAAAATCTGGCTGTCGGTGTAAGTATCGTCAACTTTATAGTCTATTTGGTCTTGACCCATGCCGCGGATGGTTACCCACTGCGACTGACCGTTGCCGCCGCCGAAACTAATAGAGGGTTCGTTGAACAATACGTCTTTTAAATCAGTGGAAGTTGTTTCTTCCATACGTTTCGTCGTTACGCGGTGTGTGGCGCTTGTGGCCTGACCTTTGACGGTAACGGTATCAAGCACAACGTTGTCTTTGGCTTCATTTTCTGCGTGTGCAAAACCGGCCGCCAGTGTCAGTGACAGTAGGCTCAGTCGGAACAGGGGCGTATTCATTGAGAAATGTCCTTAATAAAATGACAGTAATAAAAAATAAAAGCAAATAAAGAGAAATTATCTTTAAAATATGTAATTAAGAATAATCATCATTTATAATAATGCATATAAAAGAAACAGTTGTAAAGAGTTGTATTGAATTTGTAAAGGAAGTGGGTTGTTTTTAAACGAACTTTGCAGTTGGTATATCAGACCGTCTGAAAAATATGTACTCGAACATTTTTGCGTATGAAAATATTTGGAAAGACTGCATAGAAATTTTTACTTTTTCCCTTGAATTTGTCGCAGACAACCCAAATCTATCCGCCATTACGGCAGGTTTTCCATAAGCGTGCCGCTATTTTCAAGCAAACCGTGTCTGTCATGTCCGACAGACAATTGTTTTCAATCTATTTATTTATCGGAGCATTAAGACATGACCATCCGCCCTTTACACGACCGCGTAGTCGTCAAACGCTTAGAAGCTGAAGAAAAAACCGCCTCCGGCATCGTTTTGCCGGGTGCGGCTGCTGAAAAACCCGACATGGGCGAAGTAATCGCCGTGGGTGCGGGCAAAATCGGTAAAGACGGCGCGCGCCGTCCGCTGGATGTCAAAGTCGGCGACAAAGTGATCTTCGGCAAATACAGCGGCCAAACTGTAAAAGCCGACGGCGAAGAGCTGTTGGTAATGCGTGAAGAAGACATCTTCGGTATCGTTGAATAATTGTTGAATTAAGTTTCAGAACCAAAGGCCGTCTGAATCAAACATGAAGTTTTCAGACAGCCTCAAACAGATTTTTAATATTGATTTGGAGAATTTAAATGGCAGCAAAAGACGTACAATTCGGCAATGAAGTTCGCCAAAAAATGGTAAACGGCGTCAATGTATTGGCAAACGCCGTACGCGTAACTTTGGGCCCTAAAGGCCGCAACGTGGTACTCGACCGCGCTTTCGGCGGCCCGCACATCACTAAAGACGGTGTGTCTGTTGCAAAAGAAATCGAATTGAAAGACAAATTCGAAAACATGGGCGCGCAAATGGTGAAAGAAGTTGCTTCTAAAACCAACGATGTAGCCGGTGACGGTACCACTACTGCAACCGTATTGGCGCAATCCATCGTTGCCGAAGGCATGAAATACGTTACCGCAGGCATGAACCCGACCGACCTGAAACGCGGTATCGATAAAGCCGTTGCCGCTTTGGTTGACGAGCTGAAAAACATCGCCAAACCTTGCGATACTTCTAAAGAAATCGCCCAAGTCGGCTCTATTTCCGCCAACTCTGACGAACAAGTCGGCGCGATTATCGCTGAAGCGATGGAAAAAGTCGGCAAAGAAGGCGTGATTACCGTTGAAGACGGCAAGTCTTTGGAAAACGAGCTGGACGTAGTTGAAGGTATGCAGTTCGACCGCGGCTACCTGTCTCCTTACTTCATCAATGACGCTGAAAAACAAATCGCTGCTTTGGACAATCCGTTTGTATTGTTGTTCGACAAAAAAATCAGCAACATCCGCGACCTGTTGCCTGTTTTGGAACAAGTGGCCAAAGCCAGTCGTCCGCTGTTGATTATCGCTGAAGACGTAGAAGGCGAAGCCTTGGCAACTTTGGTGGTGAACAACATCCGCGGTATTCTGAAAACCGTTGCCGTTAAAGCCCCTGGCTTCGGCGACCGCCGCAAAGCCATGTTGCAAGACATCGCCATCCTGACCGGCGGTGTGGTGATTTCCGAAGAAGTCGGCCTGTCTTTGGAAAAAGCGACTTTGGACGACTTGGGTCAAGCCAAACGCATCGAAATCGGTAAAGAAAACACCACCATCATCGACGGCTTCGGCGACGCTGCCCAAATCGAAGCGCGTGTTGCTGAAATCCGCCAACAAATCGAAACCGCAACCAGCGAATACGACAAAGAAAAACTGCAAGAGCGTGTTGCCAAACTGGCAGGCGGTGTGGCAGTGATCAAAGTCGGTGCCGCTACCGAAGTGGAAATGAAAGAGAAAAAAGACCGCGTGGAAGACGCGCTGCACGCTACCCGCGCAGCCGTTGAAGAAGGCGTGGTTGCCGGCGGCGGCGTAGCCCTGTTGCGTGCCCGTGCCGCTTTGGAAAACCTGCACACCGGCAATGCCGACCAAGACGCAGGCGTACAAATCGTATTGCGCGCCGTTGAGTCTCCGCTGCGCCAAATCGTTGCCAACGCAGGCGGCGAACCTAGCGTGGTTGTGAACAAAGTATTGGAAGGCAAAGGCAACTACGGTTACAACGCAGGCTCCGGCGAATACGGCGACATGATTGAAATGGGCGTACTCGACCCTGCCAAAGTAACCCGTTCTGCGCTGCAACACGCCGCATCTATCGCCGGCCTGATGCTGACTACAGACTGCATGATCGCTGAAATCCCTGAAGAAAAACCTGCTATGCCTGATATGGGTGGCATGGGTGGTATGGGCGGCATGATGTAAGGTCGTCTGAAACCTTCAGACAAAAAGCAAAACCGCACGGTAATCAGCCGTGCGGTTTTTTATTTGCAGTAGAGGCGTGAGATGGGATAGAGATAGTTGTAGAGAAATAAGGGCAGCCAGTTCCATTGAATCAGAAGCAATCAAATAAACTTCATCATCAAAAAAAGGCCGTCTGAAACTTTATTTTGCGTTTCAGACGGCCTGCTTAATGATCTAAACCGTTACTTTTTGTTTGAACGGCTGTATCGGACAGCTTGAGACAAGATTTCTTCAATTTCTATCCACATAATACATCCTTACAGCAAACCAGGTTGACCTAAAGCCGGGTCATTGGCTCGTGCCGCTTGGGCATCTTCGACAGTCAGTCCAAGGGCTTTGGCTACGCCTTCGCCGTATGCCGGGTCGCAACGGTAGCAGTTGCGGATATGGCGGTATTTGATGAAGTCTGGTGCATCGCCCATGGCTGCGGCGGTGTTGTCGAACAAAGCCTGTTTCTGTGCGTCGCTCATCAGCTTAAACAAGGTACGCGGTTGGCTGAAATAGTCGTCATCGTCTTGGCGGTAGTCCCAGTGCGCCGCGTCACCGTTGATTTTCAAAGGGGGCTCGGCGAAGTCGGGTTGTTGCTGCCATTGGCCGAAGCTGTTGGGTTCGTAGTGCGGCAGGCTGCCGTAGTTGCCGTCGGCGCGACCTTGCCCGTCGCGCTGGTTGCTGTGAACAGGGCAACGTGGGCGGTTGACAGGGATTTGGCGGAAGTTTACGCCCAAACGGTAGCGCTGCGCATCGGCGTAATTGAACAAACGCGCTTGCAGCATTTTGTCGGGACTGGGGCCGATACCGGGAACGAGGTTGCTCGGTGCGAAGGCGGATTGTTCCACATCGGCGAAGAAGTTTTCGGGATTGCGGTTTAACTCAAATTCGCCCACTTCAATCAGCGGATAGTCTTTTTTCGGCCAAACTTTGGTCAGGTCGAAGGGATGATACGGCACTTTTTCCGCGTCTGCTTCAGACATGACTTGGATGTACATCGTCCATTTCGGGAACTCGCCGCGTTCGATGGCTTCGTACAGGTCGCGCTGGTGGCTTTCGCGGTCGTCGGCGATGATTTTTGCAGCTTCTTCGTTGGTCAGGTTTTTAATCCCTTGCTGGCTGCGGAAATGGAATTTTACCCAAAAACTCTCGCCCGCTTCGTTCCAGAAGCTGTATGTATGCGAACCGAAGCCGTGCATATGGCGGTAGCTGGCAGGGATGCCGCGGTCGCTCATGACGATGGTGACTTGGTGCAGGGCTTCGGGCAGCAGCGTCCAGAAGTCCCAGTTGTTCGTGGCGGAGCGCATATTGGTGCGCGGGTCGCGTTTGACGGCTTTGTTCAGGTCGGGGAATTTATGCGGGTCGCGCAGGAAGAACACGGGCGTGTTGTTGCCGACCATATCCCAGTTGCCTTCTTCGGTATAAAACTTCAACGCAAAGCCGCGGATGTCGCGTTCTGCATCGGCTGCGCCGCGCTCGCCTGCCACGGTAGTGAAACGGGCGAACATTTCGGTTTTCTTGCTGACTTCGCTGAAGATTTTGGCGCGGGTGTATTTTGTGATGTCGTGTGTCACGGTAAACGTACCGAACGCGCCCGAACCTTTGGCGTGCATACGGCGTTCGGGGATAACTTCGCGCACGAAGTCGGCAAGTTTTTCATTCAGCCATAAGTCCTGCGCCAGCAGTGGGCCGCGTGGACCTGCGGTCAGGCTGTTTTGATTGTCGGCAACAGGCGCGCCATTGTTCATGGTCAGGTGGGTTACAGGGCATTTAGAGACGGTCATGATGATTTCCTTTGTGAAATGGTCAGTGGTTTATAAAACGATTTGCCGAAAAGCATATTCGTAGCCGGTTTCTTGGTATTCATAAATTTCTTGTATCGACATTTGTTTTTCATTTTATTTAAACTATAAAAAGAACTATACAGAAAGGTTTTGACTATTGGAACTATGACTTCAATTTAATATTGTTATTATCAATTGAAATTTTATTTTTGTTAGATTTTTATTATCGAATAAACATGTTAAACAAAAAGGCCGTCTGAAACTGTTTTCAGACGACCTTTTTGTATCTCCGTTCGCATTAAAGCTTGCGCATCATCATCATGAAATATGCGCCGCCTATGAGCGTGGCCATCATTCCGGCGGGGACTTCGTAAGGGAACATTACCTGCCTGCCCAGCCAGTCGGCCGTCATCATAACCGATGCGCCGATGAGTGCGGCGGCGGCAAGTTGCTGTTTGGGCAGGCGTGCACCGAGCATACGTGCCAGATGCGGCGCAAGCAGTCCGACGAAGCTCAAGGGGCCGATAAGCAGTGTGGATAAGGCGGTTAACGCTGCGCTTGAGACGATCAGCACCAGCTGTGCGAGGGGGACGTTGATGCCGACGGAGCGGGCGATTGTTGCGTTCAGGCTGAGCAGTCCGAGCCAGCGTTGCAGCGTGAGGATGAGGAGGAGCGAGGCGGCGGCGAGGAGGCCGACGGTAAGGGCGGATTCGGGTGTTGCCTGATAGGTCGAACCTGACATCCACAATAAAAGCAGTTGTACGCGGAAATCGCCGGTTGCCATCCAAATGCGGATGGCGGCATCGGCGAGTGCGGCCAGCGCCATGCCGGTAAGCAGGATTTTTTCGGGAGTAAATCCGTTTTTGCGGTTGAATAGCATCAACAGCCCCAAGGATACGAGAGCGGAAACGATACCTGTCAGCCAAAACCAGCCGCTGCCCGAGGTAATGCCGAACAGCATCACTACCGACATCGCGCCGAATGCCGTTCCAGAGCTGATGCCCAAGAGTTCGGGTCCCGCCATCGGGTTTTGCGTCAGCCTTTGCAGTATGACGCCGGTCAACGCGAGCATGGTGCCGGTGGCGGCGGCGAGCAGCACGCGCGGGTAGCGGAATACGAAATATTCCGGGTCTATGGTCAGGCGCAGGGTTTCGTCATAGCGTCCGACCGTAAACGCCAATACCGATACGGCGACGGCGATAAGCAGCAGAAAACGCAAGAGGTGCGGGACGTGCGGCGCGGCGGTTGAAATATCGGAGGTCGTCTGAAACGAAGGACGCGGAGGTGCTTTCGCCGTCAGCCACAACAAAAGCGGCGCGCCGACGAGGGCAGTTACAGCGCCGGCGGGCAGATCGGTGCCGCGGTAGTGTTTCAGCAGCATCAGGCCGTTGTCCGTCAGCATCAAAAGCAGTGCGCCGACGATGAAGGAACAAATCAGGCGCATGGACAGCGTGCGTACGCCCATTTGCCGCACCAGCGTCGCCGCCGCCAATCCGACAAAGCCCATCATGCCGACAAAGCCGACCACGCCCGCACTCAAAAATGCAGCAACCGCCAAAGACAGCAGACGGATTTTCTTCACCGGTATGCCTGCCGATTCCGCCTGCGTGTCGCCCAGGCTAATGATGTTTAACGGTTTGATTAAAAAGGCGGTAAGTATGGCGGCAACAGCAATCCGCCACAAAAGCCCCAACGTATCGCGCCAACTGTCCTGTACCAGGGAGCCGCTGCCCCACTGCATCACGCCGCGCGTCTCTTCGCTGAAAAACAGCATCACGATACCGGTGAGGGAACCCAGATACAGGCTGACCACCAAACCCGCCAGCACGACGCTGAGCGGTTGCAGGGAGCGCCGTGCCGACAGCCGCAATACCACACCCAAAGCCGCCGCTGCGCCGGCAAACGCCACGGCAGACGTGCCGTAGGCAAGGAAGGAAGGGGCGAACACGGTCGCCGCCACCAAAGCCGCCTGCGCGCCGCTGCTGACTGCCAGTGTACTGTCGGATGCGAGCGGATTGCGCATCAACTGCTGCATCAGCATGGTCGCCATCGCCGTACTGCCGCCCGCGAGCAGCGCCATCGCCATGCGGGGCAGGGTGTTGTTCTGCACCATCAGTGCATCCAAAGGCAGGCTGTCGGGACGGTCAAACAGCCGCAGCCACGGCAGCGTCCATTCCAGCTTCAATATCCAAAACGCCGTCAGCGCGCACGATATTGCCAACGAGGCGGCAAGGATAGGCAGGGGTCGTCTGAAAATCTTTACCATGCGGCTTCCTTTTGTGCGGACGGGTTTTCAGACGACATCGAACGCATCAGTTGCAAAGTGAAACGCTGCATGGACGGCAGTGCGCCGTAGCTCCACGACGGCTCGAAGATGCGGCGGTTTGCAGGGCGGCAGAACGGCAGGCGTTGCCAAAGCGCGCTTTTTTCGAGCGTTGCACGTGTATTTTGAGGATGCGGTTTGACGATGATTAGCAGCGTGTCCGGCGGCAGCTTTGCCAAATCTAAAAGCGTGATGTTTTCGAAACCCCATTCGTTGCTTTTGCCCGTCCAGGCATTGTTCAGCCCCAATTTGTCGAACACGGCCTGAAACAGCGAAGTCTTGCCGTAAATCCGCAAATGCCGCCCGTCGGCAAACTGCACCACCGCAAACGGGCGGCCGCGATATGCCGAAAGCGCGGGTTTGGCGCGGGCAAACAGGTTTTCCGTACCGGCAATCAGCTTTTCGGCAGCGGCAGGGTCGCCGATGATTTTACCCAGCCTGCGCGTGGCTTCGACTGTGTGGGCATATTCGATGCCTTTTGCCGTGCCGAAATCCACTTCGCGTACCGGGGCGATTTTTTCAAACTGGGACTTGGCGGCGGCATACCAGGAAGATTGCACGAAAAAATCAGGCTTTATCTGATACAGCCGCTCCAAATTCGGCTGGAAGCGCAGCCCCGCTTCCTTGACGGCAGCGGGCAGTGGCGGATGGTTCACCCAGGTATCGTACACGCGGCGGTCGGCAACGCTGACGGGCGGATGCCCCATCGCCGTCAGTGTTTCGGCGACCGTCCAGTCCGAAGTCGCCACACGCGGTGCGGCGGGTGCAGGCAGGGAAAACAGGAGGGCAGCGGTAAAAAACAGCCGTGCGGCAAGGCGGGGAATGTCGTCTGAAAAGCGGTGGGACATGAGCTTGGAAGGTCTTTCGGTTTTGAATAAAGGGTCGTCTGAAACATATCGGATACAGGTATTCCACAATGGTCTGTGATGTTATCCGGTTTGGATTCGGGCGGCGGATTTTATGGTCGGAACTTATGTGGCGGGACGGTTTGCCTGCGTCAAGGCAATGCCACGGGGCAACCGTTTTCAGGATGGGCGATGATGTTCATATCGACGCTGTAAATGTCTTTCAACACTTCTGCGGTCATAATGTCGGCGGGTTTGCCCGTTTTTAATAGCCGTCCCTGTTTGAGCGCGACCAGTTCATCGCAATACTGCGCCGCCAGATTAATATCGTGGATGACGATGATGACGCCCAAACCCAAATTGCGAGACAGCTTGCGCACCAGTGCCATCACGTCGATTTGGTGGGCGATGTCCAAAGCGGCAAGCGGTTCGTCCAGCAGCAAAAAGCGGCTTTGCTGCGCCAGGCACATCGCCAGCCAGACGCGCGAACGTTCGCCGCCCGACAGCGTATCGACGATTTGATCGGCAAATTTTTCCGTATGCGTCAGCCGCAACGCCTGTTCCACCGCCTGTCTGTCCGCATCGTTCGTGCGCCCTAAAAGCCCGCTCCAGGCATAACGCCCCATCATAACCAGCTCGCGCGCGGTCAGCGCGGTAGCGGCGGGCAGTTGCTGCGGAAGATAGGCGACTTCTTTGGCGTATGCGCGGGCGGAATAGGCGCGTATTTCTTTGTCGTTCAGCAATATCCTGCCGCCTGCGGGTTCATGCTGGCGGGTGAGCAGTTTCAACAGCGTGGACTTGCCCGAGCCGTTATGACCGATGAGGCCGTACACGCGGTTAGGGGAAAAGTTGACGCTGATGTCGTGCAGCAGCGAGCGGCCGGGTATGGCGAAGGTGGCGTTTTGGATTTGGAACACGTTTCAGACGACCTTTTAGTGGGTTTGACGTTATTCGGAGAAAGCGGCGGCGCAGCAAAATCTATTGCCCGTTGTCGGTGCCAATGCTACAAAGGCGGAGTTTTACGGCAGTTGTCCGAAAGCGTAGGGCAAAGTCGGACGCCCCAGGCTCCAAGGTCGTCTGAAAACGTTTCAGACGACCTTTGGACCGTTGGAGGCCGTTTGCCGCCCGTCCCTTAAAAATCGACCGAAGCCGACAGGGTGAAGCTGCGCGGTGCGCCGGCGTTCAGGTAGCCGCTGTTAGGGTATCCGCCGACGGATGCCCAGTATTTCTTGTTGGCAACATTATCGAGGCGGGCGCGGAAGGTGGCTTCGTGCCTGCCGATTTGGGTGTGGTAGCGCGCGCCGATGTCGAAGCGCGTCCAGCCGCCGACTTTAAGCGTATTGGCCGCATCGGCGTAGGAAGAACCTGTGTAAACCATGCGTCCGTCAAATGCCAAACCTTGCACTTTCGGCACTTCCCATTCCAAGCCAATGTTGGCTTGGGTTTTAGCCGCGCCGATGGTGCGTTTGCCGTCAGTTAAAGATGAGCCGGTAGATTTCTGCTTGGCATCGAGCAGGGTAATGCCGCCCAAGAGCCTCACACCTTGTGCGACTTCCCCATAAACGGTGATTTCCGCGCCCCGGTGGCGGTCTTTGCCTTCGGAGGTGAAGCGGGCGGTGTTGTTGCTTTCGGCAACGTAAAGCGAACGCGGTTTGTCGGTGTGGAACAGGGCCAATCCCGCGCCGAAGCCGTTGGCTTCAAATTTCGTGCCGATTTCTTTTTGTTTGGAAACATAGGGTTTGAGCGATTCGCCGGTATTGCTGACGGCGTAGACCCGGCCGTTGATGGAGGCAGTCGAGCCTGCAGTCGCGCCTTGTCCCAGGCTTTCGATGTAGTTGCCGTACACCGACCAATTCGGCGTGATGCGGTACACCGCGCCGGCGGCGGGACTGAGGCGCGATTTTTTGTAATTTTCGGTTTGTGCGCCCGTATTATAGGCGTAAGCCTTGTTATGCACTTGCTGCCAGCGCGCCCCGAGCATGAATTGCAGGCGTTTGTCCCAAAGGCTGAAGGTGTCACCCAAGGCGAAGCTGGTCAGGCGTGTTTTGCCGGTAACAGCAGGATTGCCCATGTCGTTGCCCGAATACAGCGGGTTGGCGGCTGCGGGTTGCGGATAGTGGGACGGGTTGTAGAGGTTGGTCGTATATTTGTTGCCCCAATCCATGATGTAAGCGTTTTTGCGCGAGGATTGGAACCGGTTGGCGGCGGCGGTCCATTCGTGCTCTACCGCGCCCGTATTGAATTTGCCGCGCAAACCGATTTCGCCCGTGTCGATTTTATCCTTACGCGCGTTGTCAAAGCGGTAAATCGATCCGTTGCCGTTGACATTGCCGACAGTCAGGTTTGCCAGAGAATTGTTTTCCTTGCTGCGGCGGAAGCCGTAGGCGGCGTAGGCAGTCAGGTTGTCGTTGAAATCGTATTCGCCGCGCATTGTGCCGAACCAGTCGCGCTCGTTGGAATACGTCCACGGCTGTGCCCAGTTGGACGAGGCATCAGGCGCGGTCGGCACGGCGGTCAGGCCTGACAGGGTAACATTGGTACGCGTGGCTTTGAGCTTGTTGTCCTGCCAGCCCAAATCGGCGGACAGGCGGGCATTTTCATTGCGCCAGTCTAGGCCGACATTGACCAGGCTGAGTTTGGACTTTTCGTCGTCTATTGCGGTTTTGCCGTTATGGTGCGCCGCATTGACGCGCACGCCGAATTCCTGATTTTGTCCGAAACGGCGCGCCACGTCCGCCGCCAAACCACCGCGTTTCCCCGCGCCGTAATTGGCAGTCAGCCGGTTCAATCCTTCATTGGACGCGCGTTTGGGCAATACGGATACCGTGCCGCCGATATTGTTGCCGCCCGGCGCCATGCCGTTTAAGAAGGCGGATGCGCCGCGCTGGACTTCCACGCGTTCAAAAAGCTCGGTGGCGATGTATTGGCGCGGCAGGATGCCGTAAAGGCCGTTGTACATGGTATCGTCCGATTCGGCGGCAAAGCCGCGTATGAAATACGCTTCCTGAAAATTGCCGTAACCGCGCGCAACGCGGACGGTCGGGTCGTTTTGCAGTACGTCGCCGACGCTGCGCGCATGTTTGTCCTGAATCAGCCTATTGGTGTAAGCAGTATTAGAGAACGGCGATTCTAGGTTTTTTTTATTGCCCAAAATACCCACGCGGCTGCCGCGCGCCACCTGTCCGCCCTTAAATGCAGGAATCAAACCGCCCTTGGATGCGTCCGCGCTGGCGGTTACGGTGATGGTTTCGAGTTCGGCGATTTCTCGGTCTTGGGGTTCGTCTGAGGCAAATGCCGCTGAAACGGCAAGGAGGGAGAGGCTGAGGATGCTGAGTCTGGAAGCGGGCTTAGTCATTTGTATTTTCTTTCAAAAGTCGATCGTAACGGTTAATTTTAAAAGAAAATTAATTTCATTTCAAAAAAAAATAAATAAATAAATGACAAAAGGTCGTCTGAAACTGTTTTCAGACGACCTTTTGACTGAATGGCTATCCTCTTTACCGTTTACGCCGCATCGTACAAACCGCGCACCACCCTGCCGATGGCGGCGATGCCTTTTTCCAGCATTTCCGCGTCCTGCGCGATACTCATGCGGATGCACTCGCGGGCGTGTGGGTAATCTTGCGTGTCGATGCCGACAAAGAAATGTTCGCCCGGAATAATCAGCGTGCCTTCGGCTTTGAGCATTTCGTACAAGGTTTGCGACGAAACAGGCAGGTTTTCAAACCAAAGCCACAAGAAAATCGCGCCTTCGGGCTTGTGGATTTTCAGCGGATACGCGCCCAGCTGCGCCATTTCGCCGTCGGTCAGCACGTTGCCGGTCGGGTTGGTCGGACGTGAACAGCAAATCGTGCCGATTTTGCCTGCTTTGAGTTCGGGCAGGCTCTCCAGCGCGTAAAAGTCCACGCGGTATTTGAAGAAGCCTGCTTCGCCTTAAAAAAGGCCGTCTGAAACTTTATTTTGCGTTTCAGACGGCCTGATTTTTAGTCAAAACAAGGGATTATTTATCCTGTTTGGCTTTGCGTTCTTCCAGCCAGTGTTCCAAGTAGTGGATGCTGACGCCACCTTTTTGGAAGCCTGGGTCGCTGAACAAGTCGCGGTGCAGCGGCGTATTGGTTTTGATGCCGGTAATCGCCAGCTCATTGAGGGCAACACGCATTTTGGCCATGGCTTGGTCGCGGTCTTTACTGACGACACAGACTTTGCCGATCAGGCTGTCGTAGTAAGGAGGGATGCGGTAGCCTTGGTAAATATGGCTGTCGACGCGGACGCCGAAGCCGCCGGGCAAGTGGCAGCTTTCAATCAGGCCCGGGCTTGGAATGAAGTTGTACGGGTCTTCGGCGTTGATACGGCACTCAAATGCGTGGCCTTCAACTTGGATGTCTTCCTGTTTGTATTGCAAAGGCAGGCCGGATGCGATGCGCAATTGCTCTTGGACGATGTCCACGCCGGTGATGAGTTCGGTAACCGGATGCTCAACCTGAACGCGTGTGTTCATCTCGATAAAGAAGAATTCGCCGTCTTCGTACAGGAATTCAAACGTACCTGCGCCACGATAGCCGATGCGTTTGCAAGCGTCGGCACAGGCATTGCCGATTTTGGCGCGTTCTTCTTCAGTAATGAACGGAGCCGGTGCTTCTTCGATGACTTTTTGGTGGCGGCGCTGCATGGAGCAGTCGCGCTCGGCGAGGTAGATGGCGTTGCCGTGTTCGTCGGCAATCACTTGGATTTCGACGTGGCGCGGACGCTGCAGATAGCGTTCCATGTAAACCATCGGGTTGCCGAATGCCGCGCCTGCTTCGGCTTTGGTCATTTCAACAGACTGGAGGAGGTCTTCTTTTTTCTCGACGACGCGCATACCGCGACCGCCGCCGCCGCCGGAGGCTTTGATAATGACGGGATAACCGACTTTATCGGCAATTTTGAGGATTTCATCGCCGTCGTCTGGCAATGCGCCTTCAGAGCCGGGAACGCAAGGCACGCCGGCTTCAATCATGGCGTGTTTGGCGGATACTTTGTCGCCCATCAGACGGATGGTGTCGGCTTTAGGGCCGATGAAGACAAAGCCGGATTGTTCGACTTGTTCGGCAAAATTGGCGTTTTCGGCGAGGAAGCCGTAGCCGGGGTGGATACCGTCGGCTTCGGTTACTTCGGCAGCTGCGATGAGGGCGGGAATGTTGAGGTAGCTTTGTGCGGATGCGGCAGGGCCGATGCACACGGATTCGTCGGCGAGTTTGACGTGCAGGCTGTCTTTGTCGGCTTCGGAATGGACGGCGACGGTGGCGATGCCCATTTCACGGCAGGCACGCAGGACGCGCAGGGCGATTTCGCCCCGGTTGGCGATCAATACTTTTTTCAGCATGATAATCTTTCCGGATGGTTCAGACGGCCTATTGTCGGCCGCCTAATGCGTTGCGGATTTTTTGGTCAGTTTTGTATTGGCTCAAAGCGTAAACCGACCACATGGCTGCCGGTATCCAGCCAACCAGCGTACATTGCAGAATCAGACAGATGATGCCTGCAAACGGACGGCCGATGGTGAAAAACTGCAGCCATGGCAAGAAAATAGCCAAAATCAGACGCATGGTTTGTCCTTAATGAACAGAAAAAGGAATTTCAGACGGCCTTAAAGATAAAGGCCGTCTGAAAAAACGGATTATTCAATGATGAAGAGCGGCTCGCCGTATTCGACCGGAGTACCGTTTTCAACCAGAATTTCTTTAACGACACCGGATTTCTCGGCTTCGATTTCGTTCATCAGCTTCATGGCTTCGATGATGCACAAAGTATCGCCGGCTTTAACCTGTTGGCCGACTTCGACGAAAGCGGCTGCGTTCGGGCCGGGGGCGCGGTAGAATGTACCGACCATAGGCGATTTTTGCGCGTTGGACAAATCGCGAGCGGCAGGGGCGGCGGCTGGAGCGGCTGCGGCCGGAGCAGCTGCAGGGGCGGCAACCGGAACGGCTGCGGCAGGTGCCGGAGCAGCATAAATAGGAGCTGCGGCGGCAGTGGTGCGCGTAATGCGGACTTTTTCTTCGCCTTCGGTAACTTCAATTTCTGCAATGCCTGATTCTTCGACCAAATCAATCAGTTTTTTTAATTTACGCAAATCCATTGCTTTTCCTTTTTAGCGCGGCATAAAGTGCATATTGGGTATGCGCCGCTGTGGTTTTAGATGATTTCCTGAGACGTCGGAAGGCGGGTTTGCCATCCGGCGTTTAAATAATGTCGGAACAGGGCGGAGCCTGAGAAATGAATCTGGTTATTTTCCCGAACTTGTCGGTAAATGTCCAGTAAAAGATAGAAAAAAGGCGTTTTTCGGCGAAAAAAGAAAGGAACGCTGGTTTTCGTTAAAAAGTGATTTTTTCAAGAGCGTTTATTCTAATTTATTGGTTTTTCGACAAAACATGCCGTCTGAAAACCAACTTTGCGCGTATAATGGCGCCTGTTTTTTTTAAATTATGCACGACAATGGATATTTCCGATTTTGATTTTGAATTGCCCGAAAAACTGATTGCCCAGCATCCGCCGGAAGTGCGCGGCAGCAGCAGGCTTCTGGTTGCCTTGCCTACATTGCCGATTGAAGACAAACATTTCGGCGATTTACCCGATTATGTCGCACCGGGCGATGTGCTGGTGTTTAACAATACCAAAGTGATGAAGGCACGCCTGTTCGGCCAAAAAGCCAGCGGCGGCAAAATCGAAGCCCTGATTGAACGAGTATTGGACGCGCACACCGCATTGGCGCACATCCGCTCGTCCAAATCGCCGAAACCGGGTACAGAATTGATTTTTGAAGGCGATATCCGTGCCGTCATGATGGAGCGCGCGGAGGAATTGTTTTGCCTGAAATTTGAAGGTGAGCAAACTGTTTACGAACTTTTGGAGCAAAACGGCCATCTGCCTTTGCCGCCTTATATCGAACGCGCGGCCGATGATGAAGACGACAGCCGCTATCAGACCGTGTACGCCAAGTATCAAGGCGCAGTGGCCGCGCCGACGGCAGGTTTGCACTTTACCGATGAGTTGTTGGGCCGTCTGAAAGCCAAAGGCGTAGAAACTGCGGAAGTCACCCTGCACGTCGGTGCCGGCACATTCCAACCCGTGCGCGTCGATAAAATTGAAGAACACAAAATGCACAGCGAGTGGTCTGACGTACCGGTCGAGACTGTTGCCGCCGTTGAAGCCGCCAAAGCGCGCGGCAATAAAGTGTGGGCAGTGGGTACAACCTCCATGCGCGCCTTGGAATCCGCTGCACGCGAAACAGGCCGTCTGAAAGCCGGTCGCGGCGATACCGATATTTTTATTACGCCGGGTTACCGCTTCAATGTTGCCGACCGCTTGATTACCAACTTTCACCTGCCCAAATCAACCTTACTGATGCTCGTCAGCGCGTTTTCGGGCATGGAGCATATCCGCAGCGTTTACCGCCATGCGGTGGAACAGGAATACCGCTTTTTCAGCTATGGCGATGCGATGATTTTAGGGAAAGCGGAATAAAGCGGAAGCGGATTGGAGCGTTTTAAACTGGTTATTTGGGATTGTCCCGAATCCGAATCAGTTGGAACGCTCTATTAAAACACGCGAAGTTGTTGGGATTTGAGTTGTAAGAAACAAAGTACAAAAACAAAAAGGCCGTCTGAAAATAGTTTTTCAGACGGCCTTTTATCTTTCCATGCTTAGGCATCGATGTTTTGTGCCAGCAGGGCGTTGTTTTCGATGAAGGCACGGCGCGGTTCGACTTCGTCGCCCATCAGGGTTACGAACACTTCGTCGGCGGCGATGGCGTCTTCGATGCGGACTTTCAGGAGGCGGCGGACGGTAGGATCCATCGTGGTTTCCCAAAGTTGTTCTGGATTCATCTCACCCAAGCCTTTGTATCGTTGGATGGACATGCCTTTTTGGGCAACGCTCATCAAGATGTCCAAAGCGGCTTCAAAGCTGTCGATGTCGTATTCGTTGTCGCCTTTGTAGAGCTTCGCCCCTTTGCCGACCATGCCTTTGAGTGCGGCGGCGGTTTGGGTAAGGGTTTGGTAGGCTTTGCTGTTGAGGAACTTAGGCTCTAGGTAGCTCACCATCACATTGCCGTGCAGCTTGCGTGTGATTTTGATGAACTGGTGTCCTTCGTGGCCTTCGATGCGTTCGAGTGCGACTTCTTTTTCGTCCAAGAGGCCGCTCAATTCGGCAACGGCGCGGTCTGCGCTTTCTGCCGTGCTGAGATCGACCGGCGAAGCGTGCAGCATGGCATGCAGGACGAGTTCGTCAATGATGCGGCTTTCTTGCTCGATGACGGTTTTCGCCAACAGGAATTGTTTGGCGGTATTGGCAAGCTCTTCACCTTCGATGGTGCGGCCGTCTGAAACGATTTTGGCTTTTTCCAATGCCAAACCGAGCAGCCATTGGTCTTTTTCCAATTCGTCTTTGAGATAGCGCTCTTGTTTGCCGTATTTGGCTTTGTACAAAGGCGGCTGGGCGATGTAGATGTAGCCGCGTTCGACCAGCTCGGGCATTTGGCGGTAGAAGAAGGTCAGGAGCAGGGTGCGGATGTGCGCGCCGTCCACGTCGGCATCGGTCATGATGATGATGCGGTGGTAGCGCAGTTTTTCGGCATTGAATTCTTCTTTGCCGATGCCTGCGCCCAAAGCGGTAATCAGCGTGGCGACTTCTTGGCTGGCCAGCATTTTTTCAAAACGTGCTTTTTCGACGTTCAAAATTTTACCTTTAAGCGGCAAAATCGCTTGGAATTTGCGGTCGCGGCCTTGCATGGCGGAACCGCCTGCGGAGTCGCCCTCGACGAGGTAGAGTTCGGACAGGGCAGGGTCTTTTTCTTGGCAGTCGGCAAGTTTACCCGGCAGGCCCAAGCCGTCCATCACGCCTTTGCGGCGGGTAATTTCGCGTGCTTTGCGGGCGGCTTCGCGAGCGCGCGCAGCATCGACGATTTTGCTGGTGATGATTTTGGCTTCGGTCGGGTTTTCTTCAAGGAAGTCGGTCAAGGCTTGGTTGATAACTTCGTTGACAACGGGGCCGATTTCGCTGGAAACCAGTTTGTCTTTGGTTTGCGATGAGAATTTCGGGTCGGGCAGTTTGACGGACAAAACGCAGGTCAGGCCTTCGCGCATATCGTCGCCGGCGGTTTCCACTTTAGCTTTTTTGGCGACTTCGTTGGCTTCGATATAGTTGTTGATGGTACGGGTCATCACTTGGCGTAATGCGGTCAGGTGCGTACCGCCGTCGCGCTGAGGGATGTTGTTGGTGAAGCACTGCACGCTTTCTTGGTAGCTGTCGTTCCATTGCATCGCGCATTCCACGCTCATGCCGTCTTTTTCGCCGAACGCGTAGAAGATTTTTTCGTGCAACGGCGTTTTTTTGCGGTTCATGTATTGCACGAAGCCGGCCACGCCACCGGAGAGGGCGAAGCTTTCGTGTCTGCCGTCGCGTTCGTCGATCAGCTCGATATCTACGCCGTTATTCAGGAAGGAGAGTTCGCGGATGCGTTTGGCAAGGGTGTCGAAGCTGTATTCGACATTGCCGAAGGTTTCGCTGCTGGCAAGGAAGCGTACGGTTGTACCTTTTTTGTCGGAATCGCCGACGACCTTCAACGGCTCTTCGGTTTCGCCGCGTACGAAGCGGACGAAGTGTTCTTTGCCGTCACGGTAGATGGTCAGCGTTACCCAGTCGGACAGCGCGTTGACGACGGATACGCCCACGCCGTGCAAGCCGCCGGAGATTTTGTAGCTGTTGTTGTCGAATTTGCCGCCTGCGTGCAAGACGGTCATGATGACTTCGGCGGCGGAGCGGCCTTCTTTCGGGTGGATGCCGGTCGGCATGCCGCGGCCGTTGTCGGCCACGCTGACGGAATTGTCGGCATGGATGGTTACGGTGATTTTGTCGCAATGGCCGGCGAGCGCTTCGTCAATGGCGTTGTCGAGCACCTCGAACACCATGTGGTGCAGGCCGCTGCCGTCCTGCGTGTCGCCGATATACATACCGGGGCGTTTGCGTACCGCTTCCAAGCCTTCCAGCACTTGTATGCTGTCGGCGCCGTATTCTTCGTGTTTTTGGTCAGTCATGGTCTTTTCTTGCTGAATTTCAAGGAATTTTTCCGTGAGCGCGATGAAATGTCAAACGGGCGCGGCGGATGTGTTCCGAAAGGTCAAAATAATAGGCAATTATACCTGATTTTGCTGGAATATTCAGCGTTTTAAGTGCAAAAAGGCCGTCTGAAAGATTAAATTTCAGACGGCCTTTGTATCGGAAAACAGGTTTAGCGTTTGACGCCGCTCAATCGCGCCCAGCCTTCTTCGATTTCGGCAGGCTCAATGTCGAACCATTGGTTGTAAATGTCGCTGAGTTCTTCGACTTGTTCGTCCAAAAGGCCGGACAAGACAATGCGGCCGCCTTGTTTGGTGCGTGCGGCAAGCATTTCGCCGAGCATACGCAACGGGTTGGCCAGAATGTTGGCGACAACGACATCAAATTGGCCTTGCGGCAGGCCGTCCGGCAGGTAGAACTGTGCGTCGACGTTGTTTTGCGCGGCATTGTCTTTGCTGGCGCGGATGGCTTGTTCGTCAATGTCTACGCCGATGGCGGAGCCTGCGCCGAGTTTGAGGGCGGCAATGGCCAAAATGCCTGAGCCGCAGCCGTAGTCCAATACTCTTTCGCCGCCTTTGAGCTGCGTGTCCAGCCATTTGAGGCAGAGACGTGTGGTCGGATGGCTGCCTGTGCCGAAGGCAAGGCCCGGGTCGAGTTGCAGGTTGACGGCGTTGCCGTTGGGCGCTTCGTGCCAAGACGGGGTAATCCACAGGCGCTCGGAAATTTGAATTGGGTCGAATTGCGCTTGGGTCAGGCGTACCCAGTCTTGATCTTCAAGGATTTCGCCGGTGTATTTCAAATCGTTCAAACCGCATTCCTGCGCGGCGGCTTCGATAATGGAAGCGGCATCGTCGCTTTCGCCGAAAAGGGCGATGACTTTGCTTTGTTGCCAGATTTGCTCGGTCGGCATGCCCGGCTCGCCGAAAATGGCCTGCTCGTTTTCTGTACCGGCGTAGGCATCTTCAATGGCGGCGGACAATGCGCCGTGTTCCATCAGCGTGTCGGCAAGGCGTTCGGCGACGGCATCGTTGACGTTGATGGTGATTTGTTGATAGGACATGGTGGGGCTTTCTTTTTTAATAAGGCCGTCTGAAAATCGACGTTGTGCTTTCAGACGGCCTTGTAAGGTATGAAACCTGATGATGCGGGTTTATCGGTTTTTCAAACCCAGTACGTCTTGCATATCGTACAGACCTTTTTTGCCGTTTGCCCAAACTGCGGCGCGTACAGCACCGGCGGCAAAGGTCATGCGGCTGCTGGCCTTGTGGGTGATTTCCACGCGCTCGCCGTCAGTGGCGAAGAGGGCGGTGTGGTCGCCGACGATGTCGCCTGCGCGGACGGTGGCAAAACCGATGGTGGACGGATCGCGCGGACCGGTGTGGCCTTCGCGGCCGTAAACGGCGCATTCTTTGAGGTCGCGGCCGAGGGCGTCGGCAATGACTTCACCCATGCGTAACGCGGTGCCGCTTGGGGCATCGACTTTGTGGCGGTGGTGGCCTTCGATGATTTCGATGTCGTAGCCTTCGTTTAACACGCGGGCGACGGTGTCGAGGATATGGAAGGTCAGGTTGACGCCGACGCTGAAGTTGGCTGCGAAAACAACGCCTGTTTTCTCGCCTGCGGCTTGGATGGCAGCTTTGCCTGCGTCGTCAAAACCGGTCGTGCCGATGATGATGTTGACGCCTTTTTCCACGCATTTTTGCAGGTGTTTCAGGGTTGGCTCGGGACGGGTAAAGTCGATAAGGACATCGCTTTGAGCCAAAACCGCATCTACGTCGTCTGAAATGGCGACGCCGGTTTTGAGGCCGGAGGCGAAGCCTGCATCCAAACCCAATACTTCTGAACCGGAATGCTCGAGTGCGCCGGAGAGGACGGCATCGGGATGGTTGTTGACCGCTTCAACCAAAACGCGGCCCATGCGGCCGTTGACGCCGGCAATGGCGATTTTCAATGCGCTCATGGGGCTTCCTTATTTCGCGTTGGTTTCGGTGGTCGGAACGACGTTTTGTCCGGCTTGAACGGCTTCGATGGATTTTTGGATGGCATCGCCTTCGGCGCGTGCGAGGACGTCGTTTTCAAAGTACAGGGTCAGGTTGCTTTGTTCTTTGATGATGCCGTTGCGGCTGGTGTTGAAAGTGTAATCCCAGCGGTCGGCGTGGAAGGCGTCGCGCAGGAGCGGCGTGCCGAGCAGCAGTTGGACTTGGTCGCGGGTCATACCTTGGCGCAGGGAAACCACGGCGCGGGGATTGAGCTCGTTACCTTGAATGATTTTAAGTTTGTAGGATGGAAAGTTGGATACGCGCTCGGCACTGCATGAGGCCAGACCTAAAATAGCGGCGATGGCAAGGCATAAGGCTTTATTCACGGGCTTACCTTTCTGTGTCATTTCGGGAAAGATGTTTATCATCGCTTGAATATTTTTAAAAAGCAAACGATAATCATCTTCTTAATTTTTCTTTTCGCCGATTTTCAATTGCAAGACCGGCGGCAGATTGCCGCCCTTTAACGGCCCAATAGTGGGCAAACGGGCGGAAAGTGCGTATTATAACGGTTATTACCTTACAGGGATATTGAATATTATGGAAAAATTCAGCAACATTGCGCAATTGAAAGACAGCGGTTTGAAAGTTACGGGTCCACGTTTGAAAATTTTGGACTTGTTTGAGACTCATGCCGAGGAGCATTTGAGTGCGGAAGATGTGTACCGTATCCTGTTGGAAGAGGGTGTGGAAATCGGCGTGGCGACGATTTACCGTGTGTTGACCCAGTTTGAACAGGCCGGCATTTTGCAACGCCACCATTTCGAAACCGGCAAAGCGGTTTACGAATTGGACAAAGGCGACCACCACGACCACATCGTCTGCGTGAAATGCGGCGAAGTAACCGAATTCCACAATCCGGAAATCGAAGCGCTGCAAGACAAAATCGCCGAAGAAAACGGCTACCGCATCGTCGACCACGCGCTGTATATGTACGGTGTATGCGGCGAATGCCAAACCAAAACCAAACGTTAAGCAGTTTGTATGTTGATTTTTCAGACGGCCTTGGGCATTTTCAGCCTAAGGCCGTCTGAAACTTTATGGGCTTTGCGATGAAGATTCCTTTACTTGCGCCACGGGATTATCGTTTCCCCGACCCGTCTTACGCATTAGATGAATGCGACGGCTTGGTTGGCGTCAGTGGCGATTTGGATACGGGGCGGCTGCTGTCGGCGTATGGGCAGGGGATTTTTCCGTGGTTTAGCCGCGATGGTTGGTTTTTCTGGTATGCGGTTGCGCCGCGAGCCGTAATTGTGCCGGAAAGCCTGCATATCGGCCGTTCGCTCGCCAAAACTTTGCGTCACAAGCCGTATCGGGTAACGGTCAACCACTGTTTTGAAAAAGTAATTGCCCATTGCGCCAATGTGCCGCGTCCGGAACAGGACGGAACGTGGATAGAACCTGCGTTTCAGACGGCCTATTTGAAGCTGCACCATCAGGGGCATGCGCATTCGTTTGAATGCTGGCTGCCGGATGAGCAAGGCGAAATGCAGTTGGCAGGCGGGTTTTACGGCGTGCAAATCGGCTGCGTGTTTTATGGCGAATCGATGTTTGCCTTGCGTCCCGATGCGTCAAAGATTGCATTTGCCCGCGCCGTACCGTTTTTGGCGGATTTGGGTGTTGCGCTGATAGACTGTCAGCAGGATACCGAACATATGCGCCGTTTCGGTTCGCAGTTGATGGATTTCGCCGACTTTCAGACGGCCTTGAAAGATTTGAACGCGAAACCGTTAAAGCGGGATACCGAATGCGGCGTGGTGGCTGAAAATCTGCTGCAAAAGATTGGCGGCGAAGATTGATTTATCGGCACGGTGTGTCGGCAGAATCGACAGTTTGCATATTGCGGCTGGGAAACCGGTTGGAAAATAAATGTCATTCAATTCACTTGAACAGGCCGTCTGAAAATCTTGGCTTAGCCGAAATCCTGCCGTGTAACGCTCGGCGCTAATCATGTTAATAGCTGACGAAATCGCTTTTACATGGCAAAATAACGAGTTAAATATTTGTAATAGGGTAGCCTGAAGAGGTTTCAGACGGCCCGGATCTCTTGAAGGAATCAACATGTCTTTGCAAAACATCATTGAAACGGCTTTTGAAAACCGTGCCGAAATCAATCCGAATACCGTTACCCCAGAAGTGCGTGAAGCGGTTTTGGAAACCATTCATCAACTCGACTCCGGCAAACTGCGCGTTGCCGAGCGTTTGGGCGTGGGCGAATGGAAAGTCAACGAATGGGCGAAAAAAGCCGTATTGCTGTCTTTCCGCATTCAGGACAATGAAATCCTCAACGACGGTGTGAACAAATACTTCGACAAAGTACCGACTAAATTTGCCGATTGGTCTGAAGACGAATTCCGCAGCGCAGGTTTCCGTGCAGTTCCGGGTGCCGTTGCCCGTCGTGGCAGCTTTGTGGCGAAAAATGTCGTGTTGATGCCCTCTTATGTCAATATCGGCGCATACGTTGACGAAGGTGCGATGGTCGATACTTGGGCGACTGTCGGCTCTTGCGCGCAAATCGGTAAAAACGTGCACTTGAGTGGCGGCGTCGGCATCGGCGGCGTACTTGAGCCTCTGCAAGCCAGCCCGACCATTATTGAAGACAACTGCTTCATTGGAGCGCGTTCTGAAATCGTTGAGGGCGTGATTGTCGAAGAAGGCAGCGTGATTTCTATGGGCGTGTTCATCGGTCAATCCACCAAAATCCTTGACCGTACTACCGGCGAAATCTATCAAGGCCGCGTGCCGGCTGGTTCGGTTGTCGTATCTGGCAGCATGCCTTCCAAAGACGGCAGCCACAGCCTCTACTGCGCGGTTATCGTCAAACGCGTGGACGCGCAAACCCGTGCGAAAACCAGCGTGAACGAATTGTTGCGCGGTATCTAATCGGATAACGATGACGCCGGCTGGAGGTGGGTGGAAAAGCCTGCTTTACGGTCGGGTTTGAACATAAAACAGGCAGAATATTCTGCCTGTTTTTTTATGGCTTAAAGGCCGTCTGAAGCGATTTCAGACGGCCTTTTGTTTTTGATGATAGATAAAAATCTCTGCCTGAAATTACGCTTTTGGCCAGTCGGCACAATAGTATTGCCAATAGACTTCGATAAAAGGAATCTCGCCGTAATCGCACAACCACGGTTTGGCGCGTGTGGTGTAGTGGATAACGGGCGGAACAGTGTCGGGTTTGGGGAATACTTCGCTGAGATTTCGTTTTTGGAAATATTGGACTGCGCCGGTTTGGAAATTCCAAGATTCTTCCAATTGCAGCCAATTTTTTTGAAATACGGTGTTTAGAAAGCATTGGTCGCCGTAGGGAACGGATTTGTCAATGGTGGCAGCAGTTTGCAGCAGTTGCGCCGCGATATTCTGTTCCCGCCATTGCGCCAGGTCGACCAACAACATACCGGAATTGAAATAGGGCGTAGTGTGCAGGCCGGTCGGGTGATTCCATTCGGTACGGGCAAGAAAGGAGTCTTGTACCGCCGCAACGGGATAACCGTGCATATCGAGGTTGAACAAATCGTGTAGGGATTGGGTAATCACCATATCGCTGTCGAGATAAAGGGCGCGGTCGACAGGCAGATGTTGCATCATCAGACGGAAAAATGCGGCATCCGAAATATGGGGTAGGCGGCGATATTGGCTGAAGTCCATTTCGATTTTGACATCATTCAGACGGCTGCCGCTGGCGGCGAGTTTTTGGTTGGTATAGTTGATCCATTCTTTCCTGAAGGTATTGTGCATAAGGTAGAAATTGACACCTGTATTGTGCGTACAGATGGACTTCATCAGGGTATGGACTTGTTCGGCATAGCCGGTATCGGCGGCAAGGACGATGGTAATGTTGCTCATTGGTTAAATTCCCTTTATTTGTAATGTTTTAAATTTTGTCAGTCATTTTCTTGGCCTTGCGCGGTCGGTAAGGCGGCGTGGTCTTCGTTTTCCGACATGGCTTTTTCTAATAAATCGCGTTGCAGTTGTTTGCCGGCTTTGATGCCCAATTTGCGCAGTTTTTCGGTGCTGCTGATGAGGTTGCCCCTGCCGGAAACCAAGCGGCCATAGGCCGTCTGAAACTGGGATTGTGCCTGACCAAGCGCTTTATTGATGCCGTCCATGCTTTCGACAAAGCCGACAAATTTGTCATAAAGTTTGCTGCCTGCCTCGGCAATGGCCAGCGCGTTTTGGTTTTGTTGCTCATTGCGCCAGATGTTGGCAACGGTGCGCAGGGTGGCGAGCAGGGTGCTGGGGCCGGTCAGCATGATGCGTTTGTCGAAACACTCTTGGAAGAGGTTTGGATCGTGTTGCAGGGCGAGGAGGTAGGCCGGTTCGACAGGGACGAACATAAAGACGAAGTCCAACGTTTTGACGCCCTCAAGGTCGGTGTAATCCTTCGCTGCCAAGCTTTTGATGTGGGCGCGGATGCTGGCGACGTGGTTGGCAAGCTCGCGTTCTGCTTCTGCGCCGGTGCTTTGCGTATAGCGGACGTAGGCGGTCAGCGATACTTTGGAGTCGATGACGATTTGTTTGTTGTCGGGCAGATTGATGAGGACGTCGGGCTGGAGGCGGCGCTGGGTGCCGTCTGCTTCGTGGCGGACGCTGGAGGCTTGAACGATGTATTCGCGGCCTTTCTGTAGGCCGGAATTTTCCAATACGCTTTCCAAAATCATCTCGCCCCAGTTGCCTTGGGTTTTGTTTTGCGTGCCGGTCAGCGCAGTGGTCAGCGCTTTGGCATCGTGGTGGAGCTGGGTGTTGAGTGTTTGCAGGCGTTTGAGCTCGTTTTCGATGGTCAAGCGCTCTTTGGCTTCTTTTTCATAAGTCTGCTGAACCAGCTCGCTGAAGCCGTGTATGCGTTCGTTGAGCGGATTGAGCAGTTGCTGGAGGTGATCGTGGTTTTGCTCGGTAAAGCGGCGGCTTTTCTCTTCTAAAATAGTGTTGGCGAGGTTTTGGAACTGGTCGCTTAGGTTTTTACGCGCATCTGCCAATAGAGCTAATTTTTCTTCGGCAGCCTGACGGTCTTTTTCCGATTGGGTGTTGAGGCGCTCGTTTTGGACTTGAAGCGCGTGGTTTTGCTCCAAAAGGGCGGCGTATTCTTGTTTCAGACGGCCTTTTTCGGCTTCCTGTTGCTGTAAAAGGCTGTTTTTATCGTCGATATTGGCTTTTTCTTGGGTCAGTTGTGTGGAGAGGCGTTCGTTTTGGACTTGCAGCGCATGGTTTTGCTCCAAAAGCGTGTCGTAGTCTTGTTTCAGACGGCCTTTTTCCGTTTCCTGCTGTTGTAAAAGCGTATTTTTATCCGCACTCAATGCCTGTTCTTGAACCAGCTGCGTGTTTAGGCGTTCATTGTTGATTTGCAGGTTTTGCGCGCTTTGCTGCCATTTTGCACATTCGTGTTTTAAAGCTTCGGCTTCGGCCTCGCAATCTTGCAGATAGGCAATCTGTTTTTCGGCTGCGGCAAAGCGGTTGCCCGTCTCCTGCAATTCGTCTTGCAATTCCTGCACGGTATGGCGGCTTTGCGCCAAGTCTGCCGCAGTTTGAGCCTGCACCTGTTCGGCAAACTCATGCAGGCGGCGGCTTTCGGCCAATTCTTGCAAAACAATAAAGTGTCGGCTTTGGGCTTGGTAGCGTGTTATCAGCCAAGCAAACAGCGCGCCGATAAAAAATGCGGCCGCGCCGGTCAGGATTAGGGTGTTGTTCATGCTGGAAATAGTCAATACGCAGAATGTTTCACTATATCATATATTTGCAGCGCATTTTATGGTCGGATATGTACTAGAAACGTGTGTTTTCTTTAAAAGAAGCTATCAAAGGTATTGGTTTTGACTAATTGAAGATTTGGGCTGTGAAAAAGATAGATCTATAACATTTTGAATTTAAAATATATTTAATTTAGAGTGCGATTTTACAACAAAAAAGGAGGGATTTTATGGGCGCAATAAGATACGTTTGTAGTGTGTATGTAATTAAGACATCGGTGTCATTGAGAAAGACATCGGTGTCATTTTCAAAACAAAATATAAATTAACTAAAATCTTTGTTATGTATGTTTTTAGTATTTTTTCTTTACAGAAAAGTTGTATTAATTAACAATTAACACGGTATGATTCGTCCTGTTTGCAGCGCAGATGCCGACGAAAAAATGTGTATGTTGTTAAATAACATTTTGTATCTATGAAAAAGGACTACTTAAAATGGGAAATTTAATAACGCTTGCTGCCGCTTCTTTAATCGGTATGTCCGGAATATCAGCTTCTGCCATCGGCATCTCCCGTAATATCGAAACGGTAGTACACAAATAATTCAATCATAAACGAATTAATTACAATACTTCAGAAAACGCAACTTAGGCCGTTTTTCGGCCGACAGACAAGAAAGTGAGATAAACAATGAAAACTTTAATCAAACTGGCAGCAGCCTCTTTAATCGGTATGTCCGGCCTGACTGTTGGCGCAACCAATATCGCCCACAATATGGCTGATGCCGATAAATAAAAAATACACAAACACCCTTAAATACACAGAAAAGAGTTAAAATGAAAACATTAATCAAATTGGCCGCGGCTTCTCTGATCGGCATGTCCGGTTTGACAGTTGGTGCGACCAAAATCGCAAAAAATATGGCAGAAGCTGCCAATAAATAAACGCAAGTGAAATTAAGCTTGTTTTGGTGATAAAAAAGGCCGTCTGAATATTCAGACGGCCTTTGTATTTGATGGTAAACCGTTTTATTTGCCGATACAGAAGCGCGAGAAAATCACGCCCAGTAAATCGTCGGCGGTAAATTCGCCGGTGATTTCGCTGCAGGCGTTTTGGGCGAGGCGCAGGTGTTCGGCGAAAAGCTCGATTTGGTTGTTGTTGCAGAGGGCGGCGTTTTCCAGCTCGGCTTCGGCTTCGTGCAAGGCGTTGAGGTGGCGGCTGCGGGCGAGGAACAGGCTTTCGCTTTCGCCCTGCCAGCCGACTTCCTGCAACAGCGCGTGTTTGAGTAAATCGAGGCCGACGCCGGTTTTGGCAGACAGGCTGATGACGCTTTCCGCTCCAGTTTGCGCAAGGCCGTCTGAACGGACGGCGACAGGTTCGCCGGTCAGGTCGGCTTTGTTGTGGATTTCGATTTTTTTCAAACCTTCGGGCAGGCTGTTCAAAATGGCTTGGGTTTTGGCGTTCACGCCTTCACGCGGGTCAATCAGAATCAGCGCGACATCGGCTTCGGAGACGGCTTTGCGGCTGCGCTCGATGCCGATTTGTTCGACCACGTCGTCGGTTTCGCGCAGGCCGGCGGTGTCGATGATGTGGACGGGCACGCCGTCGAGAGTGATTTGTTCGCGCACGGTGTCTCGGGTGGTGCCGGCGATGTCGGTTACGATGGCGATGTCGTCGCCCGCTAAGGCGTTGAGCAGGCTGGATTTGCCGACGTTGGGCGCGCCGACGAGGACGACGTTCATGCCTTCGCGCAAAATCGCACCTTGTTCCGCACTGGCAAGCACGGTTTTCAGACGGCCTTGCAGCGCTTGGAGCTTGCCGCGCGCGTCGGCGGCTTCGAGAAAGTCGATGTCTTCTTCGGGGAAGTCGAGCGTGGCTTCAACCAGCATCCGCAAAGTAATAAGGTCGTCCACCAGCTCGTGTATGTGTTGGGAAAACGCGCCTTTGAGCGAACGCAACGCCATGCGGGCGGCAGATTTGCTGGAGGCATCGATGAGGTCGGCGACGCTTTCGGCTTGGGCAAGGTCGAGTTTGTTGTTGAGGAAGGCGCGTTTGGTAAATTCGCCCGGCTCCGCCATGCGCGCGCCCAGTTCGAGGCAGCGCGAGAGCAGCATGTCCATTACCACAGGGCCACCGTGTCCCTGCAATTCAATCACGTCTTCGCCGGTAAAGCTGGCGGGCGCGGCGAAGTAGAGCAGGATGCCGTTGTCTATCGGCTGCCCGTCGCCGCCGAGAAAGTCGGTGTAAAGCGCGGTGCGCGGCTTGGGCGTTTTGCCGCCGCTGAGGGTTTGCGCCAAAGGCAGCAGGTTTTTGCCGGAAAGACGTATCACGCCGACGCCGCCGCGTCCGGGGGCGGTAGCGATGGCGGCGATGGTGGGTTGGGTTACGGACATGGTTGGCTCGTATCTGGAATTTAATAGACGGTATTATATAGTGATTTCACGATGATGCAGGCCGTCTGAAAACCTTGATTTCGGTTTCAGACGGCCTTTGACTTTGATGGAATTAAAATGATGAACCTTCCTGCTTCAGAAATTCTGCTTCTTCTTCCGTGGTTTTACGCCCCAATACGGCGTTACGGTGCGGATAGCGTCCGAAGTGGTCGATGATGACTTTGTGTTTGATTTCAAAGGCCAATGCGTTTTCATTGGTATAGCGTTCAAACAGCGGTACGGCTTGTTCATGGATAACTTGGCTTTCGCTGTGCATCAACGGCATCAGCATGAAATGGCGTTCATGCGGAAGGAGGTCGGCGAAGCCGGGTTGGCGAACGGCTTCTTGGGCAAGAATGAGTGCAGCAGTATCTTGGGCAAACGCTTGAGGGCTGTCGCGGAACAGATTGCGCGAGAATTGGTCAAGAATAATGATTTCGGCGAGCCTGCCTTGCAGGGTATCGCGCCAGTGTGAAAGTTCGCCGCGAGCTGCCTGCTGCCAAATATCGAAAAATTGAGCGCGAATTTGGGCATCGAATCCATTGTTGCGGGCAAATTGGAAAGGGTGGTTTTCTTCGGTAAACCAGAAATCTAAGACAGTTTGAGGTGTCATGAAAACTCCTTGAAATAGAGTACAGGGAAAATTGAGGCCGTCTGAAAAATTAGAGAGATGCTTTCAGATCATCTTAACCATCAGCGCTTGCGTGAGAAAAGATCGGTAGCGGAGCGGATTGTTGCTCACAATATGCAATTTATGATCTACATCTTTTCAGGATGGGCTCCTTACTACTCTGGTACAATTCCTTCACTTTGTTCAAAATATTTTTGTAATTTTGATATAAATTGCCGACAGATTTTATTCGTATGTGGAGACGACGACAATATTTTGCACTTGGAAAACTTTGCTTGCGTTGCCGACATAAGCTGTTGCACCAATCACTGCGATTTTCATGTGTGACTTCTTGTTGAGATTCGATTGATGAGATGAGCGCATGCAAAGGCCGTCTGAAACTTTTAGTTTCAGACGGCCTTTAAATTAAGACGATTAAACAGCGGCGACGGTAAAACGTTCAAACAAATGCGCTTTGTTTTCCGCATCGTCGGCGATGGCGACTGCCAAATCGGCAACGCTGATGCCTGCCGGAATTTCACCGTCCATCAGCAAATCGTCTTTGCCCAAGCGGTATTTGCCGGTTTTATCTTCGCTGAAACCGCCGTCTGCGCCCAGTCGTGCCGGAGGGGAAACGAAAGACCAGTTCACGTCGCGGCGCGGCAGGAGCTCTGCCAAGAGATGGAGTGCGGCATTGGCGCCGTCGAAAATTTCTTTCGGGAAGTCGGGCGTATCGATAACTTGCAAACCGGGTACTACATACAGGCTGCCCGCGCCGCCAACAATCAAGAGATACGGCACTTGCGCTGCTTTTGCCGCTTCGACGATGCTGTTTGCGCCGCGTGTGAAATCCGCGCCGATGTTGGGATTGGTCCAGCCCGGGTTGAACGCGCTGACTACGGCGTCAAAGCCTGCCAGCTTGTCGGCGAAGTCTGCCGCGTTGACATCTGCTGAGACGGCGGCAACATTTTGCGCTTGGAAAACTTTGTTTGTGTTGCGAGCAAAAGCGGTTACTTCATGACCGCGGCCTGCCAATTCTTGAACGACTGCGTTGCCGACATAATCTGTTGCACCAATAACTGCGATTTTCATGTTTGACTCCTTGTGGGGATGTGATTGATTAGATGAGTGCATTGTAAGGCCGTCTGAAACGAGGTTAAGCTTCAGACGGCCTGTTGTCAGTGTCAGGAAGTGATGCCGGTAATGTTACCCTTTGTATCAAATGAAACATAAAAATAGTATTCATCGTCGGGTATCAATGCATCGTCATCATTGTGAAACACGATATAGAGATTCTGATTGACAAAATTCAATGCTTTCGGCTTTAAATCTTGAAGGAAGCTTTACGCTGTCGGATACGAATTGGCAAAAAATTCGTTTTTGGTGCGGATGTCGTTGTGTTTACGGATATGTTCGAGCAGGTATGCGTTTAAGGGGGAGTAGAGTTGCGCCTGTTGTGCAAATGCTTCCGTTAAGCGTTTGAGCGCCCTGCTTGCCGGTTTTTTGCCGTCTGCGTTCAAAGATAATTTCACAGGCAGCCCTGCCCATTTTGAAGATGCCTCGATGGTGCTCGTAAATGTGTTTAATCTGAATGTTGCTTCAGATATTCTCGGCGTAAGTTTTCCAATTTTTGATTGTGTGCGTCAGTTTCAAGTACTTCAACTAAAAGTATATTGCCTAACCAATCACTTCCGAATGGCTCCCAATCCATGCCTAACTTGCTACGGGTACGGTATATAGTCAGTGGTTTGAGTGTCTGAAATAAGCAGTTTTTAAAGGGGTTGTTTGCATCATCTTCTGCCCAGGTCAGATTGTATATGGGTTGATCCATGAACGTACCGCTTCCAACATGGATATAGCCCAAAATTGGGCAGCTTTTGCCTTGGAATTGTTTTTTGCCTCCACCTATGCCTGCATTAACCTTAAATGTCCCCATTTCAGGGCCGAAATCTGAAGTCAAAATCAAAAATTCATCTGTTTTATTGAAGAATAAGTCGGCATAAACCGTTGTATTCAAATCTAAAGCTGCCAAACGTTCATATACATATTCATCTTCGGCAGAATAACCAAGACCTAAAAATCGCATCAGATGCTGCAGTAGTCCTTTGGGTCTGTAAGGGTTAGATGTGTCGAAATCGGCCATTTAATCATCCTTTTAAAATATAAACATCAATAGGCGGTATACCTTAAAAAGGGTAAATATGCAAATGGCTATAAATAAATATTATTCAACCGCCCAATCAGTTCCGCGCCGATTTTTCATCTGCGCTATATAATCCGCAGTATTCCTAACAGGCCGTCTGAAAACACCAATTTCAGTAAAGTAAACATCATGCAAGACATCAAACCCCTGCTTGTTTTCGCTACCGTCCTCGAACACGGCAGTATGAACGCCGCTGCGGCCGCGCTGGGCATGACGCCGTCTGCCGTCAGCCAGCACATCAACCGCCTCGAAACCCTGCACGGCATCAAGCTGTTAAACCGCAGCACGCGCAGTCTTGCGCCTACCGATGCCGGCCGCGCCTTGGGCGAATACTGCCGCCGTCTAGCCGCCACGCTTGCCGATACGCGTACCGTTATCGACAATCTGAAAACCGAACCCGTCGGTGAATTGCGGATTTCCCTGACTTCCTGCGTCATCGGTTCCCGTGCTTTTCAGACGGCCTTTTCGCGATTGCAAACCGAGTTCCCTAAAATCCGTCCTGTCTTTAATTTCAGCGATACCTTGGACGACCTGCAACACAATCAGACCGACATCGCCATACGCGGCGGCGACCGGGCTTTGGACGATCCCAACTTGGTTGCGCGCCATCTCGTGACTTGGCCGTACATCATTTGCGCCGCACCCGATTATCTTGACCGGCATCCGCCCATTACCCATCCCGCGCAGCTTCATACCCACCGCTGGCTGCACTTCCTGCCCGTCCGCACGACCTTGCAAAATGGTGAAGAAAGCTATTTCCTCGACGTCGCCGACAGCATTGCCTGCACGCATCTTGCCGCAGTGTGTAGTCTGACCGAAAGCGGTTTCGGTTTGTCTTTGCAGGTGGACGGCGAAGTGAGGGAGAAAATTGCGCAAGGCCGTCTGAAAGCGGTTTTGCCTGAATGGACATTGCCGCCGGTCAGCCTTTATTTGGTCACGCCTTATCGTGTGCAGTCTGCCAAAACCGAGGCTGCCGTGCGCATTTTTACTGAGAGTTTTGCCAAGGAAGGGGATTTATGAACGCGGAAAATTGGAGCGTTTACCTGATTTTGTGCGAAAACGGCGCGTTTTATTGCGGCATCAGCAACCGTCCGCAAGAGCGATTTGCAGCGCACTTGTCAGGAAAAGGCGCGAAATACACGCGGTTGAACAAGCCTGTTGAGATGCGCATTGTTTCAGACGGCCTGAGCAAAAGTGAAGCGCTGAAACGGGAAATTGGGATTAAGAAATTGACGGCAGAGCAGAAGCGGGGATTGTGGGCTGAAGCTGAAACAATGGTAAAAGACTAATGGCGGCAATGGATTAAATTGTAGTCGGGATATGAATAACCACATAAATAGGTAAGTCTGCTGGTATCTTTTGCATAGCCAAGCGGCAAATGTTTATTAACATGAGTCAAACAGGCCGTCTGAAACCTGATTGGGATTCAGACGGCCTGTTTGGGATGGGGATGGCTTTCAGGTTGACACTACTCATGGAGAAATCGGTAAAAAGTTGAATTCTAAAAGAAACTTTGAAAATAAAATAAGTAACTGCTTGAACAATAAAATGAAAGTTATCGCGATTCATGACAAATGGGGTGAATTTCTATCCGAGTAGAGAGGTGGTGTCAATATGTTTTTCAGTTTTTGTGACAAAATCTGATTTATACCAATATTTATTATAGTGTAGGTCGAAGGTATTAGTTTCTGTGTTAGAATTTTTGAGCTGTTTATATAAAACAGTGATTTAAATAAAATTAAGGAAAGACAGAACATGAACAAATTACTGATTGCCGTAATGATGATGGCTGGTTTGACAGCTTGTTCCCAAGAGGCTAAACAGGAGACACAAGAGACTGCTCAAGCCGTTGCATCTGAAGTGAAAAACGAAGCCGCTTCTGCTGCCGATGCGACTGCATCTGCCGCTCAAGAAGCTGCCGATAAGGTTGAAGCCGCTGCCAGCAAAGCAGAGGAAGCTGCGAAACCTGAAGAAGCCGCCAAGCCCGAAGAGAAAGCCGAAGCGCCTGCCGCTGAAGCCAAGCCTGCCGAATCCGCCAAAGTAGACGGCAAAGCCGTTTTTGAAGCGAACTGTAAAGCATGCCACGGCGGCTTGATTCCCGGCGCTCCGGCTGTAGGCAAAAAAGAAGACTGGGCGCCTCGCATTAAACAAGGCAAAGACACCTTGCACAAACACGCCCTCGAAGGCTTCAATTCCATGCCTGCCAAAGGCGGCAACAGCAGCTTGAGCGACGATGAAGTGAAAGCCGCAGTTGACTACATGGCCAACGAATCCGGCGCTAAATTCTAAATCATGCCGATTGAAACGCACCTTGTCGCAAGGTGCGTTTTTTATGGGCAGGCGGATGAAAGTTGAAATAGGGCCGATAAACGGGCAAAGGCCGTCTGAAACATTTTATTTTGAAGCGCAATCGGCTAAAATCAGGCGAATGATTTTATGCAGGAGCAAACCATGAGCAATCAACACGACAACGTAGATGCCGGCGAAATCGCCAAGTTCAGCCAAATCGCCGACAAATGGTGGGATACAAACGGCGAATTCAAGCCCCTGCATGACATCAACCCCTTGCGCCTCGACTATATCGACGGCTATGCCGGATTGGCAGGCAAACGCGTGCTGGATGTAGGCTGCGGCGGCGGTATTTTGTCGGAAAGCATGGCCAAACGCGGTGCAGAACACGTGACCGGCATCGATATGGCGGAAAAATCCCTGCAAACCGCCGCTGCCCATGCGGCCGCTCAACACGTTGCCAATATCGATTACCACTGCATCCGCGTCGAAGACCTCGCCGCCGAGCAGCCGCACAGCTTCGATGTGGTAACGTGTATGGAAATGATGGAACACGTTCCCGATCCGGCCGCCATCGTTCAAGCCTGCGCGAAACTGGTCAAACCAGACGGCATGGTGTTTTTCTCCACCATCAACCGCAATCCCAAATCTTATCTGCATCTGATTGTCGGTGCGGAATATCTGTTGAAATTCGTCCCCAAAGGCACGCACGATTGGAAAAAATTCATCACGCCGGCAGAACTCGCGCGCATGTGCCGCCAAGCTGGATTGGATACCGTCGGCAGCAAGGGCATGACCTACAATTTGTTGAGCGGCCGTTATTCCCTGTGCGATTCGACCGAAGTCAACTACATGGTTGCCTGCCATCCGGCGTAAGGCTACACGGATAAAAAATGAGGGCTTGCCCGATATTTGAAACGGTGTGTCGAAAGCAGCTCGATGCAAATCGGTAAAGCAAATCAGGCCGTCTGAAAAGAAAAAAAGGCATGTGCGATACATGCCTTTTTTTGTGTGTAGAGTGGTTGCCGCCCTTATTCCGTCCAAGACGAATACGGATGTTTGCTCAAATACGCATTGGTGAATTTTCCGTCTGCCGTGATTTCCTTGCCCAGCCAAGACGGTTTGGGAAACTCGGTATCTTCAGACGGCAATTCGATTTCCGCCACAATCAAGGGCGCATTGTCACCGAAATATTCGTCGATTTCATACACAAAGCCTTCAAATTCGACACGATAGCGGTATTTTTCCATTTTAAACGGGCACATATCCGCCATCATCGCTTGCGCGTGCGCCAGCGGAATTTCGTATTCAAATTCGCTGCGCGTCATGTCGGAAATATAGCCTTTCAGGGTCAGCCAGGCTTGCGAACCGATAATCCGCACACGGATGGTGCGCTCTTTTTCCACGCTCAAATAGCCCTGTTGCAACACCAGCGGCTCGCCTGCCGTTTTGCGCCAACTGTCATCCGCCAGCAAAAAGCGGCGTTCGATTTCGACCGTCATGAATTCTTTCCTTATTTACCAAACAGGCCGTCTGAAGATTAAAACGGCTTGAAAACCACCATATAAAGCGCGGCCACCATCATCAATACGGGGAGTTCGTTGAATACCCGATACCAGCGGTGCGAATACACATTGCTGCCGTTTTGAAAACGGCGCAGCAGCAGGCCGCAATAAAGCTGGTAAGCCAAGAGCAGCAGGCCGCACAATAATTTAACCGCCAGCCAGCCGTTGCCCCACCAATTATTTACAAACCCGATGGCCGCGCCAAATATCAGCGTTCCCCAGCCCAAAGGCGACATAAAGCGGTATAGCCTGCGCGACATATCCGTCAGCCGTACATATTCCACGCTGCCGGGTTCCAATTGCGCCAGATTCACATAAATCCGCGGCAGATAAAACAGTCCGGCAAACCAAGAAATCACAAAAAATATGTGTAACAGCTTAAACCACAAATACATTTCAGACGGCCCCAAAACCTAAAACCATTATTTTATCCGCAATACGGCCCGAGCCAAAACAAAATAGTCAAAACAATCCGATTTAGTGCGCCGCAACAATGTGTTGCAGGCATGATTTTACCCAAAAGCCAAATTGTAAATTCCGCAACAATATGCAAGTTGAGATATGCACAATGCAAAAAACTTGTTAAAATCCTATGCTAATTAATTATAAAAACATTATGGACGGAAAACATGAAACAATTTGAAATTAGCAACAGCGTCAGAAAAGCGCTTTGCGACTACCTGAATACGCGCAATCTAAACCTCAAAGCCGCCATGGACAACGAAACAACCAATGGCGAGGTTGCCGCCATCGTTCATGCAGGATTGCCGGCGATGATTCGGAAAATCTATTCTTTGGAAAAAATGAAAACCTTTTTCTGGACGAAAAAAGATTTGATGATGGAATTTATCAATATGCGCTTGGATGCCGGTGATAAAAAGGGCAAAAACTAATTTTAGTGTTGGGCTGGGGGAGATAGGGGTTTGATATGCGGACTTCTGTCTTTCTCGAAGTCTTGTTAGGGACAGTGCTTGCTCATTGTTCCTAATAAGTTTTGACAACCGAAAGGCCGTCTGAAATTCAAATGATAGGGCATGGGAACATGCCCTGTTTTTATGGGCGGCTTGTCCGCATTGGGAAAATATTGAGCTTGGCAACCGTTGCGGCGTTCCGCGCTGGGTGGTTTTATCGGCTGAATGGTTTTATATTTGTTTTGCTGAAAATATTGAATTGATTATAAAAAGGCCGTCTGAAACATTTCAGACGGCCTTTGGCGTTGAATCAGCAATTAAAACGGCGGATTTTCAAATCAAGCAGCGTTGTCGAAACCGCTGTGGCGGAGCAGGGCATCCAGGCTTGGTTCGCGGCCGCGGAAGGCTTTGAAGGATTCTGCTGCGCTGCGCGAACCGCCTACGGCCAGTATTTCTTTCCAGAAGCGGCGGCCGGTTTCGGCAACGTCGTCGCTCTCTTCAAAGGCGGCGTAGGCGTCTGCACTCAAAACTTCCGCCCATGCGTAGCTGTAATAGCCTGCGGAGTAGCCGCCGGCGAAGATGTGGCTGAAGCTCAAGGCAAAGCGGTTGTATGCCGGTGGTTGGGTCACGGCGACTTCTTGTCGCACTTTGTCCAAGATTTGCGGCCATTCTTTCAGACGGCCTTCATCTTCCTGATGGTAGATTTCCATGTCGAAGAGGGCAAATTCCATTTGACGGACGAGGAACATACCGCGTTGGAAGTTTTTGGCAGCGTGCATTTTGTCGAACAGCTCTTTCGGCAATGCCGCGCCGGTTTCTTCGTGCGAGGACATTTGCGCCAATACGTCGTATTCCCAAACGAAGTTTTCCATGAATTGGCTAGGTAGCTCGACCGCGTCCCATTCGACGCCGTTGATGCCTGATACGCCCACTTCGTCAACTTGGGTCAACAAATGGTGCAGGCCGTGGCCGGTTTCATGGAAGAGGGTGATGATTTCGTCGTGGCTCAAACGCGCTTCTTTGTCGCCGACCGGCGGGGTGAAGTTGCAGACGAGGTAAGCAGTCGGCAGTTGCAGCGTACCGTCGGCGAAACGGCGGCGGCTTTTGTAGCCATCCATCCATGCGCCGCCGCGTTTTCCTTCGCGTGCGTACAAGTCCATGTAAACGCCGCCGATGGTTTGGCCGTCTTGTTTCAGCTCGAAATAGGGCACGTCTTTGTGCCAAACGGGGACGGTTTTTTCAGCCAGCTCGATGCCGTAGAGTTTTTTGATTTGGGCAAACAGGCCTGCCAATACTTTGCTGATAGGGAAGTATTTTTTCACTTCGGTTTCGCTGAAGGCGTATTTGGCTTGGCGCAGTTTTTCGGCGGCGTAGCTCAAATCCCAAGATTGCGGATCTTCGATATTCAGGGTTTCCCGTGCAAAGGCTTTGATTTCGGCAAAGTCTTTTTCGGCAAACGGTTTGGCGCGGCGGGCAAGGTCGTGCAGGAAGTTTAGAACCTGTTCGGGCGTATCCGCCATTTTGGTTGCCAGCGACAGCTCGGCGTAGTTTTTGAAGCCGAGCAGTTTGGCGGTTTTCAGCGCGTTTGCAAGCGTTTGTTCGACGTTGGCCGTGTTGTCGAATTTACCTTCGTCAGACAATTCGCTGGCACGGGTAACGTAGGCACGGTAGATTTGTTCGCGCAGTTCTCGGTTGTCGGCGTATTGGATAACGGCGAGGTAGTGCGGAATCTGCAGGCCGATTTTGTAGCCTGTTTTGCCTTCGCTTTGCGCGGCGGCGGCAAACATGGCGATGGAGTCTTCGGGGATGCCGGCAAGCGGCGCAGCATCGTCAAAGTAAATGCCGAAAGCGTCGGTCGCGTCTTGGACGTTTTGTGCGAATTTGGCACCCAGTTGCGCGCCTTCGGTTTGCAGTTGCGCCAGTTCTGCCTGCTGTTCGGGCGGCAATTCGGCACCGCTGAGGACGAAATCGCGCAAGTCGTGGTTGAGCTTGGTTTGCTGCGCTGGGGAGAGGGTGTCGAATTCGGCAGAATTTTTGATGATTTTGAAGCGGTTGTACAACTCGATGTCTTGACCGATTTCGGTGAAGAAAATGGTGATTTCAGGCATCAATTCGTTGTATACGGCACGCAGCTCGGGCGTATCGACGACGGAGTTGAGATGGGAAACCACGCTCCAAATGCGGCCGACGCGTTCGGTAATGTCGGTCAGTTTTTCGACGGTGTTTGCCCAGTTGGTGTGCGTTTGCGCTTTGATGGCGGCGATTTGTTCGCGCGCTTCGGCAATGGCGGTTTGCAGGGCGGGTTTGATATCTTCGGTTTTGATTTGGTCGAAACGGGGTTCTTCGCTCAAGTGGAGCAGGACGTTGTCGCTCATATGGTTTCTCCTGAATAAGATGGATTCAGACGGCCTTTTGGCCGTCTGAAAAGAAAACGATAGGCGTTATATGGTGGCAGACAGGCAGAATTAAAGTGTTCCGCCCGCCTGTCGGCCAATCTTATTCTGCGCCGCGCGGATTGGCGTGCAATGGCGCAGCCAGCTCGAGGCGCATCGGTGTGCCTTTCGGGGCAAATACTGCATTGGCAACATTGGTTTGCAGGGATTCGGCAAACGAGCCGCGATACACTTTTGCGCCTTGGTGGGTCAGGTTGGATTGTACGTCGACGTACACTTCTCCGCCGATTTGACGCCAGAGGTGGCAGAAGGTGTAGTCTTCGGACAGATAGCGTTTGCTTTCAGGATCGACCATGCAGTCGAAGAAGCGGTAGTGCAGTCCTTTGTCTTCTCTGTTGTAGTCGCTGTCGGAGATGTAGTTCAACTCGGGGTAGGCTGCCATCATTTTTTCAAATACGCTGCGCTTGATAACCATGAAGCCGGTTGGCGCATCATGAACTTTCATAAAACCGTCTTCATCGACTTTCAATACGATTTCACCGTTTTCATTTTTTTCGCTGGTGTTGACGGTATAAGAAGTGTACATGCGCTCGAAGTCGGCTTGGGTCGTGCCGGCCGGAACGCCTTCTTCAGGCCAGTTGTCGCGTTTGAGCGGATAAATGCCTGCTACAACGTCTTTGTCTGCCAAAAGCAGACGGTAGAATGAGTCGGGAGAGAAGCCGATGTCGGAGTCAATCCAGAATAAATGCGTCCATTCTTTGTTTTCCAAAAATTTGGCCACGCAGTTGTTGCGCGCGCGCGTAATCAGGCTTTCGCCGCGCTGCATCATTACTTGCAGCGGCAGGCCGAGGGAGGCGTTGGTGTGGACGATGTTCAGAAGCGAGAGGGTGTAGTTGTGGAAATATTTGCCGTCATGGCTGGGGGTCATAATGACGGGATACATTTCGGCAAGGGCTGATTCGGGCAACATGACTTTTCCTTATTGTTGATTGTGAACTTCATTATTGTAAGGGATTTGATTGTATCAATAAACAAACCGTACTATTTTGTTTGGTTGATCAGTCGGTATTGCGTGCGCAAAAATTCGTCTAAGACGGCCTGTTGTATTTCCAGCCGTTTGGAAACGGGGGAGGCGAAGCGTACGATGATGTGGTACACCTTGTCATCATGCGGCACGCGGGACACGCGCGGCTGGGCGGCGGGGGTAATAAAGAGTTTTTGCGCTTGAACGTTTTCCAAATATTGTTGGATAACGGGAACATAGGCCGCGCACAACGGCTCAAGAACGGCTTTCAGACGGCCTATGATTTCGTCCGAATCCAAATGAATCGGCACGGGGATTTCAACCGTATGAATCACATAATTGCCCAAAATATTGTCGCGGCGCACGGTATGGCTCAAAAGCAGGCTGTTGGGAAACGAGAGCGTTTTGCCGGAAAGTTGGCCGATCAACGGATTAGGGCCGATTTGCATCATCAGCGTGTTCAGCATATTGATATCGACCACCCGTCCGCGCAGGCCGTTGATTTCGATGTAGTCGCCGATGGAATATTGTTTGGTTACCGAGCGCAGGATGCTGCCGGACAAACACATAATCAATTCTTTGGTCGCCACCACAATCGCTGCGGCCACTGCAAACATCGACAATGCCAACGTTTGAATCTGCGCCGCCCAAATCATCGCCAGCCCGAGCAGGATCAGCAACATGGTCACGTTGCGGCTGAACACCAGCGAGCGGCGTTTGTTTTCAATGCTCAAATCCGGATGGCTGCGAAAATGCGCCGAGAGCAAAATGCTGCGCCCGGCAATGACGGCCACAATCATCAATACCGACATCAATGCCGATTTAATGATTTCTTCACTGACAGGCAAAGCGTTCAGCCATTCATGCATGGTGTTCCACATAATCCTGTTTCCTTTCCCTTCTTAGGCCGTCTGAAAACCCACGCGTTCAAAAATTTCTGCCGCACACGCTTCCGATACCGCAAACAAAGTTGCCACGCTGCCCAAAGCCCGTTGCGTAGCCGCACTCAAATCATCACGGCACACTTCGCCCAGCCACTCAACCGGCCGCACCAGCGACATTTTTTCATCGTCCCATTGCGGACAATGCACCGCTCCGCCTGTAATCCTGCCAACCCGATAACGGCGCAGGGTAGGCGAGTAGGTCAATACGGCATCTCCATCGGCCAACTCGTTGACAAACCGCCACATCTGAGCCGCACCCGATTGCGCTGTTCTCAACTTCACATTCGGCACGGCCGAACGGTAAATATCCGTCAGTTCCTCACGGCCAAAACCCTTGGCCGCCGCTTCGGCCAGCATGGGCCAGGCCAATGCCGCCACACCGCGTTCAAAAAATACATCATAAAGCGCACCTTGCGTGCTGCGAACCATATAAAGTCTGGCTTGTTTTCCCATTGCAGTACCTGTTTGTTTGAAGAACCCATCCCTTTGTTTCCATGTTACCTGTTACGGCTGAAAAATTCGATATTTTACATTGCCGGAAGGGTTTGAAGTTCTCGCTGAAAATAAATGAATTATAGATGAAAGGCCGTCTGAAAAATAAAATAGGCTTATATATCAACAGATGATATATCGTAACAATATATTAATAACTGTAAAATTTTTTACGTTTGTATCAAAAAAAAGATAAAATGAAAGAATCAATCGCGAAAGATTGCTATTCACTGAACATTAGGAGAGAAAAAATGACCTGCAAAACCCACGAACATCATGACCACGTTCACGGCGCAAACTGCGGCCACACTGCCATCAAACACGAAGGCCACGTCGATTATCTGCACGACGGCCACCTGCACCATGAGCACAACGGCCACTACGACGAGCATGCTCTGAGTGTCAATGAAACCAACCCTGACGGCTGCCATCCGGTTGACACCTGCCACGGCCACATTCACGGCGAAGGTTGCGGCCACGAAGCTGTACCGCACGGCGATCACGTCGACTACATCGTCAACGGCCGTCTGCATCACCAACACGGCGACCACTGCGACGACCATGGCCCGGTTGAAATCGTTAAATAAAACTGTTTTTCAGACGGCCTTTGATATGGGGCTTCTATAGAAAAAGGGGGTGTATTTTCACCCCCTTTTTTTGTGGGCTATCTTTTCCTATTAGCCAAAGTCTCTTGCAATAAACTTTTCAGATAATCTCTCTATACAATAAGGTCGTCTGAAAGCCTCAATCCGTATTTGATTTATGTTTTTAAAGCGCTTTTTAAATTAAAGGCCGTCTGAACGTGTAGTTTCAGACGGCCTTTAGTGTTACCAATTCACGCGGACGGCCCTGCTACCTAGCAATGTTTCCAGTTCGTCAAACAAGGCGGTGCTTGGCGTTACCATCCATTTTGGTGCAATTTTCAATTTGCCTGATGCTTTGCAGTTGCTGTACGACAGTTGCAGTGGGATGTGCGACGTGTCGGGCAGGCGGTGGGCGGTGAGGATGGCGGCGAGGCGTGCGATGTCGTGACCGGGGGCGAGGGCGAGGCTGAGGCTGCGGGCGTAGCGTTCGCGCGCCATTTGCAGGGTCATGACTTGGTTGGCCATGATGCGCAGCCCATCGCCGCCGCCGTAGTCGTCACGGCTGACTTTGGATTCGATAATCAGCACTTGGTCGGATTTGAGGTAGTCGGCGCAGTTTTCCAGCGTCTGGCCGCTGACCATGATTTCAATCTGCCCGCTCAAATCTTCGAGGCTGACAAAGGCGATTTTGCCGCGTTTGCCCATCATGGTGCGCACGGCAGTGACGAATCCGGCGAGGCGTACGCTGTCTTGCGGTTTCAGACGGCCTAATTTGGTCGGGGCGATTTGGCGGACTTCTTGGGCATACGGGCCGAACGGGTGGCCGGAGAGGTAGAAGCCGATGACGGTTTTTTCTTCGGCGAGTTTTTCCGACTCGCTCCACATGGGTGCGTCGATGAGCTGCACCGGTTCGATGGCGTCTTCCATCATGTCGAAAAGCCCGCCCTGGTTGGCGTTGGCGGCTTTTTGGTCGGCGTTGTTCATGGCAAGGTCGATGTTTGCCAAGAGCATGGCGCGGTTGGGTTCGATGCTGTCGAACGCGCCGCCGCGTATCAGGGCTTCGAGGGTGCGGCGGTTCATGTGTTCTTTGCCAACGCGCTCGCAGAAGTCCAAGAGGCCGGTAAACTTGCCGCCGCTTTGCCGCGCGGCGATGATGGATTCGACGGCTGCTTCACCCGTGCCTTTAATCGCGCCGAGTGCGTAGCGGATTTTCATGTTCGGATACGGCGTGAAGCGGTAGTCGGATTCGTTGATGTCGGGCGGCAGGAACTCGATGCCGTTGGCGCGGCAGTCGTCGTAGAAATGCTTGAGCTGGTCGGTATTGTCCAATTCAGACGACATGGTCGCCGCCATAAATTCGGCGGGATAGTGCGCTTTGAGCCATGCGGTCTGGTAGGAAATCAGGGCGTAGGCGGCGGCGTGGGATTTGTTGAAACCGTAGCCGGCGAATTTTTCCATGTAGTTGAAGATTTCGTCGGATTTTTCGCGCGAAATGCCTTGTTTTGCCGCGCCTTCGGCGAAGATTTCGCGGTGTTTCACCATTTCTTCGGGCTTTTTCTTACCCATGGCGCGGCGCAGCAAGTCCGCACCACCGAGTGAGTAGCCACCGATAATCTGCGCCGCCTGCATCACTTGTTCCTGATACACCATAATGCCGTAGGTCGGCGCGAGGATACCTTCGAGCAGCGGGTGGATGTATTGGAATTCCTGGCCCTTCATGCGCGCGACGAAGTCAGGGATGTTGTCCATCGGGCCGGGACGGTAGAGTGATACGAAGGCGATGAGTTCTTCAAACTTGGTGGTGTGCGCCGTTTTCAGCATTTTTTTCATGCCGGTCGACTCGAACTGGAACACGGCGGTGGTGTTCGCATCGCGGAAGATTTGGTAGGCGGCCTGGTCGTCAAGCGGAATCTTGCCGACATCGACGATATCGCCGGTGGTGTTTTTGATGTTGTTCTGCGCCATTTCGATAATGGTCAGGTTGCGCAGACCTAAAAAGTCGAACTTCACCAAACCCACGTCTTCCACGTCGCCCTTGTCGTACATGGATACGGGCGAGGCGGATTCGTCCGCCTGATACACGGGGCTGTAATCGGAAATCTTGCCCGGCGCAATCAACACGCCGCCTGCGTGCATACCCAAACCGCGCGTCAGGTCTTCCAGCTTTTTCGCCAGCGTAATCAGTTCGTCCGCTTCTTCCGCTTCAATCAGTTCCTGAATTTGCGGCTCGGCCTCCATGGCTTTTTCCAAACTCAGAGGTTTGTTGGCTTCCAACGGAATCAGCTTGGACAGTTTGTCGCACAGCATAAACGGCAGTTCCAGCACACGCCCCACGTCGCGGATGACCGCTTTGGACGACATCGTGCCGAAGGTAACAATCTGGCTGACCGCTTCCGCGCCGTATTTCTCGCGCACATATTCAATCACGCGGCCGCGGTTTGCCTGACAGAAGTCCACGTCAAAGTCAGGCATGGAGACGCGTTCAGGGTTCAAGAAACGTTCGAACAGCAGCGCGTATTTGAGCGGATCGAGGTCGGTAATCTTCAGCGAATACGCCACCAGCGAGCCAGCGCCCGAACCACGACCCGGCCCTACCGGACAGCCGTGCGTTTTCGCCCAGTTGATAAAGTCTTGTACGATAAGGAAATAGCCGGGGAATTTCATCTGGATAATGATGTTCAACTCAAAATCCAGCCGCTCCTGATATTCCGGCATTTTTGCCGCACGCTCCGCCTCGTCGGGATAAAGCTGAACCATGCGTTCCTGCAAGCCTTCGTTGGACAGTTTCACCAAATAATCATCCAGCGACAGGCCGTCCGGAGTAGGGAAGAGCGGCAGGAAGTTTTTGCCCAATGTGATGTGCAGATTGCAGCGTTTGGCGATTTCCACCGTGTTTTCCAAGGCTTCGGGTAAATCGGCGAAACGTTCGGCCATCGTTTCCGGCGGAATGAAAAACTGGCTCGGCGTGAAATTGCGCGGACGTTTTTTGTCTGTCAATACCCAGCCGCCCGCGATGCACACCCGCGCCTCGTGTGCGTTGAAATCGTCGCGGTTCATAAACTGTGTCGGATGCGTTGCTACCACCGGTAAACCCAACTCCTCCGCCAGCTTCACGCTGCCGGAAACGCAAGCCTCCCATTCGGGGCGTTCGGGCAGGCGTTGCAGCTCTAAATAAAACGCATCGGGAAACCATGCCGCATATTTCAACGCCGCCGCACGTGCCGCGTCTTCATTGCCGTTTAAGAGATTCACGCCCACTTCGCCGTAATGCGCGCCGCTCAAACAAATCAAGCCGCTGTTGTCGCCGTTTTCCAGCCATTCGGGATTGAGTTCCGCATGATGGATATTGCGGTCTTTGCCGACATAAGCCTCCGTCAAAAGCTCGCTCAAGCGCAGATAACCCGCATCGTCGCGGATAATCAGCATGGCGCGAAACGGCTTGTCGGGCGCATTCGGATTACCTATCCACACGTCCGCCGCGCCGATGGGCTTAATCCCTGCACCGCGGCAGGCTTTATAGAATTTCACCAAACCGAACTCGTTCATCAAATCGCTGATGCCCAAAGCAGGCAAACCGTATTCCTGCGCTTTGGCAATCAGTTTTTTAATCCGCACCATACCGTCGGTAATCGAAAACTCAGTATGCAGGCGCAGGGGGATGTAGGTCGGCTCGGTCATGGCAAAATCGGCGTGAACAATAAAAGGCGTATTGTAGCAGGGTTGGCAGCTAAAGGCCGTCTGAAAACCAAATGTAATGGGGTTGGATAAAGCAAATAAAACAGAAGGGGGCTTTCTTTCTGACGGCCATGTTAAAATATCGCCCTTATTGAAAAGGATTAAATGATGGAAGCAACTGTCTATCTTGAAGACAACGAATACATCGCGTTGTGCGATTTATTGAAATTGGCCGGCCTTGCCGAAAGCGGCGGACAGGCAAAAGCGTTTATCGCCGAAGGGCTGGTGTTGCGTAACGGCGAAACTGAAACCCGTAAAACCGCCAAAATACGCGGCGGCGAAGTGATTGAGTTTGACGGTGCACGCTTGGAAATTGCCGATGGATACGACCCTGAAGAATAAAGCCGAAGCCATCTTGGGCGAGCCGTTGTTAGGCGAACCCGTCCGCCCCGAGTCGTGGGAATGTTGCGGCAGCGAGTGCGGCGATGCCTGTATTCAGACAATGTATTGGGCGGAAAAAGCCCGATATGATGCGCAACAGCGAAAATTGAAAGAAGCAGGTTGGACGGATGGCGAAGATGAGGCAAAGGCCGTCTGAAAAAGGTTTAGTTGAATAACACCATGCTTTTTAAGAATTTTCACTGATACGTCGTTGTTTTTAGTTTGCGATAAGAAAATAAAAAAAACGCAATAAAAAAGGGCATGTGGATACATACCCTTTGAAAGTAAGATAGAAAACGGCATTATCGAAAAACAAATGACGGAATAAGATTTGCGGTTGGTCAACTTATCTTATTCCGCCTTGTTTTACAATCACTCAGGCGATGTTTCGCCTGCAAGATTTTCGATTTCTTCGCGATGCGCGTCAAACCATAAGCCGACCACTTGATTGACTTCGTCCATGCCTTGTTTTTTCAGGCTGGAGAACAGTTGAACGCTGATTTTTTGACGCTCGGTGTAGGGCTTGAGTGATTTTTTTACCGTCGCTAAAGTTTTAATCTGGTCGTTTTTAGACAGCTTGTCTGCTTTTGACAGCAGGATATGCACAGGACGACCGGTGATGTGGAAAAAGTCCAGCATTTGAATGTCTAAAGCTTTGAGCGGATGGCGCGAGTCCATAATCAAAATCAGGCCGATCAATTGGCGGCGTTGTTGCAGGTAGTCGCCCAAGAGTTTGACCCAGTGCGCACGGATGGCCTCCGGTACTTGCGCGTAGCCGTAGCCGGGCAAATCGACCATGAAATTGCCGTTTTCCAGTTCAAAGAAATTGATGTGTTGGGTGCGGCCCGGTGTTTTGGAAACATAGGCAAGGCGCACATGATTAGTTAAAGTATTGATGGCGCTAGATTTGCCGGCATTGCTTCGGCCAACAAAGGCAATCTCGGCCGGCGTGTCGGGCAGGTCTTTCAAATGGTTGACCGTTGTAAAGAATTTGGCGTTTTGAAAAAGGTTCATCAGTATTTCCTTGCATGGAAACAAAACTGCAACATCATAATTTGTATCGGGCATTTATGTTGCAGCAGTTTGGTAATTTGAGTAGTAATTTAATGTAAACTTGGTATAGAATAGCACGTTTATAGAATTATCGGTTTTAATCGGGAAAATTCCCCGGTATTTGAGTATAAAAAAGGCATTGACGCGGTACGCAATGCTGTAATCAGGAGCACTCCATGAAACGATTGACTTTATTGGCCTTGGTATTGGCTGCCGGTGCGGTTTCCGCTGCCCCTAAAGCAGATGCTGAAAAAGGCAAACAGGTAGCGACTACTATCTGTGCGGCGTGTCACGCAGCCGATGGTAACAGCGGTATCGCAACTTATCCTAAACTGGCAGGTCAGTTTGCGGCCTACACCTACGGTCAAACCATGGCCATCAAAGACGGTACCCGTACCCACGGTGCTGCCGGCGTGATGAAACCGATGGTGATGAACTTGTCCGAACAAGACATCCGCGACGCTGCCGCCTACTACGCCAAACAACAAGGCAAACCGGGCGAAGCCAATCCTAAAGAAAACCCAGAGCTGGGCGCGAAAATCTATCGCGGCGGCCTGAGCGCTAAAAAACTGCCGGCATGTATGTCTTGCCACGGTCCTAGCGGCGCAGGTATCCCTGGCGGCGGTACTGAAATCCAAGCCTATCCTCGTCTGGGCGGCCAACACAAAGCTTACGTTGTTGAGCAAATGAAAGCTTACCAATCCGGCCAACGCAAAAACGCCATCATGGCCGATATTGCCAACCGCCTGAGCGAAGAAGAGTTGAATGCAGTAGCCAACTTCATCCAAGGTTTGCACTAATTTCGTTTTGAAACGAGCTTATTGATACAGGCCGTCTGAAAACCCTTCAGACGGCCTTAGCCAATATAGGCCGATAAGCCTGATTGTTTTTTTCAAATAGCGACGGCAAGATTTTTACTGCAATATGCAGTATTCTTCCTTTCGCATCACACGTCATAGCAGTCCGTTCCATCAATCGGGTTGCCCCAAGCCGACATTTGAGATATGAGTAAATCTTCATCATCCGTCCCACTCATCCGTAGACCGTGGTTTGCCTTTTTCAGCTCCATGCGTTTTGCCGTTGCCCTGCTCAGCCTGTTGGGCGTGGCTTCGATTATCGGTACGGTCTTGCAGCAAAACCAGCCGCAAGTCGATTATTTGGTGAAATTCGGCCCGTTTTGGTCGCAGATTTTCGGCTTTTTGGGTCTGTACGACGTGTACGCCTCGGCGTGGTTCGTTGTCATCATGATGTTTTTGGTGGTTTCCACCGGATTGTGCTTGATTCGCAATGTTCCGCCGTTTTTGCGCGAGATTCGTTCCTTCCGTGAAAACGCGAAGGAAAAATCGCTGGCGGCAATGCGCCATTCCATCGTTTTAGACGGACAGGTGACGCCCGAAGTCGCACAACGGTATTTGGAAGTGCAGGGCTACGGCTGTAAAACCGTTACGCGTGAAGACGGTTCGGTTTTGGTGGCGGCGAAAAAAGGTGCGATGAACAAATGGGGCTATATCTTTGCCCATGCCGCGCTGATTGTGATTTGTTTGGGCGGTTTGATAGACAGCAATATTCTGCTGAAAATCGGTATGCTTACCGGCCGGGTCGTGCCGGACAATACGGCGGTTTACGCCAAAGACTTTAAGCCCGAAAGCGTGTTGGGTACGTCTAATTTGTCGTTTAGGGGCAATGTCAATATTTCGGAAGGTCAGAGCGCGGACGTGGTATTTCTGAATGCGGATAACGGCATGCTCGTGCAAGACTTGCCGTTTTCGGTCAAATTGAAGAAATTCCATATTGATTTTTACGATACCGGTATGCCGCGCGATTTCGCCAGCGACTTGGAAGTTACGGACAAGGCAACCGGCAAAGTCAGCGAACACACCATCCGCGTCAACCATCCTTTGACGCTGCACGGTATTACGGTTTATCAGGCAAGTTTCGCCGACGGCGGCTCTGATTTGACGTTTAAAGCGTGGAATCTGGCTGATGCCGATCGTACTCCGGTCAAACTCAAAGCAACTTCTATGCGCGAGTTTCCGCTGGATTTGGGCAAGGCTTCTTATAAGCTGGAATTTGACCAGTTTACTTCGATGAACGTCGAAGACATGAGCGAGCCGTCTGAAAAAGAGCAAAACCTGAAATCCGCCATCAATGATGTTCGCTCCGTCCGTCAAGAAGGCAAAAAATACACCAATATCGGCCCATCTATCGTTTACCGCATCCGCGACAAAGCAGGGCAGGCGGTCGAATATAAAAACTATATGTTGCCGGTAAAACAAGATGAAGACTATTTCTTCATTACCGGCACACGCAGCGGCTTGGCGCAGCAATACCGCTGGTTGCGCATTCCGATGGATAAAAACGGCCAAATCGATACCTTTATGGCTTTGCGCCAATATTTGAAAGACGACGCGGCACGCCGTAAAACCGTTGCCAACGCCGTCAAAGGCGCGCCTGCCGAAATCCGTGAACAATTCATGGCGGCGGCGGAAAACACCTTGTCGATTTTTGCCAAAGGCGGCTATTTGGCTTTGGACGAATTTGTTACCACCAACATTCCCAAAGATCAGCAGGAAAAAATGCAGGGCTATTTCTACGAGATGCTCTATGGCGTGATGAACGCCGCTTTGGAAGACACGATCAGTACATACAACCTGCCGGCTTGGCCGCAAGACGAAAAGCGCAACCGCTTCCTGCTGCATGCAATGGACGCGTACACCGGTTTGACCGAGTATCCTGCGCCGATGTTGCTGCAATTGGACGGCTATTCCGAAGTGCGCTCTTCCGGATTGCAGATGACCCGTTCGCCGGGGGAATTCTTGGTGTATTTGGGTTCGGTATTGCTGGTGTTGGGCACGGTATTTATGTTCTATATCCGTGAAAAACGTGCTTGGCTGCTGTTTTCAGACGGCCGTATCCGTTTTGCCATGTCTTCCAGCCGCAACGAACGCGACTTGCAGAAAGAATTTCCGCAACACACACGGCAATTGCAGCAGCTTGCCAAGGATTTGAACCATGAATAACAAACATCAGGCCTTGCCCGAGCATGAGCTTCTGACACACAAATCATTTATCCGAAACCTCAACCTCTTCGACTGGGCATTCGCACTGCTGATTGCCATCGGTGCGTTTATTGCCCAAACCCAAGCCGGTCTGCACATGGACATCTACGAAATGGTGATTTTGTGGGCGAGTGCCGGTATTGCCGTTTTTCTGGGTTGGTTTTTCAAACCGATGCGCTGGTTTATCCCTGTGGGTGTGTGCCTGGCGTATTTTGCCGTTGATTTGTATGGCGGCGATATCAAACGTGCAGACGGCTTCTTGCTCAAATACCTGTTAAGCAGCCAGTCGGCGATTATGTGGCAATGCGCGTTTGTGTTCTTTGCCTTGTTTGCTTATATCGTCGGCGCGATAGCGGCGGTGCGCAAAAATGTGCCGTCCAATACGCTTTTGGGCATGGGTACCGTGTTTGCGTGGGTCTCCGCGATGGCGGGCTTTGTCGGTTTGCTGGTGCGCTGGCATGAAAGCTATCTGCTGCGTCCCGATGCCGGCCATATTCCGGTCTCCAACCTTTACGAAGTATTCATCTTGTTCTTGGTCATTACGGCGCTGATGTACCTCTATTACGAAGGCCGTTTTGCCGTACAAAAACTGGGTGGCTTCGTCTTCAGCTTTATGGCAATTGTGGTCGGATTTGTCTTATGGTACAGCGTTTCACGCGAGGCTCATGCCATTCAGCCGCTGATTCCGGCTTTGCAGTCTTGGTGGATGAAAATCCATGTTCCGGCCAACTTTATCGGCTACGGTGCATTCTGTATCGCCGCCATGCTGGGTATTGCCGAACTGCTAGCGCTCAGAAAAGAAGATGCAGGCAAAAAATCATGGCTGCCGCACTCGCAAGTCATTGAAGAAGTCATGTACAAAGCGATTGCCGTCGGTTTCTTGTTCTTCACGATTGCCACCATTCTCGGCGCATTGTGGGCAGCCTCTGCGTGGGGTCGCTATTGGAGCTGGGACCCGAAAGAAACTTGGGCATTCATCGTTTGGCTGAATTACGCTATCTGGTTGCATTTGCGGCTGGTGGCAGGCTGGCGCGGCAGGGTGTTGGCTTGGTGGGCGGTCATCGGCCTGGTCATTACCGCCTTTGCCTTTATCGGCGTGAATATGTTCTTGAGCGGCCTGCATTCTTACGGCACTTTGTAAGCAGCTTATCCCGCACTTTATTTCAGACGGCCTTTTTCCGTTTTCGGAGAAAACGCCGTCTGAATCGTTTTTAATCATTTTTTCAGACGGCCTCAAACCATGTTGGTATTAGGAATTGAATCATCTTGCGACGAAACCGGCGTTGCGCTCTACGATACCGAGCGCGGCCTGTTGGCGCATCATTTGCATACACAAATGGCGATGCACGCCGAATACGGCGGCGTTGTCCCCGAATTGGCCAGCCGCGACCATATCCGCCGTGTCGTGCCGTTGACGCAAGGTTGCTTGAAGGAAGCAGGCGTAGGCTATGCCGATATTGACGCAGTTGCCTTTACGCAAGGCCCGGGTTTGGGAGGTGCATTGCTGGCCGGTTCAGGCTTCGCCAATGCGTTGGCATTTGCCATCGGCAAGCCCGTTATCCCCGTTCACCATCTTGAAGGCCATTTGCTCTCGCCTTTGTTGGCAGATGATAAGCCTGAATTTCCATTTGTCGCTTTGCTGGTGTCGGGCGGACATACGCAATTTATGGCTGTACGCGGTATCGGCGATTACACCTTGCTGGGTGAAAGCGTGGATGATGCGGCAGGCGAGGCGTTTGATAAAACGGCCAAGCTGTTGGGTTTGCCTTATCCCGGCGGTGCCAAATTATCCGAGTTGGCCAAACTCGGCACGCCTGATGCCTTCACATTCCCACGCCCCATGCTCCATTCGCACGATTTGCAGATGAGCTTTTCCGGTTTGAAAACAGCCGTTTTGACCGCTGTCGAAAAAGTCCGTGCCGAAACTGGCAACGATGAAATTCCCGAACAGACGCGCAACGACATTTGCCGCGCTTTCCAAGATGCGGTGGTTGACGTATTGGCGGCCAAAGCCAAAAAAGCGTTGTTGGATACCGGCTTCAGAACTTTGGTGGTTGCCGGCGGTGTGGGTGCAAACTGGAAACTGCGTGATAAATTCTCACGCTTAACCGTTAAAATGCCGTCTGAAAAAGGCAAACCCAAACCGCAGGAAGAAAAAATCAATGTTTATTTCCCACTGATGGCATACTGTACCGACAACGGTGCAATGATTGCCTTTGCCGGTGCGATGCGTCTTGCCGAGCGTCAGGCTGTCGGCGCATTCAATGTCAAACCGCGCTGGCCGCTGTCGGATATTGTGAAGCAAGGTTGATGCATTAGACTGCTTCGATGCAATGAAAGGCCATCTGAAAACCTGAAGACAGGGTTTTCAGATGGCCTTTAATGAAACGGATGTTTGCGGTAAAACTTCATTCAAAAAGATGAGTAATTTTTTCATCCGTTTTTTCTACAATATTAACTTTGATTGATTGCAAAAGGCCGTCTGAAATGACGAATTTATCCAAAGGTTTGCTGGCTGCGATAGCGTCCAATTTGTTGTTTTCCATGCTGTTTCTGTACGGTATGTGGATGCGGCCGATGACGGGGACGGAGGTGTTTGCCTGGCGCATGGTCGCCATGCTGTCGGCTTTGTGCGTTCTGATGACGATGGTCAACGGTTGGCAGGCGGCAACGCGTTTTGCTTATGGCGTCGGCCGGGATTGGAAACGATGGCTGCTGATTGTATTGCCGACGCCGATATTTGCCAGCCAGTTGTGGCTGTTTGTCTGGGGGCCGGTCAATGGGGAAGGGGTAAACATTGCTATGGGTTATTTCCTGTTTCCTTTGGCAATGATGCTGGGCGGACGGATTTGGTTTAAAGAGCGTTTGAACCGGTTGCAGAGGGTGGCGGTAATCTTGGCGTGTGCAGGCGTGGCATGTGAATTGGTGCGGTCGGGCGCGTTTTCGTGGACGACTGTATGGGTGTTCGGTACTTATCCGTTTTATTATCTGCTGCGTCGAAAACTGGGCGTGCCTTCTTTAATCGGTCTGACCTTTGATTTAATGATGATTACGCCGTTTGCGTTGGCGTATATTGTGCTGGCAACGGATACGCCGGCGATGATTGCGGCCAAACCGGTTTTAATCTTTTTTATTGTGTTGCTGGGTTTTAATAGTGCAATATCCATGCAGTTGAATTTGAAGGCGAATCAGTTACTGCCGGTTGCAGTGTTCGGCATGTTGAGCTATTTGGAACCTGTATTGCTCTTTATCGTGTCGATTGTATGGCTGGGCGAGCCGGTGCAAAAAGGCGCATTGATCGGCTACGGATTGATTTGGTCGGGATTGTGCGTGATGATTGTCAATGGCTTGTTGGGAATGAAGAAAGAAAAGAAATTGGCTAAAGCTTGATGATAGATTGAGGCCGTCTGAAAAATGGGTTGACCAATATTTTCAGACGGCCTTTGATATTGAAAGGGATGTATCGGATACGCCTCTTTTGTTTTACCAACTTTGGACGATACAGTCGGCTTCTTGCAGGCGTTCGACGGTGCCGACGTCCAACCAAAGGCCGGTGTGGTGTTCGCCGCTGATTTGGCTTTGGCTCATGGCCTGACGCAACAGCGGGGCAAGTTTGGCAGCCTGGTGCGCCGGGGTATCTTTGAAAAGCGCGGGATGATAAACGCCCACGCCGCTGAAAGTCAGGGCCTGGCCGTCTGAGGATGATGCGGATACCAGGCTGTCTGAAAGCAGGCCGAAGTCGCCTTCGGGATGATGGGGTGGATTGTCCACCAGCCACAAATGGGCGAGAAGGTTGTGTTCCTGCATGCGCTGGGCAGCCAGTTGTGCAGCTTGGAAATCAATGTCGGTCAACACGTCGCCATTGACGACCAAAAACGGCTCGTTGCCCAAAAGCGGCAGGGCGGTGGCAATGCCTCCGGCAGTTTCCAGGCCTCCGGCACGCTCGGGAGAATAGGCAATGTGTACGCCGTAGGCTGAACCGTCTTTCAAGGTGTCTTCGATTTGCTGGCCAAGCCAGGCATGGTTGATGACGATTTCAGTAAAGCCGGCCTGCTGCAGGCGGCGCAAGTGCCAGCCGATAAGCGGCGTGCCTGCTACTTCGAGTAAGGGTTTGGGCGTGTGGTCGGTCAGCGGGCGCATGCGTTCGCCGCGACCGGCGGCCAATATCATTGCTTTCATGGGTGTGCCTATAATGTGTGAAACAGAAAAAGTCTCAGGCCGTCTGAAAAAATGAAACCGATGTTTCAGACGGCCTGAGACCTTTATTTATGCCAAAGATTTGAATTGCCTACGGAAATACAGCAATGCCGGCGCTTGCGCGTCGGTATTGCGGATTTCGTTGATCTGAACGAAAAAGACGTAATGCGTGCCGATTTCGCGTTGATCGACAATGCTGCCATGCAGGTGCGCCAGCGCACCTTCGACTTCGAGCTGTCCGGTTTGCCCCCTATGCCAAATATGGTATTCAAAGCGTTCTTCGGGCGAGAGGTCGGTCAGTCCGGCAAAGTGTTCGGCGACATCCTGCTGGCTGTCGTTGAGTGTGTTGATGCACAAATCACGGTTGCCTTGCAGGATGGGAATGATGGCGGATTGGCGGTTGATGCACAGCATGACCGTCGGCGGCTCGTCGGTAACGGCAGTTACGGCAGTCATGGTAATGCCATAGCGTCCCGCTTTGCCGTCTGTCGTGATGACGTGTACGCCGGCGGCACAGGAGGCCATGGCATCTCGAAATGGTCTCTTGAGTGTGTGTGTTGAGTCTGTCATCCGGCTTTCTTTATTTTAATGCCTGTTCGATTTTTGCCAGCTCTGCCAAGAGTTCTTTGAGTTGTGCCATTTTTTCTTTGGACAAAACTTTTTCAATCGCATCGTAGCGTTCGTCAACCAATGCGCCGGTGGATTCATAGAGTTTCTCACCTTCGGGCGTCAGTTTCAGGTAAACACGGCGTTGGTCGTTGGAAGGCTTCAGACGAACGGCCAAACCTGCTTTTTCCAGGCGGGTCAGAATGCCGGTCAGGCTGGGGCGAAGGATGCAGGCCTGATTGGCCAAATCTTGAAAGTCGAGTGTGCCGTTTTCCGCTAAGAGCCGGATGATACGCCATTGCTGGTCAGTAATATTGGCTTGGTTCAGAATAGGGCGGAATTGGGTCATCAATGCTTCCCGTGCCTGAATCAGACCGATATTGATAGATGCATGTTTAGATTGGTTGGGCATTACTAAGTCTCCGGTGTTATCAAAAATCAAACCGTTGAAGCGTGAGGTAGATTGATAAAGGCGAATATTGCTGTTTTAAGGCTGCCGTCGGCAGCCGGGTCATGGGAACAAAAGCATCACTGCCACAATATTAGATGAAGATCTCTAACAGTTTGTTTTGATAATAATGTTTCCAATTGTTCTTATGGTTATATCTTAGTCTATTTTCTTTATAATCTCAACAAAATCATATGTTATTGGGAAAGAGATAGTTTATTTATTTATGAAGTGGAATTGGTTGAATATATTCAGGTGAAATTATTCTTTAAATTTTCTATTTTTAGTGGATTTTCAATGAATTTAGCTGAAGATATTTGCCAAGTAAATTCTGATTTTTAAGCCGATATAACTGGAAATTCCGGATGTGTGATGAATCATTTTGCCATCTTTTAATATGATAATGGTCGGTGTGACGGCTATATTCCATTTTTGAGCCATCAGGTCGTCTGAATCATTGAAGTTTGGAAAGGATAGATTGTTTTGTTGCATATGGTGGGCAATGTCCGCGTCGCTTCCGGAGCGCAAGGCTACGCCCAGTGTTGGGATATTGTCTTGGTGCAGCTTTTCTATGGTTGATGATGTGTATGAGCAAATACGACACCAGCTACCCCAAAAGTAAACAACAGCAACACGGTTCTGGCTGAAGGATTGGAGGGAAGTGGTTTGGCCATTGGTTAGAGTGAGGGTTTGCGCTGCTGATTGTAAGGGTTGGTCGGGTTTGCGTACCCAGTCGACAATCAAGGAGAGCAAAATGAAAATAATCACGGCCTGAAGCAATGATTTGGCGTAGTGGAGCAGGGTTTTCGTCATGTATTGTGCCATGAAAAAAGATTGAATGATTGTTTGATAAATGAAAAAAGCCTTGCAGAGCAAGGCTTTTGATTCGATTCTGAAAACGTATTAACGTTTGGAGAATTGTTTTGCGCGACGTGCTTTGCGCAAACCTGGTTTTTTACGTTCAACTTCACGAGCATCACGAGTAACGAAGCCTGCTTGAGACAGGGCTGGTTTCAGGGCTGCATCGAAGTCGATCAGGGCGCGGGTGATGCCGTGACGGATGGCGCCGGATTGACCGGTTTCGCCACCACCGGTTACGTTAACTTTGATGTCGAAAGATTCGGCATTTTCAGTCAGAACCAGAGGTTGACGTACAACCATGCGGCTGGTTTCACGTGCGAAGAATTCGTCAACGGGGCGGCCGTTTACGATGATTTGGCCGGTACCTTTAGTCAAGAATACACGAGCCACTGAACTTTTGCGGCGGCCTGTGCCGTAGTAGTATTTACCGTTCATGTCGTGTCCTTATTATTTCAGTTCCAAAACTTTAGGTTGTTGTGCAGCGTGGCCGTGTTCGGCGCCAGCGTACACTTTCAGTTTTTTGATCATGGCGTAGCCCAGAGGACCTTTAGGTAACATGCCTTTTACGGCTTGTTCCAAAGCGCGGCCTGGGAATTGCTCTTGCATTTCGCGGAAGGTACGCTCGTAGATGCCGCCTGGGAAACCAGAGTGACGGAAGTATTTTTTGTCTTCGAATTTAGCACCGGTCACGCGCAGTTTGTCTGCGTTGATGACGATGATGTAATCGCCGGTATCAACGTGAGGGGTGTATTCGGGTTTGTGTTTGCCGCGCAGACGGTGTGCGACTTCGGCTGCGACACGACCCAGAACTTTGTCTTCTGCGTCAATGACGAACCATTCGCGCTTCACCTCGTGGGGTTTTGCAGAGAAGGTTTTCATGGTTGGAATCCAGATATATATAGAAAGTTATGGATTTTAAAGAGGAGATTGGCTTTTGTCAATCTTAATTGAGTGTGTTTGATGCATGAATATGCGGTTTTTTCAGACGGCCGGAAATCTTTACGAAAGTCTTTACTTGGAAAGGGAAAAGCCACACCTGTCGGCATGGCTTTTTTTAGGGAATCCCCACGAGTGCCGTTTAGGCTGAATCCGCTTGAACCTTGCTGACAAGGCGGTCACCTCGGGTAGTTTCGGGTGCGTCCGATAAACGGACGCTCGCGCCCACTACAGCTCCCGGTAACCTAAAGCGAACGTATTGGTTCAAAGGAATATATGCCTTCGCGAACACCGCAGGGAAAAGGGGAAAATCAGTTTTGTTCCAAGCGCGCCAGTGCTTTTTGGCACGCGTTGTTCATGTCGGTTATTTTACGCTCAAATTCACCGATTGCCAAATCGTCGTTGAGAGTGGTTTTCAAGAGGTCGTGTACGACGTTGAGGGCTGCCATGACGACAATTTTGTCTGTGCCGACGATGCGGCCGCTTTCTTTAATCGCATCGCTTTTCTTGTTGAGCATTTCAACGGCTTGCAGAAGGGTGGCTTTTTCTTCACTCGGCGTGTTGATGGTGAAGTTGACATTCATGATGTCGAGATTGACTTGTTCGATACTCACGGGGCGTCCTTTTATTGTTGTGTTTCTTGGGGCAATCGGGCAATGAGGCTGCGGATTTGGTCTGCACTTTGGGCCAGCGCGTTGCGGTAGTTTTCTTTTTCGGCAGTCAGGTTGTCAATTTTGCTTTGCAGGTCTTCTTTGAGTTTGCCGACTTGAACCAGCAAGGCTTCGCTGAGTTCGTCAATGGCCGCATCGTGTTGGCGTTTTTGTTGCTCTTGCTCGAGTTTGAGTCTGTCGATTTCTTCGTTGAGACGGCGGTTTTCTGAAACCAGCGTTTCAAATTTTTGGACAAGTTGGTAAACGTTGATTTCCAGATTGTTCAGTGATTGGTTCATGTGTTTCCCTTCAGACGGCCTTATGGCCGTCATATTGTGCGTCAGGCCGTCTGAATGGCAGACGGCGCGACCGTTTATTCGAAGCGCGCGCTTCGTTCCATCAGTCGTTCAACAACTTGCTGCGGGGTCATTTCTTTGCGGATGAGTTGCAGCAGGGTTTGAGTGATGGGCATATCGATTTGGTATTTGGCGGCGGTGTTGAAGACTTCTTCAATGGTGCTGACGCCTTCGGAAACGTGGCCGATTTCAACAAGCACTTGATGCAACTCTTTGCCTTCTGCGAGGCCGAGGCCGACGCGGCGGTTGCGTGAGAGTGCGCCGGTACAGGTCAGGATAAGGTCGCCGATGCCTGCCAAACCCATCATGGTTTTGGGTTGTGCGCCCATGGCGATGGCAAGGCGGGTGATTTCGGCAAGGCCGCGTGTCACTAAGGCTGCGCGTGCGTTGAGGCCGTATTCGAGGCCGTCTGAAAGGCCGGTGGCAATTGCCATGACGTTTTTAACGGCACCGCCCACTGCAACACCGATGACGTCGGTGCTGCCGTACAGACGCATTACGTTGGTGTTCAGTTGGGCAGTGGTTTCCTCCACCCAGTCTTTGTTTTCGGAAGCAAGCACGACGGCGCAAGGCAGTTGGGCTGCAAGTTCTTGGGCAAAGCTCGGACCTGAGAGAACGCCGATTTTTTTATTGTTAGGCAGGACTTCTTTCAGTACTTGGAAAGTCAGAAGACCGGTATCTTGTTCAAAACCTTTGCAGGCGGCGAGAACGGGAATATCGGCGGCGTTATGCTGTTTGAGCAGCTCGGCGCTGCTTCTGAGTCCGGCTACGGAGGTGACGATCAGGGCAAGTTGGCTGTCTTTCAGCGCTTCGCCCAAATCGGCGTGAACGGTCAGGGGCTCAGGGAAAGGGAAGCCGGGCAGGCCGCGTTTGTTTTCGCGATCTGCTTGCAGGGTGCGGATTTGGTCGGGATTGCGTGTCCAAAGGGCAACTTCATTGTTGTGGTGCGCAAAGTGCAACGCGAGAGCTGTACCCCACGAACCTGCGCCGATGACGGTAATTTTCATGTTTCTCTTCCATATGGGAACGGGGCTTACTTTAAAACAAACGGCTTTGGGGTGCAAGGGCGGCGTTTGTGAAAAATTTTTTGTGCCGTTTAAAAAGCCTTAGGCCGTCTGAAAGTTCAGACGGCCTGCTTCGGTTTATGATTTATTGTTACCGGAATGGTAGGCATCGTAGGCGTAGTAGTCGTAGCTGTTGTTGGCTTCGCGCTTCATGCCGTTGAGGACGACACCTTTGATGTTGATGTGGTTTTGTTTGAGGCGTTCGACGCTGGCCTCAAGCTCTCGTGCACGCGTGTGCGCATAACGGCTGATCATCAGGACGGTGCCTGCATGTTGGCCGATGATGACGGCGTCGGTCACGGCCAATACGGGCGGCGTGTCCAAGATGACGTAATCGTAGCGTTGGCGCGCGTGGGCGAGCAATTCGTTGAAACGGTTGTCCATCAAAAGCTCGGACGGATTGCTAGGATAGCTGCCGCTGCTGATGAGGTGGAGGTTTTCAATGCCGGTCTCTTGTACAGCTTTGGCCGGAGCCGCTTTGCCGCTTAGGATGTCAGACAAGCCGAACTCGGGGGTAAGGCCGAAGAGTCGGTCGAGGTAGCCTTTGCGCATATCGGTATCGATAAGCAGGACGCGTTTGCCCGATTGCGCCATTACGGCGGCGAGGTTGGCGGAGATAAAGGACTTGCCTGCCTCAGGCGAGGCACCGGTAATCATGAGGACGTTGTTAGGCGCGTCCAGCATGGAAAAGTAGATATTGGTGCGCAGGGCGCGGATGGCTTCGACTGCCGTGTCGGCACGGTCTTCGCTGGCCAGCAGATAGTTGGAACGGCCGCCGGTTTTCTTGAATTTGCTTTTGAAGAAGTCGCGTTTTTGCTGGGTTTTGGAGTGCGGAACAAGAGCGACGACTTCCAAATTGAGGTTTTCGATTTCTTCAGATGAAGTAATGCCGTTTTTCATGCGGTTGCGAATCATCAGCCACAAAGCGGTCAATGAGCCTGCGGCAAGTGCGCTCAGGAGCGTGATGACGGTTTTGCGCGGTGCAACGGGGTTTTCAGGGACATAGGCATAATCGACGATGCGGACATTACCTTGCGCACTGGCTTTCATGATGTTGAGTTCTTGTTGTTTGCTCAACAGTTGGACGTAGGTTGCTTGGTTGGTTTCTACGTCACGGGTCAGGCGGATAACTTCTTGTTGGGTGTTCGGCAACTCGGCGATTTGTTGGTTGATTTTGTTTTTAGCGCGCTCGAGAACGGAGAGTTTGTCCAATACGGCTTTATAGGAAGGGTGTTCCGGCGTGTACAACTCGGCCAAACCTGCTTCTTCGGTTTTGAGCAGGGTAATTTGGGTTTCGATGCCGGTCAGGCTTTCCAATGCGCCTTTGGACTCGAGCGGGATGTCGAGGGAACCTGATTGTTGGCGGTAGGCATTGAGTTTGTTTTCAGCATCTTGCAAGGTTTCTTTCAAGCGTGGCAATTCTTCGCTGATGAAAGCCAATCCGCTGGATGCAACTTGGACGTCGCGTTCGCGATTTTGCGCAACGTAGTTGTCGGCAATGCTGTTGAGGATGACGCTGGTACGTTTAGGGTCGGTGCCGGTAAAGGTAAGGTTGATGATGGGGCTGGTTTTACCTTTGCTGATGACCGCCAGTTTGTTTTGGATGTTTTCGATGGCGCTGATGCGGGAGAACTTGGTTAACGCAAATTCTTGACCCGGGTTGGCCAGGATTTGATCGATTTTGAGGGTGGTTTGATTGTTGATTTTCAGAGGCACTCCGACCTTACCTTCGACAACGCGTTTGTCAGGCAGGGTAAGGGTATAGGCTTTGTTGCTCTTGGCGGTCAGCGTGAAGGTTTTGTTGAACCATTCGTCTTGTACGGTAAAGCTGCCGACGGTCAGTTTGGGATCGGGGTCGCCGCTGATGTTGTGCATCAGGCTGCCGATAACGGGTGTGTATTTGGCTTTGACTTCTTGGTCAAGCTGAAGGTCGTCAACGGTTTTACCCAGCACCAGGCGTGATTGAACCAACTCGACTTCTGCTTCAGACGGCGTGGTTTGGTTGTTGAAGATGCTGTTGATTTCAGTCAGGATTTGGTTTTGTCGCGTTTCAATTTCCAGCATGGCGTCGGCACGGTATTGCGGAGTGGATGCCAGGCTGAAGGCTGCGCCAAGAATACCGCCTGCAAGCAGGGCGGCGAGGATTTTGTATTTATTTGTCCAAATTACTCGCAGCTGTTGGCCGAAGTCGATTTCGTCGTTGTCTGCGCTGTAAGGTGTGTAGGTCGTTTTTTTCATTGCTTGCTTTCTTGTTCATGCCGGTTTTATACCGGTTGAGTTTTTCCGTGTAGTTTGGTTTTCCAAGTGTCTGCGGCAGTATTGAGCTGTTCAAAAACGGCTTCAAACATTTCACTGCTTTGTTTGTATGGGTCAGGTACGGTTTTTTTAGGCAACCATTGGGCAAACAGCATGGTTTTGCTGCGTGCCGGCGGATGGATGTCGGCCACCATGTCGATTTGACAGGGCTCCATGACGAGAATCAAATCGGCCTGTTCGCACATTGGGGCGGTCAGTTGGCGTGCCGTATGGCCTGCAACGATAACGCCGTGTTTGAGTGCGGTTTTGATGGCTTGGAAATCGGCATCCTTACCTGCCAGTGCTTTTATGCCGGCGCTGCTGATGCGGCGGCCGGGTAGTTTTTTCTGCATGATCCGCTCTGCGGTGGGGGAGCGGCAGATGTTGCCTAGGCAGACGATGAGTATGTTGTGGTACATGATATTGTTTCGGTTTATGGTCTGAAAAAAGCGTGAGTCAGACTATAAGGTACTGCTTTTCCGTTTGTGCGGTGTGTACGGCTTTTATATGCCGTTTATGTAATTTGGTCGGATTGTGCGTGATTTTGTATCCTGCTGTCAAACAAGGGTCTGACAGCAGGAATCACTGCTTATTTAAACGTATTGTCGAGGGTGTTGACGTTGCTGATGGAGTTTGTAATTTGTGACATTACGCGGTTCCAGCGGGTAACCGGGGCGGCGGTAACGTAAACGGTGTCTTCCGAACGCAGTTTGAATTCGCTGCCCAGTGCGTAAGAGGTCGCATCTTTCAGGTTGAGCTGGTAGATGTGGATAGGTTTGGCCGCATCTTCAGGTACGCGGCGGATCACGAATACACCGGTTGCATCCGCATAGGCTTGGTTCATGCCGCCCACTTCGCCAAGCGCTTGGGTCAGGTTGAGACCGTGGTTGCCGATCGGCAGGGTGGCTTGTTTGCCGACTTCACCCATGATGTAGATTTTGTTGTTGCTGCTGTTAGGAACGTAAACGATGTCGCCATGGCTGAGGAGATGGTTTTGCGACATATCGCCGTATTGCAGCATGTCTTGTAGGGAAATGGTGCGGTCGACGCCATTGTGCGTCCATTTGATGTGTTGGGTGTCGGCGCTTTGGGTAACGCCGCCTGCTTGGTTGATGGCATCCAAAATGGTCATCGGAATATTGGTGATCGGCAGTTGACCTGCTTGGTTGATGGCACCGGATACTGAAATGCGTTGCGAACGGAATTCGGTAACGTTGATGGCTACTTGAGGGTTTTTGATGTAGCGTTTCAGAAGGCTGGTCAGGGTATTTTGCAATTCGTCCAAAGTTTTGCCTTTGGCTTGGATTTTGCCTGCCAACGGGTAAGTGATGTAACCGCCCTCATCCACCCAGGCACCGCGGCTGACTTGGTTGGTTTGCGGATTGCTTTGCTGGATAGGGGAGTTGAGGTCGGAGTGCGCCCAAACCATGATATTGAGGACGTCGCCGCTGCCGATGCGGTAGCGGTAAGCGCTTTTGCTTTGCTCCAAACCTTGGTTGTTTTGGGAAAGTACAGGCGGCTTGCGCATTTTTTCAATCAGGTTGGGCGTGATGGGGTAAACGGCAACGCGGCTGTCGAGGTTGGTATCGGCGGCGGTGTCGTTGTCGGTGTAAACAATGGTTTTGGTTCGGGTTTTGATGGTCGAACCGGGAATGACAGTCGTGCTGTTGCAGGCAGCCAGTGCGAATAGAGTAAGCAGGGAGAGCGTCTTTTTCATGTAGTAGTCCTTGCGGGATGGTGTCCGGGCCGTCTGAAAATGTTCAGACGGCCTTGTTGTTTTGTTGCCAAACCAAGTCGCAGATACCGTCTTTGGGTACGAAGCCTGTCGGTGCGCGCAACAAAAGCTGGCGCAGGCTGTTTTGGTCGCTTTGGAGACAAGCGGTTTGGAGTTCCGACAGTATGTCAGATAATTGCGTCCATGGAAGCATTACTTCACTGGCGGTCATAATACGGGGATGAGTGGTTTTTTGAACCTCGTCGCCGATGAGCAGTTCTTCATAAAGTTTCTCGCCCGGGCGCAGGCCGGTAATCTTGATTTCGATGTCGCCGTGCGGGTGTTGCTCGTCTTTGACCTTGAGGCCGCTGAGGACAATCATTTGACGGGCAAGGTCGATGATTTTGACGGATTCGCCCATGTCGAGGACGAATACGTCGCCGCCTTTACCCATTGCGCCGGCTTGGATAACCAGTTGCGCCGCTTCGGGAATGGTCATGAAGTAGCGGGTAATGTCTTGGTGGGTAAGGGTAATCGGGCCGCCTTCGGCAATTTGTTTTTCAAATACTGGGACAACGGAGCCGGACGAACCCAATACATTGCCGAAACGTACCATGCAGAAGCGTGTTTTTTGTTCCGGCTCGGCGGCAAGCGCTTGTAGGCAGAGTTCGGCCATGCGTTTGCTGGCGCCCATGGTGTTGGTCGGACGGACGGCTTTGTCGGTGGAAATCAAAACAAAGGTGGAAACACCCGCATCTACGGCAGCCTGTGCGCAGCAGAGTGTGCCGAACACGTTGTTTTGAATGCCTTCGATGGTGTTGAACTCGACCATAGGGACGTGTTTGTAGGCCGCAGCATGATAAACGGTGTCGACGTGATAGGCCTTCATGATGCTGCTAAGGCGTTCTTTGTTTTGAACCGAGCCCAAAAGCGGTACGACTTCGACTTGACTGCCTTGCGCTGCTTGGGTTTCGCGCAATTCTTTGTCTATGCTGTACAGGGCAAATTCGGATAATTCAAACAACAGCAGTTTGGTCGGACGGCAGTTGAGAATCTGACGGCAAAGTTCGGAGCCGATAGAGCCGCCTGCGCCGGTCACCATCACGACTTTGTCGCTGATGTCGGCACTCATCAATTCAGGGCGCGGTGCCACAGGGGCGCGGCCGAGCAAATCGACCACAGAGATTTTTTTCAATGAGCTGACGTTGATTTTGCCGTCGACCAAATCTTTCATGCCCGGAATGGTCAGGACTTCGCATTTGTATGCTTCGAGGCGGCGGATGATGTCTTTGCGTTCTTCCGGCGTAGAACTTGGAATCGCTAGCAGAATTTTGCGGACGCCGTAGCGGCTGATCAGCATCGGGATTTCGTTGGGGTTGTAGACGGCAAGGTCATAGATGACGGTACGTTGGATTTTCGGGTTGTCATCGACAAAGGCGATGGCCGAGTATTCGTTAACCTGTTTGATGGCTTCCAACAACTGGCGGCCGGATTGGCCTGCACCGTAGATGATGACGGGGGTCATCTGTTTGCGGTGATGATCGGTCAGAATCGCACGCAGGATCATGCGCGAGCTGGTAACGCCGACCACCAAGACCAAGAAATAGACGATGGGCAGGGCAAGGTGTAGTTTTTGTTCAAAAATCAGGGTGGTCAGGCAGAACAAGACCGCTGAAATGATGCTGCCGAATGCGGCGGCGGTCAGGACGCGGATGCTGACGAAGCGCGTAACGGCGCGGTAGAGGCCGATACGGATGAAAAGGATGATGGTCAGCAACGCGGTGCTGCCGAAAGCCAGCCAGTTGGCGATACTCAACCATTCGTCGGAATATTGCACTTTGAGGCTTTGGGCAAACCAAAACGCCACGAATATCATCAAGATATCGTGGATGACGAAGAAGGTTTTTTTTAGATTGCGCGGCAGAGCCAGCAGGGTTTCCAAGTTCATTTTATATTTCTTGTGTCTGAGTGTTGTAATGTGGCTTGGTACGGATTGTTTGAAGCAGGCTGTTTTATTTTTTCAGACGGCCTGAAGTTGCAGGCCGTCTGAAAATGATTATGCCGTGGCTTCAGTCAATACGGCTTCGATGTTTTCTTTGCAGAACGCAATTTCTTCATCGGTCAGGGTTGGGTGCACCAAGAACATCAGGCTGGTGTCGCCCAACTCGACAGCGTTTTTCAAACGCTCTTTCGGACGCCAAGGCGTGTTGTCGAAGGCTTTTTCCAAATACACTTCGGAGCAGCTGCCTTGATAGCAGGGGACTTTGCGCGCGTTCAGTTCGCTGACGATGCGGTCGCGCGTCCAGCCGTCTTTCAGGTGTTTGGGTTTGACGAAAACGTAGAACTTGTATTGCGCGTGTTCGATGTAGTCGGCCACTTCGACCAAACGGATGCTGGCGAATTTGCCCAAGCTTTCAGCCAGTTTGGCGGCGTTTTCTTGGCGGCGCGCCGTCCATTTGGGCATGCGTTTGAGCTGGATGCGGCCGATGACCGCCTGCATTTCCAACATGCGCCAGTTGGTACCGAAGCTTTCGTGCAGCCAGCGGAAACCTGGTGCGTGTTCGCGGTTGTACACGGCGTCATAGCTTTTGCCGTGGTCTTTGTACGACCACATTTTGCTCCACAGCTCTTTGTCGTTGGTGGTTACCATGCCGCCTTCGCCGCCGGTGGTCATGATTTTGTCTTGGCAGAACGACCAAGCGCCGATGTGGCCGATAGAGCCGACGGATTTGCCTTTGTATTTCGCACCGTGCGCTTGGGCGCAGTCTTCGATAACCCACAAGTTATGTTCTTTGGCCAAAGCCATGATGTCGTCCATTTCGGCAGGCATACCGGCAAGGTGAACCACGATGATGGCTTTTGTGTTTGGCGTCAAAGCGGCTTTGATGGTTTCGGCGCTGATGTTTTGGCTGTTTAAATCGACATCGGCGAAAACCGGATTTGCACCGGCGGTCACGATACAGGATGCGGAAGCCAAGAAAGTGCGCGAAGTGACAATCACATCATCGCCTTGGCCGATGCCCATTGCTTTGAGGGCTACGTCCAAAGCCAACGTACCGTTGGAAAGGGCGACGGCGTATTGCGTACCGACAAAAGCAGCAAATTCTTTTTCAAATTCGCGACATTCCGTACCTGTCCAGTAGTTGACTTTGTTGGACAGCAGGACTTTGGAAACGGCATCGGCTTCTTCTTGAGTAAAGCTTGGCCATGGGGAGAGTGATGTATTAAGCATTTGTTTTTCCTGCAAAAAGACTGGTTGAGCCTTTGGGGGCGATTTCTTCCAGCAGTTGGCGGTTGATCAGGGTGTATTTCTGACCGTTGATTTCGACGTATGCGCCGTCGTAAGGAGGGAACCAGAAGGCGCGGATTTTCTTCTCGATATTGTCGCCGTCGCGGATTTGCTTCATGGCTTCCATCTCGTCACGGCTGACGTAGCGGCCACCGATGTTTGGCGTGGTTGGCAATTTGGTTTTCGACTCGATGGCGCGGGTGATGATGCGTCGTGCGAAATCTTCCAATGCCTGCATGGTTTTGCGTTCGAGCGATTGGGCGGTTTCTGTTTCAGCGTCAATAGGGAAACGGTCCACTTCAATAATTTCGCCGGTATCGATGGAAGCATCGACGTAGTGGGCGGTATTGCCCCATTCGTTCAGCTCGTCCATGATGGCCAGATTGTAGCCGCCTGTGCCTTTGTATTCGGGCAACAGCGCAGGGTGGAAGTTGATCGTGCCTAAAGTCGGAATGCTCAGGAATTCATCACGCAGCTTGCGCCAGTAAAGGACGGACAAGCCCAAATCGTATTTCAGACGGCCTTCTCGCATTGCTTCCAAAGCCGTATCGAAGGTGTACAGGGGCAAGCCCAATTCCTGCGCAGCAGCCGTGGTCGGCGAGCCTTGCAGATGGCTGTCGGTCAAGACACCGACGATTTCGATATGGTCTTGTTTGGTCAAAAAACGAAGCAGGTTGGCGGAAACCTGTTTACGACCCATAAATAAGATTTTCATGGAGAAATGTCCCTTATGCATTTGCTTTTTCGGTGGCGGAAGTTGTCAGTGTAGTCAATTCTTCCAGGGTGTTTATCCAAAGGGTGGGCTGGTATTCACGACCGTATTGCTCGGGCTCGGCTTGATGAATATTGTGCGGCTTAGGCATGATGCCTATGGAGAGCCAACCCAGTTTGTTGGGTGCGACAAAATCTTTTTTGATGTTGTCGCCGATGTAGATGAAACGTTTTGCAGCCGGATATTTGTTTTGCAGGAAGACAAAACGCTTATCGTCGGGTTTTTCCGATTGCGTGGCTTCCGAAATCAAAATGTCGTCAAACAAATCGGTCAAACCCAAGGCCTGTATTTTCAAACGCTGTGTCAGGCTGCGGCCGTCTGTAATCAGGGCGCGTGCGGCAAAAGGGCGCATCAGCTTCCGTAAAAAAGACGGTTCGACATAGGGTCGGATAACAGGCCTATGTAGTCGATATTGCCACAAAAGTGATTGTTTCTCTAGTTCGTTTAATTTGCAATGATGACACAAATTGTCGAGCCAGTCTTTACTTTTATTGTCTGCAATTTCATTTAGTACGTCAGCATCGTATTGAGGGTAAAGCGACGTAATGATTCCTACAACTGCCTGTATTCCGGAGCATTTGTAGTCGTACTCAGAGTAAAGCGTATCGTCAAGATCGAAGACGATGACGGATTCTTCCGGCTTAATCATGTTCTCTTACCAAAACCTTAGCATCGTAACGAAGCATGATTAAATTGTTTTCCCAGACGTCGGAGAACGGGACGTCTTGGTCGCCGATATATTCTTGAATCAGCCAGCCCGGATAGTTGCCGCCTGCGGCGTAAGTCAGCGGGAAACCGCCGCCGAAACGCGGGTTGATTTCCACACCGTAGGTCGTATTGTCGGTTTTGCTGACGAAGAATTGCGCGGTAATGCAGCCGCGTGCGCCTTCCAATACGGCCATTTTTTCAACCAGCTCTTCATACAGGGCATTGCGTCGGGTTGCGCCTTTGCTGACTTCGCCGGTGCGCACTTCCAAACGTTCGCGAGGAATGGCGCATTTCAGACGGCCTTGACGGTCGTAATACATATCGACGGTAAACTCGGAAAAAGCATTTTCAATATCGATATATTGGGCGAACATCATTTTCGGGTCTTCGGTAATGTCGACAGTCAAATCAGCCGGTGTGTTGATTTTTTTCGCACCGATGGCTCGGCTGCCGTCATAAGGCTTGGCAAAACACGGGAAAACCAAGCGGTCACGTTCGTAAATTTCAGGCGAACGGATGCCGTATTGTGCAAACAGGCCTGCGGTCAGGCGCTTGTCGCGGCACAGGGTAATCAGTTTTACATCGGAAATGACAATATGTATTCCTTCAGCTTCAAAACGGTCACGTGCTTCGGCCAGTTTGAGCAGCTCGGTATCGATGGTTGGCACAATCAGACCGATGTTGTGTTGTTTGGCCAGCTCGAAAATGCTGTCAATGTATTCGGCTGCATCGATGCGTGGCACGCTGAAAGCGCGGTCGGCAACATGGCAGGCAGAAGACATGTGGGGGTTGAGGTCAGTGGCAAAAACGCCGATGCCGTCTGAAAAACGTGCGGCTTCGGTTTGGAAGTCCTGCACCAATTCGACGCGGCGACCTGCCGACAGAATCAGTATGTTATTTTTTTTCATCAGTTTTATTACCCGTGAAATAAGGCATGGTGGCTTCTCCTTCGGCCGAGATGCCTTCTTTGACGAAGACTTTTTTAACCGTCAGGAACAAAATTTTGATATCCAGCCAAAAGCTGAAGTTGTCGATGTACCAAACATCGTGGGCGAATTTTTCATCCCATGAAATGGCGTTGCGGCCATTGACTTGCGCCCAACCGGTCACGCCCGGTTTCATTTCGTGGCGGCGGTTTTGGAAGTCGTTGTACAACGGCAGGTAGTGCATCAGCAGCGGACGAGGGCCAACTAGACTCATCTCGCCTTTTAAGACATTCCATAATTCAGGAAGTTCGTCCAAACTGGTAGCACGTAATTTTTTGCCGAAATCGGTCAGGCGTTCGCTGTCCGGTAGCGGGTTGCCGTCTTTATCGATTGCATCGCACATGGAGCGGAATTTAATCATTTTAAACGGCTTGCCATCCTTGCCCGGCCGCTCTTGGATGAAGAACACAGGCGAGCCTAAGTTTTTGCGGATGAGGTACACCAAAATCAAAAACACAGGCGACAGGATAATCAGCCCCGAAGCGGAGGCAACAATGTCAAACAGGCGTTTGAAAAATTTATTCATGAGCTAATCTTTCAATCAGGTTGACGATTTTTTGATAGGCAACGTCGCGTTTGAAGCGGCGGACGATTTCTTCGGACTGAACAGGATCGTTTTTGCGCTTCAGAATATCTTTGGCGGCTTGAACGAAACCGTCCACATCGCCGGAACGGTAGTTCGCATGCGGCAGCAGGGTAAGGACTTTGGCAACTTCGTCGTTGACCTGGCTGTTCAGAATCGGTTTTTGCAAAGCCATATAGTCGGACAGTTTGTTGGTAATCGACTGCATGGCGTAAGAGTGGATGGCGTTGACGGAAATGTCGCAGCCTTTGGCGACCGACATCATTTCGGCGTAAGGAATGTAGCCGTAGAACTTGATGCCGTCGCAGGCATATTGTTTGAGCCTCTCCAAATCGGGGCCACCGCCCATGATGTGCAATTCGACGTTTTCACCGGCATCCAACAGTTTGCGAACGCCTTTGCACACGGTTTCCACGTCATAGCTGTAACTGAGCGTGCCCAAGTAGAAAAAGCGGGTTTTGTCGTCGCCAAAATCTTTAGCAGGCGCGGCATCGAGTTTGGGAAAATCAGCGCCGATATAGACGACTTCGCCGGGTACGTTCGGATTGGCTTCTTTGGCGCGGTCGAGATAAGTCTGCGATACGGCAACCAGCGCATCGGCGTAGCGGTAGGCTTGGTTGGCGCGTGAAGCAAAGGGCAGCAGGTTGTGCGGTACTTTTTTCAAAAACGGTACGACCGAGGAGAAAGACTCCGGCCATACATCCTGCACATCGACAATCAGTTTGTAGCCCAAACGCGTTTTGTGTTTGCCCAACAGCAGGTTGGTGGCAATCAGCGGATAGGCGGAAAAGACGACGTCTTGTTCGCCCGGACGGCAGTTTTCCAACCATTTTTCAAAATGTTTGACAAAGCGGTGATGGCTGGTCACGCGTCCCAAAGACACGTTTTTGCTGTATCCGCTTTCTTCCAACAGCATGACTTTCAGACGGCCTTGTGAGGCGGCCTCGGCATCTTCGGGCCGTCTGAAAGATTTGTCGTAGTGCTTGAAGTTGCTGGTAATCAGCAACACGTCATGCGACTGCGACAACAGCTCGGCAAGATACCAGAAGCGGTTGAAATGCGGCTCGGAAGGCAGCGAGCAATAAGGGGCGACGATGGTAATGTTCATGTTTCAGACGGCCTTACATTTCGTACGCAGCCATGGTGGTGCGGTAGATTTCGTCGTCGGAGCATAAGGTTTCGACATGTTTGTGCAGGGCTTTGCCCATTTGACTGCGCAACTCTGGATGCTTGATGAGTGTATCGACGGCTTCGATAAACGCTTCGTCATCGCCGAAAGGAATGCAGTAGCCGGTTTGGCCGGTGATGACCATTTCGGAAATGCCCGCCATGTTGTAGGTCACGACAGGCGTGTCGTAAAGGCCGGCTTCCAAAATATTGTTGCCGACACCTGCGCCGTGGTCGCCTACGCAATGCGGCGTGTTCACCAAAATATCGACTTCTTTGAAGTAGCCGGTCAAGTCGCGGACACCGCCGAGGAAGGTGACTTTGTCTTCAATGCCCAAACGTTTGGCTTGGGCTTTGAGGTTGTCCATTTCTTCGCCGATACCTGCAACGTTGAGGCGTACAGGCATACCGCGGTCAACCATTTTCTTCAAAATATCCAACATCAGATGCACGGCGCGGACGGTGTCCAAACGGGAAAGCGTGCCCAGTTGGACATAGTCTTTGACCGTTTTTTCAGGAACGAAATCTGCTTTGTGCAGGGCGTTGTAAGTGTAGGTGATGCGGTTGGCAGGGAAACCGTAACGGATGAGTTTTTCGCGTTCGTGTTTGCAGTTGCCGATGATGTACACGCCCAGCTTATCGAAAAGCTTGGCAATTTTCGGATAAGTTTCCGGATCAAGGCCGCGCGCGTGGTAGAACACTTTGGTTTTCGGCGAGGCAAACTTGGCCGCAATGGCGCAGGCCGGAACGATACGCGCCATTTGGCAGTGAATCACATCAGGTTTCTCTTTTTTCAGCAGTTTCATATAGGCAAACATGCCTTTGACGTAACCCAATAATCCGCCTTGGTAAAAATCAATCGGCTGCCAACGGATGCCCAATGCTTGCGCTTCCTGAATCAAAGGGCCGTCTGAAGAGGCCAATACGATATCGTGTCCGCGTTGTTTGAGCAGGCGGCCGAGGCGGAAAGTGGCGTTTTCAGTGCCACCGAGGCCGGACATGGAAGTAGTCAGGATGATTTTCATGATGGTTTCTTCGTATCGTATAGTGTTTCATTGTATGCGTAAGCGGCCATATCTTTCAGCTTGGGCGCAACAAATACGCTGTAAATAAAAATCAGCAGGCAGGGCAGCCAGATAAACGGCATACGCAAAATGGTGGACGGAATAAAACCGGCCAGCAGGAAAATGCCCAAGGCAACCCAAGCCAAAACGCGCGATTTGCCGGTTACTGCGCGGTTTGAGGCGGTGTAGAGGAAATAACACGCTACAAAGGCAATAAAGCCGAGTAAGGAAATCATGCCGAAACCCAGATATAGCTCGATGATGAAGCTGTGCGGGTTTTCAAAGCCCAAGCTGCCGCTCAAATGGCCGCCGAAATATTCGCGGAAGTTTTTAGGACCGTAGCCGGTCAGCAGCAGGGGCGGATTATTCCAGAAGTAGTTGTAAATCTCCTGACGGTAGGACACGGAGTTGTCGCTGCCTAAGTCGTACAGGAAGAGGTACACGCGGCTGGAAAAGCGTTCCAAAAACTGGTTGCCGTTGAGCGACAGCAAAAATTCCGCAATCGCTCGTGACGGAATCATCGACAACACCAACGCCAGTAAACCAGCGACGCCGACCGTAATAAAACCGTTTTTGCGATAGGCCGTATAAACCAGCAAAATCAACAGGTAACAGCCGATGGCGGTACGCGATACGCTGGCAAAAATGGCCATGCCCAACAGCAGGAACAAGCCCCAGCCCAGCAGTTTTTCTTTGTGTTTCCGTCCTTGGAGTTGGAAGAAAAACAAAATGGCAGGCGCAAGGCAGACTGCGGTGGCGGCAAGGTTGTTTGGGTTAAAGAACAAGCCTTTGAGCGAGCCTTCGTCAATGGCCAATTCATCGCTGGCACTCACAAACTGAATACCGGTGGCCAGCTCTGCAAACGGTGGCACGGCGATAAACAGCGTAAATACGACAAGGAACTTCTGAATCGTTCCCAAAGGGTCGTCGGCGCGCTTCAATACTTGGTAAAACAAGTAGAAGAAAGCCGGAACCGCCATAAAAAACAAAATATCCATGTACTGCGTCGGCGTCAGCGACGTAATGCCCATGTGGATGGCAGGCCAGATGCACATGGCAGTCAGGGCGCAGAGCATGGCAAAAATCTTGCGCGGAATATGCTTGCTTTCCAGAAAAAATACGACAAAACCAAGCAGTACAAATATCAGGGTCAGCGGGTTATCAATACGCGGTACGCCGACCTTAAAGGACAGCGCGGGCCCCAGCATATAGGCTGCGAGCATGATGTATAGGATGTAAGTGTATAAGTTCAGACGTTTTATTTTCATAGTCGTTCTGTTGTTATCGTAGAGACGTGAATCTCAGGTTGGCTATTTTGCCGAACGGTTTAATTTGGCTTTGATTTTTTCGGTCGCGGCAAATAGTGCGTGTTTGTATTTTAGGAACAGGAAACCCAGTCCGACTGCCCATGCCAGCGCAAACCAAATATAGTTGTCGCGTGTACCCAGCCAAGTGTAGGCAAGGCAGATTATCAGGCAGAGCGTTGAGTTGGTATAAATCTTCAGGCGCGGCAAAGGCTGCCACAGGCGTGAAGAGAATTCGGTTTTCAAGATGAAAAACAGCCAAAAAGCCGTTGCGCTGGCCATAGCTGCACCTTTTGCACCAAATTTCGGTACCAACAGATAGAGTAGGGCGGTATTGGCGATAAAGGCAACGATGTTGATGACAGTAATCAGCCAAGTCGAGCGGACGACGTTCAAACCGATGCCGCTGACTTCGGTCAGCGTGTAAAACAGGGGGAAGAGCATACACGAGAGCAGGATAAATTGAACCTGCGTGTATTTTTCCGGCAGTATCCAGGTCGCCATCGGCGAGAAAATCCCGATGAGGCAAATCATTGCGCTGATGAGGACGGTCATGGAAAGCGTGATGTCGCCGATTTTGTCCAGATTGTTTTTTTCTTCTACCCATTTGAACACCAAAGGCGCCCAAATGGTGGAGAACACGCTTTGGAAAATCAAGGCGACGGCGCCAAAGCTGACCGCCATCGAATAAATGCCCAACTCGTCCAAGCCAGAGATGTTTTTGAGGACAAAGCGGTCAATCGAAGTCAGGCCCCAATAGGCCAAGTTGCCGAATGCCAGCGGCAGGCCGTAGCGCAGGCCGTCCCGATGCAGCTCGGACGACCATTTCGCATGGGAAACGGCTTGCAGATCTCGGCGCAGTTGATAGATCAACAGTAAAACAGTCAGCACTTGGGCTGCGGTGTAGGCAAAAACCAGCGAAGTAGTATTGGCAGGCAAGCCGGAAGCAATCACGGCAAAAACCAACACCAAAATCAAGAATTTCGGCGCAAGCTGGCTGACGGAAAAAGCCAATGCCTGCTCTTTCATCCGCAAAATCAAGGCTAAAAAACGGATAATCAGCGTGGTGGCTAAGAAAATCAGGAAGAGAATCCCCAAATTCGCACTGGGGATGTCGAAAATGATTTCAGACGGCCATGATGCGTTTATCAGCAACACTAAAACCACAACCGCCACCGTCAGAATCAATGGCGATAAAAAAACGGATTTGAACAGCGCGGCCTTGTCTTTAACGGCGTAATAGTCGCGAATATAGGATTGGTCCAGCCCCAAGCCCAAGAGCAGAATGCTCAGTCCGGCAATGGTCTGCAAGAGTACGATACGGCCGATGTCTTCCGCAGGGAAGTACCATGAGATGAGCGGCAGGGAAAGCAGGCCGAAAGCGGCGCTTCCTATCGGGCCCAATGCGTAGCCGAGGATTTTTTTCGCGTTCATATTATTTGTTTTCAGACGGCCAGAAGTTCGAGCTGAGCGTTTTTCGTAAGAGATGCGTTGTTACCGTTGCCGGTTTGCCAAGGCCGTCTGAAAAACAAATGGCCTTGGGAAACCGGCCGCCGTCCCGGTCGGGGAAACCGGTGGCAGCCGGATGCGTCTGAAGCAAGATTATGCTTTGATGACTTTAGGATTTTTCACTGGGAATTTGCCGCGAGTATCGACAATCAGCTTGGCATGTTCGGTGATCATGTCATAGTCGAATTTGTCGTGATCGGTGGTCAGAACCACGCAGTCGTATTGAGCGACAGTTTCAGGGGTCAGCGCTTCGCTCTTCAGGTCGAAGTAGTGGTGGCCGGGGATATGTGGGAACTCTGGAACGTGCGGGTCAGAGTAGGAAACCACTGCGCCCAGTTTGTGCAGGCGGTCCATCACTTCCACAGACGGGCTTTCACGCATATCGTCCACGTTTTTCTTGTAGGCGATACCCAATACCAAGATTTTGCTGTCTTTGATAGAACGGTTGTGGTCATTCAAAGCCAGGCCGACTTTTTCGATAACGTAGTCGGGCATGTGGGAGTTCACTTCGCCAGCCAGCTCGATGAAACGGGTGTTTACACCGTATTCTCGTGCTTTCCAAGTCAGGTAGAACGGGTCGATAGGGATACAGTGGCCGCCCAATCCAGGGCCTGGATAATAAGCAACGAAGCCGAACGGTTTAGTTGCAGCGGCATTGATGACTTCGTGAATGTCGATGCCCATTTTGTCGGCAACGATTTTCATCTCGTTCACCAAGCCGATGTTTACGGCGCGGTGGATGTTTTCCAGAAGTTTGGTCAGCTCGGCAGCTTTGGTGGAGCTTACTGGAACAACTTTATCGATGGCAGGTTGGTACAGCGCAAGGCCGACTTCCAAACACGCTGGGGTATGGCCGCCGATGACTTTTGGAATGGTACGGGTTTCAAAGTTAGGGTTGCCCGGGTCTTCACGCTCAGGAGAGTAAACCAAGAATACGTCTTGACCGACTTTCAAGCCGCCTTCTTCCATGCGTGGCAGCAATTCTTCTTCGGTAGTACCGGGGTAGGTGGTGGATTCCAAAGACAGCACTTGACCGGCGCGCAGGTAAGGTTTTACCGCATCGGTAGTGTCGATCACAAAGCTCATGTCCGGCTCGCGGTATTTGTTCAGCGGAGTCGGTACGCACAAAATGACGGCTTCTACTTCGCCGATGCGGGAGAAGTCGGTCGTTGCTTCAAACAGGCTGTTGGAAGCAGCGGCAATTTTGTCGGAAGGGATATGCTCGATGTAGCTTTCGCCTTTATTGAGCTTGTCGACTTTGTTGGTGTCAATGTCGAAACCCAAAACTTGGTAACCGATGTCCACATAGCGCAACATCAGTGGTAAACCGACGTAGCCTAAGCCAACGATGCCGATTTTTGCGGTCTTATCGGCAAATTTTTGTATCGTAATGTTTTTCATGATGTCTTTCGTTTAATGAATGAGTAAATCGGGAGTGTTTGCCCGATGCCTGAGTTGTTTGCTGCAACCGCATAGCCATAGCCGGCTGCTGTATCGTGTGAAGCCTTAAAACCATACTTATAATTGCATTAGACAAAATCATAAGCACTTATCTGATTCGTCTCAATCAAAAAAGTTTAACGGTCGTTCAGACGGTCTCTATGGTATGGAAACGGTATTTTTGAATACTTAATTTTTAGAAATTACATTCAACCACATGTTTTGATTTTAGATATTGTTTTGTCAAATGTATGATTCATGAAATGAAACTACCGTTTATGCCGTTTAAAACCCTTCTAGAATAAAAATTTTTAATAAATTTTCGTGGCTTAACTTATCTTAATAATCCATTATTTCGTGATGAAAAAAAGGAAAATTTGTCGACAATCGGCTTGAGGATAGTTAACTTAAGTCAAAGTTTTAAATTGGAATACGCTAAAGTCATTATAATATATTGACGAAAAAATTACATTTATTGCTATGTAAATGATAGATATGTCCTATTAAAAGTGGTTTGATTATTAAGTTGAGGCAATTAGACGGATTTTTTCCGGAGAACCCATTTAATGTCCTGCCTGATGATTTCTACCGATTGACTTTGCCAAGGGCCGTCTGAAAGTAGGGCGGCCGGATTTTCAGGGAGGGAGAAAAGAGGTTTGCCTGCGCCTAACAGTTTCGGTGCTTGGTAGAGGACGATTTCATCCACCAAGTCATCCTTCAGGAAGGCTGAAGCAAGTGTTGAGCCGGCTTCTACCAGAACTTCGCCAAAGCCAAGTTCTGCCAGTTGCGGCATGAGTGAAAGAAGATTGATGCGGCCGTTGATGTGTTCAGACGGCCTGATAATGCGGATATGTTCAAATTTACCCAGCGCCTGCAAACGTTGTTCGTCTGAGGAAAGGGTAACGATAACGGTCGGGCTTTCGGTATCGGTCACGAGGTGGCAGTCCAAAGGGATTTGCAGCCGGCTGTCCAAGACGATACGCGCAGGTTGGCGTAGGGTGGGAAAGCTGCGGACGTTGAGTTTCGGGTTGTCGGCAAGCACGGTACCGATACCGGTCAAAACGGCGCAACTTTCGGCACGGAGAATTTGTACGTCTTCGCGCGCTGCTTCGCCGGTAATCCAAAAGCTGCGGCCGTCTGAAAGGGCGGTTTTGCCGTCCAAACTGGCGGCGCATTTGAGGCGGACAAATGGTCTGCCGCGTTCGATACGCGACAGGAAACCGCGGTTGAGCTCGCGCGCCTGAGCTTCCAACAAACCGCTTTCGGTACGGATTCCGGCGGCTTCCAGCATAGACAAGCCTTTGCCTGCGACCAACGGGTTAGGGTCGGTCATGGCGGCGACCACGCGCGTTACGCCGGAATGAACCAGCGCTTCGGCGCATGGCGGTGTGCGGCCGTAATGGCTGCAAGGTTCCAGCGTGACATAGGCTGTTGCACCTTTTGCCGTAGCTCCGGCCTGCCTTAATGCGTGAACTTCAGCGTGCGGCTCGCCTGCTTTGACGTGGAAACCTTGTCCGACGATTTGTGCGCCGTGTGCAATTACGCAACCGACGCGGGGATTGGGGGAAGTAGAAAACCGCCCAAGCTTGGCCAGCTCGAGGGCGGTTTGCATCATTTGGGTATCAAGTGCGGAAAACATGGTTTCAGACGGCCTTATTTGGCTTTGCATTCGGCGATGACTTGGGTGAATTCGGAAACGTCTTTAAAGCTTTTATAGACGGACGCGAAGCGGACATAAGCAACTTGGTCGATTTTTGCCAGTTCCTCCATCGCCATTTCGCCAACGATGTGCGAAGCGACTTCTTTTTTGCCCAAACGGTAGAGGCGCTGCTCGATCAGGGCAACGGTTTCATCGATTTGTTCTTGTATGACAGGACGTTTGTGCAGCGCGCGCTCAAGGCTGGTCTGCAGTTTGTGCGGATTGAAGGGAACCCGTGTGCCGTTGGATTTGATGACTTGCGGCATCCGCATTTCAACGGTTTCAAAAGTGCTGAAGCGTTGTCCGCATTCCAAGCATTTGCGACGGCGACGGATGCTGTTGGTGTCTTCTAGCCATCGCGAGTCGGTTACTTGTGTGTTGGGGTGTTGGCAAAACGGGCACTTCATCGGGTTTCCTTGTCATACGCTCGGCAAGGTCGCTAAGCAATTGAATTTATTGTTTGTGAACTATTATTGTAGCGGATTGCGTTATTTTCGTATAGTAAAGGCTTTGTCTATGGATTAAGTATAAAAAGGCCGTCTGAAAGGGCAACTTGAGCGAAGTTGAGCCTTTCAGACGGCCTTGAGTTTTTCAGCCAATCAAACGTCAAACCGATACGCCGACGGCACGGGCGATTTCCAAACCTTCTTCCGCGCTCATGTAAACCGGATTGTCGGGGCGGTCGCTGAGGACAATGTCGCCGTCTTGAAACATCACCAATTCATTGACTGCCAATTGCGACCAGGTTTCATCTCGCGTCAGGGGCAGGGTGGCGATGACGGAAACTTTATCGTTCGGGGTGGTCACTTCTGAAAAATCGACCATGACATCATCGTCCAGCAAACGCGCTTTACCAAACGGGGCTTTGCGCACGATGTAGTGCAGTAAGGTGCTGGCGTGGGCAAACAGGCAGTCGCCGTTGGACATCACGAAATTAAACAAGCCATAGCGGCGGATTTCATGGGTCAGGCCGGCGATGGCATCAAACAAAACTTCAGGTTCGGGCTTGGTGGCAAAACGGCTGCGCAGGCGGTTGAGAATAAAGCAGAACGCGCGTTCGGAATCGGTCGTGCCGACGGCATGGTAGTACTCGCCCTGCTCGGGGTAAAAATCAATCAAATGGCCGTTGTGGGCAAACAGCCAATATTCGCCCCACATTTCGCGCATGAAGGGATGAGTGTTCGCCAATGAGGTCTGGCCTTGTGAGGCCTTGCGGATATGGGCGATAACGTTTTCAGATTTGATTTGGTAGGCGCGCACCAAGTCGGCAACGGGCGAGTTGGCGCTGGGTTTGTCGTCATGAAACAAGCGCACGCCTTTGCCTTCGAAAAAGCCGATACCGAAGCCGTCGGCGTGGTGGTCAGTAATGCCGCCGCGACGGCGGAAGCCTTCAAAAGAAAACATGATGTCTGTGGGCGTGTTGCAATTCATGCCGAGCAGTTGGCACATGGTGTTAACCTTTATTTTTGGGGTATTTATAGGGTTATTATGGTGTATCGGGCAGGCAGTTTCAATATGTAGAGTGTGATATGTTTATAACTATCTCATACTTGGCGGGCCGTCTGAAAAATTGCTGTCAAAAATTCAGACGGCCTTAAAGTGTTCCCAGACCGGGCGGCATTGTTCGGGTAAGTCGGGGCAGGTGCCGAGTATGCCGCCGCTGAAGTCGTTGAGGCGGTGGAAGTCGCTGCCTGCGCTGGCGAGAAAGTCGAAGCGGTCGGCAAGCAGGGCATAGTTGAGGCGGTCGTTTTTACAGCAGTTGCCACTGTGCACTTCAATTCCTGCGCCGCCAAGGTTTTTAAATTCTTGAAACAGGTTTCGTTTGGCGGTGGCGGATAATTCATAGCGCATCGGGTGGGCGATAATGGCCATGCCGCCCGCGCCTGTAATCGCGGCTACGCAGTCTTCCAGTGTGGCCCATTCGTGTCTGACGGAACAGGATTTGCCGTCGCCCAGGTATTTGGTAAATGCCTGCTGTTTGTTTTTAACATGGCCTGCGCGGATGAGGAATTCAGCAATGTGGGTGCGGCTGGCCATTTCTTTGTTGGCGGCTAATGCCAGCGCACCTTCATACGCGCCTGTTATGCCTTTTTTCTCCAGTTTGGCCGCGATGGCTTCCAATCGTTTCAGACGGCCTTTGCGGACTTTAGCAAGAAGGTTTTGCAGGGTTTCGTTGTGTTCGTCAAAGTCCAAGCCGACAACGTGGATGGTGCGGCCGCGCCAAGTGACGGATATTTCTACGCCGTTGATGAAGGAGAGGCCGAGGGTATTGGCTTCGGCGCGAGCTTCGGCCAGTCCGCCGGTGTGGTCGTGGTCGGTCAGGGCGAGCAGGGTGCAACCGTTTTGACGGGCGAGTCGGACGACTTCGGTTGGGGAGAGCATGCCGTCTGAAACGGTCGAATGGCAGTGTAAATCAATCATGGTTTTGCTTTGAATTTTCTCAAAAAAGGCCGTCTGAACGTTTCAGACGGCCTTGATTTGTTAGAACAGAGAGTCCAGTTGTTGTTTGTTATTGTTGCCGGTATTGCTTGGCAGAACTGGGGTTTCGTCTAATTCTTCACGGGCTGGCGCATTGCCACTCTCGGTGCGGCGGCGGTTTTCATTCGGAACCGCGCGACGGGCAGGTTGAGTGGGGCGCGGCGCAACGCCGCTGTTGTCCAAGGCCAGGTCGGAGCTGGTGGTCATGCGTTCGCGCATATACACTTCGCCACCGTTCGAAACCACGCCCTCAGGGGCTTTCATCGGTTTGACGCTGGTGCCTTTCAGGGCAAAGCGCATGTATTCTACCCATACCGGTACGGCGATTGTACCACCGTAACCTGCACGACCCATGCTGCGCGGTTTGTCAAAGCCGATATAGACGGCAGTCACAACGCTAGGGTTGAAGCCGACAAACCATGCGTCTTTGTTGTCGTTGGTGGTACCGGTTTTACCGGCGATGTCGGCGCGGCCGAGTGCGGCTGCACCGCGTGCGGTACCGACACGGACAACGTCTTGCATGATTTTGTACATGATGTAGGCGTTGCGCGGGTCAATGGCCTGAGGCGCGTTCTCACCGGCTACCAAAGGCTGCATTTGCGCTCTCAGACGGCCTTGGCTGTCGTAGATTTTGTCGATGACGTGGGCAGATACTTTGTAACCGCCGTTGGCAAAGACGCTGTAACCTTCTGCAATACGCAACGGCGTGGTTTCGCCTGTACCCAAAGCCATAGACAGGCTGGCAGGAATTTCAGACGGCTTGAAGCCGAAGCGTTGGATGTATTGTTGCGCGTAACCGATACCGATAGACATCAGGATGCGGATGGATACCATGTTTTTCGAAGCGGTCAAAGCCTGGCGCAGCGTGATGTAACCGGAATAGCGGCCGTCTGAATTTTTTGGGTTCCACGCTTTACCGTTTGCACCTTTGCCCGGCAGGGAAATCGGCGCATCGTTAATCATGGTGGAAGCAGTCATGCCTTTTGCCAAAGCGGCGGAATAAACGAACGGTTTGAACGTCGAGCCGGGTTGGCGCATGGCTTGAGTTGCGCGGTTGAAGGTTTTGCTGTGGTAGTCGTAGCCGCCGACCAATGCGCGGACTGCACCGGTTTTCGCATCTAAAGACACCAATGCGCCTTGCAGCAAAGGCTCTTGAACGACGGTAAAGGTATCGCCGCTGCCTTTAACGCGGATGACGGATCCGCGGCGGATGCGGTCTTCGCCCATTTTTTCGTTGTTGACGGCACGGGCGGCAAAGCCTAAAGCGTGGCTGTTCAGCGTCACTTTACGGCCGCTCGGCAACTGAATCTGTACACCTTTACGGGAGGCTTCCAATACAACTGCCGGAATCATTTTATCGACGGTGTAAAGCGTAGAAAGGTATTGGCTGACAGTTTCTTCTACGTTGTCGCTTTTGCTCAGGTCAATGTAGTTTTCTGCACCGCGGTAGCTGCTGCCGCGGTCAAAATTACGCAGGACTTTACGCAGGGCTTCGGTGGCCACGCGCTGGTGTGCGGTGTCGACGGTGGTGTATACCTTGAAGCCTTGCGTGTAGGCATCTTCGCCGTATTTCTCAAACAGCTCTTGACGCACCATTTCGGCAACGTACAGGGCGCTTTGATCGATGTTTTGTACAAAACGCTCGTAATGCAACTCTTCTTTCAAAGCCTGATCGCGTTGCTGCAGGGTAATCATGCCTTCTTCCAGCATATTATTCAGAATATAAGCCTGACGCAGTTTGGCGCGTTCAGGATTTACAATCGGATTGTAGGCGGAAGGGGCTTTGGGCAAGCCGGCCAACATGGCGGCTTCGGCCAATGTTAACTCGTTAACATTTTTGTTGAAATAAATTTGGGCTGCAGATGCAAAACCATAAGCGCGTTGACCCAAATAGATTTGGTTGAAGTACAGCTCCAAAATCTTGTCTTTGCTCAAAGACTGCTCGATTTTGTAGGCCAACAGGGCTTCGTTGAATTTACGGGTGAACGAACGCTCGCTGCTCAGGTAGAAGTTTTTAGCAACCTGTTGCGTAATCGTACTGGCACCGGATTGGACGCCGCCGGCCATGACGTTGCCGATCGCGGCGCGCGCCACACCCCAAACGTCCACGCCCCAGTGGTCGTAGAAGCGTTTGTCTTCGGCGGCAATCACGGCATTTTTCAAAACTTTGGGAAAGTCACCGATTTTGGTGAATTCACGCCGTTGCTCGCCGTAAACGCCAATCACTTGGCCGTCTGAAGAATAAATCGTCAGCGGCATTTTGGGTTTGTAGTGTTGTAAAGTGTCCAAAGACGGCAGTTTCGGATAGGTGACCAAAATTGCAATTGCAATCAGCCCCACGCCGAAAAGAGCCAGTCCCAATAAGAGACCCAGGCAGGTCGTTATAATCTTTTTAATCATGACTAAGTAATAATTTGCCATTAATGGCGATAAATAAAGTAAAATGGGAAACGATTTCTATCAGCCACAGTCAATACTGTGCAAAGAATAAGAAGTCCTTTACGGATAACGAAACAGTTACTCACTCCTAAATGATACAGGGAAGTCAAATCATGCGCTTATTTAAAAGCACGAAAGATACCAAAACAGGCAAGGCTTCTAGTGGATTGAACAACCGCTCTGCCATCGGTGTCGATATCAGCCAACATGCCATTAAGATGGTACAACTGACAGGCCGTAGTTTAAACCAAATTCAGCTGGAAAAATACGTTATTACCAAATTGCCTAAAAATATTGTCAAAGGCAACAAAATTCAAGACTACGATCAGCTTGCTACCTACATCCAGCATACTTACGCACAATTACGCAGTTCTTGCAAAAATATTGTTGCAGCCGTGCCACAAAACTTGGCGACAGTCGAGCAAATTATTTACAACCCGCGTGATACCGATTTGGACTTGGAAGAGTTTGTCGAAGCGGAAGTCGGCCAATTTGCGCCTATTGAAGAAATGAACTACGACTTTCAAGCCGAAGAAGTCGGTTCAGGCCAGCATGTTTTAGCTGTTGCTGCCAAAAAAGACGATGTCGAGCCGCGCATTGAAATGTTTGAGAATGCGGGCTTGCCTTTGTCCGCTTTGGATTTAGACTTGCTGGCGCAACGCAATGCCTTTGTTCATTGGATAAATACGCATGCTCCCGAAATGGCAGAGGAAAAAGTTGCCGTGTTCGGCATTCATGCGACGCAAATGTATGCCTTGATTCTGCAAAACGGCCGTATTCTTTACAAACAAGAAACGCCGGTCAGCACAGAGCAGCTCAATCAGCTGATTCAGCGGACTTATCAGGTGACGGAAGAAAAAGCCGCGCAAATGATGGCTTCTCAAAACAAGCCTTCCGACTACCAGTCTCAGATTGCCGACCGTTTTAATGTACAGGTTGCGCAAGAAGTTCAGCGTGTTTTGCAATTTTACTATACCACGCAGGCCACTGATTCTTTCGCCAATATCAAACACATCCTGCTGACAGGCTTTACCGCACAGCAGGCAGGTTTGGCAGAAAGCATTTTCTCGCAAACCAATACGGCAACAGAATATCTGCATCCGATTTCATATGTGGAACGCAGTGCAAAAGTAGAATTGCCGCAGCTTCAAATTGATGCGCCGTCACTGACCTTGGCGTTCGGATTGGCATTAAGGGGACTTTGAGAACATGATCGAATTAACCAGAATCAACCTTCTTCCGTATCGGGAAGAGATTAAACAGCGCAAGCAGCAGCAATTCAAAATATTGATGCTTGGTGCTTTTGCAGTGGGTTTGGGCTTGGCAGCCGCTACCTATCTTGGTATTGACAGCGCCATCCGCAATCAAGAAGGCCGCAACAACTTCCTGCAAACCGAAATCGACAGACTTGATAGAGAATTAGGCGAAATCGATAAACTTCAGCAAGAAAAAGAAGCCTTCTTGGCCAAGAAGCTGAAAGTTGAAGAGTTGCAGGAAAAACGCTATCAAGCGGCTTATATCCTTGATTCTTTGAATGCGCTTACGCCCGATAATACTTATTTGACCGCGTTGGAAGCCGAAAGCCCGACCAGCTATAAAATCAGCGGTCATGCCATCAGCGACAATAAAATTGCCGTTATGATGCGCTCCCTGCCGAGTACAGGTATTTTCTTGCAGCCTGAATTGTTGAGTATTAAAAAAGTAGATAACTACCAAGAATTTACTTTGAAATCTTCAATCAACCAAGTGAATACGCCGGCTCCTGCACCGACTGCCCAAAGCAGCGGTGAAATGGCCGAACCTGTGGCAGAACCTGCTCCGGAGGCTCAATAATGGCATCTAAAAACCTGAAACAATTGGACGTACAAAACCTGTACCTGCTCAATATGCCTTCAAAACTTTTGCTGGCAGGTTTATTGATTGTCGGTATGTTGGCTTTGGGCTATGTCGGCGTATTTAAAGATCAGATTGAAACCCTGAATACGCAGGAAGCTAAAGAGGAAGAGCTGAAGGAAACCTTTACGCGTAAAAGCATTCAGGCGGCAAGCTTGAACAATCTAAAGGCTGAATTGGCTTCGATCCGCTCTGCATTTGATGTTTTGTTGAAACAACTGCCGACCGACGCGGAAATTCCGAACCTGATTCAAGAGCTGCATCAGGCAGGTTCAACCAACGGGTTGCGTTTGGACAGCGTTGCACCGCTCCAACCTGAAAACGATGGTCCAATTCAAAAACTGCCGTATCAGATTTCCATCACAGGCAAATACTCTCAGATCAGTCAATTTACCCGTGATGTAGGCGATTTGTCTCGCATTATTACGTTAGATTCTTTAAAACTCGTGAACGCAGGTGAGGACAAAGAAGGCAAAGGCAATAAAGGCGAGTTGACATTGAGCGCGATTGCGACGACTTACAAAGCCCGTCCGGCCGAAGAGATTGCTGCCGAATTGGCTGCGCAACAGGCACAAGAAGAAGGCAAATCTGCCGAGAATGAGCAAAAATAAAAGAATAGGGAAATCATGAAAAAAATCATCTTACTCTTAAGTCTTCTTCCCTTGGCAGCCTGTACGCAAAGCTATGAAGATTTGACTCAATGGATGACACAAACCCGTCAGGAAGCAAAATCCAAGATTATTCCGTTTGAAGAGCCGACGGTTACATTGCCTAAGCCGTATAGCCCGCCGAATTTTAAAGGCATGAATGCGTTTGATTCACGCCGTTTGGACACTGCCCCTAAAGGAGGCAATGCGCCGGATGTGAACCGTCCGAAAGAAACATTGGAAGCCTTCAGTTTGGAAAACATGGCCTTTGTCGGAACGCTGCAAAGCAGCGGCAAAGTTTCCGGATTTATTAAGGTCAACGACCATGTTTATACCGTTTATCCCGGAAACTACATCGGTCAGAATTACGGCAGAATCCAAAGTATTACCGAAGATAAAATTATCTTGACCGAGCAAGTTGAGGACAGCTACGGCAACTGGGTGTACCGGAAGGCCGAATTGCCATTGAGCAGTAAAGAGGCGGATTCTTCCAATAGCTCAGATAGTTCGAATTCAAATTAATTTAGGGGTCTCACTCGATTATGAAAACCAAGCACATGACAAAATTATTTGCCGGCTTCAGCGTTGCCCTCGCTGTTCAGACGGCCTTTGCAGGCAATATTACCGATATCAACGTTTCCACTTTGCCTGACAACCAAAAAATCATCAAAATCCGTTTCGACAAAGACGTCACTACACCTCATGGTTTTGTAACATCTACTCCGGCGCGTATCGCATTGGATTTTGCCAACACTAATATCCGTTTGCCTCAGCCTGTTTTGGAATATGCAGACCCATTGCTGAATCAAATTACTGCGGCACAAAACAATGACCGCGCACGCGTGGTTTTGGGTTTGAACAAAATCAGCCAATACAATACTGAGATTCGCGGCAACGAAGTTTGGGTGTTTGTAAACGAATCTACTGACCAAACCAATGCAGCCGTTGCAAATGAACGTGCGGCTACGCCGTCTACCGCGCGCGCTACTCAGGCTTATCAAGCCGTTTCGGCCGCCAATATCGATTTCCGCAAAGGCGCACGCAATTCCGGCATTATTGAATTGTCTGCCCCGGGTTTCAGCGGACAGCCGGATATCAAACAGCAGCGTGACCGTGTGGTTGTGACATTGAAAAACCATACGCTGCCGACACAAGCGCAACGCAGTTTGGATGTGGCTGACTTCAATACGCCTGTACAAAACGTTACGCTCAAACGTATCGGCAATTCTACCCAGCTCATTATCCGCAACAATAATGCGAATTGGGACATCAATACCAAAGCTTCTTCCGGCCGTTTTGTATTTGAAGTATCGCCTAAAGCCGCCAATACCGAATCCGGCGGCTTGAACCACAATGCGAACAAATCGTTCAAAGGCCGTAAAATTTCTTTGGATTTCCAAGATGTAGAAGTTCGTACCATCTTGCAGATTTTGGCAAAAGAATCCGGTGTGAATATTGTTGCCAGCGATACCGTCAAAGGCACCATGACTTTATCCCTGAAAGATGTACCTTGGGATCAGGCTCTGGATTTGGTTATGCAGGCGCGCAATTTGGATATGCGCCGTCAAGGCAACATCATCAATATCGCACCTCGCGATGAATTGTTGGCAAAAGACAAAGCCTTCTTACAGGCGGAAAAAGAGATTGCCGAATTGGGCCCGCTGTATTCTCAAACCTTCCAGTTGAAATACAAAAACGTGGAAGAATTCCGCAAAATTCTGCGTCTGGAAGAATATGACAGCAATAATTCCAATACCCGCAATACTCTGTTGAGCAACCGAGGCAGCGCCTTAATTGATCCGGCCACCAATACGCTGATCGTGACCGATAACCGCGGCGTGATTGAGAAATTCCGCAAACTGATTGATGAATTGGATGTTCCGACCCGTCAAGTAATGGTGGAAGCGCGTATTGTGGAAGCAGAAGATACCTTCTTCCGTAATTTGGGCGTTAAATTCGGTTCCGGTGGTGCAAGTGGCCGTAACGCATGGGGCAGCAACTGGAGCAATGCACAAACCAACTACAATACCAATGCTTCGTTTAACCGTGGTGACGTAGGCTACCGCACATGGACTTTGGATCCAAACGTCAGCCTGCCGACCGCAGCCGCAGTCAACAGTATTGCGCTGGTGCGTGCGTTCTCGTCCGGCGCATTGGGCTTGGAAATCAGCGCGTCTGAAGAACAAGGTAAGAGCAAAACCATTTCCAATCCGCGTGTGCTGACACAAGACCGCAAAGAAGCCAAAATTGAATCCGGTACGGAAATTCCTTATCAAGAGGCTTCTTCCAGCGGTGCGACTTCGATTACCTTCAAGAAAGCCGTTTTGGGCTTGACCGTAACGCCGAACATTACGCCTGACGGTCAAATCATCATGACTGTGAAGATTAATCGCGATACCCCGATCGACTGTACCGTGGATTCTCTGACAACCAAGTGTATCAACACCAAACACTTGAATACCCAAGCCATGGTTGAAGATGGCGGTACGCTGATTGTCGGCGGTATTTACGAAGAAGAAAGCACCAATGCAGTGAACAAAGTACCTGTTTTGGGCGATATCCCTGTTGTCGGCAATCTGTTCAAATCACGCGGCAAACGTGAAAACCGCCGTGAGCTGTTGATCTTCATCACACCGCGCATTATGGACAATGTGGGTAACAATCTGCGTTACTAATCTCTAAAATGACAAACAGGCATATCTGCAAAGGTATGCCTGTTTTGGTTTTCAGACGGCCTGAGATGAAAAGGCCGTCTGAAAGACGACGAACTTTTCCACGAAACCACCATATCGTATAAAATGACCCACATGGAAAAAATCAACGGCAACTTAATTTTAATCGGGCTGATGGGCGCGGGCAAAACCACTTTGGGCAAGCAGCTTGCCCAAATGTTTGAATGCCCGTTTTACGACAGCGACTACGAAATCTGCACTTCTTCGGGCGTAACCATTCCGACCATTTTTGAGATGGAAGGGGAGGAAGGCTTCCGCAACCGCGAAACCAATATGCTGAAGAAGCTCGCTTCCCAGCGCAATATTGTTTTATCGACCGGTGGCGGCTCCGTATTGCGCAGTGAAAACAGACAGATTTTGCGCCAAAACGGCACGGTTGTTTATCTGCATGCCAGCCCCGAAACCTTGCTGGAGCGCACCCGTTACGACAGTAACCGGCCGCTGTTGCAAGTTGCCGACCCTTTGGCCAAACTGCAAGAGCTGTATGACCAACGCGATACGCTGTACCGTCAAACCGCCCATCTTGTCATTGAATCCGACAGCTGTCACAAAACGCTCAAACGCCTGATACAGGCTTTAGGCGAATAAATACGCTTTGCAAAGGAATACTATGCGCACACTGACAGTCCAAACCCCATCCCATCAATACCCCATCTTTATTGGGCATAAACTGATTGAGCAGGCCGATACGCTGCTTCAGCCCTATTTAGGCAAAAAAGCAGCCATCATTACCAACGAAACCGTTGCGCCGCTTTATCTCAAACAGCTTCAGACGGCCTTAGACAGATTGGGCGTGCCGCATTTCAGCATCATCCTTCCCGACGGCGAAGAATATAAAAACTGGCAGACGCTTAACCTGATTTACGATGGCCTGATGCAAAACCGTGCCGAACGCAAAACCACTTTAATCGCTTTGGGCGGCGGCGTGATAGGCGATATGGTCGGCTTTGCCGCGGCGACTTATCAGCGTGGCGCACCTTTTATCCAAGTGCCGACCACATTGCTCAGCCAGGTCGATTCCTCGGTCGGCGGTAAAACCGCCATCAACCATCCGCTCGGTAAAAACATGATTGGCGCGTTCTACCAGCCGCAAGCCGTGCTGGCCGATTTGACCGCCCTGCAAACGCTGCCGCAACGCGAACTTTCCGCAGGTATGGCCGAAGTCATCAAATACGGCGCATTGGGCGATGCCGAATTTTTTGCTTGGTTGGAAGAAAATATGGCCGACCTGATGGCGCAACACCAAGAAAAAATGGCAAAAGCCGTTTACCATTGCTGCAAAATGAAGGCCGATATTGTTGCCCAAGACGAAACCGAGCAGGGCATCCGCGCATGGCTTAATCTCGGCCACACTTTCGGCCATGCCATCGAAGCCGAAATGGGTTATGGCGTATGGCTGCACGGCGAAGCCGTTGCCGCCGGTTGCGTCCTCGCTTCCCGTTTGTCGCAAATTTTGGGCAAAACCCAACAAGCCGATACCGACCGCATTGCCGCTTTAATGGAAGCCGCCTCCCTCCCGTCCGCACCGCCTGTTTTCTCATTTGAAAAATGGATTGAACACATGAGCCACGACAAAAAAGTCAGCAGCGGCATCATGCGTTTTGTCGGCTTGGAATACTTGGGCAAAGCCAATATTACCGAAATTACCGATATGGAAATCCTCCGCCAAACCTTGCAGCCGTATTTGTGAAGAATGAATGAGGTTTGCTTTAAAATATAAAAAGGCCGTCTGAAAGTCATTTTCAGACGGCCTTTGGTTTTAAAACGTTTTGATTCATCGGCTTAAAGCTAGATAAATCATTTGGTTGGGTCAATTATTTAAAGCGTCTTTTTATCTAACTCGGCAATAATCAGCAAGCCGCTGTCAAAGCGTTGGCTGTCGGCCAGTTTCAGACGGCCTTGATGGCGTTTGACAATGGTGTCTGCAATGGACAGCCCCAAGCCGGTGCCTTGTTGTTCGGTGCCGAGAATGCGGTAGAAGGGGTCGATAACGCGTTGGCGTTCGCTTGGGGGAATGCCGGGGCCGTCGTCTTCCACCCAGATGTTGAGGTATTCGGCGGTTTCGTCAAAGCCCAAATCGATACGGCCGCCTTTGGGAGTATAGCGGATGGCGTTGTCGGTAAAGGTTTTGATGAGGGTGTAGATTTCGGTATCGTCGGCGTGGATTTGGCAGTCGTTTTCAACGGCGACGCCGATGTCTTGACCTTTGGCCAGCGCCAGCGGCATGAGTTCCTGCAAGACGCGGCGGAACTGGTTTTGCAGGCTGATCAGGGTTTTGGGGCGTTGGGTTTCGGGTGCTTGGGCGCGTGCGAGGGAGAGGAGTTGCTCGAGCAGGTGGCGGTTGCGCTGTATGCTTTGTTGCAACAGGGCGGACTGCTCGCGCGCTTCGGCGGACAGCTGCATATTGTTGAGCCGCTCTGCCTGAAGGGAAAGGGCGGTCATGGGGCTGCGCAATTCGTGTGCGGCATCGGCGATAAAGCGTTGCTGTTGGCGGACGTTTTCGTCGGTACGTTGCAACAGGTTGTTGATGGCGACGACAAAGCCTTGGATTTCGCTGGGAATGTCTTGCGTGTCCATCGGCGAGAGGTCGTTGATTTGGCGCTGTTCCAAATCGTTGGACAGGGTTTTGACGGAACGCATGGCGCGATGGGTAATCCAGACGGTGAGCAGGATAATCAGGGGCAGGGCGAGGAGCATGGGGAGGATGCTCTGCACGGCGGCCATTTCGGCCAGCTCTTCGCGGTAGTCGCTTTCCTGCATGACGGCAATGCGGCCTTGCTTGGTGTCGCGGGTATAAACGCGGTAGTAATCGTCGTCGTCATCGGCCTGAATGGTGTGTAGGCCGTCTGAAATCTTCTCAGGCAGGCTGACAATGGGGTTGGGCGTATTGGGAAATTGAACGGAAATCTTGTTGTCGTTGTCGAGCGAGTGATTCTCGTCATCGGCATCGCTCGGGTCGAGATAGTTCGCAACTTGGCGCAACAGGTCGTCTTGAACCTCTTGGGTCTCGTGATAAGTATCGTAATATGAAAATATGCCTGCAAGGATGGAGAGGGGCAGGAGCATGCAGATCAGGGCGAGGCTGATTCGGACTTGCAGGGATTGTTTGATGGTGTGGATAAGGCGTTGCATGGTTTGTGTGTTGATATTGTTGTGGTTTTCAGACGGCCTGGTTGTTTTGTGCAACCAGCCAGCCGACCCCGCGGACGTTTTGAATCGCTTCTTTGCCGAGTTTTTTGCGTAAGGCGTGAATCAGGAAGTCAACGGCGTTGCTTTCGACTTCTTCGCCCCAGCCGTAGATTTTATCTTCCAAATCGCTGCGCGACAGAATCATGCCCGGGCGCAGCAGCAGGGCTTGGAGGACGGCAAATTCTTTGTTGCTGAGCATGATGGCCTGTTCCTGCCCGACCACTTCCACCTGATGGGTGGAAGGGTTGAGCGTGATGATGCCGTTGCTCAGCAGCGTTTGCGCCTGCCCACCGTGTCGGCGCAATACGGCGCGCATACGGGCTTGCAGTTCCGCCATGTCGAAGGGTTTGACGATGTAGTCGTCTGCGCCGCCGTCTAGGCCGTTGAGCCGGCTGTGCAAATCGTCGCGTGCGGTCACGATTAAGACGGGAACGGTACAGCCGCCGTTGCGGATTTGCGCCAATACGTCCAAACCGTCTTTGCCGGGCAAGCCCAAATCCAAGAGCAGCAAATCGTATGCCTGCGCCGCCACTGCTGCGGCCACTTCCGAACCGCGGCTGACCCAATCGACAGCGTAGCCGGTGTCTTTCAGGTTGGCACTGACGGCTTGGGCAATCATGGCATCGTCTTCAACCAATAATACGCGCATGGAAATTCTCCGGAGGATGGGTGGATAGTGATTATAACCGCACTCATTTAGTAAAAATTTAGGAAGGGTTGAAAAACTGATTTTTTGCAAACGATGAGGCCGTCTGAAATTCGGTTTTCAGACGGCCTGTATGCTTTAATCCCGATTATTTAGGGTTTTTCTCAATCAAGGCAACCAATTGGTCGATATAGCCTTGGACAAAGCCGCGCGCTGATTCGATGAGCTGGCCGTTGTCGTCAAACAGGGTAGGCGAGTTGCCGAGGAATACTTCCGGCTGGCCGGTCAGCGGCATATCGAAATATGAGAGGGCAAGGCGCAGATTTTTTTGCGCGCTATAACCGCCCATTTTACCGACAGAATGGCTGATGATGCCGGCAGGTGTTTTTTTCCAGGCAACATCGGCATTGGGTTTGGAGCCGATGTCGATGGCGTTTTTCAGACAGGCAGGGACGGTACGGTTGTTTTCGGAAGTCACGAACAATACGCCGGCAGAGGCTTTGATGGTTTCACGGAACTCGGTATAGCTGGATGGAGTGGGGAAGTCGGTAACGGCAGGATCGTCGTAGTCGAAGTTGTATAAAGGCAAATGGCCGATTTCGACGATTTGCGCTTCGTAGCCTTCGGGGAACATGGAAATGACGTTTTGTGCGATTTTTCGTGCAAACGAGCCTTTACGCAGGCTGCCGACCAAGATGCTGACTTTCTTTGACATGTTTTTCTCCTGTTTAATAATAAAAATGAAAACAATTCTAAATTTTAGTGTTATCTGTGGAAGCGGTCAAGGTTTCAGACGGCCTGTCAAAATGGTTTATGCTAAAATAACGGTTTCGCTGATATTTCAAATTATTATGCACGTTTCTGATTCGCAAGAGGACGTAACGGCACACGAATACTATGCCGACAATCCCGACTTTCCAGCTAAAACCATTGTCGCCACCTTATTCATCGGCGCATTTTTCGGCTATCTCAACGACACGCTGCTGAATGTCGCGCTTACGCCGATTATGAAAGATTTTGGTGTCGATAAGACCACGGTCCAATGGCTGACAACGGGCTTTTTGCTGGTCATGGGGGCATTTACGCCGATTACGGCAGGTGTGATTCAATGGTTTGAAACGCGCAAAATGGTGCTGTTCACGCAGGCGACGTTTTTAGCAGGATCGCTGATTTGCGCGTTTGCGCCGACGTTTGGTGTATTGGTGGTCGGTCGGATGGTGCAGGCAGTGTCTGCCGCGTTTTTTGTCCCGCTTCTGTTTAACGGCGTGTTGTCGATTTTCCCGCCCAACAAGCGCGGAACGGCGATGGGCGTGATTACCATGATGTTTACCGCCGCGCCTGCAATGGGGCCGACGCTGTCGGGCATCATCATCGACCATACGCATTGGCGTGTGCTGTTCGGTTTTACCGCGCCGTTTATGTTGGCGGCGATGGTGTTGGTGGGTAAATATTTGACGGTCAATTTGAGTAACATCAGCCGTCCGAAAATTGATATGTTGTCGGCTGTGCTGTCGATTGCAGGCTTCGGCGGGCTGGTTTATGCGAGCAGTAATTTTGCCCATATGCCGTTACTGGAATTTATCCTGCTCTTTGCCGCTTCCGTTGTACTGGTGGGTTGGTTTGCGCACCGTCAGTTCCGTTTGGCTACGCCGTTGTTGAACCTTCGTGCGTCTGAATACAAACAGTTCGGATATTGCGTTGTGATTTTGGCCGGTGCGATATTCCTGTTCTTGGGCTTGGAGTTGATGGTGCCGATGTACACGCAGCAAGTGTTGATGCTGACCGGTACGGCAACCGGCCTGATTCTGATGCCTGCCAGCATTGCCCAAGCGGTTGCCGCGCCTTTGTTCGGCAAATTGTTGGACAAAAAGGGCGGCCGCTTCGTCGTCTTGCCGGCAACAGTGATGCTGGTGGTGTCGTTGGCGGTATTGTGGCTGTTTTTGCGGATTGATACGCAAGTGGTGATGTTGACGGCGATGTTTACGCTGTTGGCGCTTTCCGTGTCTGCTTGTGTAACCGGCGAAACCCATGGTCTGAACGCGTTGCCGAAAACGCTCAATCCGCACGGTGCGGCGATTCTGACTACCATCAATCCGATTTCCGGTGCCATCGGTGCGGCGTTTTTTGTCGGTGCGACCAATATCGGCGAGAAACTTTCCAATGCAGATATGCCGCAACAGGCAATGCTGGACGGTATCCATTTGGCGATGGGGTGCGCTTTGATTGTCGGTGTTATGGTCGTCATGTTTGCTTTGCGTTTGAAAGCGCATCAGAAATAAATAAAAAGGCCGTCTGAAACGTTCAGACGGCCTAGGTACCTCGTAAGAATTTATAAGATTTTTGTAACGCAATGAAATTTAAAAGTATTTTATCAATCAGCCTGATGATGGCGGTTTGTCCGTCATGGGCTTTGGATTTCGGGCGTATTCCTGAAAATGAAATTTCCGTTTATGTGCAGGAATTGGACAGCGGCAAAGTGATTGCCGAACACCGTGCCGATGAATTGCGCAATCCTGCTTCGACCATGAAGCTGGTAACGGCGTTTACCGCGTTTCGTATGTTGGGCGGTGATTATCGTTGGAAAACTGAGTTTAAAACCAACGGCCCAATCAAAGGCGATACGTTGAAAGGCAATGTGTATTGGGTGGGGAGCGGCGATCCTGTGTTTGACCAGCATGATTTGGTGCAAATGCAGCAACAGATGCGCGATAAGGGCATACGCCATATTGACGGACATCTGATACTCGACCGCAGCCTGTGGGGCGATGTGAAGAATCCGGATGATTTTGCTTCCGATTCTGCCGAAAGCTTTATGACGCCGCCCGATCCCAATATGTTGGCGTATAAAACCGTTGGACTGCGTGCTGAAAAAGAAGAAGACGGAAGCTTGGTCATCCGTACCAACCCGCCGCTGCCGAATCTGAACATTCAAAACAAATTGACGCTTGAGAATAAAGAAGGGAAGTGCAGTGTTTTAAAAAACCACATGAAGACTTCCTATAAAAACAATACGCTGACCGTATCGGGTAAGCTGCCGGAAAGCTGCTTGGGCAAAGAGCTGTATCTGAATATGTACAGCATGAAAGAATTTGTCGGCAAAAGTTTTGTCAACCAATGGCGTCAACAAGACGGTACGGTTTCAGACGGACTGACGACAGGTGTTGCGCCTCATGATGCACATGTGTTGGCAAGTCATCTATCCAAACCGCTTACCGATATCCTCACCGATATGAACAAGCATTCCAATAATCTGATTGCCCGTTCGGTTTTCCTTAAATTTGCCGGAAACATGTCTGATTACAAACTGGCGCAGACTAAGGCTGCCTCTATCGTAAAAAGCGAGCTGGCGGTTGCCGGTATCAATACGGAAGGGCTGGTGTTGGAAAACGGTTCAGGCCTGTCCCGCGTTGAACGGCTCAATGCGCGAATGATGGCGCAAATGTTGGAAAAAGCGTACTTCAGCCCGTTTAAAAACGAGTTTATCAGTACGCTGCCGATTGCCGGTAAAGACGGCACGCTTAAAACACGCTTGAAGCAGCCAGGTGAAAACCTGCGCCTTAAAACCGGTACGCTTAAAGATGTCCGCGCACTGGCTGGGTATTGGTTAGGCGAAAAGCCGTTGGTGGTTGTCGTCATTATCAACAGCCAAAAATCAACCGATTATTTACGCGACTTGGATAAGCTGGTGTCTAAAATCGTTCAGCCCGGTGGCGAACATTGGATTGATGCTAAGGCTTCCTGCATGATTAGGTATCAGGCTTGATAAGCTAAAAAAAGGCCGTCTGAAAATGTATCGACGTTTTCAGACGGCCTTTGTGTAATAAGGGTAGACAAGTATTTATGTCTATTTTGGAAGATGATTTAGGGATTTGATGAATAAGCGTTTGGTGTGAATCAGCTTGAAATAGATGGTCTTGCAGGACTCAAACCATATGTCTGCTTTATTGTGCTGTCCTGTTTATACTATTTAAAAAGCTCGATTTTTTATAAAAAGGCATAGGGTATAGACGAAAAAATACCGGTAAAAACCGGTATTTTTATTTTTAACTTGATGGCGCGGCGGACGGGGCTCGAACCCGCGACCCCCGGCGTGACAGGCCGGTACTCTAACCAACTGAGCTACCACCGCGCATCCATTGTCAGGGACAATGAAAAGGAAAGTGGTGGGTGATGACGGAGTCGAACCGCCGACATTCTGCTTGTAAGGCAGACGCTCTACCAACTGAGCTAATCACCCGAAAAAGGGAGATACTGAAAAATCAGTATTTTTAAATAATGGCGCGGCGGACGGGGCTCGAACCCGCGACCCCCGGCGTGACAGGCCGGTACTCTAACCAACTGAGCTACCACCGCGCATTCACTGTCAAAGACAATGAAAAAGAAACTTGGTGGGTGATGACGGAGTCGAACCGCCGACATTCTGCTTGTAAGGCAGACGCTCTACCAACTGAGCTAATCACCCATGCGCAAAATTGCGAAGACGCTATTAAACCAAAAAATCCTGATGCGCGCAAGATTTATTTGCCGATAATTAGATATCTCCCTGCAAGCACCAGTTTTCAAAGGAAATAATTTCTTCCTGCTTGCCTGCGACAACCAAAATGTCACCGGTTTCCAGAACGAAATCAGGGTCAAGGTCTTGGATTTTTCCGGTATTGCGGCGGATAAACAATAGTTTCAGATAATGCGCTGCCAATGGTAATTCACGGATGGTTTTACCGATGGCGTGTGCCTCGCCTTGCAATGGGAAGGCATGGCGGCAGACGGCCTTGCTGTCTTCGTCGGAGAAGCTGTCATCATCACTGCCGACAAACAAGTCCTGCAACGATGCATAGCGGCTGTGACGGATGTGGGTTATGGTTTGATAAACATGGTTGTAAGAGAGGCCGTGGCCTAACATGGCATAGCTTGCCAGCACCAGGCTGGTTTCTTTGGTATCGGAGACGGTTTCTTCCGCACCCATTTCGGTAAAGGTTTTGACGTAATCGTCATTGGTGGCGCGAACATAAACCGGCATACTCGGATGCATGGACATGATGTTGCCGAGAACATGTTGGGTCTCGTGCATATTGTTCAGCGTGATGACCACCATTTTGGCGCGCCCCAAGCCGGCGGCTTCCAAGACTTCACGGCGTTTGGCATCGCCAAAGGAAACCGGTTCGCCTGCGTTGCGTGCCACTTGTACGCGGGCAATATCCAAGTCAAGGGCAAAGTAGGGGATGCCTTCTTGCGCCAATACACGGGCAACCGATTGACCGCCGCGTCCGAAACCGATAATCAGGACGTGTTCGGATTTGCTCATGGTTTCCACCAGCATGGAGTGCAAGTCCAAGGCTTTCATGTCCCAGTCGGATTTGACGAAGCGGCTGACGATGGCATCGCTGCTGCCCAAGATAAATGGAGCGGCAATCATGGAAAGCAAGACGGCAGCAGTGGCTGCTTGTTCCAATTCGGGCGAAACCATATTGATTTTGCTGGAAATGGCCAGCATCACGAAGCCGAACTCGCCGCCTTGTGCCAAATAAAGCGCACTTTTGAGGCTGTCGCTCGTAGGGTTTTTCATGCGCAAAGCGATGATGAAGACGACCAGTGCTTTCAAGGCCAATAGGATTGCCAACAAAATCAGGATTTGCTGCCAGTTGCCGATCAGCGCCTGAATATCCAGCTTCATACCGACGGTAATGAAGAAGAAGCCAAGCAGGATATCGCGGAATGGACGGATGTCGTCTTCTACCTGAATACGGTATTCGGTTTCGGAAAGCAGCATACCGGCGACAAATGCGCCCAATGCCATAGACAGGCCTTCAAGCTCTGTCAGATAGGCCACGCCCAAAGTAACCAGCAAAACGTTGATCATGAAGAGTTCGGACGATTTGCGTTTGGCAACCAGTCTGAACCAGCGCGACATCACACGGCTGCCGACAACAAACAAAATGCCCAAGGTCAGCAACATTTTCAAACCGGCTAAGCCCAGTTCTACCCACAAGTTGCCTTCGCTGCCGCCGGCAAGTGCCGGAATCAGAATCATCAGCGGTACCACGGCAATATCTTGCATCAGCAAAACACCCATGGCCATTTGTCCATGCGGCTGACCCAGCTCGGTTTTCTCCGACAGAATGCGGCTGACGATGGCGGTGGACGACATGGTCAGTGCGCCCGCAGTGGCAAACGCCCAGTTAAACGGCGTGCCCATTGCCATCAAAATGCCCATAATCGAGAGCATGGTAATGATGACTTGCAAACCGCCCAAGCCGAATACGAGGCGGCGCATGGCTTTGAGTTTGGGCAGGGAGAATTCGAGACCGATGCTGAACATCAAGAACACAATGCCAATTTCACCCAAATAGTCAGTGGCGTGGCTTTGCGGAATCAGTTTAAACATACCCGGACCGGCAATAAAACCGACCAAAAGATAACCGAGCATGGAAGGAATGTTGAACTTGCGACAGCAGATAACCGTAATGACGGAAACCAACAGGACAATGACAATGGGACCGAGGGAGAATTCGTGCATAGAGTGGGCGGCCTTTCGTTAAAAGTAGCTATTGTTATATAGGCCGTCTGAAACACGTCGAAAACCGACAGCAAACCCAAATAAAAACGCACAGAATGAACTTCATTTCTGCAATTTGATTTCCCGTATCATGCTTATTTGGACTTACTGTTTCGAGCGTTATCTAACGGATTATTAAGATTATATCAAGATAGAATGTAAAGTAGTGTTTTGATTGACAAAAAAGGCCGTCTGAAATATTCAGACGGCCTTTAAATAAATGGTTTAAGGCATCAACATGCCGCCGTTGACATGAAGTGTCTGACCGGTAATGTATTTTGCCTGATCAGAAGCCAAGAACAAGACTGCATCGGCAATATCTTGCGCTTCACCGAATTTGCCCAAAGAAGTTTGCGCTTCAAAGGTTTTGCGGGTTTCTTCCGGCAGGGCTCGGGTCATATCGGTGTCGATAAAGCCGGGGGCGACGCAGTTGACGGTAATGCCGCGGCTGCCGACTTCACGTGCCATAGATTTGGAGAAGCCGATTAAGCCTGCTTTTGCCGCCGCATAGTTGGTTTGACCGGCATTGCCCATCACGCCGACAACGGATGTGATGTTGATAATGCGGCCGGTACGCTGTTTCATCATGCCGCGCAATACGGTTTTGGAGGCACGGAACACAGATTTGAGGTTGACCTGCATGATGTCGTCCCACTCTTCCTCTTTCATGCGCATCAGGAGGTTGTCGCGGGTAATGCCGGCGTTGTTGACCAGAATATCCAGTTTGCCGAATTCTTTTTCAATGTCGGCAATCAGGTTTTCGATGGTTTCAGGTTCAGCAGAATTCAATGCACGGCCTTCGCCGCCCCACTGTGCCAAGCGTTCGCTGATTGCAGCCGCACCGCTCTCACTGGTGGCTGTACCGATAACTTTTGCACCGGCCGCAGCCAAAGTATCGGCAATCGCCGCACCAATACCGCGCGATGCGCCGGTTACTAAAGCGATTTTGCCGCTCAAATCTTGTGTACTCATGTTTTATTCCTTAATTGAGATTGGAAAAATGGTTTCAGACGGCCTTATTTACCTGGGGAGGGTGCTTGATACCGTCGTTTGTTGATTCTTCGTAATAAATATTCTCTGTAGTATGCCCATGCTTGCTTTTTTTGTCCTTGTTTCCAAAGCCGTTTGGCTGCTTGTCTAAATTTCCTTTTAGGATTTGGAAAGGGCAACCAAGTTGATAGAGGTTGTTCTAGATATCCGTTATTCCATGGGGAATTCTTAAAATATTGATCATATGCAGGGTGGAAGCCTAATTGATGCCACGGTTTGATATGACCAACAAAATGGACTAAGCGGATATTGTTGGGATTGTCGATTAATTCACTGTATTTTTGATGCCAATGTATCCAGTTAAAGTTTTCTGAAAGCCAGTGTACATGACCTATACAGGCTAAATTCAAAATATCTTGGTCTGGACAGGAGAGTTTAAAATTCTGTTTTTCTACGGCTTGCATTTTTTCAGACAAAATTTTATCTATTGCCATATCATTCCATTTGTCAATATTGAATAGAATGACCCCAGAGTTGAAATAAGGCTCAGTATCTGTAAAACCAAATTGATTGAGTTGTTTTATATATGCTCTGTATAAGATTGCATCAGGTACGGCAGCAATCAAAGAATTTGAAATGTCGATTTCAAATAAATCATCAATGTTGCCCAAGCACAGTACATCAGTATCTAAATAAAGCGCAGTATGAGTAATACCTTTTAATAAGCAAGGGATACTCATACGGTAATACATAGCGATAGTAAAATAATGGGTAGTCTGCAGGGTAGAAAAGTATTCTGTATTTAAATGGTAAACGCTTATCGCGTAGTTTTGATTTGATGTTTCAATTTGATCGAAAATATTAAAATCATAACCTTCTGAACCACTAACTAACAAATGAAAATGTATTGGACTGGTATTGTTTTGCAGCACAGAAAGTAACGCAGTGCCGATGTGTTTGATATAGTTTTGATCGGCTGCATAAACAATATGTCTCGGCTGTTCAATAAATTCTCGTTTGCGGATATGAACAGTTTCTAATACTAATTTTTCTCTATCAAACATTTAAATTCTCCACAACTTCTCTATTGATTTCAGGTAATCTGATAGGGATATTCGGTTCAATATCAAATGCGCAGCTGATCCAGTTGCTGAAGCTGTATTTGTGTTTCAGGCCGGGAGCAAGCGGTACATACGGCAAGGTCAGGAAGGCTTTGAGTTCATCAAGGTTGCTTCCATTCCAGTAGAACATATTGTTCGGGTGATAAAAATCGTAATGTACGATGGTCGGATTGGTCGTAATCAGTTTTTTGTCCAATCCAATCGCTTCGAAAATCCGCAAAGAGAGGCCGTAGTGCTTGCGGTTGAGGAAATCTACCAATACAGAGGATTTGGCCGCTTCTTCTAAGTTTTGACGATAGGAGAGGGCGTTTTCAAATGAGAAGAACTCGACTTCGGGAATGCCTAAAGCCGCTTTTTCTTCTTCGATTTTCTTACTGGCCAAGCGGAAATCTATTTCTAAACTGATTGAACGTGCAGCTTCGCAAAATGCACGGATGTCATTGTTGCGGTCGGCAGCGTACGAGCCGATAAACAAGATTTTGTTTTGCGGGTTTTCAGACGGCCTGAAGCTGTCAAAGTAGAAGCTGGTGGTTGGAAAGAGTTTTTCGGCGTATTCGGGGTGTTTGCCTTGGTCAAACGGATCGAAAAAGTAAAATTTGTCGAAAAATTCGATGTTGTCGAAGTCTTCTTTTAAGAAGGTCAGGGCTTCCCAGTTGTAATACACCATTAATTTTGAATGCGCTCTGAGCTTGGCGATGAAGTCTTTCGGGTATGCGCCCAGCCAAATCATGAAGCAATAATCCGCTTGTTCGGGATGTTCGCTTAACAGGGTATTGAGGCGTTCTTCTACGGCGCGGAACATGGTCCGTTTTTTGAAGTCTTTTTGTCCAAGAATATTTCGATACCAGATTTTTTTCAGCCGTTGAAATACATTTTTGTATTTGAACTCTTTTTCTTCATAGGTCAGGGACAGTACTTCAAATCCGCATTTCTCCAAGTTCTCAATAATGAGTTCGTGGATTTTGAAGAGTTCCGGCATGGCGAGAATGACTTTTTTCTTACTCATAATGTATTCAATATAATATTTTGTCAGGCAGGAGTATTTGCCATAGGCAATAGGGTTAATCAATGCCGAGCAGGCGGTTTAGCCATTGTGTAAACGAATAATAGGCTTTGATTTCAGGGGCAGGTTGCTGATACGGACGTGCCAAAAATTCAGGCAATGCGTCTAAATTACCGCCGTCCCATACGAATACGCGGTCTGGGTGGTATAGGTCGGTCTCCAAGATATGTTTGTTGGTGGTGATCAGTTTTTTATCGAAACGCAACGCATCGAAGATACGGAATGATAAGCCGTAATGTTCGAATTGTGCAAAATCGACAACCGCACCGCAACTTTGTACTTGGCTGAGGTTTTCTTCAAAGCTGAGGATGCTGCTGCGGTCAAGATAGCGGATGCCGTTGTGTCCGAAGGCTTTTTCAGCCCTATCGTCTTTACAGTAGATATGAAAATCCAAGGGTAGGTTGAGGCGTTCGGTTTCTTGGATAAAGCGTTTGGTTTGTTCTTCGCGTCTAAGTTCGTAGCCGCCTAAAAAGTAGAGTTTGTTGGTAGGTGCATATTCCGCCACGGGAAAGTCAAAGTAAAAATTGGTGGTGGCTTTGAAACGGCATTGTGGATATTTTTGAATATCATCGGGATCGAAAACCCAACATTGATCAAAATAATCCAAATATTCAATAATGTCTGGGAAACGGCCTACGCCATCCCATTGATAATTCACGCAAACATTGCTGTGTTCGCGGATGGTGGCGATGATTTCTTTTGGGTAAATATTGGCGCGGATACAGAGCGCATAATCGGCTTTTTTGCCGTTTAGTGAGGCCAGTTTTTGCTGAATGTCGTCGAGGTGGCGGCTGTATTTGAGGTATTTTTTATAGTTGCCGTCTTTGGTGATGTGTTTGTGGTAGAGGTTTTTGAGTCTGCTGCCCAAGTTCGGATAATAGGAATCTCGGTCGTCATAGCACAGATTAATGACCTCAAAACCAAGAAAACGCAGATTTTTTTCGATACATTGATCCAGTCCGTACATGTAGGGAACGGCAAGAATAATGGTTTTTTTCATAATGTATTCGGATTGGAGTGAGCTGATTTTTCAGACGGCCTTGCCTGACAGGATAAGGCCGTCTGAAAACATTTTAGTGGGCTTCGATAAATGCAGCCACTTGATCGGCATTGGTCAATGCGCTGCACGCGGCTTCTTTATTGATGCGTTTGGCGAGGCCTGCGAGGACTTTGCCGGGGCCGCATTCGGCTGATTCGGTAATGCCTTCGGAAACAAGCGCGTTGACGGTTTCTGTCCAGCGCACCGGGCTGTACAGTTGGCGTACCAAGGCATCTTTGATTTTGTCGGCATCATCATAAGAGGCAACATCGGCGTTATGAATGACGCGGATTTGCGGTTGTTTGATGGTGATGTCTTTCAATGCTTCGGCAAGTTTTTCCGCTGCGGGCTTCATGAGGCTGCAATGTGAGGGAACGGAAACAGGCAGCGGCAGGGCGCGTTTGGCTCCGGCTTCTTTGGCGGCGGCCATGGCGCGTTCGACTGCGGCGGTATTGCCGGCAATCACGACTTGGCCGGGGGAGTTGAAGTTGACGGCTTCAACGACTTTGCCTTGTGCAGCTTCGGCACAAATGGCTTTTACTTGTTCATCTTCCAAACCCAAAATAGCGGCCATTGCGCCTACGCCTTGCGGTACGGCAGATTGCATAAGTTCGGCGCGCAGACGGACCAGTTTGACCGCGTCTGCGAAATTCAATGCGCCGGCAGCGACGAGGGCGGTGTATTCGCCTAGACTGTGACCTGCAACGACTGAAGGGATTTTACCACCGGCTTCCAAGTAGGCGCGGTAGGTGGCAATACCGGCGGCCAGCATGATGGGCTGGGTGTTGACGGTTTGTCCGATTAATTCGGCATCTTCGCCGTTAATCATTGCCCACAGGTCTTGACCCAATACGGCGGAAGCTTCGTCAAATGTGGCTTTAACGATGGCTTGCTCGGCAAAGCCGTTCATCATGCCTAGGCTTTGTGAGCCTTGTCCGGGGAAGAAGAATGCGAAAGACATGGTAATTCCTTATTGGTTTGAATGTTTGAGGGTGTCTGCCAGCAGAAGGAGGGTGGCGACAGTATTGGTTGCAGCACTCAGTCGAAAGGTGCGGATAAATCCGGGTTTGCTGGTTTTGTGCCTGAATGCGAGGCTGCCGCAATAACCGCCCGGCCAGCCGCCAAGCAGATTGAGCAGGTGTAATTTTGCTTCGGGTATGCGTCTGCCGTGGTTGCGTGCGCGCTGTTTGTCTTGGTAGTAAAGCAGGAAAACGTATGCACTCAGTGCAAGATAGGCGATTGCCAGTTTGGGCAATATTACAGCCGTTATGCTTAAAAACAGGCTGCTGATGCAGAGTGCAAACGTTAGGGATTTCATGGGTTTGAGCAGAATAGGCCGTCTGAAAGGGGTGTTCAGACGGCCCAACCGTTAGTATTTCACCAAAACCGCACCCCAGGCAAAACCGCCGCCGATGCCTTCGAGCAAGAGGTTTTGTCCGCGTTTGATTTGGCCGTTTTTAATACCGACATCCAGTGCCAGCGGAATGGAGGCAGCGGACGTGTTGCCGTGGTCTTGGACGGTCAGGATCACTTTGTCCATGCTCAAGCCCAAGTGTTTGGCGGTAGAGTCGATAATGCGCTTATTGGCTTGGTGCGGCACAAGCCAATCGATTTTATTGGTGGTATAACCGGCTTCTTCGATAACGTCATCTGCGATTTTGGACAGCATTTTGACGGCAAACTTGAATACGCCGGGGCCGTCCATGCTGATGTAGGGCGAACCGCAAATCTGGCCGTTGGCAATTTGTCCCGGGACGTTCAAAAGGTTGAGGTAGTTGCCGTCGGCTTTGAGTTTGCTGTGGATGATGCCCGGTTCGTCAGATGCGCTTAAGACAACCGCGCCCGCACCGTCACCAAAGAGGACGCAGGTGGTGCGGTCGTTCCAATCGACGATGCGGCTGAAGGTTTCAGCGCCGATAACCAAAGCGTTTTTCGCCATGCCACTTTTGATGTAGGCATTGGCAGTGGTCAGGGCATACATAAAACCGGCGCACACGGCTTGTACGTCAAAGGCAGGGCAGCCGTTGGCAATGCCCAATTTTTGCTGCACGATGGTTGCCGTAGAAGGGAACTGCATATCGGGGGTAGCTGTGGCGACGATAATCAGGTCGATATCGTCAGCCTGCAAACCGGCATCTGCCAAGGCGCGGCGCGCTGACTCGGCGGCCAAATCGCTGGTTTTTTCGCTGTCGTCTGCAATATGGCGAAATTTGATACCTGTACGCGTGGTAATCCACTCGTCGGAAGTGTCCACTTTTTTGGCAAGGTCGTCATTGCTGACGCGGTTGGCAGGAAGGTAGCTGCCTGTACCGGAAATTTTGGCATATTGCATGAGAACGGCCTTTTTAGAGAGTTGATTCAGATAGTCGGGTATTGTAAGCGAAAATGGGAAAATTCCCAATATTAAGAATGAAGTCGGTGATTAAAGATAAAAACAGGCCGTCTGAACATTTTGGAGTTTCAGACGGCCTGTGTATATCAGCCTTAAGCTTCCGTTGTTGGAGCAGCGGTTTCTTCCAGTTCGGCTGCTGCTTTGGCGGCTTCCAAAGCAGCCAATTGGGTGGCTACGCCTTGTTCGATTTGAGCGAGGCCGGCGGATTTGGCTTCGTGGTAGGCCTCTTCCAAAGCATAACGGAAGCCGACTTCGTCGGTTCCACCGTGGCTCTTAATCACGATACCGCGTAAACCAAGCAGGATGGCGCCGTTAAATTTGCGCGGATCCAGTTTGCCTTTCAAGCCTTTGAGTGCGGGCAGGGCGGCAATGGCGGCAAGTTTGTTGAACAGGGTGCTTTGGAATTCACGGCGGATGGCGCCGCTCATGAATTTAACCGCGCCTTCGATGGTTTTGAGCATAACGTTGCCGACAAAACCGTCTGCGACAACGACATCGGCTTCGCCATACAAAACGCTGTTGCTTTCGATATTGCCGATGAAGTTGAGTTTGCTGCTGCTCAACAGTTTAAAGGTTTGTTTGACGGCATCCGTACCCTTGATGTCTTCTGTGCCGACGTTCAAAAGGGCGACGCGCGGGCTGCCTTTTTCAGGGTGTAGTGCGTGTACCAGCTCGCTGCCGATGATGGCAAATTGAACCAGTTGTTCGGGCGTACAGTCAACGTTGGCACCCAAATCCAAGGCCAACGTAACGTGTTCGCTGTCGGATGGCAGGAATTTGGCGATGGCAGGGCGCTCAATGCCGGGAATGGTTTTGAGGACGAATCGGGCGGTCGCCATTAGTGCGCCGGTATTGCCTGCCGATACGGCGGCTTGCGCGTTGCCTTCTTTAACTTGGTTGATGGCGATGCGCATGGATGATTCTTTTTTATTTTTCAGCGCAGATTGTGGCGCTTCATCCATTTCGACGACTTGCGCTGCATGGCAGACGGTGATGCGGTCCATAGGCGCACCTGCTGAGCTTAATGCTTGGCGGACTGCTGCTTCATCACCGACCATAATCAGATGTACGTCGGATTGTTGTTTTAGGAAATCCACTGCACCGGGGACGGTAATCGCAAGGCCTGCATCTCCGCCCATGGCATCTACGGCCAGTGTAATCATGTTGTTCTCCGGTTTGTGTGTTTCAGACGGCCTCAAACAATCGGACAAGCACGCTCATCTGATTTTCAGGAGATTGAATTGAAAATCAGATGAAAAGGCTTGTTGCGATAGTCGTACCAAATTTATTGGTTTTGCACGGCCAATTTGTTGTGTTCGTCGATGTCTAGCGCGTCCCAAGGATAGTTGATCCACCAGTCTTCCACGGTAATGCCGCTGAAATAAGGGATGCCTTCGGGAATCTTGCCGACTTTGGCTTTGATTTTTTCATGCAATACTGCCACGCCGATGGTGCCGAAATCTTCTTTCAACAATTCGTTCAGGCAGAATTCCATGGTAACGCGGCTGTCGTCCACTTCGTCAACAACCAGTACGTTTTTGCCTTTCAGTACATCGGGAACGGGATCAAGCCATTGGACTTTTTTCACTTCCTCGGTCACTTGACCTTCGTTATCGCTGTCGTAGTAGGCTGTGGTGACGGCGTAAATTGGAATTTCCAAGAAGCAGCGCAACATGCGGGCAGGGATAAAACCGCCGCCGCCAATGGCAATCATGGCATCGTATTTTGTGCCGGAGTTTTGGATTTTTTCCGCCAATCCTTTGATTACGCGGTGGATGTCGTCGTAGGTGTACCAGATTTTACGTTTCATGGTGTGCTTCCGAAGAGGAAAATACAGGGTGCAATGCAAAAAAGCCAGTCATTGCATGGCAATATTCTGGCTTTTTCAGTCAGACGAACGGATTATTCGCCTTTAGCTTTTACCACTTTACGGCCACGGTACATACCGTTTGGAGAAATGTGGTGTGGACGATGCACTTCGCCGGTTGCGCTGTCAACAGACAGAGAAGGCGCAGTCAGAGCGTCGTGTGAACGGTGCATACCGCGTTTAGAAGGGGATTTTTTGTTTTGTTGAACGGCCATTTCAAGCTCCTAGATAAATAAACTGTGTCCTAATTAACTGCTTTTCAAACCTGCTAAAACAGCGAAGGGGTTTGGTTTGTCCCGATTGACTTCGTCCAGTGTTCCATCGTTGCCGCAGTCTTCGTGTCGAGGGGAGAAAGGGAGCGACATTAGGATTTGGTCTTCAACCAGAGTCCGCACGTCAAGCTCTTTTTCGAGCAGCATGCCTTCCAATTCCTCATCGGCAAGCATGGCTTCGTCCAAACTCTCTTCATCGGCAAACAGGACGATACGGCTGGTTTCATCGAGCAGAAACGGCATAGGCGTAATGCAACGCTGGCAAATCAGGGGCATGTCGGCTTTGACGTTTAAATCGAGAAACAGACGTTGCAGCCGGTCGCGACCGCCTTGCAGCGTAAACGACACGCGTGTCTGTTTGTCGGCCGGATAATCGTGCGAACTGACTCGTTCATCCAATTCTTCGAGCAGGAAGCTGCCTTGCAGATTCTGCCCTTCGGCGGCGAAAACTTCTGGGTCAATCAAATTAGGGTATGACATAAACGGAGTATGATATAATTTCGGCAGTCTAACGTCAATGTTTTTAAGTAAAAATATGGAAGTAAAACTGCCTTTGGTTTTAGGGTCGAGTTCGGTTTTCCGCTGCGGACAGCTTCGCCGTTTGGGTATCGATTTTCAGACGGCATCGCCTGATTTTGACGAAACGCCTATTGCGGGCGAGCATGCAGGCGAGACGGCGCTGCGTTTGGCTGAAGGCAAAGCCCGTTCATTGGCGGCAGCTTTCCCAGCCGCGCTGATTATCGGCGCAGACCAAGTCGCATGGTGCGAAGGACGGCAGTTGGGCAAGCCGATGAACGTCGCAAATGCACAACAGATGCTGGCGGACTTGAGCGGAAAACGGATTGAATTTTACAGCGCAATCGTACTTTTGAATACTGCCACGGGCAAGGTTCAGCATCATGTCGATTATACGGTGGTTGCCATGCGACAGTTGACGCAGGCGCAAATCAGCAGATATTTGGAACGCGAGCCGGATTCGGTTTATTGTGCCGGTGCGGCGAAGAGCGAGGGTTTGGGCGCTGCTTTGTTGGAGCGGATTGAAAGTACGGACCCGAATGCTTTGATCGGCCTTCCGATTTTCCGTCTGATTGATTTTTTGAAAAACGAAGGTGTGGAAGTTTTATAGTTTGAGGCCGTCTGAATGTGTTCAGACGGCCTGAGATTTTTTGGAGTTGCAAGAATGAAACCGATTTTGTATTTGATTCCTACCCCCTTGGGTGCGCCTGATACGCCATGCCTGTTGCCGCATGAACAACAGGCGATTGTCGGGCTGACGGATTTTGTCGTGGAAGCGGAAAAAACAGCGCGCGCGCATTTGAAACATTTGGGCGTGACTACGCCTATTCGTGAGCTGAATTTGCAAACGCTGAATGAACACACGGATTTGAAGGCTTTGCCGGAATTGCTGAAACCTTTGCAAGAAGGGCGCAGTATGGGAATTGTCAGCGAGGCGGGTTGCCCTGCTGTTGCCGATCCGGGTGCGAATTTAGTGGCATTGGCGCATAAACACGGTTTTGAAGTACGGCCTTTGGTCGGCCCGTCCAGTTTGTTGCTGGCGCTGATGGCTTCGGGTGCGAATGGGCAAAACTTTGCATTTAAGGGTTATCTGCCGTCTGAAAAAAACGAGCGGATTCAGAGTTTGAAGGCTTTGGAGCAACGTTCGCGCCAGCAGAATGAAACTCAGCTGTTTATCGAAACGCCGTATCGCAACGATGCGTTGTTGGCTGATGCGGTGGAAAACCTGCATCCCGAAACGCGCTTGTGCGTGGCCACGGACTTGACCTTGCCGACACAGGAAATCATAAGCCAGACGATTGCGCAGTGGCGAAAAAGAAAAGAAATGCCAAATTTGAAAAAACGCCCGACGATTTTTGTGTTGCATGCCGCTTAGAACTGGATTGGGCTCAATCTAAAACTGTATTTGTTTGAGGAAATAAAAAAGGCCGTCTGAACAACAGACGGCCTTTGTGTTGCCTAAACCTTCATCAAGAAACGACTTCGCCTTGGGCGCGTTGTTTTTCAATGCTGCGGTTGATGTGCCATTGTTGGGCGATGGTCAAGAGGTTGTTGACTACCCAGTACAGAACCAAACCGGCAGGGAAGAAGAAGAACATGATGGAGAAAATCAAAGGCATGACTTTCATCATTTTCGCCTGCATAGGGTCGGTTGACGGCGGATTCAGATAAGTCTGTGCAAACATGGTTGCCGCCATAATAAAAGGCAGGATGTAGAAAGGATCCGGACGGCTCAAGTCGGTAATCCAACCCAACCAAGGCGCTTGGCGCAATTCTACGGAGGCGAACAATGCCCAGTACAGACCGATGAAGACGGGGATTTGCAACAGCATAGGCAGACAGCCGCCCAGCGGATTGATTTTCTCGTCTTTGTAAAGCTGCATCATGGCTTGTTGCTGCGCCATGCGGTCATCGCCGTATTTCTCTTTGATGGCTTGTAATTTAGGTGCGGCAGCACGCATTTTTGCCATAGAGCGGTAAGAGGCGTTGGTCAATGGATACAGTACGGCTTTGACGATGATGGTCAAAACGATGATTGCCCAACCCCAGTTGCCGATGATGTTGTGCAGTTGGTTCAAGAGCCAGAAGAGCGGGGAGGCAAACCAGTGTACTTTGCCGTAGTCTTTGGCCAGTTGTAGTTTGTCGGCAATGTTGGCGATAACGGAAGTGGTTTGCGGACCGGCATACAGGTTGATGGCGGTTTCGGCTTTCGCGCCGGCTTGAATGGCGGCTAAAGGTACGCTGACGCTTGCGCTGTACAGGTTGTCGTTGCGGCGTTTGATGTCGATACGGCAGTCGCCTGCGGTGCAAACGCTTTGGCCGTCTTTAGGCTGCAAAATCCAAGTGGACATGAAGTGGTGTTCAATCATGCCGAGCCAGCCAGTCGGGGTTTTGCGGATGTATTCGGCTTCGGATTTGCCGGATTTGGCATCGTCGTCCAAATCAGAGAAGCTGACTTTTTGGAAGCCGCCTTCAGGGGTGTAAACAACAGGGCCGACGTAAGAACGGGTGAAGTAGCCTTGGCCTTCAGGTTCGCTGTGGTCGCGGACGATGCGGTAGTCTGCGCTCAGGTTGACAGGTTGGCCGTTGCTGTTGGTGATGTCAAAGCGGACGTTGACCAAGTAGCTGCCTTTGGTAAAAGTATAAACTTTGTCGATTTTCAGGCCGTTGGTTTCAGGTGCGCTCAGGCGGACTTCAACTTTGTCGCCTTCCAAACTGTATTGTTTTTGCGGAGCGCTAAAGCTGATGCCTTTTAGTACGTTGTTGCCTTGTGCGTCCAAAAGCTCGGATTGGGCAACGTAGGTGTATTCCTTGCCGTCGTTAAACAGGACGAAAGGTTTGTGTTCGTCACCGGTTGCTTTGTATTGCAAGAGGGTCAGCTGGCGCAGGTCGCCGCTTTTTTCGTCAATGACGGCTTTAACTGTGTCCGTGGTAACGGTAATGGGAGAAGCCGGGGCAAGCGCGGCTTCGGCAGCGGCTTTTGCCGGAGCCGTGGCCGTTTGCTGTTGCGCGGCTTGTTGCGCCGGATTAGGTTTGGGGCTGGGGAAAAAATGTTCCCAGCCGGCAAAAATTGCCACTGAAATGGCAAAAAACGCCATTAGTCTTTTAAAATCCATAAGAGATTCCTGGAATTGACGGATAGGTAATCGAGATGAAAACTGCTTCAGACGGCATTATATAGAAACCGACGGGAAATTAAAGGAAATCGTGTTCTTTAAATGGTTGACAGCAGCATTATGGAACAGGGTCATGTCCGTGTCCACCGAAAGGATGGCATCGTGCGATGCGTTTGATTGCCAGCCATCCGCCTTTGAATGCGCCGTATTTTTTGACGGCTTCGACTGCGTATTGTGAACAGGTCGGGGTGTAGCGGCAGCGCGGCGGAATGAGGGGGCTGATGCAGTATTGGTAAAAGCGGATGAGTGCAAGGAGGAGCTTGGAAAGCAGGGTGTTCATCGGTGTTTTTTCATCAGCTGGGCAAGTTGGCTTCGGGCTTCCGGAGCAGTTTCCCGATTAAACGCCTGACGCACGCGCACAACAAAATCATGCGGCGGCAGCTGGTGTTGATTCAGTCTGAACCAGTCGCGGATGACGCGCTTCATATAATTGCGGTCATGGGCGCGTTTGGCGGCCTTTTTGCTGACGACCAAACCAAGGCGCGGATGGCCGAGCGCGTTGTCCGCGGACTGGGAGACTTGCAGCAAATCGCGGCTGCGTCGGTTTTTCAACGCAAAAACGGATGAAAAATCATCCGTTTTTAATAAGCGATACTGCTTCGAGAAGCCGTAATTCAAAATTATACAGCCAGGCGTTTGCGGCCTTTGGCGCGACGAGCAGCCAATACTGCGCGACCACCGCGGGTTTTGGAGCGAACCAAGAAGCCGTGGGTGCGTTTGCGTTTGGTAACGGAAGGTTGATAAGTGCGTTTCATGATGTTTCCTAAAAATTGGTAGATAATTAAACCGTGAATTACACTCTAATTTACTGCTTTTGTCAATCAATATAAAAACTTTTCGTTGGCCAAAGTGTGACAACGGGTTTTATGCATTGATAGAATTTGTGGATAAAATTTTGCGGCGGTTGTGGATAAAAAAGAGCGGAATGGGTATAATCGCCCAACCTTGCTTTTCTCTGTGCGCAAGGCCGTCTGAAAGCAGCGGGAGTATTGTAAAAATTTGATTTTTATCGGATTGCCTGTCTGCTCTGCCTTCTTGTATTTCCCAAATCTTCCATTTTCCGAGCTTAATCTTATGACGTTAGCTGAATTTTGGCCGCTGTGCCTTTGCCGCCTTCACGAAATGTTGCCTGCCGGGCAGTTTGCGCAATGGATTGCGCCTTTGACCGTGGGCGAAGAAAACGGCGTATGGGTGGTGTATGGTAAAAACCAATTTGCCTGCAATATGCTCAAAAGCCAGTTTGCCGCCAAAATTGACGCCGTGCGTGCCGAATTGGTGCCTCAGCAGGCTGCTTTCGCGTTTAAGCCGGGCGTAGGTACGCATTATGAAATGGCGGCTCAGACTGTTGCACCGGTGCAAGTGCAAGAAGTCATTGAAGTTGAAGAATTTGTAGAGCCTGTTCAAATGCCTTTGCAAACTGCTGCGCCAATGGAAGAAGATAGGCCGTCTGAAACGGTTTCCAAGCCTGCCACTGCCATGACGGCTGCCGAGATTTTGGCACAACGCATGAAAAACCTGCCGCATGAGCCTCAAGTGCAAACTGCCGCTCCGGCTGAGTCTAAAGCAGTTGCCAAAGCCAAAACCGACGCACAACACGATGCGGAAGAAGCGCGCTACGAACAGACCAATCTGTCGCGCGACTATACATTTGAAACTTTGGTGGAAGGTAAGGGCAACCGCCTTGCCGCCGCAGCCGCCCAAGCGATTGCTGAAAATCCGGGACAGGGCTACAACCCGTTTTTCTTATACGGCAGTACCGGTTTGGGTAAAACCCACTTGGTGCAAGCCATCGGCAACGAATTGCTGAAAAACCGTCCTGATGCCAAAGTGCGCTATATGCACTCGGACGACTATATCCGCAGCTTTATGAAGGCTGTGCGCAACAACACTTACGATGTATTCAAGCAACAATACAAGCAATATGACCTGCTGATTATCGACGATATTCAGTTCATCAAAGGTAAAGACCGTACGATGGAAGAATTCTTCTATCTGTACAACCATTTCCACAACGAGAAAAAACAACTGATCCTGACGTGCGACGTATTGCCTGCCAAAATCGAGGGTATGGACGACCGTCTCAAGTCCCGTTTCTCATGGGGTTTGACGTTGGAACTCGAACCGCCCGAATTGGAAATGCGTGTGGCGATTTTGCAGAAAAAGGCAGAAGCAGCCGGTATCAGTATCGAAGACGAAGCCGCTCTGTTTATCGCCAATCTGATCCGCTCCAATGTGCGTGAGTTGGAAGGCGCGTTCAACCGAGTCAGCGCCAGCAGCCGTTTTATGAACCGTCCTGTCATCGACATGGATTTGGCGCGTACGGCTTTGCAGGATATTATTGCCGAGAAACACAAAGTCATTACCGCCGACATCATCATCGATGCGACAGCCAAATACTACCGTATTAAAATCAGCGATATATTAGGTAAAAAACGCACGCGCAACATCGCCCGTCCGCGCCAAGTTGCCATGAGCCTGACCAAAGAGCTGACCACGCTCAGCCTGCCTTCTATCGGCGATGCCTTTGGCGGTCGTGACCACACGACTGTGATGCACGGCGTCAAAGCAGTGGCGAAATTACGCGAAGAAGACCCCGAATTGGCGCAAGACTACGAAAAACTGCTGATTTTGATTCAGAACTGACCCAATGCAATTTCAGACGGCCTGATGTCAATATGAGGCCGTCTGAAAACAAAAAATATTTTAAAATACCCAAATCAACCGATTTCAAATTCAAAGGAATGGAACATGCTGATTTTACAAGCCGATCGCGACAGTCTGCTCAAGCCGTTGCAAGCCGTTACCGGTATCGTTGAGCGTCGCCATACTCTGCCAATTCTGTCCAATGTGTTGCTGGAAAGCAAAGACGGACAAACCAAACTTTTGGCAACCGACTTGGAAATCCAAATCAATACCGCCGGCCCTGAGAGTCAGGCAGGCGATTTCCGCATTACGACCAATGCTAAAAAATTCCAAGACATCCTGCGCGCCCTGCCAGACAGTGCGTTGGTGTCCTTAGATTGGGCGGACAACCGTCTAACTTTGCGCGCGGGCAAATCCCGTTTTGCCTTGCAAACCCTGCCGGCCGAAGACTTTCCGTTGATGAATGTCGGCAGCGACGTCAGCGCGACTTTCTCGCTGACTCAAGAAACCTTCAAAACCATGCTTTCGCAAGTGCAATACAGCATGGCGGTTCAAGATATCCGCTATTACCTCAACGGCTTGCTGATGCAGGTTGAAGGAAACCAACTGCGCCTTGTTGCAACCGACGGCCACCGCCTTGCTTATGCGGCCAGCCAAATTGAAGCAGAACTGCCGAAAACGGAAGTAATCCTGCCGCGCAAAACGGTATTGGAACTCTTCAAGCTATTGAACAATCCGTCCGAGTCCATCACCGTTGAGCTTTTGGACAATCAAGTACGCTTCCAATGTAATGGTACGACCATTGTCAGCAAAGTCATCGATGGCAAGTTCCCTGACTTTAACCGCGTGATTCCTTTGGATAACGACAAGATTTTCCTCGTGTCCCGTACCCAGTTTTTGGGTGCGCTCGAGCGTGCTGCCATTCTTGCCAATGAAAAATTCCGCGGCGCACGACTGTTCCTGCAGCCTGGTTTGCTGAGTGTCGTATGTAGCAACAACGAGCAGGAAGAAGCGCGCGAGGAGCTGGAAATCGCTTACCAAGGCGGAGAACTCGAAGTCGGTTTCAACATCGGCTACCTGATGGATGTGTTGCGTAACATCCACTCCGACGATATGCAGCTTGCTTTCGGCGATGCCAACCGTTCAACGCTGTTTACCGTGCCGAACAATCCTAACTTCAAATACATCGTGATGCCGATGCGTATTTAATTGGTGTGTGAATAAACAAAAAGAGCGTGTACGGTATACGCTCTTTTTTATAGGCTTGAATCAAAAGGCCGTCTGAAAATTGTTTTTCAGACGGCCTTTCTATCAAACCGGGATGATTCGGTTAAATAGGAAAACTGGGATTAACGTGGACGTGGTTCGCAGTTTTTCACCAGGAATGAGCCGTTAGGGGCGTTCACGCCAACCACTTCAGAAGTAGTGTGGGTGTTTTTGTCGATGAAACCGGCAGACATTACATAGCCGCGACGGTTGGTGAAAGTAGTGCCAGTGCTGTCAGAACGTTTTTTGTCGACAACCAAAGAGGCTTTTTTGCCACCGGCGTTTACGTCAGCAGTAACTGCACGGCCGCTGCGGTCAAAGCCGTACATCACGTTCAGTGATTTGCCACCGTCACAACGGTAAGAAACGAAGCCGGCAGGTGCAGCGGCAGCAGAGAAGGAAACAGTAGCCAATGCGGCTGCAGTGATAACAGAAAGTAATTTCATGATCTAAGCTCCATATGAGGGTTGTGTGTTATCTTGCAAAGTGAGAAAGGGTTTCCGTTTGCAGATGAAGCGTATTTTAGGCGTTTTGTCGGTAGTGGCAATTAGGTAAATTGCAAAACAGTGTTTACTTATGATTACCCGATTGTTTATTAATAGAAAGTTGTTTGTAATTTGGTGTTGCAAAGTAGTTATGTGGGTTGTTGCGGAATATATACATTAATGATTCTTTAAGAAATATAGCGAAAGAATACAAAAAAGGCCGTCTGAATGTTCAGACGGCCTTTGATATGAAGCGGTTTACAAGAAGAAAATTGCAGCCACAGTCACGGCGATGATGCCGTAGATGGTCATAGGGATGACAGTTTTCTTGATGATGGCACCTTCGGCGTTGTTCACGTTCAACACGCTGCACACCGCGATGATGTTGTTGATGCAGACCATGTTACCCATTGCGCCGCCGACGGATTGCAGGGCGAGGATGAGGGTAACGGACAGGCCGGTATCAAGCGCGATTTGTTGTTGAATCGGGCCAAAGGTCAGGTTGGATACAGTGTTGGAGCCTGAGAAGAATGCACCGATTGCGCCAAGGTAAGGGGAGAAGTACACCCAGTGTTCGCCTGCCATCGCGGCAAACTCTTTACCGATGATTTTCACCATGGAGTCATCGCCGCCAACCATCATCAGCTGAACCATAATCAGCGCACCCATCAGGGCAAGCAGAGGTTTTTTGGTTTGGTTGAAGGTTGCAGCGTAGAAAGACCACGCATCTTTGAATTTGGTTTTGTACAGCAGGATGCAGATCCAAACGGTGAAGACAAACGGAATCCATGCCGGAACGTAGAGAGTTTGGTAGGAAGCGTTTACGCCTTGGCCGAAGATGTTGCCGAAGGTAATGGTCAGGGAGTCGCTGACGGTAATTTTGGATAAGTCAAACGGCAGTTGGAAGCTGAACCATTCTTCTTTACTGGTCAGCAGGCCTTTGATGCCCAACTGTTTGATACGGGTTACCACCAGCATGCCGATCAGCATACCCAAAGGAGCCAGTGCTTTGGCAACTTGTGCGAAAGGTACTTTTTCTGCATTCGGGTCTTTGGCGTAATCTTTGCTCAAGCCCCAGCCGCGGTTTGCCGCGAATACGGACACCATCAGGCCGATTGCGCCGGCAACCAGAGATGGGAATTCTTCATTGACCATAGCCAATGCAACGTAAGGAAGGGTACAGGAGAATACGGCGATACCGATGAAGCCCAAGTTTTTGCGGATTTCAGCCCAAGGTACGATGAAGCTCAAGCCGATGACGGGGATGATGAAACCAGCAAAGAAGTGCATTACGCCGGTTTGCATACCGATTTCCATAATGCTCTTTTGATCCAAGCCCAAAGGCGCAAAGCCGAACCAAGTCGGAGTACCTACTGCACCGAAGGAAACAGGCACGGAGTTCATCACCAAAGCGAAGATGGCTACTTTTAACGGGTTGAAGCCCAAGCTCATCAGGATTGGCGCGGCAATGGCGGCAGGCGTACCGAAACCGGACGCGCCTTCAATCATAAAGGCGAAAGACCAGCCGATGATCATCAATTGGGCAATCGGGTTCGGGCTGATGGTAGCCAGCCATTTGCGGATGACGTCGATACAGCCGGTGGTTTCCATCATGCGGTTAAACATAATGGCACCGAAAATCACGGTAATCGGGGTCAGGGTAGAGACGAGGCCGGACGCGGCTGTTGCGTTGAGCAACATGGCGTTGTCGCCGAAATAAAACAGTTTGATGACGTAAATCAGCGCGGCGGTAATCGGCAGCGCAATGTAAGACGGCATACTGTTTTTCTTAACCATCAGCCAAATCAGCAGGATGATGGGGAAAATGCTGAGAAAGAGAGCCATAGGAATATCCTCGGGGCAACAAGCACCATAACCGTCAATCAATAGCGGTTTGATGCGATGTGTTGAGTAATAGATGTTTTTCGAATAAGGATTGCTACCTTTTTAGATGCAATCAGTTATCAGGTAAATTGGTTTTACCAATTTATGAAAACTGTTGCACACTTTACGTAATCTTATGTAATCGGTCAAGAGGTTTGTAACAAAAAAGGCCGTCTAAAATTGGGTTTTCAGACGGCCTGAGAGCATTGCCAGTAGTGCATTTGGTCGAATATGGAATGGTATTTACATTCAATATTTTGTAAAGGTTTTGTTTTTAATTGATTTCAAACGAATTATTCTATTCCTGCCCATTTATGCGTTTGTACGCTCAGTTGCCAATGGACGGGGGCATCGGATCGGCTGTTTAATACGCCGATTTGGCGGATGGTGTCGTAGATATTCATCACACCATCTTGTTCGCAAGGCGAGAGGTAGTAATGTCGGGCGCGGATTTTGCGTTCCATCTCTTGGCAAAACGCAACGACATCGCCGTCGGCAACAATGCGCACTTCGTCTGCTTTCTCGATGCAGCTTTTTTCATATTTGGCGGCGTAACAGGCTTTAGGGCTGGTGGCAACGTAGTCGATTTGCGGCGGCGCGGGGTTGAGGCCGTTGGTTTCGATACACATGAAATAGCCTTCGGCTTTGAGTGTGTTGAGCAGGGTATCCAAATGCGGTTGGATGGTGGGTTCGCCGCCGGTAATAATGATATTGCGCGCCGTGTAGGTTTTCAGACGGCCTAAAATATCGGACAGGCTCATCATGCCGAATTTGAGGTAGTCAGTATCGCACCAGCTGCACGCGAGATTGCATTTGCCCAAACGGATGAAAACGGCGGGCATGCCTGTATTCCAGCCTTCGCCTTGTAGGCTTTCAAATATTTCGACAATGCGGTATTGGGGATTGTTTGGTGTGATTTGAATGGTCATGAATGTCGGGTGTGCGGGTTTTAATTGTTGTGGTGAAGCGTTTTGAGAAATCGGTTGAGGCAGCCATTCTTTCTGTCAGTTCAATAGGAAAGAATGGCTGGTGTGTGCTTAAGCGGCAATGACGGCTGCGGCGGCCAAAAATGCCGGCAAGCCTTGTTTGAACAAAATGCCTTTGTTGCCGGATGAAAACGCGCCCCATGCGGCGGCGATGAGGACGAAGCCGAGGAACAGGATGGTTGCGCCGTAAACGGCGTTGTCGGGCGCGGCAAAGCGTGCCCATACCAAGCCGATGGCGAGGAAGCCGTTGTACAGGCCTTGGTTGGAAAACAGGGTTTGTACGCGTTTTTGTTCCATAAACTCGTAAGGCATGTTGAACAGCTCTGACGCTTTTTCGCTTGGGATTTGCGTCATTTCGAGCCAAGCGATGTAGAAGTGTTCGACAGCGACGAAGAGGACGAGGAGGGTGGAGATGATTTTCATGAAGATTCCTTTTGATGTTTAGCGGATGGGCGTGTTTGGGGAACAGGCCGTCTGAAAAATACAGGACAGCAGTTTATTCCCCTTCATATTCGGCACACGACGTCGGCGTTTCCCATAGTTTCACGCTGCACACTTTGACACCGGCGTTTTTCAGACGGCCATACATTTCTACGCTCATGTTTTCGGCGGTGGTGCGGCAGGGCAGGCGCAGGGTTTTCATGTTCCAGCCTTCCAAAAGCGCGGCGATTTGGCTTTCGCGTTCGTTGTTGCCGTGATAGATGAAGGCATGGTCGAACGGGTCGGTAATGTGTTGTTTGACGATGGCTTTCAAGTCGGTAAAGTCCATCACCATGCCGTCTTTTGCGCCGCCTTGGATAACGGGTGCGGAGACGGTGATTTCGAGTTTGTAGGTGTGGCCGTGCAGGTTTTGGCATTTGCCGTCATGCCCGTCGAGCATATGCGAGGAATCGAAGGTAAAGATTTTGGTGATTTTCATGAGATGAGGGAAGCCGATCAGGCCGTCTGAACGGTGTAAAACCGGTTTCAGACGGCCTTGGGATTATTGTTCGGAAGGGAGTTTGAGGAAATGCTCGCGATAATGGCGCATTTCTTCGATGCTTTCGAGGATATCGTCCAATGCCTTGTGCGAACCGCGTTTGACCACGCTTTTGGCAACGGCAGGATTCCAGCGTTTGGCCAATTCTTTCAGCGTGGATACGTCTAAGTTGCGGTAGTGGAAATAGGCTTCCAAACGCGGCATGTATTTGACCATGAAGCGGCGGTCTTGATGGATGGAGTTGCCGCACATGGGCGTCGATTTCTCGGGTATCCATGCGGACATGAAGTCCAACAGGTTTTGCTCGACTTTGGCTTCGGTCAGTTTGGATTCGCGCACGCGTTGGGTCAGGCCGGTGCGGCCGTGGGTGGCGGTGTTCCACTCGTCCATGCCGTCGAGCAACTCGTCGCTTTGATGGATGACGTAAACGTCCGATTGCGCCAGTATGTTCAAATCAGAGTCGGTAATGATCATGGCGACTTCGATAATGCGGTCATGTTCCGGGTTGAGGCCGGTCATTTCCATATCGAGCCAGCAGAGATTGTTTGCGTTTTGGGTCATTTCAGACGGCCTTGTGTTTTCAGTTGGCAGTATTATAAAGGATAAAGGTTCGGGCCGTCTGAAAGCATTTGTAACAAGTTGTGCAATCTCTTGATATAATCGTCCGTTACACAAAAATTCACCGCCAAAAATCATGAACCCAAGCCCTTTGCTCGATATTATCGATACGCCTCAGGATTTGCGCCGTCTAGAGAAAAAACAGCTGCCGCAAGTCGCCGCCGAATTGCGCGAATTTCTGTTGGATTCCGTCGGTAAGACGGGCGGCCATTTCGCCAGTAACTTGGGCGCGGTCGAGCTGACGGTGGCCCTGCATTATGTGTACGACACGCCCGAAGACCATTTGGTCTGGGATGTCGGCCATCAAAGCTATCCGCACAAAATCCTGACCGGCCGCAAAAATCAAATGCATACCATGCGCCAATACGGCGGTTTGGCCGGTTTCCCCAAACGCAGCGAGTCAGAATACGACGCATTCGGCGTGGGGCATTCTTCCACATCCATCGGCGCGGCATTGGGTATGGCCATTGCGGACAAACAATTAGGCAACAACCGCCGCAGCGTCGCCATCATCGGCGACGGAGCCATGACGGCGGGTCAGGCGTTTGAAGCCCTGAACTGCGCAGGCGATATGGATGTCGATTTGCTGGTGATTCTCAACGACAACGAAATGTCGATTTCCCCCAATGTCGGCGCGCTGCCGAAATACCTCGCCAGCAACGTCGTGCGCGATATGCACGGCCTGTTGAGCACCATTAAAGCCCAATCAAGCAAAGTATTAGACAAATTGCCCGGCGCGATGGAGCTTGCCCAAAAAGTCGAAAACAAAATCAAAACCTTGGCAGGCGAAGCGGAACACGCCAAACAGTCGCTGTCTTTGTTTGAAAACTTTGGTTTCCGTTACACCGGCCCTGTGGACGGCCACAACGTTGAAAATCTGGTGGACGTATTAAAAGACTTGCGCGGCCGCAAAGGCCCTCAGTTGTTGCACGTCATCACCAAAAAAGGCAACGGCTACAAATTCGCCGAAAACGATCCTGTCAAATACCACGCTGTCGCCAAGCTGCCGAGCGAAGTGCCTGCGCCGGAAGTCAAACCTGCCGCGGCCAAACCGACTTATACGCAAGTGTTCGGCCAATGGCTGTGCGACCAAGCGGCGGCTGACGAGCGTTTGGTTGCCATCACGCCTGCCATGCGCGAGGGCAGCGGCTTGGTTGAGTTTGAACAGCGATTCCCCGACCGCTATTTCGACGTCGGCATCGCCGAGCAACACGCCGTTACCTTTGCCGGCGGTTTGGCATGCGAAGGCATTAAGCCTGTCGTAGCGATTTACTCCACTTTCCTGCAACGCGCTTACGACCAGTTGGTACACGACGTTGCCCTACAAAACCTACCTGTTTTGTTCGCTATCGACCGTGCCGGTATTGTCGGTGCAGACGGCCCGACCCATGCCGGTTTATACGACTTGAGCTTTTTGCGTTGCGTGCCGAACATGATTATTGCCGCACCAAGCGACGAAAACGAATGCCGCCTGCTGCTCTCAACCTGCTATCAAGCAAACTCTCCGTCCGCAGTCCGTTATCCGCGCGGTACAGGCACGGGCGCAACCATTTCAGACGGCCTGGAAACCGTTGAAATCGGTAAAGGCATCATCCGTCGCGAAGGCGAGAAAATTGTCGTTATCGCCTTTGGCAGCATGGTTGCCCCCTCATTGATCGCGGCTGAGAATCTGAACGCGACCGTTGCCGATATGCGCTTTGTCAAACCGATAGATGAAGAGCTGATCGTCCGTCTTGCCCGAAGCCATGACTACATCGTTACCGCTGAAGAGAATGCCGAACAAGGCGGCGCAGGCAGTGCGGTGTTGGAAGTGTTGGCGAAACACGGCATCTGCAAACCGGTATTGCTGCTGGGTGTAGAAGACAAAGTTACCGAACACGGCGACCCGAAAAAACTGTTGGACGACTTGGGTTTGAGTGCCGAAGCGATTGAAAAACGCATTGCCGGTTGGATCAAGGCCGTCTGAAAAATGATTAAAACCTATCAATACATTGCATAATTTATGGGAAAAAAATTAATCAGCATCAGTATGGTGCGCAACGAAAACGACGTTATCGAATCGTTTGTCCGTCATAATCTCGAGCTGATGGATGAAATGCACATCATCGATCATGGCAGCAGCGATGGCACAAGGGAAATCCTGATTCAATTGAAAGAAGAAGGTTTACCGATATTTATCTATCAATATCAAGCGCTCAAGTACAATCAAGAGCAATTGGTAAACCTGCTTATGAAGCAGCTTGTAGCAAAAGATGAAGCGATAGATTTCGTTTTTCCGCTGGATGCGGACGAATTTATTTCATGTCCTAGCCGTATCATGCTGGAACAACTTTTGGATGTCATCGGCGAAAACAGGATCGGCATGTACCTTTGGCGCGGCTATTTGCCGACATCGTTGCAATACAACACCGATTTCACCACACAATTTACCGAGCAACGCCTCGAAACGCTCTTTACCCCCAAAGTCATTATTCCTAGATGGGCTGCCGAATCTTGCAGCGTGATTATCGGCTGCCATTACATGTTGGATAAAGATGGCAACAAGGTTAAATCAACCCTGTTTCATTCGCCGGATTATCGAGGTTTACATTCCTGGTTTATCGAGCAGTTTTCCGCCCAATTTGCGGAGACCGATTTGTTGTGGCTGGGGCATTTCCCAATCCGCTCCTTGAACCAGCACATCAAAAAAATCCTCGAAAAGTCCATCTTGATTGCCATTAAAGACGGAAGCAACGATATTGCCTGGGAAAACCAGTTGCGCGAATTGTTGGATAACGGCATGAAGATGGACTTGAACGATTTACGGCTGTTGGCATACAGATACCGCGCCGGTTCTACAAGTTTGGAAGACCCGCATTGTAAAGTCAGCCATTACGAACCCTTGCGTAAAAAACCGCTGACGCTGAAATACACATCGCCGGAAGCAGGCGATCCTTTGATGACTGTCGGACATTTGGTACTTGCATTGGCAAGCGGTGCAAAAGATTCCTCTTTAGGCCTTAAGGCCGTCTGAAAAACACAGCCCGCACACACAATAATAGGAAAATTATGATCAGCATCTTTGATATTTTCAAAATCGGCATTGGCCCGTCCAGCTCGCACACCGTTGGCCCGATGAAGGCTGCGGCCGCCTTTGCCGATTTGCTGCATGCCGAAAACTTGGATACACAAGTGGCACGCATTGTCATTGAAGTGTACGGCTCGCTTGCTTTGACCGGCATCGGACACGGCACATTCGACGCATTATTGCTCGGTTTGGAAGACAGCCTGCCGCACGATATTCCGCTGGCAGACATCCCCCAACGCTTGGAACGCATCCGCACGCAACACGTTTTAAAACTCAACGGCCGCGAAATGGCCTTCAATCCCGAAAAAGATTTGGATATCCGCGGCGACAAAGTGTTACCCAAACATCCGAACGGTTTGAACTTTATCGCCTACAATTCAGACGGCCTGAAGCTGAAAGAACAGATCTATTATTCGGTTGGCGGCGGTTTTATCGTAACAGACGAAGGGTTTGCACAAGAGGCGCAGGAAAATTCGGACGTGCCATATCCTTACAAAAACTGCGACGAGTTGCTGGCACAATGCCGTCTGAACCAGTTGAATATTTCCGAAGTCGTGTTGGCCAATGAAGCAGCGTTGGCAGGTTGCGATGAAGCGGAAGTGCGCCGCCGTGTGGCTGCCGTGGCCGATGTGATGGAAAACTGCATCAAGCGCGGCTTGGGTGCGGAAGGGCAGCTGCCTGGCGGCTTGAACGTCCGCCGCCGCGCGCCGCAGTTGGCAGCCAAACTCAAAGTCCTACGCGAGAGCGAAATCGTCAATACTCAGCTTTGGCCGATGGTGTACGCCATGGCGGTCAACGAAGAAAATGCCGCCGGCGGCCGCGTCGTAACCGCACCGACCAACGGCGCAGCAGGCATTATTCCTGCCGTCTTACACTATTTCCGCAAATTTAATCCGCACGCTAACCAATCTCGTGTTGAGGATTTCCTGCTGACTGCCGGTGCCATCGGTATTTTGTATAAAACCAATGCGTCAATTTCCGGCGCGGATGTCGGCTGCCAAGGCGAAGTTGGCGTAGCATGTTCCATGGCGGCAGGCGCATACGCCGAAGTTATCGGTGGTACACCGAAACAAGTGGAAAACGCCGCCGAAATGGCCATGGAACACCACTTGGGCCTGACCTGTGACCCTGTCGGCGGCTTGGTGCAAATCCCCTGCATCGAGCGCAACGGCATCGCCGCCGAAAAAGCCCTCAAGCTCGCCACCCTCGCGCTTTTGGAAGACGGCACAGACAAAAAAGTCTCGCTTGATGAAGTGATTCAAACCATGTTGCAAACCGGCCGTGATATGAAGGCAACCTACAAAGAAACCTCACTCGCAGGCTTGGCCATTACTTTGCAGAAAAAAGCCATACCTGTATCCGTGCGCGTGGTGGAATGTTAGCAATAGGGTAGGGGATCTGCCCGATAAAAAAGGCCGTCTGAAAAACTTTCAGACGGCCTTTTTTTGTATGGATCGAATAACTAACCGTTTTTTTGATAAGGGTTTTCCAGTCCGGCCATTAAGTCGCGGAAGTATTCACGCAACTGTTTTTCGGAGCAACCCATCAGCAGCGCGTCTTCAAATGCGTCCTGCGCTATTTGGTACAGTTCGTTCAAGTTTTCGGTCATGACTTTGACTTTTTCGGTGCAGGAAACAATCTGACCGTCGTCGTCATACCATTTGGGCATTTGCGGCATTGCCATCGTGTACCTCAATTCAAGAAACGGGATGGATCGTTTTTCTTCACGCGGCGAGCAAAGGCGTATTTTCCGTTCCAATATTTGTGGCCGAGGCTGGTAATTTCGATACGTTTGCCCGTTCTCGGTGCGTGAATGAAATTGTTGTTGCCGATGTAAAGGCCGACGTGGGAAATACGGCCGCGGCCCATGGTACGGAAAAAGACCATGTCGCCCGGCTGCAATTCCGAACGGCTCACGGCAACGCCCATTTGCGCCTGTTCGGCAGAGGTGCGCGGCAGGTTTACGCCCATGGCGCGTTTAAAGATGTGTTGCATGAAGCCGCTGCAGTCAAAGCCGGTAGAGGCTGATGTGCCGCCGTAGCGGTAGGCCACGCCGAGCAAGCCCATGGCGCTGCCGATTAACTCATCTGCATTACCCGAAGGTGCGCGCGTATTGTTGCTTGGGGCTGGGCGTGTATTGACGGGGTGGACAGGGGTTGCCTGACGCGTATTGCCGTAAACGTTGGCGTTGTCGTTGAATTGGTTTAAAACATGCTGACGGGTGGTAATCAGGTTTTCCAAATCATCGGCGTAAGAAAAATTGACGCTCGCGAGCATGGCGACCGAAGTCCAAACTGCTGCGAGCCGGAGTAAAAAATTCATTATAAAAACTTCCGTTTCAGAAGGCATCCCCTGCCGATTGCAGGCACATTGCCGGTTTCTGAGATGTTATCCCGTATCATTCTTTTGTTATCTGCTTGATTGTATTCAAAAACCGTCTTTTTGGCAAAAAAACTGCTGTTATTTTGCGTTAAACCCTTGTTTCCAAACAAACTAGAAAAACATTAAATGCGGTTTCGCTTGATTTATCCTCTGCTGCAACCATATAAGCGGCATTCATTGATTTATTTTCAGAGACTGACATGACACAAAATCACAGCGATATCCGTACACGCTTTATCTTCGACGATATGCCTATCCGCGGCATGCACATCCGCCTCGAAAAGGTTTGGCAACACATCGTTAACCAAAAACATTATCCTGTCGCCATCCGCCGCGCATTGGGCGAATTGTTGGCCGCCGGTTCTTTATTGTCTGCCAACCTTAAAAACGAAGGCACGCTGATTGTTCAGGTTCAAGGTCAGGGCCGTCTGAAAATGTTGGTGGTGGAAGCGACTTCTGAAAATACTGTCCGTGCTACCGCGCGTTGGGACGAAACTGCTGAAATTCGTGATGATGAAAGCCTGACTGCGCTGTTGGGCGAAAACAGCGTGTTCGTTTTGACCCATCAGCCTAAAGATGCCGACCCATGGCAAGGTGTTGTCCCTCTAGAAGGCGACAGCATTGCGCAAATGCTGGTTAACTATATGAAACGTTCCGAGCAGCTCGATACCTATATTACGCTTGCTGCCGATGACCAAGCCGCAGGTGCATTATTGTTGCAACGTCTGCCGGAAGAAGAATTGGATGATGTCGCGTGGGAACATGTGACCACGCTTGCGCAAACGCTTACTCCGCAAGAATTGACCGGTTTGGACGCGCATCACGCCCTTTACCGTCTTTACCATGAAACCCCGCCCCGCGTTTTTGAGCCGGAAGCCATTGAATTTGCCTGCACCTGTTCCCGCGGCAAAGTCAGCGATATGCTGTTGATGCTTGGCGGTCAGGAAGTCGGCGGCGTGGTGGCAGAACAAGGCAGCATTCAAATCGATTGCGATTTCTGCCATAGCAAGTATGTGTTTGATGAAACCGATGTCAACGCTTTGTTTGGCGCGGATGTGGTGAATGCCGTACGCCAAGAAAATGAGCGTTTGCAGTAATCACGGGATAAAAGTTTCTTAAAGAAATTGGCTTAATAGAAGGGCAGGTGTAATACCTGTCCTTTCTTTTTGGGAAAACTGAATATCATCAATAGAAAATGCCGTCTGAAAAAAGCGTGGGCTGATTTCAGACGGCATGATTATTTTAAACGATGCGTTTAATGTTTAAAGATTATTTCCAAACCAACAAAGCGTGGTTGCGTTTGCCGCGGCGGACGATGGTGTATTTGCCGAAACGTTTGTGTTCGTCGGTCAGCATATAGGCATCGTCAGGTTTTTCAGCGGCATGGTTCGGATTGTTGGCTTCAGCAGGTTTGCCGTTGAGCAAAACCGCTTTGCTGTTGACAAAACCGCGCGCTTCTTTGTTGGAAGACGCCAAACCGGTTTTCACCAAAGTCTCAACCACGTTGAGGCTCTCGGAAACTTCAAAAGTCGGCAGGCCGTCGAGAGCGAGCTGTTCAAAGTCGCTTTCGGTCAGGCTGCTTTGGTCTTCGGCAAACAGACTTTCGGAAATGCGCTGCGCGGCTTTCAGGGCGGCTTTGCCGTGAACCAGGCGGGTCATTTCTTCGGCAAGGATGCGTTGCGCTTCGGGCTTGGTACCGCTGGCTTTGTCTTTGGCTTCGATGGCGTCGATTTTTTTGATAGACAGGAAGGTGAAGTATTTCAGGAATTTATACACATCGGCATCGGCGACTTTCAGCCAGAATTGGTAGAACTGATACGGTGAGGTTTTCTTCGCGTTTAACCATACTGCGCCGCCTTCGGTTTTGCCGAATTTGGTGCCGTCTGATTTGGTTACCAAAGGCAGGGTCAGGCCGAATACTTGTTTTTGATGCAGACGGCGGGTTAAGTCGATACCGGCAATGATGTTGCCCCATTGGTCGGAGCCGCCAATTTCCAAAACCGCGCCATGACGTTTGTTCAATTCGGCAAAGTCGTAGCCTTGCAGCAGGGAGTAGGCGAACTCGGTGAAGGAAATGCCCACGTCGTCGCGCTCGATACGCTGTTTTACGGACTCTTTGTTCAGCATGGCATTGACGGAGAAATGCTTGCCGATGTCGCGCAGGAAGTCGAGGCAGTTCATGCTGCCGAACCAGTCGGCATTGTTCGCCATAATGGCGGCGTTTTTGCCTGTAAAGTTCAAAAACGGTTTCAGTTGGTTGCGGATACTTTCTACCCAGCCGGCAACGGTTTCGGCGGAATTCAAGCTGCGTTCTACCGCTTTGAAGCTGGGGTCACCGATCATGCCGGTCGCGCCGCCCACCAAAGCAATCGGCGTATGTCCTGCCTTTTGGAAACGGCGCAATGCCAACACGGGCAGCAAGTGGCCGATATGCAGGCTGTCGGCTGTCGGGTCAAAACCGCAATAGAGGGAAATTTTTTGTTCGTTTAGCAAAGCGTCTAAGGCTTCGATGTCGGTAGTTTGCGCGATTAAGCCACGCGATTGTAGGTCTTTGATGACTCTCATTGATATCTTCCAAAAAAAATTAGCAGTTTTACAAACTGCTAATTGTAACAAATTTCATCGGATGAATGGCTATGGCTTACTGAAGAAGCGTGTGTTTTTCAGAAAAACGCTTGGCCAGTTCTCTACCGCCGTAAGGGTTGATGTGGTCTCTATCGGAATAAACCGGCAATCCGTTGATTTTGAAATTTTCCGGAATATAGGCAGCGGCATCGATAATGTGCACATTGGCATATTTTTCTGCTAATTCTTTGATGCGTTCATTGCCTTTTGAAGTGACTGTTTCATCAATGGCAAGATTCTGACTAAATCCCGGTATCCGGTAAGACAGAATATAGGCGCGCAAGCCGTTGTATGACAGATTAGGGTTGTCTATCATCAGGTAAACCGCTTGTTTTTCCAAAGAAAGTTTTTGTAACATGAGGTCGAATTTTTTGAAAAAATCGGCATCGTAAGCAAGGGAGTGGCTGTTTTCAGGCATTTGGCTACCCCAGCGCATGGCCAAAAGCACTTTTGAGTATTGGGGCAGATGCTCTTTGGCATACTGATAAACGGCACGGCAGGAAGCGTTTTGTTTGAATACGGGCGCGGCATAATCTTCTACATAGGCACAACTGTCCGCAGAAACCATCGTTGCCGACCATTTTTCTTTTTTGCCGACGGTATCAAAAAACGTTTTATATTGGTCGGCATGCGAATCGCCTAGAATCAGTAATTCCGGCTGTTTGTCGGTATCGCCCCAAATACAATGTTTGTCGGTATTGTTGTGACAAGAAGTGTAGGAACGCGCCAATCCCATACGGTCGTATTGCTCCATAAACGGGAGCTTCATGGCAAGAAAAGGCGTAATGGCCAAAACAAGCATGGGGACGGCATAAACCCATGTCACAGATTGGGCAAAAGAGCCTTTCCAGTTTTTAAACGGCTTCTCGACAAAATAATAAGAAAGCAGAGAGAGTGCAAACATTAAGACAATCGCGGCCACAGTTGAATACGAAGGCAGATTGTTTGAACCGATGTATCTCATAAAAGCCAATACAGGCCAATGCCACAGATACAGTGAATAGGAAATCAAGCCTATGCCGACAGTAATCTTCCATTGGAAAAATTTTTTCAGCCGGTGTTCAAATTGATTGAAATAAATGAATGTGGCGGCGGCCAAACAAGGAATCATGGCGGCAGGCCCCGGGAAATAGGCAGTTTTTTCTGTATAGGTAAACAGGCAGGCAAACAGTACGCATAAGGAAAGTAATGCGCCTGCCGCCGCATATTGTTTGCCGGTATCCAGCCCTTGTTGTTGCCGATATTGCATCCACACTGCCGTCAACGAGCCGATCAGCATTTCGCAGGCGCGCAGATGGGGAAGGTAATATTTATCCAGCGCAGTCGGCATAAAAGAAGCCAAAATACTGAATACGCATAGCGTGATGAGGAAAGCAAACTGGGTGCGCCAGCTTTTGCGGACAACCAATAACAGCAATATCGGGAAGACGAAATAATATTGTTCTTCGACCGATAAAGACCAAATGTGAAGCAAAGGTTTTTCTTCTTGTATGGGATCGAAATAGCCCTGACCCTTGGCAAAAAAGATATTGGAGATGAACCCCAAGGTGGACAGGGCTGTCCTCCATAAAAGGGAAAAATCATCTTTGGTGAATAAAAGAAAGCCGCATATCAGCGTTACCGTCAATACGGTAAAAAATGCGGGCAGTATCCGCTTGATACGGCGGATGTAAAATTTTTTGAACGAGAAAATCCCGCTGCTCATTTCACGATGAATAATCATCGTGATCAGAAAGCCGGAAATGACAAAAAAGATATCGACACCAAGAAAGCCGCCAGGCAGCCAGTTTTTTTCAATATGGAAAACGACAACGGATAGAACAGCAACGGCACGCAATGTATCAATATCTGGGCGGTAAGATAAAACTTTGCTCATAATATTTTGATTTTAATTAGTTTATTTTAATGGCGCCGTCTGAAAAGTGATTCCTGCCGAGAGTGGGGGCATTTCGGAGGTCGGCCATCGTTTGTCAGTACTGGGCAGTTTGTTTGCCTTCTTAGAATGATTGCTGATGATATGTGTTTGAATAGTAATAGATTAGAGTAGGAATACGGTTGATAGTTTCAACATAATGTTTAATATGTTGTTTTTATAATGAATCAATACGATGTGGTATTGTTTAATTGTTTATTGTCATATTAGTGGTATTGTTGTTGATGATGTAACCTTGCGCTATTTTTAGGTAAGGCGTCGGTAAGAAATGAGAGATTTTAAGAGAGAAAAATTACGGGCCATGCCCGCATTTATTATGGAGATGATGTTTTGTTTTGTTGATATTTCAAGACATGAGGCCGTCTGAAAATAAATTCAGACGGCCTTAATCTTAGAAAAGGCCGTCTGAAAAAGCGTTACGCTGGGTTTATACGTTAAAGAGGAAGTGCATCACATCGCCGTCTTGTACGACGTATTCTTTGCCTTCCACACGCATTTTGCCAGCTTCTTTGGCTTTTGCTTCGCCGCCTAAAGCGATGAAGTCTTCGTAGGAGATAACTTGGGCACGGATGAAGCCGCGTTCAAAGTCGGTGTGAATCACGCCGGCGGCTTGTGGCGCGGTGTCGCCTTTGTGGATGGTCCAAGCGCGGACTTCTTTGACACCGGCGGTGAAGTAGGTTTGCAGGCCCAAGAGGTCGTAGCCGGCACGAATGAGGCGGTTCAGGCCCGGTTCTTCCAAGCCCATTTCGGCGAGGAATTCGGCTTTTTCGTCGTCTTCCAATTCGGCGATTTCGCTTTCCATCGCGGCGCAAACGGCCACAACCGGTGCGTTTTCTTTTGCAGCTAATTCTTTCAGACGGTCGAGGTGCGGGTTGTTTTCAAAACCGTCTTCGGAAACGTTGCCGACGTACATGGCAGGTTTGGCAGTCAGTAGGAACAGCGGTTTGAGCATGGCAAGTTCTTCTGCGTCCAACCTGAAAGCGCGTACAGGCTTACCTTCGTCTAGATGAGGCAGCAGTTTTTTGCACAGATCGACCAGCTTTTGCGCGTCTTTGTCGCCTGAGCGTGCGCGTTTTTCTTCGCGGACGATGGCTTTTTCGACGCTGGCCAAGTCAGCCAGTGCCAACTCGGTGCCGATGGTTTCGATGTCGGCAATCGGATCAACTTTGCCTGCAACGTGGACGATGTTGTCATCGTCAAAGCAACGTACAACGTTAACAATCGCGTCAGTCTCGCGGATGTTGGCGAGGAACTGGTTGCCCAAGCCTTCGCCTTTGCTCGCGCCTGCAACCAAACCGGCGATGTCGACAAATTCGACGATGGCAGGCTGCATTTTTTGCGGATTGACGATTTTTGCCAATTCGGCCATACGTGGATCGGGGACTTCAACGATGCCGACGTTGGGTTCGATGGTACAGAAAGGATAGTTTGCCGCTTCGATACCCGATTGGGTCAGCGCGTTAAAGAGGGTGGATTTGCCGACGTTGGGCAAACCGACGATGCCGCATTTCAAGCTCATGGTTTTTCCTGAAAAGATAAAAGTTTAACGGCGAATTATAGCATATTGTGGAGGTACTCAAAACAGCCGCAATGCTGGTGTGTTCTTATAATAAAAGGCCGTCTGAAAAAAGAGGGGCAGGCATTCAGCTTATTGTGCTTCCGAAGAATGAGTAAATGAATAAAGCCGTTAAATAAAACAATTTTTCAGACAGGAGGCTTAAGATCAAACCCAAAAGAATGCCCAGTACCCAATAAATCATCTGCCGGTATTTCGGGTCGGATGTGGTACGCAACATTTTAAAATACAAAACTAGACAGCCGAACATGCAGATTGTTTGAAACAGAATGAGGGGGAGGCTGTTAATGGCTTTGGAAATCGAATCATGAACGATGATTGTCCCTATGCGTATGCATAAATAAATTAAAGCCGAGCCTACCGCCGAATGCCCAAAAGGGACGGGCGTGTCGGATGAGTCGGGTGTTTTGTGGGGCTGAAGCCTGCCGAATAACAAGATAAATACAATGTCAAACATAATGATAGTTGCCTTGGCGTAAGATGTTTTCGTTTTTCAGACGGCCTCAGGGTGTCTGAAAGCTTATTGTGCGGCGATATGGGGTGGTGCCGCAGTAAGGTATGTCAGTAGGCCGACCATCCATCATGCTGAAGTGGTTGTCATGCTTAAGTGAACACTTTGATTTAGCAGAGGGTTATCTGCTATTTCTCCAAATAGTCTGAAATACAGGGTAAGTTAAATGAATAGGGTCAGAGTGGCAAGCAGGTTGAGAAACAGTATGGAGTTTGTGGGTAAAACCTTTGCCGCGGTTCGCAGTTAGTTTAAAGGCCGTCTGAAAAACTGTTTCAGACGGCCTTTTTTCCGTACTGACTTAACCGGTATTACGCAAACCTTGCGCCACGCCGTTGATGGTCAGGTGAACCATCAGCAGTGCGTGCGGATTATCGGGCTCTTTGCGCAGGCGTTTGAGCATGGCGACTTGCAGGCCATTGAGGGCGTTCAGGTATGGAATCCTCAAGGCAAGCGAACGGGCGAGGCTGCGGTTGTCGCGCAGGAGCTCTTCGGTTTGCAGCAGGTCGAGCAGTGCTTTGCGGCTGCGTTGGTATTCTTCCTTAATCATGCCGAAGATGACTTTTGCTTTATCGGGCGATTCGCTCAAGCCGGCATAGTTTTCCGCCAAAGTGATGTCGGTTTTCGCCATCACTTGTTCCATGTTGGAGAGCATGGCTTGGAAGAACGGGTTGCTTTGGGCATGTTCGCGCAGGGCGGCCAGTGTGTCGGGATTGCCTTCGCACAAGGTTTCCACTGCGCTGCCGAAACCGTACCAAGCCGGCAGCATGAGGCGGTTTTGCATCCATGAGAATACCCACGGAATTGCGCGCAAGTCCTGAATCCGCGCCAGGGTTTTGCGGCTGGCGGGGCGGCTGCCGAGGTTGAGGGTGGCGATTTCCTGAATCGGGCTAGTTTGCAGGAAGTAGTCGATGAAGTCGGGGTGGGTAATCAGTTCGCGGTAGTATTTGAACGATACGTCCGACAAATCCTGCATCAGTTTGGCATCAGGGTCTTTTTTGTCCGGCAGGATGCTGGCTTCCAAAGTCGCGGCAACCAAGGTTTCCAAGTTGCGTTGGGCATTGCCCGGGTCAGCGTATTTGGCGGTAATGACTTCGCCTTGCTCGGTAATGCGGATTTGTCCGGCAACGCTGCCTGCAGGTTGCGCCAAAATAGCTTGGTAAGATGGGCCGCCGCCGCGACCTACGCTGCCGCCGCGGCCGTGGAACAGGCGCATGCGGACATCGTATTTTTTGAAGAGTTCGACCAAGCCCAACTCTGCCTGATACAGACACCACGAGCTGGTAACGTAGCCGCCGTCTTTGTTGGAGTCGGAGTAGCCCAGCATGATTTCTTGGATATTGCCGCGGCTTTCGAGCAGGGCATCATACCAGTCGAGGCGGAACATGGTTTCCATGACCGGACAGGCGTTTTCGAGCGCTTCGATGGTTTCAAACAGAGGCACGATATTGATGCGGCTGTGCGGTTTGCCGTTTTCCACCACCAGCAGGCCGCTTTCTTTCAGCAGCAATGCCAAGGCGAGCAGGTCGCTGGGTTGTTCGCAGTTGGAAATAATGCTTTGTGTAACGGCATCTTCGCCAAATTCGTCTTTAATTTTGCGCGCTTCGTTGAAAATTGCCAGTTCGTGGCGGGTATGGTCGCTGTATGTGATAAACGGGCTGTACAGCGGACGTTGATGGCTCAATTCGCGCAACAGGGCGGTTTGTTTTTGCTCTTCGTTCAGGCTGTTGTAGTCTTCCAAGCCTGCGTGTTGGAAAAGCTCGGCAACCACATCGGCGTGTTTGCCTGCGTGTTGGCGCAGGTCGAGCGGCATCATGTGGAAGCCGAACACGGATACGCTGCGGATAATGTCGGCTAGACGGCCTTCTGCCAGCAGTTGGCTGCCGTTTTCGTGGAGCGAGCGTTGCAGTTTTTTCAGGTCGTTGAGGAAATCTTCGACTGTGGCATAAGGCTCGAGGAAGCCGAATTTGCAGCCCATGCCCAAACCGAGTGAGCGTGCCTTGCCCATGGCACGGGCCATGATGTAGGCGATGGCGCGGCGGTAGGGTTCTTCGGTGCGGGCGATTTCTTCGTCAGGCGAGAGGGCGGCCAGTGCCATCACATCGTCGTTGACTTTGACACGGCGGATGGAGAGCGGCAATTCGCGGTAAAGTTTGTCGAGTTCGCCGCGATAGAAACGGAACACTGCGTCGGCATGCCGTCTGAACGCAAAACGCAAGGTTTCGGCAGAAACAAACGGGTTGCCGTCGCGGTCGCCGCCGATCCAGCCGCCGATTTTAAGGATATTCGGAACGCGGACGCCGGGATAGGCCGTCTGAAAATCACGTTCCATTGTGCGGTAGAGTTTGGGCAGGGCTTCAAAGAAGCTCATTGGGAAGATGGATACACCGTTGTTGATCTCGTCGTTGACGCTGAGTTTGTGGCGGCGCGTTTCGCTGGTCTGCCACAAGCCCAAAAGCACGGTGTCGATTTCTCGGCGTAACTGAGCCAGCGCATCAGGATTGGTGCAGCGTTCGCGTTGCGGCAGCAGCGCGCGGATGCGGCGGTTGAAGCTCAAGACGGTTTGGCGTTGCACTTCGGTCGGGTGCGCGGTCAAAACGGCGGTAACGACTGTATTGTCCAGTTGTTGTTGCAACGCTTTGCCGTTGACTTTTCCGGCTTTGAGCTTGCGCACGGTTTCCGTCAGGCTGCCTTCGGCACTGTTGTGTCCGGCCTCTTCGTGGATTTGGCGGCGGCGTTCGTGGTGTACGTCTTCGGCGATGTTCAAAATCTGTGCGAACAGGCCGCAGGCCAGGGTTAAATCGTGGGTTTGTTGTTCATCTAATTGCGGCAACACCTTTTCAATCAAGGCAGCGCTGTCGTCTGAAGTCGATAATAACTTAACGGTTTCGACCACCAAAGGCGACGCTTCCTCATGCAGCAGATTGAAAAGAGACTGTTTTAAAAATTCCGCATCCGCCGCCAGAGCGGCATCTTTTGGATTATTTAAGATATGCAGTTGCATGATTTTTCTCTTATTTAAATGTTAATTTGGGTGTATCGTGAATCCATTGTATAGCAAATTTTTGTAAACTGCCAATGCTGCCGTCCGATACATTTCAAACCGGAAAACAGCCGTCCGTATCCGCCGCGTGGTCGCTGTCTGTAAAATGCCGTAAAATATTGCCCATCAAAACAGAGGCGAGAAACCCATGATTGAATTTCCCAACCAGCCCGATTTTCCTGAACAACACACCGCCGTCGCCGTCGGCACCGTCAACATGAGCCAGCAGGCGGTAAGGGTGTTGATAGAGAATGCCACCGAAAAGGCAAGTATCCTGACCATCGCCCGCGTTGCCGCCATTCAGAGCATCAAACAGACCGCCAACCTGATTCCGCTGCACCTGCCCGGCCGCATCATCGGCGTGCAGGTTGATTTCGATATTAACGTTGAGCTGGCCTGCCTGAAGGCCACATTGACCGTCCAAGCGAACAGCAACGGTAGCATTGCCACCGAAGCCCTGACCGGCCTAAATTTGGCACTCTTGAGCGTTTACGACATGATGAAAGACGTTGACCGCAATATGATGCTCAGCGGCATCCGCCTCGAATCCGAGACCAGCAGCGAAGGCCGTCCTTTCCTGTTTGACAACGCCTACGAAAATATTAATTTCTAAATCACTCAGGCCGTCTGAACATTGGGTTTCAGACGGCCTTATTGTTATGATGAACGATCAACAACTTTTGCGGTTCAGCCGCCATATCCTGCTTGATGAAATCGGTATCGAAGGCCAAGAAAAACTTTTGGCCGCCCATGCGCTCGTTGTCGGTTGCGGCGGGCTGGGTGCGGCGGCCTTGCCGTATCTTGCCGCCGCCGGCATCGGCCGCCTGACGATTGCCGATGCCGATACCATTGACGAGACCAACCTTCAACGCCAAATCACATTTACCGAAGCCGACATCGGTAAAAACAAGGCTTTGGTGATGCAAGGCCGTCTGAAACAGATCAACAGCCAAACACACATTACAGCCATTGCCGAATTTCTCGATGAGGCCAGGCTGGTCGAATTGGCAAACGCAGCCGACATCATCCTCGATTGTTCCGACAATTATCCCACGCGGCAGGCGGTCAACCGCGCCGCCGTTGCCACGCGCACGCCTTTGGTTTCCGCCGCGGCCGTCGGCTTTGACGGACAAATCGCCGTGTACCGTCCCGATCTTCCCGATACGCCCTGCTATGCCTGCCTGTTTGATGGCGAACAAGCCAGCGACGGCGCTTGTGCATTGTTTGGCGTTTTTTCGCCATTGGTCGGCGTTATCGGAACGACCCAAGCCGCCGAAGCGCTTAAAGTGCTGATCGGTATCGGTACGCTGTCGCACGGCAAACTTTCTACCTACAATGCATTGAGCGGACAATGGCGGCAATACGGAGTGAGACGCAATCCCGACTGTCCGGTTTGCGGCGGCCGTTAAAGACAAAAAGCAGGGTAAGGGTTTCAATATTGCCTAAGCCAATCCGCTAGAGTAATCATACTTATCTTTTATTAAACTTGAAGGAAGGCGTTTCTTCCCTTTTCAGACGGCCTGTGGCACGATATGATTCAATGATTAATAAATTTTTTGAGGCCGTCTGAAAAAGGATAAGGAGAAACCGGCTTAATGAATATTATTCGTGCCTTATTGGTGGTATTGGGTTGCTTGGCTTTGGGCGAGGCGGCCGTTTGGATTTTGGGGTTGAAGCTGCCGGGCAGCATTGTCGGCATGGGTTTGCTGTTTGCCGCGCTTCAGGCCGGCTGGGTCAAATTGTCTTGGGTGGGAGAACTGGCAGACATTTTGATGGCAAACCTGACTTTATTTTTGGTGCCGCCTTGCGTGGCCGTCATCAGCTATTTAGATGTGATTGCAAACGACTGGTTTTCGATTTTGACGGCCACAATCGGCAGTACGATCTGCGTATTGTTGGTGACAGGTAAAGTGCATGAGTGGGTCAGGAGGTGGGTGTGATGAACATAGACGGGCTGTTGCGCATGCCCTCGGTCATGCTGTTCCTGACTTTGGCCGTATATGCTTTGGCGGTGCAGATTCGGGCGCGCACGGGGAATGTGCTGTGTAATCCGGTATTGATCAGTACGCTGGTGTTGATGGGGTATTTGAAGGTATTTTCCATTGATTACGAGCTGTACCATTCTGCTTCGCACTTTATTGATTTTTGGTTGAAACCGGCAGTTGTGTTGCTGGCGGTGCCGCTTTATCGAAATTGGGACCGTATCCGCAGCCAGTGGTTGCCGGTGGTGTTGTCTCAGTTGGCGGGCAGCGTAACAGGTATTGTTACAGGCGTGTATTTTGCCAAATGGCTGGGCGCTTCGCGCGAAGTGATTCTGTCGCTGGCTTCCAAATCCGTGACCAACCCGATTGCGATTGAAATCACGGCATCGGTCGGCGGTATTCCGGCGATTACAGCGGCAACGGTGATTATTGCCGGACTTTTTGGCCAGATGGCCGGATATAAAGTGTTGAAAGGGGCGTTGTATATGCCTTCTTCAGTGGGAATGTCTTTGGGTACGGCCTCACATGCGATGGGTATTGCGGCGTCTTTGGAATACGGCCGCCGTATGGCCGCATATGCCGGCCTGGGCTTGACGCTCAACGGCGTGTTGACGGCGATATTGGTTCCTATCTTGATTCCCTTATTGGGCGTATAGCGTTTAGGCCGTCTGAAAATAGTGTAAACAGGAGAAAATGATATGGCTGTAAATTTGACTGAAAAACGTGCAGACGAATTGTTGGAAATCGACGGCATCCGTCTGTTTACAGGTCGTGCCGGCATCAAGCAACAAGACCGCGACGATTTGACGCTGATGGTGTTGGGCGGCGGGCATACGGTGGGCGCGGTGTTTACGCAAAACCGTTTCTGCGCCGCGCCGGTGCATATCGCCAAGTCGCATCTGTTTGACCAAGACGGCGTGTGTGCCTTAGTCATCAATACGGGCAATGCCAATGCGGGTACCGGCGCGCAAGGTCGTCTGGACGCGGTTAAAGTGTGTGCGGCGGTGGCGGAACAGGTCGGCTGCCAATCCAATCAAATCATGCCGTTTTCAACCGGCGTGATTTTGGAACCCTTGCCTGTGGATAAAATCGTGGCCGCTTTGCCGCAAGTGCGCCCTGCATTTTGGTCGGACGCGGCGCGTGCCATCATGACGACGGATACTGTACCGAAAGCTGCTTCACGCAAAGGCTTGGTCGGCGAAAAGCACACAGTCCGCGCCACCGGCATCGCCAAAGGTTCGGGCATGATTCATCCGAATATGGCGACTATGTTGTCGTTTATCGCTACTGATGCCAAAGTGTCCCAACCGATTTTGCAGCTGATGACGCAAGAAATCGCAGACGAAAGTTTCAATACGATTACCGTGGACGGCGATACCAGTACCAATGACAGCTTCGTGATTATGGCGACAGGCCGTTGCGGTCAGAGCGAAATCGACAATACCGCCGATCCGCGCTATGCGCAGCTCAAAGCCTTGCTCGGTTCGCTGGCCTTGGAATTGGCGCAGGCTATTGTCCGTGATGGTGAGGGCGCAACCAAGTTCATCACGGTTGAAGTGCAAAATGCGAAAACTCGCGAAGAGGCGCGCAAAGTGGCTTATGCCGTCGCCCATTCGCCTTTGGTGAAAACTGCTTTCTTTGCCTCCGACCCGAACTTGGGCCGTCTGTTGGCAGCCGTCGGCTATGCCGGTATTGAAGACTTGGACGTCGATGCTTTGAAAATGTGGCTGGATGACGTGTTGGTGGCTGAAAACGGCGGCCGTGCGGAAAGCTATACCGAAGAAGCAGGACAAGCCGTGATGAATCGTCCGGAAATTACCGTCCGCATCGATTTGCAACGCGGCGATACGACGGCGGCCGTCTATACCTGCGATTTGTCGCACGAGTATGTGTCGATTAACGCGGATTACCGTTCTTAAAAACCTTTATCCTTGTTTTCAGACGGCCTTTGAGAAAAGTATCAAGGCCGTCTGAACACATTGACTGCGTGCCTATTATGAAATTTCCACAGACTTGGGCGGCGCGCCTCGCCCACAAAATCCGCCAAACCAAACGCCTGTCCAAAAAGAGCATTGCCTTTCTGTTTTTGCTGGCAGGTTCGGCACTGGTTGCCCTGACGGCTTTGATGTTTGCGTACTTGGCGGATTTGGCTTTGGAATGGAACGCTTTGTTAGTGGGAAAATATCCGTGGTTTGCGTGGGTGGCTTTGCCGCTGGGTTTGCCACTTTTGGCGTGGTTTACGCGCAAATTTGCGCCGTACACTTCCGGCAGCGGTATTCCGCAGGTTATAGCTTCTTTGTCTTTGCCGTATGGCGCGCAGAAAACCCGTTTGATTCGTCTGGGCGAAACCTTTTTTAAAATTCCGCTGACGTTTTTGGGCATGATTTTGGGGGCGTCGATCGGCAGGGAAGGGCCGTCTGTACAAGTGGGTGCGGCGGTCATGAACGCTTGGGGCGCGTGGTGTAAAAAGCACGGGCTGGCGTTTAGGGGCATGCAGGAAAACGATTTGATTGCCGCAGGCGCAGCAGGCGGTTTGGCGGCGGCGTTTAACGCGCCTTTGGCCGGCGTGGTGTTTGCCATCGAAGAATTGGGGCGCGGCGTGATTTTGCGTTGGGAACGCCAAATCCTGATGGGCGTGTTGGCAGCCGGTTTCATTCAAGTGGCAATACAGGGCAACAACCCGTATTTCTCAGGTTTTCAAGGACATGAGCTGCCAAACATGCTGATGTGGGCCGTGGTGTCGGGCATCGTCTGCGGCGTGGCAGGCGGATTGTTCGGCAGCTTTTTGTATCGCGGCGCGGCGGCATTCGCACCGGTACGCTGGCGCAGTTTCATCCGCCGTCATTTGTTGGTGGTCGCTTTTGCAATGGGTATCTTGCTGGCGCTGCTCGGTACGTTTTATCAAGGTAAAACCTATGGCACGGGCTATCACGAAGCCGCAGCCGCTCTTAAAGGTGCGTATGAAGCGCCGTTCGGCTTGGCCGCCGCAAAATGGGCGGCGACCGTGTTCAGCTACTGGGCAGGTATTCCCGGCGGTATTTTCACGCCATCGTTAACCATCGGTGCGATGATAGGCGAACACATGGCTTCTTTCGCGCAACTGGGCGACGCATCCAATGTCGCGGTTTTGCTCTGCATGGCCGCATTCCTTGCCGCCGCGACCCAATCGCCGTTGACCGCCGCCGTGGTGGTAATGGAAATGACGGGCGGACAGAATTTATTGTTTTGGATGTTGCTGACTTGCATCTTCGCTTCGCAAGTATCGCGCCAATTCTCGCCGCATCCGTTTTACCATGCCGCAGGTTTGCGCTTCAGACGGCATATCGAAGCCGAAAGCGGAAATGTTCAGCACGAGAAAAAAGAATAGGTTTGGTATATAAAAGGCCGTCTGAAAATCAGATTTCAGACGGCCTTTATTATGTCGTTTAAAGCTGTATTACGGTTTACTTAAACAGCAAAATCAGCAGCAAAACAACCGCAATCACACCCAGCCACAGGCTTTGGCGTTGCTGTACTTTGACCAGATGTACATAGGCATCACGCATTTCCTGTTGGCGGTTTTCATCAACCAGCGCGCTGATTTTACGCGGCAGGGAAGGAATGATTTGCGCCCAGTCGGGGGCTTCGTTTTTGAGGTTGCGCCAAAGGGCTTTGGGGCCGACCTGTTCGTTCATCCAACGCACCAAAAACGGTTTGGCGGTTTTCCACAAATCCAAATCGGGATCGAGTTGGCGGCCCAAACCTTCGATGTTGAGCAGCGTTTTTTGCAGCAATACAAGCTGCGGCTGGATTTCGACATTGAAGCGACGGCTGACTTCAAACAGGCGCATCAGTACCAAGCCGAAGGAAATTTGCGAAATCGGTTTGTTGAACACCGGTTCGCACACGGCGCGGACAGCCGCTTCCAATTCTTCCGCGCGCGTGTCGGCAGGCACCCAGCCCGATTCGATGTGGGCGGTAGCGACGCGGTGGTAATCGCGGTTGAAGAATGCGAGGAAGTTGATGGCGAGATAGCGTTTGTCGTAGTCGGTCAACGTGCCGACGATGCCGAAATCGAGGGCAATGTAGCGGTTGTCGGCGGCGACCAAAATATTGCCGGGGTGCATATCCGCATGGAAAAAGCCGTCGCGGAAAACTTGCGTGAAGAAGATTTCCACGCCGTAATCGGCAAGTTTGTGCAAATCAATGCCGTCGGCTTTGAGTTTGGCAATATCGGATACCGGAGTGCCGTCCATCCATTCGATGGTCAGCACGTCGCTGGTGCAGTAGTCGTAAAACACCTTCGGCACAATCAGCATATCGCTGTTTTGGAAATTGCGACCGAGCTGGCTGGCATTGGCGGCTTCGCGCATCAAGTCCAATTCGTCGTGCAGGTATTTGTCAAATTCGGCCACTACTTCGCGCGGCTTCAAACGCTTGCCGTCTGAAAACAAACGCTCCACCCAGCCTGCACCAAAGCGCATCAGCGACAAATCCTGTTCGATAACGGGCAAAAGGTTGGGGCGCAAGACTTTCACGGCGACCTGTTCGCCCGAATGCAGGCGGGCTTTGTGTACTTGGGCGATGGACGCGCTGGCGACAGGCTCTGTTTCAAATTCCGCGTATAAAGTGTCGATGGATTGTCCCAGTGATTTTTCGATTTGCGAGCGTGAAAGTTGCGCGTCAAACGGCGGCACTTTGTCTTGCAGCCTTGCCAGTTCGACCGCGTAATCGTGCGGAATCAAATCGGGACGCGTGGACAATACCTGCCCGAATTTGATGAAAATCGGCCCCAGGCTTTCCAACGCCAAACGCAGGCGCACGGCAGGCATTTCGTGTTTGAACTTGGACGACTGCGGCAGCATATTGAGGAAAGTCCGCGCCCAACCCGGACGGACCAGCGAGGCAATCAGCTCGGCAAGGCGGTAGCGGTAGAGCGTGCAGAGGATGGTTTTGATGCGTTTGAGGCGGTTCATGATGGACGCAGATAAATCGAAAAAACAGAATTATATAGGAAAAACGGGTAAGGGCTTCAGACGGCCTGAGACTTTTGCAAAAACGTTTGCCGCATAGCCAACAATTTGATAAAGGCTCAGGTTTTGCCGCCCCAATAAAAAGACGAATATTCACATCATAAATATTCATCGGCTACTTGCCCAAACCGCCGATTCAAGACATAATCGGGAAATGTGCAGGAGAGTGTTACACCTAACTATAATGTAACCACCGAAGGCGCAGACACCCTTAAATCGCTCAGGTATCAGGGACTGCACATTGAAACAAACAATCTGGAGAGCGGCGTTAGAATAACGTCCACCGAAGGGGAGAAGGCCGTCTGAACCACCATTCAGACAACCGCGCAAAGCAGTGAGCAGACTGGTTTGCCATCATGCGGATACGGCCGAAAATCTCAGGTTCAAGGACAGATAGGGTCATCCGCGCATAGGTGCGCGGGCGGCATCTGAACAAAAAATCCGGAGAAACTTGAGAATGACTGCTCTGAAAACCACCCCATTTCATCAAGCCCATCAAGATGCAGGCGCGAAGCTGGTAGATTTTGCCGGCTGGGAGCTGCCCATCCATTATGGTTCACAAATCGCCGAACACGAAGCCGTGCGCACCGACGCCGGTATGTTTGACGTATCACATATGCTCGTTACCGACGTAGCAGGCGCAAATGCCAAAGCCTTTTTCCGCAAATTGATTGCCAACGATGTCGCCAAACTCGCTTTTGTCGGCAAAGCCCTTTATTCCGCTTTGCTCAACGACAACGGCGGCGTGATTGACGACTTAATCGTTTACCGCACCAACGAAGCCGAAACCCAATACCGCATCGTGTCCAACGGCGCGACCCGCGAAAAAGACACGGCGCAATTCCACAAAGTTGGACAAGAGTTCGGCGTCGCCTTCAACCCGCGCTACGACCTCGGCATGCTTGCCATACAAGGTCCTAAAGCCATCGAAAAACTCCTGACCGTCAAACCCGAATGGGCGGATGTCGTCCATAATCTCAAACCGTTCCAAGGCGCGGATTTGGGCAACGACTGGTTTGTTGCCCGCACCGGCTACACCGGTGAAGACGGCGTCGAAGTCATCCTGCCCGGTACCGAAGCCGTCGCATTCTTCAAAGCCTTGCAAGCAGCAGGCGTACAGCCTTGCGGCCTTGGCGCACGCGACACCCTGCGCATGGAAGCCGGTATGAACCTCTACGGCAACGATATGGATGACAATACCAGCCCGCTCGAAGCAGGCATGGGTTGGACCGTTGATTTGAAAGACGAAAGCCGCGACTTCGTCGGTAAAGCCGCCTTGCTGGCATTGAAAGAAAAAGGCGTTGCCGTCAAACAGGTTGGCTTGTTACTCGAAAAAGGCGGCATCCTGCGCGCGCATATGGAAGTGTTGACCGACAAAGGCCAAGGCGAAACCACCAGCGGCGTATTCTCTCCAAGCCTGAAACAATCCATCGCCATCGCGCGCGTACCGAAAGACTTTGACGGCGATACCGCCAAAGTGCTGATGCGTGGTAAAGAAGTGGACGTGCGCGTACTGAAGCTGCCGTTTGTCCGCAATGGTCAAAAACAGTTTGATTAATATTGGTTCAGACGGCCTTTATTTATTAAGGGCCGTCTGAAAGCAGGTTTTAATTGTCGTCCGGTACGGACGTTTGTAGAAAGCATTGAACAAGGCATCTGTGGATATTGATTCATGCAGATGCCGTCTGAAAATAACCCCCTATCAATGGAGTATCAAACCATGAGCAACATCCCAGCAGAACTGAAATACGTTGCCAGCCACGAATGGCTGCGCCTTGAAGAAGACGGTACCATCACCGTCGGCATTACCCATCACGCGCAAGAGCTGTTGGGCGACATCGTGTTTGTTGAGCTGCCAGAAGTCGGCGCAAACCTGGCTGCCGAAGAGCAAGCCGGTGTGGTTGAGTCTGTAAAAGCCGCATCTGACGTATACGCTCCGATTGCAGGCGAAATCGTTGCCGTCAACGAAGATTTGCCAAGCGCTCCGGAAACTGCCAACAGCGACCCTTACGGCGCAGGCTGGTTCTTCAAAATCAAACCTGCCAACCCTGCCGATTACGACGGTCTGCTGACTGCCGAACAATACGCAGGCGAAGTAGCTTGATTTTTGCAAACATCCAAACAGGTTTTGCGCCTGTTTGATATTGCAGGTCTTAGGTCGTCTGAAAAATGCTTTCAGACGGCCTTTGTTTCAATTTTTCCTCAGCAAACATGAATTACTGCGAATTTGTCGCCACGCTTCCTGACGATACGGACAACCCCAACAAACATTATCACGACACGCAATACGGTTTTCCGATTGAGGACGACAATGAATTGTTTGAGCGGCTGGTGTTGGAAATCAATCAGGCAGGATTGAGCTGGACGCTGATGCTGAAGAAGCAGCAGGCATTTCAGACGGCATTTAAAGGTTTTGACATTGATACGGTCGCCGCATTTGACGAAGCCGATATTGAGCGGCTGCTTGCCGATGCAGGCATCGTCCGCAACCGCCTGAAAATCAACGCAGCCATTTATAACGCGCGACAAATCAAACAAATACAGCAAGAATACGGATCATTCAAAAACTGGCTCGATGCAAACCATCCGCTCGACAAGGCTGAATGGGTGAAACTGTTTAAAAAACATTTCAAATTTGTCGGCAGCGAAATCGTCGGCGAATTTCTGATGAGTACCGGCTACTTGCCCGGCGCGCATGTGGAAACCTGTCCGGTTTATAGGGAAATATTGGCATGTCGTCCAAAGTGGGCGGAGGCCGTCTGAAACAACATCTGCAAGAAAAAACAGTGTTGATATCGATAACACCGAAGGAGTAGAAATGAAACTATCTGAATTGTTCAACCCGAACGAATTTGCCGCGCGCCATTTGAGCTTTGGCGACGAGGCTGCGCTTTTGGAAGCGCTCGGCGAGAAGAGCATGGACGATTTTGTCGGCAATACCGTGCCGCAAAGCATCCGTATGCCGTCCGAACTCGATTTGCCCGAGGCTTTGACCGAGGCGGACGCGTTGGCGAAATTGAAAGGCATTGCGTCGAAAAACGTGATCAACAAGTCCTATATCGGTTTGGGCTATTACCCGACCCGCGTGCCGAATGTGATTTTGCGCAACGTGTTGGAAAATCCAGGCTGGTATACCGCCTACACCCCATATCAGGCGGAAATCGCGCAGGGTCGTTTGGAAGCGTTGTTAAACTTCCAACAAGTGTGTATCGATTTGACCGGTTTCCCTGTGGCAGGCGCGTCTTTGCTGGACGAGGCGACTGCCGCCGCCGAAGCGATGGCGATGGCGCACCGCGTGGGTAAAGTGAAATCCGAGCGTTTCTTTGTGGATGCGCGCGTGTATCCGCAAACTTTGGACGTGATGAAAACCCGCGCCAAATATTTCGGCTTTGAACTGGTGGTCGGCGATTTTGCCCAAGCGGATGAAGGCGAATACTTCGGCGCGCTGTTCCAATATGTCGGCAAAGACGGCGATGTTCAAGACTTGCAGGACGTTATCGGCCGTCTGAAAGCAAAAGGCACAATCGTGGCCGTTGCCGCCGACATCATGAGCTTGGTTTTGCTGAAATCGCCTGCCGAGTTGGGCGCGGACATCGCGTTGGGCAACACCCAACGCTTCGGTGTGTCGATGGGCTTCGGCGGTCCGCACGCTGCTTATTTCGCGTTTAAGGACGAGTTCAAGCGTTCCGCCCCGGGCCGCATCATCGGCGTATCCAAAGATGCATCAGGCAAACCTGCCTTGCGCATGGCGTTGTCCACCCGCGAGCAACACATCCGCCGCGAAAAAGCGACATCCAATATTTGTACCGCACAGGCATTGCTGGCGAACTTGGCCGGTATGTATGCCGTTTACCACGGCCCTGAAGGCGTGAAACGCATTGCCAACCGCATTCATGTGCTGGCTTCTGCCTTTGCCGATGCGCTGGTTTCAGACGGCCTGAATGTGGTTCACAAAATCTTCTTCGATACCGTTACCGTCGATTTCGGCAGCAAAGAGAAAGCAGACCAAGTGTTTGCCGCTGCTTTGGAGTCGGGTTACAACCTGCGCCGCGTCAACGATACTCAAATTGCGGCTGCATTCCATGAAACATCGGCATACGAAGATTTGGTTGATTTGTACCGCGCGTTTACCGGCAAAGATACGTTCATATTTGCCGATGATGTCAAAGGCCGTCTGAACGCCGAATTGCTGCGTCAAGACGACATTCTGCAACATCCCGTGTTCAACAGTTACCACACCGAACACGAAATGTTGCGCTACCTGAAAAAACTCGAAGACCGCGACTTGGCGATGAACCGAAGCATGATTTCGCTCGGTAGCTGCACCATGAAGCTCAATGCGACTGCGGAAATGTTGCCGATTACTTGGGCAGAGTTTACCGACATCCACCCCTACGCCCCCAAAGACCAAGCCGCAGGCTACCGCGCGCTTTTGACCGACATGGAAAACAGCCTGAAAGCCATCACCGGCTTTGACGCGATTTCTTTCCAGCCCAACTCCGGCGCGCAGGGCGAATACAGCGGCATGCTCTCCATCCGCCGCTATCAAGAAGCCAACGGCGAGGGACACCGCAACATCTGCCTGATTCCCAAATCCGCCCACGGCACCAACCCTGCGACTGCCGCTATGCTGGGTTTGAAAGTCGTCGTTGTCGATACCGACGAACACGGCAACGTCAACATCGACGATTTGAAAGCCAAAGCCGAGCAATACCGCGACGCTTTGTCCGCCATCATGATTACTTACCCGTCCACCCATGGCGTGTACGAAGAAGGCATCCGCGACATCTGCCGCATCATCCATGAAAACGGCGGACAGGTTTACATGGACGGCGCCAACCTCAACGCCCAAATCGGCATCATGCAGCCTGCCGAAGTCGGCGCGGACGTGTTGCACATGAACCTGCACAAAACCTTCTGTATCCCTCACGGCGGCGGCGGTCCGGGCGTCGGCCCTATCGGTTTGAAAGCCCACCTTGCCCCGTTTGCACCGGGACACGCTTTGACCGACACCCACAGCGCCAGTGCCGACCAAACCGCCATTGCTGCTGCGGCCTTCGGTTCTGCGTCCATCCTGCCGATTACTTGGATGTACCTGACCATGATGGGCAAACAAGGCATGGAACAGGCAACACGCTGGGCATTGCTCAACGCCAACTACGTTGCCAAACGTCTGAGCGAAGACTATCCGATTCTGTATACAGGCAAAAACGGCCGCGTTGCGCACGAATGTATCGTCGATTTGCGTCCGCTTAAAGCCGAAAGCGGCATCACCGAAACCGACATCGCCAAACGCCTGATGGACTACGGTTTCCACGCACCAACGGTTTCTTTCCCTGTTGCCGGCACGCTGATGATCGAGCCGACCGAGAGCGAGAGCAAAGCCGAACTCGACCGCTTCATCGCCGCCCTGAAACAAATCAAACAGGAAGTGCTGAAAGTCGAGCGCGGCGAATGGCCGAAAGAGGATAATCCGCTGGTGAATGCTCCGCATACCGCAGCAGATGTAACCGGTGAATGGGCGCATCCGTACTCCCGCGAAGAAGCTGTCTTCCCATTGCCGTTCGTCCGCGAACACAAATTCTGGCCGAGCGTCAAACGGGTAGATGAAGTGTATGGCGACCGCAATCTGGTTTGCTCCTGCTTGCCGATTGACGCATACGAAGATTAAGCCTGAATAGGTTTAAAATTGAACAGGCCGTCTGAAAATGAAAATAGTTTTCAGACGGCCTTTTGTTTGTTAAGATATTTCGCCCGAGAACATACATTTGTTTTTGGTAAAACAACAGATAAGGCATTCGGAAAAATAGACGGCGAATGCCTTTGTTTGCGGATAAAACCAAACGGCTTCCCATTAACGATAAGCAAAAGGCCGTCTGAAAAACAGGAGGATATGATGGACGAACTTTTTATTCAAACGCTGACGATTGCCGGCTCAGATTCCGGCGGCGGCGCGGGCATACAGGCGGATTTAAAGACATTTCAAATGCGCGGTGTGTTCGGCACCAGCGTACTGACAGCGGTTACCGCACAAAATACTTTGGGCGTATCAGCAGTGCATCCGATACCGACCGACATGATTGCCGCGCAAATTGCCGCAATTCAGGAGGATTTCCAAATCCGCGCCTATAAAATCGGCATGCTGGGTACGGCGGAAATCATCGAATGCGTGGCGGAACAAACCGCCGAATGCGACTTCGGCAAACGCGTGTTGGATCCGGTCATGATTGCCAAAGGCGGCGCACCGTTGTTGGAAAATTCAGCCGTCGAAGCCATGAAACGCCTGCTGCTGCCGCATACGGACGTATTGACCCCCAATCTGCCCGAAGCGCAGGCATTGACGGGTATCAATATTGAAAACCGCCAAGATGCGGAACGCGCCGCCAAAATTCTTCAGGATTGGGGCGTGAAAAATGTGGTAATTAAGGGCGGCCATCTTGCCGACAGCCAAAGCGAATATTGCACTGACTGGCTGTTTACGCCATATGAAATCATTGAGCTGAACAGCAAACGTTTCCCAACGCCGCATACGCATGGTACGGGCTGCACATTTTCTGCCTGCATCACAGCCGAGTTGGCAAAAGGGTTTAGCGTATCCGAGGCGGTTCAAACGGCAAAAAACTATATTGCTGCCGCCATTTCCCATCCTTTGGGTATCGGGGCAGGGCACGGGCCGGTCAACCATTGGGCGTATCGGGACGAATAATGCGTTCAGACCAATTGTAATTGATTGTATTTTTCAGACGGCCTGACTAGGTTTATCACTTGAAATTGTTTACAATATCGGATTAATGCTTTTACGGATAAAAAAGACACCATGCAAGTTACCTCAAAATGGATAGACGGAATGTGCTTCGTCGGTACAACGGCAAACGGACACAGCGTTGTGATGGAAGGCGCGGCGGCTGAAGGCGAAGTCAAACGCGGCCCCAGCCCGATGGAAATGCTGTTGTTGGGTGTAGCAGGCTGCTCCAGCATCGATGTAGTGATGATTGCCGAGAAACAACGCCAAAAAATCACCGACTGCCGTGCCGAAGTGACTGCCAAACGCGCCGACACCGCGCCGCGCGTGTTTACCGAAATCCATATCCATTTCAAAGTGTATGGTCGAGATTTGCAAGAAAGCGCGATTGAGCGCGCCGTACAGATGTCTGCCGAAAAATATTGCTCCGCATCGATTATGCTGGGCAAAGCGGCAAAAATGAGCCACAGCTTCGAGATCGTCGAAACAGAATAGGGCGATTTCAGGGTGGGAGTGTCGGAGCGTGAACCGGCTACCCACAAAAAAAGCAGATATATTCACGCATTAACATGAATATATCTGCTTGCTTTTTATTCCTTTTTCTCTCTCTCTATCAGCCTTTATAACTTGGCTTGTTGACCTCATTGTGCAAGTTTCGTTTAACATTGTCAACAATTTTTAATTATATTTTAAACACCCCCGAAAGCTGCAGGTTTGTAAACGCTTGTGCCTTAATACGGATACTGGGGAAACATTATGGATTACGAAAATAATACCAACGTTGCGCCTGCAACTTCATCGCTTATTTTGGAAGAGCGTCACGATTCGGAACTCTTCCGCGTGTACGCATTGATTTTGGACGGCATTACCGACCATCTGCTGCTGCCGGGCAAAAAACTGACCGAGTCCGAGCTTTGCCGACAAATGGTTTGCTCGCGCAATACCGTGCGTGGCGCATTATCGCTTTTGGCGCACGATAAAATCGTCGATTTGCAGCCCAATCGCGGCGCATTTGTCCATGTGCCGGACTTGAAAGAAATGAAAGACGTGTTCAACACGCGTATCGAAATGGAAAGCATGATTTTGAGCGTCCTTATCGATATGCCTGATTTGGAAACGCGTCTGAAACCGCTTTACGCCATGATTGAGCAAGAGGGTGCAGCCTCCGAAAGCGGCGACCGCGTGGGTTGGAACCGCCTGTCCAATGCCTTCCATGTCGAATTGGCGCGGCTGCTGGACAACGATGTCCTGTTTGAAATTATGAATACCTTGTGCGCGCGCTCTTCATTGATTGTGGCCGTTTCCGATCCGCTTCGCAAAGAAAAGCGCAACATCGATTCCAATTCGCACCATGAACACCGAGAAATCCTCGATTTGTTGCTGGCAGGCAAGCGCAACCGTGTGACCAAAGTCATGCGCCGTCATTTGGGCGCGTGTATGGAACGCTTGGAACAGAAACTTGAGATGTAATCGGTTTGATAATAAAAAGGCCGTCTGAAATATTCAGACGGCCATTGGTTTATCCCTACAAAACGAAACGCCATGAAACCCAAAATCCAAAGACACGAACATATCCTCAGCCTTGTCCGCGAACATAACTTTATGACGGTAGAAGAATTGGCGGCAAATTTGGATGTTACGCCGCAAACCATACGCCGCGATGTGCAGGAGTTGAGCGAGACCGGACAGCTCAAACGCTATCACGGCGGCGCATCTTTGGGCGACGTTTCAGTCGTAACGGCAGGGCAGGAGCGGCGCAACCATCAGCAGCAGGAAAAAAACGCCATTGCCCGTCTGATTGCTTCCACCATTCCCGACAATGCCTCGCTTTTTATCAGCATCGGCACCACCATGGAAGCCGTCGCTGCCGAGTTGGTCAGACAGCGTAAAAACCTGCGGATTATCACCAACAACATCTACGCCGCCTCAATTACCGCAGCGCGTACCGACTACACGGTCATCATCGCTTCCGGCGTGGTCCGCCCCTTGGACGGCGGTATTACCGGCGTGGCGACCGTCGATTTCATCAACCAATTCAAAGTCGACTATGCCATCATGAGTACCCACGGCATAGAAAACGACGGCTCGCTTTTGGATGACGATTACAAGGAAGTCAGCGTCATGCAGGCGATGGTGAACAATGCACGCGTGCGCTATCTTGGTGTCGATAACAGCAAATTCAACAGTAATGCCTTGGTCAGACTGGGCGATATCGGCGCATTCGATAAGTTGTTTACCGACCGCACACCATCCGCCGCCATGCAGAAAACCCTAAACGAACGCGGAGTGGCGTGGCAGGTTGCCGACCCTGTATCAAAGTAGCCAAGTCGGGTACAATTAAGCCATCATTCCATTCCTTTCAGACGGCCTGATTGAATGCCCAAGCCGTCTGAAAACAGAAAATCATCTTTCCATCAAAGAAATATTATGTTGAATAAAGACCAATTCGCGGACAACCACTTTATCCGCACCATTATCGATGAAGATCTCAAAAGCGGTAAACATACAGCCATCCAAACCCGTTTTCCGCCCGAGCCGAACGGCTACCTGCACATCGGCCACGCCAAATCCATCTGCCTGAACTTCGGTTTGGCTTATATTTACGACGGCTTGTGCAACCTGCGTTTTGATGACACCAACCCCGAAAAAGAAAACGACGAATACGTCAACGCCATCAAAGAAGACGTCGAGTGGCTCGGTTTTCATTGGGCGGGCGAGCCTCGTTTCGCTTCCAACTATTTCGACCAGCTGTATGACTACGCCGTCGGTTTAATCAAAGACGGCAAGGCATATGTCGATGATTTGACGCCCGAAGAAATGCGCGAATACCGCGGCACGCTGACTGAAGCGGGCAAAAACAGCCCTTATCGCGACCGCAGCGTCGAAGAAAACCTCGACCTATTCACGCGCATGAAAAACGGCGAATTCCCCGACGGCAGCAAAACCCTGCGCCTGAAAATCGACATGGCATCAGGCAACATCAATATGCGCGATCCGGTCATCTACCGCATCCGCCGCGCCCATCACCACAACACCGGCGACAAATGGTGCATCTACCCGATGTACGACTACACACATTGCATTTCCGATGCCATCGAAGGCATCACGCATTCCTTGTGTACGCTCGAATTTGAAGCACACCGTCCGTTGTACGACTGGGTGTTGGACAACATTCCCGCGCCGCATGCCACACGTCCGCGCCAATATGAGTTTTCCCGTTTGGAGCTTTTGTATTCCATCACATCCAAACGCAAGCTGAACCAACTGGTTTCAGACGGCCACGTTACCGGCTGGGACGACCCGCGTATGCCCACCATTTCCGGTATGCGCCGCCGCGGCTACACGCCCGAAGGCCTGCGCTTGTTTGCCAAACGCGCCGGTATTTCCAAATCTGAAAACGTGGTCGATATGAGCGTGTTGGAAGGCGCGATTCGCGAAGAGCTGGAAAACTCCGCACCGCGCCTGATGGCGGTTTTGAACCCGCTCAAAGTTACCCTGACCAACTTTGAAGCCGGTAAAACCCAAAGCCGCCGTGCCGCGTTCCATCCGAACCACGAAGAAATGGGCAATCGCGAAGTACCTGTTTCACAAACCATCTACATCGAAGCCGACGACTTTGCCGAAAATCCGCCCAAAGGCTTCAAACGCCTGATTCCCGGCGGCGAAGTGCGTTTGCGCCACGGCTATGTCATCAAGTGCGACGAAGTAGTAAAAGACGAGGCAGGCAATGTGGTTGAACTCAAATGCAGCATCGACCACGATACCTTGGGCAAAAATCCCGAAGGCCGCAAAGTCAAAGGCGTGATTCACTGGGTTTCCGCCGAACACGCAGCAGAAATCAAAGTCCGCCTCTACGACCGCCTCTTTACCGTCGAGCGTCCCGATGCCGTGCGCGGCGAAGACGGCGAATACCTGCCGTTTACCGATTTCCTCAACCCTGAATCCATCAAGGAAATCACCGCCTACGCCGAGCCTGTCGCAAAAGATTTGCCGGCGGAGAGCCGTTGGCAGTTCGAGCGTATCGGCTATTTTGTTACCGACCGCAAAGACCACAGCAAAGACACGCCGGTGTTTAACCGCACTGTGACACTGAAAGATTCTTGGCAGGCAAAATAATTGGTAAGAAGGCAGTCAGTATGCACTGGCTGCCTTTATTGTGTTTAAATTTTTGATTTTATAATAGGAATTTTATGGAAAACCAAATACCCACTTCACAGGAAGTTCGATATCACGAACCCAAACGCCTTCCTGCTTCTGCAGGCATCAAGTGGATTACCGACGCTTTCGGTATTTTCAAACTTCATCCGTGGAAATGGATGGGCGTATTATTGGCTTATATGATCGTAGGCTTTGTGGTTTCTATTATTGACTTACTAGGAATTAATGCGCTTTCTAGTTTAAAAGGTATTGTATTCAGCTGGGTGGGTTCATGCTTAGTAGGCGGAGCTATGTATGTTGCTAACAATATCAATAATGGAAAAGCATTTGATGTGAAAGATTTTTTTATTGTTTTTTTAGATAAAAAAATGAGTTTTTTCATTTTATTGTTACTTCAGGTGCTGTTCAGTATAGCTGTTAGTTTGCTTATCATTCCGCTATATTTTGCAGGTCATTGGGCAATGATGATAGGTGTTGTATTGATTGTTATTGTCCTTTTGTCTATATTTTTATTAACCCCCGCTTTGATTGTTTTAGATGGTCTGAAGCCATGGGAGGCTATTAAAGCTAATGTTAAAGCGGCTATGTGTAATATTCCTGCAATATTAGTTTATGTTGTAGGTGTGGCTCTCTATTCTTTTATGTGGGGCGTATTAGGCAGCATGTTAGGCCAGTGGATTATCATGATCATACTTTTACTATTCCTACCTGTCAGCGCAGTTTTACTGCTGGCTCCTTATATTGCTTACCGCAGTATTTACCCTAATGGTCGTATTGTAAAATCCTAAGTGGATAAAGGCCGTCTGAAACATTTTCAGACGGCCTTTGTCGATAAAAGGAATGAGATGGAACGTTATTCTGTACATTTGAAACTGCTGGGGATGGCGGTGCTGTGGGGCGCGTCTTGGCCGATGGGGCGGATGCTGGGGCAGTTGCTGCCACCGCTGACGGGCGGGGCGGTTCGGTTTGTACTGGCTTCGGTTTTGTTGTTGGGCTGGTTGTTTGCGCGCAGCAGGTTTGCAACTTTAGCAGCTTTATCGGCGCGGCAATGGCTGGGTTTGACGGTGGCCGCTTCCGTCGGGGTGTGCGGCTATGCGGTGTTTTTTATGCTGGGTTTGCAGACTATGCCGGCAGGCAAGGCGGCGGTGGTCGTGGCGGTGACCCCCGTGTTGACGCTGCTGTTGGCAACTTGGTTTTTCGGCGAGCGTTTAAATGCGAAGATTTTGGCGGGTATGCTGCTGGCGGTCGGCGGTGCCATTATGGTGGTAACGCAAGGGCAGCCGTTGACAGTGTTATCGGGCGGCACCAAGGCAGGAGAGTGGCTGATTTTCGGTTGCGTGGTCTGTTGGGCGGCTTATACCTTAATCGGTCGTGCGGTTTTGCGCGGGATAGATGCGCTGACGGTAACGACGGCAACGTCGTTCATTGGCGCGCTGATGTTGTCGGTGGTGGCGTTGTGGACGGACGGAATGCCGTTTGAGGCGATAGCGGCAATGGATGGGCGCGGCTGGACAGCCTTGGCGTGGCTAGTCATCGGCGCGACGGTATTGGCCTATGCGTGGTATTTCGAAGGCGTAAAGACTTTGGGCGCAGGCAGCGCGGCGGCGTATATTACGCTCGTGCCGATTTTCGGTGTGCTGTCTTCGGCGTGGTTTTTGGGCGAACCGCTGCATATTTCGCTGGTTGCGGGTTGCGCGGCGGCGGTCGGCGGCATGACGCTGATGCGGTACGGACAGAGGGCTGTCTGAAGTTGGGTAAATACTCGGATTTTTGGCGATAGGGTTGCGATTGCCAAGCTGTTGCCGGCCATAATCTTATTGCAGGGTAAGATTATGGTCTCGGCTCAGTGTTCAATTTAAAAATTTGACACCCTGCCTCCAACTGCCTAAAATTCAACTTTCTCAAAAATCTACCGTATCCTGCGGCACGATTTCATACTTTCAGACGGCCTTCGTGCCATCTCTCTGATACCATTCAAAATATATCAATACTATGCACGTTTCAGAACTCCAAACCCTCCACATTTCCAAACTCTTGGAAATGGCAGAAGAACATGGCATTGAAAACGCCAACCGTTTCCGCAAACAAGACCTCGTTTTTGCCATCGTCCGCCAGATGATGAAGCAGAATGTCAGCTTCACCTGTTCCGGTACACTCGAAATCCTGCCCGACGGCTTCGGTTTCTTGCGCAGCGCAGATACTTCTTACCTTGCCGGCCCTGACGATATTTATGTTTCGCCCACGCAAATCCGCCGCTTCAATCTGCACACCGGCGACACCATCGAAGGCAGCGTGCGCGTGCCTAAAGACAACGAGCGCTATTTCGCGCTTGTCCGCCTCGATACCATCAACGGCGATCAGCCCGAAGTCTGCAAACACAAAATCCTCTTTGAAAACCTCACGCCTTTATTCCCAACCGAACAATTCAAACTTGAGCGCGACATCAAAGCCGAAGAGAATCTGACCGGCCGCGCTATCGACTTGGTTTCCCCAATCGGTAAAGGCCAACGTGCATTGTTGGTGGCGCCGCCTAAAACCGGTAAAACCGTGATGTTGCAAAACATTGCCCACGCTATTACCGCCAATTATCCCGATGTCGAGCTGATTGTCCTGTTGATTGACGAACGTCCGGAAGAGGTTACCGAGATGAGCCGTTCTGTACGCGGCGAAGTCGTTTCCTCTACGTTTGACGAACCTGCGCAACGCCATGTACAAGTGGCTGAGATGGTGATTGAAAAAGCCAAACGCATGGTCGAACACAAAAAAGACGTGGTCATCCTGCTGGATTCGATTACCCGTTTGGCGCGCGCCTACAATACCGTCGTGCCGACTTCGGGCAAAATTCTGACCGGCGGTGTAGATGCCAACGCTTTGCACCGTCCGAAACGCTTCTTCGGCGCAGCGCGTAATGTGGAAGAGGGCGGTTCGCTTACCATTATTGCGACAGCGCTTGTTGAAACCGGCAGCCGCATGGACGACGTGATTTACGAAGAGTTCAAAGGCACGGGCAATATGGAATTGCACCTTGACCGCCGCATGGCAGAAAAACGCCTGTTCCCGGCCATCAGCATCAACAAATCCGGTACGCGCCGCGAAGAATTGCTGGTGCCGAACGATCAGTTGCAACGTATGTGGCTCTTGCGTAAATTCCTGCATCCTATGGACGAAATCGAAGCGACCGAGTTTTTGGTGGGTAAACTCAAAGACTCCAAAAACAATGACGATTTCTTTGAATTGATGCGCGGTAAATAAGCATAAGGCCGTCTGAATATGTTTCAGATGGCCTTTACTTTGCTTGAGGAACCTTTATGAACATCCGAATGAATTGGCAAAACTTATTATCCACCCAACGCTTCCGCACTAAAAACGGCGAAATCGTGCCGACCGTTACCCCTTCGACTCAGGAAGGTGCCGATGCTTTGCGTACGGATTTTCACATCGACTACGACCGGGTTGTTTTTTCCGGAGCCTTCCGCCGCCTTGGTCGAAAAACGCAGGTGCATCCGCTGGCGCAGCACGACTTGACGCACAACCGCCTGACGCACAGCGTTGAAGTTGCCAGCGTGGGCAGGAGCTTGGGTAATCGTGTGGGCGTAATGTTGCACAACGGCGGTTTTCTACCGCAGGGCAATACGCCCAGCGATATTGGTGCCGTGGTGCAGGTTGCCTGTTTGGCGCATGATTTGGGCAATCCGCCGTTTGGCCATACTGGCGAAGATGCTTTGCGTGATTGGTTCAGACGGCCTGAGCATCAAATTTATCTGAACACATTGAACGAAGCGGAGCGCAACGACATTCAAACCTATGAAGGCAATGCGCATAGCCTGCGTATCGTCGCCAGTCTTGAAATGTATCCCGAGGCGGGCGGAATGCGCCTGACTGCAGCAGCCATCGGCGCATTGCTGAAGTATCCATGGACAACGCAACATCCAAACGGCAGAAAGAAATTCAATATTTATCAAACAGAGTTGCCGTTTATCCGTCAAGTTGCCGACGAATTGGGGCTGGTTTCCGCAGGAGTAGACAGCTGGGCGCGCCATCCTTTGTCTTATTTGATGGAGGCTGCCGACGATATTTGTTACGCCTTGCTGGACTTGGAAGATGCCGTCGAATTGGATTTGCTCACGGATACGGAAGTGGAGAGTATCTTGTCCGAGCTGACCTTTGCTGAAAGCGCATGGCACGCCAGCTCCAGTCGTCAGCGTTGCGCCATGTTGCGCGGCATTGCGATCGGCAAGGCGATTGATGATGTTGCGCAAACCTTTATGCTGCATCAGTCCGATTTGTTGGACGGAACATTCAAAGGCAAAGACTTGCTTGCTTTGTGTAGCCCGCAAGTGCAAAACACTTTGGCAAAAGCGAAAGAATTGGCGCAAACACGGATTTTCCGCCATCACACCAAGCTCTTGACCGAGATCGCCACGTTCCCATGTTTAGGCTCCATCTTGGATTTACTCGTCCCTGCCGCTTATGCCCTGATTGCTGAAAAACAGTTGGCAACACGTCAGTCTTTGGCGTTGGAATTATTGAAAAAGCACAATCCGATTCTTCCTGAAGACAGTCTGTATCAGGCCTATATGAAGATTTTGGATTTTGTCGGCGGCATGACCGATAACTCCGCCGCCAAAATGGCGCAGGATTTGTCAGGAGTAGGGATTTTACGTTAATTTTATATTGTTTAATTTCAATCATTTAATTAAAAATATAAAAAATATCTGCGAAAAGAGTAGACAGGTTTCAGTAAAGCCTATATTATTCGGTCTTCTTGATTCACAACGCACTTGCGAAGTGATGAGGATGCACCCGTAGCTCAGTTGGATAGAGTATCTGGCTACGAACCAGAGGGTCGGGCGTTCGAATCGCTCCGGGTGCGCCACAAGATTTATCTGCGCCCATCGTCTAGCGGTTAGGACATCGCCCTTTCACGGCGGTAACCGGGGTTCGATTCCCCGTGGGCGTGCCAGTTTTCAAAAAAACGCAATCTGTTTCAGATTGCGTTTTTTTATTACATTTACTGTTTGTGTTCTAAGGCCGTCTGAAACTCACGGCAACTCAAGAGGCAGAAGTGTGTAAAATAAATCGCCCAGACTTTTTGTTGTCTATATGCGCTTTTCAATCTCATTTTACCATTGCCAAACCCCGATTTATTGACAACAGTATTCATCTTAAAAATTCCCAAACCTGAATTTACATGATTTCATATTTATAATTTATTGATTTTAGAAGATAAAAATATACATTCAAACTTTTCTTAAAAAATGCCGTCTGAGATAAAGACAAGACGGAATATCTCTGTTAATGTGTAAATGTCAGCCGGCCTTTGCTGGTTTTTTATTGAAACCATTTGGGAGTCAATTATGAATATGAATGTTAAATTAATCGTTCCTGCCGTTTTGGCGGCTGTTGCCCTGACTGCATGTAGCAGCGGTTCTAAAGCTAAACCTGAAGCTAAAGCTGCGCCTACTGCGCAACAACAAACCCAAGCTCAGGCTCAACAAGCTCAAGCTCCAGTGCCTAATACTTTGAAAGTAGACTCTATCGACGGTACTAAAGAAGTTCACTACAAATGCGGTAAAGACGGCAGAGAGCCTCTGAGCGTAATGTACGGCTTCAAAGGCAACGAAGTTGTTGCTGCACAAGTAAAATACAAAGGTCAACTAACTGAAAACCTGTTCCGTATCACTGACAGCAGCAAAGATGTAAACGCATTCTGGGGCGGTAATGTTGCTTGGGTTGCTGAAGCTGCCACTGCAGCCAACGTAGACAAAGTTGACGGCAACATGCTGACTATCCGCGGTACTACCGAAGTAAACGGCAAACAAGAAGTGGTTGATCAAATCGTTACCCGCTTCTGCGCATTGGACAAAGGCGCGAAAGCTGTCGCTAAACCTGCTGCTAAAAAAGCGAAAAAATAATCTTTTACCAACAGCTTTAAACGCTGGGTAAAATAAAACAGGCCGTCTGAAAATTTTTCAGACGGCCTGTTCGTTTGAGTGGTTTAACCTAAGAACCAGAATTTCAGTGCCCACAACACGGCGACAATCCATACCATAGGCGGTACGTCTTGGGTGCGGTTGCACAAGAGTTTGATGAGTGCGTAGCTGATAAAGCCAAACGCGATACCGTCGGCAATCGAGTAGGTAAACGGCATGAAGACGATGGTCAGGAATGCCGGTGCGGCTTCGGTCATGTCGTCCCAATCGATTTCACGCGCGCTGCGCAACATTTGCGCGCCAACATAGAGCAGGGCGGGTGCGGTAGCGAATGCAGGAATGCTTTGAACCAGCGGGGAGAAAATCAGACAGGCCAGCATCAGTACGCCGACGGTAACGGCAGTCAGGCCGGTACGGCCGCCGGCAGAAACGCCTGCCGCGCTTTCAACGTAAGGGGTGGTAGAAGAAGTACCCAAGGCGGCGCCTGCGATAATGGCGGTAGAGTCGGCAAGCAGGGCGCGTTTCAAACGTGGCAGTTTGCCGTCTTGCAACAGGCCTGCGCGGTGGGAAACGCCGACCAATGTGCCGGTAGAGTCAAACAGGTCAACCAGGAAGAATACAAAAATCACGCTGACCATGCTGACGGTGAACAAGCCTTTGAAGTCCATCTGCATGAATGTTGGCGCAATGCTCGGAATTTCGCCGACCACGCCTTTGAACTCGCTCAAGCCCAAGACGGTGGAGACGGCGGTCAGCGTCAGAATGGTAATGATGATGGAGCCTTTAACGCGGAAGTGGCCAAGTGCAACCACCATGACAAAGCCTGCCATCGCCAGCAGGGCGGTAGGCTGGTGGATGTCGCCCAAGCCGACCAATGTGGCAGGATTGGCCACAATCACGCCTGCGCCTTTGAGCGCAATCAATGCCAAGAAAAGGCCGATACCTGCGGCAATCGACATTTTCAAGCCCATAGGCAGGGCATTGACCAGCATTTCACGCACTTTAAAGAAGCTGAACAGGATAAAAATGATGCCGGAGATGAAAACGGCACCCAAAGCCACACGCCAGTCTACGCCCATGCCTTTGACGACGGCAAAGGTAAAGTAGGCGTTCAAACCCATGCCCGGAGCGAGGGCAATCGGGTAGTTGCCGACAAAGCCCATCACGAAACAGCCGATGGCGGAGGCGATACAGGTGGCCACAAATACTGCGCCCATATCCATACCGGTTTCGCCCAAAATCAGGGGATTGACGATGATGATATAGCACATGGCGAGGAAGGTTGTCACACCGGCCATAATTTCCGTGCGGACGTTGGTCTGATTGGCGTTGAGGTTGAATAATCTTTCCAAAACGCTTTGATTTGAAGAACTCATTCGAGATATTCCTTTGGGAAAGCCGTTCAAGGACGGAATCAGCGGATTTAACTGCCGGAAGCTCGGATTTTTGCCTTAACTTCTCAACAGATAAGGGAATTTTCGGGCGGTATTATACTGAAAAGCCTTTTGTTCGGGTAATAAAAATACATGAATCAGATAATGCCGGGCTGAACCAAGATAAAGGCCGTCTGAACAGTTTCAGACGGCCTTTGTTTGTGTGTGCTTATACCGGTTTGCCTTTCAGGGAGAAGGTGTAGGCTTCGGTGATTTCCAAATCGATCATTTGGTTGATCATGTCGGGTGTGCCGGTAAAGTTGACCACGCGGTTGTTGGCGGTACGGGCTTGCAGTTGGTCAGGGTCTTTTTTGGAGATACCTTCAACCAAGCAGCGTTGAACCGTTCCGATCATGGTTTGGTTGATGCGCGCGGTTTCGGCTTCGATGACTTCGTTCAAAGCTTCGAGGCGGCGCACTTTTTCTTCGTGCGGCGTGTCGTCGTGCAGGTTGGCGGCAGGCGTACCCGGACGCGGACTGTAAATAAAGACGAAGCTTAAGTCGAAGGCGATGTCTTTGACCAGTTTCAAGGTTTGCTCGAACTCACGCTCGGTCTCGCCCGGGAAGCCGACGATAAAGTCGGAGCTGAGGCACAAATCAGGACGGATGGCACGCAGTTTGCGGATGATGGATTTGTATTCCAAGGCGGTGTAGCCGCGTTTCATCGCACTCAATACGCGGTCGGAACCGCTTTGAATCGGCAGGTGCAGGTGGGAAACCAGCTTCGGCAGGTCGCGGTAGCACTCGATAATCGCGTCGGTAAATTCGCGCGGATGGCTGGTGGTAAAGCGCAGGCGTTCGATGCCGGGGATTTCATGGACGATGCGCAACAAAGTGGCAAAGTCGCAGATTTCGCCGTTTTCCATTTCGCCTCGATAGGCATTGACATTTTGGCCTAAGAGGTTGATTTCTTTAACGCCTTGTTGTGCCAAACCGGCAATCTCGGTCAATACGTCGTTGAGCGGTCGGGAGAATTCTTCGCCGCGGGTATAAGGGACGACGCAGTAAGAGCAATATTTGGAACAGCCTTCCATGATGGAAATGAACGCCGAACCGCCTTCTACGCGTGCAGGCGGCAGGTGGTCGAATTTCTCGATTTCGGGGAAGGAAATATCGATTTGCGAGAGACCAGTGGTTTCTTTATCGACGATGAGTTTGGGCAGGCGGTGCAGCGTTTGCGGGCCGAAAACCACGTCCACATACGGAGCGCGTTTGACGATGTTTTCACCTTCTTGAGAGGCAACGCAGCCGGCAACACCGATGATGAGGTCGGGATTTTTTTCTTTGAGCGGGCGTACACGGCCTAAGTCGGAGAAGACTTTCTCTTGCGCTTTTTCACGCACGGAGCAGGTGTTGAACAAGATGATGTCGGCGTCGTCAGGTTGGGTAACCTGCTCGATGCCGCCGTGTTCTTCGGCGAGGACGGACAGCATTTTTTCGCTGTCGTACTCGTTCATTTGGCACCCGAAGGTGCGGATAAATACTTTTTTCATGGTTTGTTTTGATTGACTTGCTTGTTGTAAAAGGGTTCAGACGGCCTGTGAAATACTCGGGCCGTCTGAAAAATTATTCTTCCGCCTTTTTCTGCTTTTTGGCGTGTTCGATGAACCTGTCGGCTTCGGCGTCGGTCAAAATCCAGATTTCGCGGACGAGGCGGCTTTCTTCGTTGTATTTGAACGCGACGGCTTTGCCGGTTTGATTCAGCAGGCGGCCCATGGGGATGAAACGGTCGTTTTCATCGTGGATTTTGGTGAAGCGGGTGATTTGCAGTTTGGCCGCATTGCCGTCCACAATGCCCAAGGTCAGCAGGCGCGTCCAAGAAAAACCGCCTTTGCTGACTTTCAGATAAGGCAAATCGACAGTCTTTAAAATGGCCACGTCCATATCGTCAGGCAGGCTGCGTTGTGCATGGACGAGGGCGGATGCCAAAAGGGCGAGGCTGAGTATGAATCCGCGTAACATGATGCTTTTCTTTTATTGTTTCAATAGGTCGCGGATTATAGCACAAGCAGGAAAAATGTGGATAGAGTGTTTGTTTTTAAAGAATAATTTTGATTTTGCGCCCGATTCTTATTTTGAAGCTTGGGCCGTCTGAAAAGGATTTGGTGTTAAAATGGCTCCGATTTGATTTTCAGACGACCTCTTACGAAAGAATTGACCATGAACCGTAATGAAAGCTTGTTCAACCGCGCCAAAGCCATTATTCCCGGCGGCGTAAACTCTCCTGTGCGCGCATTCGGCAGCGTCGGCGGCGTACCGCGCTTTATCAAAAAGGCAGAAGGCGCGTATGTTTGGGACGAAAACGGCACGCGTTATACCGACTATGTCGGCTCTTGGGGCCCTGCGATTGTCGGCCACGCCCATCCTGAAGTCATTGAAGCCGTGCGCGAAGCAGCATTGGGCGGTTTGTCGTTTGGTGCGCCGACTGAAGGCGAAATTGTCATTGCCGAAGAAATCGCCAAAATCATGCCGTCAGTCGAGCAGCTGCGCCTTGTCAGCTCCGGTACGGAAGCAACGATGACCGCTATCCGTCTGGCACGCGGTTTTACCGGCCGCGACAAAATCATCAAGTTTGAAGGCTGCTACCACGGCCATTCCGACAGCCTGTTGGTGAAAGCAGGTAGCGGCCTGTTGACGTTTGGCAATCCTTCTTCTGCCGGCGTGCCTGCCGACTTTACCAAACATACTTTGGTACTCGAATACAACAATATCGCCCAACTGGAAGAAGCCTTTGCCCAAAGCGGCAATGACATTGCCTGTGTGATTTTGGAGCCTTTTGTCGGCAATATGAATCTGGTTAGGCCGTCTGAAGCCTTTGTCAAAGCCTTGCGCGAATTGACTGAAAAACACGGTGCCGTGTTGATTTACGACGAAGTGATGACCGGTTTCCGCGTGGCGCTGGGCGGTGCGCAATCTTTGCACGGCATCAAGCCTGATTTGACCACCATGGGCAAAGTGATCGGCGGCGGTATGCCTTTGGCAGCGTTTGGCGGCCGTAAAGACATTATGGAATGTATTTCCCCATTGGGCGGCGTGTATCAGGCAGGCACATTGTCCGGTAATCCGATTGCGGTTGCGGCCGGTTTGAAAACGCTGGAAATCATTCAGCGCGAAGGCTTCTATGGAAACCTGACTGCCCTGACCCAACGCCTCGCCAACGGTATTGCCGATGCGGCTAAAGCACATGGCGTTGAATTTACGGCGGACAGCGTGGGCGGTATGTTTGGTTTGTATTTTGCCAGCCATACGCCGCAAAACTATGCCGACATGGCGCGTTCCAATATCGACGGTTTCAAACATTTCTTCCACGGTATGCTCGACCGCAATGTCGCATTCGGCCCGTCTGCTTACGAAGCCGGGTTTGTTTCCGCCGCGCATACGCCTGAGCTGATTGACGAAACCATTGCTGTGGCACACGAAGTGTTCAAAGAAATGGCAAAATAAAAGCTGAAGCTGTAATGTGAAATGAAAAAAGGCCGTCTGAAAAATATTCAGACGGCCTTTCGCTATTTTAAATAAATGCTTGATTATGCTTCTTCAGCTTTGCTGCGGATAATCAGCAGAGGCAGGTGGCTTTGACGCATTACGGTTTCGGCGAAGCTGCCCATCAGCAGGTGCATCAGGCCGGTGCGGCCGTGTGTGCCGAGTACCAACAGGTCTGCGCCGTTGTTGTCGGCGTAGTCAACCAAGTCTTGCGCCATTTCGCGCGCGCCTTTGTTGGCAACCAACAGGTGTTTCACGATGTTTTCAACGCCGCTTTCACGCGCTGTTTTTTCTGCGAAATCCAAAACTTCGTTGCCTTGGGCCACTGCGGCGGCTTCGTAGCTTTCGTGTTGCAGGAATTCAGGAGCCAAAGCCATGTATTCGGCAGGGTTGGCAACGTGAACCAAAGTCAGTTGGGCTTTGTTGAGGCTTGCCAGTTCGGCGGCGTGTTTCAATGCATTGAGGGAGGTCTCGCTACCGTCAACGGCTACAACCAGATGTTTGTACATATTTATTCTCCTTTTGCGCCGAGTAGCGGCACTTTCGTTTAATATGAAATCAGAACTTGTCTGAATGTGAAACGATTATAAACTCTTTCGGGCGGGTACAACAGCCCATCTGCTTTCAAGTATAATGTCAGTCCGATTCGCCTGTGGCGTTTTTCATTAATTTATTGATATATCACAAGGTTACTTATGCAGGACGCCGCTTTTCTTTCTTCGCGCCGCTTTGGCGGCATTGCCAGACTTTACGGAGACGAAGCGCTGGTGCGCTTTTCGCGTGCGCATGTGTGCGTGGTCGGCGTCGGTGGCGTCGGCTCGTGGGCGGTGGAGGCGTTGGCGAGGAGCGGTATCGGTCGTTTAACGCTGATTGATTTGGACAACGTTGCCGAGTCCAATGTCAACCGCCAGTTGCACGCTTTGACCGATGATTTCGGTAAGGCAAAAGTTACCGCTTTGCGCGAACGCATTGCCCAAATCAATCCGCAATGCGAAGTGACGGAAATCGAAGATTTTGTGACCGAAGACAATCTGGACGAGCTTTTCAGACGGCCTTTTGATTTTGTCATCGACGCCATTGATCAAATCCGTGTCAAAGCGGCGATGGCGGCATATTTCGTGCAACATAAACAACCGTTTATTATCAGCGGCGGCGCGGGCGGACAGAAAAATCCGGCTTTGATCCAAACCGCCGATTTGAGCCGCGTTACCCACGACCCGCTGCTTTCCAATTTGCGCTATACCTTGCGCAAACGCTACGGCTTCAGCCGCGATACCAAAGAAAAAATGCGCGTGCCTTGCGTTTATTCAACCGAGAATATTACGCCGCCGCAATCCGGCGAAGCATGTTCGACCGATGCCGCGCCACAAGGTTTGTCCTGCGCGGGCTACGGTGCGAGTATGCTGGTGACGGCTTCGTTTGGATTGTATTGTGCGCAGGCGGCGGTGGAGCATATCGCGGGGCGGAAGTGAGGGGTAGGAAATGGGTAAGAACCGATTTTTTAAAGCCTACTTTATCGCCAGCCTGATTTATGCGGTATGGTTCGGTGTGTTGATGTATGCCGTCGATCCGATGTTTCTCGATGTGATGGAATGCAATACGTTACCCAGCGATTATTTGTGTGTGCAAAGCGGTTATAACCGCCCATTCACCACTTTTCTTTATCCGTTTCTGTCCATCGTGATCTTCAGCCTTTTGCACGCCGGTATCATGAAATGGCGCAAACGCCGTTCGGTTAAAATGATTTGGTTTTTGGTCGGCTGCGAAAGTTTGCTGCTGTTGGCTTTGATGGTGGCGATGCTTGCGAGGGATGGTTTTGTGTTGTCCCGAGATATCGGCTCGGTACTGACGGGTACGGTTTTCGCCAGCCTGCCGCTGTTGGGTATGGCCTTGGCTCAGACATTTGCCGTCGCCATTGTTTCTTTGCAAATCAATCGTAAAAAACGCTGATTTTTATATTAAAAACGGGTCGTCCTTGTTTCAGATGGCCTGTTGTTGATGAAACTTCTTACTAAACTTAAAAAGAAAAAGACCCTTTAACCATGTCTTCAGAACACCTTATTTCTTCTACTGCCGCAACGCCGTCTGAACATACCGTTGCGTGGGTGTTCGGTCAGCCTGTTACCGATGTGCCGCAGGATTTGTTTATTCCGCCTGATGCGTTGAAGGTGGTATTGAGCAGCTTCCAAGGGCCGTTGGATTTGCTGCTGTACCTTATCCGCAAGCAAAATATCGATGTCCTCGATATTCCGATGGTGAAGATTACCGAGCAGTATCTGCACTATATTGCCCAAATGGAAGCGTATCAGTTTGATTTGGCGGCAGAATACCTGCTGATGGCGGCGATGTTGATTGAAATTAAATCGCGCCTGCTGTTGCCGCGTCCTGAAGAGGTAGAGGATGAAGAGGCGGATCCACGTGCCGAGCTGGTGCGCCGTCTGTTGGCTTACGAACAAATGAAACTGGCGGCTCAGGGCTTGGACGCATTGCCGCGTGCCGGACGTGATTTCGCTTGGGCGTATTTGCCGCTGGAAATTGCGGTCGAAGCGAAGTTGCCGGAAGTGTACGTTGCCGATTTGACGCAGGCTTGGTTGGGTATTTTGTCGCGTGCCAAGCATACGCGCAGTCATGAAGTGGTGCGGGAAACCATTTCCGTGCGCGCGCAGATGACGGCGATTTTGCGTCATTTGAACGAAAGCGGTATCAGCAAGTTCAGCGATTTGTTTAAGCCGGAGCAGGGCGCGACATATGTGGTGGTCAATTTTATTGCATTGCTGGAATTGGCCAAAGAAGGCTTGGTGCGTATCGTACAGCCGGAAAATTATGGCGAAATCGAAATCAGCCTGAAAGACGGTTTGGAAACAAATGAAGCCGAAATGTTTTCAGACGGCCTTGAAATCGATGAAACCGATAACGGGTATTTGGAAAAAGAGAACTAAAATGAATTCGACGACAAGTCGCAGTAAGGCTTCTTTATGGGCGGTGGGCTTGATGCTGTTTGCGCTGTTTTTCGGCGCGGGTAACTTAATTTACCCGGCTTATTTGGGGCAGCAGGCCGGCGAAAACTGGCTTTCGGCAATGTTCGGCTTTTTGTTAACCGGGGCGGGGTTGCCATTGCTGGGCGTGATTGCCGTCGGCTATTCCGGCTCGCGCGATGTGGAAGCGCTGGCTTCCCGTGTTGCGCCTTGGTACGGCGTGACTTTTGCCGCTGCGCTTTATCTGGCAATCGGTCCCTTGTTTGCCATGCCGCGTACAGCGACAGTGTCTTTTGAAACCGCGATTTCCCCTTTCATTGATGAATCTTGGAAAAACATCGCATTGGCCGTATTCAGCCTGGTGTTTTTCGGCATGACTTATTGGCTGTCGATTTCTCCGGGTAAGCTGGTTGACCGTATCGGTAAAATCCTTACGCCCGTTTTGTTGCTGGCAATTGCAATATTGGTCGGCTATGCCGCTATTAACCCGATGGGTATGCCGCAGGCGGCGCAAGGCGATTTTGCTACTCATCCGTTGGTTAAAGGTATTTTGGAAGGCTACGGCACCATGGACGCGCTGGCTTCGCTGGTGTTTGCCATTATCGTCATCGATGCCGTTCGCGCCATGGGCGTGGATAACCGCGCGGACTTGCTGAAGACCACGACGATTTCCGGTGTGTTGGCGGCTTCTTGTTTGGCAGTGGTTTACCTGTTTATCGGCTATATGGGCGCGACAGGTGTGGCCGGTATCGGCTTGCAGGAAAACGGCGCGTCGGTTTTGTCTAAAACCGCACAGCACTATTTCGGTACGGCCGGTATTGTGTTGCTTGGCGTCATGGTGCTGCTTGCCTGTCTGAGTACGGCGGTTGGCTTAATTACTTCATGCGCCGAATATTTCAACCGTCTTTGCCCGGGTATTTCTTATAAAGTCTTTGTAATACTGAATACGGTGGTGTCTATCCTGTTGGCCAATAAAGGCCTGTCAGCGATTTTGCATTTTTCCATCCCAATGCTGATGCTGTTGTATCCGCTGACCATCGTCATCATTCTGCTGGCTTTGACGGATAAACTGTTCGGCGGCGGCCGTATTGTCTATTTCTGCACCATGATGGCGGCCCTTATGGTCGGTTTGCTCGATGCCTATAAAGCTGCGTTTGGATTGGATGCCGATACCGCTGCCGCCATCGAGCGCGCATTGCCGTTTTATAATATCGGTTTAGGGTGGGTTGTTCCTTCTTTAGCCTGTTTTATACTCGGCTGCATTTTGAATGCGGCGTTGAAGAAAAAAGCATGATGATAAATAGGCCGTCTGAAATGTTCAGACGGCCTATTTATTTCGCCGACCAAGCAAACGACAGATGATTTTTTTGAAGAAATCCGTTATAATTGAAAAGTTAAGGCTTTGCGAGATACCGTTTCGCAGATGCAACATATTGAGAAGATTTATTTCCACAAATCCCGTTTTTTCAGTAAACGACTTGAACTGAAGGCGGATTTCGTGGTATAAATCGCGTTTTACTATTTTAGAAGTTTGGAGACTAACCATGGCACGAGTTTGCAAAGTGACCGGTAAGCGCCCGATGTCTGGCAATAACGTATCACACGCCAACAACAAAACCAAACGTCGTTTTTTGCCTAACTTGCAATCACGTCGTTTCTGGGTAGAAAGTGAAAACCGCTGGGTTCGCCTGCGCGTTTCTAACGCTGCATTGCGCACCATCGATAAAGTAGGCATTGATGTCGTATTGGCTGATTTGCGTGCTCGCGGCGAAGCTTAATTTAAACACCATTAATTAAGGATTACTGCAATGCGCGATAAAATCAAACTGGAGTCCAGCGCTGGTACTGGTCACTTCTACACAACTACTAAAAACAAACGTACTATGCCTGGCAAACTGGAAATCAAAAAATTTGACCCAGTAGCCCGTAAACACGTTATTTACAAAGAAACTAAATTGAAATAATCCGGTTTCTTCCAAGAAAAGCTCCTGTTTTGCAGGAGCTTTTCTTTTTATTTTCTGATTGGTTTTTGGGGGCTTGTTTCAAATGTGTATGCAAGATATTTTTGGATTGCTTTGGAATAGACAAAATACAAAGAGCGTGTATCCATTGGGATTACGCTCTTTTATTTTTCAGACGGCCTGATGGGGGATAAACAGCCTTGAGTTATGAATAAACATTCAACAAAGACTTAATGATCGACCTTGATGCCTTGATTGTCGGAATGTTGTTTTTTATCCAGCTCTTTTTGCAAGGTATCGCATGGTGTGTCGCAATCGCACATTTTCTTCATACCGAGAGAGGAAATGCCGCCGCAGCTGCCTTTGATGGTGCGTTTGGAGAAAATATAGCCGACTGCCATGCCGAGGATGACAATGATAAAGATGCCGAAAGTCAGAAGGAGGGTTTTCATGTGTGTATTCCTGAAGGTTAGTTTAATAATTTTTTGAATGCGCTGGACATTTTAGTATGGTAGCCGCCTTGCGGGGTTCGGATGATAAGGAAAACGGCGAGATTTTCTTGCTCGGCAAGTTTAAGCGCTTCGGTTTCTCCGAGAACGAACAATCCGGTGGAAAGGCCGTCTGCAAGTGTGGCGTTTTCTGCTACTACGCTGATGGAAGCAAGGTTGTGGCTGATGGGTTGTTTGGTTTTAGGGTTGATGATATGGGAAAGGCGACGGCCTGACTTATCGACATGGAAAATGCGGTAGTCGCCGGACGTGGCCAGTGATTTATTGTCCAATGGAATGGTAATTTGAGTGGCGCCGCCTTGAACGATATTGGGTTGCTCGATGCCGATACGCCAAGGATTGCCTTGCGCATTGCGGCCTTTGCCATGCAACTCGCCGCCGATTTCAACCAAATAATTGCCGATATTGAGTTTTTCAAGTTCGGCGGCGGTTTTATCTACACCAAAGCCTTTGGCGATGGAGGATAGGTCTAAATAAACTTCGGGATGGGTTTTGGCAAGTGTGGGATGCTGTCCATCTTGGGAAAGTTTGAGTTTGTCCGTACCGACCATTTCTGAAGCATGTTGGATTTCTTGTGCAGTCGGTTCGTGCGTGATTTCTTTTTGCGGGCCGAATCCCCAAAGGTTGACCAAAGGGCCGACGGTTACGTCCAGTGCGCCGTGCGTTAGTTTGTTTAAACGCAAGGCTTCGCCGGTCACATAGGCAAAGTCTTGGGAAATGGGCATGGCCTGATTGACGGTACGCAGCTGGTTGAATTGGCTGATTTCGGAATCGGTCTGGTAGGTAGACATTTGCCGGTTGACTTCTTTAAGCGCGTCATCAATGCGTTTTTGTATTTCGGCAGGGGAGGGGAGTTTGTCTTGGCCGTCTGAAAGGTATTTGACGGTATAGGTCGTGCCCATGGTCTCGCCTTGCAGGGTGATGGTTTGTTGTTGTTTTTCAGGTTGACAGGCAGAGAGTGTGAATGCGGAAAAGATGGCAACGGTGCAACCGATTATCGGACGGTAAAACGAATTGGAAAGAAACGGCATAAGGGATTTGCGGATTATTTTTTGAAGCCTTTATTGTATCGTAAAAGAAAGGTTCAGGCCGTCTGAAAGTATGATTTTCAGACGGCCTGGCAATAAAAAAGGAAGAAACCGAAGTTTCTTCCTTCTTGTCTGTTAGCCGCCGAAATCGTCCAAGAGGATGTTTTCGTCTTCCACGCCCAAGTCTTTGAGCATTTTGATCACGGACTGGTTCATGATTGGAGGGCCGCACATGTAGAATTCGCAGTCTTCCGGTGCTTCGTGGTTTTTCAGGTGGTTTTCGTAAACCACGTTGTGGATGAATCCTGTGTAACCGTCCCAGTTGTCTTCAGGCAATGGGTCGGACAGGGCAACGTGCCATGTGAAGTTCGGGAATTCTGCTGCGAGTTGGTCGAAGTCTTCGACATAGAACATCTCGCGTTTAGAACGGGCTCCATACCAGAAAGTAATTTTACGTTTGGAGTTCAAACGTTTCAGCTGGTCGAAAATGTGGGAGCGCATCGGCGCCATACCTGCACCGCCGCCGATGAATACCATTTCGGCATCGGTATCTTTGGCAAAGAACTCACCGAATGGACCGGAAATCGTTACTTTATCACCGGCTTTAAGCGACCAGATGTAAGAAGACATTTGTCCCGGAGGCGCATCAGGTACGCGAGGAGGCGGCGTAGCGATACGAACGTTCAGCATAATGATGCCTTTTTCTTCAGGGTATGAAGCCATAGAGTAGGCACGCAAAATCGGCTCGTCCACTTTGGAAACGTATTGCCACAGATTGTATTTGTCCCAGTCTTCGTGGTATTCCTTAGGAATGTCGAAGTCTTTGTAGGCAACAGTGTGAGGAGGGGCTTCAATTTGGATGTAGCCACCGGCGCGGAAAGGAACTTCTTCGCCTTCGGGAATGGCAAGCTTGAGTTCTTTAATGAACGTTGCTTTGTTGTCATTCGAGATAACGGTACATTCCCATTTTTTCACGCCGAACACTTCTTCCGGTACTTCGATGTCCATGTCGGTTTTGACGTTGACCTGACAAGACAGACGGCAGCCTTCGCGCGCTTCGCGTTTGCTGATGTGGGACAACTCGGTCGGCAGAATGTCGCCGCCGCCGCTTTTCACGACAACGCGGCACTGACCGCATGAGCCGCCGCCACCGCAGGCGGAAGGAACGAAGATGCCTTGGCTGGCAAGCGCACCCAGCAGTTTGCCGCCGGCAGGCATCGTCAGCTCTTTTTCATTATTGACTTTGATGGTGATGTCGCCTTCACTCACCAACTTGGATTTGGCAAACAGAATCATCAGTGCCAAAACCAAGACGATGAGGGTAAACATCACGATACCTAAAATAATCTCCATGCCGATTCCTTTCTTATAACTGGATGCCGGAGAACGACATAAACGCCATTGCCATCAGGCCGGCGGCGATAAAGGTAATGCCTAAGCCTTTGAGGCCTTTAGGGACATCCGAATATTTCATTTTTTCGGTAATGCCCGCCAAAGCGACAATAGCCAAAAGCCAGCCCAAACCTGCACCGAAACCGTATACAACGGACTCTCCGAAGTTGTATTCGCGTTGCGCCATAAACGATACGGCACCGAAAATCGCGCAGTTTACGGTAATCAGAGGCAGGTAGATACCCAATGCGTTGTAGAGGGCAGGGACGAATTTGTCCAAGAACATTTCCAAAATCTGCACCAAAGCGGCAATCACGCCGATGAAGGTGATGAATTTCAGGAAGGTCAAATCCACGCCTTCAACCAGCGCGCCGTCTTTCAACAGCGAATAAACGAGTTGGTTGGCAGGGACGGACAGGCCGAGTACGAAAGTTACGGCAACGCCCAAACCGAATGCAGTGGATACTTTTTTAGATACCGCCAAAAATGTACACATCCCCAAGAAGAAGGAAAGTGCCATGTTTTCCAGAAAGACGGATTTTACAAAGAGGCTTAAGTAATGTTCCATGTGTTATTTCTCCGCCTGTTCAGGTTTCCAAGTGCGCAGCCCCCATACCAAGAAGCCGATGATGAAGAACGCGCTAGGGGCGAGCAGGAACAAGCCGTTGGTTTGATACCAGCCGCCATCTTGTACGGTTTGGAAAATGGTGTAGCCAAAGAGCTTGCCTGAGCCGATCAGTTCGCGGATGGTTGCGATGATGATCAACATCATGCCGTAACCTGCGCCGTTGCCGATACCGTCAACCAAGCTCTCCAAAGGAGGCTCTTTCATGGCGAATGCTTCGGCACGACCCATCACGATACAGTTGGTAATAATCAGGCCGACGAAAACGGACAGCTGTTTGGACAGCTCATAAGCAAAGGCTTGGAGCAGTTGGTCAACCAGCGTTACCAAGGAAGCAACAATCGCCATTTGCACAATAATACGGATGCTGTTGGGGATGTAGTTGCGTACCAAAGAAATGAAGAAGCTGGAAAAACCGGTTACCAAAGCTACGGAAATACCCATTACGATGGCCGTCTGAAGTTTGGTGGTAACCGCCAAAGCCGAACAAATACCCAAAACCTGCAAGGCAATCGGGTTGTTGTCGATAAAGGGTGAAAACATCAAATGTTTCAAGCGTTTCATGTCAGCCATTATTGTGCTCCTGCTGATTTCAATTTGTTCAGGTAGGGGATATAGCCGTTTTCGCCGAACCAGTAGTCGAACGAACCTTGCACACCTTTAGACGTCAGCGACGCGCCGGAGAGGGCATCTACGCCGTGTTCTTTGTCTGAGCTTGCGCCTTTGCCGACATGCAGGGCGAGTTTGCCTTGTTCGTCAAACAGTTTTTTGCCGACGAATTTTTGTTGCCACAGAGGGTTGCCGATTTCGCCGCCCAAACCCGGGGTTTCACCTTGGTCGTAGTAGGTAATGCCGTTGATGGTGTTGCCGTCAGGTTGAATGGCGACAAAACCGTACATGACAGACCACAAACCGTTGCCGTGCATAGGCAGGATGATTTGGCTGACTTTGCCGTCTTCGCCTTTTACCAAGTAAACCTCAGTGTATTTGGCACGGCTTTTGATGCCTGCCAAATCGTCTTCAGGTTTGATTTGAATACTTTGGGCAGGGTCTTTGCTGGCAACGCGTGCGCTGAAGTCTTTAGGCGCATCGGCGACGTATTCGCCGGTAGCCAAGTCCACGACACGTTGCTCGATACGCTCGGCAAAGGTTTTGCTGATGTCGGTGTTTTTATCCATCAAACCGGCTACGCTCAAGATATAGCCTTGTTTGTCTTGGAGTTTTTGTTTCTCTTGGATTGGTTTCAAGCCAACGACCGCACCAGCAACGATGATGGAACAAATCAGGCTGACAACCAATACCACAATCAGCGTGCCGCTGAAGCTGTCTTTATCGAATTTCTTAGCCATTGCTGCGCGCCTTTCTGCGTTTGATGTTCGCTTGTGCGACGAAATAGTCGAAAATCGGGGCAAACAGGTTGGCAAACAGAATCGCCAACATCATGCCTTCGGGGTAAGCAGGGTTGACCACGCGGATCAATACGCACATTACACCGATAAGCGCGCCGTACCACCATTTGCCGACATTGGTAAAGGAAGCGGAAACAGGGTCGGTCGCCATAAACAGCATACCGATGGCGAAGCCGCCGACTACCAAGTGCCAGTACCAAGGCATGGAGAACATGGCGTTGGTGTCCGAACCGATGAAGTTAAACAGAGAAGACATGGCAATCATACCGATCATCACGCCGGCGATAATGCGCCAAGAGGCAATACGAGTGAACACGATAAACGCGCCGCCGATTAAGAGCGCCAAAGTGGATACTTCGCCGATTGAGCCGGGCACGTTACCGATAAACGCATCCATCCAAGAGATGTTTTGACCGGTTACAGCGTTTTTCAGGCCGTCTGCACCGTGTGCCGCCCATTGCGCCAAAGCAGTAGCACCGGAATAGCCGTCAACTGCAGTCCAAATGGTATCGCCGGTAATATTGGCAGGGTAGGCGAAGAACAGGAACGCACGACCTGCCAGCGCAGGGTTCATAAAGTTTTTACCCGTACCGCCGAACACCTCTTTCGCAACCACCACGCCGAAGGTAATACCCAAGGCGGCCTGCCACAGCGGCAGCGTAGGCGGAACGATTAAGGCAAACAGAATCGAAGTCACGAAGAAACCCTCGTTGATTTCGTGTTTGCGCACGGTGGCGAACAAGACTTCCCAGAAACCGCCCACAACAAATACAGTCGCGTAAATCGGCAGGAAGAAAATCGCGCCGAACAGCATTTTGCCCAACACGCCCGCTTCAGACGACATATTGATGCCCAAAGCGTTGGCAAGGGCGTAATGCCAGTCGTTGGCAATATTTTGTTGCAGCAAATCAGGCGTTAACGCACCGAATGCCTGTACGCCGACGTTGTACATACCGTAGAACATGGCAGGGAACAAAGCCAGCCACACCAAAATCATCATGCGCTTGGAGTCGAGTGCATCGCGGACGTGGGCCGCTTTGCGCGTTACCGCGCCGGATGTATAGAAAATCGTCGCCGCAGCTTCGTAGAGGGCATACCATTTTTCATGTTTGCCGCCCGGCAGGAAGTGCGGTTCGATTTTTTCAAGAAAATGTTTCAAGCCCATAATCAGCCTTCCTTCTCAATGGTTTCCAGCACCTTGCGCAACAGCGGGCCGTATTCGTATTTGCCCGGGCAGACGAAGCTGCACAAAGCGAGGTCTTCTTCGTCCAATTCCAAGCAACCCAGTGCCTGAGCGCTGTCGGTATCGCCGACGATTAAATCGCGCAAGAGCAGGGTAGGCAGGATATCCAAGGGCATCACGCGCTCGTAAGTGCCGATTGGTACCATCGCACGGTCGCCGCCGTTGACGGCTGTGTTGAACTTGAAGAGTTTGTTTTTCAGGAAATGGCCGAGAGTGGTGCGCGTGATGGAGTATTTGTCCGGTTGTGGCGCAACCCAGCCGAACAGCTCTTTGTTGCGGCCTTCTTCGATAACGGAAATCTGATTGTGGTAGCGGCCGAGGTAATCGTGCGCGCCTTGTGCAATCGCGCCGTTCAATACCGAGCCGGAAATCACGCGGTTGTCTGCATCAACCAATTCGCCCGCAGTAATTTGCGATACTTTCGCACCCAAAACGGTACGCAAGAGGCGTGGTTTGTTGACTTGAGAGCCGCCCAAGGCAACAACGCGCTCGGTGTTCAGACGGCCTGTTGCAAACAAACGGCCAATGGCAATTACATCTTGATAATTGATGGTCCAAACGGTTTTGTTCGCACCGACTGGCTCGATGAAATGAATGTGCGTGCCACTCAAACCGGCAGGATGCGGGCCGCCAAATTCATGTGTTTCGATGTTGGCAGCGTTTCCAGACGGCACCTCTGCGCCTGCTGCTCTACACACATGGATTTTACGCTCGGTCAGGCGGCTCAATACCAACAGGCCGCGTTTGAAGTCTTCGGCAGCTTCTTTGATGATGACCGTAGGATCGGCAGCCAGCGGATTGGTGTCCATCGCATTGACGAAAATGGCGAACGGCTCGGCATCGACGGCAGGGATTTTGCTGAACGGACGGGTGCGCAGCGCAGTCCACAAACCGGATTGAATCAGGTTGCGGCGCACTTCTTCGCTGCTCAATTTTTCCAGTGCTTCAGGTGCGTAGCGTTCGAACTCGATTTCGTCGTTGCCTTCAACGGCAATTACGACTGACTGAAGTACGCGCTTTTCGCCACGGTGAATAGCGGCGATTTTGCCTGAAGCCGGAGCAGTAAATACTACGCCCGGATTCTTTTTGTCTTCAAACAGCACTTGGCCTTTTTTGACGGCTTCGCCTTCCTTGATTTTCATCGAGGGACGCATGCCGACATATTCTTCGCCAAGCAACGCGACTTCGGTGATGGCCGGACCGTCATAAATGACTTGCTCCGGTCTGCCCGCGATAGGCAGGTCTAAGCCTTTTTTTATCTTAATCATAAGGATGCGTTACTTTTTGGTGGGTTGAGATTCGGATGTCGGATTGTTTTTTCAGACGGCATGTAATGCTTTGAAACAAAGGATGGGCCGTCTGAAAAAAGCAGAGGTTTGCTATAAAAACAACGAATAAACGCAAACAACAAAGCTTTAGATTTTATCAGGTATAGGCTGTTTTATGTCAGTTTTACGCTTATTTTTACGGGAAAAGTGGGAAAAAAGTAGGGATATGTAATGAAATGTTAAAGCGAAAAAATTTTAACTGATTGATATTTAAGAATTATGTTTGCTGGTTTGTTAGAAAATAAAAGGCCGTCTGAATTTCAGACGGCCTTAAGTTTAAAAGAGCTGCCAAACGAAGAAAATCATCGTATGCAGGGCAAACAGCGGTACCAATACAATTACCGACCATGCCATGTAGCCGAAGAAGGAAGGCATCGGTACGCCGCGTTGTTCGGCAATGGCTTTTACCATGAAGTTCGGCGCATTACCGATATAAGTGAGCGCGCCCATAAATACGGAACCCATGGATACTGCCAGCAATGAATGGAACAGGTGGCCTGTCATCAAGGCTTGGGCATCGCCACCGGCCATATTGAAGAAGACCAAATAAGTCGGCGCGTTATCCAAGAATGCCGACAAAATGCCGCTCATCCAGAAATACATCACATTAATCGGATTGCCTGCCGCGTCGTGAACCAAAGAGACAACGGAAGACAATGCGCCTGTTTCACCGGCTTTTAAAATCGCTAAAACAGGCGAAATGGTAATGAAAATACCCAAAAACAGTTTGCCCACTTCGGCAATCGGCTCGAAGTTGAACTCATTACCTGCGCGTACCTGTTTGGGCGTAATAATCCAAGATACGGCGGTCAAAGCCAGCAAAATGCCATCGCGCATCAGGTTTTGCAAGGCGTAATGGCTGCCCAAGATTTCAAAGCCCGGATGATTTGGTTTCCACAAACCGGACAGCAAAACCGCACCGACTACGCCGGCCAGTAACAGAAAATTCCATTTGCCGTAGATTTTGACTTTTTCTTCTTTATCGGAAGGAGCAGGAGCAAGGTGCTCGCTTTGTTCGCGGTTGAAGTGTCGGCTGTCGATGATGTAGAAAACAGCCAGCAAAACCACAGAACTGATCAATACAGGCATCAGCATGTGTTTGACCGTCCACATGAAATCTACGCCTTTCAGGAATCCTAAGAACAGTGGAGGATCGCCTAACGGAGTCAGACCGCCGCCGATATTTGCTACCAGGAAAATGAAGAAAATCACGATGTGAACGCGGTAGTGGCGTTTATGGTTGGCCTTCAAAAGCGGACGAATCATCAACATCGCCGCACCTGTCGTCCCCATGATGGAAGACAAAGCCGTGCCGACTGCCAACAGGGTTGTGTTCAATTTGGGCGAGCCGTGCAAATCGCCGCTGACAAAAATACCGCCTGAAATGGTATAGAGCGCCAAAAGCAGCAGGATAAAGGGGATATATTCTTCAACCAATGCATGGGCAACGGTATGCACGCCGGCTCCGAAACCAAAGGTTACGATAAACGGCGTTAAAAACAGCAGCGTCCAAAACGCCGTAATTTTGCCGAAGTGGTGGTGCCAAATACGGGAGAAAAACAAAGGTCCGAGTGCAATGGATAAGAGAATCAGTGCAAACGGCAGACCCCAAAGCAGGCTTGCGGATGAGCCGTCAAAATCGGATGCCGCAGCAGGAAAGGCGGCAAGAAGCAGTAAAAATGAGAGAGAGCGCATAGTATTTCCTTTTTATTCTGTTGCGCCGTGAGGAACTTCGTTGAGAAAGCACGGCGGTGAAATATTCAGGCCGTCTGAAAATATCCAGACGAACTGCGCGGTTGTGTCAGGGGAAAGTATAACGCAAAGCAAGTGTTAAGGGATGGTTTAGAATGTTGGAATCAAAAGAAATGTTGATACAAATAAAGAAATAAAAGCGATGGGCGTAGTTGGAAGTAGTAAAAAAATGTTTTTGAAACAGGAGTTTGAAATTTCGGAAATAATGCTATCGAAAAAATACTTTGAATTAATTTTAGCTAAAATTTACATTTAATTGAATAAATGGAGGCCGTCTGAAAAATGAGGGTCGAATAGGGTGTTTTGGTTCTTACTGATTGTTTTGATGGATAAATTAGGTATGAAAATAAAAAACAGGTAAGCGAAAATGCCCACCTGTTTTATTTTATGCTTCCGGCCGCAGCCACATCCACACTGCTACGCAGCTACAGAAGACTGATGATACGGCACCAATCCACCAGCGTTCTGGAAATTGCCAAAACATAAACAGGCAAGAAAGAGCCATCATGCCGATAGCGAAGAACTTTGCCTTGCGTGGCACGGCGCCGTTGTTTTCCCAATTTTGTATGATCGGGCCGAAATGGCGGTGATGATAGAGCCAATTGTGAAAGCGCGGCGAAGCTTTTGCCCAGCAGGCGGCGGTCAATAAAATGAAAGGCGTAGTCGGCAGTAATGGCAGGAAAATGCCGATAATGCCTAAGACGAGCGACAATGCGCCGCAAAAAATCAATAAATAGCGAACCATATTCCCATCACCAATTATTTGTTTTCAGACGGCTTGTGATGCGGAAATGGACAACGCGGAATGTCTAATTTATCCCAGCCCTCATGCCCCATTTTTTCCAACAGCGCGATATTGCGGTCGAAAATTGCCGAGGCATCGGGAAATGCTTCAGCCGCTTTGGCAATACTGTCTTCACGAATCAGATGCAAGGTCGGATAGGGCGAGCGGTTGGTGTAGTTGCTGATGTCGTCGGCTTCTGTGCCTTCAAATTGAAAATCAGGATGGAACGGCGCAATTTGGACAATGCCTTCCAATTCGTTTTCTACAACGGCATCGTCAGCAATCTCCAGCATTTGGTTGAAGGTTTCAAAATCAGGGAACAGTGTCGGATGAACCAGTAAAGTGGTTTCCAATTCCAAAGCGGGCGTCTTGCCCAAAAGTTGCAATTCACGATCCAAGTCTTCAAGAAAACCGTCCAAATGACGGGCTTCGCTGACAACGATGCGAACCAGGTTTTTAACGTGCGGCGCCTTGGCAAACGGGCAGAGATTCAGCCCGATAACGGCTTTTTCCAGCCATTGTTTGGTATGTTCTGAAACAGTATCGATATCGAGATGGGCGGTGTCTGTCATAGTAAAAGCTTATGTGAATTATTCTTAAAAAGTATACAAGTGTATGGGCGTGAAAGCAAACCATTGGAATTTAAAAGGCCGTCTGAACAACAGACGGCCTTTATCAGTTTCAAATCATCAATCCTGAACCAAATGAACCAAAGGCAGGGCGGTCGTGTTTTTAATTTCTTTCAACACAAAACTTGATTGTGCATCTTGCACGCCGTGGTGTGAAAGCAGCGTGTCCAAAACAAAATGGGAAAACGCGTTCATATCGGTAAAAAAGGCATGGAGCAGATAGTCGGTTTCACCCGTTAAAGCAAAGCAGCTCAATACTTCCGGCCAAGCGCGGACAGATTCGGAAAAATCCTCGCGCGCATCTTTTGCCTTGCTAATCGATACACGGATAAAAGCCTGCAAGCCCAAGCCCAAAGATACGGGAGAAAGCTGGGCGGCGTATTTTTGAATAATGCCGGCATCTTCAAGCTGTTTGAGACGGCGCAGGCAGGGGGAAGGGGAGAGCGCCACCTTTTCAGAAAGCTCAACATTGCTCAACCGCCCATTTTCCTGCAAAACCTGCAGAATCTTTAAATCCGTTTTATCTAAGTTTAGATGAGGCATGATGGTTCTCCCAATGTAGACAATGTATGTTTTAAAAATGAAAAATGCTTAAAAATAAAGACTTGTATGGTTAAATTATATATTGAGTTCAGATGGGCGACAAATTGTCTTATCAGGAGTGTTGCGAATTTGTTTTATGTAGTGGTGAAAAGACGAGGGCCGTCTGAACCAATCAGGTTAAAACTTTCTTGTCGGATGCGGATTAAATATAAAGAGGCCGTCTGAAAATGGATTTCAGACGGCATTTATTCTCGTAATGTGATGATTCAGGCTCTTAATGACCTTGTTTTGGAGAGTTTTGTTCTTTTGCTTTGATTCGTTTTCCGCGTTTGTATTTGGCTTTGTTTGGGGTGTTTTCTTCGCAATGTATTTTTATATTTTGGGAAATAAGCTTACAGGCTTTGTTTGCAGGATACAGGAAGGAAGTGTGTATCCATGGTGCCACCGCAAGACCAAACTGTTGTACCTTTAGTAGCCCCTGTTTTTGCAAAACTTGGTGTCAAGTGGATTTCGGTATTCTTCACAGGAACAGCGGCTTGATTACCGATGGCGGCAACAATAGTGCCATTATCTTCAATACGGACAATCTTTACATAGTTGCCGACTTTATTGTCGTCTGAAGCGAGTTGCTTGATATTGAGGTCAAGCGGCAAGCTGCCTTTATCCGCATAGGCTTCTTCAACATAGCTTTTCATACTGCCTGCCAACAAAATGCCTTCTGCTACTTGTGCTCGGGCAACATAGTTTTGGTATGCAGGAAGAGCCGCTATTGCCAAAATGCCGATAATGCCGATAACAATCATCAACTCAATCAGGCTAAAGCCGGTTTGGGCTTTGCGTAGTTTTTTCATTTTTGAGTATGTCGTTTTCTTATTTTTATTTTATAAAGCAAATCCCATAATTATTATGGGATTTGCTTCGAGTCGAATATCTTTTGTTAGATATTTAAATTAGATTAGCTAGCTTATTTTTACGCAGCTGGTTTTTTCTCATCTGGACGGCAAGAGGAAGGCAAGAATTTTGTAGCTACGCCATTTGTTGTGCCTGGAGCACAAGTCCAAGTGAAGGAGCCGTTAGCAGTTGCAGCTGCACCAGGAGTAGCACCGGCAGTAGTGGCATGAGGAGTAAGGGATACAGTTTTTTCTTTAATTTCGTTATTTACGTCACTAGCTTTCATTGTGGCAGTAATAACACCGTCACCACCAACATCTACTTGTGCAACATATTTACCCTGAATGCTTGTATTAGTTGCAATACCTGCTTCGGCATTACTAGTAGGCCATTTGCCTTTATCTGCATAGTATTCAACAACAGCGGACTTTTGACCTTCCATCAAAGAGATGGCTTCAGAAACTTGAGCACGTGCAGTGTAGTCTTGGTATGCAGGCAGGGCGATAACTGCCAAGATGCCGATAATCGCGATGACGATCATCAATTCGATCAGGGTGAAACCTTTTTGGATTGCTTTCATTGATTAAAACTCCAGTTTGAAAGTGTGAATAATTATGTTTAAGTAAAAAGTCCGTAATGTGCTTGGCACTTTGTATTATGAGTAAACCATAAAGTAAGAAGGAATATACAGCTTCCGTCGGGCTTGCTGCTTTGAGGCTTGGGCCTTACCGGACGTGTTGTTTCAAGCAGTCGGTGTGCCAAGTGTGGAAAATGGGTTGAAAATTTTATTCTTTTATTTTTTGTTTGTTGTTTTTATTGGGTTTATTTTTTAATTTTTAAGTTTTGTGAGGTTTTGTTTGAAAGTTTCAGGATTTTAGGGAATTTGGGTGGTTGACGTTTTTTGTCAGTTTTGTGTTTTTTGTGACAGGGAAGGGAGACAAGTTTGGGTGTGTGACGTTTTTTGTCAGAAATTAAGCTTGTTCAATAATATGTTAATTGATTTAGATAGACGGTATCTTTATGGATTAATCGGTAGGTTTAATATTTTGTGATTTTATTTTTTTGTTTTTTATGGGTTTTATTTTGTATGCGTATTTTGTTTGAATATGAATGGGGAAAAGATTTGGCAGGAAGGATTTTTAAAGAGGGTTTGGTGTAATAGGTGAATGAAAATTTGTTATCAGAATTGTATTCATTTGGGTTATGATTTTAGAATGTAGTTTTATGTCAGAAGGAAGTTTTGGTTTCGAATTTTAAGGCTTTGGATTTCTTGAGTGTTTTAGAAGGATATATTCAGGATGTTTATAATTTGGATGTGATTAGGGTGAGCAAAAAATGCTCACCCTATGTTTTTAAGATATTCAGACGGCCTTTATGGGGTCAAGACTTCGATCAATGCTTGTTTTAGGGTGTTTTGGGTTTGTGGGTCTTGCAGGGATGGGCTGTAGGTGATGAAGCTGTCCTCAATGCGCTGATCCAAGGTGGTGATTTTGGCGTAGCGCAGGCTGATGTTGTGTGCGAAGAAGGTCTCGGCGATGTCGGCGAGGAGGTGGGGGCGGTTGACGGCGGTGATGTCTATGGTGTGCCAGCCGGGATAATCTTCTTCGGGGGTGATGATTACGGTAGGAGGGATGGGGATATGGCGGATGCGGCGGCTGATGTGTGGGCGGCCGCTTTGTTTTTGGACGGTGGTATTGCCGTGGATGAAGCTGTTGAGCTCGGCTTCGAGTGCGCTTTGGCGGTCGGGATATTCTTCGGGCGGGAGATTGTCGGGAAGTTGCAAGATAAAGGTGTCGAGGATGTAGTCGTGCTCGGTAATGAAGGCGCGGGCGGCTTGGATGTCGAAACGGTGGCTGCTGAAGATGCGGCAGAGGCGTGCGAAGAGGCGGTCGCCATTGGGCATGAACACCATGACTTGAAGGCTGTTGCTTTGGGGAAGGATGCGGCTGCGGACGGCCGGACTTTGGGTATCGTAGGCGAGATTTGCGGTGTGCCAGAGGATTTCCCGTGTCTGATGGCGGACGTAGTATGCGCTGCCGAGAATGCGGCGGAGCTTTTGTTGGTTTTTGAGGGGAACGGCCGCGCGCGTGAGCTGATCGGTCGAGGCTTGTTCGCGTCGGTTGGGGAGGCGTTCGGGATCGTGGTGTTTGCTGTTTAAAACGGCGGCGGTGCTGTGGTAGAGGGTTTGGAGCAGACTGGCGCGCCATGTGTTCCAAAGTTTGGGGTTGGTGCCGCGGATGTCGGCAATGGTAAGCAGGTAGAGTGCGTCTAGGTATTCGCGTGTGGGAATACGGCGGCAAAAGGCTTGGAGGACATGGGGATCTTGGATGTCTTCTTTTTGGGCAACGGTGGACATGAGCAGGTGGTTTTCAACCAGCCATGCGAGGAGGTGGCTTTCTTCTTCGGTGTAGTAGTGGTTGGCGGCGAATTGTTGTGCGTCTTTGATGCCTTCTTTGGCGTGATCGCCGCCACGGCCTTTGGCGATGTCGTGCAGCAGGGCGGCGGTGTAGAGGACATGTGGTCGTGGGTAGGCCTGCATGATGGCGCTGGCTTCGGGCATTTCGTGGCTGTGGGTTTCGATGGCGAGACGGCGCATATTGCGGACGACGGTCAGAATATGGTCGTCTACGGGGTAAATATGGAAGAGGTCGTGTTGGAGCAGGCCGGTGATTTTTTCCCATGCGGGGAGATAGCGGCCAAGTACGCCGTAGAGGTTGAGAAAACGGAGGGTTTGGGTGAGGCCGGTACCGTGTTTGAAGAATTGGATGAAGCGGCGGCGGTTTTCTGGATTTTGGGTGAAACGGGTATTGATTTTTCGTGTGGCCGCCCACCATGCACGCAGGGTTTGCGGCTCGATGGTGGTGATGTTTTGCTCCTGCATGGTTTGGATGATGGTGAAGATGTGTTCGGGATTTTGCTCGAACAGGGCAAGGTCGTTGGCGGCGATTTGGTGGCCGATGCGTTTGTAGCGGCTGTCGATGGGGTGGATATGTCGGGGACGGCTGGAGGTTTGATGGTTTTTGAGAACCGGAATGAGGATGCCGTTGAGTTGTTTGATGGCTTTGGTAGCGCGGTAGAAGGTGTGCATCAGGGCTTCGCTTCGGCCGCGGATGTCGGGTTGGGTATAGCCTAAGCTTTCGGCAACTTGGGACTGGTAGTCGAAAAGCAGCCTGTCTTCGGGGCGGTCGGCGGTAAGGTGGAGATGAATGCGGATGTTGGCAAGACGGCGGTAGCCATGGGCCAGCATGCCGGCTTCGGTGCGTGTGAGGACGCCGGCGGTAACGAGGGCGGTGGGGTTGCTGTCTATGCCTTGTGCTTTGGCTGTCCAGATAAGTGTGTGGATGTCGCGCAGGCCGCCGGGGCAGGTTTTGATGTTGGGTTCGAGTTGTGCGCCTGTGCCTTGGGATTTGGTATGGCGTTGCTCCATTTCGAGGAGTTTGGCTTCGATAAAGGCGGCTGTGTCGCGGCGTGTGTTGAGTTTGTTTAGAAGTTGGGCGGTAAGGTCGGCATTGCCTTGTAGGTGGCGTGCTTCAAGAAAGGCGGTTTCGCCGGTAATGTCGTTTTGGGTACTTTGGAGGATTTCTTCTATGCTGCCGCTTTTGATGGCCGGATTGAGGCGTGCGTCCCAAAGGGTTTGGATAAATTGGGCGGTTTGTTGTTGTAGGCCGTCTGAAAAAGGAGTGGAGGAAATAATCGCTAAATCCCAGTCGGAATGGGGATAGAGTTCGCAACGCCCAAAGCCGCCGATGGCAATGAGGCTGATGTCGTTGCTGTCGGGGAAATGGATTTGCCAGAGGGTTTGCAGCAGGGTTTCGGCAGCGGTGATATGGTCGCGGAAGTAAGCGGTAGGGCGGTTGTTTTGGCGGTAGGCAGTTTCTGCTGCGGCTTTTTGCTGCTGATAGGTTTTGATGGCTTGTTGGGCGGCGGTCATAATGGTGTCTGGCTGTGAATTAGGCTTGGGTATCGGCAGGCTCAGTCATTTGGCGGAGCATTTCTTGCGGCGGAAGGAGGAGTTTGTAAGGGGCGATTTTAAGCGCGGATGCGATTTTTTCGATGTTGGAAAGGGCGATGTTCCAGCGTTTGCGCTCGACGGCGGAAACGTAGGTGCGGTCAAGTCCGCATTGGCGTGCCAGTTCTTCTTGCGACCAGCCGTGATTGACGCGATAGAGGCGCATGTTGTAAGCGATAATGGCGCGGAGGTCTTGCGGATCGGGCAGGCTGGGAGGGGGAGTGAGTTTGTTGACCATGGTGTTTTGAGTTTGTAGTTTGAACGATAAGGGGATTTTATACTATTTTTGTGAGGGGAAAGGAAAGGCCGTCTGAAAGTTTTCAGACGGCCTTAAAGGGGGTAGGTATAAAAAAAAGGGGGTGGCTTTCGGCCACACCCAAACACACACACATCAAGAGGAAAGAAAAATCATTTAATAAGAGAGCTGGCTCTTATAGAGGAAAACTGGATGATTCGGGCTTGACCCTGAAGTATTGAAAGGCATTATAAATGAAAATAGGGTTGGGGTATTGATACAGGTCAATTCGGGCTTGATTTAGAAAATATATTTTTAGGATAGTGGAAATAAATTAAAAATAAGGTTTGATTGTGAATAAAAGTCATTAGGCCGTCTGAAAAATGGGTTTCAGACGGCCTGATCGGTTTAAAGGCTGCTACTTATATAAATTAAGCATTAAGCCAAACCTTTATCTTTGGCTTCTTGCAGGCGGGCTTCAAAGTTGCTGAGATTGACGCCTGCCTGCTCGGCTGCGGCAACTACTTCGGCTACAGATACGCCGTGTTGCACTTGATGATAACCCCAAAGCAGGGAGCAGCGAGTACCAGTACGGCAGAAGGCAAGGATAGGAGCCGGGGATTGTTGCAACAGATTTTGGAAGGCTGCAACATCGGCTGCGTTGATTTGAGGCGCAACGACGGGCTGGTGTGAGAATTGGTTGATGCCGGCCTCTTTAAACCAGTTTTGTACTTCGGCAAAAGCCGGTTGGTTTTCTTCTTCGCCGTCCGGGCGGTTGCAGATGACGGTTTGGATGCCGAGGCGTACGGCTTCTTGGACATCTGCTTCGGTCAGTTGGGGGGCGATATAGAGGGTGTCGGTCAGTTTACGGATGGGCATAGTTTTTCCTTTCTTTATATTAAATGGGTATGTTGATTTCAGACGGCCTGTGAATTAGCAGGCCGTCTGAAGTTTTATTTAATGATTGTACAACCAGTTTTCGAGTTTTTGGCGATCGGTAATCTGCAGCAGGGCGGTATTGGCTTCTGCCGCTTGAACTGTGATGCTGGTCTCGCGCAACAGGCCTTGGCGGAAGAAATGGATGGTGGTGCGCGTGCCGATAGGCAGTTTGCTCCACTGTGCCGCAAGGTCGTTGCAGGCATAGCCGCCTAGGGCGATGATTTTGTCTTGCGGGCAGAGTCCGGCATTTTCTGCGCTGCCGCCATTAAATACATGAGTCAGGACGGCATGGTCGCTACTTTGTTTGAAACGTGCGCCCAAATCGTTGGCTGGGGCAACCGATTGGGGTTCGCTTGCAAATGCTCCGCCGTGCTGGCGTGGCAGAGGGATGAAGTCAAGTTTGACACCTACGCTTTGCAGGCATTCTGCGAGCGGAAGGTCTTCGGTGCTGTATAAGGCCGTCTGAAAGAAGGTTTCTAAATCTAAACCGGTTATTTCTTGACAACGGGATTGCCAGTGTTTTTCGGGTATGCCTTGATGGGTGTTGCACCAGTCACGATAGTGTTGCTGCATCACGCTGTCGAGGTTGTATTTGCCTTGGCTTTTTTCACGGATGATGAGGTCGAGGCAAAGTGCGGCCAGTGCGCCTTTTTGATAATAGCTGACGATGGCGTTAGGGCTGTTTTCGTCTTGTTTGTAGAACTTGTCCCATGCGCTGAAACTGGATTGGGCAAGTGTTTGTTTCAGACGGCCTTGTGTCTGCTGTACGCGTGTGATGCTTTGTGCAAGCAGGGTAAGGTAGGCTTCGGGGCTGATGGTTTTGCTTCGGGCTAGAAAGAGGTCGTCGTAGTAGGAGGTAATGCCTTCAAATGCCCAAAGTTGCTCGGTGTAGTTTTCTTGGTCGAGGTTGTAAGGTGCGAAGACGGCCGGTTTGATGGATTTAACGTTCCATGCGTGGAAGTATTCATGGGAGAAGAGGCCGAGCAGTTCGGTATAGGCTTTGTCGGCTTCGCCCATATCGTAAGATGGCAGACTGTGGCGGTCGGCAAGCAGGGCGGTGCTGCTGATGTGTTCCAGTCCACCGTAGAGGTTGTCGCCCAGATGTAGTAAGAAAAGGTATTTGGTAAACGGGGCAGGGAAGGGGAACATCGCTAACTCGGTTTCGCAGATTTTTTGAATATCGGCGAGGAAGCGGGTGCGATCGAAATCAGGATAGATGCCGCTTAATGCAATACGGTGGGGGATGCCTTGTGCTTCAAATTCGAGAAATTCGATGATGCCTGTTTCAACCGGGTGGTCGATAAGCTCGGTGTATGAGGCCGTCTGAAAAGTGATCGCCGAGGTTTGGGGCAGGGTGGTGGCTATCTGCCATGTGTGCGGCAGGGTAGGAAATTCGACTTGGTGCGGTTGTTGCTCTTGTCCGTGTACTTTTAAGAATAGGCACGCGCCGTCGAAAAAGCCACGCTCGGTGCTGAGGAACGAGCCGCGAACTGATAAGTCGAATGCGTAAACAGTGTAGTAAATTTCCCACGCTCCACTGAGAGCAGGGGTTTGCCAATGGTTTTTGCTGGTTTGTGTCAGCGGCTGGGCTTTGCCGTTGCAGTGCGCGTTGATGTGTGTGATGTGGCGGGCAAAGTCACGGATGAGGTAGCTGCCGGGAACCCAGTTTGGTAGGCTGATTTCTGTTTCAGAATCATTGGTTTGAGTGAATGATAAGGTGATGTGCCATTCATGAGACAGAAAGTTGGGAGTAATTTCGTAATTAATCATGGCTATTGGTTAATTTGCTAAAGTTTATTAAGAATAGGGGGTTTAAAGGGTAGGCTTAATCTATATCAATAAAACTGTATGAAAAAGGGGGCTTGAAAAAATACCATGTCCGATTTAATGCGTATGTTTTAATAATTTATTGATTATAAAAGAAATGAATTTATGTCTTGCTAAATATTTTATGCAATGTGGAATGTAATTTTGCTTGGCATGTTGTGGTGTCTATGTTAAATTTAGAAAAATTTGAGCCTTGGCCGTATTGCGTTTTTCGTAAATGCAGGGGTTGGGGTGAGATAAAAATTTTTTATACCCATAATTTATGGAGACTTCCATGGACACACAAACTTATAACTACAAAGTGGTGCGCCAGTTCGCCATCATGACTGTAGTTTGGGGTATTGTGGGCATGTTGGTTGGCGTTATCGTCGCTGCCCAGCTTTTTGCTCCGGCCCTCGATTTATCCAATATCGGACCTTGGTTCCACTTCGGCCGCCTGCGTCCTCTGCACACCAATGCGGTTATTTTTGCATTCGGCGGTTGCGGTTTGATCGGTACATCATACTACGTTGTTCAACGTACATGTAATACCCGTCTGTTTGGCGGTTGGCTGCCTGCATTTACCTTCTGGGGTTGGCAGGCTGTTATCGTGGCTGCGGCCATCAGCTTGCCTATGGGTTACACCCAAGGTAAAGAATACGCCGAATTGGAATGGCCTATCGACATTTTGATTACGCTGGTGTGGGTTGCCTACGCTATCGTATTCTTCGGTACGATTGCCAAACGTAAAATCAAACATATTTACGTTGCCAACTGGTTCTACGGCGGCTTTATTTTGGCCGTTGCGCTGTTGCACATCGTCAATAATATCAGCATCCCTGCCGGTTTGATGAAATCTTATCCGGTTTACGCAGGTGCGATTGATGCGATGGTTCAATGGTGGTATGGCCACAATGCGGTGGGCTTTTTCCTGACAGCCGGCTTCTTGGGTATGATGTACTATTTCGTGCCTAAACAAGCGGGCCGTCCGATTTACTCTTACCGCTTGTCCGTTGTTCACTTCTGGGCTTTGATTTTCACTTATATGTGGGCAGGTTCTCACCACTTGCACTACACCGCATTGCCTGACTGGACTCAATCTTTGGGTATGGTATTGTCTTTGATCCTGTTTGCGCCTTCTTGGGGCGGTATGATCAACGGTATCATGACTCTGTCCGGCGCATGGGACAAACTGCGTACCGACCCGATTTTGAAATTCTTGATCGTTTCTCTGTCTTTCTACGGTATGTCTACCTTCGAAGGTCCGATGATGTCTATCAAAACAGTTAACGCTCTGAGCCACTACACCGACTGGACTGTTGCACACGTTCACGCCGGCGCATTGGGCTGGGTGGGCTTTGTAACCATCGGTTCCGTTTACTATATGATTCCCCGCTTGTTCGGCAAAAATGAAATGTACAGCACCAAATTGGTTGAGGCGCATTTCTGGATCGCGACCATCGGCGTGGTTCTGTATATCGCTGCAATGTGGATTGCCGGCGTAATGCAAGGTCTGATGTGGGGTTCTTTGAATGACGACGGCACGCTGACTTATTCCTTCGTTGAATCCGTAAAACGTACCATGCCTTACTACATGATTCGTTTCACCGGCGGTCTTCTGTACCTGAGCGGTATGTGCATCATGGCATATAACGTTTACCGTACTGCTATCAGTGGTAAAGCAGTTGATGCTGAGATTCCTGCGGTTTCTCAAACTCAACACCACTAATGACAAGAAAGATAGGCTACCAAAATGAAATTACAACAATTAGCTGAAGAAAAAGTCGGTGTACTGATTGTATTCACCCTGCTTGTAGTCAGCGTCGGCCTTCTGATTGAGGCTGTTCCGCTGTTCTTCACCAAGGCAGTTACCGAACCTGCACCCGGCGTGAAACCATATAACGCCCTGCAAGTGGCAGGTCGCGATATTTATGTACGCGAAGGCTGCTACAACTGCCACTCTCAAATGATTCGTCCATTCCGTGCAGAAACTGAACGTTACGGTCATTACTCTGTTGCCGGTGAGTCTGTTTATGACCATCCGTTCCAATGGGGTTCTAAACGTACCGGTCCGGATTTGGCTCGTGTTGGCGGCCGTTATTCCGATGAATGGCACCGCATCCACCTGCAGAACCCACGCGACGTTGTGCCGGAGTCCAATATGCCTGCATTCCCATGGCTCGCACGCAATAAAGTCGATGCCGAGGCAACTGTGGCGCATATGAAAGCCCTGCGTAAAGTGGGTACACCTTACAGCGATGAAGAAATTGCCAAAGCACCTGAAATGCTGGCTAACAAATCAGAGCTGGACGCTGTTATCGCCTATCTGCAAGGCTTGGGCTTGGCATTGAAAAACGTAAGGTAACATCATGGACGCTAACTGGGCTCGCTCGCTCTTTACTGTTTGGGTATTTATCAGCTTTATTTTAGTTCTCTATATTGTATTCAATAGACGCAATAAGAAAAACTATGACGATGCTGCCAGCAGTATTTTCGATAATGACGAACAAAGGCCGTCTGAAAAGGACGATCAAGCTCAGTCAGTCCGTGATCACGGAGCAAAATAATGAACACAACATCCCAATTTACCAGTAGTTTCTGGAGTATATATATTGCCGTTATCGTCGTGCTCAGCTTCATCGGCCTGGCTTGGCTTCTGCTTTCGCAAAACGTTGTGAAACGCCCTAAAAAAGGCGAAGAAGTAAAAACCACAGGTCATGAGTGGGACGGCATTTCGGAGTACAACAACCCTCTGCCACGTTGGTGGTTTTGGCTTTATGTCTGCACATGGCTGTTTGGCGTCGGCTACCTGATTATGTATCCAGGTATTGGCGATTACAAAGGCCTGTGGGGCTGGAGCAGCCATGGTCAATATGAAGAAGAAGTTGCCAAAGCCAATCAGCAATACGGTAAAGTGTATGCTAAATTTTCCAATATGCCGATTGAGAAAGTGGCTAAAGACCCTGAAGCCCGTGCTATTGCACAAAACCTTTTCAATACCTACTGTATCCAATGTCACGGCTCAGATGCCAAAGGCTCCAAAGGCTTCCCGAATTTGACCGACGACGACTGGTTGTGGGGTGGCGAACCTGAAAAAATTCAGGAAACCATTGAAAAAGGCCGTACTGCCTCTATGCCGGCATGGGGGCCTGCTTTGGGTGAAGAAGGAGTGAAAAACGTAACACAGTATGTTATGTCTCTTTCTAAACCTAAAGGTCAATACGACGAAGAACGTGCAGAACGCGGTAAAGCCCTGTTTAGCGGCCCACCTGCCAACTGTTTCACTTGTCACGGCGACAAAGGTCAAGGTATCCAAGGCCTCGGCCCGAATCTGACCGACGATGTATGGTTGTGGGGCGGTACTCAAAAAGCGATTACCGAAACCATTACCAACGGCCGCAGCAGCCAAATGCCTGCTTGGGGTCACTTCCTTGACAAAGACAAGCTGCACATCATGACCGCTTATGTTTGGGGTTTGTCCAACAAAGACGGTAAAAAAGTTCCTGCTAAAAAAGCCGAGCCTGCTCCGGTAGCTCAACCTGCCGATGCTTCTGCTCCGGCGGCTGCTTCTGCTCCTGCTGCCGATAAAGCTGCTTCAGATGCTAAAGCTGCTCCGGCTGCTGAAGCCAAACCTGCTGAAAAAGCAGAAGCAGCTCCGGTTAAGGTAGACGGCAAAGCTGTTTTTGAAGCCAACTGTAAAACATGTCATGGCGGTATGATTCCGGGCGCACCTGTTGTCGGTAAAAAAGACGACTGGGCTCCTCGAATTAAGCAAGGTAAAGATACTTTGCACAAACACGCGCTTGAAGGTTTTAATTCAATGCCTGCCAAAGGCGGCAACAGCAGCTTGAGTGACGATGAGGTTAAAGCGGCTGTAGACTTTATGGCAAATGAGTCCGGTGCAAAATTCTAATTTTGAGTCGGATTGAAAAAAGCGTACCTAACAAGGTACGCTTTTTTATATTTGATAAAACCAATAAGAGAAGACATATCAAAGAGGTGAAATATATAAGGCCGTCTGAAACATTCAGACGGCCTTTGTTCTTGGTTCAACCAAAATTAATCAATCCAAAGTGGACGTGCTGCGTTTCAGGAACCATTCGCTGAAAGGCCACTCAACACTGTCGAGTAAGTTTTTGGTAATTAGCCCCAGTTCCGTATCGCCTTCGATTTGCAATTTACGGTTGAAAAATAAGGTATCGGGATCTTCCTCGCGCATCATCATGCGCATGAAGTCTATACCGTTGGCCGCCAGCCTCAGATCGGGGACGCCACTGAAGTTGTCGTCCAGGAATTTTTCCGTATTGGCACTAAACCGCACTTTGATACCGGCATCCAAAACTTCGATTTCGAATTTTCTTCCGGCAAAAAGTTCCATATCGGCAGGCAGTAAACCTTTTTTCAGCATGGTATTCAATACGGAGACCAAAACAAAGCGTGGAGGTTTGCCGGGAAGTTTGGTACCGATTTTTGCCATCCATTTGGGTAATATGATTTCAGGCAGCGCCATAATATGCCTCCTTCACGGTTTCAATACCGGGCTGACCGCGCCAATAGCCGTCAACCAGTGTTCCGGTAGTCAGTCGTTCCAACTCGAGGCGGACATCTTCCCATGTGGCTTTTCCGTCCAATACATCGCGGTGAATTTGGATAATTTCAGCCATGCCGTGCATTTGTGGCGACAGTCTAAGCATATTCACGCCGATTTTATTCAAGTCTTCATGGTGGGGCAGTAGGTTTTGGCAGCCGTAAGACATGGTTTGGATGCCGTTGATGGTGAGAAACGGCTGGCCTTCTCGCGTATTCATGGCCATACCGTGCTCGTGGTCGAGGCAGCGGAACTCGCAACTGTCTTTATTCAAATTGTAATGGCGGGCGGTAAAGCAACGTGATGAATAGGCGAGCGGCATTTTACCCCAAGCGAAGAGTTCGGTTTCAATGCCGTCTGAAGCCTTGATGATTTCGGCAACCTTATCGCGGCTCAGCTCGGACGGTGCAATCCAGCGGAATGCCCCTAATTTTCGGAATACGTCCAAAGTAGTTTCGTTGTAGATATTCAGGCTTGCACCGGCAACAAAAGGAATGCCATGTTCGCGTGCCAATTTGACCGCACCCATGTCGTTGGCTTCAACTTTAAACTTTCCCTGCTCCGTGATTTTGCGCAGGCGTTTCAGATCGGATTCGCTTTCGAGCAGGACTTGTGAAGAAAGAATAATCTCCTTACCGCTTTCTGCCAGGTCTTCAGCCAGTCCGAACCAGTCGGCAAAGCGCATTTTCTGACGGCGTGAGCAGACTACCTCGCCCAAATAGACCGTATCCAACGGCGTATCCAGCATGGAAACGTAAAATTCCAGTAGGGCTTCTTTTTGCCAGAAAAATAAAATAGGGCCCAGCGACAATTTCAATGAATTCATTTTCTTCCCCTTATTTCCATGGGCGGTTGTATGCGCCCAAAGTTGTCTGATGACCTTCCGAAACTTTGCTCAAGGCATTGTTCCAGGACGGATTGACTTTGAAATGCGACGGGTCAGCTGCGGCTGCATCCAGTGCTTGGCGCAGGGATTTGGTTACTTGCGCCGTATACATCGGACTGCGTTGGCGTCCCTCGATTTTGATGGCGGATACACCGATTTTGATGAGTTCAGGCAACATTTCCAAAACATTCAGGCTAGTTGGTTCTTCCAAAGCATAGTAGGTTTCATCATTGACTTCAAAGCGGCCTTTGCACAAGGTTGGATAACCTGCCGGTTCATTGGGTTTGTATTGGTCTATCAATACCTGGTTTAGACGTACGTTCATGCGGTCGGGCAGTTGTTCCCAGCGGACGGATTTTGCCGGAGAACAGACACCTTGCATATTGGGCGATTCGCCTGTTGCATAGCTCGACAAGATGCAACGGCCTTCCACCATCACACACAAACTGCCGAAGCCAAAGACTTCAATTTCCACATCAGTATTGTCAATCACATGTTTGACCTGATCGATGGTCAGCACGCGCGGCAAAACGGCACGACGGATGCCGAACAGCTCTTTCATCATATTGATGGCTTCGTAATTGGTGGCCGAACCTTGTACCGACATATGCAGGCGTAAATTCGGATGTTTGTCTGCCGCATACGCCATGATGGCGGGGTCGGCAACAATAATCGCATCGGCACCCAAATCCGCCGCCGTATCCACAGCAGCGTGCCAACGCTCCACTTGGCCGGCTTGTGCGAATGTATTGATGGCCATCAGTACATTGCGCCCGCGCGCATGGGCGTAAGCTACGCCTTCCCGCGCAGATTTCATATCGAAATTCAGTCCCGGAAAGTTTCGTGCATTGGTCGCATCTTTCAAACCCATGTAAACCGTATCCGCACCGTTGTCCACAGCGGTTTTCAGTGCAGGCAGGTTGCCGGCGGGGCAGACCAATTCTGGAATTTTCTGCATTTTGTGTTCCTCGTCTTGATGATAACCTCTATCGGGTTAATCGATATTTTGTAGAATTCTGAATATTTTATGGATTAATGACACAAGATATGCTGACTTAAATCAAATCGAAAAATTCAGGTTGACGTAGGCATGTTGTTTACAAAATCTTAACAGACGTTGTTTTTTATATATTTCATGTGCTTAAAAATTTTGATGACGGATTTTGTTTCAAAATCGGCTTATGTTTTTAACTATCGTATTTATTAATTTTTACAATAATGTCGATAGAAAAATGAAAAAAGGCCGTCTGAAAATCTGGTTTCAGACGGCCTTTCGCTTTAAAGGGGTAGATTTAAGAGAAACCCAAGCGTTTATCGGGTCGGGTAAACACAAAAATAAACAGAGAAGTTAACGCGCCCAAAGTATCGGCAAGCATGTCTTTTTGCGCGTCCCAAATATCGCCTTGAGAACCCAAGAATTCCAGTCCGGCTTCTCCGCCGTCAATGACGGCATATTGCCATTCGATGATTTCATAGGCGGCAGCCACACTCATGATGAAGAACAGCCCGAAAAACAAAGCCAGCGGCAGATTACACAGCTTGCGGCGCAGCAGCCATTCAGCCATCGGGTAGGCGTAGAAGCCGATGATGTAATGGGCAATACGGTCGTAATGATTGCGGTTTTCGCCCAAAATCGGTTCGACAAAGCGGTTGATGGATTCAAACGGTACATCGGCAAAAGTATAGTATGCACCGATGGAATGCATAATCAGCCAAAAACTCATGAATAAGTAGGCCAAGTTGCTGAAGCGGAAAATGCGGTAGGTAGCAACAAGAAGGAAGAATACGGATGCTACGGGGATGATTTCGGCGTACCAGACTGCACGGTCATGGGGATTGATACCTGACCAAACAATGAGCGCGAAGATAATCGTAGCAAGAAAAATGGGAAAGATTGGAGAGGGTTTATTCATTTTGTGTGTGTAATAACAATGGTTACGTATTGTATAACGAATTGGTAGGGCAGGCAGTTTTAGACATTCAAGGCCGTCTGAAAACAGCTTTCAGACGGCCTGAAGTTTAGCCGTTCCAGAAATAACGGGTGATGTGGAAAAACACGGGTGCGGCAAAACAAATCGAATCCACGCGGTCAAGCATACCGCCGTGGCCGTGTATCATATTGCCCCAGTCTTTGACACCGTAATCGCGTTTGATGGCAGACATAACCAGGCCGCCAAAGAAGCCCATCAGGCAGACGATAAAGCCGATAACGGCTGCTTGTCCGTGGGAGAACGGTGTAATCGGCGCCATCAACGCGGCAATGGCTGTGGCCGACAAAATACCGCCGACTGTGCCGGAAATGGTTTTGGACGGCGAAAGCGAAGGCATGATTTTTGCACCGCCAATCAGTTTACCCCAAACGTATTGCAATACATCCGATACTTGAACCACGCCAATTAGGAAGATCAGCAACAGGATATTGTTGCCGTTGTCGAAGCCGTCCAAGTCCAGAAACATCAGCGCCGGAACATGGGACAGACAGAAGATGCAAATCATCGCCATCCATTGTGTTTTGGCGGCGCGTTCCAAAAAATGCGCGGTTTGGCCGCTGAGGCTGGCAATAATCGGCAGTATCAAAAAGCCGTAAACCGGAATAAAAATGCTGAACATGCCATACCAGCCGTCATAGACGAAATAGTATTGCACCGGCAGCAACAGGTAAAAGCAGACCACCATGCTGTAATAGTCGCTGCGGCGGCGATAGACGAGGGTCATAAACTCGCGCAGTGTGGCAAATGAAATCAGGAAAAACAGTACAACTGTCCCGATTTTTCCGAACCAAAACGCGCCCAGCAACACCAGCGTCATCAGCCACCATGCGTAAATACGGGCGTTGAGGTTGGCAATGGTGGCATTATCTGCGCCATTTTTGCGCTTGAGCCATTGTCCGATGATGCTGGCAAAACACAATACGGCAAATACGCCGACAAAAATATAGCTGGCTTGCGGAGTCAGATGAGCGGCGGCTTGTTCGACAATGATTTGTTGGGAAGTCGTAGAAAGGCTCATGCTTGTCCTCCTTTGTTTTGATGAACTTCAGGTTCATTTTGGCGAAGCTCGCTGCGGTCGTTTTCAGACGGCCTGAGTGCCAGCAGCGCTTCACGACTGCGTGTTAAAAAGCTGTCTTTGTCTTCGTTTTCCTGCAAAGTAAGCGGCTGTCCGATATGGACTTCACACAAAAGCGGGATAGGCAGGATTTTGCCTTTGGGCAGTACGCGGCTGATGTTGTCTATCCAAATCGGCACAAATTCGGTATTGGGTTTGCTTTTTGCCAGATGATAAATGCCGGACTTAAACGGCAGCAGGATGGTGTTGTCGTCAGTGTTGCGCGTGCCTTCAGGGAAAATAATCAAAGAGTCGCCTGCGTTCAGCGCATCTTTCATCTGTTCGGTAATCGCTTGCGGATTATCGCTATGGCGCGGAATCAGCAAGGCGTTGAAAACATTTTGAATGATGAAGCGTTTGAGTTTGCTCGTCAGCCAGTAATCCGAACCGGCGACAGGGCGTGTGGACAAACGCCAGCGGCGGGGCAGAGAAATCCACACCAGTACAAAATCGCCATGGCTGCCGTGATTGGCGTAATAGACCTTTTGGTGCTGATTGAATGTCAGCTCGCGCGGACTTTTGGGGCGTACGCCCGTAAGAAAAGAGACCGACAGACACAAGGCTTGGTCGGTCAGCCAGGCAAGTTGTTTTTTGAGGAAGTTTTTCATTGTTTCTGCCTTTTGGAGTGAGATACCGCTAAGGATTCGGTTTGGATAAATCAGCCAAAATAATCAAATGCTTTGGATAAGCAAAATTAAAAATTGGGCGGCGGTCAGGTATAAGCATTTGCGCCATAGGGAAAGTGCGCCGTTTATCCGTTGGGTCAACGTACGGTTGCCTGAAATTTGACGCAAACTGTTTTGTTGTAAGGATTGGTCGAAGTCTTCAGGAGAGTAGCGGTTGTCGGCAAAGTCTTGGAACACGCGGCGGTCGAAGTGAATGCGGATATGGCAGTACAGCAAAACCGCTGCCAAGACAAGTTGTACCGCAAACCATGCGCCGCCATATTTTGCCGACAAGGCGAGCAGCAAGGCGTTGCAGGCGGCAACATAATGTGCGGTAGAGAGCAGGTGGGCAATAATACGGCTATCGGTTGCGTTGTCCATCATTATCCTTGTCTTAAACGGTTGGCCGCAGCTTCGACTGCTTGGGCGGTAGCCGGCGATAATACCATTTGCGGCCGAGCCTGTTTGAGTTCGGCCTTTGCCTGTGCCAAGTCTTTGCAGCCACCATAGACCAGCAGCCACGTCAGTACCACTGCGGCACTTCTTCCATAACCCAAAGCGCAACATACCAGCACTTTGCCGTGTTTTTGGCGCAAGGTTTCCAATATCAAGGCTGTCTGAACCAAATCGTTTTCAGATGGCGTTACCATATCCAGTAAAGGCAGGGAGCGATATTCTCCTTGATAGCTACGGCAGAGATATTCGGCGCATACATCCAATACGGCAGGCAGATGGTTTGAAATTCCCCAAACGCTGCCAATCCATACATCATTGCGGACTGGTGCCGTTTTCGCTTTACCGCGTAACCAATACGCCATGTTTAGCCGTACGCCCACCAGATAAGGCAACAGCAAAACTGTCGCCGCCGCCGATAATTTACCGTTAGCCTGTTTTTGGAATACGTATGCATTTCCAGTCAAGTAGGCAAAGGCCACCATCAGCAAAGACACGCTAATCCATATCAACCACAGCCACACACCACCCAGCAGCGCAGGCAAGGCCATCAAACACGCACCAAGCAAATACAGCAACGCAATCTTTCTTGAGCGTACATCACTCAAGCCCAGTTTAAATGGCGAAGTCATCTGACGCGGTAAAGCCCACAACACCAGCCAGCCAAGCAATGCTCCGGTCGGCACGTCAATAAAATGATGTTGATAAGTCGTCAGTACTGACAAGGCAATCAAACTTTGCCACAACAAAAGCGGCAGGCGGATTTTGGGAAAGCGTGTCCAATAAAATGCACCCACGATAATCGCCAACGCGATATGCAAAGATGGCGCTTGGTTGTACGGCAAATCAAATGCAGCCAATGAATCAAACAGCCAGCCTGACAGCCCATCGGCAGGCGGTTTAGGCCACCCGAAACGCAGTGGAAACAGCACAAAGCAAATAGTCGCAATCAGTTGGGCGACGACAAGGTGCGCTACATATCGGTTTTGTTCATGTGTATCACGACAAAGAAAAAATGCCGCGGCATACATCAGGTTTAGCGACCAATAAGGCACAATCGTCCATGCCCAAAACGGAATATTGCGCTCCCATGCAAAAGTGATTTCAGGCACATAGTCCAGCGATGCCGCATAATGATTGGATAGGCCGTAGCTGGTGTAAAACAAGATACCGACTGAAATCAGCTTGAGTAGGGAAGTTTTGAGGGAGGGTTTCATGGACTTATTTTGGACATCTCAATTCATCGCCGTATTGATCGGAGCGAAGGCAGGATAAAGCGTTTTCTTTTGGATGGTAGCGGAATTCCTGCCACGGACCATCTGTTGAAACGGCTCGCCAGTGACGCTGTGAAGATTGGTATTCAGTCAACGTCCCATTTGCATCTTTGGCACAAAAATTCTTCGCCATGCCGACGGCCAACATACCGCGTTGTTTATTGGTTGGTATTGTGAATAAGGGGATAAGCTTAGATACATCGGCATTTCGGGCAAATTTCATTTTGATGTAGCCGTATCCTTCATTGGATTCGATGGTCAAAGCAGATAAGGGCAGCCCAAAAGCAACAGAATTTTTCAATTCAATGGTGAATGCCTCACCATCTGACGCTGTCTGCTTGCTGTGGCTTCGGGCAACGGATGCGCGGTATTTGGCAGGCAGTTTGCCGATGTCGGACTTTCCATAAGGCAAGGCTTCAGAATCAAACGCACAACCCTTCTTCATAGATTGCAGCAAAGGTGTCCAGTCAACCGCAGCAGCATGGCAGATAGCTGAAAATGTGGAAACAAGCAGTAATGTAAGTAACTTTAGCATTATGGGATTTCAACTTATTGAAATTTGAGAAAGCACTCCCGAGAATTTCTTTGTATATCGGTATATCGTATATTTTTTCGGAGTAGGTAAGATATATGTTCTACTTTAAAAGTGATGCAATGATGGCTCTGGATAGTCTATTCTCACTTTTTTTACCTTGCGGAGTAATACCGAATAAAACTCATATCTGGTAGTTATTTCGATAGAAATAACTACACTACTTCTGAAGTCATAGGTATTGATAAAGCATAACCACTTCATCGTGAAAAACGACGAATCTGTTTACATTAATCTTTAATTCAAAGCGAAAGATTTAAGCCTCATTGAGGCCGTCTGAAAGTTAAAAAATTGTTCAGACGGCCTTTATTTTTATTTCTTCACTGCCAAGCTCACGGTGAAAATACCGTCTTCGTCTATCCATTGATGGATTTTTTCAAAACCGGCTTTTTCAACCAACTGATCCATTTCCTGCTGACTGCGGCGGCGCATTACCCAGTTTGGGCTGCCTGCTTTGTGGCTGGTCAGGGCGCGGGCAATCATTTCCAGTTGTGGATGCCACGGCTGGCCGGTATAGATCAGGTAGCCGCCGGTTTCAATGGCTTCGCCGAAGCCGTAGAGCGAGTTCAAAATCAAATCATTGTCGGCAAACAATTCGTGCAAGCCGGAGACGATGCCTAGGGTAGGACGCGGCTGTAAATCGTGATAATTGGCGCGGTCGTAGGCATTGACTTCATTGAAGGTTACCGTGTTTTGCAAGCCGCGTTCTGCAATCAGTTTGCGGCCGGCTTCGACATTAATCGGGCTGTAATCGCGCAAGCGTACGGAATCAGGCAATGTGTCGGCAGTCAGGGCATCCAATACATAGCGGCCATGACCGGACGCGATATCTAAAACGTGTACAGGTTTGCCTGCTTCACGCAATTTAGCTGAGGCCGTCTGAATGGCTTTGCCGATATTGACTTTGCGTTGGCGAATGCCGCGCCAGCCGATGGCGTTGAGATAGTATTTGTCCACCCATACACCGAAAGCGTTGCTGCCTTGCGGTTGATTGCGGTAGACGTAATCCAGTGTGCTGCCTGAATCAAAACCTGTTTCTTGACCGATTCTCAAGCCTTCACTCCAACGCGAGCCCAGCTTGAGTGAGGCGCGATATGTTGCCCAAAATGCGCCGCGAGGCGTACAAACAGGCAAAGGCGTAGCCAGTTCGTCGGCTTCGCGACGGCTGTCTCCAAACAAGTGCGCTTGAGTCAGATCGACTTGTTGCAAAGGCTGATTGAAACGCTCGCGGATAAAACGGCGCATTTCGACAAATGCGATTTCACGGTCTTGCTCGCCTAACGTATCGTGGTAGAAGCCGGGCAGGATATGGCGCTCTTTAATATGACTGCCTAAGCAGTTGTAGAAATCGTGTTGCGGTTTGTGATGAACAACCCAATCGCTGCCTGAGATCAACAGTTGTACAGGCGTAGTAATCGCTTGTGCATCGGCAACGACGCGCTCGGCCGCTTCATATAAACCCAGCAGGATACGAACGGAAATAGCGCGGGCAATAAGTGGATCATTGTCGTAGCTTTTTTGACGTTCGACGTTGTGGGTCAGATAGTGGGCTTTGACGTAGCTGTTGACAAAAAAATTGCCACGCCATTTTTGCATAATTTTTAAACCGGTACGGGCAAACGGAACATAGAGTTTGACTTTGAACGCAGGCGAAGCCAATACGGCGCAACGGATTTTCGGAGCGTAATCGTGCAACCAAGTAGAAACCAATACCGCACCGACACTTTGCGCGATAACGCAGATGTTTTCAGGTTTGATACCGTATTCGCTTTGGATGTGTCGGATAAAATCATCCACATCTGAAACCGAAGTGCCGATACTAGGACTATCGCCGCGTTCACCGGGGCTGTAACCATGACCGCGCGCGTCCCAAGCAAAATAGGCAAAATCATCAAAACCCAGTTCATCTGCCACAAACATCATCCGGCCGGAGTGCTCATGTCCGCGATGGAACAGCACAATGGCTTTGTCGGAAGAACCATCGGCAGCAGGGCGATAGCGGTAGAAAAGCGAAGTACCGTCTTGGGTAGAAAAGTATTTTTGCTGTTCGGACATGAGAAACTCCTAATAGTCATATTTTTTGAACAGTATCATGACATATCAAATAAATGCAATGATTATCCGATAGACGGACGAATGAAATGATGGGGAGACATGGTAAAAGATGATTCCAAATTTCACTTAAAACTGATGACAGTAATCGTTAAAAGGTTAGATAGAGGGTGTTTGGATAACCTTACAAACTACTACCGACATATCATCATAAACTCTTTGTTTCGTAATTAATTTACGAAATACAGTCAGACGGGACTTATCGTTATCATATTGTTGCCAAATTTTTTCTCTTATTTCTTCCTAAGGGGAATCGCTTAGGCCGTCTGAATAGTTTTCAGACGGCCTTTACTGCGTTTAACCAAGCACTAATTAACTGCTAATTTTGTCATGTTTTAATACATCCATCGAAACCCGAATACACATTTGAAAAGGAAATCAAACATGAAAAAATTCTTATTGACCGCCATCGTTGTTTTGTCTGCCGCTACTGCCGGTGCCAGCGATTATATCGAACACAAAATCTACAACGACAAAAACTTCGAGCAAAATCGTGCTAAAGCCGTAAAAATATTGGAACAACGCGGCTATCAAGTCCACGATGTTGAAGCCGACAGCCGTCGCGGCCAGCCTGTATTGGATATTGAGGCTTTTAAAGATGGCCGTGAGTACGACATTGTTTTGTCTTACCCTGATTTGAAAATTATTAAAGAACGCATCGATTATTAATATTTCGATATAAAGTGGATTGTCGCAGGGCTTTTGGTCCTGCGACAGTTTGCTATTTAGGCATTTAAAGAATGTAAATAGCATGTAAATTATCTAAAATAAATGAACTAAATATGCTTTTTTATTTTCCATTTAATTCAAAGTGTTTGATGTTGAGAGTCATGATATGAGTTTGAATGATTGGAAGGAAGATGGTCAACCGAAGCAGATAGGCGACCAAGAAAAACCTTTAAATGACGGCACAGCTGCCGAATCCCAACAGGATGTTGATTTTTGGGATCACAGTCAAAACGGTGTGGTTGAAAATGAAGTTGAGGTTGTGGCTGACGCGGTAGAAATTCAGGAAACGGTAGAAGGTCAGGGAGTGGTTGAACATCCTGAAATGCCGTCTGAAAAAAACGAGAAGAAAGCCAAACGTAAAAAAGATAAGGCGAAGAAGAAAAAAAATAAAGCCGAGGATTTGAATGCGCCTGATTTGTTGGGTACGAATAAGGGCGTGGAAACCATGTTCCGCAACGCCGTACGCTCGGAGATGGAATTGTTGGCGCTGGCGGCAACCAAAGCGAACATTATGATTTCGCTGAATGGTTTTATTGTTTCTGCGCTGATGATTTCGGGCGCGTTTATTTTTTCATCGTCGCCCGAGTTTTTGATTCCGGCCAGTACGTTTATGATTACTGCCGCTGCGTCTATCGTGTTTGCATTGCTTTCTGCTTCGCCGGAACGTATCGGCAAAATGCAGGCGGCGCGTACATGGTTTAAGGATTTTGTCCGAGGCCGTTCGAAACTGCGGGATTTGAAAACCCGCCTCAGCAGTACCGAAACGCGCTTTTTTGGCGGCAGCCAACCCAATATTTTGATTTATGAAGACCGTGTGAAGCTGCAAAAAGATCAATATTGGGAAATGATGCAGGAGATTATGGGCGACCGTAAACAAATCTATGAAAAGATGAGCGACCATCTTTATTGGCTTGGTTTGTTGGCGGACAAACAGTTCAAATACATCAATTTATCTTACGCTGTATTCCGCTGGGGCTTGCTGGCTTCGTTAGCAGCATTTATCGGCGTGAAAACATTGCCGTCATTGCTGACGCCTCCAGCCAACAACGAGGCAGAGTTGCGCTCGCTGGGTATCAATATGTTTAACGGCGTATTTGAGCCTTCTGCCGTACAACAGCTTCCGGATGGTAAATTGCTGATCGCGGAAGACGAACCAAACCATGCGTTCAGTATCATCAGCATTGATAAAACCGGCAGGTTTGTGGAAGACGAGGCATTGGATACACGCGTGATTACCGGTTTCAAACGTCGTCTCAGCGACTTGGAGGCTTTGGCACGCGACGATGAAGGCTTTATCTACGCGCTGACTTCACATTCTCGCACCCGTAAAGGCAACCGCTCGCCTGACCGCGAACACCTGATGCGCTTTAAAATCCAAGACGGCAATGTGTTGGGGCTGACCAGCTACGATAATCTGACGCAAGTTTTGGAAACCGATCATAAGCTGCATGATTTGATTCGCGAGCGAACCAAGGCAGAAGTTTCTTTTGAAGAAATCAATATTGAGGGCATGGCGTTTGATCCGGTGAAAAAACGTCTTGTTTTGGGATTTCGTGATCCTGAGTTCAACAACATGGCTTTGGTCGCGTTTATCAGCAATCCGAAAGATGTGTTTGAGCGCAATGCCAAGCCTGAGTTTGATGAAGTGGCGGTGATTGATATTGATGGCGGCGGTATCCGTTCCCTCAACTATGATCCTGTGTTGAAAACCTACGTTATCGCCAATGAAGTGAAGGATGAGAATGGACAGAAATTCTCACAACTGTGGACTTGGAGCGGTAATCCGACCGATGAACCGCAAAAAATCTCTCTGCCTAATCTGCAACACATCACCAACGTTGAAGCTGTTGATTCGATTACCATTAACGGCAAGCCGCAGATGATTTTGATGGGTGACGAAGGTAATGCTTCGCAGAAAATTACTGCCAAGTATATGTTGGTAGATTACAGTCAGTTGGGTAAACAGTAAGTTATCTCGGCTGATGGATAAAAGGCCGTCTGAAACCGATAGTTTATGGTTTCAGACGGCCTTCAAGCCATTGATGACGCGTTTGTAGCAGGTATAAACCAATGCCGCGCAGGCCAGCCACATAAGGATATAGAAAGTCGAATGGAAGCTGCCGGCGATTGCATACCATACTGCCAATGCGCCGATAAAGAATGCGCGGTCGCTTTTGCCGAATGGCCCGTCATAACGACGGCCGTTGCCATGAACTTGTCCCAAAACGCCACAAAACTCGGTCATTGCCGCCAGCCAAATAAACAGGGCGATTTGCACGCCGCCGAAGGGCGCGATGAAGGCAAAAGGCAGATACAAAGCAGCATCGGCGGCAATATCGGTGATTTCATTCAAATAACCGCCTAATGCCGATTGCTGGCCGAACTCCCTTGCCAACATGCCGTCGATTGCATTCAGCGCCATGCGGACAAACAACCAGATCGGCAAAAGCCAGAATAATGTGGATACACCTGTAAACAATGCTAAAAGTAAACCGATCAAAATGGAAACAGCGCAGGCAAACAGAGTGACCTGATTAGCAGTAATGCCTTTTTGATACAGTCGCTTAACAATGGGGCGCAACAGGTTTTGAAATTTTGGTTTCAGGGCGTAGATGCTCATAATTATGCTATATAAAAGAAAATGAAGTGCCGTGATTATAGACGAAATCCGTTATAATCCGTCAATCTTCAAATCACGCGGTTCGCAAACCTCCCGCGTTAACAAAACTAGGAATTTACTATGGAAAAACAGCAGGCCCTCGTTATTTTTTCGGGCGGGCAGGATTCAACAACCTGCCTGATTCAGGCAATTCAAACATATGGCCGTGAAAATGTGCAGGCCATCACTTTTCAATATGGACAACGCCACGCCATCGAATTGGAGCGCGCGCGTTGGATTGCCCAAGATTTAGGCGTGAAGCAGACCGTACTCGATTTGAGCCTGATGCAACAGATTACGCATAACGCGTTGATGGATGATACAGCGTCCATTGAAACAGCTTCAGACGGCCTGCCCAATACATTTGTAGATGGACGCAATGCTTTGTTTTTGCTGTACGCCGCTATTTATGCCAAAGGGCAGGGGATACACCATATCATTGCCGGCGTGTGCGAAACCGATTTTTCCGGTTATCCCGACTGTCGCGATGTGTTCGTCAAGTCGATGAATGTTACGCTGAATCTGGCTATGGATTACGCTTTTCAAATCCACACGCCCTTGATGTATTTAACCAAAGCGCAAACTTGGGCATTGGCGGATGAAATGGGTGTGTTGGATTATATTCGCGAGCATACGCATACCTGTTATAACGGTGTGGTCAGCGGTTGTCATGAATGCCCAAGCTGTATTTTGCGCGAACGCGGCTTGTCAGAATATTTGGAAAGCAAAAAGGCCGTCTGAATCAAGAGAGGCCTATATTTCCAATATCCATTTGTACGAAAAGGCCGTCTGAACAATTCGTTTCAGACGGCCTTTGGCTATGTATTTTGTTCTGCTTAGAACAGCAAATCTTCCGGTTCGCTGCTTGCCGGAGTCTCTTTTACAGGAGCAGAGGCCGGGGCAGTAGCCGGTTCGGAAGCGGCTTTAGGCGCGGAAGCAGGCGTCTCGGCAGGAGTAGTTGCCGGTTTGGCAGCAGGTTTTGCCGGTTTCACCGGAGTCGGACGAACGCTTTGTTTCGGTTCGGATGCTGCCTTGTTTGTATCGTCGGTAGCATCGACTTCGATTTCAGTGCCTTGAGGCAATACCACATCTTTAGCTGGAGCTGGTTTCGGCATGACTTTTGGTTTGCTGTAAGCATCCGTGCCGCTAGTCCATGCCAAAGATTTCAAAGGCGATTTGAGTTTCACGCCTTTGGCGCAGGTCAGACAGTTTGCCGCGCCGGTGCGACCTTTCAGGATCGCATCTACACGCGCGGCAGGAATGGTTTTACCGTGCGCTTTTGCCCAGGCGGCAATGCTTTTTTTCAGTGCAGCCGTATCAAGGTTTTTCTTGTCGTATGGGTCACGATAGGCAGCCAGCCATAAGTTTTGGTTGGCATCTTCGTTCAGACTTGCCATTTGGTAGATAACGGAGGCAGGGGAACCTGTTGCGATGGTTTTGGCAAATTCCAATGCATCAGGCGATTTCATGCGCACGCAACCATGGCTGCGGACGCCAGGTACGCTGGCAGGGGCATTGGTGCCGTGAATGCCAAGGCTCAATTTAGGGTCGCCAAGACGGACAAATACCGGGCCCAGCGGATTGTTTGGGCCGGCCGGTACGCTTTTTACGCCGTCATTGCGTTCTTTTTGAATAGATTTAGGGATGTGCCAAACCGGGTTGTAGGCTTTTGCGCCGATTTTATGTTCGCCCAGGTTGGTTTGGGTCATGGCTTTACCGACAGCAACAGGATAAATTTTGCTCAGTTTGCCATTGTCGTAGAGGAACAAACGCTGTTGCGTAATATTGATAACGACGTGTTGTCCGGAAGAGGCGGGGGAGACGTCTGGAATAAGTGTGTTTGCAGCAGCGGCTGAAGTTAAAAGGGCGGCTGTCAGGCCGAACAGTATTTTTTTCATGTCGTCTTTTTTTGTAGGGTTTGAAATGAAAGTTTTTGGCGCATGATACCTGAAACTCTGTGTTTTTGTGAGAAAATATGCGCTTTCGGTATTGGAAGACAGTCAGACGGCCGGTAAGCGGCTGTCTGATGGAAACGGTATGAGTGTGAAAGAACGGTATCAAAAGGCGGAAATTTTTTCTTTGGATTATGAGGGCAGGGGTGTTGCCAGAGTTGATGGGAAGACCGTATTTATCGGCGGTGCGCTGCCTGGAGAGCGTGTAACGTTTACCATACATAAAGAGAAAAAGCAGTTTGCCGAGGCTCAAGTTGAAAAGGTTTTGAAGGCTTCTTCCGAACGTGTCGAACCAGCCTGTTGCTATTTTGATACATGTGGCGGCTGTTCGCTTCAACATGTTTCTTTCGGAGCGCAAGTTGCGTTAAAGCAACGGATTTTGGAAGAGCAGTTGGAACGGATAGGTAAGGTTAAGCCGGAAATAATTTTACCTCCTTTATATGGTTACTCCTGGTATTATCGCGATAGAGCGCGTTTAAGTGTTTCGGTGGATAAACAAGGCCGTCTGAAACTCGGTTTTCAGGCCAAAAAAAGCCATGATGTTGTCAATATCCACCATTGCCATATTTTGCCTAAGCATGTGTCCGATAGATTGTCTGATGTTCGAAATTTGCTGCAAAAGCTGCATGATGATGGTGTGAAAGTGAAATTTGTTGAGTTTTATTGCGGAAAAAATTTGACGGTGCTCAACATTCGTTTCGTAAATCAACCGTTTGGACAAATATTAAGCGAATTGCGTAATTGGTTTGATAAGATATTGTCGGGTGCTGAAAAGGCATGGCAAATATGGTTGCAGGATCATGCCGAGTCCTTGCCGTTTTACCCTGAGAACGCGCCTGACCTGAACTATACTTTTACTCAGTTTGATGTGGAAATGCCTTACAAACCCGGTGATTTTACGCAGATTAATGCGCAGCTGAACGAAGTGATGGTGGCAAGGGCGGTCAGACTTTTAAACCCTCAAAAAGGGGAGCGGATTGCCGATCTGTTTTGCGGTTTGGGCAATTTTAGTTTGCCGCTGGCGAAAAGTGGCGCATCGGTTGTCGGTATTGAAGGCGCTGATTATTTGGTAGATAGGGCAAGGGAAAATGCCCGCCTGAATCGTTGTGCTGAGAATATGACGTTTTCTGTTGCCGACTTGTTCGATACCGATGAAAAGACTGTTGAGTCATGGGGGCAATTTGACAAGATGCTACTGGATCCGCCGAGAAGTGGGGCTTATGCTGTTGTCAAATCGCTACATAAGCCGTTTTTTCCCAAAAAGATAGTATATGTTTCATGCAATCCATCAACATTTGCACGAGATGCCGGTGTCTTGGTTGATAAGGGCTATAAGTTTAAGGCGGCGGGAATCATGAATATGTTTGCACAAACCTCGCATGTTGAATCCATCGGTGTGTTCGAGTTGTAAATTGGTATCAAGTCCTTTATGTGAGTAGGGTTTTTAATGTAAAAATGAGTGCATTCATGTTATCATCATTCGTTTGGGGAATGAATAACGTTGAAGTTGCGTGTAAAGCAACAGATGTTAATAAATGCAGTTTGCAGCACAAGACCGGGAGGTGTTCTTGAACTATCAACTTTTAACTATTTTTTTGCTGGTGCTTTTTTTGCTGGTGTTGTTTTTTGTTCGTCATAAACAAAGTAACAATTCAGACAAACAAAGCGCACATGCATCAAAAAGCGGCCGTACATCTGCTGCTCATACAGCCTCCTCTGAGGATGGAAACGACTGGATTGAGAAGGTCAACCAGACAGTTTCCAATGCGGATAATCAAGACTGGGAATGGGGTGGAAGTGGCTCAAACGATGCAACAGCTTCTATCTCCGCACAAGAAGTCGATCCGTTGACCGAATATCAGGTTTATAAACAGTTCGGCTATGAGAGTAAGGCTGCAGAGTCTTTGGCCGGTTATCTCAATACTTTGGAAGACGGTGCTCCGGAAAAGCTGGTTCATGAATTAATTGGTTTGAATCTGCGAGTTGGCAATATCGATATGCTGGCGGATACGCTTGAGCGCCATAGTGCTTCCCTTTCTGAAGACAGCGTAGCCGAATACCTGAAAGCCGGTCTGGCTTTGGATTCTACCAACCTACGCCTGCGTGTTTTCGCCGAGCATCATCTCGGTTGGAATATGCAGGAAGTGGACCGTCAAATTGGCGAGCAAAGCGGTTTGGAAGTTTCTTCCGACGAGCATATTGCCTTTGAGAACGATTCGGCTGAACGCATTGTCGTGCCAGGTATGGGCAAACGTGCGCCTATCGTATTAGGCAAGAAAGACTTTGGCGAAATCAGCCCTGAAGAGATGGGCGCGGTTATTGGTTTTGCCAAACCGGAACGTAGTGCAAAAATCCTGAAAGACAAGATCAGCTACGAGACTGCTTTGCATCAATACAACAAAGCAATCCAAACTTCTGCGAAGCCTGCTGGTCTCATTATCGATGCCTTGCGTCTGGATTATCAGAATGAAGAAGTAGGGCAGTTTGCCAAGCATCTGTGGAAGCTTTACCACTCTTTGGGTCAATATGGCCGTCAAGTAAAAGAACGTATGCTTGGCTGGGGTTATAGCCTTGGTTATCACGAAATTTTTGATGATTTGGAAAAAGGGCCGTCTGAACAGCAAATTAAAGAGATTGGCTTAAAACGCGGGTATATTCAGCCAAGTTCTTTGCAGATGAAAGCCAAATATCGTGAGTTGGTTCAAAAAGACTCTTCGGTTATCAGCGCCAGCTCTTCACCTGCTGATGAAGCTCTGAAAGAAGTGGAATCTTTGTTAGCCTACGGTCAGTTGGATTTGGCCATCGGTACTTTGGAACAGGCTGTTTTGCGGTATCCACAGGAATCGCAGTTGTACATTATCTTGTTTGATTTGTACGAACGCGTTGAAGATTGGGGACGTTTGGAACAATTTCTGCGCTTGTTGCGCGAGCGTGTTGTCAGCCTGCCTGAAGAGGTTGTCTTGGCAATGAGCCGTCTCTTGCAACGAATGAACCAATATTCAAAAAAATAAGATAATCGTAGAAAGTACGAGTGATGAATAATCATTTACCAAAAATTAAAACCATACGGGTTATGTTACAGGAGATGGGTGAGCAACAGCAGGCGGTATTCCGTATGGCATTTAAAATGCACAATACGACGAATTACGTCATCGTTTCTCCTGATTCTGATGAAAGACCGGATTTGGTATTGGTTGATACCGATACTCCGGCAGGTGTAGAAGCTTGGAAAGAGTCGAAGAAAACTTATCCGCAAGTGCCTGTGGCAATGTTTTCTTCTGAATTGCCAACCGTAACGACTCCTTATTTGGCTAAACCGGTTAAATTCGATACCTTGTTTCCTGTTTTGCGCAGCCTGGCTCAGGGCGGGAATGTTTTTGAGCCGTCTGAACAACAAGCGGCTGAAGAGAATAAAAGACAATCCAATTCCGATGGTACAAGAAAAGCAACCATTCGCCGATTTAATCCAAATAAAGGCTTGTTGGGCGCGCTGAAATTTGCCAGTCAAGGACACCAAGATATTGCTGTCTTGCATGAAGGCAAGCCGATATTAATCGTGTTTCCTAGTATCCAGAGAGTGCTGTTGACAGTCAGTGCCAATGAGTTGGAGAAATTGTGTAAGAACGATAACTTGGCTGTTGTGTGTAAGGCTGTTCCTGATAATCCTCAATGGAAAGAAAAAGCCAAAGTCACCATTATGTCATGCTTGTGGCAAATGGCTATTTGGACTGCATCAGGCCGTCTGATTTATCCGATGACGCCGCAAACTGTCTTTACACTCAAGCGGTGGCCAAACTTAACCCGTTTGGCGCATGTTCCGGAATCTATGCGTTTGTCGGCATTTCTGACGAAAACATCTGTTAATCTGAACATCCTCTATAAAGTCATGCCTTTAGAAATGCCTGATATTTTGAATTATTTATCGGCAACATATCTGACAGGCTTTTTAGCGACAGATACAGAGTTTGCAACTGATGCGAACAATACGCCTTCGTTGAACGAACAGATTGATGTGAATAGCAAAGACGTACCTGAAACAGCGATGAGCAAAGAGGCTCAAAAAATTGCCGGTCCGTCGAAAGAACAACCTCGCGGCCTGTTGCAACGCCTGATGCGTAAGTTGCTGGGCAAATCGTAAAGGACACGTCATGAAAGAAAATAAAATTATCTTTACCGGTCCTGTCGGCGTAGGTAAAACCACTGCAATTTCAGCTTTATCTGATGAACCGCCGGTTCAAACCGATGCATCCGCATCCGATATGACACTTGTCCGCAAGGGGTACACGACTGTGGCAATGGACTACGGTGTCATTCATTTGGATGAGGAAACCAAGGTTCACCTTTATGGTACGCCTGGTCAGGAGCGTTTTAATTTCATGTGGGAAATTCTGAGCCAAGGCAGCATGGGCTTGGTACTTCTTTTAGATAATACAAGAAGTAACCCATTGAAAGACTTGCAATTTTTCTTGGATGCATTCCGGGAGTTGCTGAAAAAAGCGCCTCTGGTTGTAGGGGTAACGAAGATGGATATCCGATCCTTACCAAGCGTGGATGTTTATCAAAAGTATTTAGCACAGAATAATTTTAATGTACCGGTTTTTGAGATTGATGCGCGTCGAGAAGACGATGTAAAACAATTGGTTACTGCCATGTTGTTCTCAATTGACCCCGGATTAGAGGTATAAGATGGAAGCGACACTCTCTTTACAAGCAAATTTATATCCTAAGATTACACCGGCGGGTGCGTATTATGCTGTTTCAAGTGATACGCCCAGTGCCAGCAGAACTTTATTGTATGGTCTGTTGCGTGCAGAGCCGTCTGAAACCATCAGCAGTGAAAAACTTTTGGCGTGGGCAGACACCAGCGATATCAATACCGCTTTAAACCTGTTGTATCGTCTCCAACGCTTGGAGTTTTTGTACGGTGATGAGGAAATCAGCACAGAGGACATCCATCTGACTGACGAACAATTACCGACATTATTGGAACAGTTGTCTAATTCTGGCAAAGCTTTGTTGGCTGATGAAAACGGTTTGTATTTTGCCAATGCTAATTTCCATCATGAGGCAGCAGAAGAATTGGGCCTTTTGGCGAGCGAAGTGGCCAAAATGGAAGACAATCACCGTCTTTTGATTCGCAATAACCTGCATATCAATAATAGCGCATGGGGTATTTGTGATCCTTCAGGCCAAAGTGAATTGACCTTTTTCCCTCTGTATATTGGCATGACCAAGCTGATTTTGGTAATTGGCGGAATGCCTGACTTAAATAAAGAGGCTTTTGTTACTTTGGTTAAAGTGCTGTACCACCGATACGGCAGCCGTTGATTTTTGCCTGACCGATATTTATTTTAGAATGGAGCGACTATGCAACAACTATTAATCTCTGTATTAAGCGATTTGAACAATACCTCTGCTGATATCACTGCTTCTGCAGTTATTTCTACAGACGGCCTGCCGATCGCAACCATGCTGCCTTCCCACCTGAATGCAGACCGTGTAGGTGCGATGTCAGCAACGCTTTTGGCATTGGGCAATCGTTCCGTACATGAGCTGGCTTGCGGTGAATTGGATCAGGTAATGGTTAAAGGTAAAAATGGCTATATTCTGTTGAGTCAAGCAGGTGAAAATGCAGTATTGGCATTGATGGCAAAAGAAAGCGGTAAATTGGGCTTGATTTTGTTGGATGCGAAACGTGCGGCTAAACAAATTTCTGAAATCTTATAAAATTTTTATAAATTAAAAAGATATAAAAATATTTTTGTTTTTATATAGATTGTTGCTTGACAGGCTTCTGATATTTTCTATATAATTTCATCTTTAATTCCCCGATAGCTCAGTCGGTAGAGCGACGGACTGTTAATCCGCAGGTCCCTGGTTCGAGCCCAGGTCGGGGAGCCAGATTTGAAAACCACCATCTTGTATGGTGGTTTTTATTTTATCTATTGGTTAATATTTTAAGATATTTTGATGATAATTGATTAAATGATTACACTTAATTCATCAGCCTTTATAGGAACAAATCATTAAGGTTACACCACAACCATCCATGTGAAAAGTGGAAAAGAGTTTTGGAAAGCTATAAATCGTAGCAATCCAAAAGATAAAACAATTTATGAAGTAAAATAATTTATGAAAGGTTAAAAATGATTTACTCAGCAAAGCTAAAAAAAATGGATGAAACAATTGAGGAATTTGCATATTTTTCTATAGAAAATAACGATCTATATTGTTTCCTTAATTGTTGTCCAATGGCTATTGAAGTAAATAAAGTTTACAATGTGGAACTTGACTATTTCATTATTGATGAATTTATATTGGAAGAGGTTAATACAGATGAATCTGTTATTATTCCTTTTGAAAGAATAGGTGATAGTACACAATATAAGATAACAGGTAGGCTAGATGGCAATACATTTACAGCTGGAAATATTTGCTTTGAAGATGATGCTCTTCAATTAGAATATTCTTATTTAGATGGCAGATTAATTACTTTAACTGTATGGAGATTAAGTATATCCGTAATTTCTGAAAGAATATAATCGTTATATTTTCTAAGAAAATTATTGTCTATATAAACCGTGTCGTCTGAAAAAATCCCAATTTTCAGACGGCTTGAGACCTTAGTAAAAAAACCTAAGTTTTTACCCAGGCATTTAGGGAATTCCTTATAAGAATCTTCTTTCAGCAAACCGAACAAACTATGATCAACAAATACATCGACCGATTCCTTTTGTTAAAGCTGGAGAAAGTGATTGATTGGCAGCTGTAGGCTGTTTTTAAAAGAAAATATGCTGTCAGACTTTGCCTTTCTTTCGTCAAACTGATAAACTGTTTGCCATTATTGTTGACCGAGGCATAAATTTTTCATGAAAGACGCAGAGCAGAGTAGTTGTTATACCGCTTCTTTCCCTTTATTTATGCCCGAAATTTGGCAGTCTGTCCGTTTTAAGCGGAACGGCTGCCTTTTTGTATTTTAAAGGAACGCAATCATTATGGATTTCAGTTGGTTGGCCGAGCCGCATACTTGGATAGGCTTTGCCACGCTTCTGGTGTTGGAAGTTGTTTTAGGTATTGATAACCTTGTTTTCGTAGCGATTTTGGCAAACAAGGTCAAACCGTCGCAACGGGATAGGGCGCGGATAACGGGCTTGGGTTTGGCTGTCGTTATTCGGATTTTCATGCTGGGCTTTATGGCGCACATCATGACGCTGACGCGTCCTTTGTTTGAACTGGGTGGCTTGGAGATTTCCGGCAAAGACATGATTATGTTTGCCGGCGGTATTTTCCTGCTTTATAAAGCGACTACCGAGCTGCACGAACGCCTTGAAGGCCACAATCAATTTGCGGTTGCTGAAGGGCAGAAGAAGCATTCTTCTTTTTGGGGCGTTGTGGCGCAAATCTTGATTTTGGATGCGGTTTTCTCTATCGATTCTGTTATTACGGCAGTGGCGATGGTGGATCATATTGTGGTGGCAATGGGGGCGGTTGTTGTGGCGATGACTGTGATGATTTCTGCCAGCAAACCGTTGACTGCCTTTGTGGACAAGCATCCGACCGTTGTGATGTTGTGTCTGGGTTTCTTGTTGATGATTGGTTTCAGCCTGATCGCGGAAGCCTTCCATTTCCATATTCCGAAAGGCTATTTGTATGCGGCGATCGGCTTCTCGATTTTGATCGAACTGTTTAATCAGGTTTCGCAAAAGAATGCCCGCAAAAATGACTACATCAGTACCTCTTGGCGTAAGCGTACCGCTGAAAATGTGTTGGGCATGATGGGTATCCGCGAAAGCATTTTGGCAAAAGCAGGCGATAACGGCGGTGATGACGAGCATTTTGAAGAAAACGAAAAATCCATGATTCGCAGCGTGCTGACTTTGGCGGAGCGTCCGATTATGGGCGTGATGATTCCGCGTCGGGAAATCGAGAAATTGGATATTTCCCAAAGTCGGGAAGAACAAAATGCGCAGTTGAAAAATACGCCGTATAGCCGTTTGTTGGTTGTTGGTAAGGCAGGTGTAGATGAGCCTTTGGGCTATATCAGTAAAAAAGATTTGCTGAACCAGCTGCTTGAATCGGGTGAAATCAATATTCAGACGGCCTTGCGCCAGCCATTAATTTTGCCGGACAGTACGACAGCGTTGAATGCGATTGAATTGTTCCGTCAAAGCAGCGCGGATTATGCCTTGGTGGTGGATGAATTTGGTGCGGTGTTGGGTATGGTGACCATGAAAGATTTGTTGGAAACCATTGCCGGTGAATTCCCCGAAGAATTCGAGCGTGAGGAAGAAGAGGCTGCTCCAGCCAGTCAGGATGAAACGCTGTCTGTGGATGGTGCATTGGAGTATGTGGAATTGGCTTCCCAGTTAAATCTGCCTGCTCAAGAGGAAGACGCGGACTTTCATACTGTTGCCGGTTTGATTATGGAAGAATTGCAAAGTATTCCTGATGTGGGTGATTTCATCGATTATCATGGCTGGCGTTTTGAAGTGGTTGAGAAGGACGGACAACGGATTGCCCGTGTAAAAATCAATCGTTTGCCGGAAGAAGAATAAGTAAAAGCTAATATAGTAAAGGCCGTCTGAAAATGTCCAGACGGCCTTTTTATTTATCCGACTTTAGTTACCGTAATGTCCCGAGCCTAAAATTCGGTATGAATGTGCGCCCGTCGCATGGTAGGGATTGCTTGGAACTTGATTGCACCAACAGGCTGCAAGCCAGGCAAAAGCGGCAGCTTCAACCCATTGCGGGTCAAGATGGAGCTTGGCTGTGCTGTGCAATTTGGTGTCGGGAGAAAACAGGGTTTCCAAGTCTTGCATCAAAACCGGATTGCGGATGCCGCCACCGCAGATATAAAGATGATGAATCGCCGGAGCAGCTTGTTTGGTCGCGTCAAAAATAGTTTGTGCAGTATAAAAGACCAATGTGCGTATCGCATCTTCCGGCTTTTCATTACCTTTCAGACGGCCTTGAAGCCAGCCTAGGGAAAACAATTCTCGGCCTGTGCTTTTCGGATAAGGGCGGCTGAAGTAAGGATGATCGAGCAGGGAAGCGAGCAGGTCAGGGAGGATTTTGCCTTGTGCGGCTTTTTCCCCGTTTTTGTCGTAAGGCTGCTGCCAGATATGTTGCATCCATGCATCCATCAGCATATTGCCGGGGCCGGTATCGAAGCCGAAAGAAGGGCTGTCGGGCGGGAGGATGCTGATATTGGAAATGCCTCCAATGTTGAGTACGGCTCGGGTTTCATTCGCATCTTGAAATAGCGCTTCGTGAAAAGCGGGGACGAGGGGCGCACCTTGACCGTTGCAGGCAAGGTCGCGGCTGCGGAAGTCGCCGACCGTGAAAATGCCGGTCAGTTCGGCTAAAAGCGAGAGGTTGACCAGTTGAATGCTGTAACCGTGTTCAGGTGCATGGCGGATGGTTTGTCCGTGACAGCCGATTGCGGCAATGTCTTTAGCCGACAGGTTTTGTTCTGCCAATAGTTGTTGGACGGTTTGGGCGTATAGGCGGCTGAGTGTTTGCGCCAGGATATTGCTTCTGTGCAATTCATTTTCGCCTATGTCTTGCAGTGCCAACAATTCTTGGCGCAGGCCGTCTGAATAGGGTAGAAAGCTGTGGGCAACGGCTCGTTGCCATTGCTTGCCCTGCATTTGAATCAGTACGGCATCGGCACCGTCCATGCTGGTTCCTGACATGATACCGATATAGTATTGGGGTTGCATTTCGGTTACAGAAAGAGAAGGTAAAACGACATTTTAACGCCTTTTGACGTTTTTACGGGAATTTCGGCATTTAATGTAAATAGTTGGTGCAAGAAAGATTACAAAAAGGTTAAAATAACACGACTCAACATGTTTTCCAAAAGGAAACTTTCCATGGCTCAAACTCAGTCGAGTGCGAACTTGAAGCTGATTAATACGGTTTTTGCCGCTATGCTTGTGAGCATGGTCGGCTATTTTATTTATTGGGGCCTGGGTTATACCCACTACAACCACTCCGGCCTGTTTATCCTTGCTACCTTTTTCGGCGTCTTCATGGCGTTTAATGTGGGTGGTAACGATATTGCCAACTCTTTCGGTACAAGTGTCGGCTCCGGCACATTGACTATTCCGCAAGCTTTGCTGATTGCGGCAGTATTTGAAGTCAGCGGCGCAGTGATTGCCGGTGGCGAGGTAACAGATACCATCCGTAAGGGTATTGTCGATTTGAATGGCATGCATCTGGATCCGATGCAGTTTGTCTTTATTATGATGTCTGCGCTTTTGGCTGCGGCATTGTGGCTGCTTTTTGCCTCGCACAAAGGCCTGCCGGTTTCCACGACACATGCCATTATCGGCGGTATTGTCGGTAGTGCATTGTGCATGGCGACGTTAAACGGCGTAGATTCCGTTGCATTGATTCAGTGGGATAAATTGGGTGAGATTGCCTTGTCTTGGATTTTGTCCCCGGTTTTGGGTGGCATCGTTTCCTATCTGTTGTTTTCACGAATCAAGAAAAATGTTTTGGATTACAACTCTTGGGCCGGCAATACGCTGAAAGGCATCAAGCTGGAGAAGAAAGCCTATAAAGAAGAGCACCGCCTGTTTTTTGAAGCCTTGAGTGAATCTGAAAAAGTCGAATACGCCACCAAAATGGCGCACGATGCCCAAATTTATGATGAGCCGGACTTTGATCCCGAAGAGTTGCAGTCTGAGTATTATCGCGGCCTGTACCGCTTTGACAGCCGTAAGGGCGAAGTGGATTCTTACAAAGCCCTGCATTCTTGGGTGCCGTTCATTGCTTCTGTCGGCGGTATGATGATTGCGGCCATGTTGATTTTCAAAGGTCTGAAAAATCTGCATTTGGGCATGAGCAATGTCAACAGCTTCCTGACCATTTTCATGATCGGTGCGGCTATTTGGATGGGTACGTTTGTATTCGCCAAAAGTTTGAAACGCAAAGATTTGGATAAATCAACCTTCCAAATGTTCTCATGGATGCAGGTATTTACCGCTTGCGGTTTCGCATTCAGCCATGGTGCAAACGATATTGCCAATGCGATTGGTCCGTTTGCCGCGATTATGGATGTGTTGCGTACCAACAGCATTACTGCTCAAAACGCCGTGCCGCCGATTGCCATGTTGACTTTCGGTATCGCTTTGATCGTCGGTTTGTGGTTTGTCGGTAAAGAAGTGATTAAAACCGTAGGCACCAGCTTGGCAGAAATGCACCCTGCATCAGGTTTTTCTGCAGAGCTTTCTGCCGCTGCTGTCGTGATGGCCGCATCATTTATGGGCTTGCCTGTTTCCAGTACCCATATTTTGGTGGGTGCCGTTTTGGGTATCGGCTTGGTTAACCGCAATGCCAACTGGAAATTGATGAAACCGATCGGCCTTGCTTGGGTTATTACCTTGCCTGCCGCTGCCGTTTTGTCTGTTGTCAGCTATTTGGTTTTGCAAGCCGTGTTTTAATTGATTATTTTATTTCAAAAGGCCGTCTGAAAGATATTTCAGACGGTTAATTTTGTAAGGTATAAATTTTAGTTTGTTTTAACGATGTATAAATCATGCTGTTCAATGTTTGAACTGATATAAGAATAATCAAGGTAATAGAGAAATACCTTATTGGGAATATCTTAGCAAAGATTTTGGTTTCAAAACTTGGCTTGGTGAGGGAAAAAGCTATTTTTAATCAGTCTACTATAAGGTTAAGGCAATAAAAAAGCCCCAATTCATCGATGTTAAAGATGTCGTATTGAATTGGGGTCTCTATTTATTTAGTGCAAGCCTTATCAGGCCGTCTGAACATTATTCGGCAGCTTCGTTGGTCTCCGCTTGTACAGGAGCCGCTTCTGTTTCAGCGGTAGCCTTAGCGGCTTGGCGTTCGGCTTGTGCAGCTAATGCCTGTTGAACGGCTGGGTGCTGTTGGGCGATGGTTTGTTCTTCTGCGCTGACTTCGCCTTTGAAGCGGTTGTTCAAGTCAAAACGTTTGCCGCCGCGAGCCAGGGCTTTCAGATAGCGTGGACGGCGGCAGTGGTTGGCCAGTACGCGTGCAATCAGTGCAGGGTCGTATTGGGGTAGGGCGGCAACCAAGTCTTGGTCGATGCCAACGGCCAACGGTTTGAATCGTTTGAAAACATCATATTTGCCGTAAATGTGGTCGGCAATCATGTCTGTCTGTTTTTTCTTGCTCATGGTTTGGACGGCAGATTTCAGCGCAGCGCCCAAAGCGGTTTCTTGTGCCATTGCGGTTGTATTCCTCTAATATAAATCCGTATTTTCGTCATACGGCAATAAGGTGCTATTGTAGTATAAAGACTGTGATTTGGCTAAATTTTTCTGAGAATATTCAGAAATAAACGGTTATTTTTCCAATTTGGCAATGTCCGGTGTATTAACCTGAACATCGGCATTTTGCGCACGATGGCGTAAGGCGTGGTCGATCAAGACCAATGCCAGCATGGCTTCTGCAATCGGAGCGGCGCGTAATCCGACGCAGGGGTCGTGGCGGCCGTGTGTGGCAAGCTCGACAGGGTTGCCCTCTATATCAATACTGCGGCGCGGTGTGGCGATGGAACTGGTCGGTTTGATGGCAATATTTACATGAATGTTTTGTCCGGTGCTGATGCCGCCCAAGATGCCGCCTGAGTGGTTGGATAGAAAACCTTGTGGCGTGAGCTCGTCACCGTGTTCGCTGCCACGTTGCGTTACGCTATTAAAACCTGCGCCGATTTCCACACCTTTGACAGCATTGATGCCCATCATGGCATAGGCAATTTCTGCATCGAGGCGGTCAAAAACAGGTTCGCCCAAGCCGACAGGGACATTGGCTGCTTCGATATGAAGTTTTGCGCCGACAGAATCCAATGATTTGCGCACGCTGTCCATATAGTTTTCCAAGTCCTCAATTTGGCTTTGGTTTGCTGCAAAAAAAGGATTTTGGGAAATATATTCGTAGCCTTCAAACTGGATTTCTTTTTCACCGACTTGGGTAACGTAGGCGGTAATTTCAGTGCCGAATTTTTCTTTCAGCCATTTTTTTGCAACTGCTCCGGCGGCAACGCGGGCAGCGGTTTCGCGGGCGGAACTTCTACCGCCGCCGCGATAGTCGCGTGTACCGTATTTGTGCCAGTAGGTGTAATCGGCGTGACCAGGGCGGAAGCTGGTGGCGATATTGCCATAGTCTTTGCTGCGTTGGTCGGTATTGCGGATTAGGAGGGCAATGGGTGTACCGGTGGTTTTGCCTTCGAATACGCCGGAGAGGATTTCGACTTGGTCGGCTTCGCGGCGCTGGGTAACGTGGCGGCTGGTGCCGGGTTTGCGGCGATCAAGGTCAAGCTGGATATCCGCTTCGCTCAGTTCTAATCCGGGCGGGCAGCCATCAATGATGCAGCCCAAGCCTGCGCCGTGGCTTTCGCCGAAAGTGGTAACGGTAAAGATTTGTCCGAAGGTGTTGCCTGCCATAGGGATACTCTTTTGAAATTGGGTTTGGAAATTTTTTGCTTGTTTGGATAATTCTCAGGCCGTCTGAACAGGGAAACGAGAATCTTTGATTTCGTTTTTACACTTGTTCAGACGGCCTTTTGAGATGACTGCTTAGTTCAATTTGCCGTGGCACTGTTTGTATTTCAGGCCGCTGCCGCAAGGGCAAGGATCGTTGCGGTGAACAATCAGGCCGTTTTGTGCAAGCGCTTCAGGGCTGAAGTCTGTGCCGTCAGGGTCGAACGCTTCGGTAACCAAATCGGTTTGCGATTGGCCGAGCAATTCTTCCATATCAGGCGCATCGGAGTGGACGGTTTGAACATCGCTGACGCTTTGTGCGGCAGTGTGGTCGTATTCACTGTTGCGCTCGATTTGAACGGCGGTCAGCAAAGCGGCAATGTTTTGTTTGATACCGCGCCACAGGTTTTCAAACATGGCGAAAGCTTCGCGTTTGTATTCCTGTTTTGGATTTTTCTGAGCATAGCTGCGCAGATGGATACCTTGGCGTAAGTAGTCCATAGCGGCGAGGTGCTCGCGCCATTGGTTGTCGATAACTTGCAGCATAACATTGCGTTCGAAATCAGACATAGCCTGTTTGCCGACCAATTCGACTTTTTCGGCATATTCGTCTTCGATGCGTTTGATGAGGCGCTCTTTAATGTCTTGGTTGTCCAAAGTGCTGTCTTCTTTCAACCAGCCTTTAATATCGACATGCAGGCGGAAATCGGCGGCAAGTTGGTGCTCTAGTGCCGGAATGTCCCATTGCTCTTCCATGCTGTCAGGCGGGATGTGGTAATCAACCAAGTCGCTGATAACGTCGGCACGGATTTCGCGGGTCAAATCGCTGACGTCTTTAGTCGTCAGGATTTCGTTGCGTTGATGGTAAATCACTTTACGTTGGTCGTTGGCAACGTCATCGTATTCCAAAACCTGTTTACGCATATCGAAGTTGCGACCTTCGACTTTACGTTGCGCGCCTTCGATTTGACGGGTCAGCAGGCCGTGTTCGATGGCAACGCCGCGCTCAGGTGCCAGACGGTTGAGGATGGCGGCGGCACGGTCGAGTGCAAACAGGCGCAGCAATGGGTCTTCAAACGACAGGTAGAAACGGCTGGAGCCTGGGTCGCCCTGACGGCCTGCACGACCGCGCAATTGGTTGTCGATACGGCGGCTTTCGTGGCGTTCTGTACCGATAATGTGCAAACCGCCTGCGGCCACAACTTGGTCGTGTTCGGCTTGCCAACCGCTTTCAAGGGCGGAAATTTGCGCTTGTTTTTGCTGTTCGCTCAGGGTTTCATCGGCATGGATGGCTTCGATTTGATGTTTGAGGTTGCCGCCCAAGACAATATCGGTACCGCGGCCTGCCATGTTAGTGGCAACGGTAATCGCGCCAACTTTACCGGCTTGGGCCACAATCAATGCCTCGCGCTCGTGTTCTTTGGCGTTCAGAACGTTATGCGGCAGACCTGCTTTATGTAATAAGTCAGAAACCAGTTCGGAGTTTTCGATGCTGGTGGTACCGACCAAAACCGGTTGGCCGTTTTTGTGGCATTCGGCAATGTCTTTGACAACGGCTTCAAATTTTTCTTCGGCTGAGCGGAAGATTTGGTCGTTGAAGTCTTTACGTTGTACCGGACGGTTGGTCGGGATGATGACGGTTTCGAGGTTGTAAATGCTTTGGAACTCGAAGGCTTCGGTGTCGGCCGTACCGGTCATGCCAGACAGTTTGCTGTACAGGCGGAAGTAGTTTTGGAAGGTAATAGATGCAAGCGTTTGGTTTTCGCGTTTGATTTCTACGCCTTCTTTGGCTTCAACGGCTTGGTGCAAGCCTTCGGACCAGCGGCGACCGGCCATCAGACGGCCTGTGAATTCGTCCACAATCACGATTTCACCGTCTTGAATGACGTAGTGTTGGTCTTTGTGGAACAGAGTGTGCGCACGTAATGCCGCCATGAGGTGGTGCATCAGGGAAATATTGGCGGCAGAGTAGAGCGAATCGTTTTCCTGTAATAAGCCCATTTGGGTCAGGATTTGCTCGGCGTGTTCGTGACCGGCTTCGCTCAGAATAACTTGGTGTGCTTTTTCGTCCACCCAGTAATCGCCTTCGCCTTCTTCGGTTTCTTGGCGGATAAGGTGGGCCGGAACGGCATCCATTACGCGGTAGAGCTGGATGTTGTCATCTGCCTGGCCGGAAATAATCAGCGGCGTACGCGCTTCGTCGATCAGAATAGAGTCCACTTCGTCGACAACGGCAAAGTTCAATTCGCGCTGAACTTTGTCGTATTGGTCGGTAACCATATTGTCGCGCAGGTAGTCGAAGCCGAACTCGTTATTTGTACCGTAAGTAATGTCGGCACCGTAAGCGGTTTGGCGTTCGAAAGGTTGCAAATCGGCTACGATCACGCCGACGCTCAAGCCTAAGAAATTGTACAACGGCTCCATAATGCCTGCGTCACGGGAGGCGAGGTAGTCGTTGACGGTAACGACGTGTACACCTTTTCCTGACAATGCATTCAGGTAAACGGCAAGGGTGGCCACCAATGTCTTACCTTCACCGGTACGCATTTCGGCGATTTTGCCGTTGTGCAGGACCATACCGCCGATCAGCTGTACATCGAAGTGGCGCATGCCCAATACGCGGCGGGATGCCTCGCGGCAGACGGCAAAGGCTTCAACCAAAATATCATCTAGCGTTTGTCCGTCAGCGAGGCGTTGTTTGAATTCGGCGGTTTTGGCCTGTAAATCTGCGTCGCTCAACGCTTTCATCTGTTCTTCGAGTGCATTGATTTTAGCAACGGATTTACGATATTGTTTCAGCAGGCGGTCGTTGCGGCTGCCGAAGATTTTCTTAGCAATGTTTGTCAGCATGAATAATTCCTGCGCCTTGATATAATAGTGGGCGAAATTGGGATTTTAACACAAGCGCTTGTATAACGCGGTAATGCTGTTTGAAATAAAGGCGGTTTTGCTGTATTTCAATTGTAATTGTTTGGTTAATTTACTGAAAGGCCGTCTGAAATATATGGATTTAGCACAATTGGGCAAGCGCGATCATTTACTGGCGGGCTTGTTGCAACAATCGCAACAATGGCGGAAATTGGATGCAAAAGTCAAAACGGTTTTGCCGGCCAACCTGCATCCGCATTTTCAGACGGCCTGCGTAGAAGACGGAAGATTGGTTTTGCTTGCTGCCAACAATATGGCTGCTTCGCGTTTAAAAATGATCCTGCCTGCCATGTTGCCTAAGTTGCAAGCATTGCATGACGGAATACGCGAAGTGGCGGTCAGGGTGGTCCCAAAACCGCCTCCTCAGCCGAAAACCAACAGCTTGCGATTGAGCGAGGCTGCTTTGGACAGCTTCGATGCAGCTGCGGCCAAATTGGAAGGCAGGCATCCCGAATTGGCAGCGGCATTGGCAGAATTGGTACGCAAGCACAGCCGCTAAAATCATGCTGAATGGGATTATGGTTAATAAATGTTAAAATTTATTTCATTTGACTGATAGCATCTAATACTAAAGAAATACGACCTAAACAGTAACTGTTTTCTTTTAGGTAAACTGATGTAAACTTGGCCTGAAATTTTGATTTCGTGTGAAGTTTGTAGCAAAATAACGCCTGAATTTCTTATCACTCTGCGTGAATAAGTTTAAGTTTGACATTTGCCTTTGTTAATATATTCGCGCGGGTTCTATTAATAGAACTTAACAAGACTCTCATCATTAGGAGATACATCAATGAAAGCTTATCTGGCTCTGATTTCCGCTGCCGTTATCGGCTTGGCTGCATGCTCTCAAGAAGCTGCAAAACCTGCTGAAGCACCTGCTGCTTCCGCTGCTTCTGAAGCTGCTCCTGCAGAAACTACTGCACCTGCCGATGCCGCTCCTGCCTCTGAAGCTGCTCCAGCCGATGCTGCCGCCGCTCCTACTGCCGGCAACTGCGCAACTACTGTTGAAGCCAACGACGCTATGCAGTTCAACACTAAAGAAATCCAAGTAAGCAAAGCTTGTAAAGAATTCACCATCACTTTGAAACACACCGGTACCCAACCTAAAGAAAGCATGGGTCACAACATCGTCATCGGTAAAGCCGAAGACATGGACGGTATTTTCAAAGACGGTGCCGGTGCTGCTGCAACTGACTACGTTAAACCTGACGACGCACGCGTTGTTGCCCACACCAAACTGGTTGGCGGCGGCGAAGAAGCTTCCCTGACTCTGGATCCTGCTAAATTGGCTGGCGGCGAATACAAATTCGCTTGTACCTTCCCAGGTCACGGTGCTTTGATGAATGGTAAAGTTACTTTGGTTGACTAATCCGCATTAAGCTTAAAAACAGACAGCCTGCCTTGCGCAGGCTGTTTTGTTATAATCTGGAAACATTAATTTAAGAATAAAACCTCAAAACCATGAATCCGTTTGAAACCAAAAGCGTTACTTTTGCCGAACCCATTGAAATGCTGTACGCCTGTCATGGCAAAGTGCGCCGTTTCTGCAGCCAGGTTGCCATGTTGTCGGACTATATTGCCGAAAACGGCTGCAATCAAATCGTTTTGCAAACCATCCGCCAGATTGCCCAATATTTTAATGTTGCCGCGCCGTTGCACCATGAAGACGAAGAGGAAAATTTCTTCCCGCTTCTATTGCAATATGCGCCGCAAGCTCAAGAAAGCGTTGACGAGCTTTTGCGCCAACATATCAGTCTGCACAACAACTGGGACGGCGTAGCGGCTGAATTTGCCAAGCTTGAAGCGGACAACGCCTATGTCCCCGATGCGGAAACGTTCAAACGCTTTGTCGCGGGATATGATGTTCATCTGGCGATTGAAGAGCCGCTGTTTGATATGGGCAAAACCTTTATCCCCAAAGAAAAACTGACCGAAATCGGTGAAATTATGGCCGCACGTCGCCGCAAATAAGGTCGTCTGAAACAATCGTCTTAAGGAATACACTATGCTGACCCCAAAAAGTTGCGATTTGTTCAATATCCCTTTTTTCCAGTTTTCCCAGCTTAAAAAATACCAGCCTGAAAGCATTCCGCAAATCAAGGCAGACTATAAAGAAAACTGGCAGGTATGGCAGCAGCTAATCCAGCAGGTTGCCGCCGAATTGGGTGCACCGTTTGCGCCGCCGCATATCGAACGCTGGTGTAACGGCTGGCAGGTACGCGCTCATTTTTTTGCCTATTTTAAATACGAACAATATAAAAATTCCGCAGCGATTTTATCGATTTTGCTCAACCGCCGCCGTTTGAGCGTCAGCTTGGACTGGCATTGCTATAAAGCCGATGTCTCCCCCATTGCGCTGCCTGATTACAACCGCTGGCTGGATAATTTTGACACTGAAAAATACGCTTCATTCGATATGTGGCACGGTGCGGAAAGCGAATATGACGACTACCGCACCGTCGCCCAACAAAGCGACGGCGATAGAAAGCTTCGAGACGACAAAGATTTCTTCTGTATCGGGAAGCACATCGAACGCAATGATTTGGGCAAGCAGGATGTTGCGAAATGGATAGCGGAAACAGTGGAAGAATTACTGCCGCTTTATGAAGCTTGCCATGGAAAATAACTCAGAATACCGAAAGGCAGACTGCCTATTCAGTATCTTCAAATAAACTCAAGGCCGTCTGAAAATTATATTCAGAACGTTTCAGACGGTCTGTTTCTCAAAGTGAACAAATATGACCGAAACTCAATCCCTAGAGCTTGCCAAAGAGCTGATTTCCCGCCCATCCGTTACCCCCGACGACCGGGATTGCCAAAAACTGCTTGCCGAACGCCTGCACAAAATCGGTTTTGCGGCTGAAGAACTCCATTTCGGCGACACCAAAAACATCTGGTTTCGACGCGGCACGAAAGCCCCCGTCGTCTGTTTTGCAGGGCATACCGACGTTGTACCGACAGGCCCTGTTGAAAAATGGGATTCGCCCCCGTTCGAGCCGACCGAGCGCGACGGAAGATTATACGGGCGCGGCGCGGCGGATATGAAAACCAGCATCGCCTGTTTCGTTACCGTCTGCGAACGCTTCGTTGCCGAATATCCCGATCATCAAGGCAGCATTGCGCTTCTGATTACTTCCGACGAAGAGGGCGACGCGCTGGACGGCACGACCAAAGTCGTCGATGTGTTGAAAGCGCGCGACGAGCTTATCGACTACTGCATCGTCGGCGAACCGACCGCCGTGGACAAATTGGGCGATATGATTAAAAACGGCCGGCGCGGCTCGCTGTCGGGCAATCTGACTGTCAAAGGCAAGCAAGGCCATATTGCCTATCCGCATTTGGCAATCAATCCCGTCCATACTTTTGCACCGGCCTTGTTAGAGTTAACGCAGGAAGTCTGGGACGAAAGCAACGAATACTTCCCGCCGACCAGTTTCCAGATTTCCAATATCAACGGCGGCACAGGCGCGACCAACGTCATTCCGGGCGAGCTGAACGTCAAATTCAATTTCCGTTTCTCTACCGAGTCCACCGAAGAAGAGCTGAAACAACGCGTCCACGCCATTTTGGACAAGCACGGCGTGCAATACGATTTGCAGTGGTCTTGCTCAGGTCAGCCGTTTTTAACTCAGGCAGGAAAACTGACCGACGTGGCACGCGAAGCCATTGCCGAGATTTGTGGTGTTGAGGCCGAATTGTCCACCACCGGCGGCACTTCGGACGGACGCTTCATCAAAGCCATTGCCAAAGAACTCATCGAGTTAGGCCCGTCTAACGCGACCATCCACCAAATCAATGAAAACGTGCGGCTGGACGATATTCCGAAGTTGTCGGCGGTGTATGAAGGTATATTGAAACGCCTGTTGAAGTGAAAAGGCCGTACCATAGGCTTTGAAAAACGATAGGGCGATACGATTCTTTTGCTCTTTCGGTTTTCTCTTAAGTTATCGATAATTGAACAAGGCAAAATATGATTACTCTGCCTTCTTTAAACGAGCTTCCATTAAAGTGGAATGAAATCCGCGAGCGACTGGAAACCTATTTTCCCACCGACCTCGAAACCCTGATGTATGAATGTTTGACGGAACACGAAGCCAAGCAGTTCGAGCAGGATTTTATTGACCGTATCGGCTGCACGCCCGAAGAATATGTCCGTATCCGCCGAGCCATCCGTCTGTTGGAAACGCGTTATCCTGATAGTCCGAACGAACTGACTGCGGCCGCGGTTGCCACGTCGTTGGGCGAGATGTTGGCGGTGTTCGGCAGTAAGGGTTTGTGTCTGCTGGAATTTGTCGGGCAGAAACATATGGAACAGGAAATCATGGCTGTCCAAAAAGCTTTGCGTGGGCAGTTTATTTTTCAAGAAAATGAGCAAACGCAACTTTTACGCCAAGAATTGGATTTATACTTCCAAGGCCGTCTGAAAGTTTTTGCGACACCTTTGGAAACGATAGGTACAGCCTTTCAGCAGCAGGTATGGAATGCACTGCTGACCATTCCTTACGGCGAAACGCGCAGCTACAAGGAGCAGGCGCAACAGTTGGGTAATCCTAAAGCCATTCGTGCCGTTGCCGCTGCAAACGGGCAGAACAAGGTGTCTATCTTGATTCCCTGCCACCGCGTTATCGGTAGCGACGGTAAGCTGACCGGCTACGCAGGCGGTTTGAACCGCAAACAATCGTTGCTTGCCTTGGAGCGAGGCGAGGTTCAGACGGCCTTGTTTTGAGAGGATAAGAGGCTGCATTAGGGGCAGGCTTCGCACGCTGAAAAATTGAGTAGCAGAAGGTCGGGGAAGCCCGGAAAAATCTGCATGGAGAAAAATGTTGGGCAATGCCCACGCTAGAAAAAGAGAAATAAGACATGAGCCTGAAAAACCGCCATTTTTTAAAACTTTTGGATTTTACGCCGGAAGAAATTACCACCTATCTCGACCTTGCAGCCGAATTGAAGGCTGCTAAAAAAGCAGGGCGCGAAGTGCAGCGGATGAAGGGGAAAAACATTGCTCTGATTTTCGAGAAAACATCAACCCGCACCCGTTGCGCGTTTGAAGTGGCCGCACGTGATCAAGGTGCAGGGGTAACTTATCTGGAGCCGTCTGCCAGCCAAATCGGGCATAAGGAAAGCATTAAGGATACGGCGCGTGTTTTGGGGCGGATGTTTGACGGTATCGAATATCGCGGCTTTGGACAGGATGTGGTGGAAGAACTGGCCAAATATGCAGGCGTGCCTGTGTTCAACGGTTTGACCAATGAGTTCCACCCGACTCAAATGCTCGCTGATGCGCTGACGATGCGCGAGCATAGCAATAAGCCTTTGAACCAAATTGCGTTTGCCTATGTCGGCGATGCGCGTTACAACATGGCCAATTCGTTGCTGGTGTTGGCTGCGAAACTGGGCATGGACGTGCGTATCGGTGCGCCGAAAAGTTTGTGGCCGTCTGAAAACATTATCGAGACGGTGCAGGCTGTTGCCAAAGAGACCGGTGGACGGATTCTGTTGACGGAGAATGTGAAAGAAGCCGTGAAAGGCGTGGATTTTATCCATACCGATGTGTGGGTCAGCATGGGTGAGCCTAAAGAGGCATGGCAGGAACGTATCGATTTGCTGAAAGATTACCGAGTTACGCCCGAATTAATGGCCGCGGCTGAAAATCCGCAAGTCAAGTTTATGCATTGCCTGCCTGCTTTCCATAATCGCGAAACCAAAGTCGGCGAATGGATTTATGAGACATTCGGCCTGAATGGTGTGGAGGTAACGGAAGAAGTCTTTGAAAGCGAAGCCAGCATTGTGTTTGATCAGGCAGAAAACCGGATGCACACGATTAAAGCGGTGATGGTAGCGGCATTGGGCGATTGATTTTGTCTCAACATTGCTTACAGCTTCATTTAATAGAGATTAAATAAAGGCCGTCTGAAAGAAAGACTTTCAGACGGCCTTGTTGTTTGATTGGGTTTATTGCCAAATCAGAACTTTGGGTTCGGGCGTTACTTGATAGCCTTCTTTACGTAGCAGTTCGATTAAGCCTTTTTCGCTGGGTAAATGGGCAATGCCGACAGCAAAGAGGGTGCTTTGTTTGGCCGATTGCTTGCGGATTTCAGGTAGCCATGCCAAGTTGCGGCGGATCAGGAGGTCGTTTTTCAGCCAATCGGACATGTTTTTGGCATATTTAGCATCAACACGTTTGAGGGTGCGCTGTTCGGTTTCTTCCAAAAGTGGAATGAGTTCTTCAAAGCGGCCGTCTGAATAGGCTTGATGGAGTTTTTTGATATCTTCGGTTTCTTCTTTATTGGTTTTAATGCTGGCTTTCAGAAAGTTGAGCATGGTCTCTTCAGGCTGTGCTTTGAAGATCGCGGTAACATCGTCCAAGCTTTCTAATGAACCACGCGGTTTGTTGATATTGACTGCTGCGTTGGTCAGCAACATATCTGCACCGGTTTCTGCGCTATATCCTTGGGGAAATGCGCTGCCGGCAAAAACCAATGCTGCCCACGGGTGGAGTTTGTCGGCAATTTTGGCAATGTGTCGGCTTTCTTCATTTTGTGAATAGATTTCTTGTAAAAGACGGAAATCTGTTTTGCCAAGCTTGCGGCTGAGCGGTTCGGTACTCATGACTTCTTTGAAGTATTTTTGATACATTTTTTTTGTTTCCGGACTGCTGTCCGGCAATGCATCAACTTCTGTCGTCAGTTGGTCGGCAGATTGCAATAGTTTGACTGCATCGGAAGATAAGGTTTGATTGGTTTGCCCCATGTGGATGGTGCCGAGCAGGTAGGAATCGGGTTGGCCTTCTTTGCTGATTTTCCAGACATTGCTGGTCAGTTTAGGCTGCTGCCAGTTAAGTTCGGCAGGTTTGCTTTCGGGTGAGGTCGCGGCGGGTTTGCAGGTGCCCAAGGCGAGGGCGGTAAATGGTATCAGCAGGCAGGCAAGCAGTTTTTTCATGTTTTTCCTTATTGTGGTGTGCGGTAGGCAAGGGCAATTTAGAAATCGAGCAGGTTTTGAACCGGATGTTCGCCCGTGTCGGGCTTTTCTGTTTTGCGGTTGCGGATTTTGGCTTTCCTGAGGGATAGAAGGTGCATGACTTGATGCTTTTGGCTGTCGGTCATCTGGAGCCAGTACAGGCGCTCTTCCCGGCTGCGCAGGCAGCCTTTGCAATAACCTTTGGCATTGGCTTCGCAGACACCTATACAGGGACTGGGGATGGGGAAAAAATCGGGTTGTTCCATATTTTAAAAGCGTTCGAGACCTGAGACCGGATAAACCAAAATTGCAGACTGCATTCGTATTTGTCTAAACACGATCGGTGTATCCAGCAGGGTTCCTAATATCCAATTGAGTTGATCATTTCAATAAGTTCTAGGCATAAAAAACCTAAGAGAAACCATAAATATATTGCAGATTATATCTTGTACTGCAATGGTATCGTATCGATTCCAAATGGGGGAGCAAAGTGTACAGTAAGGTCTCCAAGATCAATTACGGTATGTTTGGCAGAATCATGTTTTAATACAAATCTAGAGTTCCTCTATATTTTGATTTTCAGACGACCTTATGCCCAGCTCCAACTATTTGCACTTTATGACTTAATCAGTTTACGCAAAGACTGGTTGTTGTATTTGATATCGGCAATCATTCGGTCGTATTGGTGCATTCTACGGAGCGAGCGGGTAATCAGATAGACCGAGAAAAAAATCAAACTGATGTTCATCAGACTGACCAGTACGAGCAAAGGCCAAACATCAACGGCCTCATACCATTTCGATGTCGCAATCAGCGCACTGAAAATAGACAAAGGGAGTGCGAAAACGGCAATACCTGTACGCATGATAGCAAGTGCCGTGCGTTTTTCAGCAAGGAGAAGCTGTACTTGATTGATGCTGAGGATATCGTTTTGCTGTTCGGTAACCATAGGATACGCGCCTATACAAATTAACTTTGAATTCTGATAAAGCGGAAAATATGGTTTTATGTTACCCGAAAGTATTGAAAATAAAAACAAAGGTCGTCTGAAAATTTTTAGACGACCTTTTCCATTCCTGTTTATACGGTTTGCGAGTATTTGGCTTTGGTTTCTTTATGGCGCAAATGGTAGTCGAACACCATGGCGATGTTGCGGATCAAGAAACGGCCCTTCGGTGTAACGGTCAGACCGTGCGGTTTGAGGCGGACCAGACCGAGGGTTTCCAGTTGTTTCATATCTTCCAGTTCCGCTACAAAATAGCGGCTAAACGGAATGCCGAACACGCTTTCGTAAATTTGATAATCAAGCGAGAAGCGGCACATCAAATCCTGAATGATGTTGCGGCGCAGAATGTCGTCTTGATTAAGCTGGTAGCCGCGCATAATCGGTAGATGTCCGGCATCGAGTGCGGCGTAATAGGCATCGATGTCGCGCTCGTTTTGGGAGTAGGTGCTGCCGATTTTGCCGATAGAGGAGACGCCGATCGCCACCAAGTCGCAGTCGGCATAGGTCGAGTAGCCTTGGAAGTTGCGTTGCAGGAAGCCTTCTTTGAGGGCGATGGAGAGTTCATCATCAGGTTTGGCAAAGTGGTCCATACCGATGAAAACGTAGCCGCGCTCGGTCAGGGTTTGAACGCAATATTGCAGCATATCGAGTTTTTCTTCGCTGCCGGGGACGACATTGGTGTCGATACGGCGTTGCGGTTTGAAGATATGTGGCAGGTGGGCGTAGTGGTAGAGGGCGAGGCGGTCGGGGTCGAGGGACAAGACCGTGTCGATGGTGGTTTTGATGCTTTCGGTGTTTTGGTGCGGCAGGCCGTAAATCAAATCGACGCTGACCGATTTAAACCCGGCTTCACGCGCGGCATCAATCACTTCTTTGGTTTCTTCATAACTTTGAATGCGGTTGACGGCTTCCTGCACTTTAGGGTCAAAGTCTTGAATACCGACACTCATGCGGTTGAAACCGAGTTTGCCCAGTTTGAGGACGGTTTCGCGGCTGACTTTGCGCGGGTCGATTTCGATGGAGTATTCGCCGTTGGGAATCAGCTGGAAGTATTTGCGGATCATTTCGAAGACGCGTTCGAGTTGGTCGTCGCTTAGGAATGTGGGCGTGCCGCCGCCGAAGTGGAGTTGCGCAAGCTGGTGTCGTCCGCCTAAATGCGGTGCCAGCAATTCCATTTCTTTTTCCAGATACTGGATATAGGCATCGGCACGGCTTTTGTCTTTGGTAATAATTTTGTTGCAGCCGCAGTAGTAGCAGATGGTATTGCAGAAGGGGATGTGGATGTAGAGCGAAAGGGGTTTGTTGAGCGCGCCCATGTTGCGCAGGTTTAAAGCTTGGATATATTCGGCTTCTTTAAAGCCTTCATGGAAGCGGTCGGCGGTCGGATAGGAGGTATAGCGAGGACCGCTTGATGGCAAACTGGCAATCAATTCACGGTCAAATTCCGGTAATTCATTGTTTGTGTTGGTGTTATTTGAGATGGGGATGATTTTCATGGTTGGGCTTGTAGTATAAAGTAAGGAAATTAGGGAAAATTTTAGTCAAAATTTCGATAGTTTGGTAGAATGCCTGATAATGATATGCCAACTTTGACTTGGGTCAATAGTTATTCGGCTTCATCAGGGGTTGAGAAAATTAAGCAAATTAAAGGTGCGTTATGGCTACACACAATGCAACACATCAAATGAAAACCTTGTGTTCCACATGTTCTTTACGAGAACTGTGTTTGCCTGTCGGACTAATGCCTAACGAATTTTCACAATTAGATGCGGTTATTCGTCAAAGCCGCCGTCTGAAAAAAGGTGAATACCTGTTCCGTGCCGGCGAGCCGTTTACCTCTTTGTTTGCCATCCGTGCAGGCTTCTTTAAGACAACAGTCGCCAGCCAAGATGGACGAGATCAGGTAACCGGCTTTTTTATGTCGGGCGAGCTGATCGGTATGGATGGGATTTGTTCCCATATTCACAGCTGTGATGCTGTGGCTTTGGAAGACAGCGAAGTATGCGAGCTTCCGTTTACACATATTGAAGAACTTGGACAGGATATTCCCAGTCTTCGTTCTCACTTTTTCCGCTTGATGAGCCGCGAAATTGTCCGAGATCAGGGCGTTATGCTGCTTTTGGGCAATATGCGCGCTGAAGAGCGATTGGCGGCATTCTTGCTCAACCTATCCCAGCGTCTCTATTCACGAGGCTTTGCCGCTAATGATTTTATCTTGCGGATGTCGCGTGAGGAAATCGGCAGCTATTTGGGGCTGAAACTGGAAACAGTCAGCCGCACCTTGTCTAAATTCCATCATGAAGGCTTGATTTCTGTTGAACACAAGCACATCAAAATCTTAGATGCGACAACCTTGAAGAAAATGGTTTCTGGTTGTTCGCACGCTATCTGAATCTTAGGCCGTCTGAAATATTTCAGACGGCCTTTTTAACAAGAATTAAAGAATAATTGTTAAGTTACGCAAGTTATAGTTAGATGTTAAATTGAAAAATCTTCAACAACCGGCGTGTACAGAATGCGGTCAACTGCTTCACGGGTCAGTTTCGGTGCAAACATCTGTATAAAATCATAGGTATAACCGCGCAGGTAAGTATCCGAGCGTAAGGCTATCCAAGTGGGCGACGGTTCAAATAAGTGCGCCGCATCAATCAGCTGTAAATCTTGATCGACCGCGGGATCGTACGCCATTTTGGCCATCAAACCAACACCCAAGCCTAAGCGAACATACGTCTTCAATACATCCGTATCGGCAGCCGATAAGGCAACATCAGGTTGCTCAATATGCGCTTTATTAAATGTACGCGCAATGCTGCTGCCGGAATTAAAAGCAAATTCGTAAGTAACCAGCGGAAAAGAAGCCAAATCTTCAAGGCTTAAAGGATTGCGGCAGTCCAAAAGAGGGTGGTCGTGCGGAACAATGACGGCATGGTTCCATTCATAGCAGGGCAGTTTGCCCAACTCGGGATGATCGTCAATACGTTCAGTAATAATTGCCAAATCCGCTTCGCCGCTGCTGACCATTTGCGCAATGGCAGAAGGGCTGCCTTGTTTGATGGTCAAATTGACTTTAGGGTAGTTTTTGACAAATTCCGCAACGATTGTGGGCAAGGCATAACGCGCCTGGGTATGCGTTGTCGCGATGGTCAGCGAGCCGCTGTCGTGATCGGTAAACTCGCTGCCGATATTTTTAATGTTTTGTACATCACGTAAAATTCGTTCCGAAATCTCTAATACGGCTTTGCCCGGTTGCGAAACGGAAACCACACGCTTGCCGCTGCGGATAAAAATTTGGATACCCAATTCTTCTTCAAGCAGGCGGATTTGTTTGGAAATGCCGGGTTGGGATGTAAAAAGCGCATCGGCAGCCTCGGAGACATTCAGATTGTGCCGGTAAACTTCAAGGGCGTAACGTAATTGTTGCAGTTTCATGGTAGCAGTATCGGATACGTTGTTATTGTGGATTTTGTGCGACAAACGGTCTGTAATTTAACATATTTTGCCCGGTTTTGCCCTGAGTTTTGAAAACGCTTGTTTTTAATGAAAATATCTTTTAATGATATGAAAACAGGAAATCTGTGAATGAAAGGGGGATGAAGTTTTGTTGTTTTTGTACAACTTGGGGCGGGTGAATTGGCTGATTTTGCCCTAAATTAATGACACAAGATTGATTTTTCGGCATGATTAACTACTAGGAAGCAGGCACTTCATAATTGTTTGAAGGCATCGAGTATTGACAGTTTGCCTTGCGCTTCTTTATAGTGCAACCTGATATATCCGATTTGCCGCTGTTTTGATACTGCGGCCTGTATATTGGTACTTTGCAGCGGTTGCTTTCCTAGTCCGCCGCATAACAATTTGATGAGGGAATAAAATGACCAAACAGCTGAAATTAAGCGCATTGTTCGTTGCATTGGTTGCTTCAGGCACTGCAATGGCAAGTGAAGCGCACACCAAACACGGCTACGTCGTAAGCAGCCAATCTCAAGAAATCGTCCGTAACAACTACGGCGAATGCTGGAAAGACACCTACTTCGACAAAGCTACCCAAGGCCGTGTTGAATGTGGTGACCGCGAAGCAGTTGCTCCTGTACAACAAGCTCCTGAGTATGTTGATGAAACTGTTTCCCTGTCTTCTAAAACTCTGTTCGGCTTCGACAAAGACAACCTGCGTCCTGAAGCTCAAGAAAACCTGAACGCTTTGGCTCAACGCCTGAGCAACGAAAGCGTACAAACTGTACGTGTTGAAGGTCACACTGACTTCATGGGTTCTGAGCAATACAACCAAGCTCTGTCTGAGCGTCGTGCTAACGTAGTGGCTAACTACTTGGTAGGCCGTGGCGTTGCTTCTAGCAAAATCTCTGTAGTAGGTCTGGGCGAATCTCAAGCTCAAATGACTGCTACTTGTGAAGCTGAAGTTGCTAAACTGGGCAAAAAAGTTTCTAAAGCTAAGAAACGTGCTGCTCTTATCGCTTGTATCGAGCCTGACCGCCGCGTTGACGTTAAAATCCGCAGCGTTGTTACTCGTCAAGTTGCTCCAGGCCAAACTATCGAAGGTCAAGGCGAATTGCCTGCTACTGATGAAGGTTGGATCCCAGCTCCTTACAATGGCGTTCACGGTTACGCTAAACCTTAATCGGTTTGTGAAAAATGCCCTGCAATATGCAGGGCATTTTTTATGGCTTATATTTGAATAATCAGGAAATTCATGATTCAAAATAAAAGGCCGTCTGAAAGATTTATTTTCAGACGGCCTTTTATTAAGACAGATTAGTTTGACTTGGGCCATTTCCATACGCAGATGGCTGCCAGTATTGTACAAATCAAAAAGATGATATTGGATAAGCCGTGCCAAACGCCGAATGTTCCACCTACTAGGGACAGTAGCCAGTTATCCAGACCGTACTTGTGTGCCTCGATAACCGGTGTAACCAAAAGATGGTTGCAGGCTAAGAGTAGCCAAAGCACCAATATCCACCAAGAAAGTGAGGCCAGCTGTTTTCTGAAAAAGGCATAGGCTGCACCAAAAATAACTAAGCCACATAGTGCTGTAATGGCAAACAAAATGCCGGCAATTTCTCCCGCCTGTATTTTGGGCAGGAGGCGAAACAGGATAGGGGCGGTAACATAGCCTGCTGTCAGCTGCATACCAAGCCACATGGCGGCAGCGGTGTGGATAATTTTGTATAGTAGATTCATTATGCTTCTCCTGGGAAGATTTTATTTTCTTTAATTATGGTGTTTTTAGGTACAGCAAAAGGCCGTCTGAAAATGTTTTCAGACGGCCTTTTGTTTATTTAAATATATTGCACGGCAATGATGTCATATTCACGCACGCCACCGGGTGCTTGAACTTCTGCAATATCGCCTTCTTCTTTGCCGATTAGGGCGCGGGCAATGGGGGAGCCAACGTAGATTTTGCGTTCTTTGATGTCTGCTTCATCTTCACCGACGATTTGGTAGGTAACTTGTTCTTCAGTTTCCAAATCTTCCAGTGTCACAGTTGTGCCGAATACGATTTTGCCTTCGGCGTGGATTTCGGCAGGGTTGATGATGTGCGCCATAGAGAGTTTGTGTTCCAACTCGGCGATGCGGCCTTCGATAAAGCCTTGACGCTCTTTGGCGGCTTCGTATTCTGCGTTTTCAGACAAGTCGCCGTGCGAACGTGCTTCGGCGATGGCTTCAATGACTTCTGGACGTGCTACGCTTTTGAGGTGTTGAAGTTCTTGTTTCAACAATTCTGCACCACGAACGGTCAAAGGGATTTTTTGCATTGAGTTCTCCATGAAAGCATGATGATGCTTTTAAAATTTTATCCGGCCACGCGCGGTAGCCGGATTGGAAATAAAAATACAAGCCGCCAAAGCTTGGCGGCTTGATGAATAAATAAGTAATGCCTGTATTCTACCAAATTCTGCCGAAACCGCAATGATTAAAACGGATTTTCAGTAAAGTGTTGTTTTCTGTTCTATTTTGTTTTTTCAGACGACCTGAAAACTAAATATTGAAGTATTTCAAAGCTGCATGGGAAAAACGGTTTCTTAAATGAATGGTTTTGATTAAAATGTTCGCTAATAATCCTTAAGGATTAGTCTTATCTAATTATATAAAGAGAATATATGGAAACAAAACCAACTTCCCAAAATGAACAACAGGCTAACCGCCGTTATTTGACTGTTTGGCGATGGCATTTTTATGCCGGGCTTTTGGTTGCGCCGTTTTTAACCCTGCTGGCTGTTACAGGGTTGGGAATGCTGCTATTTGCCAATATCACCGGTAAAGAAGGCGAACGCATACATGTTACGCCGCAGGCAGTGGTTCAGCCTTTGTCGGCTCAGGCTGAAGCTGCCAGACAGTTTGTGAATCCGGAAACTGCTTCTGTAGTGCAGTATATTGCGCCGCGCGCAGATGATATGGTTGCCGTATTCCGCGTAAACAATGACGATAAAGCCACTATGGTTGCCGTTGATCCCTATACGGCAAAAGTCGTGAATACGATGCCACGCGGTCAAGGCTGGTATCACACGATGGATGAAATCCACGGCGATATTATGATTGGGGAGACAGGGGACTACCTGTTGGAAACCGCTGCGTCGCTAACCATCATCATGATTGTGACCGGTATTTATTTGTGGTGGATAAAACAGCGTAGTCTGAAGGCTGTTTTTTTGCCTAAAGCAGGCAAAGGTCGTTCTTGGTGGCGCAACCTGCACGGTGCATTTGGCTCTTGGGTTTCTTTGATTTTATTGCTGTTCTGTCTGTCAGGTATTGCTTGGGCAGGTATTTGGGGCGGTAAAGTGGTTCAGGCGTGGAGCCAATTTCCTGCGGGTAAATGGGGCGTGGAGCCTAATCCGGTATCTTCCGTACCAACCCATGGTGATGTGCTGAATGACGGTAAATCTAAAGAAGTACCGTGGATTTTGGAGCTGACGCCTATGCCGGTTTCCGGTACGACAATGGGCGAAAACGGCATTAATCCGAGTGAGCCGATGACGTTGGAGACGGTTGACCGCTTTGCGCGTGAAATTGGCTTTAAAGGCCGCTATCAGTTGAACCTGCCTAAAGGTAAAACAGGCGTATGGACGCTGTCGCAAGACTCAATGAGCTACGATATGATTAGTCCGACTGCGGATCGTACGGTACACATTGATCAATACAGTGGCAAAATCCTGGCTGATATTCATTTCGATGATTACAACTGGTTTGGTAAATTCATGGCGGCAAGCATTGCTTTGCATATGGGTACACTGGGCTGGTGGAGCGTATTGGCAAATGTCTTGTTCTGTCTGGCGATTATCTTTATCTGTGTCAGCGGTTGTGTGATGTGGTGGAAACGCCGTCCTTCAGAAGCACGTGGTTTGGTTCCTCCTGCACAGAAAATCAAATTGCCGGTATGGTGGGCAATGGCTGTGCCACTTTTGATTTTGGCTGTGATTTTCCCAACGGCCATTGCCGCAATCGCTGTCATTTGGATTTTGGATACAATGTTGTTGTCGCGTATCCCAGCATTGGCAAGATGGTTTAAATAACCGCCCGATGTGATTAAAGGCCGTCTGAATCTTTTGTTTCAGACGGCCTTTGTTATAAAGGTTAAAAGAAGCAGGGGGAATTATGATTCTGTTTAAGTTTATGCGTGAGATGGGAATTGTGATTGGCTTACAGGATTGTGTAAGAAAGACAAGGAGTTCTTGTATAAAAACAAAAAACCCACTTCATTGAAGTGGGTTTTTGATGAAGGCTATTAACCTTTGCGAGCAGGCAATTTTTCTTTAATGCGAGCTGCTTTACCGGTCAGGCCACGCAAGTAGTACAGTTTAGCGCGACGTACGTCACCACGGCGTTTAACTTCGATTTTTTCTACGGTAGGAGAGTACAGTTGGAAAGTACGTTCTACACCTTCGCCGCTAGAGATTTTGCGAACGATGAAGTTGCTGTTCAGGCCACGGTTGCGGCGAGCGATAACAACACCTTCGTATGCTTGCAGACGGCTGCGAGAACCCTCAACCACGCGTACAGATACGACAACGGTGTCGCCTGGAGCGAATTCAGGGATTTCTTTGTTCAAGCGAGCGATTTCTTCTTGCTCTAATTGTTGAATCAAGTTCATTTGTTTTTCCTAAGTTATGATTGGATTTCCTGTTGCTCTTGCAAGATCTCTTTTAAGAGGCGGGATTCCTTTGGGATTAAACTGCGCTTTTCCAATAAATCAGGTCGGCGCTCTAAAGTGCGTCGCAGCGATTGTTTCAATCGCCACTCGGCAATCAAGCCATGATTCCCTGAGCGTAAGACATCAGGAACCATCATGCCTTGGAATTCTACGGGTTTGGTGTAATGAGGGCAGTCTAAAAGGCCGTCTGAAAACGAGTCTTGTTCGGCTGACTGTATATCGCCCAATACGCCCGGAACCAATCTTAAGACGGCATCCATCAACATCATGGCGGGTAATTCACCGCCCGAGACAACAAAGTCGCCAATGCTGATTTCTTCGTCCACACTGCTTTGCAGCAGTCTTTCATCTATGCCTTCATAGCGTCCGCATAGAAGAATAAGATGGGGCAGTTCGGCAAGTTCTGCGGCCTTTTTATGTGTCAGCGGCTGACCTTGCGGACTGAGATAAATTACTTTGGCAGGTTTTTGCGAGTTTGCTTTGGCTTCTTCAATTGCCGCTTGAAGTGGCGGCGCCATCATAATCATTCCCGGACCACCTCCGAAAGGGCGATCATCGATATAGCCAAGTTTGTTCTCGGCAAATTTTCGGGGATTGATGGCTTGAAACTGCCAAAGATTTTGTTTTCTTGCTCTGCCTGTAACGCCGTATTCGACAATACTGTCGAACATCTCTGGGAAAATGGTGATGGCTTGAATCAGCATCAGTAGTCCAAACCCCAGTCGGCAATAATGGTTTTGCTGTCGGTATCGACAGATTCGATATAGTTGGAGACAAAGGGAATCAGAATTTGTCCGTGTTCGCCTTTAATCATCAAAACATCGTTTGCACCGGTTTCCATCAGGTTGCTGACTTTGCCGAGGACAATGTTTTCTTTATTGATGACGGTCATGCCGACTAAATCTGCCCAGTAGTATTCGTCTTCCTCAGTAGGGGCGAATGACTCTCTGGGAATTTCGATGGTATAGCCGCGCAAGGCAAATGCTTGATCGCGATCGTCTATACCTTCAAATTTGACCTGAAGTTCGCCATTGACAATTTTACCTGTTTCAAGCGTGACATTCAGGGTTTTGCCATCCTTGCACAACTGCCACTCTGGGTAGTCCAGCAGGCTGTCGGTGTATTCGGTATTGGCGGCAATTTTAAGCCAGCCTTTAATGCCGAATACGCCTTTGATGTAGCCCATGGCTACCCGTTTTTGAGTGTCTGTCATGGTCGTTTCAGCTGATTAAGCAGCGATTTTTTGCTCTTTAATCAGTTTGGCAACTGCATCGCTAACTTTCGCGCCTTGAGCGACCCAGTGATTGATGCGGTCAGCGTCGAAACGTACGCGTTCTTGTTTTTCGTTGGCAACGGGGTTGTAGAAACCTACGCGCTCGATGAAGCGGCCGTCACGACGGTTGCGAGAGTCAGTTACGACTACGTTGAAGAAAGGGCGGTGTTTTGAGCCGCCGCGAGCCAAACGGATAACTACCATTTTGAGTCCTTTTGAAAAATGCGGGTATATAGAAACCGCTAATTTTAGGATATTTCACACGGGTTATGCAAGTTTTTATTTGTTTTTGTTGCTGTTTTGCCATGCGTTCAAATCGAGGCTTGCTTGATACAGTCCGCGGTCGGTTTCCGACGGGGTAACGGTAAATCCTGATTTTTCAGCGAGTTTGAGCATCGGTGTGTTTTCTTTGAGGATTTCCGCATTCATGGTTTGATAACCTTGTTGTGTGGCAGTTTGGATAATGAGGCTCATCATTTTGCCGGCCAAGCCGGTTTTGCGGGCTTCGGCAGCCAATGTAATGCCGAACTCGCACTCATTGCGATTGATGCGGCTGTAACGGCTGACTGCGACGATACGGCCGTCTGAAGCGAAGGCGGCCCATGCGCATTCGGTATGGAAATCGGGGCGGGTCAGCCGTGCGAGCGTGGGCAGTGGCAACTCGTTGGTATGGGTCATGAAGCGCGTATAGCGGTCGGCCGCGGGTAATTGGCGGACAAATTTTTGTTTGGCTTCGGCATCTTCAGGTTCTAGTGCGCGGATGTGCAGTGTGTTGCCGTCGGGCAGGGTAAAGGTATCGGTTTGGCTCGGGTAGGGTGCGAGTACGTTTTGTATTTCGGGCGTTTCGGTTTTAGGGTGCAGCAGTTCGGAAGCGGCTTCGCCAGTGTTGCGTAGGAATTCGGCTGCGACCGGATTTTTTTGTTGGAGGTAGGCGGCGGCACTTTGCATTTTAGCGGCGGCCTGTTCTAAGGTTTGGACGGCTTTTTTGGGGATTTTGGTTGTCGGCGCGGCTGGTTTTTCCACAATTTCGGGAATGATGGTGCTGCTGTATTGGCTGCCGTTGTAGTTGAGGATGATGTCGCCGATATGCTGGTTGTTGTGGATAAGCGTGTTTAGGGAATGCAGGAATTGATTGAGAACGGAAGTGTTGTCGAGTTCTGCAAATTGGCTTAAACGCTGGATATCGAGTGTGGTAAATGGAGGTAATGCGACTTCGGTTTTGCCGTTGTAATGGGCGGAAAGAATGTTGCCGTAAATGGCATGGCGGCTGAACCGGAACTGGACGGCATTGTGTTTTTGGGTTTGGTACGGAGGCAGGTATAGGGCTTCCGCTATCAGTTCGGTTTGGCCGGAAGCAATGGATTTATCGATACTTTTGCTTTTGGGTGTTTTCAGACGGCCTGTTTTGGCTGGCGCAGGGGTATTTTGTACTTGTTGCAAATAGGCTGTTTGATTGCGGAAATAAAGTGTCAGCAAGGCTTCTTCCGGCGTGTTAAACCGAGTCAGGCCGTCTGAAAAACGATAGCTGATGAGAATGGGCTTGCTGGTTTTTTGTGCCAAATTATCCAGAGTTTGATGAATGCTGTACGCATCCGGAGTATCTGGCGAAATAATGCCGAGCAGGGCTTGAGTATGCGGATTTTGTAATTGTTCGAGTGCCAAGCGGTGGATGCGTGCAGGCGTGGGGTTGCTGCCAATGCAGCCTTGTCGGATGGATGGTACATCGGTTGGGAGGTCGAGGGTCAATTCGCAGGCATTGGCGGTAGTGCGCAGCCATTCTATCGGCGTGTCGGACAGAATGGTGGGATTGGTAATGACGGGAATGCCGGAAAGGTGGGCTTTTAGGGCTGCTTCCAGCTCGGCGGTATTGAATACCGGTTGGAAATTGCAATGGCGGCTGAGGCTGCGCAGGATGGCTTTGTCTGTGTAGTCGGTGTAGTGTGTGGACAACAGGATAAGCGGAGTGTGGCGTGTAAAGTGTCGGATGGCACTGAACAGCTCGCGTTGGTTTTCGGTCGGATTATAGTGGATCACGGCAACTTTGGTATGGCGGTTGTGGCCGAAGCGGTTGAGCCAGTCGGCGGATGTAGTGGGGCTTAGGTCATAGTTGAGGCTGATGTGGCGTGATACGCCTTGGTGCAGCGTGTTCAGCAGGTGGTTGATGTTGCGGCTGACGGTGCTGTGGCCGGTCAGTAACGCGATATGGCCGGCCGGATAGTCGGCTTGGGTGCCGATGTTGAGGTTGAGCGAGGGGAGTTGGATGCCTGCGCTGTTGCATACGGTGATATTCAATTCGTCGCCGTGATATTTTTGAATGATGGAACGGGCATTTTTACAGGATTCGGGTGGCAGGTTTTCCCAATCTTGAATCAGGATAATGTGGCGCAGGTCTTTTTTACGGCAGGCTTTGAACAGCGAGTCGTAATGGTCGGGCGGGATAACGGCAACAACCAAATCGGCTTGGCCCGGGATTTTGCTGAGGCTGGAGTAGGAGGGAATACCAGCGACACTGCTGTGTCGAAGATTGACGGGGGTGATTTTGCCTTGATATGAGGAACCGAGCAGGTGGCTGAAAATGCGTTCACCAAGGCTGTGCGGACGTTCGCTGGCGCCGACGAGGATGATGTGTTCAGGCATGAAGAAGTAGCCGGTTTGGACGGTTGCACTCATGATGGTTCCTTATTTGTGTTTTTGGCCGTCTGAAAAGTTTCAGACGGCCTTATTTTTAGACTTCTTTTTTGTCTCCGGCTTTCTTTTTGGGAAGAATAAAACGCATCCTCAGGCCGTTGGGTTTGACATTTTCAGCAATGATTTTACCGCAGTGCTGTTCCATAATGTGCTGCGTCAAGGCAAGCCCTAAACCTGTACCGGGCTTGTGCGCGCTGGAGTCGGCGCGATAAAAGGCAGTGAAAATATGCGGAAGCTGCATTTCATCGACACCCGGGCCGTTGTCGGTAACATCGATAATCCAGTGTTTGTTGTCTTGTCCGATATGGGCCTGAATGGTACTGCCTTCCGGACTGTAGTTGATGGCATTGCGGATAACGTTGTCGAAGGCGCGGTATAAATAGCCTTCGTTGGCACTGATTACGGCATTTTCAGGGATTTTAGGGTCAATGCTCAGGGTAACGCTTTGATTGTTTTGGTGGGCAATACTTTGGTTGTCCTCAATCAAGTTGGTTAGGAAAGGAACGAGTTTGAGGTTTTCTTTTTCCAAAGGAATATTGGAAGTCTCTAGGCGGGAGAGGGTCAATAATTCACCTACCAAAGTATCCATGCGCACCAATTCGCCTTCAAGCCGCTTGAGGTATTGCTCTTGTTTTTGCGGCTGAGATTGAATCAGGCCGACAATTGCCTGCATGCGCGCCAGCGGCGAACGCATTTCATGAGAAACGTGGTGGAGCAAATGACGCTCTTTGGCCACAAGTTTTTCCAATTTTTCGGCCATTTTGTCGAACTGTACGGCAAGGTGGGACAATTCGTCGTCACGGTCGTCAACTTGCTGGGAAATGCGGGTTTCGAGTTCGCCGTTGGCTACCCTGTCCATACCGCCGCCAAGAATTTTAATGGGCTTGGTGATGTTGTTGGCAAGGATATATGCCATCAAGAGGCCGACGATGATGATGAAAGACAGAATGATAAATTCGTGCCAAATCGGTGAGAGCGGCAGGCCGGGAATGAAAAGCGGGCTGGGCAGGCGTTGGGCTTGATGGTTGTCCCAGCCTTTAATGAAGAAGAGGTATTCTTCGCCGAAACGGTCGTATTCGATGTGGGCTAAATCGGATTCGGGATTGTTGATGGCAAAGATGCGGGCGCGTTCAATGGAGAGGCTGTCGATGTTTCGGCCTAAAATATCTTTTTTATCGTCGCCGGTAATCACATAGACGGCATTGGAAACCGGATTGTTTTTCCATTCGGAAAGAATTTCGCGCGCACCGCTGTCTCCGCGCGAGTTAAACGCGGAGATGATGCTGCTCATCAATGTGGTTTCGATGGTGCGGCGTTGGTTAAATTGGTTTTCGGCAAGGGTGTTTTGTACCAGCCAAAATGAAAAACTCGCCACAAAGATTGCGCAGACGATGACTGCGCAAAATGTGGCGAAGATGCGTTGAAACAGTTTCATTGATCTGTTTAATCTTTAGTTTTTAACAAACAGGTAGCCTAAGCCGCGTACAGTTTGAATCAGGGAAGCATCGCCCAATTTGTGGCGGATGCTGGAGATGTGTACGTCGATGCTGCGGTCAAATTTAGCCAGTTTGCGGTCGAGTGCCTCGATAGACAGAGTTTCCTTGCTGACAACTTGTCCGGCGTGGCGCATCAAAACTTCGAGCAGGTTGAATTCGGTGCTGGTCAACTCGAGCGGAGTGTCTTTGATGCTGGCTTGGCGTTTGGCAGGGTACAGGACAACGTCGCTGACAGAAATGCTGTTAGGCGCGTTGTTTTGTTCGTTGCTGTGTTGCGCACGGCGCAAGATGGCGTTGATACGCGCCAAGAGTTCGCGCGGTGTGCATGGTTTCGGTACGTAATCGTCCGAACCCATTTCCAGACCGATAATGCGGTCGATGTCGTCGCCTTTCGCGGTCAGCATGATGATGGGCACGGTGCTTTGGGTACGTACGTTTTTCAGTACGTCCAAACCGTTCATTTTAGGCATCATGGAGTCTAATACGACGACATCGTATTGTCCGGTCAGAATTTCTTGAACGCCGGCTTCGCCGTCGGGAACGCTATGAACGTTGAGGCCTTCGGCAGTCAGGTATTCGGTCAGCAATTCGGTCAAGAGGGCATCGTCATCTACGAGTAATACGCGACTCATGGAATTTCCTTTTCGTGATTGTATGCGCCGTGGCACTAAATAGGCGGTGCGGCGATTAAAACAGAGTTGTATTCAATCTTAACATGCAATCTGCTTTTGTTGATAGCGTAATTTTCTGTGCTTTTGCGCTTTTTTGCATAGAAACTTGTCGCTCTTTACATTTTCAGACGGCCTGTAAGGACAAACTGACAATTGGGCGTGTTTTGTTCAGGGTTTGTCGCATGATTGGGCGGTTTGGTGTTTCGGTGCGTTGATGAAGTCTTTGCAATCGGACAAAAGTTTGGGCAGCAAGGGAGCGAATGCCGGGTGACTGCGTATTTTGTCAGCGTAGAAATACATCATATAAGGATAATAATATTGCATTGCCTGCATCCATTGCGCACCTTCTTCTTTTTTGCCTTGTCGGTAGAGGTAAAGGCCGACTTGGTAGGCGCTGGAGTAGGGGCGGTAGGTCAGGGCTTTGAGTGCGGCTTCTTCCGCCCACGGACGGATGTAGGCATCGGTCGGGTCGGCACGTTTGCTCAAGCTCAAATCGGCGTAATAGGCAAGCATGGGGCTTTCTTTGGAAAGTCGTTGCAAGCCGTCGATTTTGTTTTGAACCGTTTGCTGATCATCGGTTTTCCCTACACGGCTATATTGGGTCAGATTTTGATATTCCCAGCTGAGGTTTGCCATGCCGATTAAAATCGATAAAGCAGCTATACCGCCTGCCCATTGTCTGATTCGGGTAGATACAGGGCCGTCTGAAACATCTTTCGGATAAGAGGGTGTTAACGACAGAATCAGGCTAAATACGGTGAGGAAGTAGATATACCAAAGTGGATATTCAAGCATGCTGTGGCAAAGGCTGACGGCGGCTGCAGTCAGTAAAAACAGCGAGGCCGGTGTTTGGTTGCGGCCCAACAGTCGCCACACAGCTGTAAGCAGGGTTAAGGCTGCGAGCAAGGTGCCGGCAATGCCCATTTCGGACAATAACTGCATGACGATATTGTGCGAATGGGTAAACAGTACGCCGAGGATATTGTTGGGGAAATATTGTTGCTGGGCGTTGATCAGAAAGGTTTGCTGGGCAAAGCTGTTCCAGCCATGGCCGAACCAAGGTGCGGATTGAAAGGCAATCCATGCCTTGCTCCATTCGATTTGGCGCATGGAGCCTTCAAAACCGCTGGTGCCTGCGCGTTCGACAGCGGTTTCGTATTTGATGTTGCCAAACAAATCCAACAGGCTGCCCATGCCGAATTGGAAAGCGGCGGCCAGGATTGCGGTCAGAAGGAAAATGCACAGTGCGCGTTTGTGTTGGAAACGGGTACGCCAAAACCATAACGGCATAATCAGGAATAGGGCGGCAATATAGCCTAAGATGGTGCGTGAGTTGACAAGGCCGAGGGTTGCGGTCAAAGCCAATACAAACAGAAAACCTGCTGTATTGGACATTTTGCGCGCCGTCCATAAATAGGATGCCGCCAAAATGCCCCACATTAAATAATGTCCCAAATGATTGCGCTGGCCGAGTTGGCCGTTTACGGTACCGCTGCTTCGGGCAATGATGCCGTTCAACCACTCTACATTGGACCATCCTTTAAATTGCAGCCAGACGATGACGGCCTGTATGGTTGCCCCTATCAATAAAGACCAAGCGAAGATGCTGACGACGCGTTCTTGTCCGTAGGCCGTTACCCAGCCGCGAACCGACCATGCGCCCAGTGCCAAAATGACAAAGGTCCAGGCAGTAATATCGCTCATGCCGGGGTAGGTCGAATGCATGAAGCGCGCTTGGAGCGACCAAAATGCAGCCATGGCAAACAAGCCGATACTCAGTGCGGGAAGGCGGATATTCAGCAGGCCTTTGTGTGCACTAATCAATGTCAGTACCAATGAGCCGCTTAGTGAGATGGCTTCCAAATAAAAGCTGGGCAGTGGGCCGACTCGGTAGAGTGAGAGAAAAGGGACGACACAAATCCAAAGAAAACTGAGCCATAAAGGCCAAAAGGTTTTCACTGGAGATTCAGTCAGGCCGTCTGAAAGTGTGTGGTAGGTCATTTCGATGTGTGTTTTTGTTGTTTGATAAATGCAAGGCAACCGAGGAAAAAGGCAATGCACAATAATACGGAAACGGCGGCGCAAATCCGGCTGGCGACGGCTGTGTCAGCCAGGCGCATACAGGCTTCGGCAAAGTAAATCAGAATCAGCATGGAGCTGTATTGATAAGTGTAGATGCGTTTTTTCAAAATGCCGGTCAACGGCAGGCACAGCGGCAGGGCTTTCAGTGCCAGCCATGAGCCGCCTTCGCGCAATGGCGCGATCCACAATTCCCATGACAAGGAAAGCAGAATCAGCAGGATAAGGCTTATGGAAGTTGCAAGATAAGGCAATGGGGAGCGGGTATTGTTCACAATATTGAGGGCGCAAAGCCGTACTGGAAAACTTAAAATTATACCGCTAAAAAGGCAGGGTAAGCCAAGAATATTGCTTAAAGATGCTGAAGAAAGGATTTATTGTTTTTTCTTCAAACGAATGAAACTTTATCTTGTTTTATAGTCTTATTAATATATATATTTAATAAAGATTGTGCTATTATTCTAAATACTTTATCTCAGGAGGATAGAAAACCATGAATCGCGTTGCTGATGTTATCCGTGATGATATTAAAGTAATGACAGCCTATCAGGTTGCCGATTTGCCAGAAGGTTTTATTAAGTTGGACGCTATGGAGTGTCCGCATCATCCTTTCGCCGGATATGAATCTTTGTTGTCAGAATGGGCGGATATAGTAAAAGAAGTACCGATTCATTTGTATCCTCATACTGCCAAGAGCGGTATTTATGAAGAATTGAGGGAAGTTTTCGGTATTCCCGATAAAGCGGAAATCGTATTGGGCAACGGCTCAGACGAGCTTATCCAGTTTTTGACTATGCTGGTTGCCAAACCAAATGCGCGTGTATTGGGTATTGAGCCAAGTTTCGTTATGTATCGTCATAATGCCGCGCTTTATGGCATGGAATATGTCGGTGTTCCCTTAAATCCGGATTTCTCTTTAAATCTTCCTGCCGTTTTGTCTGCGATTGAGCAACATCAGCCGTCATTAATTTTTATTGCCTATCCCAATAATCCTACCGGCGTGTGCTTTAAACGAGAAGAAGTAGAGGCGGTTATTCGTGCGGCTACCGGCATTGTGGTTGTCGATGAGGCATATGGTGCGTTTCATCATGACAGCTTCCTTCCGTGGGCGGGCGAAGTTGAAAATCTGGTCGTAATGCGCACCATCAGTAAAATCGGCTTTGCCGGCTTGCGGATGGGGTATGCGGCGGCAAGTCCAAGCATTATGGGTGAACTGGCTAAAATTCTTCCGCCTTATAATATGAATCAATTAAGCTTGGCAGCGGCAAAATTCTCATTGAAACATCATCAAATCATTCAGCAAAACATTGATGCATTAAAAAACGAGCGTTCGCGCGTGATGAATGAATTGTTGAAATTAAACCGTTTGGAAGTTTTTCCAAGCGAAGCCAACTTTATTACCGTTCGTGTTTCTGATGCGAACGAGCTGTTTGAAACATTGAAGCAAAACCGCATACTGATTAAAAAACTGCATGGCAGCCATCCGCTTTTGGATCAGTGTGTCCGCATAACCATAGGCTCGGCAGAGCAAAATGATGCCGTCTTGGCCGTTATTAAAAACCTTTACCCCAATCTTTGATTTCAAGGAAACTATCATTATGAATAAAGCTCAATTGCATTTGACCAATTTTCTGTTACTGGTTGAAGAAGCCGGCTCATTAACCAAGCTTGCACGCGCATGCGGTTATGAAAACTCCGCCTCTTTGTCTCAGCTCAAGCGCCGTTTGGAACAACAAGCAGGCGATGAGTCTGCACGCGGCATTCGTCCGAGCCTGGCTGCGAAGTTGGAATCCGGTATGCACAAACGCAAAGGCTGGCTGAACCGGGATCACAGCAAAGATCAAGAAAAAGTAGCAGCGGTTGAAGCGGCGCGTTTGGAAAAACAAACTGTCGAAGCAGCAGAAACTGGTGTTTCAACCGAAGGCCGTTTTGTTACCGTTACCCGCAATACCAGCGAAACCCAAATTACCGTCAGCCTCAATCTTGACGGTACCGGTAAATACCGCTTGGATACCGGCGTTCCTTTCCTTGAACACATGCTTGCCCAAGTGGCGCGTCATGGTTTGATTGACTTGGATATTACCTGCAAAGGCGATTTGCACATTGATGATCACCACACGGTTGAAGACATCGGTATCGTATTGGGTCAGGCCCTGAAACAAGCGCTTGGCAATAAAGCCGGCATTACCCGCTATGGCCATGCCTATGTTCCGCTGGATGAAGCGTTGAGCCGTGTAGTCATCGACCTTTCCGGCCGCCCTGGTTTGGTGTACAACATCGATTTTACCCGCGCCCTGATCGGCCGTTTTGATGTTGATTTGTTTGAAGAATTTTTCCATGGTCTTGTGAACCACAGCATGATGACCTTGCACATCGATAACTTGAGCGGCCGTAATGCGCACCATCAAGCCGAGACTGTTTTCAAAGCCTTCGGCCGCGCATTGCGTATGGCGGTCGAATACGATTCGCGTATGATTGGTCAAACGCCTTCTACCAAAGGCACGCTGAGTGAAGAATCTGTTCAAGAAGAAGCGGAAGCTACATCTGAAGAATAAGGTATCGTATGAATAATAAAGGCCGTCTGAAACCGATCGGGATTTCAGACGGCCTTTATTATTCATCTTGTATGGTGGCAATATTTTGTTTTAAACCATCTTTTGCTACAATCATTCTTATTATTATATTAATCATTAAATGTTTTCAGACGGCCTGAGGAGAAACAATGAAAGTAGCGATTGTCGATTATGGAATGGGAAACCTGCACTCAGTATTGAAATCTGTTCAGGCGGCGCAGGTCTTGTCCAATCAAAATGCCGAGGTTTATCTGACTTCGCGGCCCGAAGAGGTGATGGCGGCAGATAAGGTTATCTTTCCGGGGCAGGGTGCCATGCCGGATTGTATGTCGGCGCTGAAGGCAAGCGGTTTGGGTGAGGCGGTTTCAGACGGCCTGAAAAACAAGCCGTTTTTTGGCATTTGCGTAGGTGCGCAATTATTGTTTGAACACAGTGAAGAAGGCGATACAGATGGTTTGGCCTGGTTTGAAGGGCAAGTAAAACGGTTTTTGCCCAATCAAACCGATGAGCAAGGAGGCCGTCTGAAAGTGCCGCATATGGGGTGGAATACAGTGCGCCAAACCCGTCCACACCCTTTATTTCAAGACATTGGGCAGAACGAGTATTTTTATTTTGTTCACAGCTATTATTTTGCACCGAAAAATGAAGAGATTGTTTTAGGCGTCAGCGAATATCCGAGTGAATTTGCCTGCATTGTCGGTAAAGATAATGTGTTTGCCACACAGTTCCACACGGAAAAAAGCCATCAGGCAGGATTGCTGCTGCTGCGTAATTTTTTAAATTGGCAGATTTGAGGTTTTTAACATAAATCTGCTAAAAATCGCTAATTTGTGTAAAATATACCGAAATTGAATAGAGGAGAAAAAAATGCTGTTGATACCTGCCATTGATTTGAAAGAAGGACGCTGTGTCCGCTTAAAACAAGGCTTGATGGAGCAGGCGACGGTGTTTTCCGATTCGCCGGCAGAGATGGCGTTGCATTGGCGCAATCAAGGCGCACGCCGTTTGCATTTGGTTGATTTGAACGGCGCATTCGCAGGCGTTCCTCAAAATTTTCCGGCGATTAAAGAAATTTTGGCCGCCGTAGCCAAAGATATTCCGGTACAGCTTGGCGGCGGTATCCGTGATTTGGGCACCATTGAAAAGTATTTGGATTTGGGTCTGACCGATGTGATTATCGGCACGGCTGCGGTAAAAAATCCTGAATTTGTGCGCAAAGCATGTAAGGCATTTTCAGGTCAGATTATCGTCGGCTTGGATGCCAAAGACGGTATGGTGGCGATAGACGGTTGGGCAACGGTAACGGAGCATCATGTCGTCGATTTAGCCAAGCGTTTTGAAGACGATGGCGTCAACAGCATTATTTATACCGATATCGGTCGCGACGGCATGATGAGCGGCGTGAATATCGAGGCTACCGTCAAATTGGCTCAATCTGTGAATATCCCGATTATCGCTTCCGGCGGCTTGACGAATTTGGACGATATCCACGCATTGTGTGCCGTTGAAAAAGAGGGTGTGAGCGGTGCGATTACCGGCCGCGCAATTTATGAGGGAAGTATTGATTTCGCACAGGCACAAAAACTGGCCGATTCTTTGGTTTGACCTAAGTGCGTTTAATTATGCAGATTAAGGCTTTGCAAGGGGTAACAGCGCAGGAGTTGACGTATAGCTGAAAATGCCTTCAAAGGCGGCATTTTGCAAAGTCCTTAGACTTAAAATCTGTCTGAAATAATTATAAAAAACAACTCACTCAATATCTTATTTTATTAAGGGATTGGTATGCTTGAAGCGTTTGTTTTGGGTTTTTGGATTATCTGGTCATCCGACCGCGAAGTGTATCCGCTAAGCGAAAGTTTGTGGTTTACACTGATTGCTGTGATATTGCGGCAGCTGACGGCGTTTGATTTGCCGATTATCGATACCTATTGGATGATTTTCAACGGGATAATATGGGCATTTGCCGGTTTGATTTTTTCCATTGTCGGCCGCATTGACAGCAATTTCATTATTTCCTGTGTTTTGGCGATGATGGCCGGCATTGGTTATTTTCAGCTGTTGCAACATTTACCGGATTGGTTGAGCAAATTTTTGGCCTGACGGTTTCAGACGGCCTGATAACGGATAAGAGGTATTGAGTATGGCATTGGCAAAACGAATTATTCCTTGTCTGGATGTAAAAGACGGTCGCGTGGTAAAAGGTGTCAACTTTTTGGGTTTACGCGATGCAGGCAATCCGGTTGACGTTGCCAAACGCTACAACGATGAAGGTGCGGATGAGTTGACCTTTTTGGACATTACCGCTTCCAGCGACAATCGCGATACTATTTTGCACGTTATTGAGGCAGTCGCATCACAAGTTTTTATTCCATTGACGGTCGGCGGCGGTGTGCGTACGGTTGCCGATATCCGTCGTCTGCTTAATGCCGGTGCCGATAAGGCCAGCATCAATACGGCCGCTGTAACCAATCCTGATTTGGTAAATGAAGCGGCCGGTTTTTTTGGTTCGCAAGCGATTGTTGTTGCTGTGGATGCCAAAGCGATCACCCCTGAAAACACCCGTTGGGAAATCTTTACCCACGGCGGACGTAATCCGACCGGTTTGGACGCGGTGGAATGGGCTGTCGAAATGCAGCGGCGCGGTGCGGGCGAGATTTTACTGACCAGTATGGACCGGGACGGTACCAAGCAAGGTTTCAACCTGCCTTTGACACGCGCGGTCAGCGAAGCGGTCGATATTCCGGTCATTGCTTCCGGCGGTGTCGGTTCGGTTCAGCATTTGGTGGACGGCATTAAAGAAGGAAAAGCAGATGCGGTATTGGCCGCCAGTATTTTCCACTTTGGCGAAGCGAGTATCCGCGAAGCAAAACTGGCCATGCGTGAAGCAGGAATTGAAGTGCGTTTGTGATTGCTATCCAAAGGCCGTCTGAAAAATATGGGAGAAAAACGCGAATGTCGAATATAAACGAAACGCTGCTGAATGCCGTAAAATTTGATGAAAAAGGTTTGGTTTGCGCGATTGCCCAAGATTGGCAGACACAACGTGTGCTGATGGTTGCCTGGATGAACGCCGAAGCCCTGCAAAAAACCGTAGAAACCGGGTTTGCCCACTATTACAGCCGTTCCCGCCAAAAACAATGGATGAAGGGCGAAGAGTCCGGACATACGCAAAAAGTACACGAATTGCGCCTGGATTGCGATGGCGACGCAGTGGTCATGCTGATTGAACAAAACGGTGGCATTGCCTGTCATACTGGGCGCGAAAGCTGCTTTTACAAAGTTTGGCAAGACGGCGCATGGCAGATAGTGGATGCTGTGTTGAAAGACGAAGAAGCAATTTACGGACATAAACATTCTTAAGGCCGTCTGAAAGAAAATAAGAGAAACCGACCATGACCGATACTATCCTTACCCAAATTCAAAACGTCATCGATTCGCGCAAAGGCGGCGATCCTGATGCTTCTTATGTCGCCCAACTGCTGCACAAAGGCGAAGACAAGATTTTGAAAAAAGTCATCGAGGAAGCGGGTGAAACCTTGATGGCCTCTAAAGATGGCGGTGGCGAACATTTGGTTTACGAAGTGGCGGATTTGTGGTTTCATACCATGGTTTTATTGGCGCATCACGGATTGCGCGCTGAAGATGTGGTAAATGAGCTTGCGCGCCGTCAAGGTTTGTCGGGGTTAGTGGAAAAAGCTTCTCGCAAAGAATCTTGAATTTATATTACAATCTCGCATTTGACCTGTTTCAGAATCCGTCTCTTGGGGCAAAACGATTTCACTTTTTGGGTTGAAACCCGTTATGCCCGTTTTCAGACGGCCATTGGAGCCATTATGGATAATTGTATTTTCTGCAAAATCGCAACCAAAGATATTCCGGCACAAACCGTTTACGAAGACGATGAGATGCTTTGTTTCAAAGATATCCGTCCTGCCGCTCCGGTGCATCTGCTGCTGATTCCGAAAGTGCACTTCGATTCACTGGCACACGCAACTGCCGAACATCAAACCCTGTTGGGCAAAATGATGTTGAAAGTTCCTCAAATCGCCCATGAGGCAGGTTTGACCGACGGTTTCAAAACCCTGATCAACACAGGTAAAGGCGGTGGACAGGAAGTCTTCCACCTGCATATCCATATCATGGGTACGCCCGCATAGTTATTATCTCTTTTTAAATTAAACAAATTCAAGGATTTATCATGGGTAGCTTCTCTCTTTGGCACTGGATTATCGTACTGATTATCGTCGTTTTGGTATTCGGTACCAAAAAATTGCGCAACGTCGGCAAAGATCTCGGCGGTGCAGTGCATGACTTCAAACAAGGCCTGAACGAAGGTACAGACGGCAAAGATGCCAAAAAAGACGAAGTCATCGAACACAAAAAAGACGAAGACAAAGCATAATCCATGTTTGATTTCGGTTTGGGCGAGCTGCTGCTGGTCGGCGTTGTCGCCCTGATAGTGCTTGGTCCCGAACGTCTGCCGCAAGCCGCGCGCACGGCCGGGCGTTTGGTCGGCAAATTGCAAGGATTCGTCAATAACGTCAAGCAGGAATTCAACACTCAGGCTGAGTTGGATGAATTGCGCAAGGTGAAGCAGGAATTTGAAACTGCCGCATCTGAGTTTCGCGACGGTATCAAAGACTTGGGCAACGATGCACAAAAAAATCTGAGCGATATTTCAGACGGCCTCAAGCCGTGGGAACGCCTGCCCGAACAGAAAACGCCTGCCGATTTCGGTGTGGATGAGTTGGGCAATCCTTTGCCTGATCTGGCTTCAAACAGCACTGAGAATGAAAGCGCAATCCAAGCTTCTGAGCAGGGTGGGGCAGTGCAAACCCAAGAGCTTGTCGAAGCTGAAAATGCCGAATCCGAGCAAGACCGCGCTTGGCGTGAGTATTTGACGGCTTCAGTTTCACCTGCTCCTGTGGTAGAAGTCAGCTATATCGAATCTCCTGTTGCCGATGTTCCTCCGCTGCATACGACTTCTTTGCGTAAGCAGGCGATGAGCCGCAAACGCGATATGCGCCCGAAATTCCACGCCAAGCCCAAACTGCGCGTCCGTAAGTAAAAAGTGAGTCAACCGGTGTCCGAACCTCAACACGAACAACCCGTCCAACCGCTTATCGAGCATCTTCTCGAGCTGCGCCGCCGCATGATGTGGATCGTCATCGGTATTGTTGTCTGCTTTTTGGGCATGATGCCGTTTGCCCAGCAGCTCTATACCTTTGTTGCCGAGCCATTAATGGCCAATCTGCCTAAAGATACCAGCATGATTGCAACCGATGTGATTGCGCCGTTTTTTGTGCCGGTCAAGGTTACCTTGATGGCGGCGTTTCTGCTGTCGTTGCCACACACGCTGTATCAAGTTTGGGCGTTTGTTGCTCCTGCCTTATACCAAAACGAAAAACGCTTGATTACGCCGCTGGTGTTGTCCAGCGTAACGCTTTTCTTCGTTGGTATGGCCTTTGCCTATTTTTTGGTGTTCCCCGTTATTTTCAAATTCTTGGCCGGGGTAACCCCTGTCGGCGTCAATATGGCGACCGATATCGACAAATACCTGTCCTTTATTTTGGGCATGTTTGTTGCATTCGGTACGACGTTTGAAGTTCCCGTTGTTGTGGTGTTGCTTGCAAAAATGGGTATTGTTTCGACTGAACAGCTTAAGAATGCGCGTCCGTATGTGATTGTCGGTGCGTTTGTCGTGGCCGCAATCATCACGCCGCCTGACGTAATTTCTCAAACCCTGCTTGCTGTTCCGCTGATTCTGCTCTACGAGGCAGGCATTTGGTTCAGTCGTTTTGCCAAAGCGAAAACGCAGCAGGAAGATGAGGATACACCGCAACCACCGGCAGAAGTTTAAGAATTAAGGCCGTCTGAAGAATTTTTCAGACGGCCTTTGTATCATGGCACTTTCAGTTTTTAAGAAAAAGCATGATGGATGTTTGGGGAGTCGTAAAACATTACTGCCCAGATTCTTTTGATTCGGCTAAAATTTTTGACCGAGGATTTTGCCGAAATCGAAGCAGTAATGCGTAACAGTCCCTCATGCCTCAATGGGCTGGATTTTAATACCAAACTGCCGGAATTACGTTTGGGAAATGGGGTGATTTTTACCAAGGCATAAGCCGAAAATACTTGATTTTAGGTAATTGAAAAAATATTCGTTTCTATTTTATCGAGAAGAATGATGTCAGGCCGTCTGAAAATTAACTACGTTTCAGACGGCCTTTTTATTGCCTTTGTTTTTTCTTTGCTATTCTTAGTTATCAAGCATCTTGCAAAAAGGATTTTGAAAAAGAGAAGTTTATATTTTGACTAAATCCAGCCGTATGAATCCATAGTGAAATGTGTTATCTGATCTACGTGTGTTAAGAAACATTAATAAGTTTGTATTTTCCTTACAGAGAAAGGCTTCAAAATGGATGGACTCAAACGCTGAGTGCCGGTACCTTGCTCGGTATTGCCGCAGCAGCGATTTTGCTGATCTTAATTTTGATTGTAAAACTGCGCGTTCATGCCTTGCTGACGTTGGTATTGGTCAGCCTGCTAACTGCCATCGTAACAGGTCTGCCTATGGGCAGCATTGTTAATGATGTATTGGTCAAAAACTTCGGCAGTACACTCGGCAACGTGGCGTTGCTGGTCGGTTTGGGCGCAATGCTCGGCCGTTTGGTAGAAACTTCCGGTGGTGCTCAGTCTTTGGCAGATGCGCTGATTCAGATTTTTGGTGAGAATCGTGCGCCGTTTGCCTTAGGCATGGCTTCTTTGATTTTTGGCTTTCCAATTTTCTTTGATGCCGGCTTGGTGGTGATGTTGCCGATTGTGTTTGCAACGGCACGCCGCATGAAGCAAACTGTTTTGCCCTATGCGTTGGCATCTATTGGCGCATTTTCGGTCATGCACGTCTTCCTGCCGCCACATCCCGGCTCGATTGCAGCTTCTGAGTTTTATGGCGCAAATATTGGTCAACTGCTGATTTTAGGTTTGCCTGTTACCTTGATTACTTGGTATTTCAGCGGCTATTTATTGGGTAAAGTTTTAGGTCGCAGCATTCATGTACCTGTTCCTGATCTGATCAGTGGCGGTACGCAAGATAACGACCAGCCGAAAGCACCTGCAAAAGCATCTACCGTCGTCGGCATTATGCTGATTCCTATGTTGTTGATTTTCTTGAATACTGGTTTATCCACTTTAATCAGCGAGAAAGTCGTCAGCGCAGACGAAGGTTGGGTGCAATTTGGTCGCATGATCGGTTCGACACCGATTGCTTTGCTGATTTCCGTTTTGGTAGCCATGTATGTATTGGGTGGTAAACGTGGTGAAAAAGCCAGCGCATTGGAGAAAACCATCGATGGTGCATTGGGTTCGGTTTGTTCGGTCATTTTGATTACCGGTGCGGGCGGTATGTTCGGCGGCGTGTTGCGTGCCTCCGGTATCGGTAAGGCTTTGGCAGACAGTATGGCTGACTTGGGTATTCCTGTTTTGCTGGGTTGTTTCTTGGTGGCTTTGGCTTTGCGTATTGCGCAAGGTTCTGCGACCGTTGCATTGACTACCGCTGCCGCGTTGATGGCACCAGCCGTTGCAGCGGCAGGCTTCAGCGATTGGCAGATTGCTTGCGTAGTATTAGCTACGGCGGCAGGCTCCGTTGGTTGCAGCCACTTTAACGACTCCGGCTTCTGGCTTGTCGGCCGTCTGTTGGATATGGATGTGCCGACGACCTTGAAGACATGGACGGTCAACCAAACACTTATCGCATTCATCGGTTTTGCTTTATCGTCAGTGTTGTTTGTTTTGGTTTAATCGGGAAAACGGGTGGATAGTGTTTTTGAGATAACACAATCCGCCCGTTTTTAAATACCGTTAAAATCTAGATAAACAAGGAGTAGAAAAATGACGACACATTTTGTCATGATGGGCGTGTGCGGTTGCGGTAAAACCACGGCCGCACTCTCGTTGCAAAAATATCTCAACCAATGCCCGTATGCCGAAGGCGATGATTTCCATACCTAAGCCAACCGCGATAAGATGGGTGCCGGTATTCCGTTGACGGATGAAGACCGTTACCCATGGCTGGGCAATTTGTGTGACTGGATGACGGAGCAGGCAAAAAACGGGGAAAAATATTCCATCGTTACTTGTTCCGCACTCAAGCATCACTATCGCGATATTCTGCGTGGTGCGGAAGGGAAGGTGGCTTTTATTCATCTGACTCCGCCTCAAGCAATCAATCTTGAACGTATGCTGTCGCGTCAGGGGCATTATATGAAAGCCGGTATGCTGGATTCGCAGCTGGAGATTTTGGAAGAGCTGGGTGCAGATGAATACGGTGTCAAAATCGACAATCCGGGTTCGCCTGAGGCCGTTGAGGCAGATATTGTGAACTGGGTGAAAGCACAAGGCTTAATTTAGTAATGATCAGAAATGGAAAGGCCGTCTGAAATATTTCAGATGGCCTTTTTTGATGGGATTTAGAATGTTTTTTGCGAGTCAAGCAGTAAGGTAACCGGCCCGTCATTGCAAAGGGAAACCTGCATATGGGTTTGGAATCTGCCGGTTTCGACAGTCAGTCCATGTTCGCGTAAAAGTTGCGCGGTATATTGATAAAGCTTATCCGCTTGTTCGGCAGGGGCAGCATTGGAGAAGGACGGACGGCGGCCGCTGCGTGCATCGGCGAAAAGGGTAAATTGGGAAATCAATAATATCGAGCCGCCGACATCTTTGAGCGATAAATTTAATTTGCCGTTTTCGTTTTCAAAGATACGCAGGTTGGCGGTTTTGTCCGCAATGTATTTGGCGTCTGCTTCCGTGTCGGCGTGGGTAACGCCGAGTAATATCATAAATCCGTTGTTGATTTCGCCGCAGGTTTCTCGGGAATCTTCGGACAAAACGTCAACTTTGGCTTGGGTAACTTTTTGAATGACAGCGCGCATAATGTTTTGTGAATACAAGGAGTTGTAGAAAAAAGGGCGCAAGATACGCCCTCTGGGTTCAAATATGGTTTCAGACGGCCTGAAACTATTGAATCAATTTACGGATTAATGCCATTTTCTTTTAAGATGCGTTCGATCTGATTATTAACTTTTTGCCGTTTGACAGCTTGGGCAAGCTGATTACGCACCAGTTCGAAAGGTTTGGCTTTAGGATCGCGTTCTACTGCACTGAGTTTAAACAGGTAAAAACGGTTTCCTATTATAACCGGTTCATGCGTTACATCACCTCGGTTCATGTCGGCAAAAGCGGTAGCCAGTTGAGGAGAGAGCTGTTGCGGAGAAATGAAGCCGTCAAATTCTTGTTCTGGGTTGGGATAGCGCTTCATCAGCTCTTCGAATGACAAGCCTTTGAGCAGCAGTTCTTGCGCGGCGCGTACTTCGTCGGCTGAGGCAAAGCTGACTTGTTGTAGTTTGATGATGCGTGTTTGCTGGTCGTAGAAACGGCGCAACTCGGCATCGTCAACTGCGGTTTGACGTTCTAGATAAGCAGCGTATTGGTTGGCATAGAACTCAGCTTCAACGTTTTTAAACTGATTCTGCACTTCCGCATCTTTGTCCAAACCAGCCTTGATGGCTTCATTTTTCAAAATTTCCAAAGTCTGCAAACGTGTAACCACATCTTTGCGGATTGCCTGACCATCGGGTTTGGCAGTTTGGTTGGGATGCTGGTCGGCCTGTCTCAATACTTCGGCAACCATGCTGTCGATACGGGCGGGATCGATATCAGGTGCTTTGGCGGTTGCCAAACCGACGGTTGACAGGGCAAGGATAGCCAAAACGGCAGTTTTGGGCTTGATGTTCATGTGAGTTCCTTATTGCCCGCCGCTATCACCGCGGGCACGTTATATTATTTGTTGACTTTGATGCTGGCTTTTTTCAGCAATGATTGAATGGCCGCATCAACACGGGCTGCCTGTAAGTCGCTGCCAATCTCGTTTTTAGCGGCTTCGTAAGAAGGTACGGTAACGTTGCGACGGTCATTGACGTAGAAAACGGCGTACAGATTACCGTTTTGTAGCGGCGTTTTAGTGTGCGCGCCTTTTTTCAGGTCTTTGACGGCTGCATAAAGCGGAGGTGCTGATTCTTGCAAATCTTTGAGCGGAACATAAGCTTTAGGGATACCGCCGGCTTTTTTGGCTGCTTCATCAATTGAGTATTGGTTCAATACCGAAACAAAGCTTTTTTTCGCGTCCAAATCGGCAATGGCTTTTTGGGCATTGCTGCTGCTGTCGGTTAAGATTTCGCCCAGTTGGACTTCCTGAGTACCTTTATAGAAGTTGCTGAAGTCGTTGTAAGCGGCTTTGACGTCTTTTTCTTGGACAGGATATTGACGGACGATATGTGCCGCGAACGCTTGGCCTAACAAATCATTTTCGAAAACTGCCCATTCGGTTTTGAATGTGGCTTTTTTATCTGCACCTTGCTTGGCGGCATCAGCACGCGCCTGTTCCAATGCTGTTTTGAATTCAGCGCTTTGATCCAGTTTTAATTTTTTGGCTTCTTGGGTAACCACAGTGCTGATAACTTGGCGTTCAGTCAGCATTTGACGCAATTCAGGAGTATCTTGAACGTTGGGGTTGCTGGCGCGTACGGAAGCAACTTGGTCATCGATAACGCTGCTGTCGATGGCTTGGCCGTTGACGGTAACCAAAGTTTGGGCAAACAGGGTGCCGGAAGTCAGGGCAAGCATCAAGGTTGAAGCAAAGTAGGTTTTTTTCATCGTATTTCTCTTTTAAATTAATGATTGGAAGTGAATTAATGATTAGAAATCAAAGTTTGAGTAGTAATCTTAATGGAAGTATTCGTCCGGCGTGGCCGCTTTGATACTGAGTGCATGAATCAGGCCGTCTGAAAACAAGTCCTGCAAAAGCTGCTTAATCATACGTTGCCGCTGGAGGCGGCCAATGTTCTCAAATGCGTTGCTGACCACCACTATAGCGTAATGCCCGCCGCCTTTATTGCCGGCATGGCCGGCGTGCAGGTGGCTTTCATCTTCAAAATCGAAGAACTCAGGCTCAAGCGCCTGCAGGCGTTCCTCGATAATTTGACGCATATTGCTCATTTGAATACGGCTTTAAAGGGTTTAATCAATACTTCTGCGTATACGCCGGCATCGACGTAAGGGTCTTGTTCAGCCCATTCTTGTGCAGCGTCCAAAGATTCAAATTGAGCCACGATCAGGCTGCCGGAGACACGTTCCGGATTGTCTGGTAGAGGATTGGGGCCGGCAGTCAGCAGACGGCCTTGCGCTTTCAATTCTTCCAAGCGTGCTAAATGAGCAGGGCGTGCTGCCATGCGTGCTTCGTGGACATCTTCGGCATCAGTAGCCAAAAGCATAAAATATTCCATTATTGATCCTCCTTAGACTGGAAACGCATCAGATACATGCCCTGTGCGATGGAAAAAATGATTGTGAAACCCAATGTGCCGAATAGTTTGTAATTGACCCATTGGTCTGGAAAATACGTAAAGACAAAGAGGTTGGCCGCACCCATAAAAATCAGGAAGCCAATCCATGCATAAGTCAGGCGTGTCCATGCAAAATCAGGGAGCTGCATTTCTTTGCCCATGACGGCTTTAAGCCCGTTTTTACCGGCAAGGTGGCTAAACAGCATGACGATTGCGCCGATCCAAAACAGAACGGTCGGTTTCCACATGATAAAGCGGTTGTCTTTCAGCAGAATCGTTGCACCGCCCAAAAAGACAATTAAAATCAGGCTGATCCATTGCATGGTGTCCAGCTTGCGGTGTTTCCAAAAGGTCAGCGCAGCTTGGGCAATACCGACTATAACCGCAACAGTCGTTGCGGCAATCATGTCTTTGGTGATGATGTATGTGATGAAAAATAAGAATACGGCGAATAAGTCGCTCAAAACCTTCATATATTAATGATGAAACTAATTGAGTAAATGCTAATCATACAGGGAGATGTGTTTTTTTGCACCTTTCCCTATGACTTTAATACCACATATATCCATATGAAATATTTGTTTTGGGTTGGCGGAATTTGTAAAAAAGAAACACAAGCATGCAAAAGTAATAGATTTGCTAAGGAATTTTAGGCTGAATAGCCTCTATTGCTTGGCAGGAATGGGTTAAAAATATATCATGACGTAATATCTAGTAAATATATGGTTAAATGCGCGCACATTGGTCAGTACCATAATTTCCGAACAGGGGATCAGTTTTGAAAAAACATCACAATATTAAATTAATTACAGCTTCTATCGCTTTAATGACATCGCTCAGTGCCTCTGCAGGTTTGGGCGGCTTGAATGTTCAATCTCATTTGGGTGAGCCTTTTACAGGCAGTATCACTGTGACTGGCGAGGAAGCTCAGGCTCTGCTTAATGGCGGTAAGGCCACTATTTCAAATGGTAATTTGCGCGCGGCGGTACGCAAATCAGGCGATAAGGCAGTCGTTACCATTCGTTCCTCTAAAGCCATCAAAGATCCTGTTTTGGTTTTCCAAGTAGGTGTCGGCGCGCAATCGCGTGAATACACTGCTATCATCGATCCGGCCGGATACGACGCTAAAGATGCGGCATCCGTCCGCCCCCGTCAAACTGCCGAATCCCAATCCTTCGAGCCGACACGCAATGCCCAACAGCCTGCAACTAAAAACAATAAAGCAGTAGGTAATCAGGCAGCTCAAGCGCGTAAGGATGTGCAGCGTAAGGCTGAGAAAAAACAAGTTCAGACGGCCTCTGCTAAAAACGACACAGCTGCACGTTCAGGTAGACAGCATTTGGTGCGTACGGGTGAAACCCTGATTGCCATTGCGTCCAGCATCCGTCCGCAAGGTATGACCTTGGATCAAACCATTCAAGCATTGGTTAATGCCAATCCGGATGTGTTTATTGATAACAATGCCAACCGTATGTTGGCAGGTAAAGTGCTGAATATTCCAAATCGTAGTGAATTGCAACGCTTAGCTGCTTCTGCTCCTGTTAAAACCAATACAGCGGCAGAAAAAGGCAATGAAACCGTCAATGCAACAGAAGCTAAAACAGAAAAACCTGTTGTTCAGCCTGAGGCTCAAACGGAAGCTCAGGTTAAAGATGCTGGTGTAAATACACAGCAACAGGAAGAAGTGAAACAAGCTTCAGCAGAACAAGCAGCATCTGCAGTGGTTAATGAAAATGCCGCATCGACTGTTCCTGCGTCCGATATTCAAGAAGCTATGGCTTCTGATGCTCAAGAGAACGTAGTGGCTTCTGAGCCTGTTGCAACCACGGATTCTGTCGCGGAGCAAACAGAAGGCGAATCAGACGGCAATTTATGGAAATGGTTATTGGCAGGCGGTGCGGCTCTTATTGCTGCTTGGTTGTTGTTAAAAGCTGCGGGTAAACGTAAAGATGAGCCGGAAGCGGCACCTGTAAGCCGTAAGGATGAAGAGAAGGCTGTACAGAAAAATGTTGCCGCTTCAACTGCTGCGGTTGCTGCAACTAAAGTAACGCCGTCTGAAAAAACTCAAGACGGTCTGTTTATCGAAGACGATTTTGAAGATGATGTGGTTATCAAAGAGGTAGAAGAATCTTCCAATATTGATGATGTCAAACTTGATTTGGGTAAGATTGACAATAGTCAGGCAGGTATTCTTTCAGGTGCAGTAACGCATGATGTTGAGACAGAGCAACGTCGCCATGCTGATTGGGACAATATCGAATCAACGGAAAGCGTGTACGAGCCTGAACCAGAAAATCCGTATCAGCCAGTATCTGTTGTTATGCCTGAACGTAAAGAAGAGCAGGTAAATACATTTGCTGAGTTTGATTTGGCGGCAGAGAAAAAGGTCTCCGAGTTAAGAAATGAAGAGCCACTTGAGTTTACGGTAGAAACCCCTGAAGCTTCAGGCGGCCATGCGTTGCCATTTGATGTCAAGCAAGATCAAGACTTGCAAATTCAAGAAACCAAAGAAGAAGCAGAGAAAGAAGCAGCTGCTTCCGAGTTTGTGATTGAAGAAGGTGCATTGGAATGGGAAGCTGAAGATGTTTCAGTAGCCGCTGATCAAAGCAATAGTGAAAGAGGCTTTGTTTCAGAATCAGTCGGCATGACTGCACCGTTTGAAGCCAAATATGATTTGGCTAAGATGTATATCGAAATCGGTGATCCTGAAGCGGCTCGAGAAACATTGCAAGGGCTGATTGAGGAGGCTGAAGGCGATATTCTGCATAAAGCCCAAAAACTGATGAAAGAACTTGGCGCGTAAGTGCCAGTCAAATGCAGATGCCGTTTCAGACGGCATCTTTTTTATGGTAAATTAAAAAGCAAGATTTTGGCTGAGTCTATTATTGGTTGGGTAAGATTTCAGCTTTATATGATGGTTGAAGATGAAGGCCGTCTGAAATACAAAATGGAGGCGTGTGTTAATCACGCCTTTTTAATATTTGTTACTTGAGCGTAGGCAACAATATCAATTTACAAGAAGTATAAGAAATGACTGAACAAGTAAATACAACAGGGCATCTGGTGCAGCGCTGGGCTTTGACCCTCTCTTATGACGGTAGTCGTTTTTATGGTTGGCAAAAACAGGCTGGAGATTTGCCGACTGTTCAGACGGCCTTAGAGCAGGCGTTGTCTTCAATAGCAGAGGAGCAAATTAATACTATTGTTGCGGGAAGGACGGATACGGGTGTGCATGCAACTGCCCAGGTAGTGCATTTTGATACATCAGTAAATCGTCCGGAGCAAGCATGGGTGCGGGGGGTCAATGCACATTTGCCTGATGGTGTTGCTGTGTTGGTTGCGCAAAAAGTTGCACCTCATTTCCATGCCCGATTTGATGCTTATGGCCGTCATTATCGTTATTTATTGGAATCCTCACCGGTTCGTTCTCCATTATTGGTTGGTAGAGTAGGGTGGACGCATTTGAAATTAGATTTAAATCTGATGAGGCAGGCTGCTGCCTTATTGGAGGGGGAGCATGACTTTTCTAGCTTTCGAGCAGCTGAATGTCAGGCGAAATCTCCTGTAAAGACACTATATAGTACAAGTATTAGTGGAACTGCTCGCTATCTGTGCCTTGATTTGCATGGAAATGCATTCTTACATCATATGGTACGCAATATTATGGGAGCATTGGTGTATGTGGGTAGTGGCAGAATCAGTGTGGATGAGTTTGAGTCAGTCTTTCATGCAAAAAGTAGATTGAAGGCTCCGCCAACTTTTATGTCAGATGGCCTGTATTTAACAGGTGTTGACTATCCTGATGAGTTTGGCGTGAAGAAACTATCGTTACCCGAGTGGATGAGCGTTCTAGGTAATGATTTTCAGACGGGCTAACTGCGGATTGTTGGTATAAAAGCAACAAAATAGCTGGATTGATGTGTAAATTAATAAAGTGTTGTAAAAATGCACAATTGGTTTTAAAAGAAATTTATCATTGATTTTAAATAATAAATTTCATTTTTTTAGGCTGTGTTTGCCTTTGCTGGGTTTCAAGGGTGGTGGGGGTGGATTGAATAAAGTTTGTTTTTTTAGAGAGGAGCAATTATAGTAACAGTCATGGAATCGCTGATTCCAGCGATAATGTAAGCCTAAGCGGATTGTCCGGTCTGCTTAAGTTATTTCTTCACAATAGAAAAGGAATACAGCAATGAAAAAATCTCTGATTGCTCTGACTTTGGCAGCTCTGCCTGTTGCAGCTATGGCTGATGTGACTCTGTACGGTCAAGTTAAAGCCGGCGTTGAAATTTCTAAAGTAAAAGTGGGTAAAGCTACTTCTAAAACTGCTACTGAGATTGCTGACTACGGTTCTCGCATCGGCTTCAAAGGCCACGAACATTTGGGTAGCAACTTGAATGCTATTTGGCAAGTTGAACAAAACACTTCTATCGCCGGTGGTGACTCTGGTTTTGCTAACCGTGAATCTTTCATCGGTTTGGAAGGTGGTTTCGGTAAAGTTCGTGCCGGTAACCTGAACACTGCTCTGAAAGACAGCAGTGACAGCTTCGACCCTTGGGAATCTGGTGCCGCTAACGCAGATGCTCTGCAACTGGGTAAAATTAAACGTGTAGATACTCGTAAAGTATCTGTACGTTACGACACTCCTGTATTTGGTGGTTTCAGTGCAAGCGTACAATACCAACCTCGCGACAATGCTAACCCTGGCGACAAATACACTCACACTGTGAAAAGCCGTGAATCTTACGATTTGGGCCTGAACTACGAAAACTCTGGCTTCTTCGGTCGTTATGCTGGTTCTTACGCTAAACGTGCTGACTTGGATGCTGGCTACTTGGATGCATTCAACAGCAACACTACTTTGGCTGCTGGTGCTTACAAAGATCACCAAGCACACCGTCTGACTGCTGGTTACGATGCTAACAACCTGATGGTTGCTGTTGTAGGTCAATACGAAGGCTTCAAAGCTGATGTAGCTGGTGCTAAGAAAAACGAACGTACTGAAGTTGGTGCGACTGCTGCTTACCGCTTCGGCAACGTAACTCCTCGTGTTTCTTACGCTCACGGCTTCAAAGCTAAAGAAGATGGCGTAAAACAAAAAAACAGCGCTTACAACCAAGTTATCGTTGGTGCTGACTACGACTTCTCTAAACGCACTTCTGCCCTGTTGTCTGCCGGCTGGTTGAAAGAAGGCAAAGGCGACTACAAATACGAGAAAACTGCTGGTACTGTTGGCCTGCGTCACAAATTCTAATCTGGCTTAAGATTAGTCTGAAAAAAGAGCCTGTTTTATACAGGCTCTTTTTGTTTTTGTAAGAAATGTATTTTGTCATTGCAGGGGTAGGTTAAAGTATTTTCGATATTCGTTTTCAGACGGTCTATGGAAATTTAAGTCAGGTTCTATTCTATTTAATATATGCTAAATGAAATTTCAGAAATTGTTTTGAGTATTATTATAAATAAGTTAATAATATAGGGATGATTCTTGGATTGAGTTGATTTTCCTATGTTTCATGCCTAATAATAAAAGGTTCATCTAATGTAGTTCTAAAGTATTATTAGTATGTAGAATCTGATTTTAAGATTTGTAAACTTGATTTTAATCAAATTATTGCTGATAGATGATTCATATAATATCAGTGTTTAGAGTATCGATATATCGGGAATAGCCATGTCCTGCCTTGAAGTAAAGTGTTTAAGTGGCATTTGGAAACGAATCCTTATGCTGTTCGCTGTATTTTTCATGATGATGGTAAGCCTGCCTGCTTACGCGGAACGCTTGCCTGATTTCTTGGCAAAAGTTCAGCCGTCTGAAATTTTCCCAGGTGCTGACCGCTACGGTAAGCCTGAAGGTAAGCCCTTGGTTGCTCGCGTGTACAAGGGCGAAGAGCAGCTTGGCTTGGTTTATATCACAACTGACGTAGTCAATACGCGCGGTTATTCGAGCAAACCGATCGATACGATGGTTGCATTGGCCAATGATGGCACTATTGCCGGCGCAAAATTGGTTGAGCACCATGAGCCGATTATGCTGATCGGTATCCCGCAATCCCGTGTCGATAAATTCATTGACAAATATATCGGCTTAAATTTTATTAAAAACCCGCCTCAACCAGGTGTTGCACCAGGGGATATTATTAGTGGTGCGACTGTAACCCTAATGGTCATCAATGACAGTATTCAGCGCTCTGTTAAAGCAGTAATCAATCAATATCATTTGGGTACAGATAAAGCAGTTCAAGCCGGTACGGCAGCTGCTTCCGGCGAGCAGTCTGCCGAACCTGCCGTTCAAACTCGTCCGCGTCGTGTTGCCAATCAAGACAAACAAGATATCCTGTCATGGAATGCGCTTTTGGAACAAAAAGCCGTCGGTCATCTGCATATTTCTATCGACGAAATCAATAAACTGTTTGAGAAAAGCGGTAAAGCAGGTGTGGCAGATCATGCGGAGCAGGGCGATGGTAATGATACATTTATTGATCTGTATGTTGCCTTGGTCAGCCAACCTTCCATCGGTAAAAGCCTTTTAGGTGAAGCCGGTTGGAACAACCTGCAAAAACGTTTGAAACCTGGCCAAGAAGCCGTGATGGTGGCCGGCGAGGGTCGCTATTCTTGGAAAGGTTCAGGTTATGTCCGCGGCGGTATCTTTGACCGTATTGAAATGATTCAAGGCGATACCAGCTTCCGCTTTACCGATGCGCAACATGAACGTGTAGTTGCTTTATCTGCCGAAGGTGCGCCTGCATTTAAAGAAGTTTCTTGGTTCACTATCCCCGAAGGTGTGGAATTTGATGGTGCTGAACCATGGCGTTTGCAATTGATGATTCAACGCGTATTGAGCGTAAATGATAAGGCATTTGTAACTGCCGATTTGGATTATGAATTGCCAAAAGGCTACTACGTTGACGATCCTAAAGCACCGCCGGTTGAAATTAGTGCACCGGTTGAGCCGGTGGCTGCGGCAGCCTCTGCTCCGGAGGAAAGTACAGGTATTGCAGAAGATGCAACGGCTGAGGAAGGCGTATCCAACCAACTTTGGAAACAGGTTTGGAAAGCCAAACAAGGTCAAATCGTGGTTGTCGGTATTGCTTTGACAATTCTTCTGTTGGTATTCCTGTTCCAAGATTGGATTGTCCGTTACGAAAAATGGTATGACCGATTCCGTCTTTGTTTCCTGACCTTTACGCTGTTTTATATCGGCTGGTATGCTCAGGCACAATTATCGGTAGTGAATACTTTGACGTTGTTCTCAGCTGTTTTGACTGAGTTCCACTGGGAATTTTTCCTGATGGATCCGCTAGTATTCATTCTGTGGCTCTTTACAGCGGCGACCATGCTGTTGTGGAACCGCGGTACATTCTGTGGATGGCTGTGCCCTTTCGGTGCATTGCAAGAGTTAACCAACCGTATCGCTAAAAAATTGGGTCTGAAACAGATTACAGTGCCACACTTGTTGCATACCCGTCTGAGTGCGATTAAATATGTAATTTTCTTCGCTTTGCTGGCAATTTCCCTGTACGATTTGGGTACGGCTGAAAAATTTGCTGAAATTGAGCCTTTCAAAACTGCAATTATTTTGAAATTCATGCGTGAATGGTGGTTTGTTCTGTTCGCCGCCGCTTTGCTGATTGCAGGCTTGTTCATCGAACGTTTCTTCTGCCGTTATCTGTGTCCTTTGGGTGCAGGTATTGCATTGCCGGGCCGCTTCCGTGTGTTTGATTGGCTGCGCCGTTATAAAATGTGCGGTAACCCATGCCAGATTTGTACACACGAATGCCCAGTACAGGCAATCGCACCTGAAGGCGACATTCATCCGAACGAATGTATCCAATGTCTGCATTGTCAGGTAATGTATCATCACGATACGCGTTGTCCTCAAGTAGTGGCAACGAATAAGAAAAAACAAAAACAAGCAGCGGCAAAAGCTGAACAGCATGATGCGGCAGCGACGCAAAATGCCCAAGAACAAGTCGTCCAGTTTGTTAAAAAAGAATCGGCAATCAGTGTCGACAAGTAGTAATTTATCAATAAAAAAAGAGGGCTGTATCGGCAGCCCGACTTAGAAAATTTTTCATCGGCAGGCCGTCTGAAAAATCGGCCGCCGGATTTTATCCAAGGAGTGTCGTATGTCAGACGAAAAATTAGAACAAAACGGCTTAAGCCGTCGTTCATTCTTAGGTACTGCCGCTGCTTCCGGTGCAGGTATTGCCGGTGCCGGTTTGTTGGGCTTGGCCGGTTGCTCTAACGGCGAGGGTGATAAAGCTGCTGCTTCCGGTGCTGCACCTGCCGAAAAAGCCGCTGCTCATTCTGCCGAGCCGGGCAAACAAACTTCCGAAGTCGGTCCAGGCGAGCTTGACCAATACTACGGTTTCTTGTCAGGCGGTCAATCAGGCGAAATGCGCTTGATCGGCGTACCTTCTATGCGTGAGTTGATGCGTATCCCTGTGTTCAATATGGACAGCGCTACCGGTTGGGGTCGTACCAACGAGAGCCTGCGTATTTTGAATGAAAAAATTACGCCGGAAACCCGTAAATTCCTGCAAGACAGCGGTCTGCGCTGCTACCCTAACGGCGACTTGCACCACCCGCACTTGTCTTTTACCGATCAAACTTACGACGGCCGCTATGCATATGCCAACGATAAAGCAAACAACCGCGTTTGCCGTATCCGCTTGGATGTGATGAAAACCGATAAAATCGTTGAAATCCCAAACGTTTCAGGTGTTCACGGTCTGCGTCCTCAACGCTATCCGAAAACTGGCTACGTATTTGCCAACGGCGAGCATATCGTTCCTGTTGACGGCGTAGGCAAATGGGATGATCCTAAAACTTGGAATGCCGTTTATACTGCAGTTGACGGCGAAACCATGGACATCGCATGGCAAGTATTGGTAGACGGTAACTTGGATAATGGCGATGCCGACTACCAAGGTAAATACTCTTTCTCTACCTGCTATAACTCTGAGCGCGCTCTGACTGTACAAGGTGCATCTTCTAACGAACAAGACTGGTGTGTGGTATTTAACCTGGCCGCCATCGAAGAAGGCATCAAAAAAGGCGACTTCAAAGAAGTTAACGGCGTGAAAATGTTGGACGGTCGTGCGGAAGCCAACTCTCCATACACTCGTTACATCCCGGTTCCTAACTCTCCTCACGGCTGTAATGCAAGCCCTGACGGCAAATACATTATGCTCAACGGTAAACTGTCTCCAACCGTTACCGTATTGGATGTCAGCAAACTGGATGACTTGTTTGCAGGTAAAATCAAAGAGCGCGATGTTGTTGTAGCCGAGCCTCAACTGGGTCTTGGCCCATTACACACTGCATTTGACGGTCGCGGCAATGCTTATACTACATTGTTTATCGACAGCCAAATGGTGAAATGGAACATTGACGATGCGATTAAAGCCTATAAAGGCGAGAAAATCGATCCGATCAAACAAAAACTCGACGTTCACTATCAACCGGGCCACAACCACACTACCATGGGCGAAACCAAAGAAGCCGACGGTAAATGGTTGGTATCTTTGAACAAGTTCTCTAAAGACCGCTTCTTGAATGCCGGTCCTTTGAAACCTGAGTGTGACCAATTGATCGATATCTCCGGCGACGAAATGCGTCTGGTGCATGACAATCCGACTTTTGCCGAACCACACGACTTGTGCTTGGTTGCCGCGTCTAAAGTGAACCCAAGCAAAACTTGGGACCGCAAAGACCCATGGTTCTGGCAAGAAGCTTTGGAACAAGCTCAAAAAGACGGTGTTGAGCTGGAAAAAGCTGCCAAAGTCGTACGTGAAGGCAACAAAGTACGCGTGTACATGACTGCCGTTGCGCCTGCTTACAGCGTTCCTCAATTTGAAGTGAACCAAGGCGACGAAGTTACCGTATATGTAACCAACGTTGAGACCATTGAAGACTTGACTCACGGCTTTACTTTGGAAGGTTATGGCATTGCTATGGAGATTGGCCCGCAAGCTACATCTTCTGTAACCTTCAAGGCTGTCCGTCCAGGTGTACACTGGTACTACTGCCAATGGTTCTGCCACGCATTGCACATGGAAATGTCTGGCCAAATGATTGTTAAACCAAAATAATTTCGGTTTGATGATTTAATTCTTCAGGCCGTCTGAAAAAACATTCTTTCAGACGGCCTTTATAGCAAAGTTGTTTGTCGGCCGATATGGCCACAAAATGAAAGCCATCATCAGACAGCTTTGCTATAACACCAAAATACCTGTTTCCGCATCGGTTTATCATGCGGCAAGCAGGCCGTCTGAAACAGAGATATGATTATGACGCACACACAAATCCATCGTTCCAAATGGCAACGTGCCGCACTCGTATTGCTGCTTGGCAGCATGGTTCAGACGGCCTTTGCCGCAGTCATCAACGTATCCGCACAAGACAATCTCAATGATGCTTTGGCGCGCGCCCAAGCCGGCGATACGCTCAAGCTTGCCTCCGGTGCATACAAAACCAAACTCTATATCGACAAACCCATTACCATCGAAGGCCCTGCCGACCGTTCCGCCAAGATTGTCGGCGACCGGAGCGGGAGGACGGTTGCCGTTCATGCGCCTGATGTAACTTTGCGCAATCTGACTGTTTCCCATTCCGGCATGAGTTTGCCAGCAATGGATGCCGGTATCTATTTAGAAGAGACGGCAACGCGCGCACTGGTGGAGCATAACAACATCATCGACAATTCCGTCGGCGTGTATATTCACGGTGCGGCAGAATCCATGGTGCGGGAAAATAAAATCATCGGCGATGCAACCCTGCGCGTCAACGAACGCGGCAACGGCGTAACCGTCTGGAATGCGCCCGGTGCGCAAGTGGTCGATAACGATATTTCCAAAGGCCGTGACGGTATTTTTTCAAATACCAGTACTCATAATACCTACAAAGGCAACCGCTTTAGCGACTTGCGCTTTGCCGTCCATTATATGTACACCAATGACAGCGAAGTCAGCAACAATATCTCCGTCGGCAACAACATGGGTTATGTGCTGATGTTTTCCGAACGCCTGAAAGTGTATGGCAACATTGCCGTTGGCAGCCGCGACCAAGGCATTATGCTCAACTACGTCAATTATTCCGAAATTCACGATAATGTGATCAACAAGGCAGGCAAATGCGTGTTTGCCTACAATGCCAACTACAATAAAATTTTCGACAACCATTTTGAAAACTGTCAAATCGGTATTCACTTTACCGCGGCCATTGAAGGCACAAGCCTGTTCAATAATTCGTTTATCAACAACGAAAGCCAAGTCAAATACGTCAGCACCCGTTTCCTTGATTGGGGCGAGGGTGGTCGCGGCAACTATTGGAGCGATAACAGCGCCTTTGACCTTGACGGCGACGGCTTCGGCGACAGTGCCTACCGTCCCAACGGGATTATCGACCAAATCATCTGGCGCGCACCCGTCGCCCGGTTATTGATGAACAGCCCTGCCATCAGCATTGTCAAATGGGCGCAATCGCAATTTCCCGCCATCCTGCCTGGCGGCGTAATTGACAGCAAGCCTTTGATGAACCCTGTCCGCAATAAAACGACAACCAAATACGAAGCCATGAAGGACGAATTGCTGCATGAAGCAAAAACGCACCAATCCGAATGGGGTAATGCCGAAAACGGTGCGCTGACAGGCGGAAATGCCAATATGTAACCTTTCAGACGGCCCAATATCAAAGGCCGTCTGAAACATTCACTAGAGGAATATCCATGAGCAGTACCAACCACGTTGAATTGAGAAACGTGACCAAGCAGTTTGGCAGCCAAAAGGCCGTCAATCAAGTCGATCTGGTTCTCAAGGCTGGCGAGAGCGTCGGCATGGCAGGACACAACGGTGCAGGCAAATCTACCATTATGAAGCTGATACTCGGCCTGATTACGCCGACCAAGGGCGAAGTGATGCTTTTGGGAGAGCCGACCGGCAGTAAAGCAGGGGCGCAGCGTCGCAGCCAAATCGGTTACCTGCCTGAAACGGTTGCATTGCACCCTTCATTGACCGGTATCGAAACCATGGATTTCTATGCCAAACTTAAAAAACAGCCCCTGAGTAAAAACCGCGAATTGCTCGAGCGTGTCGGCATTTCCCAGGCCGCACGCCGCCGCGTCGGCACTTACTCTAAAGGTATGCGACAACGCCTCGCTTTGGCACAAGCCTTGTTGGGCGAGCCTAAAGTTTTATTGTTTGACGAGCCGACTACCGGCCTTGATCCGGCTTCACGTCAAATGTTTTACGAAGTTGTGCGCGAACTCAATGGGCGCGGTGCAACCGTATTGCTCAGCACCCATGCACTGGCCGAGCTTGACGGCCACGCCGATCGCATCATCGTTATGAAAAACGGCGTGAAAGTTGCCGACGGCAGCATGGATGAGTTGCATGTTCAAAGCGGCCTGCCGCTGACCGTCAACGTCTGCTTGAAAGAAGCGCGCCCGTTGAGCGAGCGTTGGCATCTGCTTTCAGACAGCCTGTCATATCAAGCACAATGTAAAGCAGAAGAGCGTATGGCTCTTTTGAGCGAATTGGGTGATTTGGGCAGTCTTGCCTACATCGATATCCACACGCCTACACTTGACGATATGTACGCGCAATTCTTGAAGAGGGAAGACGTATGAACCCCGTTTGGATTATTACCGGCAAAGAAGTCCGCGACAGCCTGCGCAACCGTTGGGTTCTTGCCGCCGCACTTTTGCTTGCCGCATTGGCACTGTCATTAGGCTTTCTCGGCAGCTCGCCTACCGGTTCGGTCAAGGTTGATCCCTTGACGGTAACCGTAGTCAGTCTCTCTAGCCTGTCGATTTTCCTGATTCCGCTGATTGCGATGTTGCTCTCTTATGATGCACTGATTGGCGAAATCGAGCGCGGTACAATGGCTTTGCTGCTAAGTTACCCCATCTCGCGCAACCAAATCCTTGCCGGTAAATTTATCGGCCACCTCATCATTCTTGCCCTTGCTACCACGGCAGGCTACGGATTGGCAGGTATTACCCTTCAGCTTGCCAACGGCGGTTTTGATATTGCCGCATGGCAGCCTTTCGCCCTCTTGATTGCTGCCAGCGTGATTCTTGGCGCAGCCTTTTTGTCCATGGGCTATTTGATCAGCGCAAAAGTTAAAGAACGCGGTACCGCCGCCGGTATCGCCATCGGCGTATGGTTGTTTTTTGTGGTGATTTTCGATATGGCGCTTTTGGGTGTTTTGGTTGCCGATACCGAACAAGTCATTACCGCGCCTGTAGTGGAAACCGTTCTTTTGTTCAACCCTGCAGACATTTATCGCCTACTGAACCTGACGGGTTACGAAAATACAGCCATGTATGCCGGCATGGCGGGTTTGAGCGAACAAATCAGCCTGACTATGCCGGTTTTGCTGACGGCACAGGTATTATGGGTTATCATTCCTTTGATTTTAGCCGCCTGGCTTTTCGGAAAGCGACAAATATGAGAAAAATACTATTGACAACCTTCACACTCATCGCATTGGCAGCCTGCAGCAAGCAGGATAACAGCCCTCCGCCTGCGCCCCAACAAATCAGCGACAGCGCAGTGGGTCATTACTGCAGCATGAATTTGACTGAACACAACGGCCCTAAAGCGCAAATCTTCTTGAACGGCAAACCTGACAAACCAGTTTGGTTTTCCACCATTAAGCAGATGTTCGGTTATACAAAGCTGCCCGAAGAGCCTAAAGGCATTCATGTCATCTATGTTACCGATATGGGCAAAGTCAAAGATTGGGAAAAACCCAATGCTGACGCCGAATGGATAGATGCGAAAAAAGCCTATTACGTCATCGAAAGCAGCTTTATCGGCGGCATGGGTGCGGAAGACGCGCTTCCTTTTGCCGACAAGGCACAAGCTGAAAAATTTGCCAAAGAAAAAGGCGGCAGAGTAGTCGGTTTTGCAGAGATGCCCGACGAATACATTTTCAAATAAAACAACCAATAAAGGCCGTCTGAAACAGTTTCAGACGGCCTTTGTGTTGGAAGCTGTCGATTGATGATTTAATGAATGCCGCTTTCAATGTAAAGAGAAAAAATCCAAGGAATACTCCATGTCCACCCCTTTAACGCGCCGCCGTTTCCTTGCCATCGCCGCCACACTAGCCGCCGGTGTCGGCATTCCTTTTGCCATCAGCCGTAAAACCAATCAGCCGACTCATCCGGCCAGTCCGAATCAAGAAGGACAGCCTGTTATCTGGAAAGGGATTGCATTAGGCTCGGGTGCGGAATTGCGTTTGTTCGGCGTTGGGCGCAAGCAGGCAGAAATATTGGTCAACAAAGTATTAGCGGAAGTTTCACGGTTGGAAAAAATCTTCAGCCTGTATCGGGACGACAGCCTGATTAGTCGTTTAAACCGAGAAGGCCGTCTGAAAAATCCGCCATCCGATTTTTTGCAGCTGCTCAGTATCAGCCGAGATATCCATCAGCTGACGCAGGGTGCGTTTGATCCTAGCATTCAGCCATTGTGGAATCTGTATGCCGATCATTTCAGGCGAAACCCAAAAACCGAAACGCCACCATCTGAGCGCAGTATCAAAGACACGCTCAAATTAGTGGATTTCAACAAAGTCGATTTTGATACCAAAGAAATCCGTTTTGCCCAAAAAGGCATGGGCTTGTCGCTTAACGGCATTGCCCAAGGCTATATCACCGACAAAGTAGCTGAATTGTTGAAGCAGCAAGGCGTTTCTCAGGCATTGATTGATATGGGGGAGATTTACGGCTTTGATAATGCCAACCAGCGCGAGTGGAATGTCAGCATCCGCAATCCTGACCAAGAAGACAAAATCCTGACCACCATTGCCATGAAAAATCAAGCGTTTGCCACATCGGGCGGCTATGGCACGGTAATGGACGAGGCAGGCAAATTTACCCATCTGTTTGACCCGCGCACAGGCGGAAGCCAGCCGCGCTATAAAAGCATGAGCGTTATGGCGGAAAGTGCGGCAGTTGCCGATGCTTTTTCTACCGCATTTTCTATTATGGATGAAGCGGCCATCCGTACTGCGGCTCAAGTTAAAAAGGCACAGGTTTGGCTGGTGATGCCGAATAATGAATTGAAGAAGATTTGAGATTGAGAAAAAGAATGGTTTTGCCAGTTGGTTTGAATATATGAATAAGGGAAAGTCTAAGATATTGAAATAATGAAATATAAAAAAAGAAGGGCTGCCCAAGGGGCAACCCTGAAACTCTTGCAGCTGGGAGTAATTAGCAAGAGATTACGACACTTAAAACAAAAATTCACTCATTTCAAAGCACGAAGCTTTAATATCTAAGCAAAACGGTATTTCGACCGCTCAAACCCCTTCGATACGGAGAAACACAACATAATATGGGAAAATCCGACAAAGTGGTTTGAAGCAATTCAGATGAACGGTCTGTAATGCAGATAACCGGATGTCTTTAGATGAGCGGTATAATATCAGGATAAGCGGAACATTACTAGTGAATATTATAAAAAAGTAGAATAATTCATTTAGTGATTGATTCTATTGAATAAAAACATGATTTCTTATTGAACTTTTTTACAACATATTGATTTGGTTTAAAAAGGGAATTATGTAAGTATTTGGCGTTAATCAAGAAACTTGTTTTGAGCTTTGGGAATAGATAATTAATAGAAAAAGGCCGTCTGAATGTTCAGACGGCCTTTTTTCAAAAAGTTACTTATTTGGTTGCAGAAGCAGTAGAAGCAGCTTCGGCTTGAGCGCCTGCAGCTGCGTTTTCACCCCATGCAGCAGGATATTTGTAACCGGCAAAGCGTTTTTGTGAGTAAGCTTTGAACTCGTCAGAGTTGTAGGCTTCGGTTACATCTTTCAGCCATTGGCTGTCTTTGTCGGCAGTGCGGACGGCAGACCAGTTAACGTAGGCGAAGCTTGGCTCTTGGAACAGGGCTTCGGTCAGTTTCATGCCGCTGCTCATGGCGTAGTTGCCGTTAACGATGGCGAAGTCAACGTCGGCACGGCTGCGTGGCAGTTGGGCGGCTTCAAGTTCTACGATTTGGATGTTTTTTGGGTTTTCGGCAATATCGTTTTTAGAGGCAGTCAGCGGATCAACGTCGGCTTTCAGTTTAATCCAGCCCAATTCGTTCAACATAACCAATGCACGGGCAAAGTTGGATGGGTCGTTAGGTGCAGAAACGCTGACGCCGTCTTTCACTTCGTCCAAAGATTTCAGTTTGCCAGGGTACAGGCCCAAAGGTGCGGTCGGTACTTGGAAGGCTTCAACGATGTCCAACTTGTGTTCTTTTTTGAAGTCGTCCAGATAAGGTTTGTGTTGGAAGATGTTAATGTCCAATTCGCCTTCAGCCAAAGCAAGGTTGGGGCGAACATAGTCGGTGAACTCGATCAGTTTGACTTTATAGCCTTTTTTCTCCAAAGCCGGTTGGATTTGGTCTTTAACCATATCGCCAAAGTCGCCGACGGTTGTACCGAAGACGATTTCTTTTTTCTCTGCGCCGTTGTCAGCAGAAGAAGCGGCAGAAGCAGCAGGCGCGCTGTCTTTTTGACCGCCGCAGGCAGCCAGTACGATGGCCAACGCAGCGGCTGAAAGGGTTTTGAAGAATGTGTTGATTTGCATATTTTGCTCCTAATGGATGATAAAACGGTTTCAGACGGCCTCAAGCTGCCGCCGTCAAAAAAGAGGGATTGTAAATCTATTTTGGAAATATGAGGATGTTTTTTGTAAATTTATTTGGAATATATATCCTAATATGTTCTAAATAGATAACAGGCCGTCTGGAAAATAGTAATCTATTTCAGACGGCCTGGTTTGTTTAACGTTTATCCAGTTTGCGTGCCAATCTGTTGCCGATACCTTGAATCAGGATAACGAGTAAAACCAGGATGGCGACGATGAAGATGATGACTTCCATTTGATAGCGGTAGTAGCCGTAACGGATGGCAAGGTCGCCCAAACCGCCGCCGCCTATCATGCCTGCCGCCGCGCTGTACGACAGAAGGCCGATAGCCAGTACGGTAATGCTGGAAACCATACCTGCGCGCGCCTCATTCAAAAGCACTTTGCAGATGATGCTCATGGGTGAGGCTCCCATTGCGGAGGCTGCCTCAATCACGCCTCTGGGTACTTCGCGCAGGTTTTGCTCGACCAGACGGGCGAAGTAGAACAGGCCGGATACGCTCAATACCAATGAGGCGGCAACCGGGCCGATGGTCGTGCCGATGATGGCGCGTGTAACAGGAATCATGGCAATCATCAGAATGACGAAAGGGAATGCGCGCATCAGGTTGACAATGTTGTCCAAAAACAAATTCAGCTGTTTGTTGTAGTGCAACTGATAACTTGACGTCACAAACAGCAATACGCCCAAAATCGTACCGAAGATAACGGCGAAAGTAGTCGATAGGCCGACCATAATAAAGGTTTCGCCCAAGGCTTGGATAATTTCGCCCTTCATGCCGACGATGGTCTCAACAGCACTTTCAAATGTTAAATCTGCCATATTAGTCCTCTCGAATCAGCTCTTGCCCAATTTCGGATTGGGCATGGATTTGGTTGCCGTGTACTTCAACGATTTCCAGCAGACGGCCTTTGTCCAAGAGGGCGGCACGGTCGCACAGGCGGCGGATAACGCTCATTTCGTGGGTAACGATGACGATGGTTACGTTGAAACGTCGGTTGATGTCTTCCAAACACTTCAAAACGCTGCGTGTAGTAGCAGGATCGAGGGCGGAAGTGGGTTCGTCGGCGAGGATGACTTGAGGTTGCGGCGCTAACGCACGGGCAATGCCGACACGTTGTTTTTGACCGCCAGAAAGTTGGGACGGGTAATGATTGGCACGGTCTTGCAAGTCGACGATTTCCAAACATTCTTCAACACGCGCTTGGATTTTTTTAGACGGCCATTTGGCAATTTCTAAAGGAAAGGCGACGTTTTCGGCAACGGTACGGTTGCTCAATAGGTTGAACTGTTGGAATACCATGCCGATGTTTTGTCGGGCGTGGCGCAGTTGCGTGGCGTTGAGTGCGGTCAGCTCTTGGCCGCACACGCTGACGGTACCTGTATCCGGGCGTTCCAATAAGTTAATCAGGCGCAGCAGGGTGGATTTGCCCGCACCGGAATAGCCCATTAGGCCAAAGATTTCACCCTGTTTGATTTCGAGGCTGGTCGGCTCGACGGCGACAAAGTCTTTGTTGTCGCGTGTTTGATAGTGTTTGGAGACGTGATCCAGAATAATCATGGTTTATCCGTGTTTTCTTTAATTCGTGTGGCCATCAGGGTGTGCAGACGGCGGTTGTCGGCGCGTGCGACGGTAAATTGCAGGCTGCCGATGATGACTTTTTCGCCTCGTACGGGCAGATGCCCTAACTCTTGAATGACCAGACCGCCGATGGTGTCGGCTTCTTCGCTGCTGTATTCCGTACCGAAGAAGGTGTTGATGTCTTCGATTTCGGTAGCTGCGTGGATGCGCCAGCGTTCGGAAGAAACGGCGTGGATATTGTCGGCGCTGTCGTCTTCGTCAAACTCGTCTTCGATGTCGCCGACGATTTGCTCGATGATGTCTTCAAAGGTGACCAAACCGGATGTGCCGCCGTATTCGTCGATAACAATCGCCATGTGGTTGCGTTGTTCGCGGAATTCTTTTAAAAGGGAGGTCAGTGATTTGCCTTCGGGGACGAAAACTGCAGGGCGCAAGACGGATTTCAGGTGGAACTGCTCGGGGTTGAACATATATTTGAGCAGGTCTTTGGCGTGCAAAATACCCAAGACTTCGTCTTTGTCTTCGCCGATGACGGGGAAACGCGAATGGGCGGTTTCGATGACGTAGGCCGTGATGCGCTCGATGCTGTCGTTCTCTTTCAATACGTTCATGCGGCTGCGCGTAATCATGGCATCGCGCACTTCCAGCTCGGCAAAGTCCAGTACTTTTTCCAGCCGGGTCAGTGTGTCGGCGTCAAAAACTTCCTGCTCGTGCGCTTGGCGCAGCAGGGTCAATACGTCTTCGGCGGAGTTGGGCTCGCCGGCAAGTCGGGAGATTAGGCGTTCGAAAAACTTGGGTTTCGACTGCGTACCGTCCATTTTAATATTCGTCCTCTTGGTAGGGGTTGGGGAAGCCTGCCGCCAGCATTAGGCGGATTTCTTCGGCTTCCATTATTTCGGCTTCATCGTCTTCGATGTGGTCGTAGCCCATCAGGTGTAAAGTACCGTGTATGGTCAGGTGGGCAAAATGCTGCTCGGGTGTTTTGCCTTGTTCGGCGGCTTCTTTCAAAACCACTTGCGGGCAAATCACCAAATCGCCATACAGGCCGTCTGAAAACTGGTCGGGCAGGATTTCGCCTTCGTTGAGCGCAAAACTCAATACATTGGTGGCGTAATCTTTGCCGCGGTAGTCGCGGTTGTAAGCGCGGGCTTCTTCTTCGTCCAGAAGAATCAGGCTGATGTCGGCGCGGCGGTATTCGTTTTTCAAGGCAGACCACGCCCAGCGGTAGAAGTCATTCTCTGAAGGAAGGTTGGCGGCGGAAGAAGCGTTTTCAAAGTTCAGATGAAAACGTTGCCGCTGTAAGGATAAAAAAGGATATTGTTTGGCGCGTTTCATGTTGTCCGGAAAATTTGGTTTTTAGGCGTAAATATAACATATTCACCCTCATGCCGTCTGAAAAAACGCCCAAAATATGATAGACTTCATGCCGTTTTCCATCTTTCAGGCAACCATTATGAACCCGAAAAAACTCGTTATCGCCAGTCGCGAAAGCCTGCTTGCCATGTGGCAGGCAAAACATATCCAAGGCCGTCTGAAAGCCCTGTATCCCGATTGCGAAGTCGAGATTTTGGGCATGACCACGCGCGGCGACCAGATTTTGGACAGAACTTTGTCAAAAGTCGGCGGTAAAGGCTTGTTTGTCAAAGAGTTGGAACAGGCTTTGTATGACGGTCGAGCCGACTTGGCCGTGCATTCGATTAAAGACGTACCGATGGATTTGCCTGAAGGTTTCGCGCTTGCAGCTATCGGCGAACGCGCCAATCCGTTTGACGCATTTGTGTCCAACCAATACGCGCGTTTGGAAGAAATGCCCAAAGGCGCCGTCGTAGGCACATCCAGCCTGCGCCGCGAAGCCCAGTTGCGTGCGCGCTATCCGCATTTGGTTATCAAACCTTTGCGCGGCAATGTGCAAACCCGTTTGTCCAAACTCGATAACGGCGAATACGACGCGATTATTTTGGCCGCCGCCGGTTTGCAGCGTCTGGAATTGGACGAACGCATCCGCATGATTTTGTCGGAATCCGACAGCCTGCCTGCCGCCGGACAAGGCGCATTGGGTATTGAAATTGCAGCGCATCGCGAAGATTTGTACGAAGTCTTAAAGCCATTGAACCACGATACCACACACGCCTGCGTTACGGCTGAACGCGCTTTGGCGCGCGCTTTGGGCGGAAGCTGCCAAGTGCCGCTGGCCGCATATTGTACTGAAGAAAACGGCTTGCTGACCTTGCGCGGCTTGGTCGGCCATCCTGACGGTTCGATCATTTTGCAGGCGGACGCACAAGCCCCAGCCGAATACGCCGATGCTTTGGGTCGCGCGGTCGCCAAAAAACTGGCAGATGATGGTGCGGAAGAATTGATTGCCGCCGTATTGCAAGAACAGGCTTAAAACAGCATAGATTATTTAAAAAGGCCGTCTGAAAGTTTCAGACGGCCTTTGTTTTGTTGATGCTTAAGGATTCATAATCCGCGCAACCAAAGCTTTTTCTTTGCCCTGCATATTGGGAATTTTGACCTGAATGCCGTTGCCTGGGGCGACATCGACAGGCTGGCCTTTGCGGGTCATTTGTTCCAATTTGATGGTTTGGTTGCCGCTCGGGTGAATGATTTCGAGTGAATCGCCGACTGCAAAGCGGTTTTTGACTTCGATGGTCGCCCAGCCGTTTTCATCAATTTCGGTAACGTGGCCGACATATTGGCTTTGTTTGGCGATGGAGTGGCCGTTCAGGTAGTTTTGGTAATCCTGAGTTTGGTGGCGCTCGAGGAAGCCGCTGGTGTAGCCACGGTTGGCAAGGCCTTCGAGTTCGCTCAACAGACTGTAATCAAACGGACGGCCTGCAACGGCATCATCAATCGCTTTGCGGTAAGATTGAGCCACGCGTGCAACATAATAAAGCGATTTGGTGCGGCCTTCGACTTTGAGGCTGTCCACGCCGATTTTGGCCAGTTTCTCAACCACTTCAATGCCGCGCAGGTCTTTGGAGTTCATGATATAGGTGCCGTGTTCGTCTTCCATAATTGGCATCATTTCGCCCGGGCGGTTGGACTCTTCAATCAGGAAAACTTTGTCGGCGTAGGGATGGCGTTTTTGACCGTTGATGCCTTCAAAGTTTTGGTTGGCTTCTTCTTGGGCTTTTTCAAAGTTGAAACCTTGCAGAAGTTGGGCGTCGCCTGCATCGCTTTCAGTGGCGTTGTGAACCTTGTAATCCCAACGGCAGGAGTTGGTGCAGGTGCCTTGATTGGGGTCGCGGTGGTTGAAGTAGCCGGAGAGCAGGCAACGGCCGGAGTAGGCGATGCACAATGCGCCGTGAATGAAGACTTCGAGTTCGATGTCGGGACATTCTTGGCGGATTTCGGCGATTTCTTCCATGCTCAACTCGCGTGATAGAATAATGCGTTCGACACCGATGTTTTGCCAGAATTTCACGCCCCAGTAGTTGGTGGTGTTGGCCTGAACGGACAGGTGAATCGGCATTTCCGGCCATTTTTCGCGCACAGTCATGATTAAGCCCGGATCCGCCATAATCAGCGCGTCGGGTTTCATGGCAATCAAGGGTTCCATATCGGAAACAAAGGTTTTGAGTTTGGAGTTGTGCGGCAGGGTGTTAACGGTCAAAAAGAATTTTTTGTTGCGCTCGTGCGCTTCTTTAATGCCTTGCTCGAGAACGTCGAGTTTGGCAAATTCGTTGTTGCGGGCGCGCAGGGAGTAACGCGGGCTGCCGGCGTAAACAGCATCTGCGCCGTAATCGTAGGCAGCGCGCATACGTTCGAGGCCGCCGGCCGGTAATAAGAGTTCGGGTGCTTTCATGTTTTATGCTTTTTAAAATGTTTTCAGACGGCACTCAAGGGAAGAGGGAAGGCCGTCTGAAAGATGTTTGAAGAATGGGCGGATTATCCGCTGTTTTTGGGTTTCGGTCAATTTTGTCTCGGGTTTGCGCTTTGTTTTTTATACGGAAAATGTCTTATATGATGAAAGGTGAAAAGGGGCTGCAATACGTTGGAAATGTAAAAAAGCAGGGTTGGGTGGATTAATTTAACAAAAAACCGTTCAAGCAATGTATTTTCTTGTAAAATATCAAGCTTCATTTTAAAAAATATTCGGATTAGTTACCGATTTTGACCGACGGAATGGTTATGGATTTTCGTTTTGACATTATTTATGAATACCGCTGGATGTTTTTATACGGCGTATTGACGACGCTGGGGCTGACGGTGGTTGCAACGGCAGGCGGCTCGATTTTGGGTTTGCTGCTGGCATTGGCGCGTTTGATCAATCCGGAAAAAGCCGGTGCACCGATGCGTGCCTTGGCTTGGGTGTTGCGTAAGATTTCTTTTTGGTATGTTACGCTGTTTCGCGGTACGCCATTGTTTGTACAAATTGTGATTTGGGCTTATGTTTGGTTCCCATTTTTCGTTCATCCGGCCGACGGTGTATTGATTAGCGGCGAAGCAGCCATTGATTTGCGCCGTTCTTATGGTGCGTTGATTGCCGGTTCTTTGGCGTTGATTGCGAACTCGGGTGCGTATATTTGTGAGATTTTCCGTGCCGGTATCCAGTCGATTGATAAGGGTCAAATGGAAGCTGCGCGTTCTTTGGGTCTGACCTATACTCAGGCGATGCGTTATGTGATTTTGCCGCAAGCTTTGCGCCGTATGTTGCCGCCATTGGCCAGTGAGTTTATTACGTTGTTGAAAGACAGCTCATTGCTTTCCGTCATCGGCGTGGCAGAGTTGGCTTATGTGCAAAGCACGATTACCGGCCGCTATTCTGTCTATGAAGAGCCGCTTTATACAATCGCGCTGATTTATTTGGTGCTGACAAGCTTTTTGGGTTGGGTATTCCTGCGATTGGAAAGCCGTTACAATCCGCAACACCGCTAATCGGTTTGAATCAAAAAAAGGAAGACTTTTTCAAGTCTTCCTTTTTTATTTGCTATCAATGTTTCAGACGGCCTTGAATCAGAATGCTTCGCCGACTTTGACACCGCCTGCGATGTCTTTAGGCGTTGCCAGTTTGGCGGTCGCCTGTTGGGCGGCTTGGAATTCTTCGGTTGCCATGATGTCGGCAGCTTCTTGTACGGTCAATGTGTTGGCCATGTATTGCCAACGTGCTGCTAAATCGGCGTTTGCCGGTGCGTGGAAACCGTCTCGCAATTCATCTACCAAGTCAGGGCGGTTGCATACCAGTACAATATCGCAGCCTGCTTCAAAAGAAAGGCGGGCGCGTTCTTTAATACCGCCGACACCACATGCGCCTTCCATGGTCAGGTCGTCTGAAAAGATAACGCCGTTAAATCCGATTTCTTGGCGTAGGATTTGTTTTAGCCATTTTTCGGAGAAGCCAGCAGGTTGGCTGTCGATTTGCGGGTATACGACGTGGGCAGGCATGACTGCGGCCATGCCTGCTTGGCTCAATGCTCGGAATGGGATAAGGTCGGCGGCTTCGAGCGCTTCGCGGCTGCGTTCGTCGCAAGGCAGGACGTGATGGCTGTCGCCTTCGACAAAGCCGTGGCCAGGGAAGTGTTTGCCGCAAGATTTCATACCGCCTTTGTTCAGACCTTTTTGCAGGGCAAGGGCAAGCTGGGTAACGATGTTGGCGTCGCGGTGGAAACTGCGGTTGCCGATGACGGCGCATTGACCCCAATCCAAATCCAATACAGGTGTAAAGGATAGGTCGATACCGCAGGCCGAAAGTTCGGTAGCCAAAACCCAGCCGACTTGTTCTGCTTGGGCGCAGGCGGCTTCTTTGCCTTCGTTATCCCAAATTTCGCCCAATACGTTCATGGCCGGTAGGCGGGTAAAGCCGTCAATAAAACGTTGAACCCGTCCGCCTTCGTGGTCGACGGCGATGATGAGTTCAGGTGTACGGACGGCTTTGATTTCTTGAACCAAAGCTTTAAGCTGGGAAACGTTTTCAAAGTTGCGGCGGAACAAAATAACGCCACCGACGGCAGGGTCGAGCAGGCGTTGTTTTTCTTCTTCGGTCAGATGATAGGCAGCGACGTCGGCCATGACTGGGCCGCGTGGAAGATGAGGCGTATTCATTGTTTTGTCCTGAATAATGTATATATTGGATAATCGTTATGTTCAGACGGCCTGAGAGTGTAGGAATATCTCAGGCCGTCTGAATATATTGGTTTTGAATTAGGCAGTTGCTTTTTTCTTGTCTTTTAAGATGAAAATCAACACAACCATCACGATGCCGGTTACCACAAAACCTAAAGGTGCAGAGCCGGTCATGCCCAGTGCGAGGTAGCCTGTGGCAGCAGACGCGGCTACGGTCAGCGCATAAGGGAATTGCGAGGTAACGTGGTCGATGTGGTTACAGTGTGCGCCGGTAGAAGAGAGAATGGTGGTGTCGGAAATCGGCGAGCAGTGGTCGCCAAATACGGCACCGGCCATTACGGCAGACATGCAAGGGATAATCAGCGAAGGCTCGACTTTGACGGCCATGGCGGCGGCAATCGGTAACATGATGCCGAATGTGCCCCAGCTTGTGCCGGTAGCGAAGGCCATCACGCCTGCGAGCATAAACAAAATCACGGGCAGGAAGCCTGCGTGGATATTGCCTGCCACCAAAGTGGAGAGGTATTCGCCGGTGTGCATTTCGCTGACAACAGTGCTAATAATCCACGCCAAAATCAAGATGGTAATGGCACCGCGCATAGAGATGATGCCCTGCCAAATGGCTTTAGGGTAGTCGCAGGTTTTGATGGTACCGATGGTGCAGAGGATGACGGCCAATACGCCACAAGTACCGCCGAACACGAGGGAAGTGTTCACATCGGTATTTTCAAACGAGCTGAGCAAAGAGAAAGTTTCAGAAGCTTGTGCGCCAGTGTAAATCATGGCGGAAACAGTGGCGACAATCAGTACCAAAACCGGCACAATCAGTGCGAATACACGGCCGTTGGGATGGTCTGTTTCAACGGTTTCGTCATGAATTTCATTCAAAGCGGCGCGTTCCAAACGAGCCATGGAGCCGATGTCGAAGGAGAACCAGGCAACGACAAACACCATAATCAATGCGAAGACGGCGTAGTAATTCATCAGGCTCATGGCCACGAATGCGCCCATTGGTGTGTAGTCTGTAATGTTGTAAGTCACCAAAAGGCCTGCCAAAGTAGCGATAATCGATGCCCCCCAGCTGGATACCGGCATCAAAACGCACATCGGCGCGGCAGTGGAGTCAAGGATATAAGCCAGTTTGGCGCGGGAAACTTTGAATTTGTCGGTTACAGGGCGGGCAATCGCACCGACGGCAAGGCTGTGGAAATAGTCGTCAATAAAGGTAACGAATACCAGACAGGCAGTCAGCAGTTTTGCACCGCGACGGCCTTTGATGTGCTGTTTTGCCCAATCGGCAAATGCTTGGTTACTGCCGGAATGTGTCAGCAGGGAAGTAAAAATCCCCAAAAGCACCAAAAAGAGCAGGATTTTGGGTTTGCCCAAAGACCAATCGCCGTCCGCCCAAGTCAGACTGACTGCCATGTCTTTCAAGTGAACCAAAGCATCGAGTGGATTACCGCCTACCAGCAGGAATGAGCCGACGATAATGCCGACACCGAGGGACAGCAATACACGGCGCGTGGCAATGGCCAAGGCGAGCGCAATGGCTGCCGGGACAATGGATAAAATAGAATTTGAATAATTAATAAGTTGCATAATTATATTGTATATAAGCGGTGAAATATTTTCAGACGGCCTAAATTGGAAGACGGATAACAAAATACCCACCGCCTCTGACAGATGGGTATTTTATCATCTAACACATCATCATGCCGTCTGAAAAATCGGACTACTGCAGATTTAACGCGAGGAACAAAGTATTGCCTTCGCGTTGTACCAAAAGCGGTACGTTTTTGCCTGAGCTTTCCAATGCGCTACGGAAAGTGGATTCGTCATTGACGCTGATTTGGCTGACGGCAATGATTTCGTCGCCGCGTTTGAGGCCGGCACGTTCGGCCGCACCGCTAACGCGCAGAACGATTAAGCGTTGTTTGCCGTCTGCGTTTTCAACCTGCAAAGTCAGGCCTGCGTTTTCAACGGTAAATCCGTCATGGCCGCCATCGTGTTGCGGGTGTTCAGCCTCTTTTGCAGAAGTTTCCGTTTGTTCGGCTGCGCTGCCAAGTTTGACTTTGACATCGGTTTGTTTGCCGCCGCGCCAAATGCTCAAAGTCACTTCTTTACCCGGCATCATCGAGCCGACCATGACCGGCAAATCGCTGGAGGCGCGGACTTCTTCTCCGTTTACGCTGCGGACAATATCGCCGACTTGCAACCCGGCTTGTTGCGCTGCGCTGTTCGGCATGATTTTGGCAATCAGCGCGCCGCTTGCTTTGTCCAAACCGAAAGATTTGGCCAAATCGTAAGAAACTTCTTGGATAACCACGCCTAATTGACCGCGTTGGACTTTGCCGTTGGCTTTTAATTGATCGGCCACATTCATGGCAACATCAATCGGAATGGCAAACGAAATGCCCATGAAACCGCCGCTTCGGCTGTAAATTTGCGAGTTGATGCCGACTACTTGGCCGCGGAGGTTGAATAACGGGCCGCCTGAGTTGCCGGGGTTGATGGCAACGTCGGTTTGGATGAACGGCGTGTAGTTTTCATTCGGCAGGCTGCGGCCTTTGGCGGAGACGATGCCTGAAGTTACGCTGTTGTCAAAGCCGAAAGGCGCGCCGATGGCGGCTACCCATTCGCCCGGTTTCAAATCTTTCGGATTGCCGATTTTGACAACCGGCAAGTCTTCTTGCGGCTCGATTTTTAAGAGGGCAACGTCGGATTGGGCGTCTGAGCCGACCAGTTTGGCCGTGTATTCGCGTTTGTCGTTGAGCAGAACTTTGATATTGCCCATGCCGGCAACCACGTGGGTATTGGTCAGGATATAACCGTCTTTGCTGATAATAAAGCCGGAACCGAAATTCAAAGCGTCGCTTTCAGTATCTTCTTGCGGCATATCGGGCATATTGGGAACAAGGCGCTTGAAGAACTCGTAAAACGGATCGTTGTCGGGGAATTGGCTCAGGTCCATGCTGTGGTCGTCATCCGGTGTCGCAGTGCGTTTTGCCGGTGTCGCTTGAATATTGACGACTGCCTGTCCTTCGTTTTGTACCAGTTGGGCGAAGTCGGGCAACAACATACCGACTTTCCCGTCATCGGTATTGGTTTCTATGCGTTGGACAAGTTCTTTGTTTTCGTCTTTGTCGAAAAAGGTGCTGACTTTGTCGCAACCTGAAAGAAGGGAAGCTGAGAGAACAGCAAGGGCCAGATATGTGTTTGTTTTAATATTCACGAAAGTTCCTTTTGCCGGTGCCTATCGTATTGTCGGCATGCGTTTGAGCCGGCAGGCAGTTTTATTGTTTGAATGCTGTTTAAATGTATAAGATAGGATTTTTACATTTTAACGGTTTTTTTTCAAGCATTTCATTTTAAATGAAAAAATGATAATTGGGATTTTATTGTTTTAAGGCCGTCTGAAAGCTTTGGAATATGACCTGTCGGTCGGTTCGCTTCTTTCAGACGGCCTTTAAATTGTGGTCAGTCGTGTTGATCCAAATGGTAGATCTGCGCCACGGCATCGATTAATTCGCTGTTGTCCGAGCCGGCTTTATTGAGCGTGCGTGTCGGAGAGTGGAGCAGTTTGTTGGTCAACTGAATGGAGAGGCGTTCGAGGACATCCTCGGCCGATACGCCTTTTGCCAGTTGCTTCATGGCATTTTCCAATACTTGGCGGCGCGCTCGTTCGCCTTCGTCGCGCAAAGCGCGGATAAGCGGAACGCTTTGGCGGTTTTTCTGCAGGCGGATAAATTCGCTGACCTTCTCTTCCACCATGCTTTCAGCTGCCGCCGCTGCCTTTTTGCGCGCGTCTTTACCGCTTTGGACAATATCCATCATGTCGTCTACGGTATAGAGATATGCGTCTTCCAATTCGCCGACTTCGGCTTCGATATCGCGCGGAACGGCCAAATCCAGCAGGAAAACAGGCATGTTGTGGCGTTTTTTCAATGCGCGCTCGACCATGCCTTTGCCGACGAGGGGCAGTTGGCTGGCGGTGGAAGAAACAACCACGTCGTAATCGTGAAGAATATCGGGCAATTCATTCAGCAGGCAGGCTTCGGCGTTGACACCGAGTTTGTCGCACAATTCCTGCGCGCGCTGGTGTGTACGGTTGGCAACGGTAATGAGCTTGGGATTTTTAGCGGCAAAATAAGTGGCCACCAGCTCAATCATTTCGCCTGCACCGATAAAGAGGACGTTCAGATCGGAAATGGAAGGGAAGATTTGCTCTGCCATTTTAACCGATGCGGAAGCCATGGAGACGGAGTTTTCGCCGACAGCAGTGTCGGTACGCACTTCTTTGGCAACAGCAAAGGTTTTTTGAAACAGGGCGTTTAAGTGGGTGTTGATGCTTTCCTGTTCTTGAGCAACGCGGACGGCATCTTTGATTTGACCGAGAATTTGCGGTTCGCCCAAGACCATGGAATCTAAACCGCAGGCGACGCGGAAGGCGTGGCGGACGGTTTCATTATTATCCAAGGTGTAGAGGTAAGGGCGGATTTCTTCGGCAGGCAGGTCGTGATATTGTGCCAACCAGTCGATGATTTTTTCGGTTTCGCCGACGCAGTAAAGCTCGGTGCGGTTGCAGGTAGAAAGAATAACTGCTTCTTCCGCCGCCTCACTGCGCGCGAGGTTGGACACGGCATCCGGCAGATTTGCAGCTGCAAATGCCAGTTTTTCGCGTATGCTCAAGGGCGCGGTTTGGTGATTGAGTCCGACGACGGTAAGTTGCATGGTTATGGTATGACTGGGTAGTGTGTGTGGTGGGTATTATAGCTTAAGTGGGCTTTAAAATGAATGTGTTGGGGGAGAAGATGCAATGAGGTTTGCCATCGAAAAGGCCGTCTGAAAAGATTCAGACGGCCTTTTTATCAAGAAAGGCTTAAACGGCTTCTGCTTCTTCTGCCAAGAAACCGCGCAGTTTTTGCATGGCTTTGGCTTCGATTTGGCGGATGCGTTCGGCAGATACGCCGTATTCGGCAGCCAATTCGTGCAGGGTCAAACCGCCATCGTCTTGCAACCAGCGGCTTTCAACGATACGGCGGCTGCGGTCGTCCAGTTGCGCCAAGGCGTTTTGCAGACCTTCGGTTTGCAGGGCGTAGTGGGCTTGTTTGGACAACTGACGGCTAGGCTCTGCATCGTGGTCGGCCAACCAGTCGATAGGGGCGAAATTGTCCTCGTCATCGTTGTTTTCTGCCATGATGCCGATATCGTGACCGGTCATGCGTTGTTCCATTTCCAAGACTTCGGACAATTTGACGCCCAAATCATCGGCGATTTCTTGCGCTTCTTTTGGAGACAAGGCATTCAGGTTTTTACGCATGCTGCGCAGGTTGAAGAACAGTTTGCGTTGCGGTTTGGTTGTGGCAACGCGGACCAAACGCCAGTTGCGCAAAATGAATTCGTGGATTTCGGCTTTAATCCAATGCACGGCAAACGAAAACAGGCGCGCGCCGCGGCTTGGTTCGTAGCGTTTGACGGCTTTCATCAGGCCGATATTGCCTTCTTGAATCAGGTCGGCTTGGTTGAGGCCGTAGCCATCGTAGCCGCGTGCAATGGATACGACGACGCGAAGATGAGACAGAATAAGCTGTTTGGCGGCATTGAGATCGCCTTTTTGTTGACGTTCCGCTAGTTGTGTTTCTTCTTCGGCGGTCAGCATTGGAATGCTGTTGACAGTATGAATGTATTGCTCGAGGCTACCGTTGCCGCTGTGGATAACGGGTAATGCAAAAGCTTTATTCATAAAAGGATGCTCTCCTTGATTAGGCCGTCTGAAAACGGCTTTTTGTTTATTGTGTGACAAGCAGTATAACACTGCCTGTGGTTTGTTTTGTTATGGGTTGGATTTTTTCTGTAAATTAACGATAGATTCAATAGTTTTTACTGCTTGAATCTCAAGGTTTGATTGTCTTAGAAAATTTGAGTGATTTGCTAGGTTTTGGATAAGTATATTACAAACATTTCTGTATGTAAATAGTTTTGGTAATAAAAAAAGACCTTGTATAACAAGGTCTTAAAAATTTTTTTATTCTGGTTTCTTCCGGCCAATCAGGATAAGGAATACGCCGATAACGGCCAAAATGCTGATAAGCCATGTTGAGCCGCCTGCTTTCATATAAGGCGTTTCGCCGATATAGCCTTTGACGTGGCCTTCGAGGACGGTTTCTGTATCCGGTTGGGCTTCGGCAACAATCGTACCTTTAGGGGAAATAATGGCGGTCGCGCCGGTATTGGTGGCGCGAACTATGTAGCGGCCCAGTTCCATTGCACGCGCTTGGGACTGTTGAAGCTGCTGATACATGGCATTGGATTTGCCGTACCACGCCATATTGCTGATGTTGGCGAGCAGGGTGGAGCGTTTCGCCGTTGCGATGAGTTCGTCGCCGAAACCGTCTTCATAGCAGATATTGAAGGCGACTTTTTGATCTTTCATCACCAAAGGCGCCTGGTTGTCGCCGCCTTTTTGAAAGTCGGCCAAAGGCATATCCATCATTTTATAGAGACGCTCGGTAATGGCGGGCAAGGGTTTGTATTCACCAAAGGGAACGAGGTGGTTTTTGGCGTAGTAGGGGATAACATCGGAAGTGCTGTTGTGATAGTCGCTCAAATTGATGACTGCATTTTCGTAGCCGTTGCCGTCGGGCGTATATTGGCTGATGCCGATGGCCAACGCGCTGCCGTTGCTTTGCGCTTGCTCGGCGAATTGTTCCAAGATACCTTCGGGCAGGTCTTGTCGCATCAGCGGCAGGGCAGTCTCAGGCAGAATGACGATGTCGGCACTGGTCTTGCTGATTTGTTCGTAGTATTTCTGAATGGTCGGAATGATTTGCTCTTCCTTCCATTTTAGATTTTGCTCGATATTGCCTTGAATCAGGGCGACCGTGCTGGTGCTGCCGTCGGGGCGGGTGTATTCGGTTTGTTGGGAAATGTAGCCGACGGAGCAGAGCGCAACGATAAGGAATAAGGGCAGCAGGCGGTGTTTCAGGCGGCCATGGTTGTCAATCAGCAACACCAGCCATGTGCTGAGGAAAGCGGTTGCCAGGGTGACCATATGAATGCCGCCCAAAGGTGCGAAACCTGCCAACGGACTGTCTTTGATGATTTGGGAATAGCCGATTGCGCCCCAACCGAATCCGGTCAGGAAACGTTCGCGGGCAAATTCTGCCAGCGTCCACAAAATCGGCAACAGCAGGCCGGTTTTAGCCCAGCGTGACAGGTTGCATTTTCTCCACACCCAAAAACAGATGGCCGGATAAAGCGCGAGAAAAGCCGGCAGCAGGAAGGTGAGGGGGATGGCGTATGAATCCGGCAAACCCGAAACATCATGCAAGGCAGTGTGTATCCAATAAAACTGCGCCGTATAACCGATTAATCCGAACAGATAGGCTGTCATGACGGCAAAGCGCGGACGTAACTCAATCAGGCGTATCAGTGCGCCAAACAACAGCGGCATCAGCCAAAAATGATAATACGGGGCGAAAGTGAACGGTGTCGCGGCGGCAATCAAGATGACCAGCGGCCAGTAAAGCAGCGGATGTTGCCAATATTGTTCGAGTTTACGGAAAATATTCATGCTTTAAATGGTATTGAGGCCGTCTGAAAAGTTTTCAGACGGTAGGGAAACAAAATCAGTCTTTTTGAAACAATTTCATTGCAGGCAGGACGATTGCGCAAGCCAATGCGCCGGCGGCTACTCCGACCACCAGATTGGCGATATGTTCCATCATGCCGCTGTCCCAATGCTGCGCATGGAGGAAATCGTGCAAAAAGCCAAGGTTGTGGGCGATCAGTCCGCCGCCGACCAAGAACATCGCCAGCGTGCCGACAATGCTCAAGCCGCGCATAAACCAAGGCATAAATGAAATTAAACCGCGTCCGATACCTTGCACAGCAACGCTTTTTTGGCGCATCAACATCATGCCGAGGTCGTCAAGTTTGACGATAATGCCGACCAAACCATAGACCAATGCCGTCATGCCGACACCGATGGCGGCCATAACCAAAGAACGCGTCATCAGGTCATATTTTTCAACAACGCCCAGCGCAATAATGATGATTTCAGCTGAGAGGATGAAATCTGTACGGACCGCGCCTTTCACTTTTGTTTTTTCGTCTGTGACTTCAGGTTCGGTATCGTGTCCGTCTTCGTGTTCATTGCGGTGTAGAAATTTGTGCAACAGTTTTTCCACGCCTTCAAAACACAAATACACACCGCCTATCATCAGCAAGGGCGTAATCAGCGCTGGCAGGAAAGCGGAAAGCAACAGTGCAAGCGGCACCAGAATCAGCTTATTGACCAGAGAGCCTTTTGCCACCGCCCAAATAATCGGCAATTCGCGCTCGGCGGATACGCCGGTTACCTGATTGGCGTTGAGCGCCAAATCGTCACCGACCACGCCGGCGGTTTTTTTTGCGGCGACTTTGGTCATCATCGCTACGTCGTCCAAAACGGCGGTAATGTCGTCCAAAAGCGTAAAGAGAGAGGCGAAGGCCATAATGTTGTCCGGATAAAATCAAATAAACGCGCGATTATATATGAAAATTCAGTTGCTTGAATGTTTTTCAGACGGCCGTTGACGGAAATTAACCAAAGGCCGTCTGAAAATGCTATTTCGGCGTATAACGTCCTGCCATGGCTTTATACACCATATTTTCGTATTTTAAGGCTTCATAGCGTTGGTTCAGCAGGTTTTGAGCCGAGCTATATTCCGAATTCAAAGCCTCCAGCCAGTCTTTCAGTTCGTTTTTACCGTGTTGGTAGCGTACTTGATAGTAATGGCTGTTTTTCTTGTCCAACTGATAACGTTGTTCTTGATTGGCAAGGCTGGCCTGCGCGTTTTTGTAGGCAAGGTAGTTGGTGTTGACCTCGTTGAGCGCGGTGGTCAGGGCTTTTTCAAAATTCAGCTTGGCACTGTCCATCTCCGCTTGTACGGTTTTGTCTTTCCATTTCATGGTCTGCCAATTAAGGAAAGGCAGATTGATGGTGGCCGATCCGCCTAACATGGGGATATTGAACGTGCTTTTCGCTTTATCGGAAGACGTACTCAAACTTGCGCCCAAAGTAATCGACGGATACCAACTGCGTTTTTGCGCGTTGACCAATTGTTGCGACGCTTGCAGGCGGTATTCGGCGGCGCGCAGGTCGGGGCGGTTGGCCAAAACGGTAATCGGTACATCCAAGTTCACGCCTTTGACCGGCAACAGGCGGAATTGTGCCGGATCGGCGGCCATGTTTTCAGACGGCCTTAAATTCAACAAATTACGCAAAACCTGTTTTTGCGTATCCAAATTGTTTTGCAAAGACAACAGGTTGTTTTCCGCGCTCAGCAATGACTGTTTGGCTTGGGTCGGCTGGCTGGAGTCGGCACGGCCGTAGCGGAATTTGGCATTCGCAATGCGGTTGATTTCCTGATATTGCTTCAGCGATTTTTTTGCCAACTCGATGGCTTCGTTCAGGTAGGCGATATTGAAATACGCATCGGCGACATTATTAATCAAAGTCAGGCGTGTGTTGGCCATGTCTTCATGCGTGGCTTGATATTCCCATACCTGAGCATCGGCAGTGGCACTGAGTTTACGCCATAAATCCAATTCGTAGCTCAAGCCAAGCTGGCTGCTGAAGGTATTGCCGTGGCTGCCGGTTTTCAGGTTTTTAGAAGCGTTCGCGCCCAACGATCCGCTGAACGAAGGCACCAAATCCGCGCCCAAAATATTGGCTTGGTACAAAGCCTTGTTGACGCTGATGGCCGCCTGTTTCAAATCGACATTGTTGGCCAACGCCTGCTCCATCAGAGCATTGAGTTGCGGGCTTTGGTAGATTTCCCACCAGTTGCCGTTTACATTGTAGCGTTCGGCAGTTTCCGCCGCGCTCATGACTTGGCCGGTTGCTTCCAGCGTAAGGTTCGGGTTGGCTTTAGACGCGGCGCACGCACTTAGGGCAAGGGCAATAGCCAATGATAAGGCTGCTTGGGAAAAAGGTTTCGTCTTCATAAAAAATCTTTCGGGTAACAGCATTTCAGACGGTCCTAAAATAATAGGCCGTCTGAAATATAATCAATCCTGAGCCAGCGCATCAATCGGGTTGAGCTTGGAAGCTTTGTTGGCAGGCATAAAGCCGAACGCGACACCGATGGCGGTGGAGCAGACCACCGCGCCGATGACGGAAGTCATGGAAATGCTCATCGGGAAGTCGGTAACAAAGTAGTTGAATACCAAGCTGATGCTTGCGGACAACAATACGCCTGACAGGCCGCCGATGATACAGATTAAAACGGCCTCAATCAGAAACTGTTGCAAAATATTGTTGCGGCGTGCGCCGATTGCCATACGGACGCCGATTTCTTTGGTGCGCTCGGTAACGGAGACCAACATGATGTTCATCACGCCGATACCGCCGACCACCAAAGAGATGACCGCGATGGAAGAAATCAGCAGCGTCATGGTGCCGGTTGTGCTTTCAACCATTTCTTTGATGCTGTCGCTGTTGTTCATAAAGAAGTCTTCTGTACCGTGGCGTGCTTTCAGCAGCTCGGTCAGGCTTTTTTCGGCAACTTGCGTGTTGGCATCGTCTTTGATTTTGACAACGATGGAGTTGGTATAGCTCTCGCCGGTAATTTGGTGCATGACCGTTGTATAAGGCGACCAAAGCATCAGCGAGTCGGAATTGCCGAATGAGTTGTCATCCTTTTTCATAATGCCGATGACGGTTAGCGGACGTTTTTTGAAAAGGATGGTTTTGCCTAAAGGATTGACGCCTTCGCCGAAGAGTTTGGTTTTGGTGTTTTGGTCGATGATGACGACTTGTGCATCGGTTTTTACATCGTCATCATCAAACAGACGGCCTTCTTCCAATTTTAAACCGCGCACGTCGAAATATTGTTCGCCTACGCCGTAAAGCGAGGCAGTCAGGTCGGTGTTGCGGTAGGTCAAGGTGCCGCTGGAGTTGGTTTGAGGGGTGGCAGAGGCGACGTAGCTTTGTTGGCTGATGGCTTTTGCGTCATTAATCGTCAGTGTCTTGATCCGTCCGCTTCTACGGTCGCCAAAACCACGGCCGGGGAAGATACTGATGGTGTTTGTGCCCATCGAGTTGATGTCTTCCAAGATTTTTTGTTGCGAGCCATTACCTAAGGCTACTACCGATACCACCGAAGCGATACCGATGATAATACCCAGCATGGTCAGCAGCGAACGCATTTTGTGCGCCATAATCGCCTGTACCGACATTTTGAATGCTTCCATAAATTGATCGTAATAAAACGACCAAGAAGCTTTTTCTTTAATCCTCTCCACTTTGCTTGGCGGAATATCCGGATTTTTAGACGTGTCGGAAATAATCTGACCGTCGCGGATTTCGATGACGCGGTTTGCGTTTGCCGCAATGCCCGGATCGTGGGTGACCATAATCACGGTATGCCCGTCTTCGTGCAGCTTGTGGATGATTTCCATCACGTTTTTACCGCTGGCGGTATCCAATGCGCCGGTCGGCTCGTCGGCAAAGATGATTTCGCCGCCGTTCATCAACGCGCGCGCAATCGAAACGCGTTGTTGCTGACCGCCGGAAAGTTCGCTGGGTTTGTTGCCTTCTTTATTTTGCAAACCCAAATCGCCCAACAGTTTTTCCGCACGTTCCGCGCGCTCTTTGCTGTCCATGCCCATATATACGGCAGGCAGGGCGACGTTGTCTCGGGCGGTCAGCGAGCTTAACAGGTTGTAACGCTGGAAAATAAAGCCGAAACGCTCACGGCGCAAAGCCGCCAGCTCATCTGGCTGCATTTGCGATGTTTCGATGCCGTCGATTTGATAAGAGCCGGAAGTGGCGGTATCCAGACAGCCCAAGATATTCATCAGCGTCGATTTGCCTGAACCGGACTGGCCGATAATCGCCACAAAGTCGCCTTTTTCAATAGAAAGGCTGACATCTTTCAATACGTGCACACGGTTTTCACCGCTACCGAAAAAACGGTTGATATTCTTACATTCGATTAAACTCATAATCTTTCCGGGCGAAAAATAGAAATACAGGAACTAAGGCCGTCTGAAACACAGCCAAACCTTTCAGACGGCCTTAATCAATCAGCGAGGAGGGCCGCCGCCCATCATCGCGCGTTCACTGCTCTTATTCTTTTCATCTGCGCTCATTTCAGAAACGATCACTTTTTCGCCTTCTTTCAAGCCGCTTTTGATTTCAGTATTCATGTTGTCTTTCAAGCCGACGGTCACTTCGCGTTCTACCGCTTTATTGTCTGCGCCCAAAATGCTGACATAGGATTTGCCGTTATGTTTTTTCACGGTCAGCGTCGGTACCAGTAAAACATTCTTCACGCCGTTGATTTCGATCGTGTTTTGAGTGGTCATACCGATGGAAAGTTTGCCTTCGGGATTCGGCACCAGGGCGCGGGCATAGTAGTAAATCGCATTGGAAGTCGTGTCCGTGCTGCTGGTGTAGCTGCCCAAAGACATGGTGGTCAAGCCGGGGTCGACACTGTCTAATTTCGCTTTAATCGGGGTGTCCGGCTCGGACAAAATGGTGAACGAAATATCCTGACCGGCTTTGACTTTCGTGATGTCGCCTTCGGCAATCTGCATTTTGTTTAACATGGTTTCCAAGTTGGCCAGTTGGATAATGGTCGGCGTAGATTGAGCCGCATTGACGGATTGGCCTTCTTCAACAGGAATGGCGACCACGGTGCCGTCCATGGTAGCGGTAATCCGCGTGTGGCCCAGTTCGGATTCAGCCGTATTAATCGAGATTTTTGATTGTTTGATGGAGGCCTTCAGTTCGGCAACATTCGCTTTGGCTGCGGCTAAAGAGTCTTGTGCAGATTCCAAATTTTCTTTGGAAGTTGCCTGTTCTTTCCATAAGGCAAGTTCGCGTTTATATTTTTTCTCCGCACTGGAAAGCGCGATTTCGGCAGAAACCAATTTTGCCTGATAGGTTTCCAGTTTGGATTTTTCGGTATTTAAGGTATTGATCTGATTGGTTGAGTCGATTTCCGCAATCAGATCGCCTTTTTTCACTTGTTGGCCCAGTTTCACATACAGTTTTTTAATCTGACCTGAAGCTTCCGCGCCTACGGATACTAAATTGGAAGGTGAGATTTCGCCGGTTGCCGACACGGTTTGACGGATATCGCCGCGTTTGACCACTTCCGTAATAAAAGAAGACTGAGGCTCAGGCTTCATCAAAGACCAGCCGCCGAAAGCCGCTGCTACTACAACAGCCGTACCGGCCGCCCACTTGAAAACTTTAGACATATAAAAGGAACCAATTCAATAAAATAACGTTGCAGACAAGCAATAAATGTATGTTGGAGACAAAAAAACAACTGGATTTTACTGTAAAGTCCAAGGCCGACCAAGAGACAGTCGGCTTAAATTGAAGTTTAACTTATTGAAATAAAAAATAAAGGGCAGTAAGTATTTTTCAGAACTTGCACCTCATTTACATAAATTCCCAAACTCCCTCCGTATCTGAACATTTAAGCCGCAAGAAAACGACTATAATATTCATGTCTTATTCTAATTATTCACGACATAAATACAATGAAACACCAACAAGGCTTCACGCTTATCGAGCTGCTGATAGTCGTTGTGATTGCAGCCATTCTTGCTACCATCGCATATCCGTCTTATCAAAACTACATCCGCCAAACGCGTCTCGCATCCGTCCGCACACAGATGCTGCATAATGCCCAACAACTTGAACGCTACTATACTCAAAGAAGTACTTTTGTAGGGTTTCCTCCTGAAAATTTGCAGCAGAATCAATATTTCGATATTAGTTTTTCCGAAGGTGCGGATCCTTCCGATTCAGGTTATATTTTGAAGGCTGTACCCAACAAAGAAACCAATGCCTATGAAACTTGTACTGTTTATTACAACGACAGCGGTATCATTTGGGCAAACAGCGATAAACAAAACTGCCCCGGTTATGAAACGCCCCTAGATGAGAAATAAACAAAGGCCGTCTGAAATTCAGACGGCCTTTTTGATGGTTTGGCTGTATAAGCACATTAGCTTAAACAGGGCAAAGATCAGTAATTTTGACCTGATGTGAAGTCAATCTTAGCCTTTGCGGCGCGGTTCGTCAGGGCGGATACGGGAAGCCAGTTGGTCGAGGATGCCGTTGACGAATTTATGGCCATCGGTGCCGCCGAAAGTTTTGGTGACTTCGATGGCTTCATTGATGATGACGGGGTAGGGGGTCTCAGGCATGGTGCTTAGCTCATGGCAGGCAACCAGCAAAACGGCGCGTTCGATAGGACTGAGGTCTTTTTCGTCGCGGTCGAGCAGGGGGCTGATTTTTTCCATGTATTCTTCGGCATGGGTTTGTGCGCCGAAAAACAGTTTGTTGAACAGCTCTTCATCCATATTGGATGTTTGGGACAGTTCGTGGATGTTTTTGGCGATTTCGGGAGCGGCAGTTTTGTTGATGCCTGCTTGATAAATGGCTTGTACGGCAAGCTCGCGTGCGCGGCGGCGTGGGCTTTTCATGGGTATTCCTTGTGAAGAGAGTGCCGATGGTTGTCGGCTGAATATTGAATGATTCAGACGGCCTCAATGTCATGATTGAGAGGCCGTCTGAAAATATGCGGTATTCAATACGGGGAGAAGCTTATTCTTCGTCGTCTTCGTATTGTTCTGACAAAAGATGGTTGACCAAGTTGGCACATTCTACGGCAACTTTGGCTGCATCGGAGGCTTTTTCTTCGATACGCGCAACGGCTTGTTCGTCGTTTTCAGTCGTCAGGATGGCGTTGGCGATAGGGATGTTGTAGTCAAGGGCAACGCGGCTGACACCTGCGCCGGACTCATTGGATACCAATTCAAAGTGGTAGGTTTCGCCACGAATGACAACGCCGATGGCAATCAGGGCATCGAATTGTTCGGATGAAGCGAGGTTCATCAGCGCGATAGGCACTTCAAGCGCGCCAGGGACGGTGGCAAGCGTGATGTTGTCTTCGGATACGCCCAATTCTTTTAAGGTGCGGCAGCATACTTTGACCATTTCGCTGCCAATTTCGTTGGTGAAGCGGGCTTGAACGATGCCGATGCGCAGGTTGGTGCCATCGAGGCGTGGTTCGATAATATTCATGATGATTCCTTCAATATTTGTGAAATAGGGATTCGGCTTGGTTTCAGACGGCCTTGTTATAGGGAAGACCGTCTGAAACGAAATGGGGATGGATTATTCTTGCGGCTGCCAATCGGCAACGGCTTGGAACTCGCCGTCTTCGTTCAATTCCCACGCACTGCCTTCTGCCTGAGTCAGCATGGGCGCGATGTCGGGATTGTCTGCAGTAATGGCGGAGAGGCTGACAATGCTGAAATTGTCGGGGTTGTCGGTGTATTCGTCGGTTTCGTCGCCGCTGAAAATACGCCAGCCGCTGTCGTTTTCAAATACGGGGGCTTCGCGGTAGAGGAAGCCGACGGGCTCGCCTTGTTCGGCGACGGTGTTGGTGACGATGCAGCGGTCGAGCGCTGCGGCCAATGCTTGGGCAAATTTGTTCATGGAGTTGACAAAGAGATGATTTGGCATGATTTTACACGATTCGCCGCTTTTCCGCACGGATGTGTGCAGGGGCGGTTTGATGGTACAATGTCGATAAGTGCCGTCAGGTTTGAACATGACGGTTTTTGATTGTTTATCGGCTTGAGGGACGCAAGAAACAATGAGCCAAAATAAAAAAGTTGCCGGTGTAGCCTTTTTATTTTGTTTCACTGCGGATGAGGCGTGCTTTCCGGCTGTTTTTTGAAAGTATGGAATGAAATCTGATTTGCTCAAACAGAAGGCGCATCGAGCGATTCAAAAGCGTCTGGGCTATGAGTTCCGCAATATGGAGCTGCTCCAGCAGGCTTTGACCCACCGCAGCTACAATGCCAAACACAATGAACGTTTTGAATTTGTCGGCGATTCGATTTTGAACTATTCCGTGGCGCGGATGTTGTTTGACGCGTTTCCGAAATTGTCGGAAGGCGAGTTGTCGCGGATGCGCGCGGCTTTGGTGAATGAAGGTGTCTTGGCTGAAATCGCGTTGGAAATGAATGTCGGCGACGGTTTGTATTTGGGTGCCGGCGAGTTGAAGAGCGGCGGTTTCAGACGGCCTTCGATTTTGGCGGATGCGATGGAGGCGATGTTTGCGGCGGTCAGTTTTGACGCGGATTTTTCTGCGGCGGAAAAAGTGGTTCGCCATTTGTTTGCGGAACGCGTGAAACGTGCGGATTTGAATATCGGCAAGAAAGACAGTAAAACCGCTTTGCAGGAAGCCTTGCAGGCACGTCGCTTTGCCCTGCCGAAATACCGAATCGAAGAGCAGGCGGAGCAGACGGCTGATGCGATGTTTGTGATTTCCTGCGATTTGGGCGAACTCGGTTTCATCTGCAATGCACGCGGCAACAGTCGAAAAGTAGCCGAGCAAAAAGCGGCATGTGAAGCCTTAGAATGGTTGGAACAGAAGTTTCCTTTGAAAAAAGCTAAAAAATAATATTTCAGACGGCCTTTGAGAAAATGCAAAGGCCGTCTGAAACAATCAAGAAAGTCATATATAAATGGATATCGAAACCTTTTTGCAAAACGAGTCGCAACACCCGACGGATTATCGTTGCGGCTTTGTGGCCATCGTGGGTCGCCCGAATGTCGGCAAATCCACGTTGATGAACCATTTAATCGGTCAGAAAATCAGTATCACCAGTAAAAAAGCACAAACCACGCGCAATCGTGTAACCGGTATTTACACCGACGACACGGCGCAATTTGTGTTTGTCGATACGCCGGGTTTTCAAACCAATCATCGCAATGCCTTGAATGACCGTCTTAATCAAAACGTAACCGAAGCGTTGAGCGGCGTGGATGTGGTGGTTTTTGTGGTGGAAGCCATGCGCTTTACCGATGCCGACCGCGTGGTGTTGAAGCAGTTGCCTAAGCATACGCCTGTGGTATTGGTGGTCAATAAAATCGATAAAGACAAAGCCAAAGACAAATTTGCGCTTGAGGCGTTTATCAATGAAGTACGCCAAGAGTTTGAGTTTGCCGCCAGCGAGGCAGTCAGCGCGAAACATGGCCTGCGTATTGCCAATCTGCTGGAACTGCTCAAGCCGTATCTGCCGGAAAGTATCCCGATGTATCCGGAAGATATGGTGACGGATAAATCCAGCCGATTCCTGGCGATGGAGATTGTGCGCGAAAAATTGTTCCGCTATTTGGGCGAAGAGTTGCCGTATGCGATGAATGTTGAAGTGGAGCAGTTTGAGGAAGAGGAAAGCGGACTGTTCCGCATTTATATCGCGGTGTTGGTCGATAAAGACAGTCAAAAGGCAATTTTGATTGGCAAGGGTGGGGAGAAATTGAAGAAAATTTCTACTGAAGCCCGCCTTGATATGGAAAAATTGTTTGATACCAAAGTCTTCTTGAAGATTTGGGTGAAAGTGAAATCCGGTTGGGCAGACGATATTCGTTTTCTGCGCGAATTGGGTTTGTAATGTAATGTGTTTGAACAAAGGCCGTCTGAAAAATTTTCAGACGGCCTTTTGTTTGATTAAGCCAATAATTCAGCCAGACGTTTGACGATTTCATCTGCCGCTTGGCGTTTCGATGTTTCCGGAAATGAGGTTTCGGCAAGGTCATCAATAATGGTGATTTGATTGGTTGGCTTACCCATGGAAACGGAAACTTGGTTGGCCACCAGCATAGGTACGTTTTTACGCAAACGTTTTGCCCGTGCAAATTCCAAAACCTGATGGCTTTCTGCAGCAAAGCCGACACAGAATGGTGGAGAAGGCAAGGCGGCAACGGATGCGAGAATATCCGGGTTTTCCGTCAGTTCGATAACTGGAGGCTGATTGCCGTTTTTCTTCAGTTTCTCGTTGCTGCTGTGTTTGACTTTATAGTCTGCAACGGCTGCAACGGAAATAAAGACATCTTGCTCATGGATATGGCGGTGAACTGCCTGATACATGGCTTCTGCACTGACAGCTTGTTCGGAATGAGCCAAGCCTGCTGGCAAGGCCATCTGAATTTGACCGTAAATCAGCGTGACTTTCGCTCCGGCAGCACGGCACGCACGTGCTAAAGCCATGCCCATTTGTCCGCTGGAAATATTGGTAATGCCGCGGACAGGATCGATGGCTTCAAACGTTGCGCCGGCTGTAATCAGAACTTTTTTGCCGCTCAGTAGCTTGGGTGTCCATAAATCCTCTAGCAAATCAGCCAGATCGACCGCTTCGACCATTCTGCCTGTACCTGTTTCGCCGCAAGCCTGTTCGCCATTGTTCGGGTAAAACACGGTAATGCCGTCTGAAACCAGCTGCTTAATATTGCGCAGGTTAGCAGGGTTGTTCCACATTTCGACATTCATTGCAGGTGCAACAGCGAAAGGACATTTTCTGGCTGCGGCCAAAGTAGTCAGTAGGTTGTCGGCCAATCCGTTGGCAATTTTGGCGATCGTATTGGCAGTCGCAGGCGCAATAAGAAATGCGTCGGCTTCACGCGTCAGGTTGATGTGTGCCATGCCATTATTGGAAGCGCCTGAATAGGTATCCGATAAAACTGGATTGCCGGTTAAAGCTTGGAAAGTCAGTGGGGAGACAAATTCTGTCGCAGAATCTGTCATCACTACTGATACAGAATGTCCTTGCTTTTTCAGCAGTCTGACCAGTTCACAAGATTTATACGCCGCAATACCGCCGGTAATACCGAGGAGAATGTGTTTGCTCATAAATAACGGGTTCATTAAATGAGATATATAGGAATCAAATCAAATTAGATTTGTTCGATGTTGATTCTGGCCAGTTTTGCTTTAATCGCATTACCATATCTCTTTGGTAAGAATGCTGAAACCGCTCCGTTTTTCACTTCAGTCACATAACTGCAGACTTTAAATTCAGGAACAACATTGAGCGAGTAGTCCGGATTGACTAAAGGTGAAGCACTGGAGTACAGCGTCCATCTTGCCAGGCTGCCGTCTTCATAATCAGTCGTTGCGTTAAAGCTGGTAACCCCTTCGCTGAAAGCGATTTGATAATTAGAGTAGAACTCGCCGGGAATTTCGTGTGCATTACAGAAATCAAATAATCTGTCATGTGCAAACAAATTCTGACGGATATAGGCCCACAATTCTTTTTCTAGAAAATCTTGGTCGGCAAAATGTCTGGAAGGGTAGCCCTCGTCGACAAAGTTTTGAATCCTTTCCTGCATATCTGGGACTGCGCCCGCTTTAGCGCCCCACATACCCGCAAGAATTAGGGCGGTATGCGAGCCTGAGTCGCGAATAGTGTGGAATAGTGTGCCACTTTTTATCCATTCGGATACGGCTGCAGCATCACGATAGCAAATAATAGAATCTGCATCACGGAAAATAACGTATTCAACCTCGGGATCATTAATGGCAAGAAAACGCCACATCGTACCCGGCCAGTTGTCCAATGGAGCGCCAACCTTAATCACTTCTGCACCGTTATTTCTAAATCGTTGAATAGCTTCAGCCGATACAGAATCGTCGACATAAAAACGACATGTCCAACCGGGGAAAAGCACAGGAGCAAGCTGGGTGTTTAAGACGGCAGGCTCAATATATTTGGAATTATTGCCAAATAAAGAAAAGGAGATAATCCGTTTGCCGTTTTTTGGAGCTGGTGCCGGAATGATTTCATGTTCTAGGTCTGGGATGGCTTTGTCTTTTAGAACCAAAGCCTGATGACCGTAAAACCCGGTTTTTTCCCAATTATCTAGGGCGCCGTAAGCATGGGCAAGTAAATCTAAAGCAGGAATATAGGTGCTATCCAGCTCTAACGTTTTCATTTCAGCCTCAATGGCTTTTTCCCATTTCAATTGCTTCAGATAGGCATAAGCAACTTTGTGATGAAATTCGACAGATTGTGGATTGAGAAGGCAAAGAATCTCGGCACGTTTTAGCGCTTCCTCGTAATTTTCCTCTTCGATAAAAGAGTGATATGCTTGTTCAAATTTTTGTTGAATCTTTTCGTTACTCATAATAGGGACATTCTAAATTTATGATTGTTTTATTGGAGAAAATAGAGATTGTAAGAGTAGATGGGACTAAAGCGCCAGTAATATAGAGATATAGAGTGTTGAATGTGGCAAATAAGAGCAAAGCTGCAGGACTATTTATCTTAGAATATCTGTTTTATCTATCGAACGATAAAATCCAATAAATTTTAAATTATTTAAATACAGATAGTTGTGAAAATTTTTTAATTTTTTTGAAATTGGGTGTTGACTGGTTTTGT
>NZ_JAPWAZ010000004.1:0-136402 GCF_041433145.1 Neisseria sp. 27098_8_158
ACAAAACCAGTCAACACCCTTCGCAAAATTATTTCTAGAAATTTAACCACCACCCTGTTTTAACAGGGTTTTTATTTCTAAAAAATACTATCAAACTTTCTACATAATCCACACATACAAAAAATACAAACTAAAGGCCGTCTGAAATGCTCTTTTAGACGGCCTTTTTTATGATTTCTATTTATCCAATGCGTTGAAGGACAATTTCTAGGACAAATTTACTGCCTACATAGGCAAAAATCAGACTAATAAATCCGACAATAGTCCAAACGGCGGCTTTTTTGCCGCGCCATGCGGTCATACTGTGTTTCAACAATAATGCGCCATAAATCAGCCACGACATAATACTGAAGATGGTTTTATGCGTGAAGGTCATCGGCTTGCCGAAAACGGTTTCTGCAAAAAACGTACCGCTGATAACGGAATAGGTCAACAAGACGAAACCTGCCCACATACCTTGGAACATGAGTTTTTCTAAACTCAATAATGGCGGCAAGAAGCTGACCAATGCGGAAAAACGGCGTTTGTGCAGATTGCGGTCGAGCAAAAGGATCAGGATGGCAAATAAGGTAACGATGCCAAACAGTCCGTATGCGAGCAATGATGATGCAATGTGCGACAGTGGCAATAAGTCTACGATTTGACGGCCTGAAAAATCCCCCGGGAAAAGGAAACCCAACAATAAAGTCAATGCGGCACAGGGATACAATAAGAGTTGCACCCCGCGCAGACAGTAAAAGAAGCTGCCCAGGCAGTACATCATCAACATCAGCCAAACTATCAGACTGAGCGAATAACCAAAACCGGTAATCAATACCCTATCCTGCAATACCGGGAACATCAATGCTGCACCATGTACCAATAATGCGCCGCTCAAAATCAGCAACTCGGTTTTCAGCGGGTAAGACTTATTATTGTGCTTTTTATGTTGCACCCAGGAAAATGCGCCCAATCCGGCATACACCAGCATAAGGCAGATTAAGACAATCGGCATAAATATCTTTCTCAATAGACGTGTGAACACTAGATGGGCAGCCGGCAGGGTTTCAGACGGCCTTGCTGTGCGTGTTTGTGTTCTTGAAGCATAACTTCGGACTATCGTGTAAAATAATCCGAATTTTATTTTAACAAAGAATGCCCTGTATTGGGCAGCTATTCTCATTATCAAGGATAAGTATGTTAGACAACCTGACCAACCGCTTCAGCAAGGTGCTTAAAAATATTCGCGGCCAATCAACACTGACCGAAGACAATATTAAAGAAGCCTTGCGCGAGGTTCGTCTTGCCCTGCTGGAAGCCGACGTTGCATTGCCCGTCGTTAAAGAATTCGTCAACACAGTCAAAGAACAGGCCCTTGGCCAAGAAGTCGTCGGCAGTCTGACACCTGACCAAGCCTTTATTGGTGTGGTCAACCAAGCCTTAGTCGAGCTGATGGGCAAGGAAAACAAAACACTGGATTTATCGGTTTCACCGCCTGCCATTGTTTTGATGGCTGGTTTACAGGGTGCCGGTAAGACAACAACCGTCGGCAAACTTGCCCGCCTGCTGAAAAACGATCAGAAGAAAAAAGTTTTGGTGGTATCTGCCGACGTTTACCGCCCTGCTGCGATTGAACAGCTGCGCCTGTTGGCCGAACAGGTCGGCGTGGACTTTTTCCCGTCTGATACCAACCAAAAACCGGTTGAGATTGCAACTGCCGCCGTCGATTACGCCAAAAAACATTTTTACGATGTCTTGATGGTCGATACCGCCGGCCGCCTGGCAATCGATGAAGAAATGATGAACGAAATCAAAGCGCTTCATGCTGCGGTCAACCCGGTTGAAACTTTGTTCGTCATCGATGCCATGTTAGGTCAGGATGCTGTGAACACTGCTCAGGCATTTAATGAAGCCCTGCCGCTGACCGGTGTCGTATTGACCAAGATGGACGGCGACTCGCGCGGCGGTGCGGCATTGTCCGTACGCCATGTAACCGGCAAACCGATTAAATTTATCGGCGTCGGCGAAAAAATCAACGGCCTCGAACCTTTCCACCCCGACCGTCTTGCCAGCCGTATTCTCGGTATGGGCGACGTATTGACCCTGATTGAAGACGTTCAAAAAGGTATTGATGAAGAAGCCGCCGCCAAAATGGCGAAAAAGCTGCAAAAAGGCAAAGGCTTTGATCTCAATGACTTTAAAGAACAAATTCAGCAGATGCGCAATATGGGCGGCTTGGAAAACCTGATGTCGAAAATGCCGGGCGAACTGGGCCAAATATCGAAACAAATCCCCGAAGGCACGGCTGAAAAAGCGATGGGCAAAGTAGAAGCCATCATCAACTCAATGACACCAAAAGAACGTGCCAACCCTGCCCTGCTCAAAGCCAGCCGCAAACGCCGTATTGCGATGGGTGCGGGCACAACCGTGCAGGAAGTAAACAAATTGCTCAAACAGTTTGAACAAATGCAACAAATGATGAAGATGTTCAGCGGCAACGGTTTGGGCAAACTGATGCGTTTGGCCAAAGGCATGAAGGGAATGAAAGGCATGTTCCCAGGTTTGTAAGCCGATTTGACAGAAAACGCCGTCTGAAAAGTTTCAGACGGCGTTTTTGTTTTTACTCTAGCAAGAATTACTATTCACATATAACTATGAAATCTATTCCTTTTAAGAATTTTCATAGCGTACTGATGCCTCTTCCAACATTTCCCATTGGCCACCACTACCATGGTAGGTTTCGGCACCAAGCCTGAAAACGGCATTGCAGTGCGTACATTGAAAATAATGTACCACAGAATCGTTCCAACCATATATGTCACGATTACCCTGAGAATCAGTATGGGTAATGTAACCGCTATTAGCGATGGTTTTGGCAACATCAAGGCTGGGACCATAAACTTTGTCGTAGGCTGGAGTAATATCGATAAGCGTGCCGTCTGCTAAACGATCAGAGGCTCGCAGTAACATTTGCGATAATTCTTTCGGAACCCTGATACGAACGGTAGGTCGCAGGTCAGAACAGTAATCACACATGGTTTGGATCTTTCAGCACAGTGAAGGAAAAAGAGATAAGGGACGCGAAATCTTTGCTCATTCAATCCTCAACTTATTGCGGCTTTTTCTGCTCTTCGCGTACTTTGTCCACCAACTGGTCAATCGTGGTCATGCCGGACTGCCAGTCTTTAAATTCGACTTGGTATTTGCCACCAACGATCACAGTCGGTGTGCCGCTGATTTGGAATTTATTGGTCAATTCTTCCATTTGAGCCGCACGTGCTTGGCTTTCGGGCGCTTCAAATGCAGCCAATACTTTTTTGCCGTCAAACGCTGTTTGTTCGGACAGCCATTTTTTCAGGGTATCGGTATCGGCCAAGTTGATTTTTTGGTTAACCATCGCATCGAAAATATGGCTGTTGGCTTTATCTGATTCACCGGCCATTTCCACTGCGGCCGCCAAACGTGCCAAAGGTTTCATTTCGTCACCCCACACGACATGCTCCCGGCGCATATAGGTATCGTCTTTAAACGTTTTGATGTGCTCGCTCAAAACCGGCTCAAGATGGGCGCAATGCGGGCAGAAGTAGCCGAAGAATTCCAATACTTCGATTTTGCCGGCCTGCTGTTGCGGAATCGGATTGGACAATACGGTGTAATTGACACCTTCGGTCAATGCGGCAGGGGCTGCCGGAGCGGATATGTTGCTTTGGGCGCTATCTGCCGGAACGCTGGTTTCCGCCTGTTTGCCGCAAGCGGCCAATGCCAACAGGGTTAATGAGGTCAAGGCTAAGGTTTTCAGTTTCATAGGTATCTCTTTACATTCAAATCAATGGGCGGATTTTATGGCATTTTGTTGGAGGTGTGTTCGATTTGAGTGAAAAAATGTGTTTAGTTTTATTTCAACCTTTATAAAAGGCCGTCTGAAATATGGCTTAGATCATAGCCTTATTTTCAGACGGCCTTTGCCTGATTTCATCAGAAACGGTAATTTACCCGGGCAGTATAGCCGCGCGGATTACCCGGCATGGCATCCGAACGCCAATATTTTTGATTGAGCAGATTGGCCGCGGCAAAGGTAACGTTGACGTTTTTATGGTTCCAGCCAAGCATGGCATCAACTCGGGCAAAGCCGGGAAGCGTAGTCACTTCTTTATTTCTTGAGTCGTAACCGTAGCGTTTGCCTGTACCGGTTACGCCGATTTCGCCGTAGAGGTTTTCGGTCGGGGTATAACGGAAAAACAGGTTGCCGGTAACGTTGCTGGTGTTATTCAAATGGATGCCCACTCGGTCGGGATTTTCTTTGTCTTCAACGACTTTCGCCTGCATCACGCCCAACGAACCGCGCAGATAGAGTTTTTTGGGTATGATTTGCCCGATGGCGGACAATTCCACGCCACGCGAACGGTGTTTACCGCCGACTGCCCAAGTGTAGGGATCATTTTGCGCGTCGGGGCGGTAGCGGATATTGAAGCGTTCTATTTGGTAGGCAGACAACGTAGTGCTGAGGCGGTCGTCCAGCCAACTGCTTTTAACGCCGGTTTCGTATTGGCGGGTGTACTCGGGGTCAGCGTTGAACACGGCAGAAGACGAAGTGTCGATACTCAAATAGCCGCCGCGTCCGCCATAAGGCGCGAAACCTTTGTTATAAGAGGCGTAAAGTGTGTGAACGGGGTTGATGTTCCACACTGCGCCGATGTTGGGGCTGAACGAGTGGCCGCTGTACTGGCGGCTGCTGCCGGTGAGTTTGTTTTCGGAATTAAAGGTGTATTTGTCGTAACGGCCGCCGAGGACGAATTTCAAATCGGGCGTAGCGGAGAAGATGTTTTGCACAAAGATGCCGTAGGAGTCGGCTTTGTGGCGGTTTTCGGTCAGTACGGGCTGCAATCTGCCCGAAGCCGGCCAGTTTGCGCGGTCGTAAGGGTCGATGGAAGCAGTAAAGGCGCGGCTGTAACCTAAGGTCGGGTTGCGGTGTTCGCGGCTGTAATCCATGCCTACGGTCAGGTGGTTTTCAAAACGGCCGATGTTGTAGTCGCCGTTGAGCGTGAAGTTGGACGACAGAGTTTTGTTGTCGGTCTGCTGCCAGGCGTAGTTGCGTTTGATTCGGCTGCCGTTTTCGCTGCCTGCATAAAAATGGTCGAAATCCTGCGCCGCCGTGCGGTGGGCAAGCTGCCATTGGGCGCGCCATTTGTCGTTGAAGGCGTATTCAAGGTCGGAACGCCAAACTTGCAGCTTGTCTTTCACAAAATCGTTCGGGTGGGCAAAACCCATGCGGTAAGGCAGTCCGAAGCGGTCGTACACGGACTTGGTCGGGCTGCGGTCGGGCGTGCGCTCCACATTGTCGTAGGTGTATTGCCCAGTCCATTTCAAACCGTTGTCGAGTTTGACGGTAATGCTGGGCGAAACCATGACATTTTTGCTGTCTATGCCGCTGCGGAATGAATTGGCGCGCCCGACTTCGCCGGTGAGGCGGATGGCGACGTTTTTGTTCAGCACCTCGTTAATGTCCATATTCAGGCTGCGGTTTGCCCACGAGCCGTAAACCGCTCCGATGTTGCGGCTTTGTTTGAAGTTGGCGTATTTGCTGACCATATTGATGACGCCGCCGCCGTTGGTGCGACCGTAAAGCACGGAAGACGGGCCTTTCAGGATTTCCACGCGCTCAATGTTGGCGGTACTGCGGCGCACTTGTCCGCTTTCGCGCACGCCGTCGCGGTAAATATCGGATGCGTCGGCTTGAAAACCGCGCAGGAAAATGCTTTCGCCGCGCATATCGTAAGCAGCGTCAATGCCGGCGTTACCTTCGAGGATGGAACTCAAATCGTTCGTGCCGTAGTTTTTGTTTTTCTGAATATTGAGCGTATCGATGGTTTGCGGCGTTTCTTTGATGAGCTGTCCGTTGCGGGTAACGGCGGCTTCGTCGTAGTTGATGTAGCCTTTGAGTACGCTGGTGTCGGACTGTCCGACCACGGAAACGGTGGGCAGGGTAGCGGTGTAATGTTCGCCATTATCCTGCGTATCGGCGGCAGCAACAGGGAAGGAAGCGATAATCAGCGTGGGTAATAAAGCCAAATGAAATGGTATTTGCATTTTTATACTCAATTTAACAAAACAACCAAATTATATTGCTTCATAAAAGAAATGAGAATAGTTTCTTTTAATTATATTTAACATGATATTTGCAAACAAAGGCCGTCTGAAATACATATCGGTTTCAGACGGCCTTCGTTTATTAATATTAATAGATATTACTACACTACTTACTCAACAACATTTCCTGCATCAGCTTCATGCCCCATTGCCAACCGCCGAGAGCGCCGTTTAACTGGCCGGAATGCGGTGATTGAAGCAGGCGCGCCTGCCAGCGGTCGGCCTGTTCTTGCGCCCAATCGCGTGGCGTGCCGTTTGTTTCGGCGATGACCAACGCCGTACGGCAAGGGCAGCGGACGCGTTGGAACGTATGGATTTCGTCCTCGGGAAAAGCTTCTGGGCGAGGCGAGACCAAAATAATATTGGTCAGGCGTTTTTGCGTCATGATGTCGGCTTGGTACAGCCATGCCAAAAATGCGGACACGCCGGCACCATGAGCCACGACGGCAATATTTCTGCTGACGATATGGTCGAAGGCCGTCTGAATGGCGTGTTGCCATTCGGAAATAGTTTGCCGACTATCGGCTTCGGCAGTTTGAACAATCGGATAGCTGACCACCCAGCGGTCTATCCACATTTCCGCTTCATCCGCATCGCGTATCAGAAACAGTGCCATTTCTTCGAGTTCGAAGCTCTGCATTTCAGACGGCCTATTTGAGCAAGTCGTTGAGTGTAAATGCAATCAGCAATGCGGCTGGCACGCTGAGGATGGCACAAGTCGCCAGACAAAGTACGATGTTGGCAATCAGCCGCCAGCCCTTCCAAGCAAAGCATTTGGCCGCAATCAGCAGGCAAGGCAGGGAAAACAGTAGCCATACCAACGCCCATGTCGGATTGGCCTTGGTCGGCGCAACCCAGCCGGACATCCGCGCCAGCATAAACACCGCCCACACCAGCATAGGCAATACAAATGCCGCCACGACCCACGCTGCGCCTACGCCGGTTTTGCCGTTTATATTCCAATCATATTTACCAAAAACCTTATTCGGCAACATAGTCATACTCCACAACTAAAGGGGCGTGATCCGAGAATTTTTCGTCTTTATAAACATGTGCGGAAACAGCTTTGGCGGCCAACTCCGGCGTCACCATCTGATAATCGATGCGCCACCCGACATCTTTCGCATACGCTTGTCCGCGGTTGCTCCACCAAGTATAGCCCGGCACATCGGGATAAAGTGTGCGCCACATATCAGTCCAACCGAGCTTGTGGATGACTTTGCCTATCCATTCGCGCTCTTCAGGCAAGAAGCCCGAATTTTTCTGATTGCCCTTCCAATTTTTCAAGTCGATGTTTTGGTGGGCGATATTCCAGTCGCCGCAAACGACAATATCGCGCCCTTCGTTTTTCATGGCTTCGAGCATGGGATAGAACGCGTCCAAAAAGCGGTATTTCACTTGTTGGCGCTCTTCCGCGCTGCTGCCGCTGGGCAGATACAGCGAAATTACCGACAACTTGCCGAAATCGCAACGGACAAAACGGCCTTCCCTGTCAAATTCTTCAATGCCCATGCCGATTTGCACATTGTCGGGTTTGCGTTTGCTGTACACCGCCACGCCACTGTAACCGCGCTTTTCGGCGCAATGCCAGTAGCCGTGCATACTGTGCGGATTTTTCATATCGTCCGACAGATCGGCTTCTTGAGCTTTCAGTTCCTGCACGCAGACAATGTCCGCGCCCGATGCGGCGATGTATTCATAAAAACCTTTTTTATAGGCGGAGCGGATGCCGTTGACGTTGGCAGAGATGATTTTCAACATAAGATTTGAGTAATTTTTAAAAACGGATAATAGGATTGAAGTTTCTCAGACGGCCTGCAAGTCATAAACGAATACTTTGGAATTGCGGCCGTTGGCATTGTATTCCTGCCGGCGTTCGGCAGGCAGGTCATCGGCTGAGGCCGTCTGAAAGCCCCGTTCGACAAACCATTCGCCCGTGTGCGTGGATAAGGCGAAAAGCGTTTTGATATTTAAGGCACGCGCTTTTTGAAACAGATGTTCCAACAGCAGTTCGCCGTAGCCGCCATCGCGCGCTTCGGGCGATACCACCAGACAGGCCAATTCGCCGCAGTCCGGTTCGGAAAAGGTTTTCAACGCCACGCAGCCGTAAATGTTTTGATCGTGTTCCAATACGGAAAAGCTGGAAATATGGTTTTCCAAATACTCGCGGCTGCGGTGTAACAAGATGCCTTGTTCCGCCAGAGGGCGGATTAAGGCGATGATGTGCGGAATATCGTCGCTGCGTGCCTGACGGATGGAAACAAACGGCTCGCGCGCAATAGATGTACCGCTGCCCTCGCGGGTAAACAGCTCGCGCAGCAGGCTGCCGTCTTCACGGCCGTTGAGAATCTGCACCCGCGATACGCCGTTTTCCAACGCGCCTACCGCCGCATGCAACAAATCGGCCGGCGCATCGGGATTGTCGTGTATCAGTTCCTGCACTTCGCCGATAGACAAAGTATTGGCCAAAGAGCCGTCGGCACGACGGATACCGGCTTCTTCGGTCAAGAAAACCAGTTTCTCCGCCTGCAAAGCCATGGCCACTTCCTGAGCGGTTTCACACATACTCAGATTGAAGGTTTTGCCGCTGTACGAATGTCCCAAAGGGCTGATCAGCACCACGGCGCCGCCATCCAAACGCAAACGGATTTCTTCTGCGTCGATTTTGCGGACGGTACCGGTATAGCCCATGTCCACGCCGTCAATAACGCCCAACGGACGGGCGGTAATAAAGTTGCCGCACGCGATAACCGGCGGCTTGCTCCGTTGCTGCGCAGATACGCTGCTGAACAAGGCGGCTTCCACATCGCTGCGGATAATCCCCGCCACCTGCTTCACTTCCATCAGGGTCGCTTCATCGGTAATCCGACGGCTGCCGCTGTATTTTGGAACAAAATTCCGACCCGAAGCCAATTTGTCGAGCAAATGCCGCGAACCGTGTACCAAGACCAAACGCAAGCCCAAGCTGGCCAACAGATTCAAATCTGCGGCCAAACGAATCAAGGTTTCGCCTTCCAACAGGCTGTCGGTCACGCCGACCACCATGGTTTTGCCACGCAAATATTGGATATAGGGCGCGGCCTCGCGAAAGCTGGCGACAAAATGGGCGATGGCACTCATAGCAGGGCAAGATAAAAGAGTTGCATAATCAAAACCGTCAGCGCAATCAACGATGCCAAAGTCCAGTTGAAACCGTCCTTGCGCGTTTTGACCGCCGCCTGCTCTTCCGCCTTGGGCTCTTCCTTAAGCGCGCTATTGAGCAAATCGGAAATTTCTTTGCGCGAGAGTTTGGAATGCTTGAGAATTTGCGCGCCGATGTTATGCACGAGGCGCACATCCGTTACCGCCACAGGCAGATGGGCCGGATCGGCCGGCAGGTTGCCCGACAGATAATCCTTGGCCTTAAACATCCCCGAACAACGCGTGCAGACCACGAAACCCTGCGCCACGTTCAACTGGGCATCTTTCACCCAATGCGGTGTTTTACAATGAGGACAAGAACAAGCAGGCATGAGTATTTTCCGTAAGTGTATTGAATCAAAAATATATTTTAGCCAATGCTTCAGGCCGTCTGAAACAGTTTTCAGACGACCTGAGCATGATGTTATGGTTTAAACCGCGCCGTAACGTTCGCGATAAGCTTTGACCGGCTCGAAGAAGCCGCCAAATTCGGCATTGTTTTGCAAGAGCGTGAACAAGTCGTTCAGGTTGGCAATCGAAACCACCGGCAGGCCGTATTGTTTTTCGACTTCCTGCACCGCCGACAATTCGCCCGTGCCTTTTTCCATACGGTCGAGCGCAATGGCCACTGCGGCAGGCGTTGCGCCTTCGGCCTCAATCAGTTTGACCGACTCGCGCACGGATGTACCGGCGGAAATCACATCATCGATAATCAGCACGCGGCCTTTCAAAGGCGCACCCACCAACACGCCGCCCTCGCCGTGATCTTTGGCTTCTTTGCGGTTGTAGGCAAAAGGCACGTTTACGCCTTTTTCCGCCAACATCATCGCTGTTGCCGCCGCCAAAATAATGCCTTTATAGGCTGGGCCGAACAGCATATCGAACTTCACGCCACTGGCAATAATGGCTTCGGCGTAAAACTTCGCCAGCTGCAAAGTCGATGCGCCGTCATTGAACAAACCGGCATTGAAAAAATAAGGCGACTGACGGCCGGCCTTGGTCGTAAATTCACCGAATTTCAACACGTTTTGTGCCAAAGCGAATTTGAGGAAGTCTTGACGGAAATCGGACATTTGGGTTCTCCCGAAAGATGTTGATTTATCAAAGAAACGATTATAAAGGATTCATGCGGAAAAATCAGGCCGTCTGAAAGCAGGTTCAACCCCGCTTTAAACCGACTTGCCCTATTCCCTTTCAAACCGACAAGGCGGTATTGCCGTCTTATCCTAGCAATCAAAACGGATTATTCCCGATGATACGGATGATTGTGCAAAATCGAAACGGCGCGATAAAGCTGCTCGGTCAATAAAACGCGCACCATGCCGTGCGGCAAGGTCAAGCTGGAAAGGCGCATCATCATGTTTGCCTGCTGTTTCAAACGGTCGGTCATGCCGTCTGCGCCGCCGATAATAAAGCAGACGTGTTCGCCGTTTTGCTGCCAGTTTTTTAAATATTGTGCCAATTCGACCGAAGTCGGCGCTTTGCCGCGCTCGTCCAATACCACCAAAAACGCGCCCTGCGGTATGGCTTCCAGCAGGCGTTTTTCTTCAGCCACCATGCCCTGAGCCGCATTCACACCCGCGCCGCGTTTTTCGGGCTTGATTTCTTTCAGCGCATAATTGACATCGCGCCCGAAGCGTTTGGCGTACTCGCCGACGGCTTCATCCACCCAACGCGGCATTTTCGTGCCGACAGCCAAGACGGTGATATTCATGGGGTATCCTTTTGTATCGTTGTCGGTTGGATATTATGGTCAAGCAAGCCCTTAACCTTTTCAAACCATGAGCCAATGCCTACGCAACCGACTGAAAATAAAAGGCCGTCTGAAAGCCGAATGTATCCCGTTCGGCTGTTTCAGACGGCCTTTCAATGATTAGCAGTGAACCAGTGTACCTTCGTTTTCACCGGTTACCACGCGTTTGAGCGAGCCTTCTTTAGCAATGCCGAATACCACGATATTGAGTTTGCGTTCGCGGCAGAGGGCGAAAGCGGTGGCATCCATCACTTTGAGGTTTTTCAACAAGGCTTCGTCAAAAGTAATGGTTTCGTAGCGTGTTGCAGATGGGTCTTTTTTCGGGTCTGCGGTGTACACGCCGTCGACGTTGGTGGCTTTGAGCATCACGTCGCAGTTCATTTCCGCACCGCGCAATGCGGCGGCAGTATCGGTTGTGAAGAACGGATTACCGGTACCGGCGGCGAAAATCACGACTTTGCCTTCTTCCAAATATTGAATGGCTTTAGGGCGGGCGTAAGTTTCAGCAATTTGCTGCATAGACAGTGCGGATTGTACGCGCGCTTTGATGCCCAAAGTTTCAAATGCGTCTTTGAGTGCCAACGCGTTCATGACGGTCGCCATCATGCCCATGTAGTCGGCAGTGGCGCGGTCCATGCTGCCTGCTTGTGCAGATACGCCGCGGAAAATGTTACCGCCGCCGACAACGATACCGACTTGCACGCCCATTCTCACGATTTCGGCAATTTCGCCGACAGTTTGAACGATGGTATCGTGATTGATGCCGAACGGATCGGAACCCATCAGAGATTCGCCGGAGAGTTTCAGTAATACGCGTTTGTATTTGATTTGCTGTGTCATGGGATACCTTGCTTTCTTGAATGTCGTCGGTCGGGGGTCAGACCGTCTGAATTTCAAACGGTCGGATTACAATGATATGGTGTGTCGTTCTATTATTGTTTTGTTTTCAGACGGCCTTTATATTCGGTCGTCTTAAAATAGGTACCGTAAACGGTTTTCTCAAAAAAAAGCACCCTGATTCGTTTGGAATCTAGGTGCTTTCTTTTTCATAAGTGTCTTACACTTTAGCAGCGGCAGCAACTTCGGCTGCGTAGTCAACAACGGCTTTCTCGATACCGTCGCCTACTTTGTAGCGTACGAAGCTAACCACTTCAGTGCCGTTTTCTTTAGCGAATTGGGCAACAGTTTGGTCAGGGTTCATCACGAATGCTTGGCCGTTCAGAGTGATTTCAGCCAAGAATTTGCGGATACGGCCTTCAACCATTTTAGCGGCGATGTCGGCAGGTTTGCCGGAAGCGATAGCTTGCTCGGTGTAGATGTGGCGTTCTTTTTCAACGGTTTCAGCATCTACTTCGGCTTCGCTTACGCATTGTGGTTTAGCGGCAACGATGTGCATACCGATTTTGCGTGCTACGTCTTCAGAGCCTTTGAACTCAACCAATACGCCTTCGGTAGCCAATGCACCATGGATGTAGGCAACCAGTTGGTTGGCAGTATCGATCACTTGGAAGCGGCGAACAGACATGTTTTCGCCCAATTTAGCGATGATGGCTTTGCGTTCTGCTTCAACCAGTTCGCTCAGTTCTTCAACGGTAGCCGGTTTTTTCTCGGCAGCAGTTTTAGCAACAAAGTTAGCAAATTCTACGAAGCCGGCGTCTTTAGCAACGAAGTCGGTTTCGCAGTTTACTTCAACCAATGCACCAACATTACCGTTAATTGCATAAGCCAATACGCCTTCGGCAGCAGTACGGCCAGCCAGTTTACCGGCTTTCGCACCAGATTTAATACGCAGGATTTCTTCGGCTTTGTCGAAGTTGCCTTCAGCTTCAACCAAGGCTTTTTTGCATTCCATCATGCCCAGGCCGGTAGCGGCGCGCAGGTCGGCAACCATTTTTGCAGTAATTTCTGCCATTTTGAATCTCCTAGATTTTTGGGAACACGGCCATTGCCGTGTTTGGAAATAGTGGCCGTCTGAAACGGATTTCAGAACGGGATTTGAGAAAAGGGGCATAACGCCCCTCTTCTGTGTACCGAATTATTCGGCAGCAGCTTCTTGGGCAGCGGCTACAGTTTCTTGCAGCGCTTGGTTTTTGCCTTCCAAAACTGCGTCAGCGATGCCGCGGCAGTACAGGCGGATGGCTTTAGCGGAGTCATCGTTACCAGGGATAACGTATTTCACGCCGTCAGGGCTGTTGTTGGTATCGACTACGGCGATAACAGGGATGCCCAATTTTTCAGCCTCAACCAGAGTACCTTTTTGGTAGCCGGTATCGATAACGAAAATCGCGTCAGGCAGGCCTTTCATGTTTTTGATACCGCCCAAAGAACGTTCCAGTTTTTCAACGTCGCGTTGCATTTCCAGAATTTCTTTTTTGTTGAAACCGCCTTCTGCAGCGTTTTCCAGGGCAGCAGTTTTTTCTTCCAGGCGTTTGATGGATTGCTTAACGGTTTTGTAGTTAGTCAGCATACCACCCAACCAGCGGTAATCAACGAAAGGCATACCGGCACGGGTAGCTTCTTCGCGGATGATGTCGCGGGCTTGGCGTTTGGTACCAACGAACAATACTGTACCTTTGTTGGCAACCAGACGACGTACGGCTTCTTGCGCCTCTTGGAACATCGGCAGGGTTTTTTCCAAGTTTACGATATGGATTTTGTTGCGCGCACCGAAAATATATTGAGCCATTTTCGGGTTCCAGAAACGGGTTTGGTGACCGAAGTGAACACCGGCTTCAATCATCTGACGCATAGTAATTTGAGACATGTTATTTCCTTGAAAGGGTTAAAGAGCACACATTCAATCGCATAGAACTTGATAGGCGGCGCCTATTGTCAAGCACCCTTCGGCGAAAGTGGGCATAAGTTTTAAAAAATAAAAGAGTGTTTCCGAAATGGAAAACTGACGGATTATAGCGGATAAGAGGCCGTCTGAAAAGGGATTTTATACCTTTCCGTCCTGTTTTTCATCCGTCTGTACCGCCTTTTGGCGGGCCGCTTCAAACTCCGCCTGCTCCTGCCGTTTCATCAGGCGGTTGCGGCGGCGGATGGTCACGACGAAGACCGTGAACACGGTGGGCAACACTGCCCAAAAAACCAAATAAATCAACGCGCGCGCAATACTCGGCTGCGCGGCGGAAAACATCACGGCAACAAAAAGATAGCCGATGGCGACAATGTGCCACATCGTGTGCGTCCTGTTTGAATGTTAACAAAATCGTTATAATCGCAACATTCTACCGCAATCTCGAAAGGCCGTCTGAAAATGAGGAATCCCGAAAAATCGGCACTACGCAAACAGTTCCGCCGCGCACGCGCCCAAATGAGCGCAGACGAGCGAAACGCCGCCACCAAAACCATCAACCGCCTGCTCAAACCCTACATCAAAAAAGGACGGAAAATCGGCGTGTATTGGCCGATGGGCAAGGAATTGCGATTGGACAGCTTTGTCCGTGCCGCACAAAAACGCGGCGCCAAACTCTACCTGCCCTATATCGAACCGAACACGCGCCGGATGTGGTTCACGCCTTATCCTGGCAACGGAGTAAAACAAGAACGCAAGCGCGGCCGCGCCAAATTGCATGTCCCCCAATTCACCGGCAAAAAAATCCGCGTCCACCAACTCAGCCTGCTGCTGGTCCCCATCGTCGGCATCGACAAACGCGGCTACCGCCTCGGACAAGCCGGCGGCTATTACGACGCCACCCTCTCCGCCATGAAATACCGCCTACAAACCCAAACCCTGGGCGTAGGCTTCGGCTGCCAACTGACCGACACTCTGCCAACCGAACCACATGATATTCCCCTCAACGGCTTTGTCTCCGAGCTTAGCGTATTGAAATTCAGACGGCCTTAAGCATGACAATCATAGTAGCTTAGAGGTTATCCCATCTCAAAATCATCAATTTATTAACAATACATATGCAGATAAATAATCTTTTCAAATTAACTTTACATTATAAAAAATTAAATTTATGTATATGAAATGATTGTTGTTCCTGTGCAGCTTAATCAAATTTAAGAGCAACACCTTCTCATAATGAGAAGGTTAGAGCTTTGCTTTTCCATCATAAGATTTAATAAACAAGGCCTTCTAAACATTTTTAGGTTATTTTCAATCTTGCTCCCACAGGCTTATCTACTCATGCCATAGAATTGTGATTGATCCAACTGCCTTTGCAGCACTTCATATTCAAACTTCTGTTCCGTTTGTCGAATGTTTTTAATACTCTCTTCAATCGATGTGGACCCAGCACTATTTACATCCATAGTAGCCTTTATCAAAATAGGAGTAAGTTCGCCGATTAAATAGTGTCCATCCTTAATATTGAACAGTAGTTCTGCATTCCCTTTACCCATTGTTTTAGAATACCCCAAAGCAGCTAAAGACATTGCAGCATTATTCATTGCCTCCTCATTCTTCGTTGGAAGGCCATGTTTTTCATGATATTCACCAAGTCGCTCTTTAATAGAATGGAAAAGTTTTTGTGCTGGCAGGGGCAAATCTTCAATTCTTGACAAATTCCCTTCGGAAACTGCCATCCGCTCCATCTCAAAATCCCAGCGGTTCTGCGACATTTTGTTCCAATCTCTATCTATGTTCTCCCTTGTCTTTTGGTACATCTCCATTATCGACACACCACTGCCAGACATATTTTTTTTCGGCTCCTCCAAACGGATGCCCAAATCGCCGTTTTTGAAGTTTTCGATTTTCAGACCGTTAACATCCAAAGTCCCCGTTTTTTTATTCCAGTCGTAAACTGTATTGCCGTCTCGGAAAATCGTACGGTCGTGTTCGGACAAATCGCGCACACCACCGTGCAACCTACGCCCGTCCAAAAACACTTCTCCTTTACCGTCTTCATCACGGATAATATCGTATCTGTCGGCGCGGTAGGTGTCGTAACCTCTGCCCCCGTACAGCCCGTCTTTGCCCTCATTACCAGCCAAAAGGTCATTGCCGTCCCCACCTTCAAGCTTATCGTCCCCACTGCCGCCCAGCATCCTGTCGTGCGATTTTGTCCCCGTCATCACATCATTACCCGCATCGCCGTACATAGACGCACCACCGTTCAGTCGGGTAGTCGGTTTGCCGTGCAGCAGGCTTTGACGATCGACCGCGCCGTTTGCATTGACGCTGTTGCCTCTACTATCGCCGAAAGTATCGTAATTTGCCATATGCTTGACGAAACCGACCATGTCGCTTTTCCTTAACCCTGCCTCGGCAAAATCTTTTTCAAAAGCGGTACGGCGGTGCATAAAGAAGAGAATGTCGTTTTCGTAGTAAGACAACCTAACCGACCCGTTCGTACTCGGATACATCCCGTACATATTTTCACGAGCAAGCAAATCTTTGACCTGCTCATAACTTTTACCTTTGACTTGAGAATAAAGACCACCGCTGATATGGGTGCTGTATGCTCTGCCGTTGCGCCGCTCTTCGTAAGCGACCATACGCGCCTCGTTGTAAATCGCTTCAGCTTCTCCGTAGCCTCGGGCTTGGGCGTAGGATTTGGCAGTAAGGTAGTAATCAACCGATTTGGCTTGATTTTTACCTAATGCATGTCCAACTTCGTGGGCTAAAATTCGGGCAGTGATGTATTGAGAATTTGGCTCAAAATAGATATTCCCTTTTTTAGGGCTGTAATATGCACCTGAGCCTTTATTAGGAATTTCAAGAAAACTTTTCCCTTTCCCCCTAAACTCATTGATTTGCGCAACCAATTCTTCATCAGCTTTTATCCTGTCCAACTCCGTCATGGTAGAATTAGGCATTCTTTTATTATGAAAACCAAGTTTCTTTAATTCAGCTTCTGCCTGTTGATTTAATATTATATTTGCCATAGAAACTCCTTAATTCATCGGACTCATTTCAAGATTGCTATAAAAAGAAAGAGCCAAAATAGCACCAGTACCTGAATTTGTAGCAATTATCTCCCTACCATTTTCTCTCCAATAATAATGAAACCGTTCTTTAATTGAATCACTTTCTTTTCTATCCACAAAGATCGTGTCCGTATAATAGGAATCTGGCATTTCATCCTCTTTAGGAACAGGAAGAAAAGCAGGAAAGTTATTCTCAGGAAAAATACTTCCTTTTTTTTCTCGATATTTTTTTGTCATTGATATATATATATTTGTTTTATAAGAAGTATGTTCAATAACAACATACATTCCAATTGGTGACTCTATATCTAAATACTTTGGCATCTCAGGGTAGCTGTCTGTTACTGGAATTTTCCATATTTCTTTCAATTCTTCAGCATGCATCACATACAGACAGTCATCTTTAAATGCTGTTTCGTACATTTGTTTAATCAAATCATCACGACTTTCCACTTTATGCAACATTCTACGGCAGCGATTTCGTACCTGTTCCATCGTAGTTTCTTTCTTTACAGTTTGAGTATTTGGGGAATTTTCTTTATTCCTGCTACTTACTTGTTGAGTGCAGGAACTCAATAAAAAAACAGTTAATACGGCAGTTGCCGACAGTTTCATGCATAGTCTCCTTTTTTAGTCTGTATATTCAAATAAATTTCTTCTGAGAAGTTTAGACAACTTTGATTTCTATTGCGCATCTTTAAACCCGCGCTTCAAATGCACCATCAGTAATGCGACGGCGGCAGGCGTTACGCCGGAGATGCGGCTAGCTTGGCCGACGGTTTCGGGTTTGTGCTGGTTGAGCTTTTGCTGCACTTCGGCCGACAAACCTTTGACTTTGCTGTAATCGATATCTTCGGGCAGCTTTAAGGTTTCGATGTCGCGGCGGCTGTCGATTTCTTCGTTTTGGCGGTCGATATAGCCTTGGTATTTGACTTGGATTTCGACTTGTTCGACCACGCTGTCGGCAAGTGCGGTTTCAGGTTGTGCGTCGGGCAGGGTCATCAGCGCGGCGTAGTCGAGGTTCGGGCGGCGCAGGAGGTCGTGCAGGTTGGCTTCGCGGCTGAGCTTTTGGCCGAATACGCGCAGCTGCTCTTCTTCGGCGAGTTTTTGCGGCGTGTACCACGTTGTTTTCAAACGTTGGATTTCGCGCTCAATGGCTTCGCGTTTTTCGTTGAACATACGCCATTGTTCTTCACCCACCAAGCCGATTTTGTAGCCGTCTTCGGTCAGGCGCATGTCGGCGTTGTCTTCCCTGAGTTGCAGGCGGTATTCGGCGCGGCTGGTGAACATTCGGTAAGGTTCGTTCACGCCTTTGGTGATGAGGTCGTCCACCAATACGCCGAGATAGGCTTGTTCGCGGCGCAGCAGGAGCGGGTCTTGTTCACGGATGTATTGCACGGCGTTTGCACCGGCGAGCAGGCCTTGCGCGGCGGCTTCTTCGTAGCCGGTCGTGCCGTTGATTTGTCCGGCAAAGAAGAGGCCTTGGATGGTTTTGGTTTCGAGGCTGGCTTTAAGGTTGCGCGGATCGAAATAGTCGTATTCGATGGCGTAGCCGGGGCGCAGGATATGGGCGTTTTCAAGGCCTTTCATGCTGCGGACGAGCGCGATTTGGATGTCGAACGGCAGGCTGGTGGAGATACCGTTGGGGTAGTATTCGTGCGTGGTCAGGCCTTCGGGTTCGAGGAAAATCTGGTGGCTGTCTTTGTCGGCGAAGCGGTTGATTTTGTCTTCAATAGACGGACAATAACGCGGACCCACGCCTTCGATTTTGCCGGTAAACATCGGGCTGCGGTCGAAGCCTGAGCGGATGATGTCGTGGGTTTGCGTGTTGGTATGCGTAATCCAGCAGGACACTTGGCGCGGGTGCATATCGGCGCTGCCGCGTACGGACATTACGGGCACAGGCGTGTCACCGGGCTGTTCGGTCAGTTGGGAGAAGTCAATCGTGCGTCCGTCAATACGCGGCGGCGTGCCGGTTTTCAGACGGCCTTGAGGCAGGTTCAATTCACGCAAACGGCCGCCCAAGGATTTGGCGGCGGGATCGCCGGCGCGGCCGCCTTCGTAGTTTTCCAAACCAATGTGGATTTTGCCGGACAAAAACGTGCCTGCGGTCAATACGACGGCGCGTGCTTTAAACTCCACGCCCATCGCGGTAACCACGCCGCTGATGCGTTCGCCGTCGAGCGTTACGTCTTCGACGGCTTGTTGGAAAAGGTCGAGGTTTTCTTGGTTTTCCAACATTTCGCGGATGGCGGCTTTATATAGGATGCGATCGGCCTGCGCGCGCGTGGCACGGACGGCCGCGCCTTTGCTGGCGTTCAAGCGGCGGAACTGGATGCCGGATTTATCGGTCGCCAACGCCATCGCGCCGCCGAGCGCGTCAAGTTCGCGTACTAAATGTCCTTTGCCGATGCCGCCGATGGACGGGTTGCACGACATTTGTCCGAGCGTTTCGATGTTGTGTGTGAGCAAAAGCGTCTGCGCGCCCATGCGTGCGGCGGCAAGCGCGGCTTCGGTACCGGCATGGCCGCCACCGACGACAATCACGTCGTAGGTTTTGGGGTAAATCATGTAAGTCATTTTTATGTGTTCTGTAAAGGTTTCAGACGGCCTTTTGTTGATCAGGCCGTCTGAAAAGTGGAATCAAATCTTAAAAAACCAAGCTTAGAAGGTATAGCCTGTTTCCAATTCGTCATCGCCGACCAATTCGACCAGCAATGCATACAGCGGCGCCAAATCGTTGTAACGGCGGGATACGCGGCGCAAGTAGTTCAAGAAGCGCGGAATTTCAGGACGGTATTTGTCTTTGCCGTCGCGGTAGTACAGACGGGCAAAAATACCGGCCACTTTCAAATGGCGTTGTACGCCCATCCATTCAAACCAGCGGTAGAACTCGTCAAACTCGGCAGGCACGGGCAGCTCGGCAGCGCGTGCTTTTTCCCAATAACGGATGACCAAGTCCAATACAAATTCTTCTTCCCATTCGATAAACGCATCGCGCAACAGCGACACCAAATCATAGGAAATCGGGCCGTAAAGCGCGTCTTGGAAGTCCAATACGCCCGGACGGCCTTTTGCCAGCATCAGATTGCGGACGATAAAGTCGCGGTGGACATACACTTTGGGCTGCGCCAACAAGGGTGGCAACAGTGTATCGACGGTTTGCTGCCACAACTGGCGTTGTTTGAAGGTCAGCTCGCGGCCCAATTCTTTGGCCACAAACCATTCGGGGAACAAGTTAATCTCGCGCAGCATGACTTCGCGGTCGTATTCCGGCAGTTTGCCGGGCTGGCTGGCCTTTTGCAGTTCGATCAGTTCGTCGATGGCTTCGAGCAGCAGGGCTTTGTGGGCAGTTTCGCTGTTTTCCTGATTCATGGCGGTCAGGAATGTGGTATTGCCCAAATCGTTCAATACCATAAAGCCCAACGCTTCATCCACATGAAGCACTTGCGGCACATTGACCATGTTAAACAGTTTTTGCACTTTCAAATAAGGCGCAACACTCATCTTCTCAGGAGGCGCGTCCATACAGATAACGGTCTGACCGTCTGAAAACGTCGCGCGGAAATAGCGGCGGAAGTCGGCATCGGCTGCCGCAAAACTCAATTCGAACGGCTGGTTCGGGTAAACAGACTCCAGCCAGTTTTGTAATTCGGTTTGTCGTTGCATAGCGGTATCGCAGAATTTCAGGTTACAATAACCGCTATTCTAACTGGCAAACCGATTTAAGGGGCGATTTTGGCTCGTTTATTTTCACTCAAACCCTTGGTACTCGCCTTAATTATGGGCTTTGGCGCAACAGCCGTGCGTGCGGAAGATGCTTCTGTTCCACAGGCGGAAGACTATACCCCTGCCCCCGTCACTGCATCCAAACCGGCAAAAACCAGCCAAAGCGAAGCCGACCCGCTTTCCTTGGGCAGTACTTGCCTGTTTTGCGACCACGAAGATGCCAAGCCGGCCGAAACCGCCGAAATCAAACGCAGCGGCGAGCCTGCCCTGCCTGCCGATTACACCCGCGTCAACGCCGATAAAATAGAAGGTCAGACCCAAGTCGGCGTCCGTGCCGAAGGCGACGTCATTGTCGAGCGTAATGCCGATGTTCTCAACGCCGATTGGGCGCAATACGACCAAGCCACCGATACCGTTACCGCCGGCGACCGCTTTACCCTGTATCAAAACGGTTCGACCGTATCCGGCGATCAATTGGTTTACAACCTCAAAGACCAAACCGGCTCCGGCACTGCTGTGCGCCTCAATACCGAGCAAGGCGGCCGCCGCCTTCAAAGTGTCAGCGAAAAAGCCGAACTCAAAGGCAAAGGCCTCTACAAGCTCATCAATACCAAATTCAACACCTGTTCACCCGGCGATGCCAGCTGGTATATCCAAGCGCAAAGCATTGAAGCCGATGAATCGACAGGTATCGGCGTGGCCAAACACGCTTCGCTGGTATTCGGCGGCGTCCCTGTCCTCTACACGCCTTGGGCGGACTTCCCCATCAACGGCAACCGCAAAAGCGGCCTGCTCGTTCCGACCATTGCCACAGGTTCAGACGGCCTTGAGCTGAGCTTGCCCTACTATTTCAACCTTGCACCGAATTTGGATGCCACCATCCGCCCGGGCATTATCAGCAAACGCGGCGTGCAACTGGGCGGCCAAGTCCGTTACCTGCAACCGAATTACAGCGGCGAAGTCGATGGCGACTGGATGCCGAACGACCAAAAAAGCGTCCACAACAACCGCTACCAGTTCAAATGGAAACACCAGCAGCAGCTGAACAGCAAAATCAGCGGCGGCATCAACTACAACCAAGTTTCCGACGACGATTACTACCGCGACTTCTACGGCCGCGAAGACATCGCACGCAACGTCAACCTCGACCGTCAGGCATGGCTCAATTACAGTGACAAACTGTTGGGCGGCAGCTTCGACGGCTCGTTGCGCGTACAAAAATATCAAACACTGGCCAACCAAGACGGTTATAAAGACGAGCCTTATGCCATCATGCCCCGTCTGACCGGCCGTTGGCAAAGCCATCTCGGCAAAGCGCAACTCAACGTGTTCGGCCAATTTACCCGTTTTGATCACGATACCAAGCAAGACGGCAGCCGCGTGGTGCTCTACCCGAGCGTTAAATGGGACTTCCACAACCAATGGGGCTACATTCGACCTAAAGTCGGCGTACACGCCACTTATTACAGCCTCAACAGCTTCAACGGCCAAAGCAGCCGCAATGTCAGCCGCGTCCTGCCGATTATCAACGTCGACAGCGGCCTGACTTTCGAGCGCAGGGCCCGGCTCTTCGGCGGGGAATACCTGCAAACGCTTGAACCGCGCCTGTTTTACAACTACATTCCGACCAAGTCCCAAAACGACCTGCCTAATTTCGACAGCTCTGAAAACAGCTTTACCTATTCGCAGCTGTTCCGCGAAAACCTGTATTCGGGCAACGACCGCATCAATTCGGCCAACAGCCTGACGCTGGCCACACAAAGCCGTATCCTCAACCCCAACACCGGTGCGGAACTCTTCCGTGCAGGTATCGGCCAGAAGTTTTACTTCAAAAACGACAACGTCCTGCCTGACGGCAGCGTCAGCCGTTATCCGCGCAGCCAGTCCGACTGGGTAGCCTTTGCACACGGCAACATTACCCCGAGCATCCGCATCGACTTGGACATCCACTACAACCAAAACCAAAGCCGTGCCGAAAGCTACGCCGCAGGGATTGCCTACAACCCCGAACCCGGCAAAGTCTTAAGCGCGCGCTACAAATACGGACGCAACGAGCGCATTTATCTACAAGCCAACGGCGACTATTTCTACGACAGGCTCAGCCAAATCGACCTTGCCGCCCAATGGCCGTTGAGTAAAAACCTGTACGCCGTTGCCCGTTACAACTACGAAATCGAAGCCAAAAAACCGCTGGAAATGCTCATCGGTGCAGAATACAAAAGCAACTGCGGCTGCTGGAGCGCAAGCTTGGTCGGCCAACGCTATGTTACCGGCGAAAACAGCCACAAAAACGCCGTATTCTTCAACCTCCAACTCAAAGACTTGAGCAATATCGGCAACAACCCATTCGAAAAACTCCGCTTAGCCATCCCCGGTTACAGCAAAACCAACGAGGTAGTCAAACAATGAACTTCAAACCCCTGATTCTCGTCGCCGCACTCACTTTCGCAGTAGGCGCACACGCCGCCCCTAAAGCCAAAGCAGGCAAAGCGCGCGCAGCCAAAGCAGCTGCCGTCAGCGCCACCACCATGCCTGCCGTACAAAGCGGCGTACATCTTTCAGACGGCATTGCCGCGGTTGTCGACAACGAAGTCATTACCCACCACCAAGTAGCGCAAGCCGTAGCGCAAGCGCGTCAAACCATGCCTAAAGGCACGCAAATGGACGCCAACGAGCTGCGCCAACAGGTTTTGGCACAAATGATCAACCAATCCCTGATCCTCCAAGCAGGCAAACGCCGCAACATCCAAGCGACCGATAGCGAAATCGAAGCCGTTATCGCGCACAACCCCAACATCAAAAACCCGTCTGCCGCCGTCCGCCAAGACATCGCCGACAGCATTATTGTTGAAAAAGTGCGCCAACAGGCCATCATGCAAAACAGCCGTGTCAGCGACTCCGAAGTGGCACGCTACATCGAGCAGGCCAAACAACAAGGCGTAACCCTGCCTGAAGCAGACCCTGTGCGCCAATACCATGCCCAACACATCCTCATTAAAGCCGACAACGACAATGCCGCCGTCGGCGCAGAAAGCACCATCCGCAAAATCTACTCACAAGCCCGCAGCGGCGCAGATTTCGGCGGTTTGGCACGCCAATACTCGCAAGACAGCAGTGCCGGCAATGGCGGCGATTTGGGCTGGTTTGCCGACGGCATGATGGTTGCCCCATTTGAAGAAGCCGTCCACAAACTCAAACCCGGCCAAATCAGCGCCCCTGTCCGCACCCAATTCGGCTGGCACATCATCAAGCTGAACGACGTCCGCGAAGCAGGTACGCCTGAAGAGCGCCAACAAAACGCCGTCCGCCAATATCTGTCCCAACAAAAAGCACAACAGGCGACCACCAACCTCCTGCGCGAACTGCACAGCAGCTCATACGTTGACGTACGCTAATCGCGCGTATTGTTAAAAAGGCAGAAATCCGTACAATAAGGCCGTCTGAAATCCATTGTTCAGACGGCCTTCTCTCCTTTTACTTAAGCAACCCATTGATTAAAGCACCCCATCATGCCCATCCGTCCCAACTGGCAAACCGCCACCCTGCTGCAAGCCGAAGAAACCTCCATTACCTCCGCCCACACCGGCCGCACCTACCGCATTCAAGCCGCGGCACTCGGCGAGCGTCCGGCAGACGGCTATCCCGTACTGTATATCCTTGACGGAGATGCCTTTTTCCCCGCCATCCTCAATATGGCGCAATCCCTGCTCATCAACCCCATCACCAAAAGCCATGCCGCCTGTCTGATTGTCGGTATTGGCTACACCGGCGGCACCATCCGCGACTTAAGCCAACGCGCCCTCGACTACACGCCGCCGCTGCCCGACAGCGCGCCTGAATCCGAACGCAAACAATACGGCCAAGCCGACCGCTTCAGCCGCTTTATTGATGACGAACTCTCCGCCCTGCTCAACAGCAAATACCGCATCGATACCCAAAACCAAGCCATCTTCGGCCATTCGTTCGGCGCACTGTACGGCCTCTATTCCCTATTCACCCGCCCCGAACGATTCCGCCATTATTTGCTGGTTTCGCCGTCTATCTGGTGGCAAGACCGCCGCGTGCTCGATTGGCTGCCCGACACTTTGCCGCAAAGAATCGGCATCCGCCTCGGCGCAGGCGAACATGAAGGCAGAAACAACCGTCCCGACCAAACCAGCCGCGGCATGGTCGCACAAGCCAAAATCCTTGCCGGCACTTTGCACCACCTCGGCGCGGATGTCCGCTTTACCCTCTACCCCAACGCCAATCACGGCAACGCCCCGTTTTACGCCCTGACCGACTGCATCGAATATTTGCGCGGCGCATGGCAGCGTTGAAGCAGGTTTGCCAAACATTGAGGCCGTCTGAAACGCAAACACCAAAGCGTATTGAACCTATTGGATCAATCTAAAATCCAATTATAAAAAGGCCGAGACCTTTGCAATAACATAGGTTGAGACCTTTGCAAAGGCCTCGGGGCATGAAAAAGGGAGAGGCTACCTGAAAAATAGATTTTCAGGTAGCCTCAAACTGGTTTGGCATGCATCCGAAACGGAAAATTTGAGCGGTTACATACCTTGGGTTGGTGGCAGTGTTATTTCAACTTGGCTGCCAATTTGTCGAATTTTTGTTTGATGTCGGCCTTGAAGGCTTCCACTTTCCCTTGGCGTTCGGCTTTGCGTTCGGCTTTGCGCTGTTTTTTCCACGCTTCGTGTGCCTGACGTGCCACTTCTTTCTCCGCTTCTATTGCTGCCAATACCTCCTCTTGGGCAACGGCTGCATCTTGCCGGAGAATAACGGTTTTGAAACGGTGGAAGAAAGCATCCAATATAGCTTCGTTGAGTTCTTGCGCCAAAATAATGATTGCAGTACTGCCGTTATCCAGTTTTTTGGCTGCATTTTCCAGCAACGCCCCCTCTCCCAATGTTTGGGCAGTGCCTACATCACTGCCGATGAGTGCGCCAGTAGCTCCACCCAACAGAACACCGATAGGACCGCCGAGGATGCCGACCAGTGAACCAATGAGGCCGCCCGTCCATGCGCTTTCGGCCGTATTGGCGGTAAAGTCGGTGCTTTCTGCTGGGATAATCAGACCATTTTCCTTTTTAATCAAAACGGCTTGTGCCACCAAAGCATCTGTTGTCTGCGAGTAAGCTTTCAATTCAGAAAAGGCTTGATAAGCTTCGCTGGAGATGTCGAATAAGGCAACGATGATATTTTGTTTCATAAGTCCACTCCCGTAGATTGAAAGATTTAAGAACATACTAGTTGTATGCAGTGTCATTGTAAATTACAAGGGGGGGGGGGGAGCAATGCGGCAAACAGAACTTTACCTATATAAAGCCTGTAGAACCGGCAAACGGATAACGAACAATACCCAGTTTTGCCTGTAGGAAATCGTCGCATCGTTCACACCACAGGTTGAGAAAAATAAGCCTGCAAGACCTCAAGCGTCGTCTGAAATCCGTTTCCACTCCAACGCTAAATCATACAGCGCCTTTTTATTCTCGCCGGTAATCTTGGCGGCAAGCTCGGCAGCTTGTTTGGTCGGCAACTCGGCCGCAAGGATTTTCATGGTATTTTGCGCCGCCTCGGGCAAATCGCTGTGTTTCTCTTTCACCGAAGGGTGCAACACCAGCACCATCTCGCCGCGCGTTTGGTTGCTGTCGTTTTTGAGGGCGGCTTGGATTTCGGCAACCGTGCCGCTGAGGAAGGTTTCAAACGTTTTGGTGATTTCGCGCGCCAGAGTCAACCGGCGTTCGGGGAACTGCGCGGCCATATCCGCAAGGCTTGCTTCGATGCGGTGCGGCGTTTCAAACATCACAATCGGAAAATCGGCTTCCGCCCATTTGGCCAACAGCTTTTGGCGTTCGCCGGCCTTAGGCGGCAGGAAACCGTTGAAGTAAAAATCGGATTCCGTCACCCCGGCCACGCTCAATGCCCCCATGACCGCGCTTGCGCCGACCACAGGCACCACTTTAAATCCGGCTTCGCGCACGCGGGCGGCAAGTTTTGCACCGGGATCGCAAACCGCAGGCGTACCCGCATCCGAAACTTGGGCGACGCTCAGGCCGTCTGAAAGATGGGCGATGATTTTATCGGCCATTTGCTGCTCGTTGTGTTCGCGCACGCTCACGAGTTTGCCCTGAATGCCGTACGCACTCAAAAGCTGGGCGGTAACACGGGTGTCCTCGGCGCAGATAATGTCGGCCTTTTGCAGAACGGCCAGCGCGCGCAGCGTTATGTCGGCTAAATTGCCGATGGGTGTGGCGACAACGTATAATGTCTGTTTTTCGATGCTGTCGACGGCTTTTTGCAGGTGTTTTGTGTACATAGATTCAAGGCCGTCTGAAACGGCGTCTCTTTAAAAACAATGATTATATAACGGGTAAACTTTTCATGCGCTTAAACCACAAACAGGGGGCGGCGGCCGAAGATGCGGCACTGGCATTCCTGCTGGGCAAAGGCTGCTCGCTGCTGGCGCGAAACTGGCATTGCGCCTACGGCGAAATCGATTTAATCGTCAAAAACGGCGGTACGATTGTGTTTGTTGAAGTAAAATACCGCAAAAACCGAGGTTTCGGTGGTGCCGCATACAGCATCCCGCCGTCCAAATTATTGAAATTGCAACGAAGTGTAGAGTATTATCTGCAAAAGCACGGGTTAAACCATGCGCCCTGCCGCCTGGACGCGGTATTGATTGAGGGCGACGGCCCGCCCGAATGGATTCAAAATATTACAGGTTAACCTCATGACAACATTACAAGAACGCGTTTCCGCACATTTTGCCGAGAGCATCCGCTCCAAGCAAGAAGCCGAAAAAGTACTGGTCGAGCCGACCGCACAGGCCGCCGAGCTGATGCTGCAATGCCTGATGAACGACGGCAAAATCCTGGCTTGCGGCAACGGCGGTTCGGCTGCCGACGCGCAACACTTTGCCGCAGAAATGACCGGCCGTTTTGAAAAAGAACGCATGGAATTGGCTGCTGTCGCGCTGACAACGGACACTTCCGCCCTGACCGCCATCGGCAACGACTACGGTTTCGACCATGTATTCAGCAAACAAGTGCGCGCGCTCGGACGTGCCGGCGACGTATTGGTCGGCATCTCCACCTCCGGCAATTCCGCCAACGTCATCGAAGCCATCAAAGCGGCACACGAACGCGATATGCACGTCATTGCCATGACCGGCCGCGACGGCGGCAAAATCGCCGCCATGCTCAAAGATACCGACGTTTTGCTCAACGTCCCTTATCCGCGTACTGCCCGCATTCAGGAAAACCATATTCTGCTGATTCACGCCATGTGCGACTGCATCGACTCCGTCCTGCTTGAAGGCATGTAACCCTTTCTTTTCAGACGGCCCATCCCTTAAAGGCCGTCTGAACACCCAACCGTCCATACCCAAGGAAAAGGATATGAAGAATATCAAACGCTACGCCCTCCCCGTTCTGACTGCGACCCTTTTGAGCCTGAGTCTGAGCGGCTGCGTCGGCGCACTGATCGGCGGTGCAGCCGTCGGCACCAAATCCGCCGTCGACCGCCGCACCACAGGCGCGCAAACCGACGACAACGTTATGGCCCTGCGCGTCGAAACCACCGCACGCTCCTACCTGCGCCAAAACAACCAAGTCGAAGGCTACAAGCCCAAACTGAACGTTGTCGGCTACAACCGCCACCTGCTCCTGCTCGGCCAAGTGGCCACCGAAGGCGAAAAACAATTTATTGAACGCATCGCCCGTTCCGAACAAGCCGCAGAAGGCGTGTACAACTACATTACCGTCGCCTCGCAAGCGCGTTCGCTTGGCGACGTGACCAACGACACCTGGGGCACATCCAAAGTCCGCGCCGCCCTGTTGGGCCTCAGCCCGGCCACCCAAGCACGCGTCAAAATCGTGACTTACGGCAACGTGACCTATGTAATGGGCATCCTCACGCCTGACGAACAAGCCCGCGTGACCCAAAAAGTCAGCACGACCGTCGGTGTACAAAAAGTCGTGACCCTCTATCAAAACTACGTTGCCAACTGATTCACAGGCAACCCGGGGCCGTCTGAACATTCAGACGGCCATTCCTCCAACGATTACCTGCCACATCATGTCAAAGAATAATAAAACCCCTTTCCAACTTAAGCCCAAACACCTAATCCGCGCTTTATTCCTTGTCAGCTTTATTGCCGTCGCAGCCCTTGTTGCCGGCGTATTCAGCACCCTAAACTCCGGCAAAACCGACGTACCCGAAAAAAGCCCTGCCGAACAAACCGACACACGCATTGAAGTTTGGCGTCCCAACGGCACTGTCGAACCTGAAACCGTTCAGCCTACCAAAGACGGCGACACAAAAACCGCCTCCGGCAATCCTGTCGTCCCACAAAACGAAAAAAGCGAAAAAGCGGAAGAAGGTGTAAAAAATGACCGCCCCACTACACACCGCAGCAAACGCACAGAAAACAAACGCGCTGAAGCCGACAAATCAGAAAACACACAATCCGACAACAGCAGCCCTGCCGCTCCAAACAAACCTCAAGCAGACAGCCAGCCGGTAGCAAACAAAGCCGCAGACAGCAAACCTGCCGCACAAGCGGTAGAAAACAAACCGGAAAAAGCCAAAGCCCCCGAGTCCAAACCGACTCCCAAAGCCGAGCCCGAGGCCAAACCACAAGCCAAACCGCGCAATAAAGACAATCTCGACAACCTGTTTTAAACAGACGGCACACCCGTCCCGTTCAGACGGCCTCCATACTGTCTGAAACAAGAAGGAAACCTCATGGACAAAGTCATCATCAAAACCCCCGAAGAAATCGAAAAAATGCGCGAACTCGGCCGCTTGGTCGCCGAAGCCCTCGATTACATCGGCCAATTCGTCAAACCCGGCGTAACCACCAACGAAATCGACAAACTCGTTTACGACTACCACGTCAACGTTCAAGGCGGTTATCCGGCCCCCCTCAACTACGGCAACCCGCCCTACCCGAAATCCTGCTGCACCTCCGTCAACCACGTCATCTGCCACGGCATTCCCGATGACAAGCCGCTGAAAGAAGGCGACATCGTCAACATCGACCTGACCATTAAAAAAGACGGCTTCCACGGCGACTCCAGCCGGATGTTTACCGTCGGCAAAGTCTCCCCGATTGCCCAACGCCTGATCGACGTGACCCACGCCTCCATGATGGCGGGTATCGAAGCGGTCAAACCCGGCGCCACTCTCGGCGACGTCGGTTATGCCTGCCAACAGGTTGCCGAAAATGCCGGCTACTCCGTAGTACAGGAATTCTGCGGACACGGCATCGGCCGCGGCTTCCACGAAGCGCCGCAAGTAGTCCACTACGGCCGCAAAGGCGAGGGCCTCGTCCTCAAACCAGGCATGATTTTCACCATCGAGCCGATGATCAACCAAGGCAAACGCCATCTGCGCATCCTGAACGACGGTTGGACAGTGGTCACCAAAGACCGCTCCCTCTCCGCCCAGTGGGAACACGAGGTTTTGGTTACCGAAACCGGCTACGAAATCCTTACTATCAGCCCTGCCAGCGGTAAGCCTTAACCTTGAAAAAACCTTCAGGCCGTCTGAAAATACAGATTCAGACGGCCTGAAATTTATTCGTATTCTCAACCTAGAAAACCGAACAAAAACTCGAAATTAAGTTTTTACCCAAATTGAATTGTTTAATTATGTAAAAATTTGCTTACGCCATATTTAAGATAAAAGCATAATTTGATGATTTATATAATGAAAATTTACCGAAATAATGAATTAAGAAATATTTACACAAATTATGGCAAACAGCGGAAAACTTCTTTCGAATATACTGTCTAATTATCTAGATCAGTCATTTGCAATACGCCCACATATCACCCCAAAAGCCTACAGGAAAGGGATGCCGGCATTCTTGCAGACCCATTTTTATGCCTAGAGGCATGCAACAAATACCACAATAAGGAAGATTCATGAAATCGTTCGAAAAAATTGAAAACATCCGCGATATCCGTAAAAAACTCGGCCTGAACCAAATGGACTTCTGGAGCCGCATTGGTGTGACTCAATCCGGTGGTTCCCGTTACGAATCCGGCCGCAATATGCCTAAACCTGTACGCGAATTGCTGCGTTTGGTACACATCGAGCGCGTAGATTTGGCTAAAGTCAACCGTGACGACTTGGCCGTTGCGTCCTTGCTGAAAAACCGCGACCCTGAGTTGTACGCTTCTCTGAAAAAAGAAGCTAAAGCCGACAACAAAGGCAAATAATCAAGCCATTCAAAAGGCCGTCTGAAATTCGTTTTCAGACGGCCTTTTTACTTTCTACACACTAAGGGCATGTCGCATACATGCCCTTTTTCATTTACGGCTGATACTGTTTGAAATAGTCCAACACCGTTTGCGGCAGCCATTGCAGATTCAGACGACCTTGATCGCGGCTGACGAAGCCGACATGACCGCCGTATGCCGGTTGCAGCAGCGTAACGGCCGAGGACACGTCCCGCTCGGTCGGCAGGGCTTCCGGCGGCAGGAAAGGGTCATTGACGGCATTAAGCAGCAGCAACGGCGTATCCACGCCTTTCAGAAACGGTTTACAGGAGTTTCGGCGGTAGTAATCATGACGGTCGGCAAAACCGTGTAGCGGCGCGGTAAAGCGGTCGTCAAAATCGCCAAGCGTTTTGCAGTTTTGCTGGCTTAAAGCCGTCTGAAACCGGGGAATCGCTCGGGCTTTCGGCAACAGCGAATTTAAAAAATAGCGCGTGTAAATCAGTCGCGTCATGCCTTGATCGAAACGCGTACCGGCCGCTACGGCATCAACCGGCGCGGAAACGACGGCAGAAGCACGCGGAACGGCATTGCTGCCCTGCTCGCCCAAATATTTGGCCAGGGCATTGCCACCCAAAGAGACGCCGACGGCGTAGATGGTTGAGTAGCGTTGTGCCAGTGTGTTGAGCATAAAGGCGATTTCGGGCGTATCGCCGAGGTGGTAGAACACAGGCGCGGTGTTTTCTATGCCGCCGCAACTGCGGAAATGGGCAACCACGCCGTTCCAACCGCGCTGCTGTACGGCTTTCATCAACTCGACTGCGTAATGGCTCTCGCTGCTGCCTTCCAGTCCGTGGAACAAAACCACCAGCGGCGCATCGGGGTCGGTACTGTCAACAAAATCGTAGGCAACTTGGGTTTTGCCGGTACTGTCGGGCAGAAGCTCGCGGCGGTAGTCGGGCGCCTTGCCTTGCAGCAATTTGGCAAACAGAGTGTCGGCATGGCCGTTTCTGAGCCAATAAGGCGTGTTGGGTGAACGTGTATTCATGATTTATTTCTTCTATTTTTCAGACGGCCTGAAGATGAGTATATACACCAGCAAGGCAGTCAGCGTGCCGTTTGTCCAGCCTGCCCAAACATCGGTGGGATAATGCACGCCCAAATAAACGCGTGAAAACCCGGTCAACAGGGCAAAGGCAATACCGACCACCCAAGCGGCGCGGCGGTAGCGCGTGCGGCGGCAAAGCAATATCAGCATGACGGCAATGGCGGCGGAAAACGTACTGTGACCGCTGGGGAAGGAAAAATTGCTCTCTTCAACCAGGCGCGGCCAAAGCAGCGGACGTTCGCGGGCAAACCATACCTTCACAATCAGCATATTCAAAGTCGGCACCAATGCCGCCAACACGCAAAACAGCGCTTCGCGCTTCTTATCGGCAAAATACAGGGCAGCGGCAACCGCGCCGATTAGCGGCACAGCAATCGCGGTTTTACCCAAATAGTGCAACACGGTGGCAATCGGGTCAAACCATGTGCCCACGTGGGCATGGACGGCGTGCATCAGCGGCGGTTCGAAAGCGAAGCCGCCATATTGCGCCAGCCAAATGCCAATAACGAGGGTCGGCGGTAAAAACAGCAAAGAAGCGAAAGTCAGTGCGCGTTTGGCTTGGGCCGGAGACAAGTGCATTATTCCACCGTTTCTTTCAAAGTCGCGCCAATTGCCTGCAAACCCTGCAACGCATCTTCCCACGCCGCATCCAGCAAGCGGCAGGCCTCGCCTTCCGCCTTAATGCCGAACTCGATATGCGGCGGAATATAACGGCCGTCTGAATCGGTACGGCCCACAGTGGGCAGGCTGTACGAACGGATACCGGCGTAGGTACGCTCAAGATGTTCCATAATCGGCGTAATGCGCGATTCGGGTTGGTCGAACACATACACGCTGCGGCTGCCGCGTTCGGTTTGGTTGAAGCGGTTGGCGTAATAAGTTTCCAATACCCATTCGGCCATCGGGTGCGCCATCACCGGGAAACCGGGGAAGAAATAATGCTCGCGGATGGAAAATCCGGCGATGTTGTTAAACGGATTGGGCACCAATTCCGCGCCTTCGGGAAAATCCGCCATCTTCAGGCGTTGGGCGTGTTCCGGCGAATCGAGCGGTTCGCCGCGTTTCTGGGTCACGCCTTCGATAAACTTGGCAGCTTCAGGATGGAGGACGACAGGTAAATCCAAAGCAGCCGCTGCGGCTTGGCGCGTGTGGTCGTCAGGCGTAGAACCGATACCGCCGGTAACGAAAGTCGGCAGGCCGTCTGAAAAGCTGCGGCGCAGCTGTTTGACCAGCAAATCGGGTTCGTCAGGCAGATATTGCACCTGATTGAGCTTCAGCCCGTGCGATTCCAATAAAGATTTAAAAAAGGAGAAATGCTTGTCTTGACGGCTGCCGTGCAGGATTTCATCGCCGATGATAATAAGGTTAAAAGCGTTCATGATGAGGTTTCTTTAATACGGCCCTCCGAACATTCAGACGGCCTAATTGCTGACAATGTATTCCATTTATAAGATAATGGTTTCAACTTTTCAAGTCTGGAGGAATCCCAATGAGCCAAAACCATACCATTTTACAAAATCTCCCCATCGGTCAAAAAGTCGGCATCGCCTTCTCCGGTGGTCTTGATACCTCTGCCGCGCTTTTATGGATGAAACTCAAAGGCGCACTGCCTTACGCCTACACTGCCAACCTCGGCCAGCCCGACGAAGACGATTACAACGCCATTCCTAAAAAAGCAATGGAATACGGCGCAGAAAATGCCCGCCTGATTGATTGCCGCGCGCAGCTGGCACACGAAGGCATTGCCGCCATCCAATGCGGTGCGTTCCACGTTTCCACCGGCGGCATCGCCTACTTCAACACCACGCCTCTGGGTCGCGCCGTGACCGGCACCATGCTCGTTTCCGCCATGAAAGAAGACGATGTGAATATCTGGGGCGACGGCAGCACCTACAAAGGCAACGACATCGAGCGTTTCTACCGCTACGGCCTCTTGACCAATCCCGCGCTGAAAATCTACAAACCTTGGCTCGACCAACAATTTATCGACGAACTCGGCGGCCGTCACGAAATGAGCGAATTTCTGATTGCCAACGGCTTCAACTACAAAATGTCAGTTGAAAAAGCCTACTCCACCGACTCCAATATGCTGGGTGCCACCCACGAAGCCAAAGACTTGGAATTTCTCAACAGCGGCATCAAAATCGTTAAGCCCATCATGGGCGTTGCCTTCTGGGACGAAAACGTCGAAGTCAAACCCGAAGAAGTCAGCGTGCGCTTTGAAGAAGGCGTGCCGGTTGCATTGAACGGCAAAGAATACGCCGATCCTGTCGAACTCTTCCTCGAAGCCAACCGCATTGGCGGCCGCCACGGCTTGGGCATGAGCGACCAAATCGAAAACCGCATCATCGAAGCCAAATCGCGCGGCATCTACGAAGCCCCGGGCATGGCATTGTTCCACATCGCCTACGAACGCTTGGTTACCGGCATCCACAACGAAGACACCATCGAACAATACCGCATCAACGGCCTGCGCCTCGGCCGCCTGCTCTACCAAGGCCGCTGGTTTGACAGCCAAGCCCTCATGTTGCGCGAAACCGCCCAACGCTGGGTTGCCAAAGCCATCACCGGCGAAGTCACCCTCGAGCTGCGCCGCGGCAACGACTACTCGATTCTGAACACCGAATCGCCTAACCTGACCTACCAACCCGAACGCCTGAGCATGGAAAAAGTCGAAGACGCAGCGTTCACACCGCTCGACCGCATCGGCCAACTGACCATGCGCAACCTCGACATCACCGACACCCGCGCCAAACTGGGTATCTACTCGCAAAGCGGTTTGTTGGCATTGGGCGAAGGCTCCGTATTACCGCAATTGAATAATAAGGAGTAGAATCAGGGGGCTTTAAAGCCCCCTTATTTTTTAAAGGAATAAAATGAAAGAATATAAAGCTGTCATTTATCAAGAGAACCTGCTTTCCAGTTTGGTTTTCGGCAGCGCCAAAATCAATCCGGTCAAATTCAGCGATTTCCTCAACAGCCACGCTTCGCAAGGATGGAAGGTCGTTACCATGGAAAAAGACCAGCGCCGCATGCTGCTGTTTTTCGTGCGTGAAGCCTACGTCGTCATTTTGGAAAAAGAACGTGTTTAAACTCGGCGTCTATGCCTGTCTCGGATTGTTCGTCAGCTGGGTGTTGCTCTTGATTTTGCAACTTTGGTTTTCCTTCATCGATGCCGATTTGTTTCTCAAAATCACCCTTGACCATGGCAGGTCTTTTCATTATCATTCTGGCCAGTTTGCTGGTCATCAGCCAGTATTTTTCCGAAAAGAAAATGAAGGATGACGGATTTATCAACTGATACTACTTCAGGAAGCACCATGTATGCTTTATCCGAAACCTTGACGCAACATCCTTGTTTAATAGACGAGGCCGTCTGAAATTTAAGTTTCAGACGGCCTTATTACCCTTCCCAAATTTATCAAATACCATGAAATTCTTTTCCCACTTTTATCTTGAAAACCATATGTATTTCAACGACTACTTGAAATACGTCCTGATTTTCGCCGCCCTCGTCATCCTCCTGCTCGCCGTATCGCAATACCTGCGCCACCGTATGGACACCAAATACCGCGACCTGAGCATTATTGCGCTGTTGTTGCTCATCCTCATCTGCGGCACGCAATATCTTTCATACAGCGAGCGTCAAAACTTTGCCGCCGATACTTCGCGCATGGTGGGTTTTCTCAATGCCTTGATTGAAAACCAAAAAGTTGAAAAACAAGACATCATCGTCAACAGCACGCGCCTGTTCAACGGCATGATTATCGGCATCAAAAACCAATACTACGAAGTCCATTTCAATCAAGACTTCTCCGCCTACACGCTGACGCCCATCAATTTGGTCAACAACAATATCGAACTCATCGATAAAGAATAACAGGATACACACATGGAAGCATACTCCCTGCTCGCCCTCAAACTACTGATGGGTATTTTAGGTTTGATTTTGCAAATCAACCTCTTAGGTAAAGGCAACCTCGCGCCGACCTCCGCCATGGACCAAGTGCAAAACTATGTACTCGGCGGCATCATCGGCGGCGTGATTTACAGCGACAGCGTCGGCCTGTTGCAATTTTTCCTCGTGCTGATTTTGTGGACACTGTTGGTCTTGAGCCTGAAATTCATCAAAAACCACAACCGCTGGGTCAAATCCATCATTGACGGCAAATCCGTCTGGGTTATCGTCAACGGCAAAATCCAAACCGATGAATGCATGAAAAACGGCATCAGCGCACACGACCTCATGTTCAAACTCCGCGCCGCCGGCATCTACGAAATCTCTGCCGTCAAACGTGCCGTGATGGAACAAAACGGCCAGCTCGCCGTCATTAAGTACGGCGACGAAAGCCTGCGCTATCCGCTGATTACAGACGGCCAAGTCGACCCCGACATCCTCGAAATCATTAAGCGTGATGAAGAATGGCTGCAACAGGAACTCGACCACCTCCACCTTGAAGCCTCGCAAGTCTATATCGGCGAATACATAGACGGAAAATTGGTGGCACACCGTTATCCTTCTTGATTTGAAAATAGCAGGCCGTCTGAAACCTTAATTTCAGACGGCCTTTTTGTATTCAGCCCAAACACTGATTTTTTAATCGCGATATTCAAACGTTGTGCCCAAAAATTGAGCCAGTGCGGAGATGTGGGAATGTCGAGGGTCTTTGACGGCGGTCAGCAATAAAATATTGCCGTGCTGTTTTTCCAAATCCAGCAGCCGCTTGATAGCGGCCTGCTCGGCATCGCCTTGCAGCTCTTCGTGATAACGGCTGACAAAACCGTCAAAATTCTCAGCCGGATTTTCATGATACCAGCGGCGCAGGTTTGCACTGGGCGTAATGTCTTTGAGCCAAATCGCCGTAGCGAAAACTTCTTTATGGACGCCGCGCGGATAAAGGCGGTCGATAAAGACGGCGGTCTGTTCGGGATTCGGCTGATAAGCATAAATGCGTTGTACGGTAAACATTTTTTCTCGTCTCCAATGGATTCAGGCCGTCTGAAAATTCAGACGGCCTGATATTTTTTAGGTTTAGAACAGTTTTTTGACTTCGGCTTCGATATCTTCGGCACGCATAAAGGTTTCGCCGATCAGGAAAGTATGCACGCCGTGGCCGCGCATGAAATCGACATCTTCTTTGTTGCGGATGCCGCTTTCGGTTACAACGGTTTTACCGTTCAATTCAGGCAAGAGGTCGAGGGTTTGTTGCAGGGTCACTTCAAACGTACGCAGGTTGCGGTTGTTGACGCCCCACAACGACGTGGTCATGTTGCGGCATTTTTCCAGCTCGGACGCATCGTGCAACTCCAACAATACAGTCATGCCCAATTCGTGGGCAACGGCTTCAAAACGCTCAAGCTGCCCGGCTTCCAATGCGGCGGCAATCAGAAGAACCGCATCCGCACCCCACGCGCGCGCCTGATAGATTTGGTATTCGTCGATGATAAAGTCTTTACGCAAGACCGGCAGCGCCACGGCCGCACGCGCCTGTTTCAAATACTCGGGCGAGCCTTGGAAGTAAGGTTCGTCCGTCAACACGGACAAGCAGGCCGCTCCGGCTTTTTCATAGGCAGCGGCGATTTCAGCAGGATGAAAATCAGGACGGATCAGGCCTTTGCTCGGGCTGGCTTTTTTGACTTCGGCAATAATGGCTGGCAGATTCTGCGCGTGTTTTTCACGGATCGAGCCGATAAAGCTGCGAACCGGCGCAGCAGCCTGCGCTTGGGCTTTGATGTCTTCCAAGGAAACGGCGGCTTTTTGGGCGGCTACTTCTTCTGCTTTGGTGGCAAGGATTTTGTTGAGAATATCGGTCATGGCGTTTTTCTATTGGGGCTGATTTTCGGGTTTGAATCGTACAACATGCTGTTGCAGATTAGATTTCAGACGGCCTGAATGCCGTTATTTTAATGGTTTGAAAAAAGGCGGGCAAGAATGCCCGCCTTTGTGTCTGCTTCAATTTAGTGATGAATGCCCAAAACGGTCGCGTTGTAGCTAATGATTTCGTCCGCCAAAGTCGGATTGTCGTTCAGCTTGATACCGTAGCCGGGCACCAATTCTTTCAGACGGCCTGACCATGATTCGGCATGACCTGGGAAGCATTGGTTGATCAGCTTAATCATCAAAGGTACGGCGGTTGATGCACCTGGGGACGCGCCCAGCAATGCGGCCAGCGAGCCGTCGGCATGGGCGACGATTTCGGTACCGAATTGGAGTACACCGCCTTTTTTCGGGTCTTTTTTAATGATTTGTACGCGTTGACCGGCGGTAATCAGTTCCCAATCGTCAGGATTGGCTTCCGGATAATACTCTAAGAGCGAAGTGAAGCGTTCTTCTTTGGTTTTACGCAATTCACCCAAGAGGTATTTGGTCAGCGGCATATTAGCCCAACCGGCGCGGAGCATAGGATAGAGGTTGTCCATGTGGATAGACATCGGCAAATCCATGAGCGAGCCTTGTTTGAGGAAGTTGGGACGGAAGCCTGCATACGGGCCGAACATCAAATGGCGTTGGCCGTCCACGTTGCGGGTATCCAAATGCGGAACGGACATAGGGGGCGCGCCGACGGAGGCTTGGCCGTACACTTTGGCGTTGTGTTGCGCGGCCGTTTCGGGATTGCTGTTGCGGAAGAAGAGGCCGGAAACAGGGAAGCCGCCGTAGCCTTTGCCTTCGGGGATACCGGATTTTTGCAGCAGGGTCAGTGCGCCGCCGCCTGCGCCGAGGAAGACGAAACGGGTGCGGAGTGTCAACGGGTCGTCATCGTCTTTGGTGCTGCTGGTTTTCAGCACCCATGCGCCGTCCGATTCGCGGTTGAGGTCGTCGACATGACGGTTGAATTTGATTTTTACGCCTTTGTCGCTCAAGTATTTGACCATCTGGCGGGTCAGGCTGCCGAAATCGACGTCTGTGCCTTCGGCGGAGTAGTTGGCGGCAATGGATTGGTTTTCATCACGGCCGTTGACAACCAGCGGCGCCCATTCGGCAATTTTGGCGCGGTCGGTAGAAAACTCCATTTTTTCAAAGAGTTTTTGGTTTTTGAACACGTCGAAACGTTTTTGCAGATAACTGCAATGGTCGGCGTTCATCACCAGCGACATATGGGGAACGGAATTGATGAAAGTGCGGTCGGTCAGTTTGCCTTCTTCGACCAAAGTCGCCCAAAATTGGCGGCTGATATGGAATTGTTCGGCAATATTGAGGGCACGGGTCGGATCGATCGTGCCGTCGGCAGTCAGGGGCGCATAGTTCAATTCACACAGCGCAGAGTGTCCCGTACCGGCATTATTCCATGCATTTGATGATTCCAACGCTACATCTTCCAAGCGTTCGATCAGGGTGATTTCCCAAGATGGTTCGAGTTCTTTGAGCAATACGCCCAAAGTGGCGCTCATAATGCCGCCGCCTACTAATACGACATCGGTTGCTTCAGCCATGGTTTTACTCCTACTAAAGTCAGGCATGGTTTGCCTTGTGGTTATCTATCATTATAAACAACTGATTTCATAGGAATTATTTTGTATTTTTGTTGTGTGTGAAACTTTTGTTGCCTGCTGAGTTTCCGAGCGTAAATGGCGGGAGGCAGTTTCGGTTTGGGTTCCAGATTTCAGGTCTTTATAATATGTTATTGAGAATTTAGTAGATTTTACGGAGAAATGCAAAGATTTTCTGTTCGGTTCATATAAAAATAAGAGATTAGGCCGTCTGAAAACGTTTTCTTAACCTTTATCCGCCAACGTTTGCTAAGAAAAAAGAATTTTTCATTTCTTTTTTAATTGACCGTTTTTGTCAGCAATTTCAGCGCTAACAAACGTGAATCAACCGCCAATCTGCTATCATTTCGACTTATCCCACAACAAGGCAAACCGCCATGTATCTGACACAAGAAAAACCCTACCGCCCCCTATTGGTCGCACTGATGTTCCTCACCCTGCCGCTGGCGATGATATTGCACAATATCGTGCAAATCGCCTTTTCAGACGGCCAAGGCCTGCTGATAACGGTCAAAGACGGCACATGGGCATGGCAAAGCGGTTGGCAGGACTCCGTTGCATGGTTCGTCTGCGGCATGTTTGCCTTCCTCAACCTGCCGATTGCCGGCGGACTGACCAAGCTGGCGTATAAAAAAATGATGCGCCGGCATTCGCGTTACGCCATCTTCCTTGCCGGTGTCGCAGCGTGTGCCTCGGCGGCGGCAGGATTGATTTTTGAAGCCATCTTAGGCAATGCCGCATTGGCCGGTATGCGCGGGCAAGGCGTGTTCTACTACACACTCTCCGTATGGATCATCGCCATGCTGACCCTGCCCAAACAGCTCACGCGCGCACCGGAGCAGCCCATCGTCTTTCACAAGATGAAACGTTGATTCAACAGGCGCAAACATTTTCAGACGGCATGCTTTCCGTTACCATTACATCCAACGCGTTTTAACCAATAAGGAATAACAAATGAATCAGGCGCAACAGCTCCGCGACGGCATACAGGCACTGGGTTTGGACATCGACGAAGCCAAACAGGCCAAACTGCTAGACTATGCCGCCCTGCTGCAAAAGTGGAACAAAACCTACAACCTGACCGCCCTGCGCGATCCCGCCCAAACCGTCAGCCATCACCTGCTCGACAGCCTGACCCTCCTACCCTATATCGAACACGCACAAACCATGCTCGACGTCGGCTCCGGCGGCGGACAGCCCGGCATACCCACCGCCATCTGCCGCCCCGACCTCGACATCACCCTCCTTGATGCCAACACCAAAAAAACCGCCTTTCTGCAACAAGCCGTCATCGAACTCGGCCTTAAAAACGTCCGCGTCATCAGCGGCCGCGTAGAAGCCGCCGCCGACTGCCGCGCCGACGTCATCACCAGCCGCGCCTTTGCCGAACTCGCCGACTTCGTCAACTGGACCGAGCACCTCCTCAAAGACGGCGGCTACTGGGCGGCCATGAAAGGCGTATATCCGCAAGAAGAAATCGACAAACTGCCCGAAAGCGTCGCCGTCGAAAAAGTCGAAGCATTGCACGTCCCCCAACTCAATGCCGAACGCCATATTGTCATCATCCGCAAAAAGGCCGTCTGAAAACAACCCAAGCATACCGAATAACGGTACAATCCAGCCATCCACACTTAACACGACAGCAAAGCACATGAGCGCACAAATCCTCGCCGTCGCCAACCAAAAAGGCGGAGTCGGCAAAACCACCACCACCGTCAACCTAGCCGCCTCCCTGGCCTCCAAAGGCCGCCGCGTCCTCGTCGTCGACCTCGACCCCCAAGGCAACGCCACCACAGGCAGCGGCATCAACAAAGCCACCATCGAAAACGGCGTTTACCAAGTTGTCCTCGGCGAAACCGACATCCCCAACGCCGTCGTCCGCAGCAAAGAAGGCGGCTACGACGTATTGGGTGCCAACCGCACACTGGCCGGCGCAGAAGTCGAACTCGTCCAAGAAATCGCACGCGAAATCCGCCTCAAAAACGCCCTGCAGCTCGTTGCCGACGACTACGACTACGTCCTCATCGACTGCCCCCCGTCCCTGACCCTGCTCACCCTCAACGGCCTTGTCGCCGCCAACGGCGTCATCGTCCCCATGCTTTGCGAATACTACGCCCTCGAAGGCATTTCCGACCTCGTGGCCACCGTCCGCAAAATCCGCCAAGCCATCAACCCTGACCTAGACGTAACCGGCATCGTCCGCACCATGTACGACAGCCGCAGCCGCCTCGTCGTCGAAGTCAGCGAACAGCTCAAACAACACTTCGGCAACCTGCTCTTCGATACCGTCATCCCCCGCAACATCCGCCTCGCCGAAGCCCCCAGCCACGGCCTCCCCGCCCTCGCCTACGATGCCCACGCCAAAGGCACCCAGGCTTATCTGGACTTGGCCGACGAACTGATTGCACGGTTGGAAAAATAAACAAAAATATGAATATAAAAAGGCCGTCTGAAAGTTGGGAAATACTTTCAGACGGCCTTTGGTTTAGTTGGAAAGAATATTTCTTAAGACCGCGTGCGTGCGTACCGCACACACCCTACACATAAATTTCAAATTCTTTGTGATTCATAGGTAGGGTGTGTGCCTTAAGGCACGCATGCGGTTTGATGTAGGCTACAGCTTGCTGATTCGGGCAACGTTTGGGGAGATGGTAGCGGGAAGATTTGTTTTACAAAGTGGCAAAAGGTCGTCTGAAAATGGGTTTCAGACGACCTTTGGGAAAAGAGATAGCCAGTTAGCAATCCAACAGATAACAACATTGTCAAATGAGATTTTAACAACTTAAATTGTGTTTTTTAGGAATTTCTGTAAAATAACAGTTTGAGGCATAAATAGATTTGTTGTCCTGCTTCGGGATAATTTAAAACAATGTGCCAAGGGTAACGCGTCTCGTGCAGTCTGCACTCGTCGCTAATTACCCTCATCTTTCTTGACTGCATGAGAGTATTTATGCCTCTTCTTAACGATCCAATAACCATTTGAAACTTATAAAGTCATGTCTAACCACTTGAAAAAATTAAAATCATGTAAAACAGGCATCGATTTAGTCAATATTTTTTCTAATGAACTAGGAGTTCCCACCAAACTCTTTTGGGATACCATATATTCTCTTAATCATTTCTCACAATATACATCATTTATTATCCCCAAAGCATCAGGCGGAGAAAGAACTATCCTTATTCCTCCTCAACCGTTAAAAGACTTACAGAAAAAGTTTGCAACTATTTTAAATTTTTGCATACAAGAGATACAACAAGAAAATCCAAGCTACTTAGTCTGTAATCATGCTTTTGAAACAAAAAAATCTATTATAACAAATGCACAAATTCACAGAAATAAAAAATATATATTAAACATTGATTTATCTAATTTTTTTGGAAGCATTCATTACGGAAGAATTAGTAGTTTTTTCAAATCAGATAAATATTTTAGATTAAGTGAAAAAGTAGCAAAAACTATTGCTCAATTAGCATGTTTTCGCGATAAAAATAATAAAACTTTCTTGCCACAAGGCTCGCCGTTATCACCGATAATAGCTTCTCTCATTGGTAACTTATTGGATATAAGGCTAGTAAAAATTTCCAAAGAATACAAATTAACTTATAGTAGATATGCTGATGATTTAACATTTTCATCCAACAAACCAATTCCTGAAGATTTAGTGAAATGGAACGGTGAAAATTTCATATGGGAAGCTGGGGATAAATTAAGAAAAGTAATAGAAGATGCGGGATTTAAGATAAATGATAAGAAAACTAGATTGTTTTCTGCTAAGCAACGTCAAACTGTTACAGGTATTATTGTTAATAAAATTCTTAACATATCTGAATATTACCAGAAGCATAATAGAGCAATGATGCACAGTTTATTTACCAATGGGAAGTTTTCAATTGGTGATAAAGAAGGGTCAATAAATCAGCTAATTGGACGACTTAATTATGTCGCGTCAGTTAAATATCTGAAACAGCACCATGGTATGTCTAATCAAAAATGGGAAGAAGAAAGAAAGAAATTTTCTTTCTTATGCGCAGAAAATTTTGATAATAAAGAAAACTCAAATCGAAGTATCAGATTATTAAGGCAAGCAATCTTCTATAAATATTTTATTGGTAATGACAAGCCAATTATTTTTCCAGAAGGAGTAACAGATTCCATATATTTTAAATTAGCAAATAAAATTCTTAATCCAAACGAATACAAAGAAAACTATATTATTCAGTCAATCAATTCAGAACTCACAAAAATAGGTTTAGGTGGCGGAACTTCTTTAATCAATAGTTTTCTTTTGCATGCCTATAAAAATTATTATATCAATTTAGAAAATCTAGAAGTTAAAAGTAAACACCCAGTTATATTTATACTTGATTATGACCAAGGATTGGAGACCAAAGATAAAGATGGAAAATCAAAAGGAAATATTCCTTCTACTTATAAGATGAAAGATGGACAACAATGGGTTCATATCAGGGGAAATATTTATTTGGCTTTATTAAAGCCATTAAAACTAGAAGGAAATCCTAAAAAACCGATACCAACATTTAAAAACACCCCAGATATGGTATGTATTGAAAATCTGTTATCTCATGTTTCTGCTGGAAAAATTCAAATAGATGATCAAAATCATGAAAATATAAAATTCAAAAAAGGAATATATCCCAAAACTGTTTTTGCAAAATATGTTGCTAAACACTCTACACACTTTAATTTTTCAGAGTTCAAAAAAATTTTTGAACTATTAGATGAAATTAAACAGCACTTTTATCAGGAAATCACTTCTGATTAAGAAGAGGTCGTCTGAAACTTTCAGACGACCTTTCTTTTTACCCTTTATTCAAACTCTCCCACTCCTTCATTAACCTCTTCACCGACACCGGATACGGTGTCTTCAATTCCTGCGCAAACAGCGACACTCTCAATTCTTCAATCATCCATCTAAACGCGGCGAGGTCGTCTGAAACGGGCAATCCTTGTTTTACCAGGCCGTCGATTTTTTCCTGCCACATTTGTTCCAATTCCTGTATATCGGCTTCGCGGGCTGCGTCGCGGGCGGGGTTGCTGCTGTATTTTTCGAGGCGCAGGGTCATGGCTTTGAGGTAGATGGGGAGGCGCGGCCATTGTGTCCACGGGGTGCGGGTGGCGAAGCCGGCGGCGAGCAGGGTTTGCAGGCGTAGTCTTAGAAGGTGGGTCAATGGGTGTTTGCCGAGTTTGCTGTTCAGTTCGGCATAGGCGGCGGCGGTTTCCTGCAAATAGCGGCTGAGGGCTTCTTTGACGGCGGGCAGGCGGCTGCGGGCGCGTTTGATTTGTTCTTTAAAGGCTTTTTCGTTGCGCGGCAGCTCGTCTTCGCCGATAAAGGCGCGGTCGCAGACGGCCTGTGTGAGGTCGTCGTGCAGGGTGTCGGCGTTGATGTGTTTGAGCAGCATGGCGGCTTGGGTGAAGCCTTGGATGCCTTTGTTCAGGTCTTTTACCTGCTCTTTTAATTGCAGCTTCATCAATTCGATTACGCCTTGACGGTGTGCCTGTTCGGCGGCTTCTGTGGTGTCAAACAGGCGCAGGGCGATGCGGCCGTCTTTTTCTTTTTGCAGGCCGAGGTAGCCGGTGAGCTGTTGTTTGCCGCGTGCAAATTTGATGGATTCTGGCAGGGTACCGATGTCCCATGTGGTCACGTTGTCGCGCTCAAATTCTTGGGTGTTGTCGCGGAAGGTGACGGCGGCGGCTTGGCCGAGTTGTTGTTGCAACTCATGCAGTTTGCGGCCACCGGCAAGCTCTTGTCCGCCATCATCGATAATGCGCAGATTCAGATAGCAGTGTTCGGGTAATTCTTGCGCCGCCCATGCGTCTTGGTCGATTTGCTCGAGAATCCGCATATCGCCGGCGCTTTTGGCGATAAAGTGCGCCAACTGGGGAATGATGGCCGCTTGACGGTCGGGATTGCTTTCGAGAAATTTGGTGATGAAATCGGGTACGGGCACGCAAATGCGGCGGATTTGCTTCGGCAGGGCTTTAATCAGCAGCTGGATTTTTTCGCGCAACATACCGGGCACCAGCCATTCGAGCGACGGCGCGTGCAAGCGGTTGAGGACGGTCAGCGGCACGGTCATGGTCACGCCGTCAAGCGGATGGTGCGGCTCGAAGCGGTAGGAAAGTTTGAACTTGCCGTCTGCGGTTTGCCAGAATTTGGGGAACTGCTCTTCTGTAATGTGTGCGGCGGCGTGTTGCATCAAATCGTCGCGGCTGAGGAACAACAGGCGTGGATTGTCGCGCTCGGCGGTTTTGAGCCAGGCTTCAAAGGTGCGGATATCGGCAAGGGGTAAAGGTTTCAGACGGACTTTTTGAAATGCTGGCTGCTTTTTGGGTTTGGGGTCGTCTGAAACATTTTGTCGGGTATGTGAACTCGGTTCACGCTCGCGGTTGGACGCATCTTTGGAATCCGCGTGCGTGGCTTGCGCCACACGCCCTGCGTTGCGCTGGTTTGCTTGTCCGTTTTGATCGGCTGTCTTGTCCGACTGGGTTTGTCCGCCCTCTTCGCTTCCCCAAACGCCGCCTTTCGCGTCTTTCCACACCAGCTCGGGCAGGCGTTCGTTATAAAACGCAAACAGGGCTTCGTCATCGACCAATACGTCTTGCTTACGAGATTTGTGTTCGAGTTCGGTAATTTCTTTAATCAGCTTTTTATTGTGGGCAAAAAAAGCCGTCTGAAGATTGCTTTCCTGCGCCACCAATGCGCCGCGGATAAAGATTTCGCGCGCTTCTTCGGGTGCAACTTTGCCGTAAGACACGGGGCGGCGCGGCAATACGGTCAGGCCGTAAAGCGTCACGCGTTCGCTGGCGACGACTTCGCCGCGTTTTTGTTCCCAGTGTGGCTCGAAATAATGATAGCGGACGAGGTGCGGCGCTTCCTGCTCGATCCATTCGGGCTGGATAACGGCGACGTCTCGCGCGTAAAGGCGCGTGGTTTCAACCAATTCTGCCGCCATCACCCATTTGGGTTTGGCTTTGAACAGGGCTGATGCAGGAAAAAGGTGGAAACGGCTGCCGCGCGCGCCGGTATAGTCGTTGCCGTCGGGCGATTTCATGCCAACGTTGGCGATAAGGCCGGTCAGCAGGGCGCGGTGGATTTGTTCGTAGCCCGCTTCTTTGGCGGCGCGGATTTGGGCGCGGTGTTGTTTCTTGTCCAGTTGTTTTTGTTTGAGCTTTGCCGCCAAATCTTGGTCGCCCTGGCTTTCAGACGGCCTTAATTGTTCTTGGGAAGGAGCTTGTCTAAACGCGGCTTCTTTGGTGGTCAAACCCATTTCAATCGCGGTTTGGGCAAGCTGGTGATGCAGCTCGCGCCACTCGCGCATACGCAGGTGCGACAGGAAATATTGGCGGCACCATTGCACCAATTGCTTGTTAGACAAACCTTTGTCGCGCTCGCGCTGGAAGCTGTCCCAAATATTCAGATAGGCAAGAAAGTCGGATTGCTTGTCGGTAAAGCGTTCATGCGCCTTAGCCGCGGCATCGCGTGCCTCCAGCGGCCGCTCGCGCGGGTCTTGAATCGACAGCGCGGACGCAATCACCAATATTTCCGCCATGCAGTCGTGTTTCTTCGCCGCCAGCAAAATGCGCGCAATTTTCGGGTCGATGGGCAGGCGTGCCATTTGTTCGCCAAGTTTGGTCAGACGGTAGCGCGTGTTGGCGCCGATATGGCCCGAACTATTTTGCAGGCCGTCTGAAACATTGGCTGGGTTGGTTCGGGCATCCATGCCTGATCCGCGTACTTGGTTTTTCATATTTTGCATAGTCTTGTCGGTCGGGCATCTTCCCCGACATCATCTAAATTTGTCTTTATTGGTTTTTATGCCGCTTATTGCGGATAAACATATTCCGCCTTGCCGTCGCGAATGTTCAAGCTGCCTGCATCGCCTGTAATCAGATTGCCCGTTACCGAGCCTTCGCGACAACCTGAAACCGGCATATCGTAGCCCAGCGTGTGAATCAGGAACGTTGAAAGCTGCTGATGGAAGGCAATCTCGCAAGGCGCAAAAGCCTGGTTGACAGCCTGTTGCACGGCCTTATCCGGGCTGTACAACACCAGCGGCACGAGATAGCTGTCGGGCTGCACCGTGCCTTGATTGTAGGTATCTTGGCGCACATACTGACCATGATCAGAGGTATAGGCAAACAGCCAGTTGCCATCAGGCTGCTTTTGCAGCTGCTCGAATACGGTTTGGATCATTTGGTCGGTTTTGTGGATGGTGTTGTCGTACTTATCCACAATATTGGCTTCGCCGAAAACTTTATCTTGAGGCTGCAACAATGCGCCGTATGGGACGTGCGAACCGCGTTGGTGCAACACAATAAAATGCTTTCCCTGCTGCAAATTGATTTTGTCGAACAGCGGCAGCAGCTTCTCATCAGGCATATTGTCGCCGTTGCCGTAGCCAAGCTGCGTCGGCTGAATCAGATGGTCTATCCATTTCTTACCGATTAAGTTCAAAATTGCCATCTCGTTTTCCGCCTGCGCGCTGTAAAAATACGTTTCATAGCCCTGCTCTTTGGCGAGACGGAACATATTGGTATCGCCGCTGCTGATTTGTTCATAGCCGTTGGCATGCGGTATGGCATTGAAAAAGCTGGGCAGGGACACAGCCGTCATCAAAGCGGCGGAATAGCTTTGTTTCACAATCGGCTTAAAGTCAGCTTGCGACAGCTGGGTCAAAAACGGCGAAGTTTCGCGTCCGTAGCCAAACAGTTTCAAATGCGCCGCGCTTTCGCTTTCGCCCATGATGAGAACGATATTTTGAATACTGCCCTGCCCGATTTTGCTTGGCGCAGGCTGTTTGAACACAGGAATCTTGCTTAAATCAAACAACTGATATGGCAATACGCGCCCGACAAAATAGCCAAAGCTGAAATAATTGGCTTTGATGCGGCTGTATGTCGGTTTGGGCGAAATACCGTGTTCCTGTGTTGTACTGAATGAACGTCCAAAAATCAGCAACATCGCCGCAATAAACAAAATATCGGCGGCAAAATGCGTCTTACGGCGGAACTTGGCAAGGCTGCAAAACAACACGACTTCCGCCACGCCCCACAACGCAGGCAGCCACAACTTATCCAACATCGACGCGCCCGCGCTGCCAACTTCGGTAACCTCTTTCAGCATCAGCCAATAATTAATGCCCGTCATCCAGCTTTGATAAACCGCGTAATGCACATTGTTGGCAATAATGCTGAGCGCAAAAAACACCGCAATCAGCAAACGCGTCACCTTATAACGCGCAAACAGATACAGCGCAGCAATCACAAATGTCAGCGCAAACGTTTCTGCCATTTTCGCAGCCGGTAAGGTTTCAATTCCGAATACAAAACGATAGGCGATTTCGCTAGCAGTAAGTAGAGACGAATACAGAACAAGCGTGAGGAAAGATTTTTTCATCATTAATATTTCACAATAAAAAATTTACCGATTGGGTTTTAAAACCCAATATTCCCTTTTCAATAGTTTTTAGTTTCTCAATGATTTAGGCCGTCTGAAAATGAAACATGGCCTGCCATTTGATTAAGAAAGATTTTATTTTCAGACGGCCTCCACCGCACCCAATTCCAGCAATACCTGAAAACCGTCATTGATATACCGTGAATCGGGCATTTCTAAAAATGGGAATGCTGCTACGTCGCCTAAGTTCAGCGATGCCATGCGCAGGATGACGGCGGCGAGGTTGCTGCGGACGATTTCGGGATCGGTAAATTCAGGGCGGCTGTTGAAATCTTCTTCTGAAAACAATCGGATACATACGCCTGCAGAGACGCGGCCGCAGCGGCCGGAGCGTTGGCGGGCGGCGGCTTGAGAGATTTTTTCTACATGAAGCTGCTCCACTTTCGCCCGTGCAGAATAACGTTTAACGCGCGCGAGGCCGGTGTCGATGACGTATTTGATGCCCGGCACGGTGAGCGAGGTTTCGGCGACGTTGGTTGCTAACACGATGCGGCGTTTTGCGCCTGAAGGGTGGAAGATTTTGTGCTGTTCGGCGTGCGACAGGCGTGCGAACAGGGGCAGGATTTCGTCGTTGCGGCGCAGCGTGGATTTGCGCAGGGCTTCTGCCGCTTCGCGGATTTCGCGCTCGCCCGGCAGGAACACCAAAATATCGCCTTCGCCATAGCGTGCCAATTCGTCGGCTGCATCAACAATCGCGTCGGTCAGCTCAACTTCTGCGTCATCTTCGTCTTTGCTGGTCAGCGGTCGGTAGAGGATTTCGACGGGATACGTCCGTCCGCTCACTTCTAAAACGGGGGCGCCGTTGAAGTGTTGGGAGAAGCGTTCTGCGTCTATGGTTGCCGAGGTGATGATGACTTTCAAGTCGGGGCGGCGCGGCAGCAGCTGTTTCAGGTAGCCCAAGAGGAAGTCAATGTTCAGGCTGCGTTCGTGCGCTTCGTCAATGATAATCGTGTCGTAGGCGGCGAGATAACGGTCGGTCTGGGTTTCCGCCAGCAGGATGCCGTCGGTCATCAGTTTGATGCAGGCATCGCGCGAGGTGTGGTCGGTAAAGCGCACCTTATAGCCCACCGCGTTGCCGATTTCCGATTTCAACTCTTCGGCAATCCGCTCTGCCACGGAACGCGCAGCCAAACGGCGTGGCTGGGTATGCCCGATCAATCCTGCCGCCCCGCGCCCGAGTTCCAAACAAATCTTGGGCAACTGCGTGGTTTTGCCCGAACCGGTTTCGCCGCAAATAATCGTTACCTGATTCTCGGCAATGGCTTTTTTGATTTCGTCGAGTTTTTCGTGAACGGGCAGCGTGTTGTCGAATTCGGGCTTGGGCAGTTTGGACAGGCGTTGCAGATAGAGATCGTGCGATTTTTTGTATTTTTCCTCAACCTTGGCCAAGCCGCCGTATTTTTTGGGGTTTTTAAAGGCAGATTGCAGGAAATGGCGGTCTTTGGAGAGGGTTTGGGCGAAATCGGGTTGCGGCATGATGGTGCAATAAATTAAATAATGTGAAAAGAATGGAATTATAGCAAAAGGCCGTCTGAAACTTGCTTGCTTTCAAGTTTCAGACGGCCTTTGTATGGATAAACCGTTTTAGTCGGCGGCGTGCCAAGGTTTTTGCATACCGGCGTGGAAACTCGGTTTTTCTCCGCCCCACAAGGTGTCGATGTCGTAAAAGTCGCGCACTGCAGGGAGCATGACATGGACAACGAGGTCGCCTGCGTCGACGAGCGTCCATTCGCCGCTGTCGCCTTCGGTGCTGAGGATTTCGAAACCGGCTTCTTTCAAATCGACGGCAACGTTGTTCGCCAGTGCTTTAACTTGGCGTGTGCTGTCGCCGCTGGCAATAATCATGCGGGCAAACAGGGAGGTTTTGTCTTGGGTTTCCAAAACAGAGATGTCTTTGGCTTTAATGTCTTCGAGGGCGTTTACGGCCACTTCGACCATTTTTTGCAGGTCTTGCAATTCTTGTTCGTTCATTGTTTTCCTAGTTGAAATGTTTTCAGACGGCATTATAGCTTATCTGCCTGAATAAACGCTATTTTTCATAGAGTTTGTGTTGGCGGATGTATTGGGCAACGGGTTGCGGCAGGCCGTCTGAATGGTGCGTTTTGGCGAGATCGGCGCGGATTTGGGTGGAACTGGTATTGTGCAGCGGCGCGTTGAGGATGCGGACACTGCCGTTTTGCAGGGCTTCGCCGAGCCATGCGTGCAATTCGCGCGGGGTTTTGTTGAGGTTGTCGCCTTGGCGCATGGCGATGGCGATATGGGTCTGGCGCACGAGGGTTTGCCATTTTTTCCATGTGTGCAACTGCATCAGGCTGTCGCTGCCCATCAGCCACCACAGTTGCGCGCTGGGAAATTGCTGGCGGAAGATTTGGACAGTGTCAAACGTATAAGTCGCGCCGTCGCGGACGATGTCGCAATCGCTGGCGGCGAATTTCGGCTCGTCGGCGATGGCGAGTTCGACCATATTGAGGCGCTCTTGTGCCGGCGTGCGCGTGCTGTCTTTGTGGTACGGGTCGCCTGCCGGCAGGAAGACGACAAGGTCCAAACCGATTTCGTCGGCGAAGGCGCGGGCGATGTGGAGGTGGCCGTTGTGGATGGGGTCAAACGTGCCGCCGAATAATCCGATGTTTTTCATTTCGTGGTGGTGTCTGCGTTAGATGTTTTGGCCGTCTGAAGCAGGCAGGCTGCCGTCAACAATCAGGTTGAGCTTGCCTGTGGTCGGGTGGATGACCAGGCCGTGGATGGCGATGTTGTCGGGCATCAGCGGATGTTTGCGAATCAGCTCGACGGTATGGCGCACGCTGTCTTCGACATCGTCAAAACCGGTCAGCCAGCCGCCCAAATCGATACCGGCATTGCGCAGGGTTTCGATGCGGTCGTCGGGGATATTGCTGTCGTGTACGCGTTGGAGGAACTCTTCGGCGTGCAATCCGCGCATACCGCAGTCGTGGTGGGCAATGACCATGATTTCTTTGACTTTGAGTTCAAATACGGCTACCAACAAACTGCGCATCACCGAACCCCAAGGATGGGTCACCAGCGCGCCGGCGTTTTTGATGAGCTTGGCATCGCCGTTTTTCAAACCCAAGGCATTGGGCAATAATTCGATAATGCGCGCGTCCATACAGGAGAGGATGGCCAGCTCGCGGCCGGGGTATTTGTTGGTAAAGTATTTTTCGTATTCGCCCGTTTCGACGAAATGTTGGTTATAGGCGAGGATTTCGCTCAATTCGCTCATGATGTGCTCGTTTCGGATGGTTTACTCTATTATAGCGGTTTTCGAGTAGTGAGGTTGTTTTGCAAATTCGCCGTAAACGGCTAAAATCGACGTATCTTTAGTTCTTTTGGAGGATGCGCCATGTCTCAGTCTTTCCGTTTTGAACAGGTATTCGCGTCTGATGTCCACGACGCATTGTGGGATTGGGCACAGACAAGCTATGGCGCATCCGACGATTGGTGCATTCTGTATCTCAACGGCCTGCCTTTAGGCCGTCTGAACCCGTTATGGCGCGAACGCCTCGGGCAAGATTGGACAGGCAGGCAGTCGACCCTTTCAGACGGCCTGAATCTGGAAACCGACGGCTGGGCTCAGATGGGCGACAGTTTGCAAATGCTGGCGCAACAATGGCGCGAATGCGGTTGGCTTAAAGGTTGGCGCGGTGAAAAGTTCGACATCTGCGACCAGTCAGGCAAGCCTTTATGCGCACTCGAACGCGCCGCCTTCCGTCCGTTCGGCCTAATGAGTCAGGCAGTACATTTGAACGGATTGGTCGAAACAGAAAACAGTCTGCGCTTTTGGATAGGCCGCCGCAGTCCGCACAAAGCCGTCGATCCAAACAAACTCGACAATCTGACTGGCGGCGGCATCAGCAGCGGCGAGAGGCCGTCTGAAGCCGTCTGCCGCGAAGGCGAAGAAGAAGCCGGCATTCCCGCTTCTCTGACACCCCATATCCGACCGACTGCCCAAATATATAGTTTGCGCCCCGTTAACCGCGGTGTCCACAACGAAATCCTGTATATCTTCGACATCATCCTGCCCGAAGGCTTCCGTCCCGCCAACCAAGACGGCGAAGTTGCCGGTTTTGAACTGATGGACATCCCCACCCTGCTCGATGCCATGTTGTGCGGACACATGATGCACGATGCCCAGCTGGTCACGATCGAAGCCTGCCGTCGATACGGCCTGATCGACCCCAAACATCCGCTGTCCGCATGGCTCGACAGCATCCGTTGCCGACCCCATTTTTAAAGGCCGTCTGAAACCATGTTGCAACTCAAAAACATCAACAAACGCTTCGGCAGCAAAACCGTTGCCCAAGACATCAACCTAAACATCGAAGCAGGAGAAATCCTCGCCGTACTCGGCCGCTCCGGCTGCGGCAAATCCACCCTGCTCAAAACCATCGTCGGCCTAGTGCGTCCCGACAGCGGCGAAGTCTGGCTCAACGGCGACAACATCACCGACATGCCGTCTGAAAAGCGCAATATCTCGCTGATGTTTCAAGACTACGCCCTTTTGCCGCATTTATCCGCCCTCGACAACGTCGGCTTCGGCCTCAAAATGCGCCGCCTGCCCAAAGCCGAAATCGAAGAACAATCCATGCAGGCCTTGCGCGACATCGGTTTGGAACACGAAGCGCAACGCAAACCCGAAAGCCTCTCCGGCGGCGAACAGCAACGCCTCGCCCTCGCACGCGCCCTCATCACGCGCCCGTCACTGTTGCTCTTGGACGAAGCCTTCTCCAGCCTCGACACCCACCTGCGCCACCACCTGCGCACCCTGACCGCCGAACGCATCCGCAGTCAAAACATCCCCGCCATCCTCGTGACCCACTCCGCCGAGGAAGCCTGCACCATGGCCGACACCATCGCCATCATGCACGAAGGCCGCATCCTCCAACACGGCACGCCGGAAACCCTTATCCGCCGCCCCGTCAACGCCCAAGCCGCCCTGCTGCTCGGTTTGGCCAACACCGACGACACACGCTACATCCCCCAGCACGCCATCCGATTCGACCCGAACGGCACGTCCGTCCGCATCAGCGAAGCCGTCCCCCTCGCCGAAGGCACACGCCTCACCATCGCCCATCCGCAATACGGCGATTTGATTTGGTATCCCCACGCTAACCACGACACGGACAAACCGCAAACCGGACAGGAAATCCGCATCAGCGTGGATGAAGGTCAAATTGTTTGGTTTGATTGAATTTGATGGATTAAGAAAAAGAAAAAAGCCGTCTGAAATTTAAGTTTCAGACGGCCTTTGTTATCTAGCCATCAATCAGACAAACCTATCTGACCTATGGTCGCTTTTTACTTCACTTTCGTACATATCTTACGGAATCCATCTTCTCCAGACACCAATTTGCCTGTTCTATCTAATTGTTGAACATCCTCTATAGTAGCTTTACCCATCATGCTATTCAACATGCTGTGTATCATGTTCTCCACTGATCTAGCACCCTCTGACTTCTCTAACCATGCCTTTGTTTCAGGGCTGTGATGTCGTGACAAGTCACTAAACTCGATTTGACTCTTAGTTAACGTATTATTCTCAAAACGCCATTTTCCTGTACTGATTAAATGATATGTCAATACATTGTTACTATCATCATCGATATCAACATTAACTGTAACATCTCCGTTGAAACTACCATCCGGAATATATTTTATTCGCATATCACCTTGATGGATGCCATCTGAACTGGTGCAATGCCATGTACCGACAATCGGAGAAGCTAGGGCGGTTGTTGCGGATAAAAGCACCGGCAAAATAAAGAGTTTCATTTTTTTCCTTTCTTAAAAGAGGCCGTCTGAAAAAACATTTTTCAGACGGCCTTGTCTATTCAATCAAAATCAGTCTTTCAACTTAGCCAACTGAGTTTGAACTTTCGCCATTTTGTCTTCCAATTCCGCCAAATCGGCTTTGTCTTTTTCCACCAAATGCGCCGGGGCTTTTTCGGTGTAGCCGGGTTTGGAGAGTTTGGCGTTGAGTTTGTCCAAGGCTTTTTGCAGCTTCTCGGCCTCTTTGCTCAAGCGGGCGGTTTCGGCGGCTTTGTCGATTTCGACTTTCAACATCAGGCGCGCGCCGTTGCAGACGGCGACGGGGGCGTCTTCCGCTTCGGGCAGGCTGTCCACCAGCTTGGCTTCGGTCAGTCGGGTCAGCGACGGCAGGTATTTGAGCAGGCCTTCGAGTTCTGCGCTGCCTTCGACAAAGAGCGGCGCTTTGACGTTTGGCGCGATACCCATTTCGCCGCGCAGTTTGCGCACTTCTTCCACCAAGTCTTTCAATGCGGCCATTTTATCGAAGGCCGTCTGAACGATTTGTTCTTTATCGGCTTGCGGATAGGCGGCCAACATGATGCTGTCGGCGGTTTTGGCATTCGCCAGAGGCGCAACAACCTGCCACAGCTCTTCGGTAATGAACGGCATGATCGGGTGCAGCAGGCGCAGGATGGTTTCGAGTACGCGCACGAGGGTGCGGCGTGTGGTGCGCTGGGTTGTCGGGCAGCCGGTTTGGATTTGCACTTTTGCCAGCTCGATGTACCAGTCGCAATATTCGTTCCACACAAATTCGTACAGCGTTTGCGCGGCAAGGTCGAAGCGGTAGGTTTCAAAGGCTTCGGCAACGGCGGCTTCGGCTTGTTGCAGTTTGCCGATAATCCATTGGTCGGCAAAGGTAAACGCCAACGGCTGCATTTCGTCTTGACCGCAGTCTTTGTCTTCGGTGTTCATCAACACGAAGTTGGTGGCATTCCACAATTTATTGCAGAAGTTGCGGTAGCCTTCGGCGCGTTTGAAGTCGAAGTTCACGCTGCGGCCGAGGCTGGCGTAGCTTGCCATGGTAAAGCGCAATGCGTCCGCGCCCATGCTGGGGATGCCTTCTGGGAAGAGTTTTTTGGTGGCTTCTTCCACTTTCGGCGCGGTTTCGGGTTTGCGCAGGCCGGTGGTACGTTTTACCAGCAGTTTTCCCAAATCGATGCCGTCAATCAAATCGACGGGGTCGATGACGTTGCCTTCGGATTTGGACATTTTTTTGCCTTCGTGGTCGCGCACGATGCCGTGGATGTACACGTCTTTAAACGGTACTTTGCCGGTGAAGTGGGTGGTCATCATAATCATGCGCGCCACCCAGAAGAAGATGATTTCGTAGCCGGTGACCAAGACGTTGGACGGCAGGAAGGCTTTGAGTTCGTCGGTTTCAGACGGCCAGCCCAATGTGGAGAACGGCACGAGCGCGGAGGAGAACCATGTGTCCAATACGTCTTCTTCGCGGGTCAAGCCTGTTTTGCCGGCTTGTTTTTCGGCTTCTTCTTGATTACGGGCGACGTACACATTGCCTTCGTTGTCGTACCACGCGGGGATTTGATGACCCCACCACAGTTGGCGTGAAATACACCAGTCTTGGATGTTGTTCATCCATTGGTTGTAGGTATTGACCCAGTTTTCGGGAATAAAGCGTACCGCGCCGCTATCAACGGCTTTTTTGGCTTTGTCAGCGAGGCTCAAGCCTTTGAATTCGCTGTCAGGCTCGCCGCCGTTTGGTGTGGCGGACATGGCGACAAACCATTGGCTGGTCAGCATCGGCTCAATTACCGAACCGGTACGGTCGCCTTTCGGCGTCATCAGCGTGTGCGGTTTGATTTCGACCAAAAAGCCTTGTTCCTGCAAATCGGCAACCATTTGTTTACGCGCGGCAAAGCGGTCTAAGCCTGCGTATTTTTCAGGCAGGGCAAAGCCTTGTTGCGCTTCGCCTTTAAAGTTGAACACTTCGGCGTTTGCCAGCACTTTGGCTTCTAAATCGAACACATTAATCAGGCGCGTGTCGTGGCGTTTGCCGACTTCGTAGTCGTTGAAGTCGTGCGCAGGCGTGATTTTCACGCAGCCGGTGCCAAAATCTTTTTCAACGTATTCGTCGGCGATAACAGGAATGGTGCGGCCGGTCAGCGGCAGGATTAATTCTTTACCGATTAAGTGGGTATAACGTTCGTCTTCGGGATTGACGGCAACAGCCACGTCGCCCAGCAGCGTTTCAGGACGGGTGGTCGCCACGATAACGGCTTCAGCAGGATTGTCGGCCAGCGGATAGCGGATGTGCCACATGGAACCTTGTTCTTCCACGCTTTCTACTTCCAGATCAGACACTGCCGTACCCAAAACCGGATCCCAGTTCACCAAGCGTTTGCCGCGGTAAATCAAGCCCTGTTCAAACAGGCGCACAAACACTTCGGTCACGGTTTCGGCACGCACGTCGTCCATCGTGAAATATTCGCGCGTCCAGTCGGCAGAGCAGCCCACGCGGCGCATTTGTTGGGTAATCGTGCCGCCGGAAACTTCTTTCCATTCCCACACTTTTTCCAAGAATTTTTCGCGCCCCAAGTCATGACGCGACACGTTTTGCGCGGCAAGTTGACGCTCGACCACGATTTGCGTGGCGATGCCCGCGTGGTCGGTGCCCGGAATCCAGGCGGTGTTGCAGCCTTTCATGCGGTAGTAACGGGTCAGACCGTCCATGATGGTTTGGTTGAAGGCATGGCCCATGTGCAGCGTGCCGGTTACATTGGGCGGCGGCAGTTGGATGGAGAAAGACGGTTTCGTCAAATCCATATCAGGCTGGAAATAGCCCTGCTCTTCCCAGTTTTGATAATGTTTGGATTCGATTTCGGCTGGATTGTATTTGTCTAACATGATGGAACTTTGTGAAATTAAGGTTATTTTTGATGTGCGGATTATAACGCAAAAAGGCCGTCTGAATCATTTCAGACGGCCTTCGGCATACGGGTTTTAAAAATGGAACAATACCAGGCTGATGGCAATCACCGCCATACCCGTTGTCAGGCCGTAAACGGTTTCATGGCCGTCTGAATAGCGTTTGGCGGCCGGCAACAGCTCGTCCAACGCCAAAAAAACCATCACGCCGGCTATCACGCCGAATACCGAACCAAACACGGCAGGCGATAAAAACGGCTGCAAAACCAAATAGCCCAAAGCCGCACCCAACGGCTCGGCCAAGCCGGATAGCAGACACGCCCACACCGTTTTCTTACGGCTGCGGGTGGCAAAATAAACCGGCGCGGCAATGGAAATGCCCTCCGGAATATTATGGATGGCAATCGCCAACGCCAAAGGCATCCCGACCGCCGGATTTTCCAAGGTGGCAAAAAACGTCGCCAAGCCTTCGGGGAAATTGTGCGCCGTAATCGCAAACGCCGCCATCATGCCGACTCGCGCAATATGGCGGCGTTTACTTTCTTGAAACGACGGGTCTTGCGCATCCAAGGTTTCATGCGGGTTCGGCACCAGGCGGTCAATCAGCGCGATGCCGCCCATCCCGGCCAAAAATGCCATGGTCGCCGCCGCAAACGCGTGGTCTTTATCATAAATTTCAGCGAACGCCTCACTGGATTTACTGAAAATCTCCGTCAGGGAAACATACACCATCGCACCGCCGGCAAATGCCAAACCAAACGACAACACGCGCGGATTGGGCGTTTTCGAAAACATCACTAAGCCGCTGCCTAATACGGTAAACAAACCAGCGGCCAGCGTGATGGAAAAGGCAACGGCCAAATTGGACATCGAAAAATCGGGCATGAGAAAACCTGCGCTAAAAGCTGGGACAGGTTCAGACTAACACTTTTTAATGATTATGATAATAGTTATTATTTATTTTATTGATTGGATACCCGGATTTTGAAACAAAAGGCCGTCTGAAAAATGGTTTTCAGACGGCCCTTAAGTTTGAAATGTCGCTAAACCTTATCGCTTTCCAGCTTAAGCCTGATAGCGTGACAGGCTCAAGTCGTCGCTGCGGATTTCGGTGTCTTTGCCGCTCACGATATCGGCAGTTAATTTTGCCGAGCCCAGCGACATGGTCCAGCCCAAAGTACCGTGGCCGGTATTCAGGAACAGGTTTTCAAAGCGGGTGCGCCCGATTAACGGCGTGCTGTCGGGCGTCATCGGTCTGAGGCCGCTCCAGAACAATGCCTGGCTCAAATCGCCGCCTTCTGGGAACAAATCGTTGACGACCAAAGCCAAGGTTTCGCGGCGTTTTTCGGGCAGTTTGATTTCGTAGCCCGACAATTCCGCCATGCCGCCGACGCGGATTCTGTTGTCAAAGCGCGTGATGGCAACTTTGTAACTTTCATCTAAAACGGTGGAAACTGGTGCGCCGTCTGAATTGGTGACCGGCAGGGTCAAGGAATAGCCTTTGACGGGATAAATGGGCAGATCAAGGTCCAACTGCGCCAACACAGTCCTGCTAAAGCAGCCGAGCGCACAGACAACGGCATCTGCTTCAAACCGCCCTGTTTCAGTTTCAACGGCTTTGATGCGCAGTCCGTTGTGGTCGATGCGGCTGATGGTTTGGTTGAAGTGGAACTGTACGCCCTTTTCCTGACACAATTTGTATAGGTTTTCAGTGAAGAGGTGGCAGTCGCCGGTCGCGTCCGCAGGCAGATGCAGGCCGCCGGCAATTTTGGCGGTAACGCGTGCCAGCGCAGGCTCAAATTCTGCGCATTCTTCGGGTTTCAGACGGCGGTACGGCACGCCGTAACGTTCCAAAACGGCAATGTCTTGTTCTGCCGCTTCGACTTCTTTGGTTTGGCGGAAAATCTGCAACGTCCCTTTTTTGCGCCCTTCAAAATTCATGCCGGTTTGCGATTCAAAACGGCGGAACATCTCACGGCTGTATTCGGAAATCCTGACCATGCGCTCTTTATTGATTTGATAGCGCGTTGCCGTGCAGTTTTGCAGCATCTGCCACAGCCATTCGATTTGATACAGGCTGCCGTCAGGGCGAAACAGCAAAGGCGGATGGCTTTTAAACAGCCATTTCAGCGCTTTGGTCGGGATACCGGGTGCAGCCCACGGCGTGGTATAGCCATAGGAAAGCTGGCCTGCATTGGCAAAACTGGTTTCCATCGCCACGCCCTTGGCGCGGTCGATGACCGTTACTTCATGTCCTGCCTCTGCCAGATACCACGCGGAAGATACGCCGGCAACACCAGCACCTAAAACAAGCACTTTCATTTTTCTCCTCCTCTGACTTTTTTCAAAACAAACTTAATATACATCGGGCCGTCTGAATGTTCAGACGGCCTTGGACATTAATGCGGCAATTCGCCGTTTTTGATTTTTTGTTTGAAGTCGCGCGTTTCATTGACGATGACTTTCGCCATCAACAAAAGCGCAATCAGGTTGGGCAATGCCATCAAGCCGTTGAATGTGTCCGAAGCCAGCCACACCAAATCAAGGCTCAACACGGTTCCCAGCATGACGGAAGAAACATAACCGACGCGGTACAAACCGGCAAACTTCTCGCCGAAGACATAAACCGCGCATTTCTCGCCGTAATAACACCAGCCGAGAATGGTTGAGTAGGCAAAGAAAATCAGGCCGATGGTCACAATCCAGCCACCGATGCCGGGCAGCATTTTTTGGAAAGTGACGGTTGTCAGTGCCGCGCCGCTCAATTCAGGTTTCACAAACTCGCCGCCTGCGCCGAGCAGACCCATGACCAAAACGATACCGGTAATCGAGCAGACAACGATGGTGTCCAAAAACGTACCGGTCATGGAAACCAAAGCCTGACGGACGGGGTGGTCGGTTTTCGCGGCGGCGGCGGCAATCGGCGCAGAACCCATACCTGCCTCGTTGGAGAACACGCCGCGCGCCACGCCGTAGCGGATGACCGTACCGATAGCGCCGCCGGCCACAGCTTTCGCGCTAAACGCATCGGAGAAAATCAGTTTGACGGCAGGCATCAGCACATCGGAATTAATCACGATAATGGCAATACCGCCCACCACATAAAACACTGCCATGGCAGGTACGATAAAGGACGCGGCTTTGGCAATGCCCTTAATGCCGCCCAAAAGCACGATGGCCGTTAATACAGTCAATATCACGCCGGTGTAGGCAGGTTCGACACCGAAGCTGGTTTGTACTGCCTGCGCAACCGAGTTGGACTGCACCGAGCTGCCGATACCGAAGGAAGCGAATGTGCCGAACAGCGCAAACGCAACGGCCATCCATTTCCAGTTTTTGCCTAAGCCTTTTTCGATGTAATACATCGGGCCGCCGGACATTTCGCCTTTGGAATTGGTGACGCGGTATTTCACCGCCAACACGCCCTCGCCGTATTTGGTGGCCATACCGAAAATGGCGGTCATCCACATCCAAAATACCGCGCCCGGGCCGCCGGTTACCACCGCAGTCGCCACACCGGCGATGTTACCCGTACCGATGGTGGCGGACAGCGCGGTCATCAACGCCGCGAAATGGGAAATATCGCCTTCGTGGTCTTCGCCGTTTTCATGCTTCTTTGACGGCACAAACGCCTGTTTCAGCGCATAACCCAACATGGTGAACTGCAAGCCTTTCAGCAAAACGGTCAGCAAAATGCCCGTACCGACCAGCAGCATCAACATAATAGGTCCCCAGACCCAGCCGCTGATGGTTTCGAAAAAGGCTTTGAGATTGTCTAAAAACAATTGCATGGCTTTCTCCTTTGTCTGTTTTATTTTTTATGCACTACTTTTTGTAGTGTCATGTAATTTCAGCACAGAATATTCAATAAGACAATATCTTTCTTTTTAAAAAGATTTTTGAGGTTTTACCCTAAAAAGATATCTATTTAGACCGGTCAGATTGTTTACAATCCGCTAAAAATAAAGGCTGCGGCCGAGATAAAATGCCAAATGAAAGTTAATCAACCATCAATTAAGACTGCAACAATTAAAATGACACAATCGACAAATGGCACATTATTGAAAAATACAAACGCGCAAATCTTGTTTTAAAAAAGCTTCAGGCCGTCTGAAAGATGGTTTTCAGACGGCCTGAGGCTTTTTAATTATATTGATAAAATCAGGTTGATGAATGTTGCCCAAGCAACTGCGCCAACAGTCGGGCAAAGCGTTCCGTTGCGCCTTCGCTGGTGTGCAAATACAGGGCAGGTTCGATGAGTTCCAATTCATTGAGCAGGAAGGTGTCGCCGACCAATGTACCGTCTACTCGGGCGTAAACCGGCATTTGCGGCAAGGCAGCCAGTACGTCTTGCGCGGCACGGACGGCAAACTCGGGCGGCTCAATACCGAATACCGACACACCATAGGCCAAGTTGGCGCGCCATTCACCTTGTGGCGGCTGACGGCGCACGGCATGGCTGAATACGCCGTTGAAAAACACCAGCGATGTTTCGCCTGCTGTTTCGATTTCGCGGATATACGGTTGAACAATCATGCCTTGCGGATAATCCGCCATGTTCACGTCCAATGCCTCCGCACAAACTTTGACCACGCCTTTGCCACTCTGCCCGAATGCCGGCTTGATGACCGCTTCCGTCCAGCCCTGTTGGTTCAGGATGTCCGCCAATTCGGTTTTTTGCGGCGGAACGAACACGCTGGGAATCACTCGCGCGCCGCACTCTGCCAAATCGCACAAATAAGTCTTTTCCATATTCCAAGCCATCAGCTCGGGCGGATTGATAAAACGCTGCCCCGCCTGCCCGGCTTGTTCCAGCCATAGGCGGAAGGCTTCGGGTTCGGCGGCATAATCCCATGCGCACAAAGGCAGTAAAAACGGCGCAGACGGATGGTTTTGCCACGCATCAAATACGGTTTTCACGCCCATGGTTTCCAAATGCGCCGCCAATGTTTTCAGGTTGTCCGACGGTTCGGGATAGGTTTGGCAGGTAATGAGTGCCAAAACGGTTTGCTCGGTCATGGTTGCATCTCGTTGCTAAAACCAAAATTATATAGCGAAATCAAACCAAAAGATTTTTCAGACGGTCTGATACATGAGGTCGATTCTGATAAAATGGTTTCCCCTTTTCCGTCGGAACATGCTCATGAAATCTGCTCACGTCCTTGTCTGGTTCCGCCGCAACCTCCGCCTGCACGACAATGCCGCGCTTAATGCCGCTGTTGCAAGCGGTTTGCCCATCGCCTGCGTCTGGGTCAGCCAAAGGCCGTCTGAAAACCACAATCCGCGTCAAAGCCTGTTCCATTATCAAGCCGCACAAGAGCTGCATACCCGTCTGGCGGCACACCATATTCCCTTATATGTTGTCTCCACCGACGAAGACCTCCTCCCCTTGGCTGCTGCGCTCAATGCCTATACTGTCATCACAGACGAAGCCTACACCGAAGCCGAAATCCGCCAAGACAACCACCTCTGGCACAATTTCGACCGAGCAGGCATTGCCCTGCAACACGCCAACGACCGCGGTATTTTGGCCAAAGCCCCCCTCATGGATGCCAACGGCCTGCCCTACACCGATTTTGCCGCCTATAAACAAGCATGGTTGCAGGCTTATTCAGGACAAAGGCCGTCTGAAACCGAATTGCCCATTCAAACCGGACAAAACATTCCACTGTTTCCAGCCCATACCGGCGCAATATTGCCTGCCTATCAACAGGGCGGCGAAACCGCAGCCTTAACGCAATGGCACGTGTTCAAACAGAATTTGGTTCACTACCCGATTACCCAAAATTTTCCGGCACGAAAAAACACCAGCCTCCTCAATGCCTACCTGTCCGCAGGCTGCATTTCACCGCGCCTGCTGGCTGCCGAAAGCTTGGCAAACCGACATTTTGAATGGCTGGACAAGCTTATTTTCCGCGACTACTGCTACCAGCTCGCCTACCACCGCCGCCTGCCCGAAACAACCGATGCTGCTCCGGTACGCGAATACTGGCGACACGGCCAAACCGGCGTACCCATCATCGACGCCTCCATCCGCGGCCTCGAAGCCACCGGCCACTTACATCCCGTTCTCCAGCAGCTGTGCGCCCACTATTTCTGCCATGCCCTCAATCTTGACCCCAACCAAGGCATCGCATGGACAGCCTCCGTCCAAACCGGCACCGACCCTGCGCTCAACCAAGCCAACTGGCACCTCGCCGCCCAAGACACAACCACCGTCCGCTATGCCCACCGTTCGCACCAAATCGACCCCGACGGCAGCTACATCCGCAGTTATCTCCCCGAATTGGCGCACCTGCCGTCCACCCTCATCCACACGCCGTGGGCCGCCGCCGACGACATCGACACACACGGCTATCCCTTTCCCAAGGCCGTCTGAAACCTACGTTCACACCAAAAAACCACACTAAATACAGCTGAAAAACGTTCAAACAAAATATTTTGGTTTCAGACGGCCAAACAGATTGAATAGCCAAGATTTACACGGTAAACTTACGTCATTAAAAAATTTTATTATTTCATTACAATGAAACCCGCATTCGACATAAAAACGTCACGTTTGGACGTCTTATCCATCCATCTGCACACCGCAGATCTAACCGAATTGGAAGAATTCCTGCGCCAACTGGCAGGCCAATCCCAAGACGAATTCGTTCCCTTCATTTTAGACGTACAAGATTTCGACCATCCCGAGTCCATCGATTTGGGCGGTATGATTTCCCTGTTTGCCCGTTACGGCATGCAAATTTTAGGGCTGCACCACACCAGCGACACATGGGCGGCAGCGGCGGCGCGTTACCACTTGGTATTCAAACAAGGCAACTCCACCCAGGCAGCCGACACACAAGCAGCACCTACTCCTCGCCAAGCACCGCAGCCGCAAGACGTACAAGCCACCGTTATCAACAATCCGACCGTATTGGTCAGCACGCCCGTGCGTACCGGCCAGCAGGTTTACGCTGAAAACGGCGACCTCATCGTTACTGGCATCGTCAGCCAAGGTGCGGAACTTATCGCCGACGGCAACATCCATATTTACGCCCCCATGCGCGGCAGAGCGTTGGCCGGCGCAAAAGGCAATACCAACGCGCGCATCTTTATTCATTCCATGCAGGCCGAATTAGTCTCCGTTGCCGGTATCTACCGCAACTTCGAGCAAGACCTGCCCGAGCATCTGCACAAAAAACCCGTACAAGTATCATTGCAAGACAACCGACTGGTTATCAGCGCAATCGACGCCGAATAAACATCAGTACTTAAAAAGGAAATATCGTGTCCAAAATCATCGTAGTAACTTCAGGTAAAGGCGGCGTAGGCAAGACCACTACCAGCGCCAGCATCGCAACCGGCCTGGCCCTGCGCGGCCACAAAACCGCCGTGATCGACTTCGACGTCGGTTTGCGCAACCTCGACCTGATTATGGGTTGCGAACGCCGCGTTGTGTATGACCTCATCAACGTCATCCAAGGCGAAGCGACTCTCAACCAAGCCCTGATTAAAGACAAAAACTGCGAAAACCTCTACATCCTGCCTGCATCGCAAACCCGCGATAAAGACGCACTGACCCGCGAAGGCGTGGACAACGTGATGAAAGAGCTGGCCAGCGAAAAAATGGGCTTCGAATTCATTATCTGCGATTCCCCTGCCGGTATCGAACAAGGTGCACTGATGGCACTCTACTTTGCCGACGAAGCCATCATTACCACCAATCCGGAAGTATCCAGCGTCCGCGACTCCGACCGCATCTTGGGCATTTTGCAAAGCAAATCCCGCAAAGCAGAACAAGGCAGCACTGTTAAAGAGCACTTGCTGATTACCCGCTACTCCCCTGAGCGCGTGGCCAAAGGCGAAATGCTGTCGGTACAAGACATCTGCGACATCTTGCGTATTCCGTTGATCGGTGTGATTCCTGAATCACAAAACGTCCTGCAAGCTTCCAACGCCGGCGAACCTGTCATCCACCAAGACAATGCCGCAGCAGCAGAAGCCTACAAAGACGTTATCGCCCGCCTCTTGGGTGAAAACCGCGAAATGCGTTTCCTCGAAGCTGAGAAGAAAAGCTTCTTAAAACGACTGTTCGGAGGTTAATACATGTCACTGCTCGATATGCTGTTCGGCAGAAAGCCGAAAACCGCCACCGTCGCGCGCGACCGCCTGCAAATCATCATCGCGCAAGAACGCGCACAAGAAGGCCAAGCTCCGGACTATCTGCCGACCTTGCGTAAAGAGTTGTTGGAAGTCCTGTCCAAATACGTCAACGTATCATTGGACGACATCCGCATCTCCCAAGAGAAACAAGACGGCTTGGACGTTCTTGAGCTGAACATCACCCTGCCGGAACAAAAAAAGGCTTAACACATGACCTTGACCGAATTGCGTTACATCGTAGCCGTCGCACAAGAACGTCACTTCGGACGTGCCGCACGACGCTGCTTTGTCAGCCAGCCCACCCTCTCCATCGCCATCAAAAAGCTGGAGGAAGAGCTGTCGGTATCCCTGTTCGACCGTAGCAGCAACGACATCATCACGACCGAAGCAGGCGAGCGCATTGTCGCCCAAGCCCGCCGGGTTTTGGAAGAAGCAGAACTCATCAAGCACCTTGCCAATGAAGAGCAAAACGAATTGGAAGGCGCATTCAAACTCGGCCTGATTTTCACCGTTGCCCCCTACCTTCTGCCCAAGCTCATTACCGCGCTGCGTGAAACCGCACCGAAAATGCCGCTGATGCTGGAAGAGAACTATACCCACATCCTGACCGAGTCGCTCAAACGCGGCGATGTCGATGCAATCGTCGTTGCCGAACCGTTCCAAGAGCCGGGCATCGTAACCGAGCCTCTGTATGACGAACCTTTCTTCGTCATCGTTCCCAAAGGACATCACTTTGAAGAACTCGATGCCGTTACGCCTCAACTTTTGAGCGAAGAACAAGTGTTGCTGCTGTCCGAAGGCAACTGTATGCGCGACCAAGTGTTGGCAAGCTGTTCCGAATTGGCTTCCAAGCAAAAAATCCAGGGCTTGACCAATACCCTGCAAGGCAGCTCCATCAACACCATCCGCCACATGGTTGCCAGCGGTTTGGCCATCAGCGTCATGCCGGCTACCGCCTTGACCGAAAACGACCATATGCTTTTCAGCATTATCCCGTTTGAAGGCACTGCACCGCACCGCCGTGTCGTTTTGGCCTATCGCCGCAACTTTGTCCGACCGAAAGCACTGACTGCTTTGCGCACTGCCATTTTGCAATCGCAACTGACCGGTGTAACCTTCGTCAACGAATAAACCGCAAAACAAAAGGCCATCTGAACATTCAGACGGCCTTTTTATTTTTAACCGAATAAAGGATTAGTAGCGGGTATGAACTTGACTGCCGATAACACCACCCAAAGCCGCACCACCCAAGGTAGAGCCGGTATCGCCACCAATCAAGTTACCTGCCACACCACCCAATACCGCACCAGCCGCAGTGTTGCGTTGAGTTTGAGTCATATTGGCACATGCACCCAAAGAAGCGGCCAGCATGATCAAGGTCACAGTTTTTGCAAAAGTTTTCTTCATGGTTTGATTCTCCATCAGGGGTTAAGCTGTATATGGAACAGTATGGCACAACCTTTCATTAATATATTTTCTGATAAGTAAAGACAGATTAAACTAAGATAACGCCCTTGATGAACGGTTAAATGCAAAAATAAACGGTAATTCCAAAAGAATATTTATAAATTTTAATATATTTGGCATAAAATTGCGCATACATCAACCGCATTCGGTAGTGATACAATGACGACTTGTCTGAACTACCGGAAACACCCGTCATGAGTACCTACGCACTGGCACACATCATCCACGTTTATTGCGCGATTGCCTTTGTCGGCGGCGTATTTTTCGAAATGCTGGTTCTCTCCGTTTTGCACACCGGCCGCGTTTCGCGCGAATCGCGCCGAGAAGTCGAACGTGCCATGTCCTATCGTGCCGTCCGCGTGATGCCTATTGTCGTCATCACCCTTTTCATCAGCGGCATCGTGATGGTGTACAACCGCTACCTGCCGATACTTCACCACCCATTCGACAGCTCTTTCAGCATCATGCTGAGCATCAAAATCCTGTTGGCAATAAGCGTTTTGGTGCATTTTGCCATCGCCGTTGTCAAAATGGCCCGACACACCCTCACCGTCGGCTGGTCGAAATACATACACGCCGTTGTCTTCAGCCATATGCTGTTTATCGTCTTTTTTGCCAAGGCGATGTTCTACCTGTCTTGGTAAACCTTACCTATACCCCACACACAAGGATTGTTTATGACCCAATACCCGTCCGTCGGCTCGCCGATGTTTTACGGCATCTTCTTTATTGCCGTCTTAATCATGATTGCCATCGATATGGTATCGCTGAAAAAAAACGGCGCCCACAAAGTCAGCATCAAAGAAGCCCTCGCTTGGAGCGGCATTTGGGTGGCAGTATCCTGCGCATTTGCAGGCTGGCTCTATTTTGAACTGGCGGGCAACCCGACTTACGGGGCCGTTGTCGCCAAAGAAAAAGTCCTTGAATTCTTCACCGGCTATGTACTCGAAAAATCCCTTGCCGTTGATAACATCTTCGTTTTCCTGATGATTTTCGGCTACTTCAAAGTCGAACCCAAATTTCAACACCGCATCTTGCTCTATGGTGTATTCGGCGCCATCGTCCTGCGCGCCATCATGATCTTCATCGGCGCAGCCTTGGTACAACAATTTGAATGGATTTTGTACCTCTTCGGCGCCTTCCTCTTATACACCGGCATTCACATGATGAAGCCGGAAGCCGAAGCTGAAGAAGACCTTTCCCAAAACAAAATCCTGACCCTACTCAAAAAAGTCATCCCGACCAGCCAACAGTTTGACGGTGAAAAATTCTTTACCATTGAAAACGGCAAACGCATCGCTACGCCGCTTTTGCTAGTATTGATTATGATCGAATTGAGCGACGTCATCTTCGCCGTTGACAGCATCCCCGCTATTTTTGCCGTAACCACCGACCCATTCATCGTCCTCACTTCCAACATTTTTGCCATCTTAGGCCTGCGTGCCATGTACTTCTTACTGGCAGACTTTGCCGAACGCTTTATTTTCCTCAAATACGGCTTGGCCTTCGTATTGAGCTTTATCGGTATCAAGATGCTGATTATGCACTGGGTACATATCCCGATTTCCATTTCCCTGTCCGTCGTCTTCGGCGCACTGGGCGCGTCCATCCTGACTTCTTTGGTGTACACGCGTCAGCAAGAAAAAAAATAATCTGCCGATACAAAAAGGCCGTCTGAAAAACATTTTTTCAGACGGCCTTTTCAAATATCGGACACAGGCTTATTTAGCAGCATCTTTCAATTTGTCGGCAGCTTCTTGAGTTGCATCGGCAGCTTTACCCAAAGCATCTTTAGCCGCATCTTTGGCAGCGTCTTTAGCTTCGCCCACAGCAGCTTTTGCATCGTCCAAGGCTTTGTCGCTGGCTTCTTTAGCACCATCGATGGCTTTACCGGTAGTTTCTTTAGCATCGGAAATTGCTTTCTCCGCAGTTTCCTTCGCATCGGCACCGGCTTCTTTAGCGTCAGAAACAGCCTGTTCAGCAGCGCCTTTAGCTTCGGAAGCAGCAGCATCGGCAGCAGAAGCCGCGTGTTCGGCAGCAGCGTTCACATCAGAAGCAACGGCAGAAGCCGCTTCTTGAGTTTCCTGTTTCGCCTCTTGAGAACAAGCAGCCAAACCAGCCACCATCATCGCAGCAATCAATAATTTTTTCATGTTGTATATCCTTTGGTCTAAAAAATATCCATCAGAACTGACAGATTAGAAAATCATAACATAATTAATACTCGAAAACGGGAGAATTAACGCCAAATAACAGCCAGTTTACGTTTTTTGAAAAAAATTTCAAAAAAACAGTTGACGAAAAGAAACAAATTCCCTATAATTCACAGCTTATCGGGTCGTTAGCTCAGTCGGTAGAGCAGCGGACTTTTAATCCGTTGGTCGAGCGTTCGAATCGCTCACGACCCACCAAATATGAAAACCTGCTTTGAAAAAAGCAGGTTTTTTTATATTCTCCATCAAGCCTTTCTTCACTTGATACCTTTCTCATCATCAAAATCAAGCAATATCCGAGCTTTGTCACAATGCTGTTATGGACTCAACTCAAGGCATCACACCAGTACCAACCTCTTATCCAACTCCCCCACCCATCATCTTTTTCTAAAAGCTTCCAAATACCTATCATCAACCCACGCTAAATCCTCTTGTATGCCAGACAATTTAGGCATAGACTAAAACTACATCCAACTACAACAACAGGAGAAGGTTTGATGAAACAACTGTCTATGTATATCAACGGCCGCTTTGAAACCGACTTTAACGGCACATGGCGTGATGTATTGAATCCGGCAACCGAAGAAGTCATCGCGCGTGAGCCTAAAGGCGGAAAAGCCGATGTTGATCGTGCCGTTGCCGCGGCCAGAGATGCGCAAACTGCATGGGAGCGTTTGCCTGCCGTTGAGCGCGGCGCATACCTGCGCAAAATTGCCCAAGGCATCCGCGAACGCGCCGATGAGCTGACCGACACCATTGTCGCCGAAGGCGGCAAAACCAAAGATTTGGCACGCATAGAAGTTATGTTCACTGCCGATTATCTCGACTACCAAGCCGAATGGGCGCGCCGTTATGAAGGTGAAATCATCCAGAGCGACCGCCCGCGTGAAAATATTTTATTGTTCAAACGTCCTTTAGGTGTGATCGCCGGCATTTTGCCGTGGAACTTCCCATTCTTCCTGATCGCCCGCAAAATGGGCCCGGCTTTGGTAACCGGCAATACCATCGTCGTCAAACCAAGCAGCGTTACCCCGATTAACTGCCACATCTTTGCTGAAATCGTTCATGCTTCAGGCTTACCGGCCGGTGTATTCAACGTCGTCAACGGTCCGGGCGCAGAAATCGGCAATGCCTTGGCATCACATCCGCAAGTCGACATGGTCAGCCTGACCGGTTCTGTCGATGCCGGCCGCCAAGTGATGGAAGCCGCCGCCACCAACATTACCAAAGTCTCACTGGAACTGGGCGGCAAAGCCCCTGCCATCGTCCTGAAAGATGCCGACTTGGATCTGGCCGTCAAATCTATCTTGGCTTCACGCGTGGGCAATACCGGCCAAATCTGCAACTGCGCCGAACGCGTGTATGTCCACAGCAGCCTGAAAGACGCGTTTATCGAAAAAATGACCGCTGCCATGAAAGGCGTACGCTACGGCAACCCGGCCGAAGCCGAACCCGGCGCACTGGAAATGGGTCCGTTGATTGAAGAGCGTGCCGTCAAAGCCGTTGCCGAAAAAGTCGAACGCGCAGTTCGACAAGGCGCAACCTTGGTTTGCGGCGGCAAACGTGCCGACGGCAAAGGCTACTTCTTCGAACCTACCCTGCTGACCGATACCGACAACAGCATGGACATCATGAAGGAAGAAACCTTCGGCCCAGTCCTGCCGGTTGCCACTTTCGACACACTCGATCAAGTCATCGCCTTGGCAAACGACAGCGAATTCGGTCTGACCAGCTCCGTCTATACCACCAATCTGAATGAAGCGTTTTATGTAACCCGCCGCCTGCGTTTCGGCGAAACCTACATCAACCGCGAAAACTTTGAAGCCATGCAGGGCTTCCATGCCGGTTGGAAAAAATCAGGTATCGGCGGCGCCGATGGCAAACACGGCTTGGAAGAATATCTGCAAACCCAAGTTGTTTATTTAGAAACCGATATCTAACCGCCAATACTGCCCTTCATGAAACAAAAGGCCGTCTGAAGCTGATTTTTCAGGTTTCAGACGGCCTTTCTGCCTTTATAGAAAAAAACACCGACATCGCGTAAAATAGAGCCAATTTTTCACTTTATTCAGGCCGTCTGAAAACTCCGGCAGCCTGACTCATTTTTCCGGAAAACACCATGAGCGAACAAAACAATCCGCAAATCGAGCCGCAGTTGGACGAAAACCAAATCATCGCCCTGCGCCGCGAGAAACTGCACAACATCCGCAAAGAACGCAACGCCTACCCTAACGATTTCAAACGCGACAGCTTTGCCGCCGACCTGCACACCCAATACGGTGAAATCAGCAAAGAAGAACTCGACCCGCAAGGCATTCCCGTCAAAGTGGCCGGCCGCATGATGCTCAAACGTCAGATGGGCAAAGCCAGTTTCGCCACCATTCAAGACGTTACCGGTCAAATCCAGCTTTATCTGAACAACAAAGGCGTGAGCCAAGAAGTTTTGGACGACTTCAACCACTGGGACTTGGGCGACATCATCGGTGCGGAAGGTACTTTGTTCAAAACCAACCACGGCGAATTGACCGTGCGCGTGTCCAACATCCGCCTACTGTCCAAATCCCTACGTCCGCTGCCGGACAAACACAAAGGCTTGAGCGATCAGGAAACCAAATACCGTCAACGCTACGTCGATTTGATTGCCAACGAAGAATCGCGCAATACCTTCATCAAACGCAGCCAAATCATCCAATCCGTGCGCAATTTCATGGTCAACGAGCATTATTTGGAAGTTGAAACCCCAATGATGCACCCGATTCCAGGCGGTGCGACGGCAAAACCGTTCGTTACCCACCACAATGCCTTGGACATTCCGCTCTACCTGCGCATCGCTCCCGAGCTGTATCTGAAACGCCTGGTTGTCGGCGGCTTGGAACGCGTGTTTGAAATCAACCGCAGCTTCCGCAACGAAGGCATGTCCGTACGCCACAACCCTGAATTCACCATGATCGAATTCTACGAAGCCTTCTCCGACTACGAACGCATGATGCAAATGGCGGAAGACATCATCCGCAACGCTTCCCGCGCGGTAAACGGTACGGCAAAAATCAGCTACAACGGCAAAGAAGTCGATTTGGAAAGCCCGTTTGAACGCCTGACCATTCTCGGGGCCATCAAAAAATACAATCCGCACTACACCGATGAGCAGTTGAACGATGAAGAATGGCTGAAAAAAGAAATCGTCAAACACGGCGAAAGCCTGCCTCCGTCTCCGGGAATCGGCAGCCTGCAACTCGCCCTGTTTGAAGGTTGCGCCGAGGGCAAACTGTGGAACCCTACTTTCATCATCGACTACCCTGTCGAAGTGTCGCCATTGGCACGCGCATCCGACAGCAAACCGGGTTTGACCGAACGCTTCGAGCTTTTCGTTGTCGGCCGCGAACTGGCAAACGGCTACTCCGAGTTGAACGATCCGGAAGACCAAGCCGAACGCTTCAAGGCGCAAGTGGCGCAAAAAGATGCCGGCGACGACGAAGCCATGCACTACGATGCCGACTACATCCGCGCTATGGAATTCGGCCTGCCGCCGACCGGCGGTTGCGGCATCGGCATCGACCGCTTGGTAATGTTGCTGACCGATTCGCAAACCATCCGCGACGTGATTCTGTTCCCGCAAATGCGTCCTGAATAACACATTAAAATAAAATCAAGGCCGTCTGAAAACAAGACTCTGTTTTCAGACGGCCTTTTTGTTTAAATATGTAAAACGGAAAAATTAAAATCGATAATTCCTTTACATTATAATAATAAAATTCCATGATAATCAAAAGCATAATATAAAAAAGAATATGTAAACGTTTTTCAGTTTGTTGACAGTCTGCTAGAATACATCCAATTACAGACAGCTCACACACACAGGCTGTCTGAAAATGCAAAAACTCTGAAAGGTTTGTATGGATCAATTTTTCGAACAGCTTCACGGCTGGGTAAACGCCATCAACGACCCAATGTGGTCGGGGTTGGTATATATGCTTTTAGGCGTAGGCCTCTTTTTCACCGTTACCACCGGTTTTGTACAATTCCGCCTCTTCGGCCGCAGTATCAAAGAAATGCTAGGCGGTCGCAAACAAGGTGATGATCCGCACGGCATCACACCGTTCCAAGCATTTGTTACCGGCTTGGCCAGCCGCGTAGGCGTAGGCAACATCGCCGGTGTGGCGATTGCCATCAAACTCGGCGGGCCGGGCGCGGTGTTCTGGATGTGGGTAACCGCCTTAATCGGCATGAGTTCGGCGTTTGTCGAATCTTCACTGGCCCAACTCTTTAAAATCCGGGACTACGACAACCACCACTTCCGCGGCGGTCCTGCCTACTACATAACTCAAGGCCTGGGACAAAAATGGCTGGGCGTTTTGTTCGCCCTGAGCCTGATTTTCTGTTTTGGCTTTGTATTTGAAGCCGTACAGACCAATACCATCGCCGATACCACCAAAGCGGCATGGGGCTGGGATCAACACTATGTCGGTGTCGCCCTGGTCATTCTGACTGCCCCGATTATCTTCGGCGGTATCCGTCGCGTATCTAAAGCCGCGGAAATTGTCGTTCCGCTGATGGCGGTTTTATATCTCGTCATAGCACTCTTCATCATTGCTACCAATATTTCCCTGATTCCCGACGTGTTCGGTCAGATTTTCTCCAACGCGTTCAACTTCGATTCGGCTGCAGGCGGTTTCCTTGGCGGTCTGATTTCGACCACCATGATGCAGGGTATCAAACGCGGCCTGTATTCCAATGAGGCGGGTATGGGTTCCGCGCCGAACGCCGCAGCCGCAGCCGAAGTGAAACACCCCGTCTCCCAAGGCATGATTCAAATGCTGGGCGTTTTCGTCGATACCATCATCGTCTGCTCATGCACCGCCTTTATCGTCTTGACCTATCAACAGCCTTACGGCGACCTGAGCGGTGCGGCGCTGACCCAAGCGGCAATCGTCAGCCAGGTAGGCGAATGGGGCGCGGGCTTCCTTGCCGCCATCCTGTTTATGTTTGCCTTTTCAACCGTTATCGGCAACTATGCCTATGCTGAGTCCAACGTCCAATTCATCAAGAGCCATTGGCTGGTTACCGCCGTTTTCCGTATGCTGGTTTTAGCATGGGTCTACTTCGGCGCAGTTGCCAACGTACCCTTGGTATGGGATATGGCAGACATGGCCATGGGCATCATGGCATGGATTAACCTCGTTGCCATCCTGCTCCTGTCACCACTTGCCTTCCTGCTGTTGAAAGACTACACAGCTAAGCTGAAAATGGGTAAAGACCCAGAGTTCAAACTCTCTGAGCACCCTGGCTTGAAACGCAAAATCAAATCCGATATCTGGTAAAACCAAAGGCCGTCTGAAACTCCAGACGGCCTTTTTAATCCCTGCCATTTAGACAAAACGATGCCCCTTAAAGCAGAAGCCTTAAGGGGCAGAGCGTTGCGGCACATCTTTTCAGACGGCCTTATTGTAGCAACGTTTCTCATTTCGCAGTGCAACAATATGGATAGATTCTAATTCCAAATCAGTACCCAGTCAAGCATTTCATTTGCATGTTAATACTTACCTAGGATATATTTATACTTACCAAACATCACATTACGGAGAAACTGATGACTGCATTCAAACCCAATCCAATCAACTACATCCTCGGCCTCGATATCGGCATCGCATCCGTCGGCTGGGCGATGGTAGAAATTGACGAAGATGAGAACCCCATCCGCCTGATTGATTTGGGCGTACGCGTATTTGAGCGTGCAGAAGTTCCGAAAACAGGTGACTCTCTCGCAGCGGCAAGACGCTTGGCACGCAGTGTTCGCCGCCTGACCCGCCGTCGCGCCCACCGTCTGCTTCGGGCCCGCCGTCTATTGAAACGCGAAGGTGTATTACAAGCCGCCGATTTTGATGAAAACGGCTTGATTAAATCCTTACCGAATACACCATGGCAACTTCGCGCAGCCGCATTAGACCGCAAACTGACGCCTTTAGAGTGGTCGGCAATCTTGTTGCATTTAATCAAACATCGTGGCTATTTGTCGCAAAGAAAAAACGAAGGCGAAACTGCTGATAAGGAGCTTGGTACTTTGCTTAAAGGCGTAGCCGACAATGCCCATACCTTACAGACAGGCGATTTCCGCACACCGGCCGAATTGGCTTTAAATAAATTTGAGAAAGAAAGCGGCCATATCCGCAACCAACGCGGCGATTATTCGCATACGTTCAGCCGCAAAGATTTGCAGGCAGAGCTGAATTTACTGTTTGAAAAACAAAAAGAATTTGGCAATCCGCATATTTCAGACGGCCTTAAAGAAGGTATCGAGACCCTGCTGATGACGCAACGCCCCGCCCTGTCCGGCGATGCTGTTCAAAAAATGTTGGGGAATTGCACCTTTGAGCCGGCAGAGCCGAAAGCCGCTAAAAACACCTACACAGCCGAACGTTTCATCTGGCTGACCAAGCTGAACAACCTGCGTATTTTAGAGCAAGGCAGCGAGCGGCCATTGACCGCTACCGAACGCGCCACGCTTATGGACGAGCCATACAGAAAATCCAAACTGACTTACGCACAAGCCCGTAAGCTGCTGGGTTTAGAAGATACCGCCTTTTTCAAAGGCTTGCGCTATGGTAAAGACAATGCCGAAGCCTCAACATTGATGGAAATGAAGGCCTACCATGCCATCAGCCGTGCGCTGGAAAAAGAAGGATTGAAAGATAAAAAATCCCCATTAAACCTTTCTCCCGAATTACAAGATGAAATCGGCATGGCATTCTCCCTGTTCAAAACCGATGAAGACATTACAGGCCGTCTGAAAGACCGTGTTCAGCCCGAAATCTTAGAAGCGCTGTTAAAACACATCAACTTCGATAAGTTCGTCCAAATTTCCTTGAAAGCGTTGCGCCGAATTGTGCCTCTAATGAAGCAAGGCAAACGTTACGATGAAGCCTGCACCGAAATCTACGGAGACCATTACGGCAAGAAAAATACGGAAGAAGAGATTTATCTGCCACCGATTCCCGCCGATAAAATCCGTAACCCAGTCGTCTTACGCGCCTTATCTCAAGCCAGAAAAGTCATTAACGCCGTTGTACGCCGTTATGGCTCCCCTGCACGTATCCATATTGAAACGGCAAGAGAGGTAGGTAAATCGTTTAAAGACCGCAAAGAAATCGAAAAACGCCAAGAAGAAAACCGTAAAGACCGGGAAAAAGCCGCCGCTAAATTCCGAGAGTATTTCCCCAATTTTGTCGGCGAACCCAAATCCAAAGATATTCTGAAACTGCGCCTGTACGAGCAACAACACGGCAAATGCCTGTATTCAGGCAAGGAAATCAACTTAGGCCGTCTGAACGAAAAAGGCTATGTCGAAATCGACCATGCCCTGCCGTTCTCGCGCACATGGGACGACAGTTTCAACAATAAAGTGCTAGTATTGGGCAGCGAAAACCAAAACAAAGGCAATCAAACCCCTTACGAATACTTCAACGGCAAAGACAACAGCCGCGAATGGCAGGAATTTAAAGCGCGTGTTGAAACCAGCCGTTTTCCTCGCAGTAAAAAACAACGGATTCTGCTGCAAAAATTCGACGAAGATGGCTTTAAAGAACGCAATATGAACGATACGCGCTACGTCAACCGTTTCCTGTGTCAATTTGTTACCGACCATATGCAACTGACAGGTAAAGGGAAAAGACGTGTCTTTGCATCCAACGGACAAATTACTAATCTGTTGCGCGGCTTTTGGGGATTACGCAAAGTGCGTGCGGAAAACGACCGCCATCACGCCTTGGACGCAGTCGTCGTTGCCTGCTCAACCGTTGCCATGCAGCAGAAAATTACCCGTTTTGTACGCTATAAAGAGATGAACGCGTTTGACGGTAAAACCATAGACAAAGAAACAGGAGAAGTGCTGCATCAAAAAACACACTTCCCGCAACCTTGGGAATTTTTCGCACAAGAAGTCATGATTCGCGTCTTCGGCAAACCGGACGGCAAACCCGAATTTGAAGAAGCCGATACCCCAGAAAAACTGCGCGCGTTGCTTGCCGAAAAATTATCATCTCGCCCCGAAGCCGTACACGAATACGTTACGCCACTGTTTGTTTCACGCGCGCCCAATCGGAAGATGAGCGGGCAAGGCCATATGGAGACCGTCAAATCCGCCAAACGACTGGACGAAGGCATCAGCGTGTTGCGCGTACCGCTGACACAGTTAAAACTGAAAGACTTGGAAAAAATGGTCAATCGGGAGCGCGAACCTAAGCTATACGAAGCGCTGAAAGCACGGCTGGAAGCACATAAAGACGACCCAGCCAAAGCCTTTGCCGAGCCGTTTTACAAATACGATAAAGCAGGCAACTGCACCCAACAGGTAAAAGCCGTACGCATAGAGCAAGTACAGAAAACCGGCGTATGGGTGCGCAACCATAACGGCATTGCCGACAACGCAACCATGGTGCGCGTAGATGTGTTTGAGAAAGGTGGTAAGTATTATCTGGTCCCGATTTACAGTTGGCAGGTCGCAAAAGGGATTTTGCCGGATAGGGCTGTTGTACAAGGAAAAGATGAAGAAGATTGGACGGTAATGGATGATAGTTTTGAGTTTAAGTTTGTACTTTATGCGAATGATCTGATTAAAGCTGAACTTAAAAAAGAAACTTTCTTCGGCTATTTTTCTGGATTAGATCGTTCTACTGGCAACATTTCTTTGCGTTCACATGATTTAGATAAAACTAAAGGTAAAGACGGTATATATCGAATCGGAATTAAAACCGCTCTTTCATTCCAAAAATACCAAATCGACGAACTGGGCAAAGAAATCAGACCATGCCGTCTGAAAAAACGCCCACCTGTCCGTTAAATTAATCTATCCCTGTTTCAGACGGCCTGAAGCAGGGATTTTTTATATAAAAATAAGGGGAAAACATGACTTGGCGTAGCCTGCTTATTCAAAACGGCGGCAAACTATCCTTGCAACGCCGGCAACTGCTGATTCAACAAAACGGCGAGTCCCACACCGTACCATTAGAAGACATCGCCGTTATCATCATCGAAAACCGCGAAACCCTGATTACTGCCCCGCTCCTATCAGCCTTAGCCGAACATGGCTCAACCCTGCTGACATGTGACGAACAGTTCCTGCCCTGCGGACAATGGCTGCCTTATGCCCAATATCACCGCCAACTTAAAATCCTCAAGCTGCAGCTGAATATAAGCGAACCCTTAAAAAAGCAACTCTGGCAACATATCATCCGCCAAAAAATCCTAAATCAAGCATTTGTCGCAGACGAAACAGGCAATGATCTTGCCGCCAAAAGGCTGCGCACTTTGGCAGTCGAAGTCCGTTCGGGCGATACAGGAAACCGTGAAGCCCAAGCTGCCGCCCTCTACTTCCAAGCCCTCTTTGGAGAAAAGTTTACTCGCAATGACAACAATGCCGTCAATGCCGCATTGAACTACACCTACGCCGTACTCCGTGCAGCAGTTGCACGCGCCCTGACTTTATATGGATGGTTGCCTGCATTAGGCTTGTTTCATAGAAGCGAACTAAATCCATTCAACCTCGCCGATGACTTTATCGAACCCTTACGCCCATTGGCCGACCTGGTCGTTATACATTTGCATGAACAAGGCCGTCTGAAAACTGATCTGACCCCTAATATCAAACAAAACCTTATCAAGACCCTTCACTGTCAAATCTGCATCGAACGGCAATACTTCAGCACCTTGGCTGCCATAGACAAAATGATTTCCTCATTTCAAGCCAGCGTAACTGACAAAAATGCCAAACAGCTGAAACTGCCTGAAATCTTGCCATTGAAAGAATACCAATATGAGTGAGGCCAAATTTATGAGGATTATTGTCTTCTTCGACCTACCGGTTACCACAGCGGCAAAGCGCAAAGCTGCCAATCAATTCCGCCAGTTTCTATTAAAAGATGGATACCAAATGCTCCAGCTTTCCGTATACAGCCGTATTGTCAAAGGTCGAGATTCGTTGCAAAAACACCACAACAGGCTATGTGCAAACCTACCGCAAGAAGGGTCAATCCGCTGTTTGGAAGTAACAGAAAAGCAATATGCCACCATGAAACTACTGCTGGGAGAGCTGAAAACCCAAGAAAAAAGGGTAAATGCCGACCAACTATTATTATTTTAAGCCCTATTTTTTAGACCAAATAAAACGGGAAACCCTTACATGATAAGGGTTTCCCGTTGAAGTATTGTAGCACTGCGAAATGAGAAAGGGAGCTACAACGGGTTTCCAATCTTTACGAATACCCCCTTGATTGTAGCACTGCGAAATGAGAAAGGGAGCTACAACCGCACGGCTATGCCATCACCAACAAGCATTATTGTAGCACTGCGAAATGAGAAAGGGAGCTACAACACACCGCAGAAGCTGCACGGCATTTTGGAAATTGTAGCACTGCGAAATGAGAAAGGGAGCTACAACAGTTCGGTTAATTCTTGAATATAAGGCGGAATTGTAGCACTGCGAAATGAGAAAGGGAGCTACAACAACAAAATATGCAAGGTTTGAATTTGTGGAATTGTAGCACTGCGAAATGAGAAAGGGAGCTACAACGATTAAATCTTTAGGATTTGATACCGTATTATTGTAGCACTGCGAAATGAGAAAGGGAGCTACAACTACACTTGCCATTTGCCAAAACGTGTGCCAATTGTAGCACTGCGAAATGAGAAAGGGAGCTACAACCAAATGCCTGCTTTTCTCGCTGGTCTATTCATTGTAGCACTGCGAAATGAGAAAGGGAGCTACAACACAGGAAATGGTGGTTCAGGTGGTGGCGGTATTGTAGCACTGCGAAATGAGAAAGGGAGCTACAACCTGACAAAACGGACTACTTAGGTAAATCTAATTGTAGCACTGCGAAATGAGAAAGGGAGCTACAACCTGAAAATCATTGATTGTTTGGTTTTCAGAATTGTAGCACTGCGAAATGAGAAAGGGAGCTACAACATCATATTCAAGATTATATCTTGACTTGCTATTGTAGCACTGCGAAATGAGAAAGGGAGCTACAACAAAAAATGCCCCCGCTCGCATAAAGAACAGATTGTAGCACTGCGAAATGAGAAAGGGAGCTACAACATCTGATACGTTCAAGTAAACAAAGGCCGTATTGTAGCACTGCGAAATGAGAAAGGGAGCTACAACGCAGATTGCAATGCCATTTGTCTTGATTTTATTGTAGCACTGCGAAATGAGAAAGGGAGCTACAACCCGATTTGCAAGAAGGCGACGTGATTATCGATTGTAGCACTGCGAAATGAGAAAGGGAGCTACAACTATGCGCGGTTCTGCAACAGAGCCGATGAAATTGTAGCACTGCGAAATGAGAAAGGAGCTATCCAAATAAAAAAGCACCACCTAAACAGGTAGTGCTTTCATATTAATTTGCTTATTCAGCAGAATCAGCTGCTTTATCAACCAATTCAACCAATGCCAAAGGAGCATTGTCACCTTTACGGAAACCGTATTTCAGTACACGAACATAGCCGCCGTTACGAGCAGCAAAGCGTGGACCCAATTCGTCAAACAATTTAACTACAACATCACGATCGCGAGTGCGGTCAAAAGCCAAACGACGGTTTGCCAAAGAAGGTTTTTTACCCAAGGTAATCAAGGGCTCAACTACGCGGCGCAATTCTTTTGCTTTAGGCAAAGTTGTCACGATGGTTTCGTGAGTCAACAAGGAATTCGCCATATTGCGCAGCATCGCAGCACGGTGGCTGCTAGTACGGTTTAATTTGCGGTTGCCATTACGATGACGCATGTCATTATCCTTTAATCTTCAAACTTACGGCTTTTCTAAGCCTACAGGCGGCCAAGCTTCTAATTTGGAACCTAATGTCAGACCTTTAGAGGCTAACACTTCTTTGATCTCATTCAAAGATTTACGACCCAAATTAGGGGTCTTGAGAAGCTCGGTTTCAGTACGTTGAATCAAATCGCCAATATAGTAAATATCTTCAGCTTTCAGACAATTAGCTGAACGTACGGTTAATTCCAAATCATCTACAGGACGCAGCAAGATAGGATCAATAGGAGGCGCTTTTTCTTCAACCTCTTCAACCGGAGTACCTTGCAGATCTGCAAAAATAGACATTTGGTCAATTAAGATACGTGCGGCACTACGTACAGCTTCTTCTGGATCAATAGAACCATTGGTTTCAATATCCAAAACCAATTTATCCAAATCCGTGCGTTGCTCTACGCGTGCAGGTTCAACTTCAAAGCTAACACGACTGATGGGCGAAAAGCTCGCATCCAACTGAATCGCACCAATCTGTTTATTCTCATCACGCAATACGCGACGACCTGAAACAGATTGATAACCACGACCTTGCTCTACTTTAATTTCCATGTCGATTTGACCATTGTCGGACAAGTGGCAAATAACATGTTCAGGATTGATGATTTCCACATCATGTGGCAAATCAATATCACCGGCTACAACAGCACCGGCACCTGCTTTTTTCAAAGTCAACTGAACTTGATTACGACCGTGAAGCTTAAATACGATACCTTTGATGTTCAAGAGTACGTCAACAACATCCTCCTGAACACCATCAATAGTAGAGTATTCGTGCAATACGCCAGAAATAACTACTTCAGTTGGGGCAAAGCCATTCATGGATGACAGTAAGATACGACGCAAAGCATTACCTAAAGTATGACCAAAACCACGCTCAAATGGCTGCATAGACACCTTAGCTCGAGTAGAAGACAAGGTATCTACATCGATTTGACGAGGTTTCAAAAATTCGGTTGTGCTATTTTGCATTTAACTGTCCCTCATTGAGCTAGCATTATTTAGAGTAGAACTCTACCACCAGCTGTTCATTAATATCGCCAGACAATTCTGAGCGATCCGGCATATTTTTGAATACACCTTCCAATTTATCGGCATCAACAGATACCCAGCTTGGCAAGCCAATTTGAGTAGCCAGGCTCAATGCTTCTTGGATACGTACTTGTTTCTTAGCTTTTTCACGAACAGCTACAACATCACCTGCTTTAACTTGGAAAGAAGGGATATTAACAACTTGACCGTTTACGACGATAGCTTTGTGAGAAACCAATTGACGTGCTTCAGCGCGGGTAGAGCCAAAACCCATACGATAAACGACATTGTCCAAACGGGACTCCAGCAATTGCAACAGCAATTCACCGGTAGAACCTTTACGACGATCAGCTTCCGCAAAGTAACGACGGAATTGACGTTCTAACACGCCATAAATACGACGGATTTTTTGTTTTTCACGCAATTGCAAACCGTAGTCTGACAAACGTGGTTTTTTCGCACCGTGCTGACCAGGTGCAGAATCCATTTTACATTTTGAATCCAAAGAGCGACGTGCACTCTTCAAAAACAGATCCGTACCTTCGCGACGTGCTAATTTACATTTAGGGCCAATATAACGTGCCATGTTTTAAATCACTCCAATATTAAATACGACGTTTTTTAGGCGGACGGCAACCGTTATGAGGCAACGGGGTAACGTCAGTAATGCTGGTAATCTTGAAACCAAGAGCGTTTAAAGCACGTACAGAAGATTCGCGACCAGGGCCAGGGCCTTTAATGCGGACTTCTAAATTTTTAACGCCATACTCTTGGGCAACTTTACCAGCTGCTTCTGCTGCAACTTGTGCTGCAAATGGTGTACTTTTACGAGAACCTTTAAAACCAGCGCCGCCAGAGGTAGCCCAAGACAATGCATTGCCTTGACGGTCAGTGATTGTAATGATGGTATTGTTGAAAGATGCATGAACGTGCACAATACCTTCGCTTACGGTTTTACGTACTTTTTTACGTACACGCGAAGCTGTGTTTGCTTTAGCCATTAATCAAATTCCTTAAAATTTATTTCTTACCGGCAATCGCTTTGCGCGGACCTTTACGGGTACGAGCATTTGTGCGAGTGCGTTGACCACGACAAGGCAAGCCACGACGATGACGGAAGCCGCGATAGCAACCCATATCCATCAGTCGTTTAATGCTCATCGTTACTTCACGACGCAAATCGCCTTCAACTTCATATTTAGCAACTTGCTCACGCAAAGCGTCTAATTGAGCCTCGTCCAAATCTTTTGCTTTAGTAGTAGGAGCAATATTTGCTGCCTCACAAATCAATTTAGCACGAGTCGCACCAATACCATAAATAGCCTGAAGGCCAATTACGATATGGGCATTATTAGGGATATTTACCCCTGCAATACGAGCCATATTTTTTCCTTTTTAGGGCAAAGTATGTCACTATACCACAAAATCAATAGTTAAGAAAACTAGCTTCTTAACCTTGACGTTGTTTGTGACGTGGGTCAGTACAAATTACGCGAACTACACGATTACGACGAATAATCTTGCAATTGCGACAAATTTTCTTTACAGAAGGTTGTACACGCATTTTATTTCCTTTTATCGTTTATCTTGCTCGGAAAACAATCCGAGCACGGGTTAAATCATAAGGAGTTAATTCAACTGTTACCTTATCACCTGGAGAAATACGGATATAGTGCATTCGCATTTTTCCAGAGATATGACCAAGTACTACATGATCATTTTCCAGTTTTACTTTAAACGTTGCATTGGGCAAAGTCTCAAGGATTTCACCCTGCATCTGTATGGTATCTTCTTTAGCCATAAGCCTACTTACGTGATAAAGATTTCATATCTGGACGACTCATCAAATCTTCATACTGACTGCTCATTACGTAGGAATTGATTTGCGTCCTAAAATCCATTGTAACGACAACCAAGATAAGCAAAGATGTTCCGCCTAAATAGAAAGGTACATTCAATGCTGTCGTTAAAAATTCAGGTATCAGACAGATTGTAGTGATATACAAAGCACCAAATAATGTTAGTCTCAGTACAACTTTTTCCAAATATCTAGAAGTTTGCTCACCTGGGCGGATCCCAGGTACAAATGCACCACTTTTCTTCAAATTCTCAGCCATTTCTTTAGGGCTAAATACTAAAGCAGTATAGAAATAGCAGAAGAAGATAATAGTTGTTGCAAATAATCCAATATACAAAGGCTGTCCGTGTTGCAGCATTGCAGCAACCTTATGAAGAACAGAATTCGTACTATTTGAACCAAACCAACCTAAAAGTGTAGATGGAAATAAAATAATACTGGAAGCAAAAATAGGAGGAATAACACCTGCCATATTTAGCTTGAACGGCATATGAATGCTTTGTCCCGGCATCATTCCAGAGCCAAACTGTCTTTTAGCATAATGCACAGGAACTTTACGCTGAGCACTCTCAAAATAAACTACAGCATAGATCAACAGCAAAATACCAATCACAATTGATACCGCCATCAACATACTCATAGAGCCTTGTTCAGTCAAAGTTAATAACCGAACAATACCGGATGGGATACCCGATACAATGCCTGCTGTAATAATTAAAGAAATACCATTACCAATACCACGCTCGGTAATTTGCTCCCCTAACCACATCAGAAACATAGTACCTGTAACCAAACAGACCACTGTAGAAATATGAAACTCAAGCGAACTCGTTACAACAACACCTTGTTGATAAACAAATGTTGCAACACCAAAGCTTTGCAATACAGCCAATAATACCGTCCCATACCTAGTATATTTCGTAATTATTTTCCTACCAGCCTCACCTTCCTTCTTTAAAGCTTTTAAAGAAGGAACAATTTCAGAAGCAAGCTGAACAATAATCGACGATGAAATATAAGGCATGATACCAATTGCAAATATACTAAAGCGCTCCAACGAACCACCCGAGAACATATTTAACATTCCGAATATGCCGTTTGCAGCGCCTTCGTATAACTTAGCTAATGCAACAGCATCTACGCCCGGTACCGGTATATGAGCACCAATACGGAAAACGACTAAAGCACCTAAAAGGAACACCAGACGTTTTTTCAGATCACCAAATTTGGATAATCCTGATAAAGATTGTTGATTAGCCACTGTAGTGCAAGCCTTATTCTTCTACTTTACCACCGGCAGCTTCAATAGCAGCTTTAGCACCTTTAGTAGCTTTTACACCTTTCAAGGTAACTGCTTTTGAGATTTCACCAGAAGCAATAACTTTTACATTAGAAGCAGTTGCAGGAATCAGACCAGCTTGTTTAAGAACCAAGACATCAATCTCGTTCACAGCAATCAGATTCAATTCACTCAAACGAACTTCAGCATTAGCGGCTGCAGTCAAAGATTTGAAACCACGTTTCGGCAGACGACGTTGCAAAGGCATTTGACCGCCTTCAAAACCTACCTTGTGGAAGCCACCAGAACGACTTTTTTGACCTTTATGACCACGACCACCTGTCTTACCCAAGCCGCTACCAATACCACGGCCTACACGACGACTAGCGTGAGTAGCACCCTCAGCAGGTTGAATAGTATTCAAAAACATATTAAGACTCCACTTTCAACAAGTAGCTGATTTTATTGATCATGCCACGGTTTTCAGGGGTATCCAAAACCTCTACAGTATGTTCACGACGGCGCAAACCTAAACCGCGAGCACATGCACGATGAGATTCAATTGTACCGATCAGGCTCTTAACCAATGTAACTTTAATCTTTTTTTGCTCAGTCATGGTTAGCTCCCAAAATATCTTCTACTGTCAAGCCACGTTTAGCAGCAATATCAGCAGGGGTATACAATTTAGACAAACCGTCTAATGTAGCGCGTACAATATTGTAAGGATTAGTAGAACCATGTACTTTAGCTGAAATGTTATGAATACCCATAGCATCAAATACTAAACGCATTGGACCACCAGCTTTCACACCGCTACCTTCTTTAGCAGGTTGCATAAATACCTTAGTAGCACCATGACGACCAATAACTTCATGATGAATAGTACCGTTTTTCAAAGGTACTTTAATCATAGAGCGTCGAGCTTGATCCATTGCTTTTTGAACAGCAACTGGTACTTCTTTTGATTTACCTTTGCCCATACCGATGCGACCATCACCATCACCAACAACAGTCAGTGCAGAGAAAGCCATGATACGGCCACCTTTAACTACTTTAGTCACGCGATTAACTGCGACCATCTTTTCAATCAGGCCGTCACCGCGTTCTTCAATTTCATGTTTTGCCATCTGAAAGTCTCCAAATATTAGAAGCTTAAACCATTTTCACGTGCAGCTTCAGCCAAAGCTTTCACACGACCGTGATATTGGAAACCTGAACGGTCAAAAGCAACTTTTTCAACACCCACTGCTTTAGCTTTTTCAGCAATACGCTTACCAACTACAGCTGCTGCTTCAACGTTGCTACCTGATTTCAGGCTACTACGTACTTCAGCTTCCAATGTAGAGGCTTGAGCCAATACTTTATCACCTTCAGCACTAATTACTTGAGCATAAATATGATTATTGCTGCGGAACACACATAATCTTACCATTTTCAAGTCCGCAATACGCGCACGGGTTTTGCGTGCACGACGGAGTCGGGTTGTATGTTTATCCATTAGTGAACCTCAATTATTTTTTCTTGGCTTCTTTCATCACTACTACTTCACCCACATAACGAACACCTTTACCTTTATAAGGCTCAGGAGAACGGAATGCACGAATTTCAGCAGCGACTTGGCCAACCACTTGTTTATCTGCACCAGTCAAAACGATTTCTGTTTGGCTAGGAGTTTGAACAGAAACACCTTCAGGCATTTCGTATACGATTGGATGAGAGAAACCCAAAGACAAGTTCAAAACTTTGCCCTGAGCTTGGGCACGATAACCCACACCAATCAATTGAAGTTTTTTCTCAAAACCTTCAGAAACACCCTTAACCATGTTATTAACCAATGCACGAGCAGTACCAGACATAGCATTAGCCTGTTTACTGTCATTTTTTGCAGCAAAAGTCAATTTACCATCGTTCAGTTCAATAGCAACATCGGAATGCAAAGGAAAAGACAATTCGCCGTTTTTACCTTTGATAACCAATGCATCTGTTCCGAATTTTACTTCTACACCAGCAGGAACAGTCACTGGGTTTTTTGCGACGCGTGACATTTACTTTTCTCCACTAGGCTACGATGCACAACAACTCACCACCAACACCCTCAGAACGGGCTTTGCGATCAGTCATTACACCTTTAGAAGTACTAACAATAGCGACACCCAGGCCATTCATTACGCTAGGGATCTCACTTGATGCTTTGTAAATACGCAAACCTGGACGTGAAACACGTTTAATTTGCTCAATCACAGGACGACCTGCATAGTATTTCAATTGAATTTCCAATACCGGTTTTGCATCAGCAGAAACCGCAAAATCCTCGATATAACCTTCTTCTTTCAGAACTTTTGCAATTGCACATTTCAGTTTAGAAGAAGGCATGGCAACTGCTGCTTTATTAGCACGTTGCGCATTGCGAATACGAGTCAACATATCGGAAATAGGATCATGCATACTCATTATTTATACTCCTATTACCAGCTAGCTTTAACAACACCAGGGATCTCGCCACGCATAGCGATTTCACGGATTTTAATACGGCCCAAACCAAATTTACGGAAAGTGCCACGAGGACGACCTGTTAAAGCACAACGACGACGTTGACGTACAGGTGCTGCATTACGAGGAATGGATTGAAATTTCAAACGTGCCTCAAAACGTTCTTCTTCAGTCGCATTAGCATCATTAATAACAGCGAAAATTGCCTCACGTTTAGCTGCAAACTTTTTCGCCAATGCTTGACGTTTCAGCTCACGATTAATAAGTGCTTTCTTAGCCATGATTATCCTTTAAACGGAAACTTGAACAGTGACAACAAAGCTTTCGCTTCTTCATCAGTTTTTGCAGTAGTTGTAATAGTAATATTCAAACCACGCAAAGCATCGATTTTATCGTATTCAATTTCCGGGAAAATAATTTGCTCACGAACGCCCATATTGTAATTGCCACGACCATCAAATGATTTACCGCTTACACCACGGAAGTCACGTACGCGAGGCAATGCAATAGTAATCAAACGATCTAAAAATTCAAACATTTGATCACGACGCAATGTTACTTTGCAACCAACTGGATAGTTATCACGGATTTTAAAACCTGCGATAGATTTACGAGCAACAGTAACAACTGGTTTTTGACCAGCAATTTTCTCTAAATCAGAAACAGCGTGTTCCATAACTTTTTTATCAGCAACAGCTTCACCTACACCCATATTCAAGGTGATTTTTTCAATACGTGGAACTTCCATTACTGATTTGTAACCAAATTGTTTAACCAATTCAGGAACAACTGTATCTTTATAAAACTCTCTCAAACGAGCCATGTTATCTCCTTATGCTCCAATGATAGAGCCATTTGATTTGAAGAAACGAACGCGTTTAACTTTGCCTTCATTTTCAATCAGCTTAATACCAACACGGTCTGCTTTATTAGTTTCCGGATTCAGGATTGCAACATTAGAAATATCCAAAGGCATTTCTTTAGTAATAATACCACCCTCAATACCGCGCATTGGATTAGGTTTTTGATGGCGTTTTACAACATTAACACCCTCAACAACAACTTTATCACCCAACACTCGAACTACTTGACCTTGCTTACCTTTATCTTTACCGGTAATCACTACAACCTGATCGCCTTTAATGATTTTATTCATCGCGCTATTCCTTATAATACTTCAGGCGCCAATGAAACGATTTTCATAAATCGCTCAGTACGCAATTCACGGGTTACCGGACCAAAAATACGAGTACCCAAAGGTTCAAGTTTATTATTCAATAACACAGCAGCATTGTTATCGAATTTAATTAACGCACCATCAGGACGACGCACACCCTTAGCAGTACGAACAACTACCGCATTGTATACATCACCTTTTTTGACACGACCACGTGGGGCTGCATCTTTAACTGCAACTTTAATAATGTCGCCAACAGAAGCGTAGCGACGCTTAGATCCGCCCAATACTTTGATGCACATTACGCGACGCGCACCAGAGTTATCAGCCACATCTAAGATGGTCTGCATTTGAATCATATTAGTACCTTTAAATTAACCAACTTAATTTACCACTTTCATATAACTCGCACCTTACTTTAAGCTGCTTATTAAATGAAACCATCACGGTTCTAGTAAACCAGTCTTGGATCCCGAAGGGAGAGAAACTTCCATAAGAAGCTGGAAGATAAGAAACGAAGTTTACACGCAAATTAACTTTGCTGCAAGACTTCGTTTCTTATTAAGCTACATTACTGTGTTTTAAATCAAACAGTACGCGCTTTCTCAACCAATTCTTTCACAACCCAAGACTTGGTTTTTGACAAAGGACGAGATTCCTCGATTACCACTACATCACCAATGCCATATTGATTGTTTTCATCATGAGCATGGATTTTAGTTGATAAACGAATAATTTTACCGTACAGAGGGTGTTTAACTTTACGCTCAACCAATACTGTAACAGTTTTGTCCATTTTGTCGCTTACCACTTTGCCTTGCAAAGTACGAACATTTTTAGCTTCGCTCATTACTTAGCACCTTTTTCAGTTAAAATGGTTTTAATACGAGCAATATCGCGACGTACACGTTTCAACTCGCTAGATTTACCCAACTGACCGGTTGCATTTTGCATGCGTAAGCCAAACTGAGCTTTCAACAAGTCCAACAAATCAGAGTTTAATTGCTCAATAGATTTGTCTTTCAATTCATTTGCTTTCATTATTGACCCACCTGTCTTACTACAAAGGTTGTAGGAATAGGCAATTTGGCAGCGGCCAATTCAAATGCTTCACGAGCCAAAGACTCAGGAACACCGTCCATTTCATACAATACTTTGCCTGGTTTAACTTCAGCAATGTAATATTCCACATTACCTTTACCGCCACCCATACGAACTTGAATAGGTTTCTCAGTAATTGGTTTATCAGGGAATACACGAATCCAAATACGACCGCCACGTTTAATATGACGAGTCATAGTACGACGAGCAGCTTCGATTTGGCGGGCAGTCAAACGACCACGGCCTACGGCTTTCAAACCGAACTCACCGAAACTTACTTTGTTACCGCGAGTAGCAATACCGGTGTTGCGACCTTTTTGTTGCTTGCGATATTTCAGTCTAGTTGGCTGCAGCATTACGTCCACCTGCCTTTCTTTGTTTCTTCTCATGCTCAGGTTTAGAAGATTTAATATTACCTTCTGTATAAACCCAAACTTTCAGACCCAGTACACCATAAGTAGTGTGTGCTTCGCTAGTTGCATAATCCACGTTCGCACGCAAAGTATGCAAAGGTACACGACCTTCACGGTACCATTCGCTACGAGCAATATCAGCACCATTCAGACGGCCTGAAGTCATGATCTTGATGCCTTTAGCACCAGAACGCATTGCATTTTGCATTGCACGTTTCATAGCGCGACGGAATTGAACACGTTTTTCAAGCTGCTGGGCAATACCATCAGCAATGATTTGCGCATCCAATTCAGGACGGCGAATCTCTTCAATATTTACATGAACAGGCACACCCATCAGAGCTTGCAAGTCACGTTTCAAGATTTCGATATCTTCGCCTTTTTTACCAATAACCACACCTGGACGAGCAGAGTGAATGGTAATACGTGCAGATTTAGCAGGACGCTCGATCACTACGCGACCAACTGAAGCATTAGCCAGTTTTTTACGCAAGTAGTTACGAACATCAATATCTTGTTTCAAAACAGTAGAAAAGTCGGTGCTTTTAGCAAACCATTTTGAAGCCCAGTCTTTAGTTACCGCCAGGCGAAAGCCTGTAGGGTTAATCTTTTGTCCCATAGCTTTTCCTTAGTTGCCCACTGTCACGTTAATATGACAAGTTTGTTTCTCGATGCGGTTACCGCGACCTTTGGCACGAGCTTGGAAACGTTTCAAGCTTGGGCCTTTGTCAACAAAGATAGTTACCACTTTCAGTTCGTCAATGTCAGCACCATTGTTGTGCTCGGCATTGGCGATTGCTGATTCCAACACTTTTTTAATCAGCTCAGCACCTTTTTTAGGGCTGAATGCCAAGATATTCAAAGCTTGGGCAACGTCTTTACCACGAATCAAATCAGCTACCAAACGAGCTTTTTGAGCTGAAATACGGGCGTTTTTATGTTGTGCACTTACTCTCATGATTCACCTTATTTCTTTTTAGCCTTTTTATCAGCCAAGTGGCCTTTAAAGGTACGGGTCAATGAGAACTCACCTAATTTATGACCAACCATGTTGTCGCTGATGAACACAGGCACGTGAGTGCGACCGTTGTGAACAGCGATAGTTAGACCGATGAAATCAGGCAAAATGGTAGAACGACGTGACCAAGTTTTAATTGGGCGTTTGTCGTTGCTTGCACGAGCAGCATCTACTTTTTTCAGCAAATGCAGGTCTACATATGGGCCTTTTTTTAATGAACGAGCCATACTAATTAACCTTTATTTGAGTAACGACGACGAACAATCATGTTATCCGTGCGTTTATTATTACGAGTGCGGTAGCCCTTAGCAGGAGTACCCCATGGGCTAACCGGTTCGCGAGCCTCACCAGTACGGCCTTCACCACCACCATGTGGGTGATCAACAGGGTTCATTACAACACCACGAACGGTCGGACGAATACCACGCCAGCGGTTAGCACCAGCTTTACCGATTTTTTTCAGGCTTTGTTCTTCGTTACCAACTTCACCGATAGTTGCACGGCAATTCACGCTAATTTTGCGCACTTCACCAGAACGCAAACGAACTTGTGCGTAAGCGCCTTCTTTTGCAAGCAATACCGCAGAAGCACCAGCAGAACGTGCAATTTGCGCACCTTTACCAGGTTTCATTTCGATACAGTGAATAGTTGTACCAACAGGAATATTGCGGATCGGCAGAGTGTTACCTACTTTGATAGCAGCTTCAGCACCGGAAACCAATACTGCACCGGCTTGAATACCACGAGGAGCAATGATGTAGCGACGCTCACCATCTGCATAGCACAACAATGCGATAAATGCAGTACGGTTAGGGTCATATTCGATACGCTCTACTTTTGCAGGGATACCGTCTTTGTTACGTTTAAAATCTACTACGCGGTAATGATGTTTATGACCACCGCCTTTATGACGGGTAGTGATATGACCATTGTTGTTACGACCGGCAGTAGAATTTTTCTTTTCCAGCAGAGGTGCATAAGGTGCACCTTTGTGCAAACCTTCTGTTACCACGCGAACCATGCCGCGACGGCCTGCAGAGGTCGGCTTCATTTTAACGATTGCCATTTTGTTTATTCCTTATCTGCAGCTGCAGCAGCGGCTTCCAAATCCAACTCTTGACCGGCAGCCAAGCTTACATAAGCCTTTTTAACATCGCTGCGACGACCTAAAGTGCGACCAAAACGTTTAACTTTACCTTTAATGGTAACAGTAGTAACGTCTGCAACTTGAACGCCGAACAGCAGCTCAACAGCCGCTTTAATTTCAGGTTTGGTTGCATTTGCCAAAACTTTAAACGTCATTTGGTTACGTTTTTCAGCCAATACGTTGCTTTTTTCAGAAACGATAGGTGCCAAGATTACTTGAGTCAAACGTTGTTGATTCATACCCATTGCTCCTCTAATTGTGCAACTGCATCTTTAGTGATAACGACTTTTTTGTAACGCAGCAAGCTGTAAGGATCAACTTGTTGAGCTTCCAAAACCAATACGTTAGGCAAGTTGCGTGAAGCCAAGTAAACATTCTCGTCGAGCTGTTTAGTTACAAACAGCACTTGCTCCAAACCCAAGTTTTTCACTTGTTCGGCAAAAACTTTGGTTTTAGGAGTTTCAGCAGTCAATGCTTCGATTGCAAACAAACGTTCGTCACGAGCCAATTGGGACAAAATAGTCGCCATACCGGCACGGTACATTTTACGGTTCACTTTTTGAGTAAAGTTTTCGTCAGGTTTGTTTGGGAATGCACGACCACCTTTACGCCACAGCGGAGAAGAAGTCATACCGGAGCGAGCACGACCGGTACCTTTTTGGCGCCATGGTTTTTTAGTAGAGTGGTTTACTTCGGCACGAGTTTTTTGAGCACGATTACCAGAACGGGCATTTGCCAAGTAAGCAGTAACCAGTTGGTGAACCAGAGCTTCATTGTATTCACGAGCAAACAAAGCATCAGAAACAGCCAAGCTGCCAGATACTTGTCCTTTAGCGTCAATTACTTTCAATTCCATTACGCACCTACTTTCACGCTAGGACGAACCACGACGTCACTGTTAACCGAACCCGGAACAGCACCTTTAACCAACAAGAGTTGGCGTTCAGCATCAACACGCACAACTTCCAATTTTTGAACAGTTGCTTTAGTGTTGCCGTATTGACCTGCCATACGCTTACCAGGGAACACGCGGCCAGGGTCTTGTGCCATACCGATAGAACCAGGAACACGGTGGGAACGGGAGTTACCGTGGGAAGTACGTTGAGCACCGAAGTTATGACGTTTGATCGTACCAGAGAAACCTTTACCTTTAGAGGTACCGGTTACATCTACCAATTGACCAACTTCAAACATAGAAACGGTAATTTCATCACCGGCTTTCAATTCAGCCAGTTTTTCTTCAGTCAAAGCAAACTCAACCAAACCGCGACCAGCTTCAACACCTGCTTTAGCAAAGTGACCGGCTTCAGTTTTGTTGACACGATTAGCTTTTTTCTGACCAAAGGTAACTTGTACAGCAGTGTAGCCGTCAGTATCTTTGGATTTCACTTGTGTAACGCGGTTGGCAGACATATCCAAAACAGTTACCGGAACAGAAACACCCTGTTCGTCGAACACGCGAGTCATACCAACTTTGCGTCCAACCAGACCTAAAGTCATGATTATTTTCCTTTTAAGTAAAGGGGCGGGCTACGATTGGCCTGCCTTTCAGACAAAGTTAAACTTGATACGGATGTACCAAGTCCGCCATTATAATTGACAAATCAAAGAAATATCAACAAAAATTTCAATTTAACTTCTTAAAACCGTCATTTTTTTCGGATGAAGTGTTGCCAAATATCTGAAAATTTTCAGACGGCCTAAGAATTCTATAAAAAACCGAACAGCTAAGCTGTTCGGTTTTTCAGTTCTTATTGAACTTTAATTTCTACATCCACACCCGCTGGAAGATCCAGTTTCATCAGTGCATCAGTAGTTTTGTCAGTCCAGTCCACGATGTCCATCAGACGCAAGTGGGTACGGATTTCCAATTGTTCACGAGAAGTTTTGTTCACGTGAGGAGAACGCAAGATGTTGAAACGTTCGATTTTAGTTGGCAAAGGAATCGGACCTTTAACAACAGCGCCAGTACGTTTGGCAGTTTCAACGATTTCTTGCGCAGAACGGTCAATCAGACTGTAATCATAAGCTTTCAGGCGGATACGGATTTTTTGGTTTGCCATTTATCAATATCCCTCAATTAAGCGATTACAGAAGAAACCACACCCGCACCTACGGTACGACCACCTTCGCGAATCGCAAAGCGCAGACCTTCTTCCATAGCGATAGGCGCAATCAGTTCTACAGTAATGGTTACGTTCTCACCTGGCATTACCATTTCTACGCCTTCTTCCAAAGTAACTGCACCAGTTACGTCAGTAGTACGGAAGTAGAATTGTGGACGGTAGTTAGCAAAGAATGGAGTGTGACGACCACCCTCTTCTTTGCTCAGTACGTATACTTCTGCTTTGAACTTGGTGTGAGGAGTGATCGTACCTGGTTTAGCCAATACTTGACCACGCTCTACGTCTTCACGTTTAGTACCACGCAGCAATACACCTACGTTGTCACCAGCTTGACCTTCGTCCAGCAGTTTGCGGAACATTTCAACACCGGTACAAGTGGTTTTTTGAGTTTCTTTCAGACCTACGATTTCGATCTCGTCACCAACGTGGATGATACCGCGCTCTACACGACCAGTTACTACTGTACCACGGCCAGAGATAGAGAATACGTCTTCGATAGGCAACAAGAAAGGTTTGTCCACAGCACGCTCAGGTGTTGGGATGTAGCTGTCCAAAGCAGCAGCCAATTCGAAGATTTTTTCTTCGTAACCAGCGTCACCTTCCAAAGCTTTCAGTGCAGAACCTTGTACGATTGGGCAGTCATCGCCTGGGAAGTCGTAGCTTGACAACAAGTCACGGATTTCCATTTCAACCAGTTCCAACAACTCGGCATCGTCAACCATGTCGCATTTATTCATGAATACGATGATGTAAGGCACACCTACTTGGCGAGCCAACAGGATGTGTTCGCGAGTTTGTGGCATAGGACCGTCAGCTGCGGAACATACCAAGATCGCGCCGTCCATTTGGGCAGCACCGGTAATCATGTTTTTAACGTAGTCGGCGTGGCCCGGGCAGTCTACGTGTGCGTAGTGACGGGTTTCAGTTTCGTATTCTACGTGTGAGGTATTAATGGTAATACCACGAGCTTTTTCTTCAGGAGCGTTGTCGATTTGGTCGTAAGCTTTTGCAGCGCCACCGAATTTTTTAGCCAAAATAGTAGTCAAAGCAGCAGTCAGAGTGGTTTTACCATGGTCAACGTGACCGATGGTGCCAACGTTTACGTGCGGTTTGCTACGTTCAAATTTTTCCTTAGCCATGAGCTAATTCCTTTACATTAAAGATCGATTAAAGAACAGAGGCCGTCTGAAAAATCATTTCAGCCTTTCAGACGACCTATTTGCCTGATTAGCCTTTACGGGCTTCAGTTACAGCAGCAGCTATGTGTGCAGGAGCTTCAGAATATTTCTTGAACTCCATAGAGTAAGTAGCGCGACCTTGGGTTGCAGAACGCAGGTCGGTAGAATAACCGAACATTTCTGCCAGAGGCACTTCGGCACGGACTTTTTTACCGCCGATACCGTCATCATCCATACCCAATACGACGCCGCGGCGACGGTTCAAGTCGCCCATTACGTCACCCATGTATTCTTCAGGGGTTTCCACTTCAACTGCCATGATTGGTTCCAACAGAGCTGGATTGGCTTTACGCATACCTTCTTTGAAGGCTTGGGAAGCAGCCAATTCGAAGGCCAGTTGAGAGGAGTCGACGTCGTGTGAAGAACCGAAAATCAAACGTACGCGTACGTCAACTACTGGGTAGCCCGCAACGATACCATTAGGCAGGGTATCGCGGATACCTTTATCAACAGACGGAATGAATTCGCGAGGAATCACACCACCTTTAATTTCGTCGATAAATTCGTAACCTGCACCACCCGGTTCCATAGGTTCCATTTTGATCACAACGTGACCGTATTGACCTTTACCACCAGATTGTTTGGCATGTTTGTATTCAGCTTCAACTTCTTTGCGGATGGTTTCACGGTAAGCCACTTGAGGCGCACCAATGTTTGCTTCCACGCCGAATTCGCGTTTCATACGGTCAACAATAATTTCCAAGTGCAACTCACCCATACCGGAAATAATGGTTTGACCGGATTCTTCGTCTGTACGAACGCGGAAAGAAGGGTCTTCTTTCGCCAGACGGTTCAGGGCGATACCCATTTTCTCTTGGTCGGCTTTGGTTTTCGGCTCAACAGCAATATGGATTACCGGCTCAGGGAATTCCATGCGTTCCAAGATGATAGGTGCGCTTTCTGCACACAAGGTCTCACCAGTAGTAACGTCTTTCAGACCGATAGCGGCTGCGATGTCGCCAGCGCGTACTTCTTCAATTTCAGTACGGTCTGCAGCAGTCATTTGCACCAAGCGACCGATACGTTCGCGAGTACCTTTTACAGAGTTCAATACGGTATCACCGGATTTCACCACACCAGAGTAAACGCGGATAAATGTCAATTGACCAACGTATTTATCATTCAACATTTTGAACGCCAATGCAGAGAATTTCTCTTCATCGCTAGCTTCACGGCTGTCGGCTTCTTCAGTGTTAGGGTTAACACCTTGAACTGGAGGAATGTCGGTAGGAGCAGGCAGCAATTCTACAACTGCATCCAACATACGTTGAACACCTTTGTTTTTGAATGCTGAACCGCACAACATTGGTTGAATTTCACCAGCCAAAGTACGTTGACGCAATGCGCCTACGATTTCTTCCTCAGTCAGCTCGTCACCGCCCAAGTATTTATCCATCAATTCTTCGCTGGCTTCTGCTGCGGCTTCAATCATGTTTTGACGCCATTCTTCGGCAGTCTCAACCAATTCAGCAGGAATATCGCCATAGGTAAAGGTTGTACCTTTATCGGCTTCATTCCAAATAATGGATTTCATTTTCAACAGGTCAACAACACCGCTGAAGCTGTCTTCCGCACCAACCGGAATCACGATAGGTACTGGGTTTGCGCGCAAACGGGTTTTCATTTGCTCAACAACGCGGAAAAAGTTGGCACCTTGACGGTCCATTTTGTTTACAAATGCCAAGCGAGGTACTTGGTATTTATTAGCCTGACGCCATACGGTTTCAGATTGAGGTTGAACACCGCCTACTGCACAGTAAACCATTACCGCGCCGTCCAATACACGCATAGAACGCTCTACCTCTACAGTAAAGTCAACGTGTCCCGGGGTGTCGATGATGTTGAAACGGTGCTCAGGGAACTGTTTCGCCATACCAGACCAATAAGAAGTCACAGCAGCAGAAGTAATGGTAATACCACGCTCTTGCTCTTGTTCCATGTAGTCGGTAGTAGCCGCGCCGTCATGCACTTCGCCCAATTTGTGAGTCAAACCTGTATAGAACAAAATACGTTCTGTTGTGGTTGTTTTACCCGCGTCAATATGGGCAGAAATACCGATATTGCGATACAGGCTGATAGGGGTCTTACGAGCCATTTTGTTAGCCTTTCGATATTAGAAACGGAAGTGAGAGAATGCTTTGTTTGCTTCAGCCATGCGGTGTACTTCTTCACGTTTTTTCAACGCACCGCCACGACCTTCAGCTGCATCAATCAATTCACCCGCCAAACGCAGGTCCATAGATTTCTCACCACGTTTACGGGCCGCATCGCGAACCCAGCGCATTGCCAAGGCCAGACGACGTGAAGGACGAACTTCAACAGGAACTTGGTAGTTTGCACCACCTACACGGCGGCTTTTCACTTCCACGATAGGTTTGGCGTTTGCAATGGCTTCGTTAAATACTTCGATTGCTACTTTGCCGGTTTTTTTCTCAATTTGCTCCAGAGCACCGTAAACGATACGCTCTGCAACAGATTTTTTACCGTCAATCATCAATACGTTCATGAATTTAGTCAGCTCAACGCTGCCGAATTTTGGATCTGGCAGTACGTCGCGCTTAGGGACTTCTCTACGTCTTGGCATTTTAATTTCCTTTAGTCTATTCAGTTGGGTCTATTCCCATGAATACCTAATTAAGTATTCACTTACTCGGCCGTTGTTCAGCTTAGGCGGCCGACGTGCCTATTTGAGTCCCGATAATTATTTAGGACGCTTAGCACCGTATTTAGAACGGGCTTGTTTACGGTCTTTAACACCTGCTGTATCCAAAGAACCGCGTACAGTGTGGTAACGCACACCTGGCAAGTCTTTTACACGACCGCCGCGAATCAATACGACGCTGTGCTCTTGCAGGTTGTGGCCTTCACCGCCGATGTATGAAATGACTTCAAAACCGTTGGTCAGGCGAACTTTACATACTTTACGCAATGCAGAGTTAGGTTTTTTAGGGGTAGTTGTGTATACACGGGTGCATACGCCGCGTTTTTGCGGGCAAGCTTCCAGTGCAGGCACTTTGTTTACGTACACAGGCTTTTGACGGCCTTTGCGTACCAATTGGTTAATAGTTGGCATATTTTCTCGTCCTGTTGAGTTAAATACTTGCCGACACCATGTCGACAAGATTGGAATTATATTTTTATTGCAAGGGTTTAGTCAAGCAAATGACTGATAAAGTTTGGTGTTTTCCAATTTATGCCTAAATTTTAGAAACAAAGGCCGTCTGAAACATTCAGACGGCCTTTGTCATTTTAAATAAATCCGCAATTTGGTTCTCTACTTATTTTCTCCATTGCTTTCCTTATTTATTCAGATGGCCTTAATCTCTACCCTCTTTTAAGTCCTCTAAAAAAATAAAACCGCAAGACTGGCTTGCGGTTTTATTTTCACAATAATCCCGAGGGATTATTCGTCTGAAGCTTCGGTTTCAGAAGTTTCTTGATCGGCTTGCTGCCATTGTTGATGACGGCTGCGGTGGTAGGTCAAACCTGTACCGGCAGGAATCAATCGACCGACAATCACGTTCTCTTTTAAACCGCGCAGCTCGTCTTGCTTGCCCATGATAGCGGCCTCGGTCAAGACGCGGGTTGTTTCTTGGAACGATGCTGCAGAAATGAAGCTGTCGGTAGACAAGGAAGCTTTGGTAATACCCAACAACACATTTTCATAACGTGCCGGCTCTTTGCCTTCAGCAATGGCTTTCTCATTGGCAAGCATCACATCGCTACGCTCAACTTGTTCGCCGGTAATAAACTCTGTATCACCGGAATCGACAATGTTCACTCGACGCAGCATTTGACGGATGATGACTTCGATGTGTTTATCGGAAATCTTCACACCTTGCAGGCGGTAAACCTCTTGTACCTCTTGAACAATGTAGCGAGCCAATGCTTCGATACCTTGCAGACGCAGAATGTCGTGTGGGTCTACGGCACCGTCTACGATGGTTTCACCGCGGTTTACCACTTGACCATCGTGTACCAAAATCTGTTTCTCTTTAGAAATCAGGGTTTCGTATGCTACACCGTCTACGTCGGTAATAATCAGACGCTGTTTACCTTTGGTTTCTTTACCGAAGGAAACGGTACCGGTAATTTCAGCCAACATACCTGCATCTTTCGGCACGCGTGCTTCAAACAATTCGGCTACGCGTGGCAGACCACCGGTAATATCGCGGGTTTTAGAAGACGCTTGTGGAATACGCGCCAACACATCACCCTTACCGACTTCCTGACCTTCCCGGATGGTAATCACCGCACCGACCGGGAATGCCATAGAAACTGGGGTAGTCGTACCAGGAATGCAAATTTCCAGACCATTTTCATCCAACAGTTTGACAGTCGGACGCAACAGTTTAGAAGCACTAGAAGAACGACGTTTGCCGTCAATCACTACCAAAGTAGACAAACCGGTTACATCGTCAGTTTGTTTCGCAACGGTAACACCCTCTTCTACGTTTTCGAATTTCACCAAACCTGCATGTTCGGTAATCATCGGACGGGTATGCGGATCCCAAGTTGCCAAAGTTTGACCGGCTTTAATGGCTTCGCCGTCTTGTACCAACAGGATTGCACCGTAAGGTACTTTGTGACGTTCACGTTCACGGCCGATTTCATCGTGAATCACAACTTCACAAGAGCGGCCAATGACAACCAATTCGCCTTTGTTGTTGGCAACGTAACGCATTTGGCTGCTGAAACGAGCTGTACCATTGGATTTGGCTTCCACTTGGCTGGCAGCAGCCGCACGAGATGCCGCACCACCGATGTGGAACGTACGCATGGTCAGCTGAGTACCTGGCTCACCAATAGATTGTGCAGCAATTACACCTACAGCTTCACCAGCGTTAACCAGTTTACCGCGCGCCAAGTCGCGGCCATAACAGTGTGCACACAAACCATGACGGGTTTTACAAGTAATTGGCGTACGGACTTTAACCTCGTCAACACCAGATTGGTCAATGATATCGACTAATTTCTCAGTCAGCAGTGTACCTGCCTCAACCAATGTTTCGCCTGTTGAAGGATCAACAACATCTGATGCTGTAACACGGCCTAAAATACGATCGCGCAACGCTTCAATTACGTCACCGCCTTGTACTACTGCTTTCATGACAAAGCCGTCTGAAGTACCGCAATCATCTTCAACAACGACCAAGTCTTGAGTTACGTCTACCAGACGACGGGTCAGGTAACCAGAGTTTGCCGTTTTCAACGCGGTATCCGCCAAACCTTTACGCGCACCGTGGGTCGCAATAAAGTATTGCAATACAGTCAAACCTTCGCGGAAGTTAGAGGTAATTGGCGTTTCGATAATAGAGCCGTCAGGTTTGGCCATCAAACCACGCATACCGGACAACTGTTTAATCTGAGCTGCAGAACCACGGGCACCAGAGTCGGCCATCATGTAAATAGAGTTGAAGGACTCTTGATCAACTTCGTTGCCGTCACGGTCGATAACTTTTTGTTTGGACAGATTGTCCATCATCGCTTTAGCGATCTTATCGCCGGCACGACCCCAAATATCGACCACTTTGTTGTAACGTTCGCCGTTGGTCACCAAACCTTGACGGTATTGGTCTTCGATTTCTTTAACTTCGGCATTAGCCTCAGCCAGCAAGGCTGCTTTTTCTTTCGGAATTTCCATATCGTCAACCGCAATGGAAATACCGCCTTTAGCCGCAAAACCGAAACCGGTATACATCAAGTGGTCGGCAAAAATAACTGTGTCACGCAAACCGCACAGACGGAATGATGCGTTAATCAGTTTAGAAATTTCTTTTTTCTTCAGCGCTTTGTTGATGTACTCGAACGGCAGGCCTTTAGGCAAGATTTCGCTCAACAATGCACGGCCGACAGTCGTTTCGTAACGGTTAACGACAGGCTCAAACTCACCTGCTTCGTTTTTTACCCATTCGCGCAGACGTACGGTAATTTTCGTACCCAGTTCAACCTGTTTGGTATGGTATGCACGATGCACTTCTTTCACATCGGCAAACAGGCTGCCTTCGCCTTTGGCATTGATACGGTCGCGGGTCATGTAGTACAGACCCAATACGATATCTTGAGAAGGTACGATGATTGGTTCGCCGTTGGCTGGAGACAATACGTTGTTTGAAGCCAGCATCAGCGTGCGTGCTTCCATTTGTGCTTCCAAGCTCAATGGAACGTGTACAGCCATTTGGTCACCGTCAAAGTCGGCGTTAAATGCGGCACACACCAATGGGTGCAACTGAATCGCTTTACCTTCGATCAGGATAGGTTCGAACGCTTGAATACCCAAACGGTGCAGGGTTGGCGCACGGTTCAGCATAATCGGATGTTCGCGGATCACTTCTTCCAAGATATCCCATACTTCAGGTACTTCTTGTTCTACCAATTTTTTCGCAGCTTTAACAGTAGACGCCAAACCTTGTTTTTCCAATTTGTGGAAAATGAATGGTTTGAACAGTTCCAACGCCATTTTTTTCGGCAGACCACATTGGTGCAGACGCAGGTATGGGCCTACGGTAATCACGGAACGACCGGAGTAGTCCACACGTTTACCCAGCAGGTTTTGACGGAAGCGGCCGCCTTTACCTTTAATCATGTCAGCCAATGATTTCAGCGGACGTTTATTGGCACCGGTCATGGCTTTACCGCGACGGCCGTTATCCAACAGAGAGTCAACTGCTTCTTGCAACATACGTTTTTCATTACGAACGATGATGTCAGGCGCATGCAGTTCCAACAGACGTTTCAGACGGTTGTTACGGTTGATAACGCGGCGGTACAAATCGTTCAAATCGGAAGTGGCAAAACGACCACCATCCAATGGAACCAACGGACGCAAATCAGGTGGCAATACCGGCAGCACGTCCATAATCATCCATTCCAGCTTCATACCGGAACGGTGGAAGGCTTCCAATACTTTCAAGCGTTTGGCAATTTTTTTGATTTTAGTGTCAGAACCGGTAGATTCTAGCTCTTGACGCAGGATTTCGATTTCGCTGACAATATCCAGGGTGCGCAGCAATTCGCGGATACCTTCCGCACCCATTTTGGCATCAAAGTCATCGCCGTATTCGTCCAGCTTGTTGTAGTAATCGTCTTCAGTCAGCAATTGACGGCGTTGCAACGGAGTCATGCCGGGATCGGTCACCACGAATGCTTCAAAGTACAATACACGTTCGATATCACGCAACGTCATGTCCAATACCATACCCAGGCGGGAAGGCAGGGATTTTAAGAACCAAATATGTGCAACAGGTGCAGCCAATTCGATATGGCCCATACGTTCGCGGCGCACTTTGGACAGGGTAACTTCTACGCCACATTTTTCACAGGTTACGCCTTTAAATTTCAAGCGTTTGTACTTACCGCACAAACATTCATAGTCTTTAACCGGGCCAAAGATTTTGGCGCAGAACAAACCGTCGCGCTCAGGTTTGAACGTACGGTAGTTAATGGTTTCAGGTTTTTTAACTTCGCCATAAGACCATGAGCGGATGGTTTCGGGAGAGGCAATACCGATTTTGATGGCATCAAACTCTTCTTCCATGCCGGTGGTTTGCAACGGATTAAATAAGTTCAACAAATTCATTTTTGCTCCTTGAAGGAAGTATTTTTACCGCGTGGCGGATTTTCGATATTGGAAACGGTACTTTTGATTTCAGACGGCCTAAATGCCGATTGCTTCATTCTTATTCTGAACCCGCTTTTTCAGACGACCTTAAAAGGCCGTCTGAAAACTTCTGTTTAGTAGCGTTCCAAATCGATATCCAAGCCCAGTGAGCGAATCTCTTTAACCAATACGTTGAAGGATTCAGGCATACCGGCATCGATTTTGTGTTCGCCTTTGACGATGTTTTCGTACATTTTGGTACGGCCGTTCACGTCGTCAGACTTCACAGTCAGCATCTCTTGCAGCGTGTATGCCGCGCCGTATGCTTCCAATGCCCAAACCTCCATCTCACCGAAACGTTGGCCACCGAACTGAGCTTTACCGCCCAGAGGCTGTTGGGTAACCAGACTGTATGGACCGGTAGAACGGGCGTGCATTTTTTCGTCAACCAAGTGGTGCAGTTTCAGATAGTGCATCACACCGACTGTAACCTTGCGGTCAAATGCTTCGCCTGAACGGCCGTCATACAGCGTGATTTGCGTTTTACTGTCGTTGAAGCCCAGTTTCTCAACCTCAGGATCTTCGCTTGGGTAAGCCAAGTTCAACATTTCGCGGATTTCAGACTCTTTCGCACCGTCGAATACAGGAGAAGCGAAAGATGCACCTTTACGCAGGTTGGAAGCCAATTCGATGATTTCTTCATCTGTCAGGCTGTCCAAATCTTCTTTCTTGCCGCTACCGTTGTAGAGCTTGTTCAAGAATTCACGCAGCTCGCTGGCTTTGCGTTGCTCTTTCAGCATACGGTCGATACGCTCGCCGATACCTTTTGCCGCCCAACCCAAGTGAACTTCCAAAATCTGACCGATGTTCATACGGGAAGGTACACCCAACGGGTTCAGTACGATGTCTACCGGACGGCCGTCAGCCATGTAAGGCATGTCTTCCACCGGCAGAATGCGTGATACCACACCTTTGTTACCGTGGCGACCCGCCATTTTGTCACCGGCTTGCAGACGGCGTTTGATGGCGATAAATACTTTCACCATTTTTTGTACGCCTGGTTGCAGCTCGTCGCCTTGGGTCAGTTTTTTCTTCTTGATCTCATACAACTCATCCGCTTCTTCGCGTTTTTGTTGCAGGCTCAATTTAATCAGTTCCAACTGCTTGGCCAAATCTTCGTCAGCCAGACGGATGTCAAACCAATCATGTTTGCTGGACAGGCTTGCCAAATATTCGGTAGTAATTTCGCTGCCTTTAGCCAGCTTCATCGGACCACCATTGGCTTTTTGACCAACAATCATACGCTCGATACGGTCGAATGCGTCATTATCGAAAATACGCAATTGATCGCCCAAATCTTGACGGTAACGTTTCAATTCAGAATCAATAATGGATTGAGCACGTTTGTCGCGTTGGATACCTTCACGAGTAAAGACTTGAACGTCGATAACGGTACCGCTCATGCCGGTAGGCATACGCAATGAAGTATCTTTTACGTCAGACGCTTTTTCACCGAAGATGGCACGCAGCAGTTTTTCTTCAGGAGTCAGTTGAGTTTCGCCTTTAGGCGTTACTTTACCCACCAAGACGTCACCGGCCTCTACTTCCGCACCGATGTAAACAATACCGGATTCATCCAAACGGTTTTGCATACGCTCAGACAAGTTCGGAATATCGCGGGTAATGTCTTCCGCACCCAGCTTGGTATCACGGGCAACAACGTTCAGTTCTTCAATGTGAATCGAAGTATAACGATCGTCCGCAGCCACTTTTTCAGAAATCAGAATCGAGTCTTCATAGTTATAACCATTCCATGGCATGAAGGCGATGGTCATGTTTTGACCCAAAGCCAATTCGCCCAAATCGGTAGACGCACCGTCAGCAATTAAATCGCCGCGTTGCAAAACGTCACCTGCTTTGACGGCAGGACGCTGATTGATATTGGTAGATTGGTTGGAACGGGTGAATTTAACCAAGTTGTAAATATCGACACCCACTTCACCGGCAGTCGCTTCATCGTCATGAACACGAATCACAACACGGTTGGCATCGACATACTCAACTACACCGCCACGACGGGCAACGATTGCAGTAGCAGAGTCAACGGCAACAGAGCGCTCGATACCGGTACCAACCATTGGTTTTTCAGGGCGCAGACACGGTACGGCCTGACGTTGCATGTTGGCACCCATTAATGCACGGTTCGCGTCATCATGTTCCAAGAATGGAATCAGAGATGCCGCTACAGATACCACTTGACCAGTTGCCACGTCCATATATTGAACGCGGTCAGGCGTTGCCATAATGGTTTCACCTTTTTCACGACAAGTGACCAAGTCGCCAATCAAATTACCGTCTTTGTCCAAATCGGCATTCGCCTGTGCAATCACATAACGGCCTTCTTCGATAGCAGACAAGTAGTCGATTTCTTCAGTTACTTTACCATCGACAACACGGCGGTAAGGAGTTTCCAAGAAACCATAATCATTGGTACGCGCATAAACGGACAATGAGTTGATCAAACCAATGTTTGGACCTTCAGGTGTTTCAATAGGACATACACGGCCATAGTGGGTCGGATGTACGTCTCGCACCTCAAAGCCTGCACGTTCGCGAGTCAAACCGCCCGGGCCCAATGCAGATACACGGCGTTTATGGGTTACTTCAGACAATGGGTTGGTCTGATCCATAAATTGGCTCAATTGGCTGGAACCGAAGAATTCTTTAATCGCGGCAGAAACAGGTTTCGCATTGATCAAGTCATGCGGCATCAAGTTCTCAGATTCTGCTTGGTTCAAACGCTCTTTAACTGCACGTTCTACACGAGCCAAACCGCTGCGGAATTGGTTTTCAGTCAACTCACCCACAGAACGAACACGACGATTACCCAAGTGGTCAATATCGTCTACTTCGCCATGACCGTTACGCAGTTCAACCAATGTCGCAATAGAAGCAACGATGTCTTCAACGCTCAGAACGTAACCACCTTTTTCGGATGCGCCGGCCAAAGTCTCATTTAACAAACGGCCATACCAAGAGTTTTGTTGTGCTTCAGACAATTTTTGCTCGTATGTGCGTGTATTAAATTTCATACGGCCTACGCGAGACAAATCATAGCTGTCTTCACTGAAGAACAAGCGGTTGAAGAGTTGCTCAACAGCTTCTTCGGTAGGTGGTTCGCCAGGACGCATCATGCGGTAAATCGCTACGCGTGCAGCTTGCTGATCAGCAGTTTCGTCTGTACGCAGAGTACTGGAGATGTAACCACCTTGATCCAATTCATTGATATAAAGGGTCGTAATTTCTTTTACACCATGGATATCAAGTTTGGCCAACAGTTCTTCTGTAATTTCATCGTTAGCAGAAGCCAATACTTCGCCGGTTTCCGGATCAATCAGGTCAGCAGCCAATGATTTGCCTATCAAGCTTTCTGGCTCTACATCCAAACGAGTCAAGCCCGCATTGGTAATATCACGGATATTTTTCGCAGTAATGCGTTTACCTTTGGCAACCAGTACATTGCCTTCTTTATCCAAGATATCAACTTTGGCAGTTTCACCTTTCAGACGGCCTGCAACCAGATCAGTTTGAACACCGTTTGAAGACAAATAGAAAGTTTCTTTGTCGTAGAAAATATCCAAAATTTGTTCATTGTTGTAGCCCAAAGCTTTCAACAAAATCGTAACCGGCATTTTACGGCGACGGTCGATACGGAAATACAGCAAATCTTTTGGATCAAATTCGAAATCCAACCATGAACCGCGGTAAGGAATAATACGAGCAGAGAACAACAGCTTACCGGAAGAATGTGTTTTACCACGGTCATGCTCAAAGAACACACCAGGAGAACGGTGTAGCTGGGAAACAATCACACGCTCAGTACCATTGATGACAAAAGAGCCACTTGGCGTCATCAATGGGATTTCGCCCATATATACTTCGTTTTCACGAACTTCTTTTACGGTCGGTTTAGACGCTTCTTTATCCAAAATCACCAAACGGATACGTGCACGCAATGGAGCCGCATAAGTAATACCGCGCAATTGACATTCAGGAATATCGAACAAAGGTTCGCCCAATGTGTAATGCACAAACTCCAATCGTGCATAACCATTATGACTCACAATCGGGAAAATAGAATTGAATGCTGCTTGCAGACCATCATCAGTACGTTGGTCAAAAGCGTTTTCCAACTGTAAAAATTTCGCATAAGAATCAATTTGGGTTGCCAGCAAGAAAGGAACATCCAAGACATTCTCTCGCTTTGCAAAACTCTTACGGATACGTTTTTTCTCGGTAAACGAATAGCTCATATACACTCCGAAAAGCAATTTTAAATAATAGGCCGTCTAAAACAACGGCATGCATCAACCTGATATTTACATTTATTTGCAATGGTTTTATCAAGACTATGCAAATAAATGTAAACAATGCCTGATGCTTATTTTAAGAAGCAAAATAAGGCTGGCAGAAAACTGCCAGCCTTCACAGGAAGCATCAAATTATTTGATTTCGACTTTAGCGCCGGCTTCTTCCAGTTGTTTTTGGATGTCTTCAGCTTCAGCTTTAGAAACACCCTCTTTCAGAGTTTTAGGTGCACCGTCAACGATGTCTTTAGCTTCTTTCAGACCCAAGCCAGTGATAGCGCGGACAACTTTAATCACGCCAACTTTTTGATCACCAGCAGAAGCCAATACTACGTCAAATTCAGTTTTTTCTTCAGCAGCAGCTGCACCAGCACCCGCAGGACCTGCAACTGCAACGGCAGCAGCAGAAACGCCAAATTTCTCTTCAAAAGCTTTAACCAGGTCGTTCAATTCCATTACGGTCAAAGAACCAACGGCTTCCAAAATGTCTTCTTTAGTAATAGCCATGCTATTTTACTCCAAATATTGTATTAAAAAATAATTGATTAAATGAAACAAAATTGATTAAGCGGCTTCTTCGCCAGCTTTTTTCTCTGCCAAAGCAGCCAAACCACGTGCAAAGCCTGATACAGGAGCTTGCATAACGAACAACAGTTTGGACAACAGTTCTTCGCGGCTTGGAATAGAAGCCAACTCAGCAACCTGAGCAGGGTTCATCACTTCGCCATTGTAAGAACCAGCTTTAACGATAATTTTGTCATCTTTTTTCGCGAATTGGTGCAGCACTTTAGCAGCAGCAACAGCATCTTCAGAAGCAGCGTAAACCAATGGACCAACCATTTGATCGGCCAAACCTGCGAATGAAGTACCCTCTACTGCGCGACGAGCCAGAGTATTTTTCAGAACGCGCAAGTAAACGCCTTCTTTACGTGCATTTGCACGAAGCTCAGTCATGCTGGAAACACTGATACCGCGATATTCAGCGACTACGAGAGTTTGAGCGTTAGCAATTGCTGCGCTAATTTCCTCTACGGCCACTTTCTTGGTTTCAATATTGAGACTCAAGGTCTACCTCCCACTGTTTATAAACAGGATACCGAATGATATCCCACCAGCGCGGTAACCTAAAAAGACATCTTACAAGCAATCTTGCAATGTGTTTCAGGACTACCGTCTGCGTAGGGCAATTACGATTAAATCTTACGATCCCTACGGTCTTGGACATCTACTTAATTTTAAGTAGCCCAAATTCAGGCAATCCAAAAAACCGGATCACCTGAAAATTTCTTAGTTGTTCACGCTTGCAGTATCAACGCGAACACCCAAACCCATAGTGCTGGATACAGCAACTTTTTTCAGGTACTGGCCTTTAGCAGCAGCAGGTTTGGCTTTAACGATAGCATCCAGCAACGCATTGAAGTTTTCTTTCAAGTCAGCTTCAGCGAAAGAAGCACGACCGATAGTTGCGTGAACGATACCGGCTTTATCTGTACGGTATTGTACTTGACCTGCTTTTGCATTTTTAACTGCTTCAGCAACGTTAGGAGTAACAGTACCTACTTTAGGGTTTGGCATCAGGCCACGAGGACCCAAGATGGTACCCAATTGACCAACGATACGCATTGCATCAGGAGAAGCAATAACAACGTCAAAGTTCAGGTTACCAGCTTTGATTTCAGCGGCCAGATCTTCAAAACCAACAATATCTGCACCAGCTTCTTTAGCAGCATCTGCATTTGCACCTTGAGTAAACACAGCTACGCGAGTTGTTTTACCGGTACCTTTAGGCAGAACGACTGAACCACGAATAACTTGGTCAGATTTACGAGGATCAACACCCAAGTTGAAAGATACGTCAACAGACTCGTCAAATTTAGCAGTAGCAGCTTTTTTAACCAAAGCAATTGCTTCATCGATTGCGTACAGTTTATTAGCTTCAACAGAAGAGCGAAGAGCTTTCAAGCGTTTAGATACTTTAGCCATTATACAACACCCTCCACATCCAAGCCCATTGAGCGAGCAGAGCCGGCGATAGTACGAACAGCCGCATCCAAGTCAGCAGCAGTCAAATCAGGCTCTTTAGTTTTAGCAATTTCTTCCAACTGAGCGCGGGTCAATTTACCCACTTTGTTAGTCAGAGGATTAGAACTACCTTTTTGCAGACCAGCAGCTTTTTTCAACAAGATAGAAGCTGGCGGGGTTTTCATCACAAATGTGAATGATTTATCTGCAAATGCGGTGATCACGACTGGAATTGGCAAACCAGGTTCCATACCTTGGGTTGCAGCATTAAATGCTTTACAGAATTCCATGATATTTAAACCACGTTGACCCAAAGCAGGACCAACTGGGGGAGATGGATTGGCTTTACCTGCAGGAATTTGCAGTTTGATGTAGCCGATAATTTTCTTTGCCACTTAAGGACTCCTAAAAACGGGTATAACGCGGAACCATTCCGCTTCCCAAACAGAATTTGCGATTATATCCGCTTTAAAAAAAAATTTCAAGCGAATTAAACCACTTAAATCTTTTCAACCTGACCGAACTCTAATTCAACCGGTGTTTCACGACCAAAAATCTGAACTGAAACACGCAGTCTATTACGCTCGTAGTTAACCTCATCAACAATTCCATTGAAATCAGCAAATGGACCTTCATTCACACGAACCTGCTGACCAACCTCAAATTCAACTTTTGGTTTTGGCTTCTCAACACCTGTTTTGACTTGTTGCAAAATAGCATCTGCATCTTTTTGAGAAATTGGGATTGGACGATTTCCGCTACCACCTACAAAACCATTTACTCGAGGGGTACTCTTAACCAAGTGCCATGAATCATCGGTCATTTCCATTTCAACCAACACATAGCCTGGATAGAATTTACGCTCACTGATGGTTTTTCGGCCATTCTTGATATCTACCACTTCCTCTACAGGAACGAGAATCTGACCGAAATATTCTTCCATGTTTTCACGAGCAATACGCTCTTTCAATGTTTTTTGAACATTTTTCTCGAAACCGGAATAGGCCTGTACCACATACCAACGCTTTGACATCTTTACCCTTTCCTATTTAATAAAACATCAAAAAACAACCATGAAATAATTGTATCTGCCGCATAAATGAAGGCTGCTAAAACTGCAACGAAGATAATCACAAATACAGTCATTTTAACCGCTTCATCACGACTCGGCCAAACTACCTTCTTAAACTCAGTCCAAGAGCTCTTAAAATATGCAAACAGACCTTCTTTCTTTTCAGGAGCCGGCTTATTACTTACCACAACTTCCTTTTTCTGATGGCCTTCTTTGCGTCCAGACGGATGTTCTGTCATCTTTACTCACTTATCAATACCCCACCCGCCTTCATTTTAGATAGCGGTATTGATCCATTAATTAATTCCAAATAATCTTAGAACTTAAGTACAAAAAAATTAACCGGCACAAGGCCGGTTAATTTTTTATTTGGCAGGCCAAGAGGGTCTCGAACCCCCAACCCTCGGTTTTGGAGACCGATACTCTACCAATTGAGCTATTGGCCTCTAAACTTAAGCGATTACAGAAGAAACCACACCTGCACCTACGGTACGACCACCTTCGCGAATCGCAAAGCGCAGACCTTCTTCCATAGCGATAGGCGCAATCAGTTCTACAGTAATGGTTACGTTCTCACCTGGCATTACCATTTCTACGCCTTCTTCCAAAGTAACTGCACCAGTTACGTCAGTAGTACGGAAGTAGAATTGTGGACGGTAGTTAGCGAAGAATGGAGTGTGACGACCGCCCTCTTCTTTGCTCAGTACGTATACTTCTGCTTTGAATTTGGTGTGAGGAGTGATAGTACCTGGTTTAGCCAATACTTGACCACGCTCTACGTCTTCACGTTTAGTACCACGCAGCAATACACCTACGTTGTCACCAGCTTGACCTTCGTCCAGCAGTTTACGGAACATTTCAACGCCGGTACAAGTAGTTTTTTGGGTTTCTTTCAGACCTACGATTTCGATCTCGTCACCAACGTGGATGATACCGCGCTCCACACGGCCCGTTACTACGGTACCGCGGCCGGAAATCGAAAATACGTCTTCAATCGGCAGCAGGAACGGTTTGTCAACGGCACGCTCCGGAGTGGGAATGTAACTATCCAAAGCGTCTGCCAACGCAAAGATGGCAGTCTCGCCGATTTCGGAAGTATCGCCTTCCAATGCCTTCAGCGCAGAACCTTTGATAATCGGTACATCATCACCCGGGAAATCGTAGCTACTCAACAGATCGCGGATCTCCATCTCAACCAGTTCCAACAATTCCTCATCATCAACCATGTCGCATTTGTTCATGAATACGATGATGTAAGGTACGCCTACTTGACGAGCCAACAGAATGTGTTCGCGAGTTTGTGGCATAGGACCGTCAGCTGCGGAAACTACCAAGATCGCGCCGTCCATTTGGGCAGCACCGGTAATCATGTTTTTAACGTAGTCGGCGTGACCCGGGCAGTCTACGTGTGCGTAGTGACGGGTTTCAGTTTCGTATTCTACGTGTGAGGTATTAATGGTAATACCACGAGCTTTTTCTTCAGGAGCGTTGTCGATTTGGTCGTAAGCTTTTGCAGCGCCACCGAATTTTTTAGCCAAAATAGTAGTCAAAGCAGCAGTCAGAGTGGTTTTACCATGGTCAACGTGACCGATGGTGCCAACGTTTACGTGCGGTTTGCTACGTTCAAATTTTTCCTTAGCCATGGCAATATCCTATAATCTAAGCTTTTAAAAGAAAGGGTAATAATGAGATGGTGCCCATGGGCAGATTTGAACTGCCGACCTCTCCCTTACCAAGGGAGTGCTCTACCCCTGAGCTACATGGGCGAAATTGTTTGGAGCGGGTGAAGGGAATCGAACCCTCACCGTAAGCTTGGAAGGCTTCTGCTCTACCATTGAGCTACACCCGCATACTCACTATTTGCTCCAAGTAAGAATTTTTGGTGGAGGGAGAAGGATTCGAACCTTCGAAGCTCACGCAACAGATTTACAGTCTGCCCCCTTTGACCGCTCGGGAATCCCTCCAAAAGAGAACGCTAGTTTATTGGCAACTCAGATTTCCGTCAAGATTTTTTTTCATTTATTTCTTTAAAAATATCCAAGCTTTTGCTTTTAAACACTATTTACTTAAACTGAATGATTTTTTCGTACTTGGCCATCAGTTCTTCGTGCGTTTCAGGATGTTCTTCATCGATCAAGATACAGTCGACAGGACATACCTGTTGGCACTGCGGCTCATCGTAATGGCCCACACATTGCGTACACAAATTTGGATTGATTTCGTAAATTTCTTCACCTTGCGAAATGGCATCATTAGGGCATTCCGGCTCGCACACATCGCAGTTAATGCACTCATCTGTAATAAAGAGCGACATTTCTATTTCCTTTTTTCTTAAATTATCAAAACCGATTGGGCGCGGATTATAGCACAAATGACGTCGGAACAATCCGTTTGAAAGAATGTTTTACACCTTGGGAATGATTCTCAAATTCCATACTATTCAGCAACTTGCAAATAGAGCAACAATTCAAACCTACTCATTCCCGCCTTTCCTTCCCGATAAATTTCCAGCCAATCCGGTTTTTCAGGCAGCTTTCTTGCTTCAATATAGACCATTGCCCCATTTTTCAAGTGGCTTTGCAATCGGATAAACAGATTTTGCCAATCTTCCCATGCAAACGGCGGATCAAGAAATACGACATCAAATTTTTCAGACGGCCTTGCCAGATAAGCCATGCCGTCTGAACACACGATTTCTACTTGTTTCAAACCTAATTCTCGGATATTTTTCTGAAGCGTTTGAACAGTTTGGCGGTGGTTATCGACCATTACCACTTTTGCCGCATTACGAGAAGCAGCCTCCATTCCCAAAGCACCGCTACCGCTGAATAAATCCAATACTGTTTTACCGGTTAAATCCTGACCCAGCCAGTTAAACAATTTTTCACGCACGCTGTCAGGTGTCGGGCGCAGACCATCTGCAGATAAAAATGTTAACTTTCGTCCCCTACATTGTCCGCCAATGATACGTACTTGATTGCTGTGTTTGGAATGTTTGTTGTTTGCCATAATTCTTAAAAAGATGCCGATTTTTCAGACGGCCTCAATTATATAGTGAAACTGCTATCAAACCGTATTCCCCTTTATCTTTTCAATACAAAAAGCCGTCTGAAAATCATTTTTCAAACGGCCTTTTTCTATCCAAGCTTTAACAAATTATTCCTTCGGTGCAGGCGGTTCAATCTGTTCTTTCCAGCCGCATTCTTTTTGCGGGCAGACTTTTTCCACGCCCCAGCGTTTGGTGGTTTTGATGGTCAAAACCGGCCATGCGCATTTTGGACAGGTTTCTGCAATGGGTGGATTCCATGTGGCGTAGTTGCAGTCGGGATAGGTACTGCAACTGTAAAACAGTTTGCCGTAACGGGATTTGCGCTCGACGAGGTTGCCTTTTTTGCATTGCGGGCATTGGACACCGGTATCTTTCGGTTTTTCCAGCGGTTCAACGTGTTTGCATTTCGGATAGTTGGCGCAACCGATGAATTTGCTGCCGGTACGGCTGTATTTGTACACCAGACGACCGCCGCATTTCGGGCATTCGCGTCCGTCAAGTTCGGCTTGTTCTGCTTCCGCTTTGGCGATGCGTTCAGCAGCTTCCTCTGCAGTTTCATTGACATTGCGCGTGTAGCTGCACTCGGGATAACCGGCACACGCGACGAAACGACCCATTTTGCCGAATTTGATTTGCAGTTTGTGTTCGCTGCATTTCGGACAGGTTTCGTCAAGTTCCTGCGTGGTAAATTTGGCGCGTTCGATGCCTTCTTTTTCTTCCACTTGCTTGATGAACGGCTTCCAGAATTTGTCCATCACGGGAATCCATTGGCGTTTGCCGTTGGCAATTTCGTCAAGCTGGTCTTCGAGTTTGGCGGTAAAGTGGTAGTCGACGTATTGGGCGAAGTGTTCGGTCAAGAATTTATTGACGATGTCGCCTGTATCGGTAGGCATGAAGCGTTTTTGCTCAAGGGTAACGTATTCGCGGTCTTTGAGCGTGGAGATGATACTGGCGTAGGTTGAAGGGCGACCAATGCCGTATTCTTCGAGAGCTTTAACCAACGTGGCTTCGTTGTAGCGCGGCGGCGGAGTGGTGAAGTGTTGTTCGCCGTAAAGTTTGTCAACCGGCAATTTATCGCCTTCGCTCATTTCGGGCAGTTTTTTGCTGTCTTCACTCTCTTCGTCGTCACTGCTTTCTTCATACACGCTCAAAAAGCCTGCGAAGGTTTGCACTTGTCCGGTTACGCGGAATACGCCTTTTCCGACGGTAATATCGACGGTGGTTTGGTCGAATTTGGCGGGCGTCATCTGACAGGCAACGGTGCGCTGCCAAATCATTTGGTACAGTTTGAACTGGTCTGCGCTCAAGAAGGGTTTGACGCTTTCGGGCGTGCGGTACACGGAAGTCGGACGGATCGCTTCGTGTGCTTCTTGGGCGTTTTTGGATTTGGTTTTGTACTGCTTGGCGGCACTCGGCAGATATTCTTTGCCGATTTTGTTTTCGATGTAATGGCGGATTTCGGTTAACGCTTCATCAGCCAAATTCACGCTGTCGGTACGCATATAGGTAATCAGACCGATGGCGCCCTGCCCTACGTCTATACCTTCATAAAGCTGTTGGGCGGTACGCATGGTGCGGTCGGTGGTAAAGCCGAGTTTGCGCACAGCATCCTGCTGCATGGTTGATGTCGTAAACGGCGCGGCAGGATTGCGGCTGCGCTTTTTCTTTTCAATGGCGGTAACGACGGCCTCTTTGCCTTCGAGTTCTTTCAACACATCGGCTTGCGCAGCTTCATTCGGCAGGTCGAATTGTTCGAGTTTTGCGCCGTTGTATTGGGCGAGTTTGGCGGTAAACTTACTGCGGCCTTTGTGGCTGTCGAGATGCACCGTCCAATATTCCTGCGCTTCAAACGCGCGGATTTCGTTTTCGCGTTCGCAAATCAGGCGCAAAGCAGGGCTTTGCACACGGCCTGCACTCAAACCGCGGCGGATTTTTTTCCACAATAATGGCGAGAGGTTGAAACCTACAAGATAGTCCAAAGCACGACGGGCTTGTTGCGCATCGACCAAGTCCATTTCGATTTCGCGCGGATGGGCAACCGCATCGAGCACGGCGTTTTTGGTGATTTCGTGAAACACGACACGCTGCGGCTTAATGTTTTTCAAGCCGCGTTTGGATTTGAGGATTTCCAAAAGATGCCAAGAAATGGCTTCGCCTTCCCTATCCGGGTCAGTTGCAAGGTAGATGTTTTCAGCTTCTTTGGCACCGGCAACGATGGCATCAACGTGTTTGCTGTTGCGGCTGATCAATTGGTATTTCATGGCAAAGCCATTGTCGGGATCGACTGCTCCGCTTTTCGGAACCAAATCGCGGACGTGGCCGTAAGACGCCAAGATTTCAAAATCACCGCCCAGATATTTTTTCAGGGTTTTGGCTTTGGACGGGGATTCGACGATTAATAGGTTTTTCGCCATTGTTGTTCTCTTTTGGATGTATTGGATTTATGTTTCAGACGGCCTTTATTATTGAGGCCGTCTGAAAAAAGGTTTTAGTGCATCACGTTTTGTCCGGTCAATGCACTCATCAAGTCGTCGCCTATCAGGACGGGCAACTCGCTCTTGTGCATCCACAACACCAGCAATACCAACACTTTGGCGGTATCGAGGGTAATTTCGTCCGATGGAATATGCATCAGGGCGTGAATGACGATTTCGCGTTGCTCATAAGTAATTGCGTGTTCGGCAACCAGATACTGCATCAAGCCCATGACTTCCTGCGGCAGGTTTTCAGCTTCTTCACGGCAGAATACGCGCAGGGAATCGCTGTTAAACGGCTCGGCATAAAATTCGGACGTATTGAACAAGACTTCCATCATCATCAATGTATTGCCGATTTCCGTAGCGTCAAAACCTGCATCTTCCAGCAGGCGACCCAAATCTTCCGGAGGCGGACAGTTGTCGAAATCTTGGAAGTGTTCGATTAAATAGGCAATGACTTCGGTCATGCTGGTTCCTTAAATATAGATAATTTATGCTTTGATGCGCTGGTAACGGCCGCCCGGCAAAGCGGCGACGATACCGTCAAGTTCGTATTCCAAAAGCTGTGCGTACACGTCTGCCGCTGCCGTATTGGTTTGTTGCGCCAAAATATCGGGATGTATCGGGTCGTAACCCATTGCTTCCAATAAAGCGCTTGTTGATGGGGCGGCAGGTAGGTTTTCAGACGGCCTTTGCGGTTCATCCGCTATTGTTTTTTGTTGCAGATGTTTGGTTTGATCGTTTTTCGGTTTTACCGTCTTATTTATAGAATATGATGGAACAGGCGTATTTTGCAATAGCTGCGGACACTCATGGAGAATATCGTCCAGACATTCCACCAGTTTTGCCCCGTCTTTAATCAGCTTGTGGCAGCCTTTGCTATGCGGATTGTCTATCGACCCGGGCACCGCCATCACTTCGCGCCCCATCTCCGCCGCCAGCTTGGCAGTAATCAATGAGCCGGATTCCAATGCCGCTTCTACCACCAATGTCAGCTGCGATAACGCGGCAATCAGACGGTTGCGACGCGGAAAATTGCCTGCAAACGGACGCGTATCTAAAGGGAACTCGCTGACAATCAATCCCCTTTCAGCAATTTCATAAGCAAGGTTTTTATTGGATGGCGGATAAATGCGGTCTATACCGGTTCCCCAGACGGCAATAGTGCCGCCATCTGCCTGCAATGCGCCCTGATGGGCGGCGGTGTCAATACCCGAAGCCATACCCGATACGACGGGAATGCCTTTTTCACTCAATGCCCTGCCGAAATCTTTGGCAATCCGCATTGCCTGTGGCGTGGCATGGCGGCTGCCGACAATCGCGGCAGAAGGTGTATGCAACAACTCTGCATTGCCGCGTAAAAACAAAACCGGCGGCGCGGTAATTCCTTGTGTCAGCATTTCGGGGAAATCATCATCTTGCAGCAGCAACAGACGGCAACCGTCCTGCATTTCCCATTGTAAAGCGGCTTCGGCAGACCGCTGCGCCACTGCCCGTTTGTCCGCATTGCGCCATGACTCGGCCGCCTGTTTATGGCGTACCAACGCGGCAATTTTGTCTGCCGGCGCATTCAAGGCTGCTTGTGCACTACCGAATTGCTGCAACAGCACCAAAAAACTTTCTGCGCCGATATAGGGCGTAAATGCCAGTTGCAACCAAGCAAAACGCTCGTTTTCCGTCATCAATCTGTTCCCTTTTCGTAATGGTTGTTCAGACGGCCCGAAGTAAATCGAGGCCGTCTGAAAATTTTATTGATATAAAACTTCTTTCGGCTTAAAAGGCAAAATAACACCTCCGAGCCATATCATTATTTTTATAAAGTATCGCTTGTCTAAGCAAACCGTCAAATGACGATGCCGTCTGAAAAACCTGATGGCTTTCAGACGGCCTCTTTTGTGTTTGAACCGATATTGCGCTTATTCTTCGGATTTATCGGCGCTGCGGCGCGATACGCTGATACCGAGTTGTTTGAGTTTGCGGTAAAGGTGTGTACGTTCCAAACTGACCTTTTGCGCCACGCGGCTCATATTTTGGCCTTCTTGGGCGATGTGGTACTCAAAGTAGCGGCGCTCGACTTCTTCCCTCAATTCGCGCAAAGGCATATTGAAATTGAAGCCGCCGATGATTTCTGTCGCCGTCGCGTTTTCCTTCTGACCCAAAGCCACGGCAACGGCCTGCTCGTCCACTTCTTTGCCGTCAGATTCCAACATGATGTTTTTCACCGTTTCGGCAAGCTGGTCGTAATTGCCCGGCCAATCGTATTGGCGCAAAACCACTAATGCGCTGTCGCTGAATTTTACCGGCTGGATTTTTTGACTTTCGGCCAAATCGGTCATGATGCGGTTGATTAAAAAGACGATATCGTCTGGTTGACTGCGCAAAGAAGGAACATTGATGCGCTCTTTCAACAGCTCCGCCAGTCGGCCGGCAACGACGTCATCGGCGCTCTCACCGCGTTTAAAGCCGCATGAAGCAATCACACGGACATTGTAGCGGTCGGCTTTTTCCAGCAAGAAAGCAATGCCGTTTTGGATATTTTTGCTGTAACGGGCAATATCACCGACATACAAAATGCCGCCTGATGCCTTTTGCAACAGCTCCATCGGCGTATCGACAATGTGTTCGACACGGTCGGTTGCCACCCAAGGCGTACCGCTTTTGTGCAGATAGCGGGCGACAATTTCAAACGGCGAGCCTGCCTCACCGGCCAACAACAGCGGGCGGTTGTGTTTGGCGGCCGCTTCAATGCTGCCGTTCATTTCTTGAATGACGGAACTGTTGCCCAGTTTGTCCAAAGTCATGCCGGAGGCCGTCTGAACTTCGCCATGTTTCAAGGCGCGTTCTACTGCGGACAAGAGTTTTTGCAGGGCAATCGGTTTTTCCAGAAAATCGAGCGCGCCGATTTTGGTGGCCTCAACCGCAGTATCAATGCTGGCATGGCCGCTCATCATCACCACAGGCATATTGAGTTGGCCGTTTTTCGCCCACTCTTTCAACAAAGTGATGCCGTCGCAATCGGGCATCCAAATGTCCAGCAACACCATGGCCGGACGCGTTTGATAACGCAATTGGCGCGCTTCTTCGGCATTTTCGGCCAAAGTAACGGTATAGCCTTCGTCTTGAAGGATTTCGGAGAGCAGGTCGCGGATGCCTACTTCATCATCTACAATCAAAATATCACTGCTTCGCATAAGTTTCTGCCATTTCCGGTAAAGCTATTTTGACGCACGCGCCGCCGCTGTTCTGATTGCTCAGGCTGATACGGCCGCCATGCTCCTCGATAATTTTTTTCACAACGGGCAAACCCAGACCCGTTCCTGTCGGTTTGTCGGTAACGTACGGCTCAAAAGCATTGTGCAGCATTTCTTTGCTGAAACTTTTGCCGTTGTTGCAGACGGTCAGGAAAACCTGTCCGCCTTCGCGCCCTGTTTCGACGTTTACTTGCGGCGCTTCATCCGACTCCGCCGCTTCTGCAGCATTCTTAAATAGGTTATGCAACACTTGGCGCATCGCCGTCGTATCGGCAACAATCGGCAAGGCGTCGGTGCTGAGCCGCGCATTAAATTTGCACGCGCCAGCCTCATATAATACCAATACTTCCGACACCAAACCGTTTAAATCTTGTTTTTCTAAATTCAGCGACGGCGCACGCGCATAATTGCGGAATGCTTCGACCATTTCTTTCAGCGCGGCAACCTGTTTGACGATGGTATCGGTTGAACGGCTGAGGATTTGGGCGTCTTGCTCATCAAGCTTATCATGCAATTTCCATGCCAATCTCTCAGCGGAAAGTTGGATAGGTGTAAGCGGATTTCGGATTTCGTGCGCCAAACGTTTCGCCACTTCGCCCCATGCGGCCTCTTTTTGCGCGCGTATCAAGACGGTAATGTCATCAATCACCATCACCACACCGTTATCGTTGTCTTCCGGCAGGATGGTGGCCTTACCCAACAAGATTCGGGCATCGTCGGGCGCGGCATATTCGACTTGGACGGGTTTGTCGCTGTCGGCGGTTTCATTAATGGCGGCAAACACATCGGCCAACAGGGTTTGCTGCGGCGATTTGCCGTGCCATTGATGCCAGTTGCTGCCCCACAAAGACACCAGCGAAACGCCCAAAATCTGTTCGGCGGCCTTGTTAAAGGTTTTCAGACGGCCATCGGCATCCAAAGTAATCACGCCTGTGGTCAAACTTTCCAACACGCATTCTAAATAATGGCGTGCGGCTTCTTCGCGCAAACGGTTGCGCTCGTCCGCCTCTTTGGCAATCGATAATTGCTCGGTCATGTGGTTGAATAACTGGGTCAACCGGCCGAACTCGTCATTGCGGAATACCGGCCGGGTCTGGCTGAAGTCGCCCTGAGCCACCGCCCGCGCACCCTCTGCCAATGACAACACCGGCGCCACAAAACGGCGGGCAAAATACAAAGCCATCACCAGCGCCAAAAAGATGGCCAACAATGTCGCGACCAACAGCGTGGACAAGAAAAAGGTTTGCAGGCCTTTTTTGGTATAACTCAGCTCAGCATATTTGGCGCGGGCCGCTTCAATCAACGTCGCGTCTTGGGCAACATCTTTCGGAATCGGCTGACGGAAAAATAGCGCATAATCCTGATTTTTATGCGTACCGATCAGCATCCAACCTTGAGCATACAGCACGCCGCCAATGTTTTCCAAGCTGCGCACCGAGCCGGTCTGCTCCAGCTGCTCCCATCCTTCTTTGTTAAGCTCGGGTTGATTTAGTTTCAGGGGATTGATGCTTTTCTCGGCTTTATGGGTGGTCGCGTTATAAAGCGCCAGCTGGGCAAAGTCGGCAGTAAGTGCGGATTGGGTCAGCGTTTGCCCCAAGTTGCCGTCCAGCGAAGCGGCGCTGATTAAGTCGATCTGCACCGGCGTGGCGTTGCTGACAGCGTTATCCACCGCCAAGTTCAGCGCGGATTTGCTCAAGTTTAAGCTGCGCTCCAATGCCTCATGGGTATCGTTGCCAAACCAAGAATTAATCGTACCGTTAATAAACTGGGCGGAAATACCGAACAAAAACACGCCCGGCAATACGGCAACCAAGGTAAACATCCCCGACAACCGACGCGCAATCTGCGAACCGAACACGCTTTTGCTGTTATCGCGCATCAAAAGCACGACATAGCGTACCAACACCGCTGCCAACACCAGCAACAGCAAGCCGCACAAAGCAACAATCCACCAAAAATAATCGGACAATACGTTGCTGCTGCCCGTTGCAACAGTCAGACCGTACAACAAAACAACGGCGAATACAGCAGCAATCAGAAGAAAGCGGCGCATGGTTTACTCCTGCACGACCGACAAGGATTTCCAACCGGAATCCAAATGCCAGTTTTTAGAAGTCAGGGCATTGATTTGGAACGGTTTGGGCAGCTTGGCGGTTGTCAGCAGCAGGCGGATTTCAGCCTTCGTGTCTTTGGCGGCCACATCACTCAGCGCGCCTTTGGACAAAACCTTCCAATTCGCGACCGCGCCCACTGCACGCAAGGCAGTCTCAAGCGTGTCGTACTCGGTAGAAAACGTACCGACGGTAACGCGATAGCGATTGGTCAACGGATGGAAGGACAATTTGTATTGAATCGTGCTGTCGTTGTTGAGCAGCTGGTCGAACTTGAATTTATAAGACGACATAGACGGCGCTGACAGCTGCCAACTCAAATTGAAATGCAGGGGGACGCCCTGTTTGAGTGCTTCTTTAAGCTGGTCGGGCAGGTCGGTGCGGAAACGGCTGCTGACGGAAAGCTGTCCGGCATGGGTCAGCTTTGCCTCGGCACGGGTCGCACTGATGCCCTCGCCCGCCGCATTCAACGACACGGCGAGCAAGAGCGGTACAATCAGCGTTTTACTGCTTTTTAATAAGCGCGTAATAAAAGCCATCTTGATGTTTGTTCGGTAAAAGCACATGCGATTCGATCAACTCGGCATCGGCATGGCGGTTAAGGAATTTTTGCAACTGACCGTCGTTTTCTTCGACGAAGACCGAGCAGGTAGCCAGCAACATCCTGCCGTTTTTCGTCAGGGTCTGCCACAGCGCGTCTAATAATGCTTCCTGTTGGCGTGCGGTTTTGACGGCATCGGTCGGCCGGCGCAGCCATTTTACGTCGGGATTGCGGCGCGCCACACCCGAAGCGGTACACGGCACATCGGCCAAGACAGCGTCAAAGGCCTTGCCATCATACCACGCTGTCAAGTCCTGCGCATCGGCACAAGTCAAAGAGGCCTTTTGAAAGCCTAAACGGTCAAGATTGCTCTTCACCCTGTTCAGACGGCCCTCGTCTATATCCAAAGCGGTAACATGACAATCTGCCAGTTCCAAGATATGGCCTGTCTTGCCGCCCGGCGCTGCACAGGCATCGAGAATGCGTTCGCCGTCTTTCGGGTTCAATAAATAGGCAGCACGTTGCGCACCAAAATCCTGCACCGACACCAGGCCGTCTGAAAAACCGGGCAGGCGGTTTACCGGCACGGCTTCTTCCAACATCACGGCGTATTCGTCCAACGCCCTGGCCGCAATACCTTCCGCAGCCAATTTTTCCAAATAACTTTCGGCATTGCCGTGTCGGCGGTTGACACGCAAAGTCATCGGCGGATGCGATTGCAGCGCAGTGGTGATGTTGTGCCAATGTTTCGGATAATGGTTTTTCAAGTAAGCCACCCACCACAGCGGCAAATTGTGTTTCGCCACATCGTCTTTTTTGCAGGAAGCCGCGAGCTTGTCGCGTTCACGCAAAAAGCGGCGCAAAATCGCATTGGCAAACGAGCGGAACTGGCCGCGGCCGATTTTGGCAATGCTTTCCACCGCTTCATTGACCACAGCATGAGGCGCATTGCGCGTGTAATGCAGTTGGTACATCGCCGCCAAAAGCAGGCTTTCAAGCTGCGGATTGTCAATCGGCTTCTTCAGCATTTGACCAAGCATGTGCTTCAAACTGCCCAAATAACGTTGGCATCCGTAAGCAATATCCTGCAACGCGCCGTTTTCCTGCGCCGTCAGCTGCGGATGCGCCGCACGGATTTCCGCCAAAACATCCTGAAGATTGCGCCCTTCGGCAACCGCGGCAACGCTGTCAGCGGCCAGTTTTTGGGCGAGGGACATACTCATATTTTTGCTTTCTGATTTATATTTGATTTCAAGTGTTCGGAGGATTTCAGACGGCCTGTTCGGCTGCCAGCAATGCCCGATAATATTCGACATCTGCTTTGGAAAAACAGCAAAAGATGATTTTTTCCACTGCCGGACAGTGCGGCAGGGCTTGTTTCAAACTCTCCAAAGCGATACGCGCGGCGGCTTCGGCCGGGAAACGGTACACACCGGTGCTGATGCACGGAAAAGCGATGCTGTGGAGATTGTGTTTCTGAGCAAGCAGCAAGGAATTGGCGTAGGATTGTGCCAATTTGGCCTCTTCATTTTGTTGTCCGCCAAACCATACCGGCCCGACCGTGTGGATGACAAAGCGTGCAGGCAAACGGTAGCCTTTGGTTATTTTGGCTTCGCCTGTGCGGCAACCGCCCAAAGTGCGGCACTCGTCCAGCAGCTCTTTGCCCGCGGCGCGGTGTATCGCACCGTCTACGCCGCCACCGCCCAACAGCGATGAATTGGCGGCATTGACAATCGCATCGACTGCCAATCGGGTAATATCGCCCTCGAGCACTTCAAAAACAGCCATTGTCTTCTTTCCTCTACGTTGATTTCCAGCCTGTTACAAAACCGCTCCGACTTCAATCGTTCTGCCTGCCGCAAATGCCTGTATGCTCATGCGTTTGCTACCGGAAGGCTGCAATTCGGTAATGTTCAGCGCATTTTCACCGCACGCCACCAGCAGGCCGTCTGAAGTGCAGGACAATACTTCGCCAGCCTTACCCTGTTTGGACACTACCTCGGCACGCCAGATTTTCAGCGGTTTGCCTTGATACTCGACCCACGCGGCAGGTACAGGGTTGAAAGCACGGATTTTGCGCTCAATCACAGCCGCGCTTTCATTCCAATCGATACGCGCCTCTTCTTTGCTTAATTTTTGGGCGTAGGTAACGCCTTCTTCAGGCTGTTTGACCGCGTTCAGACGGCCTTCCGCCTGCAAACGCTGCAAGTCGGCCACAATCGCTTCCGCACCCAAACCCATCAGCGCATCATGCACTTCGTTGGCAGTATCCGTAGGTTGAATGGCGTAGCGATGTTCGCTGACCACATCGCCAGTGTCCAAGCCGATGTCCATCTGCATGATGCACACGCCAGTTTCGGCGTCGCCGGCTTCAATCGCACGTTGAATCGGTGCTGCGCCGCGCCAACGGGGCAACAGCGATGCGTGGATATTGAGGCAGCCGTGTTTGGGCGTATCCAACACATCCTGCGGCAAAATCAAGCCATACGCGGCCACTACCATCACATCTGCGCCCGTATCTTTGAGCATTTGCAGGGCTTCGGCGTTATTACGCAACTTTTCCGGCTGCGCCACAGTCAAACCCAATTCCAAGGCAGCCTGTTTGACCGGCGATGCGGTCAACTGCATGCCGCGGCCTTTGGGGCGGTCGGGCTGGGTCAACACCAGCGGAATTTCAAAACCTGCGGCGGCGATGGCTTTCAAGGCGGCGGCGGCAAAATCGGGCGTACCGGCAAAGATGACTTTCATGTTGTGTCCTTGTGGAAATGGTTTGAATGGGCGCGTTGGGCAAACTGTTTCAGCTGAAAAGGCCGTCTGAAAGATTGAAAACCGAAGTCTGCCTTCTGTTTTGTCTTTTCAGACGGCCTTTAAGCGATGCGCAGGTCAGATGGTGTGTTTCTGACGTTTTTTCAGTTTGGTTTTGATGCGGCCTTGTTTCAGCTGCGACAAGTGTTCGACAAACACGATGCCCATCAGGTGGTCCAATTCGTGCTGCACGCAGATTGCCAGCAGGCCGTCTGCTTCCAGTGTGAATTTCTCGCCTTTTTCGTTCAAGGCTTCAACTTTGACGCGCTCGGCACGAGTCACGGTATCGTAAATGCCCGGCACGGACAGGCAGCCTTCTTCGTAAGTCGTCTCGCCGTCTTTTTCGACAATGACGGGATTGATAAACACGCGCGGCTCGCTGCGGTCTTCGGTCAAATCCATCACGACGATGCGCTCGTGTACGTCGACCTGGGTGGCCGCCAAGCCGATACCGCGTGCTTCGTACATGGTTTCAAACATATCGGCAACCAATGTCTGGATGCGCTCGTCGATTTTTTCAACAGGTTTGGCGACCGTATGCAAACGCTCGTCAGGGTATTGGAGGATGTTCAGTAAAGCCATAATATTCTCGTTTTATAAAGCTGATGTGTGATTTTCATACAGATTTGGTTTCCGCCGCCACAATCTCCTGTCATGACAGCAACATTCAATGCTAAAATAACGCCGAAAAATGTTAAGATAGCGCGACGGAGGCCGTTCGTTATCGTATTGATGAATGGGCGGCAGTTTCGCAAACTCCAGCCTTCTCTGTTTATCATCTGAAGACAAACCGAATCGATTTCAAGGGGAACGGTTATGCAACAACGTATTATAACCCTGCTTTGCATAGCAGGCATGGCTATTTCTGCCCACACTCAGGCAGCTTCTTTAAAAATCCGCCCCAATGCGCCGCAACGCTACGTCGTTAAAAACGGCGATACCTTGTGGGGTATTTCCGGTAAATATCTGTACAGCCCATGGCAATGGAACCGCCTTTGGGGCGCCAATCGCAACGCCATCCGCAATCCGCATCTGATCTATCCGGGTCAGGTGTTGGTTTTACGCTACGTCAACGGCCAGCCACGACTGGGTTTTGAACATGCCCAAACCCGTTCAGACGGCATTCCCGTGATCAAACTGCATCCGCGCGTACGCGAAACTTCCGGCTACGGCATTCCGACTGTCAACGTCAATCTCTACCGCATGTTCATGAAACATCCGCAGATTATCGCTCCAGAAGAAACCGCCAACGCGCCGCGCCTGATTGCCGGCCCCGACAACCGCGTCCTCTACACCCAAGGCAACCGCGTGTACGCATACGGCCTGACCGAACCCGGCCGCTACCTGACCTACCGCGTCAATAAAAACATCACCGATCCGGAAACCGGCAAATTCCTCGGTCAAGAAGTCGTGTTCAGCGGCATCGCCAACACGCTGCCTTACACCGACTCCGCATTGGAACACCGTACCCGCGCTTCTGACGAAAAACTCAAAAGCAACGAGTATTACACCCAAGTCAACAAAGCCATGAAGCTGCGCACCCAGTCCGCGCAACCTTTGGTTATCGAAGAAGCCGTTTCCGAAATCCGCAAAGACGACTATCTGCTGAAACTGCCCGAAGGCCTCGACAGCTTCAATGTGATGCCTCACGCCCCTGCCCGTCCAATTCAGGCCAAAGTCGTTTCCATCTTCGACGGCGTGGGCGAAGCCGGCCAGTTCCAAACCATTACTTTGGATAAAGGCGAACTCGACGGCCTGGACAAAGGCACGGTGGTCAGCCTCTACAAACGCGGCCGCCAAGTCCGTGTCAATCTGTCCAACAACCTGATTCGCAAGCCGAAAGACAAAGATACGGTTGAATTGGTTTCCATTCCGGCAGAAGAAATCGGTTTGGCAATGGTATACCGCACATCCGACCATCTGGCCTCCGCCATTATTTTGGAAAGCCTGAACAGCGTTTCCATCGGCGATACCGCTTCCGAACCCGGCCGCGATTTGGACAATATGGCTGATGAAAAAACCATGGATAAACCGGCTGAAGACGAACAGGAAAGAGAAATCGAACTGGAAGTCCGCAGCTGATTGAGCTTTTTTAGCAGCGATTCGATAAATAAAGGCCGTCTGAAAACCTGTTTTTCAGACGGCCTTTTGATTACTGCCCATAAATAAAATTGGTAACACGTTGTTTAAAGCGCAAACAATATCTCATTTCTCCAACCGGTAATCGGCTACTCCCTTTTCTATCGTCTTTCTGCTCTGCCATTCCAATCAGAAATATGGAAAGCCCAACGCGCGATTTATTGCCTGTGGATTGCTCCATCTATTCCTACCAATCAAAAAGGCCGTCTGAAATCTTCAGACGGCCTTTTTATCCACAACTCAAATCCGATTATTTGAATTTGTAAGTGTATTGCAAGCCCAAGATGTCTGCTTTGTTTTTGAAGCGGGCAGAGGATGTACCGCGGCTGTCCACGTCGTTGCCGCTGGCTTTGCCGGTGCGGTAAACCGTGTCATTGATGTGAATATGGCTGTATGCCGCATCGATAACATGGTTTTTACCCAGTTGATATTTAGCACCGACGGAGAACCAGATACGGTTGCCGTCAGGCAGGCTGTTCATGCGGTCTTCGGCGCTTTTAACCGGCGATTTGTCGAAAGCGATACCGGCACGCAGTTGCAATGGTTCGGTAACTTGGTAAGAGCCGCCGAATGCGACTTTATAAGTATTGCGCCAGTTAGGCGTGATGACGGTACGGTCAGATTGGCCGTTGACAACTTTTTTGGTGTTTTCAAACACCAGCTCCGCTTTGTTGAAGCGGCTGTGGCGCGTCCAAGTCACATCGCCGAACAAATTGGTTTTGTCGGTGGCGCGGTACATACCATGAACAGACAAAGACTCAGGCGTAACGATTTTGACACTGGCTTTTTCGTTCGGCACATAACCGCGTGCAGCCATTGCACCCAAATCCCAAGCGCGTTTTGCATATGCGCCGTCAGCTTCCCAATCGGCAGTGCCTTTCAGCGTATGCGATACTTTGGAACGATAGTTCACACCCACGCGTGCGCGGTCGTTGATGTCCCACATCCACGCCAGTTGATAGCCGAAGCCCCAATCGTGGCCTTTTACATCGGCATGACCGTCAGCTTTGCCGGTCGCATCGACAGCGACTGGACGCCCTGCTTGACGGGAAGCCAAGCCGCTGGCCAACTGGCTGATGGCGCCGGAAGCATCCCAGTCGGAGTATTTGCGCAATTCGGCTTTGGAATATTGGGCAATCAAACCGGCACCGACGGCGTGCTGCTCATTCAGTTTCCATGCGACTACTGGCTCGATGGCGATGGTGGTCAAACCCAGTTTGTTGATGTTGTGGCGCAATACGGAATCTTTTTCATATTCGGTTGCAGAGCCGAAGGGAACGTACACGCCCAAACCCAAAGTTACATCGTCGCTGGCTTTGTACGCGCCATAGATGTGCGGAGCGACAGTGGTTTCGGTAATTTTGCCGCTGGTCGAGCCACTGACATCGGCACCCGTGCGGAAGTGTTTTGCAGATTCTGCCTCATAATGAATGCTTGGGAAAACGATATTGGCGTTGACGGAAATTTGGCTGCTGTCGATTTTGCTCAAACCGGCCGGGTTGTAGAAAATGGTTGATGCATCGGCGGCTTCGGCGGCGGCGGCGTTGGCCGTGCCTTGTGCGTTAACGGATTGTGTGCCGAAGTGGTAGCCGGAGGCTTGGACAGCGGTAGATAACAGTGCTGCGCTTAAAATAAATGCTGTTTTTTTCAGATTGAAATGAATCATTTTGGTTTACCGTAAAAGTAGCGGACAAAGAAAAAGGCCGTCTGAAACGTCCTTTATTGATTTAGTATAGGCACTCAATTCTATACTACATCATTATTTTTGCCTAATCTTTTCTTTTTTTACACAAAAAAGCAGGCTGAAACAGCCTGCTTTTCCAATCATCGGATCACTGCAATTATTTAACCTGCAACACTTCCAGCGTATTGGTCGAACCGGATTCGCGCATTTGCGAACCGCTGGTGATGATGTATTGGTCGCCGCTTTGGAGGATTTTGTGTTCTACCAGCATGGCTTCCACTTCGTTCAGCGCGGTATCGTGATCGGTACTGGTTGCCAAAATCAACGGACGCACGCCGCGGTACATCGCCATGCGGCGTTGTGCTGAAACACTCGGCGTCAGGGCAAAAATCGGCAGGGTGATGTTGTGGCGGCTGACTTCGAAGGCGGTCGAACCGCTTTCAGTCAGGGCAACGATGGCTTTGGCGTGAACTGCTCGCGCCACGCTGACCGCACCGCCGGCAATCGCCAAGTTGGTGCTGACGGCTTCGGGATACTCGACCTGTTCGGCAACGCCGTTGAGCGAATCTTGTTCTTTTTCCGCAGCCGCACAAATAATCGCCATTTGGCTGACGGTTTCAAACGGATACGCGCCGACGGCGGTTTCGGCGGAACACATCACCGCATCGGTACCGTCCAATACCGCGTTGGCCACGTCGCTTACTTCGGCACGGGTCGGTACGGGGTTGGTAATCATCGATTCCATCATTTGAGTTGCGGTAATGCTGAAGCGGCGCAACTCGCGGGCGCGGCGGATCATGCGTTTTTGCAGGGCAGGTACGGCGGCATGACCGACTTCCACTGCCAAGTCGCCGCGGGCAACCATAATACCGTCGCTGGCAAGGATGATTTCGTCCAGATTTTCAATGGCTTCTACGCGCTCGATTTTGGAAACCAAACCGGGGCGTACGGCAATGCTGCCTTTCATTTCTTCTTCGACTTTGGCGCGTGCGATGTGCAAATCTTCGGCAGATTTCACAAAGCTGATGGCCAAGTAGTCGCAACCGATGGCAATTGCCGTTTTCAGGTCACGAAAGTCTTTTTCAGTCAACGCACCGGCAGACAGGCCGCCGCCGCGTTTATTGATACCTTTGTTACTTTTCAGCACATGGCTGTTTTCCACCCTTGTAATAATCTTACTTCCTTCAACCGCTTCAACGGTCAAAGTCAACAGGCCGTCGTCCAGCCACAAAACATCGCCGGTAACGACGTCATTCGGCAAATCGCGGTAGTCCAGGCCAACCGCTTCGCGTGTGCCTTCGCCTTCAAGTGCGGCATCCAAAATCAAGGTTTCACCCTTATTCAGCTCGATGCTGCCGCCTGCAATTTTGCCGACACGGATTTTCGGGCCTTGCAAGTCGGCAAGAATGGCGATTTCCTGCCCCGCACGTTTCGCGGCTTCGCGTACGATACGGGCATTTTCTTCATGAAACTCCGGCGTACCGTGGCTGAAATTGAAACGGACGACATTAAGGCCGCCGACACGGATCATGTCTTCCAACAATTGTACATTGTTGCTGCCCGGACCCAGTGTGGCAACAATTTTGGTATTGTGGCTGATACGGGTTAAATCACGTTGCAATTGGCTCATGTAAACGTCCTTTCCTGTTGATTTCACGTTTGATAATGAAGAAGATTGTACTCTTAATGCAATAATGTTGGCGTAAAATTACATCATTTTCTGACTTAAACTAAATTTATTTTTGCATTAACCTACTTTCCTATCGGATACAATATACCCTCACGTCGTCATGTTTAATTTTTCAGACGGCCTCACTCATACTAATAGAATACTCAACTGATCCATGAAACGTTTTTTGACTCCGCTACCCATCGGCATCGTTTTGGCCGACCTGATCTACGGTTTCGTACTTAATGTCATGCAAGGCTTAAATTTACAACAAACCGCAGCCAACCAGTCCGGTACAATTTCCGTTACGCCCGACATTGCCTTCAACAGCCTGCAAATCGTCGCCAACGGCGGCATGGTCTGCATTATCGGCTTCGGTTTGATTGTCTTGTTCCAACTCAACCGAGCTGTATTACGCCAACAAATCCTGCCCATCGGCATTTTCCGAACTCTCGGCCTGTTGGCTGTTTTGGCATTCAGCATTTCGTCTTTGTGGGAATGGTTGCATGCCGCTTTGTCGCTGCTTTCCGGGCACAATGTTTTAAACTTCAGCAACCCGCGTTATCTGGTTACCGCAGCCTGCATGCCCATTATTGCCTTCTTGTGCATCTTGCGCCTGTACAATTGGTATCGCCTGCATCGGACTGTTGCCACTGACGACACCTCCACGACCCTCTAATCAAATTGCAAAAAGACCGTCTGAAACAGGAAAACCTATTTTCAGACGGCCTTGTCATTGTATATCTCAACGTTGATGGCTGGTTTCTACACCGGCCTTAATCTCACCATACATTTGCGAGCTGCCTCCGCTGCCTGATGCGCAGGCCACCAAGCTCAGTGTCAAAACAGCCGCAGTCAAAATCTTCAACATTGTATTCCCTCTTTCCACAAAAATTATTTCGGGTCGCAACGGAAATGGTAAGCGCAGATTTCAAATCCGTTTTTGAAGTAGAGACGATGGGCATCGGCACGGTCATGGTTCACATGGACATTCAGATGGATTTTGGTTGCCCCGGTTTCCGCACCGATTTTGCGTACTTCTTCCAACAAGCGAGAAGCATAGCCTTTTTGGCGGCATTGCGGCATGGTTACGAGATCATCAATATGGATATGGTAACCGCTGGCCAAGTTATGTGCAGTATGAAAACCACATACGGCCACGGCATTTTGTTTGCCTTCTTCAAAAATACCCAGCAGACGGTAGCCGGTTTTGCGCTGATGCTCGTTGATTTGTTCAACAAAACGGTGAATATCGGTCAACGATGAACGCAGAACACTCAAGGCCGCAAAAGCAGTCGCTGTTTCTTCCGGCGGAATTTCACGCAATACGCCGACCACAGGCGCGGCAGCTTGAGGCTCAGACTGCGCATTGGCCGCTTCGGCACGCTCTGCGGCATGTTTTTCTTCAATCGCCTGCGCCAACAAAACGCGCTCGACCGGCACTTCGCCCTGCTGTTTGCTCTCTTGCTCTTTGAGCAAGGCTTTGCAGTCAATCACGCGCAAATCATTATCCGCTGCAAAGTCCATCAAGAAACGGAACATTTGCGGATTGTCTTCTTCCAACTTTTTATCGACCGCTACACAACGGACATTGTCCACCAAAATCGGGCGCACCCAATTCGAATAGGAAAGGCGGTTGTCTTTAGTAAAGGAGGACAAAATACCGCACAGGCGCTCCGCCCAGTCGCTTGGTCGGAAAATCTTGCCTTTGCTGGTCGTACCATGGATCACAACTTCATAAGGATTACACACTAACATAAGCAGCTTCCTGAGAGTAAATGGCTAAAGGAATATTTCGCCAGTGCCAACATCAGAAAAAGTTCCGATACATAGCAACAGATTATTGAAAAAATATCAGTAAGGTTTTGAAATACGACAATGATGAGACGGCTTGCCGAGCCTGACAATCCGTTTCGAATTCTTTGATTATTATACCCGATACGCCTCTTTTTCTTCAAAAATCATTTGAAAAATAACAACAGGCCGTCTGAAAACAAGTATTTCGGTTTCAGACGGCCTGCATATTTTGAATATCAATACAACAATTTCTTGCGGGGCTTTTGCTCGCCATTGGATTTAATTTCTGACAAATTGAAATTCAATATGCTCAAATCCAAAACGCTTTCTGAAGTGCATTGATCGCCAAAGGCATTTTCATAAGTGGCCTTCAGTTTCAATACTCCGCCGAATGTTTGGTCCGGCAATTCGGCAGCCAGCGCCAACATGCTTGCAAACACGCCGCCATACAATTCTCCCGATGCCAGCATATCCACGCCGCCGGAAAACATCTCCAAGCGCATAACTGCATCGGCAACCAGCTTGCTCGGCAAGTGATCCGGCAAAGCCTCAGCCTCAAAACGCACATTCTTCGCCAAGCCCTTACCGCTATTGCGGACAACCAAAACCAATAAATCCGTTTGACCGTCAGAACGTTGCAACGTCGCATGCAAAACAGGATGAATGCTCTCTTTTTGAATCAGCTGCTCACGGTGCAACATCTTGCTTTTTGCTTTGGATCGCGCAGAGACGACAGCCCAAATCAACCAAACCAATGCAACGGCAGAAATGGCAGTGACCAAAAGGGGAAGATTGGTCAAATAGGCTTGCTGATTGAACCAAACTTGTGCTGCCAAAAATCCGGCAAAGAAAATCAAAACGTATAAAATTGGGGCAAACCGGCTTTGTATGGATGAGTGCATAAGTTTTCCTACATTTCGTGTCGTGTTATAAAAAATAATGCCTTTTGAGCAAATGATGTCATCAACTCAGAAGGCATTATTTTAACGTAATTTTAACGCAATTTGCTTAATATCTTGCTTTTTATGAAACTAATGTATCAAGCAGACAACTCAAACCGTATAGCCGTGTTTTCAGACGGCCTGAGATTTTTATCAGGCTTCGGCAACCGAATCACGCGAGAAGGTTTTTTCGCAATAATGGCATTTCAAACGTGTCTGTCCATTATGTGAACGGACATAAAAGCGGCTGATGACCGGCTCGCCATGACTGGCACAATTGGTATTCGGGCAGCGGAATACTTCCGAAATCTCGTCCGGCAATGACAAATGCTGTTTCTCAACCACCTTAAACCGATCGATTTTGTTTACCACTGCTTCAGGGGCAAATAAAGCCAAACGGTTGGCCGCATTGGCATCCAACCACACACCGCTGATTTTGATAATGTCTTTGCTTCCCTGCGTTTTACTGGGCAAATTAAAACCAACCGTAACCGCGCTGCCATAATGCAGCAGCTTAAACTGTCTTAAAATGGCCAAGCCTTTACCAGCAGGAATATGGTCAATCACCGTACCTTGTTCGATCGCTTCAACGCTGAGTTTTGAGTTTTCCATCTTTCGCTCCTTAAACTTCTTCGTTCAATACCAAAGACAAAATCGCCATCCGTGCATACACGCCGTTGGTTGCCTGTTCAAAATAATAGGCATGAGGTGTTTTATCCACATTCGGATGAATTTCATCTACCCTCGGTAAAGGATGCAAGACGCGCAAATTGGGTTTGGCGTTTACCAACATCGGCGCATCAAGATTGAATTTACCCTGAATTTTGGCAAATTCCTGCTCATCAAAACGTTCGCGCTGAACGCGGGTCATGTACAAAATATCCGCCCATTCGACCGCTTCTTCCAAGCTGGACAGGACTTGATAAGGGCAACTGGCCTCCTCCAGCTCTTCAGTGATATAGTCCGGCATCGCCAAGCTGGGAGGAGAAACAAATGCAAACTCACAACCCCAACGCTTCAATGCTTGACACAATGAGTGTACCGTACGGCCATATTTCAAATCACCGGCCATCGCAATCTTCAAATTGCTCAAACTACCTTGTGTTTCATAAATCGTTACCAGATCCAAAAGCGTCTGGCTTGGATGTTGGTTGGTACCATCGCCGGCATTAATCACGGGCACGCTCGAAAACTCGGCCGCCACACGGGCCGCACCGTCTTTCGGGTGTCGCTGAATAATCGCATCCGTATAGCTGGAAATAATCCTCGCAGTATCTGCAAGCGTTTCACCCTTTTTCGCGCTGGTATTCGCGCCATCGGAAAAACCGATAACTTTCCCACCCAAACGCTGTACCGCCGTTTCAAAAGACAAACGCGTACGGGTAGAGGGTTCAAAAAAGCACGAACCAATCAATTTACCTTCAAGCAAATCTTCGCGAGGCTGCTTTTTCAACTTCAAGGCCGTCTGAAGCAGCAATTCGAGCTGCTCCGTCGTCAAATCTGAAATTGAAATAATATGTTGCCGATAAAGCGGATTAGGCATGACCATTCCTTCCCATAAAAAAGCCCGCAACAGGCGGGCGTTTCAAGCAAACCAATTCCATCGTTGCCTGACATCATCCCCGTCGGACAATCACAACCATGTTTCTACCACACCCATGAAATCTTCCGCATTATCGCATATTTAACAGACGGCTGCTTCTATCAAGTTTTCAGACAGCCTGATACCTTTGCAAAAAAGCCCTCATCCCCAACAGCCAAAACTCAAACACAGGGATTTGACAGTTTCCTTTTATCTTCCCAATACTCGCATCTTGTAGGAACAAACAAGCGCAAGTAAACTGTTAACCGGTTCAACGATTCAAACATATAGCTTTCGAATAGCGTTGCACACCCATGTTGCCTAAAGCAAATTAGGTTCACAGCCTGATTTACGGTGAAATGTAACAAAGCTTTGTTCAACCACATAACGGGTTTTTCGACAAATATTCGGTTGTGTTTGATTTGCGTTTCCGTCGATGAGTTGTTGCAAAGGGCTTTGCGATAATGCAGGTCTGTAGCTGATGTTTTTCTAGGTGCCATCTGTTTTGCTGCCGTAGCCTTTGATCGAACCTTCTGCCATACCTTATCTCGTCGATATTGAAGGAGTGATGTGCAGTTTCTCAATATAGCCTTTCAAAATAGATACAGATATATGTTTGCTGTATCAACCAGCCTTTTACCCTGCAGACAATGCTATCTTTGCTTGGTGTAATTTGTCTACAGCCTTTATCTTTTATTATCCTTACCCATGACCGCTCGGGCCGTCTGAATAATGTTGCATCAATAACTTAAACTACCGCTTTCTCTACTTTTAAACTTTCCCGCTCAATTTACAGTTAATTCCTAATAGTTCTGACCAGGGCATTACCTTCCGCCGGCTGGTTGCAGTGTCAGCATAAGGTACTGGATTTGAAATATTCAGTTCGTCAAAATAATAAAACGGGTTAAGACAATAATGCAGTACTCGAGGTTGAGATCAGCTTACCCAAAGGACGTGCCTGTGCACGTCCTTTTTACTTTCTTATCTCCTTTCCACTCTATTGTCACCCCATAAAAGGCTTACACTCCGCATCATTGCCCCTAAATATCTCCTCACCGTCCGTACAGCTGCCCTTCCCCTTCATCTTCCCGCA
>NZ_JAPWAZ010000005.1:0-30443 GCF_041433145.1 Neisseria sp. 27098_8_158
AAGATATTAGGCCGTCTGAAAGATACTTAAGATTAGCTTTCAGACGGCCTTGTTATAAGATGAATTTTTGATATTGGCGTACTTTTTTAAATACAGATAAAATCCCTGCTAATTATTTATAACAATATTTTAGGATACACAGTGCTTGCTTTGGATTATTGTCATCAAAAGGTTGCCGAAAGCCATTCCAGTTTTTTATCCGGCTTTCGTTTTTTATCGGTAGAAAAACGGAATGCGATCACTGTTTTATACGCTTTTTGTCGCGAACTAGACGATGTAGTTGATGGCTGTACCGATCCAAATGTAGCTCAGATAACGTTGAACTGGTGGCGCAGTGATTTGGAGAAAGTGTTTAATAATGAGATGCCTGAGCATCCCGTTCATCAAGCTTTAAAAGATATTCGGGCAAATTTTGATTTGCCGAAGAATGAATTTGAAGCTTTGATTGATGGCATGCAGATGGATTTGGAGCAGGCTCGTTATGGTAGTTTTGATGAATTAAAGCTGTATTGCCACTGTGTTGCAGGGGTAGTGGGGTGCCTTATTGCGCGGATTTTAGGTTTTTCCAATCCAAAAACTTTGGAATATGCGGACAAAATGGGCTTGGCTTTGCAGTTGACGAACATTATTCGTGATGTGGGCGAAGATGTGCGACAGGGAAGAATTTATCTGCCGATAGAGGAAATGCAGAAGTTTGATGTTCCTGCCAACGTAATTATGCAGTGCAAACCGACAGAAAATTTTGCAAAATTGATGCAGTTTCAAGTGAATAGGGCGCGTGAAACTTATCGTGAAGCGATGTTGCTTTTGCCGGCTGAGGATAAGAAATCGCAGAAAGTCGGCCTGATTATGGCGGCTATTTATTATGCGTTGTTGAATGAAATTGACCGTGATGGTGCGCAAAATGTGTTGACTTATAAAATTGCGATTCCTTCTCCCCGTAAAAAACGTATTGCTTTGAAAACTTGGCTGTTTGGATTTAAACCATGAATACTAAGCGTCCAAAAATTGCCGTGATTGGTGCCGGTTGGGCAGGTTTGTCTGCGGCGGTTTCTCTGATTCATCGAGCTAATATTTCTTTGTTTGAGGCCGGGAGACAGGCTGGCGGTAGGGCGCGTGCCTTCGCCGGGAAAGATGATGGATTCAGCTTTTTGGATAATGGGCAGCATATCTTGTTGGGCGCGTATCATGGTGTTCAAACTTTAATGCAGCATATTGGTGTTCAACCTGAATCAGCCTTTTTACGCCAGCCTTTGCAATGGCATATCCATGAGGGATTGCAGTTTCAGACGGCCTCTCTGCCTGCGCCTTGGCATTTGCTTGTCGGCATCCTACGTGCGAAAAATCTTTCTTTTTCATTGAAAATCAAATTGCTGTCGGATATGTCGGCATTGCGACGTTGGGCAGCTCATCATAAAACCGATTTGACGGTTGCAAAGTGGTTGAGAACACGAAATGTTCCCCGCAGTCTGCTTGGCCAATTTTGGCAACCTTTGGTTTGGGGTGCTTTAAATACGCCGTTAGAACAGGCATCGTTGCGTATTTTATGTAATGTATTGAATGATGGCGTGTGGTCTGAAAAGGCGAACAGCGATTATCTTTTGCCTAAGCAGGATTTAGGGCGGATCGTAGCTGAACCGGCTTTAGCGTTCCTACTTACGCATGGTGCAAAGATACATCTTGAAACTCGTGTTTCACATTTAAACCATCATATCGATGGCCGAATTGAAATCAATGGTGAAGTATTTGATGCGGTGATTTTGGCTGTTGCGCCATATCATGTTGACGCGCTTTTGCCTGAAGATACGCCTGACTATATTCAGACGGCCTATCAATCGTTTCACTACCATGCGATTACTACGGTTTATTTGCGTTATGCCCAAGCAGTCAAACTGCCTGCACCTTTAACCGGATTTGCCGATGGTACGGCGCAATGGGTGCTGCATCGGGGGGCATTGGGTTTACTGGATAATGAAGTTGCGGTTGTTATCAGCGTTTCCGATTGCACTGAGGCTTGGAAGGATAAAGATTTGGCCGAGAAAGTTCATGCGGATATTAAGCGGGTTTGTCCGGATTTGGGTAAGCCTGAAGCCGTACGCATTATTACGGAAAAACGCGCGACTACGGCGACAACGGTTGATTTTGTACAACCTGATTTCTCATGGTTGCACCATCGCCGTATTTATCCGGCCGGCGACTATCTCCATCCTCGCTATCCGGCAACATTGGAAGCTGCAGTTCAGTCAGGCTTTGCCGCGGCTGAAAAGCTTATGCTGGATTTGCGGGTTGAATAAACTGAGGCCGTCTAAATGTTCAGACGGCCTTTTTGACTTTACAAAACTTACCAAGCCGATACAATATCTGAAACCATAAAGTTCAAGGAAAAGTCATGACGACATTAGCGAACAAAACCATCTTGATTACCGGCGCATCCCAAGGTTTGGGCGAGCAGGTTGCCAAAGCCTATGCGGCTGCCGGAGCGACTGTCATTTTGGTGGCGCGTCATCAAAAGCGTTTGGAAAAAGTATATGATGCCATTGTGGCTGCGGGCAGCCCTGAGCCGTTTGCCATCTGCTTTGATTTGATGAGTGCAGAGGAGAAAGAGTTTAAGCAATTCGCGGAAACTATTGATGAAGCAACCGGCGGAAAATTGGATGGCGTGGTGCATTGTGCCAGCTATTTCTATGCCTTGTCGCCATTGGATTTCCAAACTGTATCGGAATGGGTCAACCAATACCGTATCAACACCGTTGCGCCTATGGGCTTGACCCGTGCGCTGTTCCCATTGTTGAAGCAATCCGAAGACGCTTCTGTGATTTTTGTCGGCGAAAGCCACGGCGAAAAACCGCAAGCCTATTGGGGCGGTTTCGGTGCCTCCAAAGCCGCGCTCAATTATTTGTGTAAAGTGGCCGCGGATGAGTGGGAACGTTTTGACAACCTGCGTGCCAATGTTTTGGTGCCGGGTGCCATCAATTCGCCACAACGTATCAAATCTCATCCGGGCGAATCGAAAAGCGAACGTAAAAACTACGAAGATGTCCTGCCGCAATTTATTTGGTGGGCAAGCCAAGAGAGCAGGGGGCGGACAGGCGAAATCGTCTATCTGTAAATCTACCTGCTCAGAGTGGTTTGAAAACATGAGGCCGTCTGAAATCTATATTTTCAGACGGCCTTTAACTTATTGAGTTTTATATCTAAATAATATGAAAGTTTGATGTTTGACGTGTTAGTAGGCAAGCATCAGGCTGGCACAAAATTAGATATAGTAATCTAAGTTATAGTTGTATTGGATAAATATGACGGAATTTGACTTTATCAGACAATATTTGCAGCGACAAAAATCGGAAGGTCTGATTTTGGGCATAGGGGACGATGCCGCTATTATTCGCCCAAGTAACGGATTTGATTTATGTTTTAGCGCTGATATGTTGGTCAAAGGCAGACATTTTTTTGAAGATGTTTTGCCTGAAGATTTGGCATGGAAAATGCTTGCAGTAAATTTATCCGATATGGCCGCTATGGGTGCCAAGCCACGTTGGGTGTTGCTCAGTGCTGCGTTGCCTGAATTGAATCAAGACTGGCTCAAACGCTTTTGCGATAGCTTTTTTGCTTTGGCCGCGCGTTTTGATACGGTGTTGATTGGTGGAGATACCACCAAAGGCGATTTGGTCTTTAATGTAACGATAGTAGGTGAAGTTCCGACAGGACGTGCCCTGCGGCGTGATGCGGCTGAAGTCGGCGACGATATTTGGGTATCGGGTCGGTTGGGTTTGGCTGCCGCTGCTTTGAACAGACATTTGGGGTATTATCAATTACCGTCTGAAATTATGGCGGTTTGCGATGATAAATTGCTCCGTCCGGAGCCACGTGTTTCATTGGGTCAGGCATTGTTGCCATTTGCCCATGCCGCGCAAGATGTTTCAGACGGCCTGGCTCAAGATGTGGGGCATATTTTAAAAGCCTCTGCTGTCGGTGCAGAAATATTTGCCGATTGTGTGCCGTCGTTGCCTGAATTGAAAAATGTATTGTCGCGCGAACAATGGTTGTCGGCAGTATTGGCCGGCGGCGATGATTACGAACTGATTTTTACTGCTGCTCCAGAAGATAGAGAACGCGTTTATCAGGCAGCGGAACAAAGTGGCGTACCGGTCGCCCGAATTGGTAAAATGACTGATTCAGGCCGTCTGAATATTTTGGATGCCGAAGGCGGCGTATTGGAACTGACTTCTTTAGGATTTGATCATTTTGGCTGAACGTAAACCTACTTTTTCTTGGCTGTTGCACAAACCATTGTGTTTTTTAGGATTCGGTTTCGGCAGCGGCTTGTCGCCGGTTGCGCCGGGTACGGCCGGAACGCTGGCAGCATTACCTCTGGCTTTTGTATTGTGCCTGTTGGGCATAGACGGCTGGATATTGCTTTTATTGTGTATCGCCTTGTTTTTCTGGGGTATCCGCATTTGCGGTTATACCGAGAGGGAATTGGGTATTCAGGATTACGGTGGTATCGTTTGGGATGAAATTGTCGCGATGCTGCTGGTGCTATCGCTGATTCCGTTTAAATGGAGCTGGTGGCTGGCGGCTTTTGTTATTTTCCGCTTGTTTGATGCGTTGAAACCATGGCCGATCAAATGGTTTGACCAGCGGATTCATGGAGGTTTGGGCATTATGCTTGATGATTTGATTGCGGCTGCGATGACCTTGATGGTCTTGGGCCTGTTTTATTGGATCGCGTGATGCGTTTTAAGTGTTTCGACCCTTTGCAAAAATAGGGCGGGCATGCCGGAATTATCCGGATTGAAATAAAATAAATACTATACGGGGTAAACAATTATGAATGAAATCGAGATTAACGTGGAGCCGCGTTATATGGCCGGTCAGAGCGACGTCTATCGCGACCGCTATGCCTTCAATTATCTGATTACCATCTGCAACCGCAGTGATGAAATCATTACTTTGCGTCAGCGTTTTTGGGAAATCACCGATGGACACGGTGAGACAGAGCAGGTCGGCCATGCCGGCCTGATTGAAGAGCAACCTGTTTTGTACCCGGGTGAAGCCTATGAGTACAACAGCGGTTCGCAAATCAGCACGCCTTGGGGCAGTATCGAAGGCGCGTATGAATTTGAAGACAGTATCGGCAAACGTTTCGTTATCGGGGTGCCGAAGCTTGAATTCAAAGCAGGCTTTACTTTGCAATAGACCGTCTGAAAAAAAACAAAACCGGAACATGGGAAATGTTCCGGTTTTGTTTTTTCAGACGGCCTTATCAGTCTTTGCAAGGCTGTACCAATACCCACGGTGCCACGACAACCGCCCACATTTCTTGCTTATCCGCTAAAAATGTGCGCGCCATATCATCGCTGATGGCACCGAATTTGCCTTGTTCCATCCATTGTTTCAATGGCGCGGCTTCATCTTCAGCAACATGGCGGGCGACGGCAATCAAATCCAAATCAGGTGCCACATAGACGGCGGCACCGCGTGCGAAGTGGGGTTGCAGCTCTTCCCATGAAATGCGGGCGGTTTCGGTATTGAGTTTTTCGTTTAAGAGTGGAATAGACATAGAACAATCATCAAATAAAAAATGGATTGTAACCGATATTCGGCCTTTTGCCCGATGCCGTCTGAAAACGAAAGAAATTTACAGGGTTAACGTTATACAGTATCATTTTAATGTTTTAATTTTCTTTCAGACGGCCTGTTGTCCGTATTCGGGCAAGGGCGGTTTTAGGCTTATGAATTCTGTATTGTTGACCGGATTGCTGCAAAGGCTGCTGATTGCGCTTGCCGCATTGGCGGCGTTGTGGGCTGTATATTTTTGGGCGGTGTCGCCATGAGTATCGTGGTGGAAAATCTGACGGTCAGCTATCAGCGCAGGCCGGTGGTGCACCATGTGGATATGGTGTTTGAAGATGGCAAGATGTGGACGATTTTCGGGCCGAACGGCGCGGGCAAATCGACCCTGCTCAAAGCCATTATGGGCTTGCAGAAGACGGACACGGGCAGCGTGCGCTATGAAAATATGGCGCGCAAGAACATTGCCTATTTGCCGCAGCAGTCGGATATTGACCGCAGCCAGCCGATGACGGTGTTTGAACTGGCGGCGATGGGGCTGTGGTATGAAATCGGATTTTTTGGACGCGTAAACGCGGAGCAGAAAAAGCGCGTGATGGCGGCGTTGGAACGCGTCGAAATGCAGGATTTTGCCACGCGCCAAATTGCGCATTTGTCCAATGGCCAGTTCCAACGCGTATTGTTTGCGCGGATGCTGGTGCAGGATGCCAAATTTTTGCTGCTGGACGAACCGTTTAACGCGGTAGATGCGCGGACGACTTATGCGCTGTTGGAAGTTTTGCGCCAGTGCCATCAGGACGGTCAGGCTGTGATTGCCGTGTTGCATGATTACGAGCAGGTGAGGGCATATTTTGCCAACACGCTGCTTTTGGCGCGTGAAAAAGTGACTGCCGGTGCGACTGAAAATGTGTTGACCGATGAGTTTTTGGCACAGGCAAACCGAATGATGCAGAAACAGGAAGCGGCCGATTGGTGCGCGGTTTAATGGACAAGGCCGTCTGAAAGTAAGTATTTTTCAGACGGCCTAAGGCTTTCAGAGATTAATAAAAAAGCGATAAAACATGGATTTATATGAGTTGGTCGTCGCGCCGTTCGCCGAATTTGACTTTATGCGCTATGCCCTGGCATCGATTTTCTGCCTGGCATTGAGCGCGGCGCCTGTCGGTGTGTTTTTGGTGATGCGTCGCATGAGTTTGGTGGGTGATGCCTTGAGCCATGCGGTTTTGCCCGGTGCGGCCATTGGTTATATGTTTGCCGGCTTGAGTTTGCCTGCAATGAGCGTCGGCGGTTTTGCAGCCGGTTTGCTGATGGCTTTGTTGGCCGGTTTGGTCAGCCGGTTTACTTCATTGAAAGAAGATGCAAACTTTGCCGCATTTTATTTGAGCAGCCTCGCCATCGGTGTGGTTTTGGTCAGCAAAAACGGCAGCAGCGTCGATTTGCTGCATTTGCTGTTTGGCTCGGTGTTGGCGGTGGATATTCCGGCTTTGCAGCTGATTGCCGTTTCTGCGAGTGTCACTATTTTGCTGATGGCGGTCATGTTCCGCCCGCTGGTGTTGGAAAGCATAGACCCTTTGTTCCTCAAGGCTGTCGGCGGCAAGGGCGGCTTTTGGCATGTGCTGTTTTTGGTGCTGGTCGTGATGAATCTGGTTGCGGGTTTTCAGGCATTGGGTACGCTGATGTCGGTCGGTTTGATGATGTTGCCGGCGATTACCGCCAGACTGTGGGCAAAAAGCATGGGTTGGCTGATGATTTTGTCGGTCGCATTAGCTTTGCTTTGCGGCTTGGCAGGACTGTTGTTTTCCTACCATATCGAAATCCCGTCCGGCCCGGCGATTATTTTATGCTGCGGCACGCTTTACCTGATTTCTGTCGTGTTCGGTTGGGAAGGCGGTATTTTGGCAAAATGGCTGCGCCGCAAGAAACACCGCACGGCATGATTTTTCAGACGGCCGCTTGAATAAACAGTCGGTCTGTTTTATGATGATGTTAATGTTACGTTATATCACTGGAGAGAATATGAAACATTGGAAACTCGGCATCGTTGCCGCATTATTGACCGGTGCAGCTTATGCCGCTCCGCTGCCTGTTGTCACCAGCTTCAGCATTTTGGGCGACGTGGCCAAACAGATTGGTGGCGACCGTGTGGCCGTTCAAAGCTTGGTGGGCCCTAACCAAGACAGTCATGCCTACCACATGACCAGTGGCGACATCAAAAAAATCCGTAGTGCCAAATTGGTATTGCTTAACGGTTTGGGCTTGGAAGCCGCCGATGTACAGCGTGCAGTCAAACAGAGTAAAGTTCCTTTCGCCGAAGCGACCAAAGGCATTCAGGCTTTGAAAGCAGAAGAGGGCGGCCATCATCATGACCACGATCATGAAGGCCATCATCACGATCACGGCGAGTTTGACCCGCACGTTTGGACCGACCCCGTCCTGATGGGTACTTATGCGCAAAACGTTGCCAATGCGCTGATTCAAGCCGACCCTGAGGGCAAAACCTACTATCAGCAACGTTTGGGCAACTATCAAATGCAGCTGAAAAAACTGCACAGCGATGCGCAGGCTGCCTTTAATGCCGTACCTGCCGCCAAGCGTAAAGTCTTGACCGGGCATGATGCGTTCTCTTACATGGGCAAACGCTACAATATTGAATTCATTGCCCCTCAAGGCGTGAGCAGCGAAGCCGAGCCATCTGCCAAACAAGTGGCTTCCATCATCCGCCAAATCAAACGCGAGGGCATTAAAGCCGTCTTTACTGAAAACATCAAAGACACGCGCATGATTGACCGTATTGCCAAAGAAACCGGCGTCAATGTCAGCGGCCGCCTGTATTCTGATGCATTGGGTGGCGCACCGGCCAACAGCTACATCGGCATGTACCGCTACAATGTCAAAGTTATGACCGATGCCATGAAAAAATAAAGCAGCTTAAGGATAAAGGCCGTCTGAAACCTTAAAAACAAGGTTTCAGACGGCCTTTTATATGCGTATTTTTAAAATAAACCGTCAAATTTAAAATATAAAAATAAAATTTGTGCTATTAAAAGTTTAATTATCAAAAATTCATGCTAATTTGCTTGGTAAGTACGCACCATCCGTGCGAATTGCTTATCGGCTGTCCGTCAGCCACTCACGGCTTGACTTCACCCTGTTACAATTCGGCATCTTCACGTTTCTTAATATTACATCATGAGCAACCATTCGTCTTGGTCATCTAAAATCGGCTTTGTGCTTGCTGCGGCAGGCTCGGCCATCGGTTTGGGTGCAATTTGGAAATTCCCTTATACAGCCGGTACCAACGGCGGCGCCGTATTCTTTCTTTTGTTTTTGATTTTTACTATTTTGGTGGCTTTGCCGGTTCAGCTGGCCGAGTTTTACATCGGCCGTACGGGCGGTAAAAACGCCATCGATTCCTTTAAAGTATTGCGCCCGGGTTCGCAGTGGCCGTGGGTCGGCCGCATGGGTGTGGCCGCGTGTTTTATCTTGCTGTCGTTTTACAGCGTGGTCGGCGGCTGGGTATTGAACTACGTCGTGCACAGCTTTACCGGTGAAATTCATGCCGGTGCAGACTTTGAAGCTTTGTTCGGCAAAACGATTTCTTCACCGTTTGGCTCGCTGTTTTACCAAGGTTTGTTCATGCTGATTACCATTTGGGTGGTCAAAGGCGGCGTTTCAGACGGCATTGAAAAGGCAAACCGCGTATTGATGCCGGGTTTGTTTATCCTCTTTATTGCGCTGGCTATCCGTTCGCTGACCTTGCCCGGCGCAATGGAGGGCGTGGCATTTTTGTTGAAACCGGATTGGTCGTATTTGAAACCGGGTACGATGCTGACTGCTTTGGGTCAGGCGTTTTTTGCCTTGAGTATCGGCGTGTCCGCGATGATTACCTATGCTTCGTATTTGGGTAAGGATCAGGATATGTTCCGCTCCGGCCATATGATTATGTGGATGAACCTGTTTGTGTCGCTGCTGGCCGGTTTGGTGATTTTCCCTGCGGTATTTGCCTTCGGTTTTGAACCGGGTCAAGGCCCTGGTTTGATTTTTGTTGTGTTGCCTGCGGTCTTCATGAAAATGCCGATGGGTACATATTTGTTTGCTGTGTTCATGCTGTTGGTTGTCTTTGCGACGCTGACTTCCGCGTTTTCCATGCTGGAAACCGTTAACGCGGCAACCATCCGCCAAGACGAGAAAAAGCGCAGCAGCCATGCTTGGGTAACCGGTATTGCGATTTTCATAGTCGGTATTCCTTCGGCGCTGTCATTTGGCGTTTGGGGCGAATTTAAGATTTTCGGCAAAACTATTTTTGACTTGTGGGACTTCATTATTTCTGCCGTCATCATGCCGATTGGCGCATTGAGCGTTGCCGTGTTTACGTCATGGGTTCAGGACAAACAGTCCGTCCTGCGCGATGCAGGCATGGGCAGTACCATTCCGAAACAGTTGCTTTACCTGTGGTTGGGTGCGCTTCGCTATCTTGCGCCGATTGCGATTATTGTGGTGTTCATCAACTCTTTGGGTTTGATTTAATCCGATAGAGAGCAAACAGTCCGGCGTTGCATTGTTTCGCCGGACTGTTTGTTTAAAAACATCCTTAAAAATATTAAGGCCGTCTGAAAAATTTTCAGACGGCCTTTTTATATACGCGCGAGGCTGGTTAGAACTTCGCTTGCAGTCTCAGCCATGCAGTACGGCCGGGTTCATTCACGCGCATGGTTTGTGTACCGGCAGAAGGGTCGCCGCCGCGGCTGACGAATTCAGCATAGGTTTTGTTGAACACGTTGTCCACGCCGCCTTGCAATGTGGCGTATTTGCTGAATTTCCAACCGGCGTTGAGCGAGAGTACGCCAAAGCCTGAAGAGGCGCCGATGTCTTGGCCGACGATATTGCCTTGGCCTTTGCTGTAACGGTTTTGTTTGGCTACGACGCGCCATAATGCGCCCGCGCTGAATTTGCCGTTGTCAAAGGCGAGGGTGTTGTTCCACTCGAGCGGTGGCGTTTGTGCCAAAGGTTTGCCGTCGGTACGGTTTTTGCCGTGGGTGTAGGCGAGGCTGGTGCCGACTTCCCAGTTAGGCGTAAATGTCCATTTGACTTCGGCTTCGCCGCCAAAGCGTGAAGCGTTGATGTTACGCACGTTGAAATTCATGCCTTGGCGTTCCATCATGATGAAGTCTTTGATGTTGCTGCCGAATACGGATACAGATGCGTGGAGGTTAGGACGTTTCCAGATTACACCAGCATCGATTTGGCGGTTTTGCTCTGCGCGGATGGCTTTGTTTTCAGAGCGCAGGCGTTCCCAGTAGTCAGGTGCACGTTCGGCAATACCGAAGCCGGCATAGTATTTCAGGCCGTTGTCCGTATTTCTTTCCCAACGCAGGAAGCCTGAGTTCAAATTGAATTTTTGATGTTTCAAAACGGGGTCGGTAACGCGCGCGGTATCGTAATGCGCTTTGACTTGGTCATGGCGCAAACCTGCTACCCAGCGTTGATTGTCGGTTTGCTGCCAAGAGGCTTCGGTGAAAACACCCCATTGTTTGAAACTTTGGTTGGGCATATAAGGCTTGTGGCTGTAGCCGTCGCCGCCACGCTCATGACGCGCGACGTGGACATCGTCCAAATAATCCAAACCGGTTTGCAGGTTGAGCTTGTCCCAGTCGAAAGTGGCTTTCAGACGGCCTGTATCAGTATTGCGTTTAGGGTTGTTGGCATTTTTAATCTGCTTGCCGGCAGGATTGTAGATGGTACGCAGGCTGTATGTGTCCATCACGTGGTCGATTTCGCTTTTACCGTAGCGCAGTTCCAACTCGCTGAACCATGGAGTAAGGTTGCGTTGGGTAAAGCGGATGTTCCATGCATCACGGTCGAATTTGCTGCCGTCCATCATGCGGTCGGCGTAGGCAACCTTGGCTCTGCTGCGTTCGTATGTGCCGGCAATGGTGGTGTTTTCTGTCGGGGTAACACCCAGTTGCAACATTTGGCTGTCGCGTTTGAAGTGAGAGTGAATGCGGTTGCCGTCGCCGTCTTTGTAATCGTCGGCTTCGTTATGGGAGATATTGGTGCGGACATAGCCGTATTTGCCGCCGAACTCGGCTTCCAGCGAACCGTCAAGGCGGTCGTTGCTGCCCGCCGTCAGGGTGGCGTTGATGTTGTAAGGTTTTTCAGTGAAATCAGGATCTTTACGGATAAATTGCACCGAGCCGCTGACTAAGCCCATACCTTGGGTAACGGTTTGCGGGCCTTTGGTGACCACGACTTTGTCAAATGAATTGGGATGAATATAGGCAGTCGGTGGGTCCATGCGCATACCGCAACCGCCATAAATAAACTGGTCATCGGCATTGACGGAGAGGCGCGAGCCGCCCAAACCACGAAATAACGGATCGCCCGAGCTGCCGCCTTTGCGGATGATGCTCATGTTGGGCACGGATTGTAAAAGGTCTGCCCCGTCTCCGGCAGGGAGGGGTTGCAAAGCAGCTTTGGGGTTGAAAGTAACGCGATTGGCTTTTTCTTGTTGTGTGCCGGTGACGGTGACAGGGGAAAGGGTAACCGTTTCTTCAGGTGTAGGATCGGTATCTGCCCATGCTTGGGATACGGCTAAGGCAATGGGTAAGATAAGTAATGGTGGGTATTTCATATCGTTTCTCTCTATTATTAGGAATTATGTTAACTAATACCTAAGTATTATACATAAAGTCTAGTAAAATAGAAGCAGTGGGATTTTAATCTAAATCAATATTTTCAGATTTTGGGCGCATAGGTTGTTTATTAAGATTGGTCATACCAAAATATTGATTTGAAGGCATTGGTGAGGTTACTTGATAAAAATGAATGTGTTTGAATTAAACTGCTTGCAATAGGGAGAATGGCATTTCTTGACGAAAAAATAGGGGATTGATTAGAATGGGCGGACAATTGGTCAATCCAATTTATGGCCGTTTGAATACAACTGTCCTTCAATCATCAGGAATACAACATGACGAAATTGGTTCGTCCTCAAAAAATCAGCGATCAGGTCTTAGCCGTTTTAGAAGAACGTATCGCTACCGGCATTTATGAAGAAGGCAGTAAATTGCCTCCCGAACGTACGCTTGCGGAAGAATTCGGCGTATCGCGTCCGTCGGTCAGGGTGGCGTTGAATATTTTAATTGCCAAGCAGGTTTTGGAAGCGCGGCAGGGTGATGGCTATTATGTTTCCGTCAAGCCGCAACAGGATTTTTTGCAAAGCTGGCAGGAATTGCTCGGCAAACATACCAATTGGGAAACAGACGTATTCGATTTCAGCTGTCACGTTGAAGGCTGTATGGCGGCGCTGGCCGCCGAAAGACGGACTGACGCCGATTTGAAACGCATTGACTTCTGGCGGCAGAAGTTTGAAACGGCCTGTGAAAGCGGAAATTTGGAGCATCAAGCCGAAGCAGACGTCAGCTTTCATCAAACCATTGCTGATGCCGCGCACAATATCCTATTCAGTCATCTTTCCAGCAGCCTGCTCAAAATGCTTTATCAGCAAACACGCAGCGGCATTATCTATATCCATCAAACCGAAGACCCGCGCCCGACGCTGATTGCCCAGCACCGCGCTATTTTTGAAGCCGTTGCCCAGGCCAAACCGTCGGAAGCTGCTGAGGCAGCCAAGCTGCACTTGAATTATGTCGCTCGCCGCATTTTGCAGGACAGGGAATATCAAAGCCGCAGCGAGCATGCGGATGTATTGGCACAAAATGATTTAAAACGGGTAGATTGGTAGCGTTTAAAAATAATTAGGCCGTCTAAATCATTCAGACGGCCTGATTTTGCAAATAAGGACTTTTAGTGCCACAATTTGCATCAATTCTGTCTGAAAATAAAGGAAGCACCATGTACCGTCATGTCGAGTATTATCCGGGCGATCCGATTTTGAGTTTGGTTGAAACCTTCAAACGCGACGAGCGTCTTGAAAAAGTCAACTTGAGCATAGGCATTTATTTTGATGACGAAGGCAAAATGCCGGTTTTGGAATCTGTCCGCCGGGCAGAAGCAGAGCGTGCGGCTGTACCGCGCCCATCTCCTTATCTACCGATGGAAGGTTTGGACACTTATCGAAGCGCAGTTCAGCGTTTGCTGTTCGGGCAGGATAATCCGGCGCTGGCAGAAGGGCGCGTTGCGACCGTACAGACTTTAGGCGGCTCGGGGGCGTTGAAAGTCGGTGCCGACTTTTTGCACCGTTGGTTCCCCGATGCAAAAGCCTATGTCAGCGATCCGACGTGGGACAACCATAAAGGCATTTTTGAAGGCGCCGGTTTTGAAGTGGGGACGTATCCTTATTACAACCCTGAAACCGTCGGCGTGAAATTTGAAGAGATGACTGCGTTTTTCAAAACATTACCGGAAAACAGTGTCTTGATTTTGCATCCATGTTGCCAAAACCCGACCGGCGTAGATATGTCGCAAGCGCAATGGGATGAAGTGTTGGACATCATCAAAACGCACAAGCTGATTCCGTTTATGGATATTGCCTATCAAGGTTTCGGCGAGGATTTGGACAGCGATGCCTATGCGATTCGTAAAGCCGTCGAAATGGGATTGCCTTTGTTTGTCAGCAACTCTTTCTCGAAAAACCTGTCGCTGTACGGCGAGCGTGTCGGCGGTTTGAGCGTAGTGTGTCCTAATAAGGAAGAAGCAGAGCTGGTGTTCGGACAGTTGAAATTTACCGTCCGCCGTATTTATTCCAGCCCTGCCGCGCATGGTGCATATATTGCGTCTGATGTGATGAACCGCGATGATTTGCGCGTTTTGTGGGAAAACGAGGTTTATGCCATGCGCGACCGCATCCGTGCCATGCGTCAGAAACTTTATGATGTTTTGACGGCCAAAATTCCCAATCGCGATTTCAGCTATTTCATCAAACAGCGCGGTATGTTCAGCTATACAGGCCTAACCGTAGAGCAGGTACACCGCCTGCGTGACGAGTTTGCCGTTTACCTGCTGGATTCAGGCAGGATGTGTGTGGCAGGATTGAATGCATCGAATATCGATTATGTAGCCGAGGCATTTGCCAAAGTGTTGCAATAGCCATGCAATCTGAAATTGAATGTAGTTTTATTTGAAGTAAATCAAAAGGCCGTCTGAAAAATTTTCATCTTTCAGACGGCCTCTTTATAATTGGCGCACCCAACAGGGATCGAACCTGTGACCTCCAGCTTCGGAAACTGACACTCTTCCAACTGAGCTATGGGTGCGGAAGCCGTAAGGTTAACGCATATTGGCTTTATTGGCAAAGTTTATCTTGAAAGTGTCTGAAAGTGGCATTGGCGGTCACTTTTTTGTATGGCTGGAATAATCAATTAACTACAAAGGCTTAGCAGAATTCAGATGGCCTTTTGAGGATTTTTGCGTATCTTTTTCTCAAGATGGATTGGAAAGCCTTTGCGAATTCAGTATAATCCAGCAAAATATTGTTAACTGCGTTTAACACATAAACTATAACTTACAGCACAACCTAACCTAACGGCGAGGCCTACCAAATGAAACAACTCCGCGACCACAAAGCCCAAGGCTCTGCATTGTTCACCCTTGTGAGCGGTATCGTTATTGTCATTGCAGTGATTTACTTCCTGATCAAACTGGCGGGAAGCGGTTCATTCGGCGATGTTGCCGAAACAACCGAAGCTGCGACTCAAACCCGTATCCAGCCAGTCGGCCAACTCAAAATGGGCGACGGTATTCCTGTCGGCGAACGTCAAGGCGACCAGATTTTCAACAAAATCTGTATCCAATGTCACGCGGCGGACAGTATTGTTCCTAATGCGCCTAAATTTGAAAACAAAGGCGATTGGGCTCCTCGTATCGCCCAAGGCTTTGATACCTTGTTCCAACACGCTTTGAACGGTTTCAACGCAATGCCTGCCAAAGGCGGTGCGGCTGATTTGACCGATCAAGAATTGAAACGCGCCATTACTTACATGGCCAACAAAGCCGGCGGTACTTTCCCTGATCCTGATGCCGCAGCTCCTGCCGATGCAGCCGCTTCCGGTGAAGCCGCTTCAGCTCCGGCGGCTGAAGGTGCAGCTCCTGCAGAAGCCCCTAAAGCAGATGCGGCCAAAGCAGATAACAAAGGTGTGGCAGCTCCAGCAGCCGGCGGTGCAGACGGCAAAAAAGTTTACGAAGCCAACTGCCAAGCATGTCACGGCGGCGCAGTTCCAGGTGTTCCTCATGTAGGTAAAAAAGAAGACTGGGCTCCTCGTATCAAACAAGGTAAAGACACCCTACACAAACACGCACTCGAAGGCTTTAACGCAATGCCTGCCAAAGGTGGTAACGGTAGCCTGAGCGATGATGAAGTGAAAGCTGCAGTTGATTACATGGCTAATCAGTCTGGTGCTAAATTCTAAGATTTGATTTTGAATCTCGAATAGGAAGCGCATTCTGCAAAAGGATGTGCTTTTTTTGTGCAGGAAATCCGGATCTTGCTATAATACTGAAGTAGTAAATTATTCTCATGATCAAGGGTCGTCTGAAAGATTCAGACGGCTTTCGAATACAATCAAGATTCTTTTAAAGAAGTTCAACAATATTCACATACGACAAAACAATCACGGAGTTATCTCATGGCAAAAAAATATTTCGGTACTGACGGTGTGCGTGGCGAAGTCGGTCAGTTTCCTATCAATCCTGATTTTGTCTTGAAATTAGGCTATGCGGCAGGTCAGGTTTTGGTGCAGCACGAAGGTGAAATCAAACCGACCGTCTTGATCGGTAAAGACACGCGTATTTCAGGCTATATGCTGGAAGCTGCGCTGATTGCAGGCTTTACTGCCGCCGGTGTCAACGTTATTCAAACCGGCCCTCTGCCAACCCCGGGCGTAGCGTATTTGACCCGTGCTTTGCGTTTGTCTGCCGGTGTGATGATTTCTGCTTCCCATAACGTTTATTCTGACAACGGCATTAAATTCTTTGCCGAAGGCGGTGTGAAGCTGAGCGATGAAATCGAGTTGGAAATCGAAGCCAAAATCGATGAGGAAATGAAAACCCAGCCGTCCAGCCGTTTGGGTCGTGCGCGCCGGATTAATGGTGCGGATGACCGCTATATCGAGTTCTGTAAATCCACTTTCCCAAGCCATTTGGACTTGCGCGGTCTGAAATTGGTGGTCGATACCGCCAATGGTGCAGGCTATGCAGTTGCGCCTAAAGTATTCCACGAATTGGGTGCGCAAGTGGTGAGTATCGGTGATGAGCCAAACGGCTACAACATCAATGAGAAATGTGGGGCAACCCATCCGAAAGCTTTGCAAGCGGCTGTATTGCAAAATGAAGCCGATTACGGCATTGCCTTGGATGGTGACGGCGACCGTTTGATGATGGTTGACCGCAATGGCAAAGTGTATGACGGCGACAGCCTGATTTATGTGATTGCCAAAGCACGTGCGCACGAAGGCATGGAAATCGGCGGCGTAGTGGGTACAGTGATGACCAATATGGCGATGGAAATTGCTTTGAAAGAGCAGGGTGTTGATTTCTGCCGCGCCAAAGTGGGCGACCGCTATGTGTTGGAACAGCTCCACCAACGCGGTTGGTCGATTGGCGGCGAAGCCAGCGGCCATATTTTGTGCATGGACAAACACAATACCGGTGACGGCATCATTTCTGCGCTGCAAGTTTTGGCCGCACTGCAAACCTTGAATCAAGACCTTGCCACTGTTTGCGCCGATTGGCAGCCGTATCCGCAAACCATGATTAACGTCCGCATCAAAAAAGGTCAAAACTGGCAGGATGCTTCCAAAGAGGCTTTGGCTGAAGTGGAAAAAGAACTCGAAGGTAAAGGCCGCGTGGTCTTGCGCGCATCCGGTACTGAGCCTGTCGTGCGCGTGATGGTGGAAGCCAAGCAGGCAGACTGGGCGAAAAAAGGCGCAGAAAAAATTGCCGCTGCCATTCAAGGTCAAAAGTAACAGTATGTTTGATGTTGAATTGAACTAAATAAAAGGCCGTCTGTTGTTCAGACGGCCTTTGTGTTTCAGTTGAAAGCTTAGTTGCTCAAGACATCAACGCCTTTAGGAGGAGTGAATTTGAACATACCGCTGGATAGGTTAGGCTTGGTGTTCAAACCGCTGAAGCTGATGCTGGTTTGGTTGCCGAAGCTGTCTTTCAACTGCATTGCGGCGAGGTTGTCGCCTTTGAAGCCGATGCGGATGTATTGATAGCCGGCATTGTTTTTCTTAGGCGTAGCCAAAACGTAGTCGATACCGTTGGCAGAACCGTCTTCTTTCAGCGTGTAGCTGCTGTCCAATGCCGTTTTGTTGGAGAGGATGGCGGCAGGGCTGTCGCCGATGGTTTGGTCTTGTGAGGACTTGGTTACTTGCGCCAAATCTACGTCATAGAGCCAAATGGTTTTGCCGTCGCCAACAATGGTTTGTTTGTAGGGTTTGGTGTATTCCCATTTGAACAAGCCCGGGCGCAGGATTTTGAATGTACCGTGTGTGGTTTGGGTTTTCTTTTTGCTGTGAACGGTTTGGCTGAAGTTGCCGCTGATACCGTCAGCGTCATTATTGAATTTTTTCAGGGCATCCACTGCGCCGGCTTGTGCAAAGCCGATGGCTGAAGAAAGCAGCGCGGCAGCGGTCAGGGTGAACAGTCGGGTAGTTTTCATGTTTTGGTTCCTTGTTCGGAGAGATGGGTTCAGTATAGACGTTATGGTGTAACAGGCAAGGGGCTGAATGGAGGGTTTAATTTGTGTAAATATGAAAAATCCAATCAAGTGACTGAAATAATTTCATTTCTTCAGACGGCCTGCATTTGGTTTTGACGTTTTTTTAATGAAGCACACAATGGTTTGGTGTGGTATTTAATGTCATTTTACGGAAAGCTTGAAATTATAGTCTTTCTGTTTGCTTTTTAAAACGGTTATAATATTTATCTTTTTAAAACAATGGTTTTGTATGTATCTGAATCCTTATCCTTTATTGGAACAGGCTTTGCTGTCGGACAATCCGGATGAAAAGGGAAGATTGACGCAGGCCTTGTTTGCGCAGTTGGGTGAGGCGGAAGGTTTGACGGTTGAAGAGTCAAAACCTGTGGATTGCCGTTTTGCCGGTCATCCGCTCCGTCCGCGTTTGGTTGCCCCTTCGGAAGTCACGCCGCGCAAGATGAATACGGTCGAAGGCTATGCGGCGATGTTGCACGCGATTGCGCACATTGAATTTAATGCGATTAATCTGGCTTTGGATGCGGCGTATCGTTTTCGCAATATGCCGTTTCAGTTTGTGCGTGATTGGGTAAGGGTGGCGAAAAAAGAAGTGTTTCACTTCGGCTTGATGCGTGGCCGTCTGAACAGCTTGGGCTACGATTACGGCGATTTTGAAGCGCACGGGCATTTGTGGGATATGGCGTATAAAACTGCTTACGATCCCTTGTTGCGCATGGCTTTGGTGCCGCGGGTGTTGGAAGCGCGCGGTTTGGATGTCACGCCGGGTATTCGTGCAAAAGTGGCGCAACGTGGCGATGTGGAAACCTGCGATGTGTTGGATATTATTTATCGCGATGAAGTGGGGCATGTCGCCATTGGCAATCATTGGTATCAGCATCTTTGCCGTGAGCGCGGTTTGAAACCGGTTGCCTTGTTCCGCAGCCTGATTGCGCGTTACGATATGTTTATTTTCCGCGGCTACGTCAATATCGAAGCACGGGAACGTGCTGGATTCAGCCGTTTCGAGCTGGATATGTTGGAAGATTTTGAGAAAAGTTTGAAACAGGATAAAAAGGCCGTCTGAAACGGTAAAATCATCATGGCACATCATCACGATCATTCGCACGCGCATACTCATACCGCCAATAAGCAGGTATTGCGCATTTCATTTTTCGTCATTGCTGGATTTATGCTGGTTGAAGCGGTCGGCGGCTGGCTGACCAACTCTTTGGCCCTGCTTTCCGATGCGGGGCATATGTTCAGCGATGCGTTTTCTCTGGGCGTGGCATTGTGGGCATTCAAACTGGGTGAGAAACAGACCACGCTGCAAAAGACATTCGGTTACAAGCGTTTTGAAATTTTGACGGCGATGTTTAACGGATTGTCGCTGGTGTTGATTGCGGCGATGATTTTTTATGAAGCGGTCAAACGATTGTTTTATCCGCCGGAAATTTTGACGGGCGGCATGTTGGTGGTCAGTATCATCGGATTGCTGGTTAACATCGGCGTCGCCGTTTATATGTTGAAGAATGGCGATACCGAAGAAAACGTCAATATGCGCGGCGCGTATCTGCACGTAATCAGCGATTTATTCGGCTCGATAGGGGCGATTGTCGCAGCAGTGCTGATAATGGCGTATGGCTGGCAATGGGCGGATACGGTTGCCAGCGTATTGGTGGCGGCTTTGGTAGGGCGCAGCGGCTGGAAGCTGTTTAAACAGGCTTTGCACATTTTGATGGAAGGTGCGCCGGAAAACATCCATACCGATGAGTTACTCAGCGTTATCCGCAATACGGAGGGCGTAAAATCCGTTCACGACTTGCATGTTTGGACGATTACCAGCAATATCCACGTTTTGTCCTGCCATATTGTTGTAGATGGCAGCATGACGGTTGCAGAGTCCGAACAAATCGCCTACCGTATCGAACATGAATTGGCACATCACAACATTGGGCATTGTACGATTCAGATTGAAAGCGAACAGCATCCGCATAAAGATGAAGTTTTGTGTTCGCAGGAAATGCACGAACACCATCACCATTAACCATATTCAGGCCGTCTGAAACTTATTGGATTGTTCAGACGGCCTTCTAAAATCATCAAAGGAACACTTATGACCCAAGCCGTATTATTTGACCTTGACGGCACGCTTGCCGATACCGCACTTGATTTGGGTGGCGCGCTCAACACGGTATTGCGCCGACACGGTTTACCAGAAAAAAGCATGGATGAAATCCGTCCGCAGGCCAGCCACGGTGCGAGCGGTTTGCTCAAGCTTGGTGCAGGCATTACGCCCGATCATCCGGACTATATGCAATGGCGCAAAGAGTTTTTGGATGAATATAGCCGCTGTTATGCCGATCAAACCATCTTGTTCGACGGCGTAAACGAAATGCTGGAAGTTTTAGTTCAACGCGGTATCCAATGGGGTATTATCACCAACAAGCCCATGCGCTTTACTGATGTCCTCGTGCCTAAGCTCGGGTTTGCCGTGCCTCCTGCCGTTATTGTCAGCGGCGATACTTGCGATGAACCCAAGCCCAGCGTGAAGCCTATGTTTTATGCGTGCGAACAGATGGGTGTCGAAGCGCAGCGATGCTTTTATGTCGGCGATGCCGAGCGCGATATGCAGGCAGGCAAAAATGCAGGCATGACGACCGTGCTTGCCGATTGGGGCTATATTTCTGCCGAAGACCAAACCGAAAACTGGCTTGCCGATTTCCGTATTGCCACACCTTTGGATTTGTTGGCAATCTTGCGTTAAAACCCTGTAATAATCCGTTTTCAGACGGCCTGAAACGGCGTAAAATTACATAAATTTGTATTTTTTCAACCGTTTTACTACTTGTAAAGAGAAAAATCATGTTCTTCAAGCATATCGAAGCTGCTCCTGCTGATCCGATTTTAGGTTTGGGCGAGGCGTTTAAAGCCGAAACCCGTCCGGAGAAAGTCAATCTCGGTATCGGCGTGTACAAAGACGCATCCGGCGCGACGCCTATTGTCAAAGCCGTTAAAGAGGCTGAAAAACGCCTGTTGGAAAGCGAAACAACCAAAAACTACCTGACCATCGACGGCGTTGCCGACTACAATGAACAAACCCAAATTCTGCTGTTTGGCAAAGACCACGAAATCATTGCCAGCCGTCGCGCCAAAACAGCGCAAAGCCTTGGCGGTACAGGTGCATTGCGCATTGCGGCCGAGTTTGCTAAACGTCAGTTGAACGCGCAAACCATCTGGATTTCCAATCCGACTTGGCCAAACCACAACGCCATCGCCAAAGCGGTCGGTATCCAAGATAAACCTTATCGCTACTATGATGCCGCCAAACACGGTTTGGATTGGGACGGCATGATTGAAGACTTGAGCCAAGCGCAAAAAGGCGACATCGTCCTGCTGCACGGCTGCTGCCACAACCCTACCGGCATCGACCCTACGCCCGAACAATGGGAAACTTTGGCAAAACTTTCTGCTGAAAAAGGCTGGTTGCCATTGTTTGACTTTGCTTATCAAGGTTTTGGCAATGGTTTGGAAGAAGATGCCTACGGCTTGCGCGTGTTCTTGAAACACAATACAGAATTGCTGATTGCCAGTTCTTATTCTAAAAACTTCGGTATGTACAACGAGCGCGTTGGCGCGTTCACTTTGGTGGCCGAAGATGAAGAAACTGCAGCCCGCGCCCACAGCCAAGTCAAAACCATCATCCGTACCTTGTATTCCAACCCGGCTTCACACGGCGCGAACACCATTGCGCTGGTGTTGAAAAATGATGATTTGAAAGCACAATGGATTGCCGAACTCGATGAAATGCGCGGTCGCATCAAAGCCATGCGCCAAAAATTTGTCGAGTTGCTCAAGGACAAAGGTGCAACCCAAGACTTTGATTTCATTATCGAACAAAACGGTATGTTCTCTTTCAGCGGCTTGACTCCCGAACAAGTTGACCGTTTGAAAAACGAGTTTGCCATTTATGCCGTCCGTTCCGGCCGCATTAATGTTGCAGGCATTACCGATGACAATATCGACTACCTGTGCGAAAGTATTGTGAAAGTCTTGTAATTGTCGAATTAAAGGCAAAGGCCGTCTGAATCATTCAGACGGCCTTTATTTTTGACTGTGGAAACTTATCCGGCAACTATGTTCATTCCCCAATAAATCATGGCATAGCGCAGCAGTTTGCCTGCAATCAGAATGATGGCGCAATGCAAAGCATTAAGCCTGAGCCAGCCTGTGGCAAGGGGGAGGGCATCGCCGATAATCGGCAACCATGCAAATAATAGCGGCCAAATTCCCCATCTTTGTATACGCGCCAATACTTTTTCAGACGGCCTTTTCTTGGCCGGAAACATTCTGCCCATGTAATACGAAACCATACTGCCCAAGCCATTCGCCAAACCGGCACACAAACATGCGCCGAGGGCATGTTGCGGATATTGGTACACAAATGCGGCGTATGCCGCCTCGGATGTACCTGGAAGTAGTGTGGCAGAAGTAAAGGCAGAGGTAATCAGGCCAAGGTAAGCGTAAAGAAGAGGCATATTTTGAGTTATATCAATGAGTATTGTAAAAAAGAAATAACAGGCTTAATAAGAGGATTATGCCTTTATTTTTTTAATCTAATAAAAGATAAATCCAATATTATTGAAATTTTTAAAATTAAACGTCTGAAGGATAATGTAGTCGGCTGTTAGAAGATAGTTTTCAAAGTGACGGATTATCAGTATGATACGGGCGGCTGTTAATGGGTGTTAAGTTTAATGAACTGATTTAAGCTCATTTTTCCAGCAAATCTTAACAAAACGAAAGGCAAATCATGTCTTCGCATTCACAACAAAATCATACTCCTGCGCTGGTTGTCCTAACCACGCTCTTTTTCATGATGGGTTTCATTACCTGCATGAACGATATTTTGATTCCGCATTTGAAAGATATTTTCGACCTAACTTATGTTCAGGCGATGCTGATTCAATTCTGTTTCTTTACCGCTTATGCGATTATGTCGATCCCGATGGGTTATTTGGTCGGCAAAATCGGCTATAAAAACGGCGTGATTAGCGGCTTCGTATTGACTGCCATCGGCTGTCTACTCTTTTATCCTGCTGCTGGCAGTCATTCTTATGCAACTTTTTTGGGTGCATTGTTTATTTTGGCTTCAGGTGTAACACTGTTGCAAGTAGCGGGTAACCCTTATGTGACTTTGCTGTCCAAACCGGGTAAAGAATCTGCAACACTGACTTTGGTTCAGGCATTTAACTCTTTGGGTACGACCATTGCTCCCCAAATCGGCGCATTCCTGATTTTGGCTGATGCGACACAAACTGTCAGCAAAGCCGAGCAAATTTCTTCTGTTCAAATTCCATATTTAGGTTTGGCCGGTCTGCTGATTATTTTGGCTGTATTCGTCAAAATGATTCGTCTGCCTAACGCAAACAAAATTGCTGAAGAAGAGAGCGAACACAACCATGATGGCAAACACAGCGTATGGCAATACCGTCATTTGGTTTTTGGTGCGGCCGGTATTTTCTGTTATGTCGGTGCGGAAGTATCCATCGGTTCTTTATTGGTCAGCGTGTTGGGCTATCTGAAAGGTTTGGATCACGCATCTGCCGCGAAATATTTGTCGTTCTACTGGGGCGGTGCAATGGTCGGTCGCTTCTTAGGCTCTGCTATCATGGCAAAAATTGCGCCTAACCGCTATTTGGCATTTAACGCTACTGCTGCTGTTGCCTTGTTGGGCGTTGCTATGTTGGCAGGTAAAGCCAGTGCAGATGTTGCAATGTGGGCATTGTTGGCCATCGGCTTCTTCAATTCGATCATGTTCCCAACCATTTTCTCTTTGGCAACCAAAGGTCTGGGTCGATTTACCAGCAGCGCTTCCGGCGTATTGTGTACTGCGATTGTCGGCGGTGCGGTTGTGCCTGTGGTACAAGGTTGGGCAGCGGATACTTACGGTTTGATGATTTCTTTCGTTGTATCAGCGATTTGTTATGTCTATATCGTCTTCTTTGCTATAAAAGGCTACAAAGCTGATGAATAATCTATCCTGATAACAGGCCGTCTGAAACCTTATGGGATTTCAGACGGCCTTTTTACTTTGTGGCATAATGATTTAAATGACAGGAGGAAAAAATGGCCAAAATCATTTTGCTGCATGGCTTGCACATGCATTCGTGGGTCATGAGACCGCTGGCGTATTTGCTGGAACAAGAAGGTTTTGAAGTTGTGCTGTTCGATTATTGCAGTGTGTTGCACTCAATGAATCGGCATGTTGAGGACTTGGCGCGATGGATTGATGAGAACCATGCTGATGAAACGCTGCACTTTGTCGGCCATAGTTTGGGCGGGTTGGTCTTACGCAATTTTGCAGCGGCATATCCGGATAAAGTCAGCGGCCGTATCGTTACCATGGGTACGCCGCATCAAGGCAGCCGTGCCGCGCAACGTGTGCTCAATTTGGGTTTGCAAAAGCCGGTATTGGGCGGCTCTTACAAAGGGGCATTGGACGGCAGTATGCCTGAGTTGCCAGCGGGTGTTGAGCTGGGCAGTATCGCCGGTAACAAACCGTATGGTCTGGGCCGTGTTTTAGGTTTGCATGGCGAACATGATGGTACGGTTTTGGTCAGCGAAACGCATTGTCCGAATATGCGCGATCATGTCGTTTTACCTGTCAGCCATAGCGGTATGCTGTTCAACCGTAAAACGGTCGAACAAGTAGTGGCATTTTTACATGATGGACGTTTTAAAAAGCAATAAAATTCCATTTATTTTAATTAAAAAATATTTTATTTTAAATAATTCGTTTATTTTAAAGAAAATGGCAAGGATTTGTGAGCGTTGTTTTCGTAAAATAATCAACAGGCCGTCTGAAACCGGTTTTTCAGACGGCCTGTTATGCTAAAATCTGTTAAATACTTATTAAAAAGGCAAAGAACAATGTTTGCTTTCAAATCCTTACTTAATATGCCGCGCTTTGAGGCCATCGCTGTGGCCTTGGCTTTGGTGGCGGCAATGGGTTATACGATTATTTCGCTTGAATGGCTGCCGCATATGTCGATTGTGACGGCAATCGTGGTCTTGCTTTTGTACGGTTTGATGCGTGGCTTGAAATATCAAGACATGCAAAACGGTATGATCGGCGCGGTCGGGCAGGGCATGGGCGCGATTTATCTGTTTTTCTTTATCGGCCTGATGGTCAGCGCGCTGATGATGAGTGGTGCGATTCCGACGCTGATGTATTACGGTTTCGGATTGATTTCGCCGACTTATTTTTATTTCTCGGCGTTTGCGCTTTGCTCGATCATCGGTATTTCCATCGGCAGTAGTTTGACGACTTGTGCGACTGTCGGCGTGGCATTTATGGGTATGGCTGCTGCGTTTCATGCCGATATGGCGATGACGGCAGGTGCGATTGTGTCGGGTGCGTTCTTTGGCGATAAAATGTCGCCACTTTCCGATACGACCGGTATTTCCGCTTCGATTGTCGGCATTGATTTGTTCGAACACATCAAAAATATGATGTACACCACTGTGCCTGCGTGGTTGATCAGTGCGGCATTGATGTTGTGGCTCTTGCCCAATGTTGCCGCGCATGACATGAATAGCGTCGAGGCTTTCCGCGCGCAATTGGAAGCAACCGGTTTGGTGCATGCCTACTCGCTGATTCCGTTTGCTTTATTGGTTGTCCTCGCCCTGATGCGCGTCAATGCCATTGTGGCCATGTTGTTTACCGTTGTGGTGGCGCTGATTGTGACTTACTTCCACAGTACGCCTGATTTGAAACAGCTGGGCGCGTGGTTTTACAGCGGATACAAACTTGAAGGCGAAGCATTCAAAGACATTGCCCGCTTGATTTCGCGCGGTGGCTTAGAAAGCATGTTCTTTACGCAAACCATCGTGATACTCGGCATGAGCTTGGGCGGCCTGTTGTTCAGCATTGGTGTGATTCCGTCTTTGCTGGAGGCCATTCGTGCGTTCCTGACCAATGCCGGACGCGCTACTTTCAGCGTGGCCATGACATCGGTCGGCGTCAACTTCCTGATTGGCGAACAATATTTAAGTATCCTGCTTTCCGGCGAAACCTTTAAGCCGGTATATGACAAACTCGGCCTGCATTCGCGCAACCTTGCCCGTACGCTGGAAGATGCGGGTACGGTCATCAACCCGTTGGTGCCTTGGAGCGTCTGCGGCGTATTCATCAGCCATGCCTTGGGTGTGCCTGTTTGGGAATATCTGCCTTATGCCTTCTTCTGCTACTTGAGTTTGGCTCTGACGCTGGTGTTTGGCTGGACAGGGTTGACTTTGAGTAAAAAATAAACAGTAGGCTGTTTGATAATCAGGCCGTCTGAAAACAATTTCAGACGGCCTTGTTTTACTTGAAGTAGCCGTATCAACATGATTTCACTATAATTGCTGCGCCAATAAAAAAATAATCCAAACAATGAACAAACAAATCCGCCAAGAAATTTTCGAGCGTTTCCGCGCTGCCAATCCTCATCCGACTACCGAGTTGAATTTCAGCTCGCCGTTTGAGCTGCTTATCGCCGTTTTATTGTCTGCGCAAGCAACTGATGTCGGCGTGAACAAAGCGACTGCCAAACTTTTTCCCGTTGCCAATACGCCGCAAGCTATGTTGGATTTGGGGTTGGACGGCGTGATGGAATACACCAAAACCATAGGCCTCTACAAAACCAAATCCAAACACATCATGCAGACATGCCGTATTTTGCTGGAGAAATACAACGGCGAAGTACCTGCTGACCGAGAGGCTTTGGAATCTTTGCCCGGTGTTGGCCGTAAAACAGCCAATGTGGTGTTGAATACTGCATTCGGGCAACCTGTTATGGCGGTCGATACCCATATTTTCCGTGTGGCCAACCGCACTAAAATCGCGCCGGGCAAGGATGTGCGTGAAGTTGAAGACAAGCTGATGCGCTTTATTCCCAAAGAATTTTTGATGGATGCCCATCATTGGTTGATTTTGCACGGCCGCTATACGTGCAAGGCTTTGAAACCGCAATGCAGCAAATGTTTGATTAATGATTTGTGCGAATATCCGGCAAAAATGTAAATAAAAATAGATAAAAAAGGCCGTCTGAATTTCAGACGGCCTTTGATTTGGCTACGATTAGTCGGCAACTGCCATCAGGCTGGCATTACCACCGGCAGCGGTAGTATTGATACTGCAAGAGATTTCTTCAAATACTTGCAGGATATCCAGACCTTGTTCAGAAGGCAGGATGCGGATGAGCGCACCGTCGCGGCCGGCCAACTCTTGTTTGCGCTCGCTGCTCAAAGGCTCGATAGCGGCAACATGGCTGATGCCTGCGTTTTCGGGTTTGCTGTTGACTTGCAACAAACCGTCCAAATCGGCTGAGTAGGAAGCCAGTGGGCTGTTTGGCTCAACAACAGTTTGGATGCCTGCGGCTGCCAGCTCGGTCAGGGCAGAGAAGGCTTGCAGCAGATTGCCGCCATGTACCCAAACACGTTCTGGAGAGCGCCAGCTCAATGAGTTGCGTTCGCCGGTCGGGCCGACCAATACGGTTTCGGCTTTGCGCAGGGTACGGACGCGTGCGTGACCCAAAGCTGCGGCTGCGGCTTTTTTCTCTTCTGCGTTAAACGGCAGTTTGTGAACCAGGGTTTCCAAACGTTTGAGCGCGTCTTCGTCTGCTTGGCCGATTCGGCTGAGGGTTGGGGCAACCCATTCAGGAGTACGAACCAGGCGTTGCAGATAGAATGAACCGCCTGCTTTTGGACCGGTACCGGACAAGCCGTGACCGCCGAAAGGTTGTACGCCGACAACAGCACCAACGATGTTGCGGTTAACGTAGATGTTACCAGCTTCGATGCGGTCGCGGATATGGTCAACAGTGCCTTCGATACGGCTGTGTACGCCGCTGGTCAGAGCATAGCCTTTGGCGTTGATTTGGTCAATGAGTTGATCCAATTCGCTGGCGCGGTAGCGGACAACGTGCAGTACAGGACCGAACACTTCGCGTTGCAACTCGTTCAGGTTATTCAATTCAAACAGGATTGGACGAACGAAGGTAGAGTTGTTGTCATCAACGTCGGCGGCAGTTTTGATTTCGTGGTAAGCCTTTGCTACGCCTTTCATTTTGTTGATGTGGGCCAACAGGTTTTGTTGGGCTTCAGCATCGATGACAGGGCCAATGTCTGTGGTCAGTTGGGTCGGTTTGCCGACAACCAATTCGTCCATTGCACCTTTGATGATGTTGACCATTTTATCGGCAACATCTTCTTGAACACACAAGATACGCAGGGCGGAACAACGTTGGCCCGCGCTGTCGAAGGCAGAATTCAATACGTCGAGGCAGACTTGTTCCGGCAGGGCGGTAGAGTCCACGATCATCGCGTTTTGACCGCCGGTCTCGGCAATCAGGACAGGGCTGTCGTCGCGTTTGGACAGGGCTTTGTTGATCAGGCGCGCTACTTCGGTAGAACCGGTAAAGATCACGCCGCCGATGCGGGCATCGCCGGTCAGGGCAGAGCCGACATCGCCTGCGCCGAGTACGAGTTGCAGTGCAGAAGTCGGAATACCGGCTTGATGCATCAGGGAAACGGCGTAAGTAGCAATCAGGCTGGTTTGTTCAGCAGGTTTGGCGATAACAGTGTTACCGGCTGCCAATGCAGAAACCACTTCGCCGGTAAAGATGGCCAATGGGAAGTTCCATGGGCTGATGGCAACGATTGCGCCGACAGCTTTGGCATCTTTAGGCAGGGTGTTTTCAGCTTCGTTGGCATAGTAGCGGCAGAAGTCAACGGCTTCGCGTACTTCGGCAACGGCGTTGTTCAAGGTTTTACCGGCTTCACGGACGGCCAGCATCATCAATGCAGGCGTATGTTGTTCCAACAGGTCGGCAAAACGGCGCAGGCAGTCGGCGCGTTCTGAAGCAGGTTTGGCGCTCCACTCAGGCAGGGCGGCAACGGCTGCACCAATAGCTTCTTGAGCCAATGCGGCATCGGCAAAGCTGACAGTGCCGACAACATCGTTGTGGTCTGCAGGGTTGCGGACGGGTTGCGCTTCGCCCACGTTACGCGCTTCGCCATTGACGATAGATGCGGCGTGGAAGTCTTCGGAAGAAGCTTGGTTGAGTTTTTCTTGCAGATTTTGCAATACGTTTTCGTTGCTGAAATCGACGCCTTGGGAGTTCAGACGGCCTTTGCCATACAAATCGCGCGGCAGAGGCAATGCCGGATGCAGGTGGATGCCTTGTTCGGCGATGGTGTCGAACGGACTCTTAATCAGGCGGTCGATACTGATGTTTTCGTCAACGATTTGGTTCACGAAAGAAGAGTTTGCACCGTTTTCCAACAGACGGCGTACCAAGTAGGCAAGCAGGGTTTCGTGTGTGCCGACCGGGGCATACACGCGTACGCGACGGCCTAAGTTTTGCGGGCCGACCACTTGGTCGTACAGGGTTTCGCCCATGCCGTGCAGACATTGGTGTTCAAAGTCTTTGCCTTTACCCATTTGGTAGATTGCGCCCAAAGTGTAGGCGTTGTGGGTGGCAAATTGTGGGAACACGGCATCTTGCGCATCCAAGAGTTTGCGTGCGCAGGCGAGATAGGAGATGTCGGTATGGACTTTACGGGTGTAAGTCGGATAGCCTTCCATGCCGTCTACTTGAGCCCATTTCACTTCGCTGTCCCAGTATGCACCTTTAACCAAACGGATCATCAGTTTTTGGTTGTTGCGGCGTGCCAGGTCGATCAGATAGTCGATAACGAACGGGCAACGTTTTTGGTAGGCTTGAACAACGAAACCGATACCTTTGTAGCCGGCCAAGTCAGGATCGGAAACCAAAGCTTCCATCAAGTCCAAAGACAATTCGAGACGGTTGGCTTCTTCGGCATCGATGTTGATACCGATATCGTATTTTTTACCCAAAAGGAACAATTCTTTCAGGCGTGGCAACAATTCGCTCATCACGCGTTCGTGTTGGGCGCGTGAATAGCGTGGGTGGATGGCGGAAAGTTTAACGGAGATACCGTTGCCTTCGTAAACGCCTTGGCCTGCGGCATCTTTACCGATGGCGTGAATGGCTTGAACGTAGTCGTTGTAGTAGCGGTTGGCATCTTCTTCGGTGTATGCGGCTTCACCCAACATATCAAAAGAGAAGCGGTAACCCATTTTCTCGCGCTCTTTACCGTTTTGCAGCGCTTCTTCAATGGTTTGGCCGGTGACGAACTGTTTGCCCAG
>NZ_JAPWAZ010000006.1:0-22965 GCF_041433145.1 Neisseria sp. 27098_8_158
GTCAAACTGACCAAAGACGGTTTGAACAACGCCGGCAACAAAGTGACCAACGTAGCCGCCGGTACCGACGATACCGACGCCGTTAACTACGGTCAGCTGAAAGAAACCAACGCCAATGTGGCCAAAGGTCTGAACATTGCCGCCGACAACGGTAACGACGACAACGTCCAACTGGGCGAAACCGTTGCCTACCGCAGCAGTGACAAAAACATCGTGACCACCGTATCTGACAACCAGATTGACTTCAAACTGGCCAAAGACATCACTGTTGACAGCGTCACCGCAGGCAACAGCAAACTGAATTCAGACGGCCTCACCATTACCGGTGGCCCGAGTGTGACCAAAGCAGGCATCAATGCCGCCGGCAACAAGATTACCAATGTTGCCGCCGGTACCGATGACACCGACGCGGTCAACTACAGCCAGCTGAAACAGCAAAGCGCCGCCGCCCGTACCGAGGTTGCAGCCGGTACCAACATCAAAGACGTGGTGAAAACGACCGGTGCCAACGGCCAAGACATCTACACCGTCAACGCCAAAGGCACGACTGCGAGCGCAGGTTCGAACAAAGTGACCGTCACTGCTTCAGCAGAAGACGCGAACAACGTGACCGACTACAGCATCGACTTGGCGCAAGACACCAAGGACGACATCCAAAAAGGTGTGGATGCCAAAACCACCGTTGACAACAAAGGCCTGACCTTCAACGGCGACAGCGGCAGCACCAATGTCGAAAAACTCGGCTCCACCGTGACCGTTGCCGGCGACGACAACATCACCACCGAAGCCCAAGACGATAAAGTGACTGTCAAACTGAACAAAGACCTGGTTGTAGACAGCGTCAAAGCCGGCGACACCACCATTAACAACGACGGTGTGAAAGTAGGCGACGATGTCGCATTGACCCAAGACGGCGTTAAAGCAGGTGACGTCAAACTGACCAAAGACGGTTTGAACAACGCCGGCAACAAAGTGACCAACGTAGCCGCCGGTACCGAAGATACCGACGCCGTTAACTACGGCCAGCTGAAAGAGACCAACCAAAACGTCGCCAACAACGCCGCCAACATCGCCAAAGGCATCAACTTCGGCGGTACCACCGGCAGCAACAACTACGCATTGGGCGACACCATCAATGTCAAAGGCGACAGCAACATCATCAGCGAAACCGTAGCCGGTGGTGCACAGCTGAAACTGGCCGATGTATTGAGTGTCGGTCAAGCGGCTCCGGTGAAAATCGATGGCGATAAAGGTGAAGTCAGCGGTTTGAGCAACACTACTTTGGGTGGTAATGATTTTGCCCAAGGTAAACGTGCAGCAACTGAAGAGCAGCTGAATGCGGCCCAAGATCAGTTGGTAAATGTATTGGGTGGCAATGCGGCCAATAATGGCGGCAACATCAGCATGACCGATATTGGCGGTACTGGTGAGAACAACATCCACGATGCAATCAAAGCCGTTAATGCAACTGCCAATCTGCCTTTGACTTTCGGCGGCGACAGTGGCAAAGACGTTGAACGCAAACCGGGTACGAAGCTGAATATTGTTGGCGGTCAAACCGATGCAGCCAAACTTTCAGACGGCAATATCGGCGTTGTAGCGAATGGCTCTGATAAGTTGGAAGTCAAATTGGCTAAAGACTTGGCAGTTGACAGCGTGAAAGCCGGCGATACCACAGTCAATACTGACGGCGTGAAAGTTGGCGATGTCAATCTGACTAAAGCCGGCTTGAACAATGGCGGCAATAAGATTACCAATGTTGCAGCCGGTACCGATGATACTGATGCGGTGAATGTTGCTCAGTTGAACAAAGCTGCGGCTGCGGCTAAGACTGAAGTCGTTCAAGGCGATAACATTGTTGTTACTCAGGATGTCGGCGCCAATGGCCAAACCATTTACAAAGTGGCTACCGATAAAAACCTGAAAGTCGACAGCGTTACCGCAGGCGATACCGTGATGAATAATGACGGTGTGAAAGTTGGCGATGATGTTGCATTGAACAAAGACGGCTTGAAAGCAGGCGATGTGAACCTGACCAAAGCTGGCTTGAACAATGGCGGTAATAAGATTACCAACGTTGCGGCCGGTACGGATGACACCGATGCAGTCAATGTTTCCCAACTGAAACAAGCTGCGGCGGCATCTAAGACTGAAGTCGTTCAAGGTAAGAACATCGTTGTGACTGAAAAAACAGGCGACAAAGGTCAGACTGTTTACGAGGTGGCAACCGATAAAGACTTGGATGTTGACAGCGTCAAAGCCGGCGACACCACCGTTAACAACGACGGTGTGAAAGTAGGCGACGATGTTGCATTGAACAAAGACGGCTTGAAAGCAGGTAAGGTAAACCTGACTAAAGACGGCTTGGACAATGCGGGCAACAAAGTAACCAATGTAGCAGATGGCGATCTCAATGCCAACAGCAAAGATGCCGTCAACGGCAGCCAGTTGTACGCAACTAACCAAAACGTAGCCAACAACGCTGCGACCATCGCCAAAGGCATCAATTTCGGCGGTACGACCGGCAGCAACAACTACGCATTGGGCGACACCATCAACGTTAAAGGCGACAGCAACATCATCAGCAAAACCGTAGCCGGTGGCGCTCAACTGAAGTTGGCTGACGAGATTAGCGTGAAGACAGTGAATGCCGATACCTTCAAAGCAGGCGATACTGTGATGAACAATGACGGCGTGAAAGTTGGCGATAAAGTTGCATTGAACAAAGACGGTCTGACCGCAGGCAATACCGTGGTTAACAACGATGGCGTAACCATCGCTGCACCGACTGAAAGCAATCCGAACAACCAAGTCAAATTGTCTCCTGTCGGTCTGAACAACGGCGGCCAACGCATTACCAACGTGGCTCCGGGTAAAGACGGTACAGACGCGGCAAACGTGAACCAGTTGATTGGTTTGGGTACCGAGTTGCAGAACAATATCAACCAAGTAGGTAAGAAAGCCTACGCGGGTGTGGCCGGTGCAATTGCCCAAGGCTCGATTCCACAAGTAACCCGTCCGGGTGCGACCGGTATCGGCGTCGGCAGCGGCTACTACGGTGGTCAGTCTGCCATGGCCATCGGCGTGTCTGCGATGAGCGACGGCGGCAACTGGATTGTCAAAGGCAACTTCTCGGCCAATACCGACGGTCATGTCGGTGTCGGTGCCGGTGCACTGTATCAGTGGTAAGTTGGCAATGACAGGCAACTAAATTTGCTGCCTGAATAGGAAGGCCGTCTGAAATTTTAGGTTTCAGACGGCCTTTTTTCTGAAAACACTTGAATTTAGGCTATATGAAACGATATGCTTCATCTATTTACCGCATGACTCTGAAAGAGAACAAATGAGCAAAACCATCCATTATTTGAAAGACTACGCCGCGCCAGCTTACCGTATTCTGAAAACCGACTTGCATTTCGATATTTTAGAACCGCAAACCATCGTCAAATCCAGTCTGACCGTTCAACCTAAAAGAGCAGGGGAGCCATTGGTATTGGATGGTTCGGCAAAACTGCTGTCTGTGAAAGTAAACGGTCAGGCCGTAGATTATGTGTTGGAAGACGAAAAATTGACGATTGCAGGCGTGCCGTCTGAAAACTTCACGCTGGAAGTAGAAACCGAAATTTTGCCGGCTGAGAACAAATCTCTGATGGGTCTGTATGCTTCCGGCGGCAACCTGTTTACCCAATGCGAACCGGAAGGTTTCCGCAAAATTACCTTCTACATCGACCGTCCGGATGTCATGTCTAAATTTACCACCACCATCGTTGCAGACAAAAAACGCTATCCGGTGTTGCTATCTAACGGCAATAAAATCGATGACGGCGAGTTTTCAGACGGCCGCCATTGGGTGAAATGGGAAGACCCGTTTGCCAAACCGAGCTACCTCTTTGCTTTGGTGGCAGGCGATTTGGCGGTAACGGAAGATTATTTTACGACCATGAGCGGCCGTAAGGTCAAAATCGAGTTCTACACCACTGAGACAGACAAACCTAAAGTCGGTTTTGCCGTGGAATCGTTGAAAAATGCGATGAAATGGGACGAGACACGCTTCGGTTTGGAATACGACTTGGATATTTTCATGGTCGTTGCCGTGGGCGATTTCAATATGGGTGCGATGGAAAATAAAGGTTTGAATATTTTCAACACCAAGTTTGTGCTGGCCAACAGCCGTACTGCGACCGATACCGACTTTGAAGGCATTGAATCTGTTGTCGGCCACGAATATTTCCACAACTGGACAGGCAACCGCGTGACCTGCCGCGATTGGTTCCAATTGTCGCTGAAAGAAGGTTTGACCGTATTCCGCGATCAAGAGTTTTCCGGCGACCGGGCCAGCCGCGTGGTGCGCCGTATCGACAATGTCCGCATGCTGCGTCTGTTCCAATTCCCTGAAGATGCGGGCCCGACTGCGCATCCTGTCCGCCCGGCCAGCTATGAGGAGATGAACAACTTCTACACCATGACCGTTTATGAAAAAGGGGCGGAAGTCGTGCGCATGTATCATACCTTGCTCGGAGAAGAGGGCTTCCAAAAAGGCATGAAGCTGTATTTCCAACGCCACGACGGTCAGGCGGTAACTTGTGATGATTTCCGTGCTGCAATGGCAGACGCAAACGGCATCAATCTCGATCAGTTCGCTTTGTGGTACAGCCAAGCCGGTACGCCGGTTTTAGATGCTCAAGGCCGTCTGAAAGATGGTGCGTTTGAATTGATCATCAAACAAACCATTCCGGCTACGCCCGATATGGCGGACAAACAGCCGATGATGATTCCGGTCAAAACTGGTTTGCTGAATGAGAAAGGCGAAGCGGTTGAGTTTGAATATCAAGGCAAACGGGTGAAAGAGGCGGTTTTGGTATTGACTGAAGCCGAGCAGACTTTTGTGTTGGGCAGCGTCAATGAGCCGGTTATCCCGTCTCTGCTGCGTGATTTCTCTGCACCGGTTACCCTGAACTATCCGTACAGCGAGCAAGAGTTGGCCACTTTGTTGGCGGCAGATGAAAATGAGTTTGCCCGTTGGGAAGCTGCCCAAACCCTGTATCATCGTGCCATTAACGCCAACCGTCAGGCATTGGCGGAAGGTCGTCCTTTGCCTGAACACAAAGCATTGATGGACGCTTTGGCTTTGGTGGTTTCCGGTGACTTTGATCCGGCATTCCGAGCCATTTTGCTGCAAATGCCGTCTGAAACCGATGTATGGGCAGAAGAAGAAAATATTGACCCGATTCAGGTTCATCAAGCGCGAGAAGCCTTGCTCAATGCTGTTGCCGTTAAGTTCCTGCCTCAGTGGCGCGAGCTGAACCGTCAAGCTACCGAGCAAGAAAACCAAGCCGATGCCGCTGTTCGTTATGAATACAGCCCGGAATTGGCCGGCTGGCGTACCTTGCGCAATGCTTGCAGGGCATTTGTCCTACGTGCTGACTCAGCGCATATCGAACACGTTGCGGAGAATTACGAAGCAATGGCGCAAAACATGACCCACGAATGGGGCATCTTATCCGCAATCAACAGCAATGAAAGCGAAATCCGCGATCGCTTGTTGACGCAATTTGCCGATAAATTCGCCGATGATGCTTTGGTAATGGACAAATACTTTGCCCTGATTGCTTCAAGTCGACGTAAAGATACTTTACCGCAAGTTCAGACGGCCTTGAGTCATCCTAAGTTCAGTATTGAAAACCCGAATAAAGCCCGTTCTTTGTTGATCAGTTTCAGCCGCAATATTCCGCATTTCCATGCAGAAGATGGTAGCGGCTACCGCTTTATAGCCGATAAAGTGATGGAAATCGACCGCTTTAACCCGCAAGTTGCCGCCCGACTGGTGCAGGCTTTCAACATCTGCAACAAATTGGAAGCCAACCGCAAAGCCGTCATGACCAAAGAATTGCAACGCATCAATGCACAAGAAGGTTTGTCCAAAGATGTGGGCGAGATTGTCGGTAAGATTTTGAATGAAAAATAAATCTTGTTTGTTGACCTTATTGTAATTTGACAATAGGGATAGATAGACTAAAGGCCGTCTGAAACCAATTGGTTTCAGACGGCCTTTTTATATATCAACGCTTAAATCAATTTTCGTTGAGGGTAGGGAATAGAATAAAAAAAGAGCCTGCATAAAACAGGCTCTTTTTCATACTAATCCGAAGATTAGAATTTGTGACGCAGGCCAACCAAACCAGAGATGGTTTCAACTTTGTGAGGGCCAGATTCAGCACCACGCAACCAGCCGGCAGAAACCAGAGCAGTAGTGCGTTTAGAGAAGTCGTAGTCAGCACCAACGATAACTTGGTCGTATTGAGTGCCTTTCAGTTTTTCGCCGTCAACTTTAGCTTTGAAGCCGTGAGCGTAAGAAACGCGAGGAGTTACGTTACCAGCGCGGTAAGCGGCAGTAGCAGCAACTTCGATAGTTTCAGCAGGACGGCTGTCCAAGCCAGCAGCAGTACCGAATACTACGTTAGAAGCGTTAGTACCGGCAGCACGCATAGCAGAAGTTACAACACCGTTAGATTGGGCTTCAGCGTAGTCACCCAAAGTTTCCCAGTTTTTAGCGTATTGACCAGCTACAGATACGAACAGGTTGTTAGCATCGTAACCACCTACCAAGCGGTGTACGTGACCGTCTTTTTCAGAAACGGCGTTTTTACGGAAACCACCGGCGTATTGACCGAAGAAGCCAGAGTTTTCGTAGTTCAGGCCAGCGTAGTAAGTGTCACGGGTAGCGTCGTTGTGAGTGTATTTGTCAGAAGGGTTAGCATTGTCACGAGGAGTATATTGTACGCTTGCGCTGAAACCTGAGAATACAGGGCTGTCGTAACGTACAGAAACTGCACGTTCGTCAACACGAGTAAATACAGACATATTCAAAGCGCCGTTGCTGCTTTCCCATTGGTCAACATTGTCACTAGTATTTTTAACAGTAGAGTCCAGTTTACCAGCACGAACTTTACCGAAGCCACCTTCCAAACCGATGAAAGATTCGCGAGAAGCCCACTCTTTGTCGCCACCGGCGATAGAAGTGTTTTGTTCAACTTGCCAGATGGCATTCAGGTTGTTACCCAAGTGTTCGTGGCCTTTAAAGCCGATACGTGAGCCGAAGTCAGCGATTTCAGTAGCAGTTTTAGAGCTTTTCTCGTGACCCAGTTTAGCAGCAGTTTGTTCACCCAATTTTACTTTGGATACTTCAACACCGGCTTTAATTTGACCGTACAGAGTTACGTCAGCCATAGCTGCAACAGGCAGAGCCGCTAGAGTCAAGGCAATCAGAGATTTTTTCATTGCTGTTTTCCTTTTTTAAGTGTGAAGAAGCGAGCATTCGTTCTTCTTATTACGATATCGTTCTCTTTCAACGATTCCATGACCATAATATAAAGGTTATGGCCTAGGAAAACAAATTTTCCTCTTGTTTTGAGTGATTTTTGCAGGGAAACGTTGTTTTTTACAGACAGGGTGGAAGCATAAGGCGGTCTTTTATTTTGGTAATGTGTTTTTCTAAAAGGGAATTTCGGGATGGCTATAAAATATGGGGTATAAAATTAGGTTGTGAATATTGTTTATCGTGTTTTCAGACGGCCTTGGTAATTGGAATTTATCGTGTACTGGGTTTGCAAATATATAAAAAACCTGCCTGATTGCTCGGGCAGGTTTTATTTGATCGAAAGACAGATTAGTTTTTGTCTTGGTCAACCAGTTTGTTTTTGGCAATCCAAGGCATCATAGAACGCAGTTGAGCGCCGACTTTTTCAATTTGGTGATCAGCAGTCAGACGGCGACGGGCTGTCATGCTGGCATAGTTGACGGCACCTTCTTGGATGAACATTTTAGCGTATTCGCCGGTTTGGATGCGTTTGAGGGCATTGCGCATGGCTTCGCGGGATTTGTCGTTGATGACTTCGACGCCGGTTACGTATTCGCCGTACTCTGCATTGTTGGAAATGGAGTAGTTCATGTTGGCGATGCCGCCTTCGTAAATCAGGTCAACAATGAGCTTCATTTCGTGCAGGCATTCGAAGTAGGCCATTTCTGGGGCGTAGCCTGCTTCAGTCAGGGTTTCGAAGCCGGTTTTGATCAATTCAACCACGCCGCCGCACAATACGGCTTGTTCGCCGAAGAGGTCGGTTTCGGTTTCTTCGCGGAAGTTGGTTTCAATCACGCCGCCTTTGGTACCGCCGTTGGCTGCGGCGTAAGACAGGGCGATGTCACGTGCTTTGCCGCTTTTATCTTGGTAAACGGCGATCAGGGAAGGTACGCCGCCGCCTTTCAGGAATTCGCTGCGTACGGTGTGGCCTGGGCCTTTAGGGGCAACCATGATAACGTCGAGGTCGGCGCGGGGTACGATTTGGTTGTAGTGTACGTTGAAGCCGTGGGCGAACGCCAATACTGCGCCTTCTTTCAAGTTAGGCTCGATTTCGTTTTTGTATACGATAGGTTGGTTTTCGTCAGGCAACAGAATCATTACAACGTCGGCTGCTTTGGTTGCTTCAGCAACAGTGCGCACGTCGTGGCCGGCTGCTTCGGCTTTTTTCCAAGAGCCGCCTTGGCGCAGACCGATGACGACATTTACGCCGGAATCTTTCAGGTTTGCTGCGTGTGCGTGACCTTGTGAACCGTAACCGATGATGGCAACAGTTTTGCCTTTGATCAGAGAAAGGTCAGCGTCTTTATCGTAATAAACTTGCATTTTATTTCCTTAGTGTAAGAGGGTTCCGGACAATCCGGGTTGAGTTAAAAGTAATAGGGGCTTAGGCAGGGACTTGGTTCATCAAGACAATTTCCAATGCTTCGGTTTTTCCTTCGATGGATTTGACGAAGTTTTGGAAATGTTCGCTGGCATTGTGTTCGTCAATAGCTGCTTGGGATTTCCAGCTTTCTACGAATACGAAACGGTTGGGTTTGCTGATTTCTTGGTGCAGGTCGTAGCTGATGTTGCCTTCTTCTGCACGGCTGGCTTTGACCAATTCTTTAAACTGGGCAGCCAGAGCCTCGGTGTATTCGGGTTTGACGGTAACTAATGCAACGATTTGGATGCTTGACATGGTTGTCTCCTACTGGTTTTCAGACGGCCTTTGTAGAAAGCAAAAGGCCGTCTGAACGATACAGCGTTAAATTTTCAAAATACGCTCGCCGCGGCCGATACCGGCTGCACCTGTGCGTACGGTTTCCAAAATTTGAGCGCGACCGACTGTCTCGAGGAAAGAGTCGAGTTTTTCGGTGGAACCTGTGATTTCGATGGTGTAGCTGCGGTCTGTTACGTCAATGACGCTGCCACGATAAATTTCGGTCAATCGCAGGAATTCGTCGCGGTCTTTGCCGACGGCGCGGACTTTTACCAACATCAGTTCGCGTTCGACAAAACGGCTTTCGTTCAAGTCAACCACTTTGACAACTTCAATCAGTTTGTTGAGTTGTTTGGTGATTTGCTCGATAACGTGCTCGTCGCCGTGGGTGACAATGGTCATACGGGACAAGGTTTTGTCTTCGGTTGGGGCTACGGCCAGGGAATCAATGTTGTAATCGCGTGCGGAGAATAAACCTACCACACGGCTCATCGCACCTGATTCGTTTTCCATCAGAATAGATAAGATATGTCGCATTTCTTTCTCCTTACGCTTTTGCAATATCGCGCATGTGCGGCGGCAGAACCATTTCATCCAAACCTTTGCCGTTGCCGACCATAGGCAGTACGTTTTGTTTCTTGTCTGTCAAGAAGTCGAGGAATACCAAACGGTCTTTTTGGTTTAATGCTTCCAGCAGGGCGCCTTCGACGTCGGATTTTTTGTCCACACGGATGCCGATATGGCCGTAGGATTCGGCCAGTTTGACAAAGTCGGGCAATGAATCGAAATAGGTTTCCGATTCGCGGTTGCCATAATACAGCTCCTGCCATTGGCGAACCATACCCAAATAGCCATTGTTTAATGTAACGATATTGATGGGGACATTATATTGGAAGCAGGTGGACAGCTCCTGGATATTCATTTGAATAGAGCCCTCGCCTGTGATACAGAAGACGTCTTGCTCAGGAGCCGCCAGTTTGGCACCGAGGGCGTAAGGCAGGCCTACACCCATCGTACCCAGACCGCCGGAATTGAGCCATTGGCGGGGACGCTCGAATGGATAATATTGAGCGGCAAACATTTGGTGTTGGCCAACGTCTGAAGTAATAATGGCTGAGTTTTTGGTAATTTCTGCCAGTTTTTGAACAACGTATTGCGGTTTAATGATTTCGCTGTCGTTTTCAAACCACAGGCAGTTGTGCGAACGCCATTCTTCGATGGTTTTCCACCATTTGTCCAATGAGTCGGCTGAGGGCGCGGTTTCTTGTTTGCCCCACAGATGAGTCATTTCAGTCAATACGTTTTTAACATCGCCGACAATCGGGATGTCCACTTTAACGCGTTTGGCAATGCTGGACGGGTCGATATCGATATGGATGATTTTTTTGGGTTTGTCCAAGAATTTTGACGGTACAGAAACCACGCGGTCGTCAAAGCGCGCACCGATTGCCAAAACGACGTCTGCATTTTGCATCGCCAAATTGGCCTCGTAGGTACCGTGCATGCCCAACATGCCCAAGAATTGGCGGTCGCTGGAAGGGTAAGCGCCCAAACCCATTAATGTGCCGGTACAGGGTACGCCGGTCATGCGGATAAATTGGGTCATTTCCTCGGAGGCATTGCCCAATACCACGCCGCCGCCGAAGTAAACGATGGGGCGTTTGGCAGAAGCCAGCATTTGTACGGCTTTTTTAATTTGGCCGATGTGACCTTGTACAACCGGTTGGTAGGAGCGGATGAAGATGTCTTCTTGCGGATAGCTGAATTTGGCCATCGCTTGAGTAACATCTTTAGGAATATCGACGACAACGGGGCCCGGACGGCCGCTGGCGGCAATTTGGAAGGCTTTTTTAATCGTATCAGCCAGCTCACCAATATTGGTAACCAGGAAGTTGTGTTTGACACAAGGGCGGGTAATGCCGACCGTATCCACTTCTTGGAACGCATCTGTACCGATGAGGGAATTGCCCACTTGGCCGCTGATGATGACCAGTGGGATGGAATCGCTGTACGCGGTAGCAATGCCGGTCAATGCGTTGGTTACGCCCGGGCCGGAAGTTACCAAGGCCACGCCGACTTTGCCGCTGACGCGGGCATAGGCATCTGCTGCATGTACGGCTGCCTGCTCATGGCGGGTCAGAATGTGCTTGAATTTGTTGAGTTGGAAAATGGCATCGTAGATTTCGATAACCGCACCACCGGGATAGCCGAATACGTATTCAACACCTTCGGCTTTGAGACTTTGCACGACGATTTGTGCGCCTGATAATTGCATATTGACCTCTTTTATGCGGTTTCTAACCAATAGGAACAATCCGCCTCACCACAGCACCTGTAATGCAATTCCGCCAAGCAGCGATTTAGGGTACGCGCATTGAGGGAATACGGCGACAGTCAGACTGTCCAAACAATTGGAAAGGAACACAGAGTTTGTGAAAAAGAGTAGAAACGATAACGCAAACCGACTGTTCAATCAAGATAAAATCTTTCATCTTTTAACATTTGAGACGGGAAAATAGATTGAAGGTTGATTTTAAAGAAATAAAAAAACAGTTTTATTGATCTTGGTGTGGATGGATTGTTGACAGTTTGAGTAAGGAGAAGGTTTTGCAAATGAAGAATAGCAAAAAACCTCTTGACTGAATCAAGAGGTTTTTAAAATTTGGTGCCCAGGGTCGGACTCGAACCGACACACCTTGCGGCGGGGGATTTTGAGTCCCCTGCGTCTACCAATTTCGCCACCTGGGCTAGCGAAGAAGTCGTCATTATAGCGAGTTCTCGAATCTTGTAAAGCAGTAATTGAAAAAAAATTAAATTATTTTTATATTTATTTGATTTTTAATGAATTAAACTTTTTACGTTTGATGGCTATCTAAATGGAAGGCAGATTTTTAAAACAAAAAAGCAGTATTTATCTGCAAAAGGGGCTACATTTAATGTGTCAAACGCGTTAATATGAAGATGTTTTGTTTTTATATCGGCCGGGCGGTTGTTTGGCCTCACTTATTTGAAACGGTTTTGGAGAAAATTTATGCTTTCCGTCACACGAACTTTCTTACTCAGTGCTTTTGCATTGGCTGCTCTGGTTGCTTGTCAGCCTAAAGAGGAGGCCAAGGAGGCTTCTTCGACACCTGCCGCTTCTGCTGCGCCTGCTGCTTCCGGTGAATCTGCACCCAAAGCGCAAGCGCGTGGTACCGATATGCGCAAAGAAGACATTGGCGGCGATTTCACATTGACCGATGGCGACGGCAAACCTTTCAGCCTGAGCGATTTGAAAGGCAAAGTGGTTATCCTGTCTTTCGGGTATACCCACTGTCCTGACGTATGCCCAACCGAGTTGCTGACTTACAGCGATACTTTGAAACAATTGGGCGATCAGGCTAAAGACGTGAAAGTAGTATTTGTCAGCATCGACCCTGAGCGCGATACGCCTGAAGTAATCGGCAAATACGCTAAACAGTTCAATCCTGATTTTATCGGCCTGACGGCTACCGGCGATCAAAGCCTGCCTGTCATCAAACAGCAATACCGTGTGGTATCGGCTAAAGTAAACCCAAAAGAAGACAGCGAAAACTATTTGGTCGACCACTCTTCAGGTGCATATTTGATTGATAAAAACGGCGAAGTGGCGATTTTCTCGCCTTATGGCAGCGAGCCGGAAACGATTGCGGCTGATGTGAAAACTTTATTGTAAAACCGTAGTTGAGGCCGTCTGAAATGGGTTGTGGATTTCAGACGGCCTTCTTGCTTTTGATACGGCAAAGGAAAAGAAAAAATGACCGACACACTTTTAACGATTGCTTTATCCAAAGGACGGATTTTTGAGGAAACCCTGCCGCTGTTGGCCGCCGCCGGTATTGTGCCTGCGGAAGAGCCGGAAAAATCGCGTAAGCTGATTATTGGTACGAATCATGACAATATCCGTTTGGTAATTGTACGTGCGACCGACGTGCCGACTTATGTGCAATATGGTGCGGCGGATTTCGGTATTGCCGGTAAGGACGTGCTGATCGAGCATGGCGGAGATGGCCTGTATCAACCTTTGGATTTGCACATCGCCTCATGCCGCATGATGGTTGCGGTTAAAAAAGGTTTTGATTACGCCGCCGCTTCCAAACCCGGCAGCCGTTTGCGGATTGCCACCAAATATCCCGACATCGCCGCCGAACACTTTGCCGACAAGGGCGTGCATGTGGACATCATCAAACTGTACGGCTCGATGGAGCTTGCGCCTTTGGTCGGTCTGAGCGACGCGATTGTCGATTTGGTTTCCAGCGGCAATACATTGAAGGCCAATGGTTTGGAAGCTGTAGAGCATGTGGCTGATATTTCCAGCCGCTTGGTGGTCAACAAAGCGGCGTTGAAAACCAAATATGCGTTGTTGAATCCGATTATTCAGGCATTTGAAAATGCCGCTAAGGCCGTCTGAAAAGTTTTTGGCAAAACCTGTCTGCCAACCCAGTTTGAAAGCCCTGTCATGATGCAAAGCAAACCGACACTCGATACGATTCTTTCCCATCGTTCCATCCGCAGGTTTACTTCCGAACCGATTGCCGATGAAATCCTTGATATGCTGGTTTGCGCCGGGCAGCAGGCTTCGACTTCCAACAATCTGCAATGCATTTCCATCATCCGCGTATCCGACCTTGCGCTGAGGCAGGGGATACATGAAGCGGCAGGAAGCGCACCTTATATTGTCCATTGTGCGGAGTTTTTATTGTTTTGCATCGATTTTTCCAAACACAAGGCAATATTTCCCGATGCGCAAATTGATTGGGCGGAAGTAACCCTGATTGGTGCGGTCGATGCAGGCATTATGGCGCAAAACGTATTGCTTGCCGCCGAATCACTTGGGCTGGGTGGCGTGTATATCGGTGCGTTGCGTAATGGTGCACAAAAAGTGTCGGACGTATTGAACCTGCCGGATTATTGCGTGCCTTTGGTGGGGTTGTGCCTCGGTTATCCCGACCAAGACCCGCCGCTCAAGCCGCGCCTGCCGAAGGAAATGGTGTATGCCGAAAACGCTTGTCCGAGCCTGAATGCCGAGGCGGTTGAAGCCTATAATCAGGCAGTGGCGGATTATTATGAGTTGCGCAAGGGCAGTCCGATACCTTGGAAGGAATCGCTGGCCAAAACCTTGGGTAATCCTGTGCGGCCGCATATGTTGGCGTTTTTGCAGAAAAAAGGTTTTTTGAAAAGATAATGTTCAGACGGCCTTTGAGTGATTGAGGCCGTCTGAAAACAATAGGAATGAAACAAGGAAGAGAGCAAACCATGAAGAAACTCGACACCCAATCCCCTAATTTTCAAGCCGAACTCAAAGCGTTACTCGCTTTTGAAACCGCGCAAAACCCTGAAATCGACCGTATTGTTGCCGACATCTGCGCCGATGTTCAAAAGCGCGGCGATGCGGCGCTGATTGAATATACCAACCGCTTTGACGGCACATCCGCACAAACCATCGACGATTTAATCCTGACGCAAGATGATTTGCAGTCTGCGTTTGAGCGTTTGCCCGAAAACATTCAGACGGCCTTGAAAACGGCCGCGCGACGGGTGGAAAGCTACCATAAACACCAAAAAATGGAGTCGTGGACTTACGAAGACGAAGACGGCACGCTTTTGGGTCAACAGATTACGCCGCTTGACCGTGTCGGTATTTATGTTCCGGGCGGTAAAGCCGCTTATCCGAGTTCCGTCATCATGAACGCCATGCCTGCCCACGTTGCCGGCGTGAAAGAAATCATCATGGTCGTTCCTACTCCGAAAGGCGAGCGCAACGATATTGTGTTGGCGGCTGCTTTTGTGGCCGGTGTAACCAAAGTGTTTACGGTCGGCGGCGCTCAGGCGGTTGCGGCTTTGGCCTATGGTACGGAATCTGTGCCTCAAGTCGATAAGATTACCGGCCCGGGCAATGCCTTTGTCGCTGCGGCCAAACGACGCGTGTTCGGCGTCGTCGGTATTGATATGGTGGCAGGGCCGTCTGAAATCTTGGTGATTGCCGATGGCACGACGCCTGCCGATTGGGTGGCCATGGATTTGTTCAGTCAGGCGGAACACGATGAAATTGCACAAGCGATTTTGATCGGTACTTCTCAAGCGTATTTGGACGAAGTCCAGACGGCCATGAACCGCCTGATCGAAACCATGCCGCGCCGTGCGATTATTGAAGCTTCATTGGGCAACCGCGGTGCAATGATTTTGGCCAAAGATTTGGACGAAGCCTGTGAAATCGCCAACTATATTTCTCCCGAACACTTGGAATTGTCGGTCGAAAATCCGCAAGAGTGGGCGAAAAAAATCCGCCATGCAGGTGCGATTTTCATGGGACGCTATACCAGTGAAAGCCTGGGTGACTATTGTGCAGGCCCCAACCACGTTTTGCCGACCAGCCGCACGGCGCGTTTCTCTTCTCCTTTGGGAACATATGACTTCCAAAAACGCTCCAGTCTGATTCAGGTTTCAGAACAAGGCGCTCAGAAGTTGGGTAAAACCGCCAGCGTGTTGGCGCATGGTGAAAGCTTGACCGCGCACGCCAGAGCGGCTGAGTTTCGTTTGAAAGACTGAGTGAAACGTTGGTTAAAGTCGTAAGAAATCAAAAAAAGGGCATCTAAACAGATGCCCTTTTTATTTTGATGAAGATTTTAGCTGAGAAGGTATCAGGCCGTCTGAAAACAGGTTTAACGGTTTTTCAGCCAGTCATTACGCATTTGTGCGGCTTCTTCAAAATAGCAGTAAAGCTCGGTTTTGTTGCCGTCTGAAAGGAGTTGTTCCAATTTGGATAATTGTTCTTTCAAATCGCTGGTCAGTTTGAGAAGGGCAGGGCGGTTAGCCATACAGATGTCTGTCCAAACGGCAGGATGGCTGGAAGCGATGCGGGTAAAGTCGCGAAAGCCGGTGGCGGCATAGGGGAGGTAGTCTTTGCCGTGCGGGTGGTCAACCAAAGCGTGGACATAGGCAAAGGCGGCTAAGTGCGGCAAGTGGGAAACGGCGGCAAAAATATTGTCGTGTTCTTCGGCACTCATGGTGGAAATTTGAGAACCAACCGCCTGCCATAGGCTTTTCAACCGTCTCAGGCCGTCTGAAGCCTCTTGGCCGTGTAGCGTAATGATAAGGCGGCTGTTTTGAAACAAACCGCAACGCGCGGATTTTGCCCCGCTTTGATCCGAGCCGGCAATCGGGTGTGCGGCAAAACATTGCGGCAGGCGCTCGGGCAAGTGGGTGCGGAAGGCATTGAGTGCCGATTGTTTGGTGCTGCCGACATCGGAAACGCAGGCGGTGTCTTTTAAGAAGGGCTTGATGTCGCGGCATACGTCAGGCAGGACGGAGACAGGCGTGGCAATTAAAACCAAATCGGCATGGCCGATGCTTTCGGCGCAAATATCCGGATATGCATGGTCGATGATGCCGCATTCGAGTGCGTAATTGAGGTTGTAGGCATTGGTGTCGATGCCGGTAACGCTTTGCACCAGCCCCAAACGTTTGAGGTCGAGCATGAACGAACCGCCGATTAAACCGACGCCAATAAGGGTGATATGGGGGAAAAAGGCGGAAATGTTCATGGTTTGCATCCGATTTAAGTGGAAAAGCTTATTTTAATCCGTTATGGAGGTCGTCTAAAAGTTGTCATCAAGCTTTCAGACGGCCTTTTTTATGGTCGAATTTTCATGATTTAGGCATAGAAAACTCCGTTTAGTAGGAGCATGTAACCGATTATCAGATTTTCATACACTAAAATAATCATCTGAATTAGTATAACGTCTTAAAGTAAGTAATTGGTATCTTAAAGTAAATTATTACAGCATATTTTATTTTGATTGATATCGAATAAAATAATTCACTCAGAAAGAAGGAATTTATGAGTTTTTCACAAACCGAATTAGTCAACGCAATGCGTTTGCTTTCTACCCGTCTGCCGCAGTTTCCAGAGCAACAAAACCAAGTATCCCGCATGTTGCGCATCGTAACCGAACGTTTGAGCAGCCATTTGAACGAAAACCTGAAAGCGTTCGGCATCAATGAAAACCTGTGGTTTTCCCTGATGGCGGTTTACGTCAGCCCAAACAGCGAAATCCTGCCTTCGCGCTTGAGCGACCTGATGGACTTGACGCGCACCAGTGCAACACGCCTGTCGGACGACATGGTTGAGCGCGGCTGGGTAGAGCGTTATATCAATCAGAAAGACCGTCGTCAGATTGTGCTAAAATTGACCCCTTCGGGTGAAACCTTCATCCACGAAGTATGGCCGCAAATTGCCCGTCAGAGCGGTCAGGCGTGGGAAGATTTCACGAAAGAGGATTATGATACGCTGCAACACCTGTTGGGTAAACTGTTGAACCGTTTGGGCAATTGACAACAGACGGCCTGATGGTCTGCGGCAGGCACACATAAACGGAGTCTGTATGAAATTAGGTTTGGTCAAATCAAGCGTATGCGTTGCCGCTGTTTCGCTGTTGGCGGCATGTGCGCCCTTCGGCAAACAGTCGCCTTTGGATGAGACAACAGCCTATCCGCTGCCGCAAGGCCAATCTGCCGCTACTGCCCAAGACGGCTGGTGGATGAAGCTGAAAGATAAAAAATTAAACAATTTGATTGCTTCCGCCATTCAGACGTCTACCAATCTGCGTGTCGTCAAGGCAAGGTTTGAGCAGGCTCAGGCGCAGCTGGGCGTTGTAGGAGCCGCCAACAAACCGCAAGTCGGCTTGGGCGTTACAGGTCTGGGTGCTTATGTTTCACCCAAACCTCAAGCCGGTATGGTTGATGCCGACCATACATTGGTTTTGGCGAACGCAGCCTTGCAAGGCAGCTTGGTTTTTGATTTTTGGGGTAAAAACCGAGAGCAGATTCAAGCTGTTTTAGGAAAAAGCAGGGCTGCGGTGTATGAAGCGCATCATATCCGCACCGAGTTGGCTCATGCTGTGGCCGCCCAATATTTTGCGTGGCAGATGGCGACAGAACAACTGGCTTTGCTGGATACGCGCATAGAGCTGGCGGATAAAGCATTGAAACTGATGCAACAACGCGTTAAAGCGCAGCTGGCTCCTGCCGATGCCTTGCACGCTCTGGAAATGGCGCAACAACAATTACAGCTTGAAAAATCGACATGGACTCAGAAAAATGAGAAAATCCGCAACAGTCTGGCTGTATTGACCGGCCGTGTACCGGGTGCATTGAATGGACAGGTTCCGGAAAAAATGGCGGCTGTACCTTCATTGCCGGTTAACCGTATTGAAGCGGACTTGCTGGCGGCCCGCCCTGATATCGCGGCGCAAAAAGCCTTACTTGAAGAGAAATGGCATATCGTCAAATCGACCGAGGCAGAGTTTTACCCGAATATCGAGTTGAAAGTTTTAGCAGGTATGACGCACATTGATGCGTTCAATCTGATTCGCGGACGGACTTCCGGTATGTTGGGCATTGTTCCGGCTTTGAATCTGCCATTGTTTACTTCCGGGGCGTTGCAATCCAAATTGGCGGGTAAACGTGCCCAATATAACGAGCAGGTTGCCGTGTATGACCAAACTGTTTTGAATGCCATGCGTTCGGCAGCAGATGCTGTAGTCGACTATCAAAGCCTGAAAAGTCGACAAGATACTTGGAATAAGATGGTCAATATCGCGGATAAATCCGTGCAAAATGCGAAAGGACGTGTTCGTGCTGGCTTGGATAACGGCTTGACCGCCTTGCAAAAACAAGACGAGGCTGCGCGTACAAAAATGTCGGCGGTTCAATACCATGCAGAATATCTGACAGCTTGGAGTAACCTCAATGCCCAATTGGGCGGAGGCTTTAAATTAAATAAGAAATAAACGTTTGATTAAAACGTAGGCCGTCTGAAAGTAATTTCAGACGGCCTTTTGCTTACCTTATTTACATTTGCTACCGGAAGAAATTATTGTAATGAATAGAGTGTAACTATAGAATATAACCCTTTAGCGCGTTAAATGCGCGTATTGGGTTGAGGGTGGAACCAGCAGCCTGGGGCAAGACAATAATATCGTTATCACATGTACAGAATTAAAGTTGGGACTTATGGATACTCAATCAGAAAAAAATAATGTCCAAAAAGAAACGGAAGTAGCCGCTTCCGGCGCTAAAACGCATCGCAAACGCAATTTGGTTATCGTTACACTTCTATTCCTTATTATAGCGGCCGGATTCGCTTTGGCGTATTTCCTGTTTTGGCAGCATGAAGAAGAAACGGAAGATGCTTATGTGGCCGGTCATTTGGTGATGATTACGCCGCAGGTAAACGGCACGGTGCGCAAAGTCATGTATGACGACACGGATGTCGTGAAAAAAGGCGATGTGTTGGTGGCTTTGGACGACAGCGATTTTCAGCTGGCATACGATCGTGCGCAAAATGAATTGATTCAGGCCATCCGTCAAAACAAACAGCAAACTGCGGTCAATTCAAAAGCCAAAGCGCAAGTGTTGTTACGCAAAGCCGATTTGGCCCGTGCGCAAGCCGATTTGCGCCGCCGTGAATCCTTGGCGGGTACGGAAGCGGTTTCCGGAGAAGAACTCAGCCATGCCCGCGCCGCTGTGGTTCAGGCTCAGGCTGCATTGAAAGCGGTTGAGGCGGAAGAAGTTTCTGCTCAGGCAGCATTGGGCAGCAATATTCCTCTGCGCCAACAACCGGCAGTTCAGACGGCCATCAGCCACATCAAAGACGCTTGGTTGAATTTACAACGTACGCAAATCCGTTCGCCGATCGGCGGCCAAATTGCCAAACGCAATGTCCAAGTCGGCCAACGTATCGTGCAAGGTACGCCGATGATGGCCGTTGTGCCTCTGTCTGAATTGTGGGTGGATGCCAACTTTAAAGAGTCGCAACTGCGCAAAATGAAAATCGGCCAGCCTGTTGAAATGACAGCCGATTTGTACGGCAGCAAAGTGGTTTACCATGGTAAGGTAATGGGCTTGTCGGCCGGTACGGGCAGCGCGTTCTCATTACTGCCGGCACAAAACGCAACAGGCAACTGGATTAAAGTTGTGCAACGTGTGCCGGTGCGTATCAGTTTGGATGCTAAAGAATTGCAACAAAATCCGCTCCGTGTCGGTTTGTCGATGACTGTTAAAGTCGATATTGCCGAGAAGGGCAGCGGTAAAGCCATGACTGCCGAAGCAGAACGAAATACTGCCTTGCCGGAAACGGAAAGTGTGGATTGGAAAGCCGCCGATGCTTTAGTCGATAAAATCTTCGAGCAATACGCAAAATAATCTTTTCAGACGGCCTGAGTCTTTTATTGAAGGCTCAGGCCGTCTGAAATATTGATTCTCTTCAATCGACCGCTTTGACGGTTGTCTTATAGTTTAAAAATATGAATTATCCGCCGTTACAAGGGTTTAAGCTGGTGTTGGCAACTTTGGCGCTCAGCTTGGCCGTATTTATGGAAGTCTTGGACAGTACCATCGCCAACGTTGCCGTGCCTGTTATTGCAGGAAATTTAGGCGCGGCTACCACGCAGGGAACTTGGGTGATTACCTCATTTGCCGTAGCCAATGCCATTTCCGTTCCCTTGACAGGTTTTTTGGCCAAGCGGTTTGGCGAGGTCAAAATCTTTATCGCTGCCGTGATCGGGTTTGTCGTAACGTCATGGCTGTGTGGCATTGCACATAATCTTCAAGCCTTGGTTTTTTTCCGTGTATTGCAAGGCTTTATCGCCGGGCCATTGATTCCCTTGTCCCAAAGCCTGTTGATGGCCTCCTATCCGCCTGAAAAACGAACATTGGCACTGGCATTATGGGCAATGACCGTCGTTGTTGCTCCTGTATTGGGACCGATTCTAGGCGGTTGGATTTCGGACAACTGGCATTGGGGATGGATTTTCTTTATCAATATCCCGATCGGGATTTTGTCTGCAACTATTGCTTGGAAGCAGCTTAGACATAGGGAAACTGAAATCGTCAGGGCGCCAATCGATTATGTCGGGCTGGTGTTGATGATTGTCGGTGTCGGCGCATTGCAAATGATGCTTGATAGGGGCAAGGAATTGGACTGGTTTGCCTCGGGAGAGATTATCGTTTTGGGCGTTACCGCTTTGGTGTTCCTGACATATTTTATTGTTTGGGAGTTGGGCGAGAAATACCCGATTGTTGATTTGTCATTGTTTAAAAATAGAAACTTCACGATAGGCGTTGTTGCTACATCGTTGGGCTTTATGGTCTATATGGGCACATTGACCCTGTTGCCTTTAGTGTTGCAATCAAATCTCGGCTATACCGCAACTTGGGCTGGCTTGGCTGCTGCACCGGTGGGCTTCCTGCCGATTATTTTATCGCCGATTATCGGTAAGTTCGGTAATCGCGTCGATATGCGCCTGTTTGTCAGTGCCAGCTTCTTGGTGTTTGCCTACACATTCCATTGGCGAACCGATTTCTATGCCGGCATGGATATGAGCAACGTCGTTTGGCCGCAGTTTTGGCAGGGTTTAGGCGTAGCCATGTTCTTCCTGCCTTTGACCAGTATCACCTTATCACATATGAAAGGCAATCAAATTGCCTCAGCCAGTAGCCTGTCTAACTTCTTGCGTGTCTTTATGGGTGGTGTCGGAGTATCTGTTGTCAGCACCATGTGGGAACGGCGCGAAGCTCTGCACCATACTCAATTGACCGAACATGTTAACTTATTATCCTCAATCAGCAACCAATCTATTCAAGGCATGATGGCCAATGGTCTGAGCAAGGAACAGGCATTGGTGGCGATAAATAGCACCATTTCCCAACAAGGCTTTATTATTGGCTCAAATGAAATCTTCTTGGCAGGCAGTATCATATTCATCAGCATGATCCCCATTATTTGGCTGGCAAGACCGCCATTTAACGGCTCTAGTGGGGGAGGACATTAAATAAAAGGCCGTCTGAATTTCAGACGGCCTTTTATCTATATATTATTTAAGACTCAATAGCAGATCCCTAAATGCATTTGGATCTTTAATAAACGTCATTTCTCCTGATTGAGGGAAATGGAAATCGAGCAGGCGAGATACCCAGAAACGGATACATCCGGCTCTTTGTGCAGTAGGGAAATATGCACGTTCTTCATCAGATAAAGGACGCACGCTTTCATAGCCATGGATAAAAGCATCATAAAGAGCAGGGTCTAATTTATTATCGGCTGTCCGCGCCCAGTCGTTAACTGCAATGGCCAAGTCGTACATGAAATTACCATTGCACGCATAATAAAAATCGATAAAGCCGGAAACTTCATCTCCATTAAGCAGTACATTGTCTTTAAATAAATCGGCATGGATAATACCAGAAGGCAAATGTTCTCCAAGATTTTCATCTAAAGCAGCAATTTCAGCTTGAAGCAGTTTGGCATCTTCGCTATCTAAAACCGGGAGTAACTGGGTGCAGGCATCATGCCACCAGCCATCATAACGGGGATTTTTCATTTTTAAAGGAAAATCTTGGCCGGCTAAATGCATTTTGGCCAACATCGCACCAGTGTGGAAACATTGTGCCTCAGTCGGCCAGCCGGTATCGGAGCCATTCAAACAAGTTACCAAGCAAGCAGGTTTTCCGGCTAAAATAGAATGCAGTCCACCATCTTTACGAGCAATCGGAGCGGCGCAGGCAACGCCATTTTGGCTCAAGTGTTGGTTTAGCTCTAAAAAGAAAGGTAGTTCCTCTGATTTTAAAACCTCAAAAACAGTCAACACATAACGACCGGTTGAGGTAGTCAGAAAATAATTACTGTTAGTAATCCCTTGGGCAATCCCCTGCAAAGAGACGAAATCTCCCAAATCATATTGCAGCAAGAAATCGCGCATTTGAGCGTCGGAAACACTGGTATAGACAGACATAGCAAACTCGAAGCTGAAATAAACTCAAGGAAACATCATACCAAAAAACAAGCGTCAACAATATAAATTAAAGTATAGGTCAAATTCAAAAGGCCGTC
>NZ_JAPWAZ010000007.1:0-6750 GCF_041433145.1 Neisseria sp. 27098_8_158
TAAAGACAACGGCAACGGCACTCACACTGTAACCATCACTGATGGCGAAGGTAACACCACTACTACCATCGTTAAAGACGGTGCAACTGGTGCTGCTGGTGCCAAAGGTGATACCGGTGCCGACGGTAAGAACGCTAAAGCCGAAGTTAAAGACAACGGTAACGGCACTCACACCGTAACCATCACTGATGGCGAAGGTAAAACCACTACCACTATCGTTAAAGACGGTGTAGACGGTAAGAACGCCAAAGCCGAAGTTAAAGACAACGGCAACGGCACTCACACTGTAACCATCACTGATGGCGAAGGTAAAACCACTACTACCATCGTTAAAGACGGTGCAACTGGTGCTAAAGGTGATACTGGTGCAGATGGTAAGAATGCTGAAGCCGAAGTTAAAGACAACGGTGACGGTACTCACACTGTAACCATCAAAGACGGTAACGGTAACACTACTACTACTACTGTTAAAGATGGTGCAACCGGTGCAACTGGTGCAGACGGTAAGAATGCTGAAGCCGAAGTTAAAGACAACGGTGACGGTACTCACACTGTAACCATCAAAGACGGTAACGGTAACACTACTACTACTACTGTTAAAGACGGTGCAACCGGTGCCAAAGGTGATACCGGTGAAAACGGTAAGTCTGCTGAAGGTAAAGTTGAGCGTGATGAAGCTAAAGGTACTTCTACCATTACTATCAACAACTTCGATAAAGACGGTAAAGTCATCTCTACTACTACCGCAACCGTGAAAGATGGTAAAGACGGTAAAGATGGTAAAGATGCTGATGGCACCTTCGGTTTGCGTGATGAGGAAAACAAAGAAATCACCAAACCACTGAATAACACTATTCAGATTAAAGGTGATGCGGGTACTAAAGTTCAAGTATTCGACAAAGCAACCGGTAAGACTTCAGAGAAAGAAGTTCAAAACATCTTCGTTAAGAAAGACGGCGATGCGCTGAAAGTCAGCTTGAACCCTGATCTGACCGTTAACAGTGTTACTACTAACGAACTGAAAGCAGGTCCTGTAACCATCAACCAAGGTGGTATCGATGCCGGCAACACTACTATTAAAAATGTTGCTCCAGGTAAGAACGGTACCGATGCGGTTAACGTTGACCAGCTGAACCAAAAATTCGGCGATGTGAACAGCAATGTGAACAAGGTTGACAACAACGCCCGCGCAGGTGTGGCTCAAGCTCTGGCTACTGCCGGTCTGCCACAAGCTTACTTGCCAGGTAAGAGCATGCTGGCTATCGGTGGCGGTCACTACCGCGGTGAAACCGGTTACGCTGTCGGCTTCTCTAGCATCTCCGATGGTGGTAACTGGATCATCAAAGGTACTGCTTCCGGCAACTCACGTGGTCACTTCGGTGCTACCGCAGCAGTTGGTTACCAATGGTAATCTGACTTTCAGACGGCCTGAAAAGGCTGTCTGAAAAGACGAAGCAAAATAAATGCGGCCTATTTAGGCCGCATTTTTTTATGCTTAGATTATGTTTTGGGTTTATTCGATGAATTAATCGTAATAGTAGCTAAAGAGAAATGAATATATCTTTAGCAGTCTGTTGTAATTTAAAAGGCCGTCTGAAAATGGATGTTTCAGACGGCCTTTCATTTATTCGCACGATATGCCATTAATCCCAAATATTTGCGCGTTCGACTTCTTTCCATGCGTCTAGAATCAGACTGCCGTCGTTGTCTTTCAGCAAAGCGGCATCTGAGAGCATACGGCGCCAAGTGCGGGCATTTTTTAGGCCGTGCATCAAGCCTAGTGCATGGCGGACGATATGGCGCAGGATGGTGCCGCGTCCTGAGGCGATTTGTTCACGGCTGTATGCGTATAGCCAAGCTGCTAAGTCTGCGTATTGGATTGGTGCGTGTGCGTCGTTGTAAAACAGTGCATCCCAATCGCGCATCAGCATTGGATTGTGATAAGCCTCGCGCCCGATCATGACGCCATCGACAAATTTTAAGTGTTCGGCGATTTCTTCGTTGGTAGTGATGCCGCCGTTAATCAAAATTTCCAAGTCGGGAAAATCTTGTTTTAAGCGATATACGTATTCATATTTGAGTGGCGGAACTTCGCGGTTTTCTTTCGGGGATAAACCGTCCAGCCAAGCATTACGTGCATGGACAATAAATGTGCGGCAGGCTGTTTTTTCGCGAAGTGTTCCCACAAAATCTGCCACAACTTGATATTCTGTCTGTCTGTCTACGCCGATGCGGTGTTTGACTGTCACCGGAATTTCAACTGCATCCTGCATCGCGTTCAAACAATTTGCCACCAAATCTACATCATTCATCAGGCAAGCACCGAAAGCGCCTTTTTGAACGCGTGGGCTGGGGCAGCCGCAATTTAGGTTGACTTCATTATAGCCATACGCTTCAGCCGCTTTGGCAGCGATTGCCAAGTCATGCGGATCTGAGCCGCCAAGCTGTAAAGCTACCGGTTGCTCGCCTTCGTTGAAACTCAAAAAGCGGTCTTTATCTCCGTAAACCACTGCGCCTGAATTGACCATTTCGCTATAAAGCCAAGCATTGCGTGTAATTTGTCGCGCCATAAAGCGATAGTGTCTGTCTGTCCAATCGAGCATGGGTGCAACAGACAAGCGGCGGGAAGGTAGGGAAGAAGCAGGCATTGAGATGACTTTCAAACAAAATAATGCATTATATAGTGTATTAAATTGACTTTCGATATCGGCCGGTAAATCAAAATGATATATAAGGTATCACTGGGTGCAGCCGTGTTGTAGCAGAGGCTAAATCCATTCATGGTGGTGGAAATCCAATATTCAGACGGCCAAATAAGTTTTAAAATGTCAAACAACAAACCATTAGAATGATAAGGAAAAAAACATGGCACAATTTTTCGCCATCCATCCCGATAATCCCCAAGACCGCCTCATCAAGCAAGCCGCCGATATTGTCCGCAGTGGCGGCGTCATCGTTTACCCTACGGATTCCTGCTATGCGCTGGGCTGCAAACTGGGCGACAAAACCGCGATGGAGCGCATTCTCGCGATTCGTAAAATCGATCAAAAACACCATCTGACCCTGATGTGTGCCGATTTGAGCGAATTGGGTACTTACGCCAAAGTAGATAATGCCCAATTCCGCCAGCTCAAAGCAGCTACGCCCGGCAGCTACACCTTTATCCTGCAGGCAACTAAAGAAGTACCCAATCGCACGCTTCACCCCAAACGTAAAACCATCGGCCTGCGTGTTCCTGATAACGCTACTGCCTTGGCGCTTTTGCAAGAATTGAGCGAACCTATTTTAAGTTGCACCCTTATGCTTCCTGAAGACGGAGAGCCATTGACTGATCCATACGAAATCCGAGATCGTCTTGAGCATGCTGTTGATTTGGTTATTGATGGCGGCTGGTGCGGTACTGAGCCGACGACGGTTATCGATATGACTGATGGCACTGAGCTGATTCGTCAAGGCAAGGGCGATATTGCCGTATTCGGTTTGTAAAACCATCCGCATTTGTATAAGTAGGGATATACGTATTCTTTCTATGACGTATTAAAAGCATATTGCCAATTTTATTGATAGCTCAAAAAACAAATTATTCAATTAAGCAATTGTTCAAAATCATTTCATCAAAGGCCGTCTGAAATCTTTCAGACGGCCTTTTCCATTTTTTAGAAAACAATTCATTTTAAATAAAATTCCGAGCAATTGGCACGATGCTTGCATGATTACCGTGATTGCTGATGACTTGTCGACGGAATACAACATTACGCTTATTAATAAAAACATGACTGGAGAACTTTTGATGATTGGTTTTTCTGTTCAAACGTCATGATTTTGTTTAAAAATTAAAGATAATCGGTTGATATTTTAGACTAGCGGATATTTTGTAAGTATGAAATACTATACCGTTGCGGGATAGTCAAAAGCCTAAATTTTGTCTCAAAGTGACAATAAACGTCAGCTTGAGATAAGCATTTTGCTGGGAAACCCCCGCATAAATTCTTAAAGTAGCGTCATGCTCATGCTCACGCTTTTACCTATCATAAAAAGAGAAAGACACACCTATGAATAAGATATTTAAAGTTGTTTGGAACCGTACGATTCAATCTTTTGTCGTAACTTCCGAATTGGCCAAAGGCCGTGTGAAATCGTCTGCAGAACAAAACAGTACAGATGTATCTGCCGAATCCGGTAAAAATGGTATCGCGACAGTTTTCAGATTGACAGTAATTTCGGCAGCTCTTTTTGGGGCAAGCAATGCATATGCGGCAACTGCTCAGGTTGGACGAATTGAAGTTGATAACACAACTAGTGCTACTGCGATCAGCGGTGCAACAGCAACAGGTGTTGGTGCATTAGGGGTAGGATTAACGGCACAAGCCAATCAAGGTAACGCTATTGCCATAGGTAATTCAGCCCAAGCTCAAACTGGAAATACCATTGCCATCGGTAAAAGTGCAGTGGCAAATTCTCCAGCTTCGGGTAGTGCGCCATCAAGTGCTATTGCACTTGGTGCAGACGCGAATGCAACCGGCCTTGGTACGATTGCTATTGGACGTGCATCTGAGGTTCTCTCCCAAAATAGTATGAATGTGAATGTAACTCACAATAATATTGCTATTGGTAATACGGCTCGAGTAGGCGATTCAAGTAGTTCTAAGATAACTCAGTCTATTGCTATTGGTTCAGGTAACCGTGTTGATAAACAGGGCAGACCTGAGGGTGCGTGGGCAAAGGGAGACCAATCTATTGCGGTTGGTGGTAATGTCGTGGCTAATGGTAATTCATCTGTTGCTATTGGTGGTGATGATTTAGATGCGGTAGGTGGTACTCGATATTCTGGCAATGCAACGGATAAATTCATCAACTATAATGAAAAAGGTGCAAAGACCGGTGAATATACGCTGAGCGGTAAAAGTCTGCGTGATATTTATAAAGAGATGACTGGTGATACGATGTATGGCGGTTCTTATGGTAATACTATTGCCGGTCAAGGTTCTGTTGCATTAGGTGTGCAGTCTAATTCATCTGCCGATTTGTCTCTGGCTATCGGTACCAAATCTCAGGCCACTGCCTTTGGTGGTGTAGCTTTGGGTACAGGTGCGAAGGCTACTTTGCTGAACTCTGTGGCTTTGGGTACGGCTTCTAAAACCGATAAAGAAGGTCAGGCATACGTTCAACGCGAAATTATGGGTGTAACCTATACTTGGGCAGGCGGTCAAACTACCGATGCCGGTGATGTTGTGTCTGTCGGTTCTAAAGGTTACGAACGCCAAATCATCAATGTATCCCCTGGCGATATTTCTGCTACTTCTACTGATGCTATCAACGGCTCTCAACTTTATGGCGTTTTGAGTGCAATTGAGCGTGTCCGCTATTTCTCTGTTAAGTCAGAAGAAGGCAAAACTGACGGTACGAAAAACTGGAACAATGACGGTGCAAAAGCAACCAATTCGATTGCTATCGGACCGAATGCGGCAACAAGCACTGGTGCGACGGGTAGTGTTTCCTTGGGTCATAATGCCAACGTACTTGGCGAAGATTCTGTTGCTGTTGGTCCAAATGCAACGGTAACTTCGAGAACTGTTGGCGCTGTTGCCTTAGGCTCTAATGCCAATTCCCGCGGTACAGGTTCTATCGCCATAGGTTTGAATACGGAAAATAATTACAATTACTCTGTAGTCGTCGGTGCTCACAGTAGAGCCAACTACGAAAATGCAACCGTTGTCGGTGCAAGGGCAGCGGCACAAAATAACGGTACGGCAATGGGCTATTTGTCCAATGCAGTCGGTGATGATTCTGTTGCAATCGGTCATCAGGCGCAGACAACGCAAGCTTATTCTATCGCCATTGGTAAGCAGGCAAACAGTTCAGGCCTTTATTCCACCGCTATTGGTTCCTCAGCCCAAGCTGCCGGGCAGAATAGTTTTGCCGGCGGTAATAATGCAAAAGCGACTGGAAGCGATTCAGTTGCTTTGGGTAGTGGCGCGACGACTACGGTTGGTAGCTCTGTTGCATTGGGTAATGGTGCTGTTGGCACTGCCAATAATTTTGATGCAACAGCTAAAAATGCAACATTCAAAAACGATAGCGGTACGACGACTAATGTCAGCTATGCAGCTTCTTCATCCGCTAAAACAGGCGCGGTTTCTGTAGGCAGTGCAGGCAATGAACGCCAAATCCAGAATGTTGCCGCAGGCCGTATTTCCGCCACTTCGACCGATGCGGTCAATGGTAGCCAGCTGTACACCGTTATGAACAATGTTGGACACAATATCCAACAAAACGGTACAGACAAATCCCGTATCAACAACAACGGTACAGTCAACTACGCCGATGGCAATTTGACGACCGTTGCAATCACCGATGGCGAGAATGCATCAAAAGTTCAAATCAACGTCACTCAAGGCTCATTGTCTGTCGATAATAATGGCACAGTGTCCGCACCGACTGCCGGTGTAGCGACTGTCGGCGATGTAGCCAATGCCATCAATAATGCCAAAACCACAACCAAGGTGGAGGCAGGCAGCAACACGCATGTCAATAAGACAACTTCAGGCAAAGAAACCACTTATACCGTCAGCGCAGATAAAGCAACGGTACAAGTTTCCAATACTTTGAATTTGACCTCCAATGCTACAACCGCAGCCGATGGTGCAGTCACAACTGAGTACAGTATCGATCTTGCTCAAAGTACTAAAGATAACATCCAAAAAGGTGTGGACGCCAAAACCACCGTTGACACTAAAGGCCTGACCTTCA
>NZ_JAPWAZ010000008.1:0-6333 GCF_041433145.1 Neisseria sp. 27098_8_158
TTCGCTGCTGACGCGGTGAAGAAAACGAAGCAGACAGTATAACACAGTTAGTTAGAATTTTCGATAATTTTAGTTGACATTTGCTAAATGTACTGTATAATTCGATTCGCTCTTTAAAAAACAGATTACCGATAAGTGTGAGTGCATTAGGCCTCACACTGTTTGAAAGACAGACAAGATGATGTTTTAGACATTGTCCTGTCGGTTTCTTTGAAGCAGACCAGAAGTTATAAGTTAGAGATTGAACATAAGAGTTTGATCCTGGCTCAGATTGAACGCTGGCGGCATGCTTTACACATGCAAGTCGGACGGCAGCACAGAGAAGCTTGCTTCTTGGGTGGCGAGTGGCGAACGGGTGAGTAACATATCGGAACGTACCGAGTAATGGGGGATAACTAATCGAAAGATTAGCTAATACCGCATATTCTCTGAGGAGGAAAGCAGGGGACCTTCGGGCCTTGCGTTATTCGAGCGGCCGATATCTGATTAGCTAGTTGGTGGGGTAAAGGCCTACCAAGGCGACGATCAGTAGCGGGTCTGAGAGGATGATCCGCCACACTGGGACTGAGACACGGCCCAGACTCCTACGGGAGGCAGCAGTGGGGAATTTTGGACAATGGGCGCAAGCCTGATCCAGCCATGCCGCGTGTCTGAAGAAGGCCTTCGGGTTGTAAAGGACTTTTGTCAGGGAAGAAAAGGCTGTTGCTAATATCGACAGCTGATGACGGTACCTGAAGAATAAGCACCGGCTAACTACGTGCCAGCAGCCGCGGTAATACGTAGGGTGCGAGCGTTAATCGGAATTACTGGGCGTAAAGCGAGCGCAGACGGTTACTTAAGCAGGATGTGAAATCCCCGGGCTCAACCTGGGAACTGCGTTCTGAACTGGGTGACTAGAGTGTGTCAGAGGGAGGTAGAATTCCACGTGTAGCAGTGAAATGCGTAGAGATGTGGAGGAATACCGATGGCGAAGGCAGCCTCCTGGGATAACACTGACGTTCATGCTCGAAAGCGTGGGTAGCAAACAGGATTAGATACCCTGGTAGTCCACGCCCTAAACGATGTCAATTAGCTGTTGGGCAACTTGATTGCTTAGTAGCGTAGCTAACGCGTGAAATTGACCGCCTGGGGAGTACGGTCGCAAGATTAAAACTCAAAGGAATTGACGGGGACCCGCACAAGCGGTGGATGATGTGGATTAATTCGATGCAACGCGAAGAACCTTACCTGGTCTTGACATGTACGGAATCCTCCAGAGACGGAGGAGTGCCTTCGGGAGCCGTAACACAGGTGCTGCATGGCTGTCGTCAGCTCGTGTCGTGAGATGTTGGGTTAAGTCCCGCAACGAGCGCAACCCTTGTCATTAGTTGCCATCATTAAGTTGGGCACTCTAATGAGACTGCCGGTGACAAGCCGGAGGAAGGTGGGGATGACGTCAAGTCCTCATGGCCCTTATGACCAGGGCTTCACACGTCATACAATGGTCGGTACAGAGGGTAGCCAAGCCGCGAGGTGGAGCCAATCTCACAAAACCGATCGTAGTCCGGATTGCACTCTGCAACTCGAGTGCATGAAGTCGGAATCGCTAGTAATCGCAGGTCAGCATACTGCGGTGAATACGTTCCCGGGTCTTGTACACACCGCCCGTCACACCATGGGAGTGGGGGATACCAGAAGTAGGTAGGGTAACCGCAAGGAGCCCGCTTACCACGGTATGCTTCATGACTGGGGTGAAGTCGTAACAAGGTAGCCGTAGGGGAACCTGCGGCTGGATCACCTCCTTTCTAGAGAAAGAAGAGGTCTGATGCATTCACACTTATCGGTAAACTGTAAAAGATGCGGAAGAGAAAAGCTTGAGTGAAGACAAGATTCGCTTAAGAAGAGAATCCGGGTTTGTAGCTCAGCTGGTTAGAGCACACGCTTGATAAGCGTGGGGTCGGAGGTTCAAGTCCTCCCAGACCCACCAAGAACGGGGGCATAGCTCAGTTGGTAGAGCACCTGCTTTGCAAGCAGGGGGTCATCGGTTCGATCCCGTTTGCCTCCACCAAGAACTTTACAAATCAAAGGAAGCCTGCTATACTTAGCAGCTTATTTTGATTTGCGAAGTGAAATATCGACGCATCGATCTTTAACAAATTGGAAAGCCGAAATCAACAAACAAAGACAATGAGTTTGTTTTGATTTTTTGTTCTTTGCAAAGGATAAAAAATCTCTCGCAAGAGAAAAGAAAACAAACACAGTATTTGGGTGATGATTGTATCGACTTAATCCTGAAACACAAAAGGCAGGATTAAGACACAACAAAGTAGTAAGCTTTATCAAAGTAGGAATTTCAAGTTTGCTTCCCTAGTCAACGGGTAGGCAAACGAAGTCAAAGAGGTTCTTGAAATGATAGAGTCAAGTGAATAAGTGCATCAGGTGGATGCCTTGGCGATGATAGGCGACGAAGGACGTGTAAGCCTGCGAAAAGCGTGGGGGAGCTGGCAATAAAGCTATGATCCCGCGATGTCCGAATGGGGAAACCCACCTCTTAGGAGGTATCCTTATCTGAATACATAGGATAAGCGAAGCGAACCCGGAGAACTGAACCATCTAAGTACCCGGAGGAAAAGAAATCAACCGAGATTCCGCAAGTAGTGGCGAGCGAACGCGGAGGAGCCTGTACGTGATAACTATCGAGATAGAAGAACAAGCTGGGAAGCTTGACCATAGTGGGTGATAGTCCCGTATTCGAAATCTCAATAGTGGTACTAAGCGTACGAAAAGTAGGGCGGGACACGTGAAATCCTGTCTGAATATGGGGGGACCATCCTCCAAGGCTAAATACTCATCATCGACCGATAGTGAACCAGTACCGTGAGGGAAAGGCGAAAAGAACCCCGGGAGGGGAGTGAAATAGAACCTGAAACCTGATGCATACAAACAGTGGGAGCACCCTTGTGGTGTGACTGCGTACCTTTTGTATAATGGGTCAACGACTTACATTCAGTAGCGAGCTTAACCGAATAGGGGAGGCGTAGGGAAACCGAGTCTTAATAGGGCGAACAGTTGCTGGGTGTAGACCCGAAACCGAGTGATCTATCCATGGCCAGGTTGAAGGTGCCGTAACAGGTACTGGAGGACCGAACCCACGCATGTTGCAAAATGCGGGGATGAGCTGTGGATAGGGGTGAAAGGCTAAACAAACTCGGAGATAGCTGGTTCTCCCCGAAAACTATTTAGGTAGTGCCTCGAGCAAGACACTGATGGGGGTAAAGCACTGTTATGGCTAGGGGGTTATTGCAACTTACCAACCCATGGCAAACTAAGAATACCATCAAGTGGTTCCTCGGGAGACAGACAGCGGGTGCTAACGTCCGTTGTCAAGAGGGAAACAACCCAGACCGCCAGCTAAGGTCCCAAATGATAGATTAAGTGGTAAACGAAGTGGGAAGGCCCAGACAGCCAGGATGTTGGCTTAGAAGCAGCCATCATTTAAAGAAAGCGTAATAGCTCACTGGTCGAGTCGTCCTGCGCGGAAGATGTAACGGGGCTCAAATCTATAACCGAAGCTGCGGATGCCAGTTTACTGGCATGGTAGGGGAGCGTTCTGTAGGCCGATGAAGGTGCATTGTAAAGTGTGCTGGAGGTATCAGAAGTGCGAATGTTGACATGAGTAGCGATAAAGCGGGTGAAAAGCCCGCTCGCCGAAAGCCCAAGGTTTCCTACGCAACGTTCATCGGCGTAGGGTGAGTCGGCCCCTAAGGCGAGGCAGAAATGCGTAGTCGATGGGAAACAGGTTAATATTCCTGTACTTGATTCAAATGCGATGTGGGGACGGAGAAGGTTAGGTTAGCAAGCTGTTGGAATAGCTTGTTTAAGCCGGTAGGTGGAAGACTTAGGCAAATCCGGGTCTTCTTAACACCGAGAAGTGATGACGAGTGTCTACGGACATGAAGTAACCGATACCACGCTTCCAGGAAAAGCCACTAAGCTTCAGTTTGAATTGAACCGTACCGCAAACCGACACAGGTGGGCAGGATGAGAATTCTAAGGCGCTTGAGAGAACTCAGGAGAAGGAACTCGGCAAATTGATACCGTAACTTCGGGAGAAGGTATGCCCTCTAAGGTTAAGGACTTGCTCCGTAAGCCCTGGAGGGTCGCAGAGAATAGGTGGCTGCGACTGTTTATTAAAAACACAGCACTCTGCTAACACGAAAGTGGACGTATAGGGTGTGACGCCTGCCCGGTGCTGGAAGGTTAATTGAAGATGTGCAAGCATCGGATCGAAGCCCCAGTAAACGGCGGCCGTAACTATAACGGTCCTAAGGTAGCGAAATTCCTTGTCGGGTAAGTTCCGACCCGCACGAATGGCGTAACGATGGCCACACTGTCTCCTCCTGAGACTCAGCGAAGTTGAAGTGGTTGTGAAGATGCAATCTACCCGCTGCTAGACGGAAAGACCCCGTGAACCTTTACTGTAGCTTTGCATTGGACTTTGAAGTCACTTGTGTAGGATAGGTGGGAGGCTTTGAAGCAGAGACGCCAGTCTCTGTGGAGCCGTCCTTGAAATACCACCCTGGTGTCTTTGAGGTTCTAACCCAGACCCGTAATCCGGGTCGGGGACCGTGCATGGTAGGCAGTTTGACTGGGGCGGTCTCCTCCCAAAGAGTAACGGAGGAGTTCGAAGGTTACCTAGGTCCGGTCGGAAATCGGACTGATAGTGCAATGGCAAAAGGTAGCTTAACTGCGAGACCGACAAGTCGAGCAGGTGCGAAAGCAGGACATAGTGATCCGGTGGTTCTGTATGGAAGGGCCATCGCTCAACGGATAAAAGGTACTCCGGGGATAACAGGCTGATTCCGCCCAAGAGTTCATATCGACGGCGGAGTTTGGCACCTCGATGTCGGCTCATCACATCCTGGGGCTGTAGTCGGTCCCAAGGGTATGGCTGTTCGCCATTTAAAGTGGTACGTGAGCTGGGTTTAAAACGTCGTGAGACAGTTTGGTCCCTATCTGCAGTGGGCGTTGGAAGTTTGACGGGGGCTGCTCCTAGTACGAGAGGACCGGAGTGGACGAACCTCTGGTGTACCGGTTGTAACGCCAGTTGCATAGCCGGGTAGCTAAGTTCGGAAGAGATAAGCGCTGAAAGCATCTAAGCGCGAAACTCGCCTGAAGATGAGACTTCCCTTGTGGTTTAACCACACTAAAGAGTCGTTCGAGACCAGGACGTTGATAGGTGGGGTGTGGAAGCGCGGTAACGCGTGAAGCTAACCCATACTAATTGCTCGTGAGGCTTGACTCTATCATTTGAAGAACTTCAAATGATAAAAGCTTACTGACTGATTCAGTCATCACCATTTATACCGATTAAGGCTTTACCGATTTGTAACAGTTTAAGTTTGGCGGCCATAGCGAGTTGGTCCCACGCCTTCCCATCCCGAACAGGACCGTGAAACGACTCAGCGCCGATGATAGTGTGGTTCTTCCATGTGAAAGTAGGTCACCGCCAAACACCCATTCCGAAGCCCCCGACTGATGTCGGGGGCTTTTTACATACCTGTCGGTTCTGTCGATTTGGCGATAGGGGGATTATGATTACCTGTTGTTATTCTTGAACAAAAGTACCGAAAGTTACGATTAACCGTTTGGAATATTTGAAATTAAACGGCATTTGCGTTAATATGTCGTAAGCATTTATGCGGGTATGGGCCCGTATATGCGACAGTGTTTACAGAGTGGAATAAACCATTCGGTAGACTTTCTGACTGATTCAATTAAACACGTTATGGGAAAAATCTGATGAAGAAAATTTTATTTGGTGCATTTGCTGCTGTTTGTGCAGCATTCTCTTTAGCCGCCGTGAACATCAATACCGCGTCTTCTGCCGAACTGGAGGCCTTGCCGGGTATCGGTCCGGCTAAGGCAAAATCGATTGTGGAATACCGTCAGAAGAACGGTGCGTTTAAATCGGTGGAGGAGCTGAAAAACGTGAAGGGCATCGGTGATGCGGTGCTGAACAAGTTGAAGGCGGAGGCGACGGTTTCTTCTGTCGCGCCTAAGGCCGCCCAGCCTGCCGTGAAAAAATAAGCCGGACTCTGCCTATATGCCGCCCTGCGGCCGAACCGTTTGCCGGTTGGGCCACGGGGCGGCTTTGTATGGGGGGCGGGAATGAAGACTTGGGCTAATGGGGCTTTCATTGGGTAAAGGGATAAACGGATAGCCTCTTGTCGGATAGGGGATATAAAAGATAAAGGGAATAAAGATATGTACTCAAAGGCATTTAACGGAAAACGGAATAGGGCAACTGTGCAGAGGGGGTATTCTTTGATACAGCTGTTGGTGGTGATGCTG
>NZ_JAPWAZ010000009.1:0-711 GCF_041433145.1 Neisseria sp. 27098_8_158
CTATAGCATCGACTTGGCTGATAGCACCAAAGACGACATCCAAAAAGGTGTGGATGCCAAAACCACCGTTGACAACAAAGGCCTGACCTTCAACGGCGACAGCGGCAGCACCAATATCGAAAAACTCGGCTCCACCGTGACCGTTGCCGGCGACGACAACATCACCACCGAAGCCCAAGACGATAAAGTGACCGTTAAGCTGAACAAAGACCTGGTCGTAGACAGCGTCAAAGCCGGCGACACCACCGTTAACAACGACGGTGTAAAAGTAGGCGACGATGTTGCATTGACCCAAGACGGCGTTAAAGCAGGTGATGTCAAACTGACCAAAGACGGTTTGAACAACGCCGGCAACAAAGTGACCAACGTAGCTGCCGGTACCGACGATACCGACGCCGTTAACTACGGTCAGCTGAAAGAAACCAACGCCAATGTGGCCAAAGGTCTGAACATTGCTGCCGACAACGGTAACGACGACAACGTCCAACTGGGCGAAACCGTTGCCTACCGCAGCAGCGACAAAAACATCGTCACCACCGTGTCCGACAACCAGATTGACTTTAAACTGGCCAAAGACATCACCGTTGACAGCGTGACTGCAGGCGACAGCAAACTGAATTCAGACGGCCTCACCATTACCGGTGGCCCGAGTGTGACCAAGTCAGGCATCAATGCCGCCGGCAACAAGATCACCAATGTTGCCCCGGGTAC